>NZ_CP003409.1:0-1749904 GCF_000789375.1 Thermotoga sp. Cell2 | reverse complement strand
AATCAACGGAGAAAAAGAAACAGATCTGAAAAATTTCTAAAGGGGTGGAAAACCCCACCCCTTACCTCACTCTTCTACGCTGATAGCTCCGGTTGGACAGCTGTCAGCGGCGTCCTTCGCACAGGGAAGATCCGTTTCGGGCTGGAGGACCTTTGGCTTTCCATCGTCACCGAGCTGGAAAACGTCAGGACAGAGATTCTCACAAACTCCACATCCAATGCAGGCATCTGCGTCAACTCTTACCTTCATGTTTCGTCCCTCCTTGAAAGGTTTTTGCACGGTATTTATTATAACATTGAAACGAGTACCTCATACATTCTTTTCAATTTTTCCATAAAATCTTTCGCAAAATATTCCATGTCAAAGTCTTCTTCGAAGAACTGATCGTATCCTACTCTGAGTGTGAGAAAGGCCTGTTCCATAGGATTCTGCGCAGGTTGAATGCCCTTTTTCTTTCTCAAAACAACACCCATTTCGTGGAGCAGCGAGATGTGTTCTTTATCTACCCACTCTGGAGTTTCAAGGAACACATCGATTCCCTCGTTTCTCAGAACGATCTTCAGTCGCGATTTTAAAAGTTTCATCATCTTTTCCAGATTCTCATCAGATACCCTGTTTTGGAAGAGAAAGAACTCCATGTTTTTCACTTTTTCTTGAAGGAATATTTTTTGAAGCCAGCTTTCATTTCCGGCGGACCTTAAAACCTTCACCTTCAACGGCATCCTGAATATTCCCGCGGAGACCGAATCCACCCTTTCGAACAGCTTCGTGTAAAAGGCGACCATGGATTCCGGCACATCTGCTTCCACCTTGTATATGCACGGTTCCCTATCGAAGGGATCTTCAACGGAGAGATTCAGCAGTCTTCTGTCGGATGTGTCAACCATGAGAAACAACGACGGGAAACGGTGTCTCTTTATTCTGAGCACAAACGTGTGAAGATGCACGTTGTCAAGCTTACTCTCGTAGTCTTTAAGAGGATTGTGTACCGATGTTTCCTTCAGAAGAAGTTCCAATTCCCTCTTCATGAAAGGACCACCACCGCATCTCTTCCATACATCTTTCTCGCTTCCTTGAGAAATTCTTCGTTGTGATACCTTGAGAGCACGAAAAGGATTCTTCTCCTTGCGATCGGAACGTCGGTGTGACCATCCGTGAAGACAACTGTTCCCTCTGACCTGAGGACCCTTTCTGAGTAATCGATCGCTGGCTGAAGATCTGTGCTTCCTCCTCCTACAATCTCCAGATCCTTCCACTTTCCAGATCTGTACTTCATAGCCGATGTAACACTCTTGTCAACCTGAACGAGCCAGAGTTCTTCCCCTGCTATGTTCGAGATCTTCTCGAGTTCGGAAATAAACTGGTTCAGCTCCTTCTCCACAATACTTCCGCTGGTGTCCACCACAGCGGCTATTCTGGGAAGGTACTCGTTCCTCCAGCCAGGGAGGTGATCGTACCTTCTGTTTGGCCTCAATGGAGTTGTGTAGCGATCCGCTTTTATCGAAACACCGAAGAACCTCCTGAGGAGCGTTTTCCAGTCCAGTTCGGGATTTTCTATTGAGAGCGAAACTTCTCTTTTTACTCCGGAGGGAAGAGTATCTCCAAAGAGGTTGAAAGCTTTCTTGGTTCTGTCTTTTGTGAGGTCGAGGATCATCTCAACTGGAACGTCTTCCTCGAACAGTCCTGAGTGGTCGTCGACGTTATCCCGAAACTCCGCCACCACTTCCACATCATACCTTCCGAGTCTTTCCATCTCCTCTAAAATCCATTTATGGTACGCTTCAGCGTTTTCGAACATCATCCACTCCGGTGGCAGTACGAAGAGCGTATCGTTGTCTGTCGCGTGACCTTCCTTCACAAGTACGTCGAGCGGTATCCCAAAAGCTGCAAGTTCCGGGATGTACTGATTTATAGCGGCATCCATGGCAAGATCCCATATCTTTCTGTCTCTTTCATCCTTGGGTTTTATTCGAAAGTGCTGGAGAACGATGTGCATGACCTCGTGTATCAAAAGAGCCTGAAGCATTCTCAGAGGCTTTTTTTCTATCGCTTCTGGATTGTACAACAACATCACATCTCCGGTTGTGGAGAAAGAGAGTTTCAGATTTCTCGTGTTTTTCGATGGTACCAGCTTGACACCGAGAAGAACGTAATAATAGAACGGTGATTCCTTTCCTATGTTCAGCAAAGCCTTTCTGAGAATTTTTTCACCTTTCATAGCTCGTTCACCATTTTTCTCATGTCTTCTCTTTCCAGCATCTTCTCGAGTATTTTATCGAAGATCCAGGACTTTTCTCCTTCCTTTTGAGCTTCATCGACCAGAAATCTTAAAACACCGTAAAAAGATTCCCTGGGCATGATTTCGGAAAGTCTGACCAGGTTCTTCGATACGTCGTCCAGGTGTCTTTCAAGTGTTCTCACGTCCACTTTACTCAGAAAGTCCACTATCCTGAGAACAAGAGTGTTCGCAGCGTGTATGTCTTCCAAATTTTCTATCTTTCCATCAAAGAGCACACTTTCCACAGAAGGGATCTTTACTCTCTGAAAGAACGAATCATAAAAGGCCTTTGCAGCCTCTGGCCCCACGATTCCTGCCGCGATGACGTAGCCGTACTTTTCTTTTTCATCATCCGTCAGAGTTTTCAGCACATTTGAGAGCTTGTACCAGCTTCTCGGGGAAGGTTTCAGGGATGTTCTTAGAGAGAGACTTCTTTCGGAGAAAAGGAACTCAGGGTAGTCCCTTATGAAGTCTCTCACTTCTTTCGATACATTGTTCTTCTCAGCCCACTCCAGCCACTCGGAGACATCCGGGTTCACTTCCAGAATGAAGAAGCGAGATATGAACGCAGGATCTGTGATGAGATCGGCCTGATCGTACTCTTCCTCCGGGGGGTTCATGGCTGCCATGATCCACGTTCCTTCCGGCAAGATATGGTTGTGAATTCTTCTATCCACAAGGAGCTGCATGATCGCGTTTCTGACAGAACGATGGGCCCTGTTTATCTCATCGAGAAAAAGAATCGTATCGCCGCTTTCGGGCCACCAGTCTGGTTTTAAAAAGACTGTTTTCTCTTCTGTGCGGGCGGGAAGTCCTATCAAATCACCCGGTTCCATCTGAGAAAGAACCAGGATGATCAGCTCTCTTCCAGTTTCCTCAGCTATGTCCCTGGCGATATCCGTTTTTCCCACACCGAAATGCCCTACCAGAAGCGGTATCTCACCAGCCATCATGATCTTTTTTGCGAGGTACTTTGCCTCTTCTACGCGCACCCTTTCACCTTCCTTTCTCCATCTTCAAATGATATCATGTATTTCTGGGTGGGGTGGTAAGGTGGAAATACTCGGGATCGTTCTCGCAGCAGTCGTTATTTTCATCGTTTTCATCCTGAGCCTGATCGAGAAAAGGAAAAAAGTCGATGTTGAAACCGTTTGCCGAACTGTAAAAAGGTACTACGAAGGCAGAAGATACCAGATCTCTCATAAAACAGTGAACGGTTGTGAAGTGTTTCTGATCAAAAAAGGTCTCAGAAAGATAATCATCTGTGTGGGCAGTGTGAACTTCGATGTGGTGAAAGAAATCCTCTACATGGCGTACACGAACAGAACACGTGACATCAGAGTGGTCTATTCTTCCATCACTAAGGAATCTCTGGAAGCGTTTGGAAGAATGAGAAGAAATTCGAAAATACACAAAACGAAGGTGAAAATGCATGATTTATATCATTTTGAGTCTGTTGTCTTTTAGCCTTCTTGTTCTCTTTCTGCGATGGGGGAAGAAAAGGAGAAAACAAGACCTCAGAAACCTTCTCGAGGCGGGTCTCAAGAATCCATATCAGTTCGAAGAATTCGCTAAGGAATATCTGAAAGAAAAAGGTTTTAGATCGGTGAGAACAACGCGAAAGAGTAAGGATTTCGGGGCGGATATCGTTGCGAAAAGACGAGGAAGCACAGTGGTTTTCCAGGTGAAGAGAAGAAATTCCACGGTGGAGAAAGAGGTCGTGAAGGAACTCGTTGCGGCGGCCTATATTTATGGTGCCACGGAAGTTGGAATTTTCACGAACGGCGAGCTTTCCACCGGCTTGAAAAAAGAGCTCGAGGAACTGAAAAGATCGGGTGGTTTCATAAAGAGGGTCCATGTAATAAAGAACATCAATCCTGAGGAATTCTGAAACGGACGATCCATATATCTGGTTCGCTCCCTTTGCTGTACACAGAAAAGGCTACAAGTTTTCCATCTTCAGAGAACGCAGGATAGAACGCATCGTAGGGGATGTTCTCGGTGAGGCACCACACCTTCCCAGAAACCAGGTCTTTCGCGTAGATTCTGAAAACTCCGTCTCTGTTGGAAGAAAAGATCAGGTAATTTTCAAACACGTCCGGGTCGAATTCGTTGTAAGGACTGTCCTCGAGAACTGTTATCGTTCCATCTGGAAGCAGCTCGTATATCCCAAAATTCGATTCTTTGAGTCCCACGAACACGATACCCTGATTTCCTTTGGCCGGTGTGAAAACCCAGTCGAATGGAAGATAGTACGTCTTTTCTTTCATTGTTGTCAGATCTTTCACAACCAAGTGATTCGAAGTTGCATCTTCCTGAACGTAAACTACCGTGTTGTTGTCGATCCAGTTCGGATTGTAGGAAGCGTACCTGCCACGTGAGATGAGCTGTATCTTCTTCGAGTAATCGGACGAGAGCGGCATGTAATAGATGTTCCAGTTTCCATGGAGTGAGCCCTGGAAAAGCAGGTATCTTTCATCCGGTGATATTCTCGGAAAGTACTCGCTGCTGCCGTAGATGGACATTGGAACGAGTTCTCCGTTTTGCCTGTCGATCAAGAACAAGTTTCTGTTGCCGGAGAGTCTTTCAGAAGAGAAAACCAGGTATCTGCTTGAAAAGTCACAGTACTCATCGAGTGCAGGATGATAGGTGAGCCCGAACACATCTGGAAACTCATTTTTGGAAAAGAGATAGAAAGAGACCTTCTCCAGGGGAAAAGAGGCACACTCCATCACGAAATCTCTGTAATATTTGTAGCCCCTGGGATTGTACTCGTACCTTGCAACTTCATTTCCGTGTTTCCATTCTCCCACATAGAGGTTGTCCGTTGCGTCGTAGGAGAGGAAAAACGTCATCGAAAACGTCGCCGTCGAAGAGTTTGTGATCGTCGCTTCTTTCGGAAGAAGTTCCAGAATTTTCTCCTGAACATCCGCAAGAACAGAAGAAGCCTCTTCGGTGCTGAACATACTTAAATTGAGGGTAACAACAGAGAAAGAAACCAGGGGTATAATAGCAAAGATAAACAGAAACATCTTCTTCATCGATCTCTTACCTCCGGAGGAGATATTTTGTTCGAAGACGCCGTTGTTTCACTTCTGATCTTTATAATAGTATACCTCTTCATCATTCTGGAAAAACACCACAGAGCGGTCATCACCATGCTCGGAGGGAGCGCCGCCCTCTTTCTTGTGTTCAAAGATCCCATCGAAGCGCTGGTCAGGTATGTGGATTTCAACACGATATTTCTCTTGATAGGAATGATGATCTTCGTGTCCGTTACAAAAAGAAGTGGTCTGTTTCATTTTTTGGGACTGTACTCTATAAAACTTTCCAGAGGAAGTGTGTTTTTCTTCTTTGTCTCAATAAATTTCCTCGTGGCTCTTCTCTCCTCTTTTCTGGACAACGTAACAACGATACTGGTGTTCGTTCCTGTAACGCTGGTAGTTTGCGACACGGTTGATCTGGATCCCGTTCCCTTCGTGATATCGGAGATCATATCTTCGAACATAGGCGGTACCGCAACGATGATAGGAGATCCCCCAAACATCATGATCGCTTCCGCGGCGAAACTTCATTTCCTCGATTTTGTGGTTAACGTGGCACCCGCTGCTGTTCTGACCCTCATCGTTACTTTGATCTTTCTCTCTGCTGTTTACAGAAGGGTCATATTCAGAAAAATACCGGTGGAAGTGGTCAAAGGTTTCGAACCCCGTAGGGCCATCGTTGACAAAAAGCTGTTTTATCTCTCCATAATACTAACTCTGGTTGTTCTTGTTCTCTTTTCTCTTCAGAAACCACTTGGACTTGAAAGTTTCGAGGTTGCTCTTCTTGCTGGCTTCCTCTCGCTTGCCTTCTTAAATAAAAAAGATATAGAGGATGTGTTCAAAGAGATCGAATGGGGCGTTATCTTTTTCTTCATAGGTCTTTTCCTTGTCGTTGGTGCCCTTGAAGAGGCCGGTGTTCTCGAAAAAATATCAGAACTCGTCATCAGGCTTTCAAAAGGGAAAATGGAAGGCACCCTGATATCAATTCTGGGAATATCTGGGTTGAGTTCCGCTTTCGTTGACAACATACCGTTCACTGCCACCATGATTCCAGTGATAAAGAAACTCGCGGTTCTGGCTCCGGAAACGTTTTCTGATCTGAGGCCCCTCTGGTGGGCTCTTTCTCTGGGAGCGTGTCTCGGAGGAAACGGAACTCTGATCGGTGCATCCGCGAATGTGGTAGGAACCTCTCTCATAGCAGACAGAAAGCATATAACCTTCTGGGAGTATTTCAAGATAGGTTTTCCCGTGCTCATACTCAGTCTTCTGGTGTCAGGAGTCTATTTGTTGATCAGATATTGAGGTGAGATCATGAAAGTGAAAGACGTCTGCAAATTGATTTCTCTGAAGCCCACAGTTGTAGAAGAAGACACTCCTATAGAAGAAATCGTCGACAGGATACTGGAGGATCCCGTCACGAGAACCGTTTATGTTGCGAGAGACAACAAACTCGTTGGAATGATCCCTGTCATGCACCTTTTGAAAGTTTCTGGTTTTCACTTTTTCGGGTTCATTCCAAAGGAAGAGCTCATTCGCTCCTCGATGAAAAGATTGATAGCAAAGAACGCATCTGAGATAATGTTGGATCCCGTGTACGTTCACATGGATACAACATTGGAAGAAGCCTTGAAGCTGATGATCGACAACAATATACAGGAGATGCCGGTTGTCGATGAAAAGGGAGAGATAGTGGGAGATCTCAACTCTCTCGAAATTCTTCTCGCTTTGTGGAAAGGGCGGGAGAAATGATTATAGGAAATTGCCTGATACTGAAAGATTTCTCTTCTGAACCTTTTTTTGGAGCCGTAGAAATCGAAAACGGCACGATAAAACGAGTGATACAGGGAGAAGTGGAGGTCGATCTGGATCTCTCCGGTAAACTCGTCATGCCGGCTCTTTTCAACACGCACACTCACGCGCCGATGACTCTTCTGAGAGGAGTCGCGGAAGATCTCAGTTTCGAAGAGTGGCTCTTCTCTAAGGTGCTTCCCATAGAAGACAGATTGACAGAGAAGATGACCTACTACGGTACGATCCTTGCCCAGATGGAAATGGCAAGACATGGTATCGCCGGCTTTGTCGATATGTACTTTCATGAGGAGTGGATTGCAAAGGCAGTCAGAGATTTTGGAATGAGGGCCCTTTTGACACGGGGACTTGTGGACAGTAATGGGGACGATGGAGGACGACTCGAGGAGAATTTGAAGCTCTACAACGATTGGAACGGTTTTGAGGGGAGGATCTTCGTTGGATTCGGTCCTCACTCACCTTACCTTTGTTCTGAAAAATACCTGAAGAGAGTCTTCGACACTGCGAAGTCTCTGAACGCCCCAGTGACGATTCATCTCTATGAAACCTCCAAAGAAGAGTATGATCTGGAGGACATTTTGAACATTGGGTTGAAAGAAGTGAAGACCATCGCAGCTCATTGTGTTCATCTTCCCGAGAGATATTTCGGTGTTCTGAAAGATGTTCCGTTTTTCGTTTCTCACAATCCTGCGAGCAATTTGAAACTCGGAAACGGAATAGCACCTGTTCAGAGAATGATAGAGCATGGGATGAAGGTCACCCTCGGCACGGATGGAGCGGCGAGCAACAACTCTCTGAATCTGTTCTTCGAAATGAGGCTCGCGAGTCTTCTTCAGAAAGCGCAGAATCCACGCAATTTGGATGTGAACACATGTTTGAAAATGGCAACTTACGATGGAGCCCAAGCGATGGGATTCAAAAGCGGAAAGATTGAAGAAGGCTGGAACGCTGATCTTGTGGTAATAGATCTCGATCTTCCCGAAATGTTTCCAGTTCGGAACATAAAGAACCACCTCGTTCACGCTTTCAGCGGTGAAGTTTTCGCCACGATGGTCGCTGGAAAATGGATCTACTTCGATGGAGAGTACCTGACCATAGATTCAGAAGAAGTGAAAAGAGAGCTGGCCCGTATAGAAAAAGAACTCTACTCTTCCTGAAGCACTCTCTTTATTCTTTCTTCGAGCGTTTCTATTCTTCTCTTCATATCCTCCAGAGACCTCAATATCTCTTTGAGATAGAGTTTTCCCTGTGGGGTGATCCTGTAAATCTTTCTTGGGGGGCTGACCGTTGTATCCCATTCGGTGCTGAGAAGCCCACTCTCTTCGAGATCGGCGAGTACACGGTAAATGTTGCCCATGTGACCGATTCCAGGTATCTCAATACCAAACTCTGCGAGCCTCTCTGCGAGCTCGTATCCATGAGAAGGTTTCTCCGCTACGAGTAAAAGGATGGTACTGGCAAGCCACCAACCTCGGAATCCTCTCCCGCCTCTGTGTCTCATCCTGCGCTCACCTTCCTCGCAACGCACCACAGTCTTCTACTGTAGCTGGTCAGAGGTGACTTGCTGAGGAGATCTTCATAAAAAGAAAACACAAAACCCGTTTCACTCAGTGCAGACGCGATTTCTTTCACTCTGTAGCCTCTTTCTCTGTGTATCTCATCGAACCTTTCCCACAGCCCCTCTTCTTTTCTCTCGAAAACAGTCACGTAGAAGGTGGCAACAGATTCCTCCAGATCGAACTCTATAGTTTGAACTTCGAAGATATCCTTTCCATCCTGCTGAATGTACACGGGGCCTTCCTGATTGGCCATCAAAAGTCCATAAACGGTGTTCATATCGAAAAGAAACGCTCCACCTGTTTTCAAAGCTTCATGAACTTTCTCAAAAGTTTTCTTCAAATCTTTGTACTCCAGTAGATAGTTGAGACTGTCAAACCAGCAGGTGACGATATCAAATTCTTCGTGAAAATCGAGTTCTCTCATGTCTTTTTTCAAAAAAATCACAGGTACGCTTTCTTCCTTTGCCCTTTCTCTGGCAAAATTCAGCATCTCGGGTGAAAGATCAACTCCCACCACTTCGAAACCCTGCTTAGCGATTTCCACAGCGAATGTTCCTTCTCCACAGGCCACATCCAGCACTTTTTTCCTCGAATATGAAAGTTTTCCAGAATCTTGGTGAAATTTTTCGCTATTCTTCTCGAGAACGATGTGTACGGCCCCTTGTGAAAAACTCGTGCGAATCGCTTGTAAATATTTCCCACCTCCCGTGTTTCTGTAAAATCATAACATATCCTCGCATGATAAAATCTTTCGGGAGGGTGAAACGATGCTGAACATATATCTGAAGTCCAAAATTCACATGGCTACGATCACGAGAAAAGAAGTTTACTACGAAGGAAGCATAGAGATAGACGAAGAGCTGATGGAAAAAGCGGGCATCAGCGAGGGAGAGCTCGTACTGGTGGTGAACGTCAACAACGCCCAGAGATTCGTAACGTACGTCATAAAGGGAAAGAGGGGAAGTCGTGAGATAAACCTCTACGGTGCAGCTGCAAGGCTCGGTGAAGAAGGTGACAGGGTGATCATCATGGCTTTCACCTTCAGTGACAAACCTGTGAAAGCGAAAACGATCGTTCTAAACGAGAAAAACGAAATCGTTCAGGAGAAATAAAAGTCATGAGAATGGAAGTCACCAGGGAGAATTTCTACAGAAGGCTGGACAAATTTCTGAGGAACCAGCTGAAAGACGTACCCCTTTCGGTGATATACAAACTCATCAGAAAGGGAAAGGTGTATGTCAACAAAAAGCGCGTGAAGGATCCTTCTTTCGAACTGGAAGAAGGAGACGTGGTAGAGCTCCGGTATGTGAATCTGGAAAATCTTCCGAAGAGATCTGAGAAGAAAGACCTCACACCAGTTCCCATGAAACTCGACGTGCTCTACGAGGACGATCACTACCTTGTGCTGAACAAGCCGCCGAACATAGCCATACATCCGGGAAAAGGTGTTCATGTTGCGACGTTGATCGAGGGACTCCTTCACTACGGTCAGGAAAAGGGGTTTTCACCGTTTCTCGTTCACAGACTCGACAAGGACACCTCCGGGCTTCTTGTTGTCGCCAAAAACAGAGAGGCCGCGAGGATTCTCACGGAACTGTTCAAGGGCAGAAACATAGAGAAAGAATACGTCACGCTCGTGAGGGGAGTTCCAGAGAACAACATGAAACTCACCATTCCTCTCGATGGGCAGGAAGCAGTCTCTGAAATCGTTTCAGTGAAACCTCTGAAGGATGTTTCGCTTCTCCGGGTGAAGATACACACGGGTAGAAAGCACCAGATAAGAAGACATCTCTCGCAAATAGGTTTTCCCGTTGTGGGAGACGACACCTACGGTGACAGACATTTCAACATAGAGTTTCGAAAGAGATACGGTTTAAAAAGACAGTTCCTCCACAGCTATAGAATGAAGTTCATCGATCCGTGGACCGAGGAGGAAAAGGACTTCAGGGCACCTCTTCCAGATGATCTTCTCAGCGTTCTGAACCTTTTAAAAGAGAGGAGTGATGAATGGTTAGAAGAATTTCTTTCCTGATTCTCATTCTCTCGTCTCTTCTTCTGTTTTCTAAGGAAGTGCTCTTCAACACTTACAACAACACTGGCATCGTTTCGTTGACGAACAGAACTTTCCCTTTTGAAAATTCGCGCGACCTGGAGCCCTTCAAAGCCTCTCTCGAGACAATTTACACTCCTCCGAAGGTTCGAGGTATCACCATTGATCTTCCAGACAGCACGGCCCTTGTCTTGAGCAACGGTGTGACGATCGGAGTCGATGTGGGGGATATCCGAATTCCCGAGGATGTTTTCGCCGAGCTTCTTGACAGCACAGATCTCACGTTCGTTTACGACGCATTTCCCATTGAAGTCTTTTCACGCGACAGGGTCGTTGTAAAGGGATCTATTACAAAAGAGAAGCTCGAGTACTATCTTTCCTTCTTCTTCAAAAAATTTGAGGTTCCAAGGAGAATAGAAGGCACCATAGACGTCACTCCAAAGCCTCCTGAGGTGAGATATTCAAAGGTGTGGCATCCTCTTATCGGAACGGTGATCTTTCTGAATGTGACTGACGATTCTACCTTCGTCACACTCTGGAATGGAAGGGAAGGCAAATTGTGGTACCAAACCACGGAAGCCACGAGGCTCGAAGTAGAAGTGGTGGACTCTCTGGGACAATCCACCAGTCTCTCATTCGAAGCTCTTCCTGTTTCTTTCGCGGAAAGATCGTACCAATCTTCTGTTGAGTTCGGCCAAAGCCTCATTCTACCACCTCTTGTGAACTGGTTTCTTCCATCAACTGGAGAAAAGATCACTGTGTTTTCTCCAGAATTTCCTGGTGTCTATCACCTTATCGGTTGCGATGAATCCGGAAACTTTTTGAGAATGGAGATCGATGTGAGAGACACCACTCCTCCACTCGTTCTCTCTCCGGAGAAGATAGAAGACGCTTCTTCTTTTCGAGTTGAATACATCTGCGATGGAAGAGAAGTCCAGAAGATACCAGATGGGCATCACGTTGTCTTTGTGAAGGCTACGGATACTTTCGGTAACACGAGTACCGCTTTCTTTGTGGTGAACAGACCGCACAGAGTGATTGTGAGAGAAAGGCCCGTTCCCGTGTATCTGGGACCAAAAAGGAAAATCCAGATCGGCGGACTCTCCCTGAAAGGGAGTTTGATCTTCGGCTGGACTAGGGAAGAAGTCGAGGTGATGATGGGTGAAGAAGTTTACAAACTTGAGAAATAGTCTTTTTCTCATTTTTCTGGTGAGTTCTGTTGTTCTCATCGTGTTCTTTCTTCCAGAAAGGGTGGCTTATGACAGGAAAGGGATGGAATTTTCCTTTCTGTTCGACGACATGATCGATGGAAAGCGAGTGGTTCTCTTTGACCTTTCGAGCAGAAAAGATTTGCCACCGGAAGCCGAGATCGTGATTCTCAAAGGTGAACCTCTCTTCTGGGAACCTCAAGAGTTGGCAGAGAAATTGAAAGGAAAATGGCTTGGGATTGTAGAGTTCGATCCATCTTACGATTTCGCAAGAAAAGTCGTGCTTTTGAAGAAAGACGGCCTCTTCTTTCGTGTTCACACGGTGAAACCCGAAGAGATAGAAAAGCTAAATCTGGACGAAGAAGCGCTGTTTCACAGGTACAAAAGAGCCGTTCTTGAACGAAGTGTGGAGGTTCTCTGGATAAGGGACATAGACGAAAAAGAGTTCCTCGTTCAGAGGCTTTCCAGTTATTTCAAAGGAAAAGTTGTACCGTTTCCGGCTCCTCCAGAATCTGAACCGCCTTTCCCGAAGTGGATCTTCTTGATACCTCCCATTCTTATGATAATCTCTCTGAACCCTCTGCTTCTATCTATAGTTCTCGTTTTGCCTTTTTCAAGGGAATGGTTCGTGTCTCTCCTTTTTGTTTCCGGTACACTGGCGGCGTATTTTGTGCCGAAAAAGAAATGGTTGAAAGTGTTGAGTTTTCTCTTTCTGTCGATCTCTCTGTCTCTGAGTCTCAGCGATCTGTACCACCTCAACGGTATCCTGGACTTCCGCGGAGTGAAACTTTCACTCGTGCTTCTTCCCGGGCTTCTCTTTCTTTCAGGACTTTGGAAGAACAGAAGAAACTGGAAAAAGTACCTGCCTCTCCTTTTCCTTGCCATTCCTGTGGGTTTCTATTATCTTATGCGTTCGGGAAATTCGGGATGGGTGCTGGAAGTTGAAAGAAAGTTCAGAGACTGGCTGGAGAGTGTTTTGATGGTTCGGCCCCGTTTCAAGGAAATTGTGTGCTACCCGTTTTTCTGGTTGGAAGGATTCAGAGAATACGATTTTCTCAGAGAGAGTTTTGGCAGCGTTGCACTCGTTTCGATGTTCAACACGTTCTGTCATGTTAAAACGCCTCTGGTGGTTTCTATCTACAGAAGCGCTCTTGGCCTTGCTATAGGATATGCCGTGTTCTTGTTTCTGAAGATATTTCTAAACCGCTTTTTAACTTCCAAATAATTTGCAATTCACAAACGGCTGTTATATTCTACGCATAAAGATGCAAAAAGAAAAACCCCTCTGTCCCCGGGGACAGAAAGGATTGTTTTTTTGATTTTTACTGGCCCAAACAACTTTATTTCGTGTCTTGGGATATTGATTATACCACAATGATTTTTTATGTTCAAGAGGAGGTGTTGTTATGACGATTGAGACCATCAAAAGAATCATCGAAGAGGAGAATGTTCGATTCATCAGGCTGCAATTCACCGACATCAACGGAATCTTGAAGAATTTAGAGATAACGCCGGATGTTTTTCTCGAATCCTGGGAAGACGGCATCATGTTCGACGGTTCATCCATCGAGGGTTTTGTGAGAATCGAAGAGTCTGATATGTACCTCAAACCCGTCCTCGATACTTTCGCTGTTCTTCCATGGACGGTCGACGGTGCAAAGAGTGCAAGGGTCATCTGTGATGTTTACACCCCTGATGGTAAGCCTTTTGAGGGAGATCCCAGATACAGACTCAGAAGAATGATTGAAAAAGCAGAACAACTGGGTTACACACCGTATGCGGGCCCCGAGATGGAATTTTTCATCCTTCCCATCAACGAAAAAGGAGAACCTGTTCCTGAGTTTCTCGATCATGGAGGTTATTTTGATCTTCTGCCGCTCAGCAAAGTTGAAGAGATCAGAAGGGATATCGCAATAGCCCTCGAAAAGATGGGGATTATTGTTGAAGCAACCCATCACGAAGTTGCTCCCTCCCAGCACGAGGTGGACTTCAGGTACGACACTTTCCTGAGAACCGCTGACAATGCCCAGACTGTGAAACTCGTCATCAAAACAATGGCAATCTTCCACGGTTATCATGCAACTTTCATGCCCAAACCTTTCCACGGTGTGAACGGATCTGGTATGCACGTCCATATGAGCCTTTTCAAGGGTGACCAGAACGCCTTCTACGATCCGAACAAACCCCTTGAACTCTCCGATGATCTCAGATACTTCGTTGGAGGTATTCTGAAACACGCGAGGGCACTCGCTGCCGTTACCAACCCAACGGTGAACAGTTACAAGAGGCTCGTTCCGGGGTACGAAGCACCCGTTTACATCACATGGTCCGTTGGAAACAGAAGTGCTCTCATCAGGATACCGAAGGCAAGGGGAAAGGCTACAAGACTGGAGTACAGATCTCCCGATCCGTCCTGTAACATCTACCTGGCATTCGCCGCCATCCTCGCTGCCGGACTCGACGGTATCGTCAACAAGATAGAACCACCAAAACCCGTCGAGGAAAACATCTACCACATGACACCAGAAAGAAGGGAAGAACTGAACATAGACTCTCTCCCTGGAACGTTGAAGGAAGCGATCGATGAACTCAAGAAGGACGATGTTATAATAGATGCGTTGGGAGAACACATATTCGAAAAGTTCGTGGAGGCTGCCGAGAAGGATTGGAAAGAGTACAGCACCTACGTTACAAACTGGGAACTGCAGCGCTACTTGTATCTCTGATCGTAAGTGTTTTCGCAGGAATCCTCGAAACAGAGAGGATAGAGCTCAATGTGAATCCTTTGAGAGGAACGATCAACGAGGGTGTCATCACCCTCGTTGATTCTTTGAAAAGAGAGATCGTATCCATAGATTCCAACTCAAAAAGTATCGTAGCCAGATTCACAGGTTTTTCTTATCCAGTCTGGGGAATGTACGTTGAAGGAAAGTGGTACGTCACCGACATGTTCGAAGGAAAATTCATAGAAATCTCCTCAGAAAACAGAAGACGAGAGATCACTCTGGGTGGAGATCCCACCACTTTTCTCTACCACAACGGCATCTTCTACATCTCTCTCTTTTCCCAGGGAATCCTTGTGGGAGTGGACAGAAAGACTTTCAGGGTGGTGGAAAGGTACCGCACGGGAGTTCCCAGCACCTACTTTGTTCCTACAAAAAAGGGGATTGCCTACCTCTGTTACTGGAAAGATGACGATGAACCCGATGTGATCTACCTTCACCGTGGAAGCATGGACTTTGTTCATCTGGGACTTACCCGCCCTCTACGTTACATAGAAGGAGCAAGCGGTGATTACGTCCTTGATTACAGAAACGGCTGGCTTGTGAAACTGGTCAATGGAAGCGTTGTCTGGAAAAGAAACCTTCCAGATTTTGCCTATGGTGTTTCTTTCTATGGTTCTGATCTGGCAGTTGCCAGCCTGGTTTCTCCCGTTGTTTCTGTCGTTGACAGAGACGGAAATGTGAGACAGATCAGCGTGCCACACCCTGTTCTTTACCTCGAGGAGATAGGAAACTACCTGGTGGCACTCTCCGTGGAGGCAGAGGAGATATACCTGATAAAAAACGACAGAGTGGTACAAACAGTGAAGACAGGCAAATACCCCCTGAAGATCTTCAAAATCTCAGAAAGAGAGTTCGCCGTTCTCTGTACCGATTCCGGTGAACTGATCTTCTACACGGTTTACTAATCCTTTTCCAGAGTTACCAGATTCACCAAAAGGTTGTAGGAAAACCACACATCGTCCAGTTCAAAAAACTGAGGCTTTTTCGTCTTTGCATCTTGATACACCATGATTCCTTCTTTGTACGGAATGATTGAGATGATCTTTTTGTAAGGAATCTTGTAGCTCCTTGTTTGTCCGACGAAATACAGATTTTTGTTCGTGAAGACGAGAACGCCTTCATCGACGTGGGTTAACTCTGTTTTCTCAACAGGATTTCCTTTGAAACCTCCTACTCTGTAGTAAACTCCACGTGCGATCCTCACACTGAAACCTGAATATCCTCCCACGTATTCTCTGCGTTTCCTCATCTCGTAGTTTCCTACTTTTTGGAAGACCCACACAGGCACCTCTGACTTTCCAAGGATTACTGGAACATCTCCGTTGAAACACTCTATCTCCCCGTGCATCACCCTTCTCAGAAGTCTTCCCTTTACGAACTTCGTGTACGAATCTTTCCCAGCCAGCCTGTCCACAGAAAGCCCCGTTTCTTTTATGAAGCGAACCAGTTTTTCTTCCTCCACTTCATCCAGGTTGCCATCGTCCAGAAAGTGATCTACCATTTTTCCCAGACCGTCGTGAGGACATCTTCCACATCTTTTTCTGTTCTGAAATGACTCTGGGCTATCTCAAGAAGTTGATTTCTGAGAAAATGGAAGTTTCCTGTTGTGAAAGACTTCTCAGCAAGATCCAGCATCTTTTTCCATCCTTCTTTGTAAATCATCTCACATGCTTTGTGCTTGGTTCTCAAAAAGCCAGCAGGTTTTCCACAGTATTTGCATTTGCCCAAGCTTTTCACCTCGCTATTCAACCACAATCTTGCTGCAAACTTTCATTCTCAAACCACCAATATCAAGAACAACCCTCAAAAAATAGGCTTGATAAAAACCTTCCGGTTTCTCGGGAGGTACTCCGATCAATGAATCGCCATTTTCTTCAACACTTTTCCTGAACCACACCGCCTCTCTGAAATCTCTGCTCTTCGATCTTGCAAACCACAGTTCTGCATCCACTATTTCCGGTTCTTTCTCAACGAAAATCTTTCCATTGTCGTAATGGAATTCAACTTTGGGCAAATTCGGATAGAGTTTGAAGAACGAAGAGACCGTTTCTACGATCTCTTTGATGTTTTTCAGGCTGTGTCTGTCGTTTGGGGAGTAGAAAAGGAAGGTCTCACCTGGCAAGTCGTCCACGTAGAGATTTGCCGAGTCGACTGTCCAGTACTCGTCATTTGTACCGAGCACAAGAACCTTGGGAAGATCAAGCTTCAACCTCATAGCGTACGGATCGACTATCTCGAGAAGTTCCTTCCCCTGTTCATTTTCTATCAGATCTAAGAGTCCTCTTTCCTGATAATCCTTCAGCTTTTCACTGTAAGTGCCGTAGTACTCCTTTTGATGTAAGAGCTGGGCTTCTATATTCAGATTGTCGTACACCATTGGAGCGATGGCAAAGATCCGTGGATCGAATATCGCTGTGAGATACGTGGTCCATCCCCTCTTCGAAGCGCCAGAAACCATGAAACCCTTTATTTCAAAGCCTTTCTTTTCCAGAAAGTCCTGTGCCGTGTCCATGGCCTTTATCACACCGTAGGTCATGGGAACAAGGAGCGGAAGGTATGGATCGGGTTTTTCAAGGTACATTCTGAACGTCTCTGCAATCAACGCATCTTCTCTGAGACCAAAGATCGGCTGATTGGGAACATCACCCACAACCACGAAGGGAGACTCAAACATCCTCGCCACCCACAGATACTCCAGGACGTCCTCCAGAAACGACCTGTAGTAACCTTCGTTTTCCTCTTTCCTGCTCCCACCTGTTATCAGCAGGAATGCTCGATCTTTGTATCGTAGATTGGATGGAAGAATGATACCCACCCTGTGAAACCACTGAATCTCCTGCCATTTCATTCCATAGGATTTGAGAACGTATATTTCCTCACCCTCCTGGGTAGTGGTTGAGATCTTCGTTTCGTAAAGAGAAGTTCCTCTTTCTCGAGTGAGAACGTCCAGAGGATGCACGGCGAAGATCGTGGCGGTGAGAATCAGCATTATCAAACTTGTCGCTTTTTTCATACTTTCCCTCCTCATCAGGAGAATTTCATGTGTTCAGGGTCCTTGAATTCATCAACGCTGGCTTTTTTATTTTCCAACCTCTCTAATCCGCTACTTCCACACGGGCACGCTTTTGTGGATTTTCATCACGATGAGGTTGAATAATCTTTCGCAGATACCTGGAAGTTTCTCCCTTAGCGTTTTTCCTGCTTCACCTTCTGAAACCTTGGCTCTTTTGAAGAGAGGTAAAGGCTCTGATGGTGATTTTTTCATCCTTTAATATCCTACCAGACTCTGAAGCAAAACGCTGGGAAAACGTGAGGGAGACACGGTAGACAGAAAGTTCCATCTTCCATTGATGATCTTTGGGATTTTTATGCTCATCGGAAGACCGTAGCGATCGTTCGGTGGGTTTTCGGGGATCGTCTCCAGTGAGAACTGTCCGGAGAGGGCAAGTACCAGAGCGTCGAGAAGGTCGTGAAGGGCAACTTTCAGTCTTTCTTCAGTCTTTTTCAGTTCTTTCACATCGAGTGTGAGGAATCTCCTCAGAACATCTATTCTCTGCTTAATTCCTTCTTCTGTGTGTTTTGAGGCAAGAAGTCTTCCAGAAAGCCTCAAAAAGCAAAGCTCTGGATGAGATTCTCTGATCACACTGACCAGTGAAGGATTTTCTCTCAAGAAGAGATCCACTTCCCTCACTTTTTCCACGATGTTCCAGAACTGAACAGAAAATCCCTTTCCCTGCTTTTTCCTGTTGATCATCAGAGCGTCCTCATAGGTTTTCTGATAAACCGCTTCTCTGACAGGCACGGTGAACACACATCCTGCTCGCTTTGAAAGGATCTTCCGCGCAAGTTTGTCACACACTCTTTCACCGGTCTCCGGAAGCCCGATGGGAATGTCCACAAGCACAGGAAATCCCGGGAACAAGAAACGTTCCATGAGTCCTATCTTTAAGATTTTGCGTTCTTCGACCAGTGCATACACCCATCCTCTTCGGTACCATCCACGCCGGCCGTGATCATCGTGTACATTATAAACCGGAGGGAATATCATGGGATTCGATCCGGTTGAAAGGTCAAAGAAGATAGAAAACCTTGTTATGAAAGACGGAAGGAGAAAATACTACAGGTTCAGGTACTCTCTGTACTACAGCGGGATCGTAACGGCAGACTCTGTTGGGTGTAATCTGCTCTGTGCTTACTGCTGGAACTACTTCAAGAACATGAGGTCAGAGAAGGTAGGAGACTTTTTCTCACCGGAAGAGGTGGCAGAAAAACTCGTGGAGATCTCAAGAAAAAGAAGATGCGATCTTTTCAGGATCAGCGGCGCAGAGCCGATTCTTGGAAGAAAATCGGCAGAACACACAAAAGAAGTGATGAAACTCGTGAAAGGAACGTTCATCCTGGAGACAAACGGCATTTTGTTTGGCTACGATCCATCCCTGGTGGATCTTTTCACTGACTTTGATGTTCTTGTGAGAGTGAATGTGAAGGGCTGGGACGAAGAAAACTTTGAACGAATAACCGGCGCGGATGGGCGGTATTTCCACTATCAGCTGAAAGCCCTGGAGAACCTGTATGGAAAGGTGCGTTTCTGGGTTGCCGTAATGTACGATCTATTCGGCGAAGAAGGACTGAGTGAACTCAAAAAGAAACTTCCCGTTCCTTGCAGGATAGAGAAGGAGTATCTGGAAAAATATTCATTCGTGGTGGAAAATTTGAGAAAGAGAGGTATTTTATAAAAGAGGGTGGGAAGAATTCCCACCCTCCTTAGGCTCTTCACTCGACGTTTTCAGTAGTTACAAGCTTCAATTCAACCGGGAAGAAGACTGTACCTGTTGTCAGATATTCAAACGCTTTTGTGACTGCCAGCTGACCCATCAGGTATGGTTGCTGCGCAATAGTTGCTTCCATTTCTCCCTTCTTGATAGCTTCTATTGCATCAGGAATGGCATCGAATCCTACTACGATTATGTCATCGAGTTTTCCAGCCGCTTTGATAGCTTCAATGGCTCCCAGCGCCATTTCATCATTTTGAGCAAAAACAGCATCGATGTCAGGATGTGCTTCAAGGATGTTTTCCATCACTGTGAGCCCCTCTGCTCTGTTGAAGTTAGCAGTTTGCTTCGCTACAAGCTGTAAGCCAGGATATTTCGCGAGTTCCTCTTCAAAGCCCTTCCCTCTATCTCTTGCTGCGGATGTTCCAGGAATACCTACAAGTTCCACTACCTTCCCCTTTCCGTTTAAAACTTTCGCTATGTACCTTGCTGCCATTCTTCCACCTTCAACGTTATCAGAGGCAATGTGGCACACTACTTTTCCTCCATTTGAAGCCCTATCCACTGTTATAACAGGAATCCCCGCTTCGTTTGCACTTTCCACGGCTGATACAATTGCGTCGCTGTCGGTTGGATTAACGATGATTAGATCAACTTTCTTTTGAATGAGATCCTCAATATCGTTGAGCTGTTTTGCTGGGTTGTCCTGGGCATCAAGTACAATGAGTTCAATTCCTAGCTTTTCTGCCGCTTCCACAGCGCCATCTCTCAAGGTTACAAAGAACGGATTGTTCAGCGTTGAAAGCGATAACCCTACTACGTACTTTGCACTGAACGCTACTCCAAATACCAAAACCAATGCCAACAAAGTTAATAACAACTTTCTCATAACACCACCTCCCTGAGAAATTTCTGGACGGCTATTTTTCCCTTTCCAGAAGAACAGCAGCCAGAATTATGCTCCCCTTCACAGCTTGTTGGTAAAAAGGAGAAACATTCAATAAATTAAGACCGTTGTTTATGATTCCCATGATCAAAGCTCCAAAGAGTGTTCCAAATACTGTTCCTTTTCCTCCAGAAAGGCTCGCTCCACCAAGTACCACTGCAGCAATAGCATCAAGTTCGTAGCCCTGTCCAAAAATAGGTTGTGCACTGTTTAATCTCGCAGTGAGAATCATAGCACTCACAGCAGAGTACACACCGCTTATGACGTAGAAGATGATTTTATACCTGTCGACGTTAACACCGCTCAATCTTGTTGCTTCTTCATTGCCTCCTATTGAATATGCGTACAAACCAAGTTTTGTTTGGGAAAGGAGATACCAAGTTAGAAAAACACTCCAAACATGATGAAAACAGGAACAGGGATCGAGAAAATCTCTCCACGTCCAATGAACCTGAAGGCATCGCTGAACCCCGTTATTGGCATACCGTTTGTGTACAGAAGGGTAAAGCTTCTGGCAATTGCCATCGTTGCGAGCGTTACAATGAAAGGTTGTAGTTTCGCCTTGGCTATCACAAAGCCATTGAAAAGACCAAAAAGAGCACCAACTCCCAGGCCTGCCAACATAGCTAGAAAAATGGATCCTTGCTTCAGAATTGACGCGAGTACAACAGCACTGAAAGCAAAAACAGATCCCACTGAAAGGTCTATTCCACCAGAAATGATGACAATTGTCATCCCAAAGGCTATGATTGCTTGAACAGAAACCTGTCTCAACACGTTGAGCAGATTGGAAATCGTTAGAAATCTATCGGAAAGAATCGACAGAGCGACCAACAGTGCAACGAATCCAACAACTACCGGGTATCTTCTCATAAGATTCCATATCTTTTTCATTTCACTTGCACCCCCACTGCAGCTTTCATGATGTTTTCTTGGGATATTTCATCTTTCTCCAGCAATGCTGTCATTCTGCCTCTATGCATGACCATTACCCGATCGCACAGATTAACTATCTCTGGTAACTCAGAAGAAATGAAGATAATCCCAGTCCCCTCGTTTGCCAGGTGATTCATCAACTCATAAATTTCTACCTTAGATCCCACATCGATACCGCGGGTTGGTTCCACGAACACGGCGAGTCGTGGCTTCTTCACCAAATATTTCGCTATCACTACCTTTTGTTGATTACCACCTGACAGATTTTTAACCAGCTGTTTGATGGAGGGAGTCTTAATATTCAGTTGTCTTACGAAGCGCTCAGCGATTCTAGCCGATTGTTTCCAGTCTATCTTTATGAACCGCGAAACAATATCTGTATTTGGAAGGATAATGTTTTTCATTACACTCAGTTCGAGAACGAGTCCCAGGGTTTTTCTATCTTCCGGAACCATAATGATACCATTTTCTAAAGCATCTAAAGGACTATCTAGTCTTTTTATTTCTTTTCCAAAAAGCACCATTCTTTTGAAATGTGGTTTCAGTGCCCCAAAAAGTCCCAAAGCAAGTTCGCTCTTACCGCAGCCTACTAGCCCAGCTATTCCGAAAATTTCTCCCTTTCTTAATTCGAAGGAAAGAGGTTCTACATAACCTGGCACAGAAAATTCCTCCACTTCAAAAAGCACTTCTTCTGTACACTTGTTAAATTTGGGATACATTTCCGATATTTTCCTTCCTATCATCATTTGTATGATGGTGTCGCGATCGTAGTCCCTCAAACTTCCCGTTCCTATCTTTTTTCCGTCTCTCAAAACAGTAACTCTGTCTGCTATTTCAAATATTTCGTCGAGACGATGTGAGATGAATATTATGGAGATTCCACGATTCTTCAAATCACGCATTATTTCGAAAAGTCTTTTCACCTCGTGTTCGGTAATGGTTGCGGTTGGTTCGTCCATTATCAGAATTTTTACTTTCCTAGAAAGGGCTTTGGCTATGGATACCAGCTGTTTCTCCGAAACACTCAATTCTTCTACCTTTTTATCAGGCTGAATGTCAAATTCAAGCTGCTTCAGAAGTTCACCGGCTTTTCTTACGAGATTTTTTTTCGAAACGTTCCAATTCTCTTCCAATCCCAAAAAAATGTTCTCAGCTACTGTAAGATTTTCACAAAGGTTCAACTCTTGATGAATCATTGATATCCCATGGCTTTGCGCTTCGAGAATAGAATTGAAAGTCACTTCTTTCCCATCCAGGAAGATCTTTCCCTCATCCGGTTTGAGAATTCCCGATAGTATTTTCATCAGAGTACTCTTACCGGCACCGTTTTCTCCAACAAGTGCATGAATTTCTCCCCTTTCCAGGTCAAAATCCACTTTGTCAAGAGCTACTACCCCTGGGAAGCGCTTCGTAATTTGTTTCATTTCGAGCAATTTCAAAATATCACCCCACTCACAAGAATGACGTTCGAATACGGTCTGTCAGCTCCTGTTCTTACAAATCCTTTCGAAGTTCTGGAAATTTTTTTGAACTCCTCATGAGGTACGAATTCTATTTTTACATTACTATTGTTTTTCCCTACGAGATTAATCAGTAAATCTCGAGTCTCAGGATTTTTTTCGTTCATCTCCTCAGCCAGGATGATTTTCTCAACCTCCAATTCCTTTAGAATAACTTCTACCACTTCCAGAAGGCCAGGTTTTCCTTTGTCGACTACTAAATCTACTTTCTTGGCTCCATCGGGTATGGGGAAACCCATATCAACGATTGCCAGCATGTCAGTATGTCCCATGTTTGCCACCATCTCGGATATAGTGGAGTTAAGAATTCCCACTCGTTTCATACTCTGAACCTCCTTTGGTTGATTCTCTGATGATCAACTCTGTTTCAAGCACGATCTTTTTATTCTTTTTGTTTTTTCCGCTTATCATCCAATGAAGTATCTTTGCGGACTCATAACCCATCGCATGAAAAGGTTGTCTAACTGTTGTCAGCGATGGTTTGTAATGCTTGCTGAACGGTAGATCGTCGAATCCGGTAACACTTACATTCTTGGGAACCTCGTATCCCATTTCCTCCAGGGCATCTATTGCCCCGTACGCCATAAGGTCGTTTCCACAGACGACAGCATCGGGGATCTTCCCTAGCTTCTTCACAAGTGAAAAACCACTTTCGTAGGTGAATTGTCCAAAGAACACCACATAGTCCTTTATCCCAGCTTCTTTGAGGGCATCCACGAATCCTCTTAACCTTTCCGTAGCACTGTACGTTCCTTCTTCGCCATTTAAAAAAGCAAACGATCTATGTCCTGTCTTCACCAGATACCACACAAGTTTTTTCATACCGTTGTAATTGTCGCTAACCACATACGGTGCATCGTACCCTTCGTATACCCTATCCACAAAAACCACTTTCACCTTGTTTAAGATGCTGTTCAATACTCGGTTGCTACTTCCTGCCCCAACCAGCAGCAGTCCATCCATTTTCTTTGAAACCAGCATCTCAATTAACTTTTCTTCTTCTTTAACATCATGGTTTGAACTACACACTACCAAAGAGATCTTTTTCTTTTTAAAGAAATCCTCAGCTCCTTTAATAATGAGCGAAAAAATGGGTTTGTTATGTCAGGTACAATGAATCCTACTGTATCGGTGTATCCCTTTCTCAAACTTCGTGCCACCAGATTTGGTGTGTATCCCATTTTCCTGATAACCTCAAGTACCTTTTCCTCAAGTTCTTTTCTCACCGGTGCACTTTTGTTTATCACTCTTGAAACCGTGGAAGGCGAGACACCTGCCTCACGTGCTATATCTTTTATGGTCACTTTTTTCATAATTTCACCTTCAAAAACTCTTCCACTTCCTGCCGTGAGGGTATAGAACTTTGAGCCCCGAGCCTTGTTACGGATATAGCCGCTGCCGCCATTCCGAAGATCACAGCATCTTCAAGACTTCTGCCCTCTGCCAGCCCAACAGCGAAGGCTCCGTTGAAAACATCCCCTGCTGCTGTTGTATCCACGGCTTTTACCTTGAAAGCCGGAAAATGCTTTTTCTTATGTTTGTTCACAACAAGTGCTCCTTTGCTGCCGAGTTTCACTATCACGTTCTCGACACCAAGTTCCAAAAACCTTTCAGCGGCTTTTTCGATGGACAAAAACTCACCGAAAACTTCCCTCGAAAGAGCTTCGATCTCCTCCTCGTTCGGCGTAAGATAATTCACATGCTGGAAGATTTCCTTGCTTATTCCCTGTACAGGTGCAGGATCAAAAATTACGATACCGTTGAACCTCTTTGCACACTCCAGAGTGGTTTCAAACGAGATCTCGTTCTGAAGGAGAAGAATCTCACTCTCAGAGAGTGCTTTCCAATCGATCATCTCTTTCTTCAATTCGGCATTCGCACCAGAAAAGATGATGATTCTGTTCTGACCGTTCCTGTCCACCTCTATGAAGGCTCTTCCGGTAGGGGCATTTACTTGGAGGCACCCTTTTATTCCATGCCTTTCAAAATTATCCGAGAGAATTCTTGCATAATCGTCGTTTCCCAAACATGTCAAAAAATAACAGCCTCTTTCTCCTATTTTTGCAACGGTTACAGCCTGATTTGCTCCTTTTCCGCCGGGAAAAATGTTCATCTCGAGTGCCTTTTGAGTTTCTCCCGGTTTGGTGAAGTGATCAACCTTGAGGACGATGTCTATGTTTGAACTTCCAACAACTGATATCACTAGTGGTTTCCTCCTTGTATGGAACTTTGAAAACGTTTTCGAAATCGTTTTCACAAGAATGGTAACACAAATAGAAGCAAAACGTCAACATGAGAAAAACGAAGAAAAATCACAATAAACGCTGATAATTTCCGTTAATCGTCAGAAAACAGATTTTTTCCACATTATCTACGAATGAGAAATTCCAACAACATAAAATTCCATGATAACATGTTAAAAGTGGAAGGAGGGATTTCTGTGAAAAAAGGCCTCATCGTTCTGATAATCGTTCTGATCGTAGTGGTCATCATCATCGGCACCACGATAGGATACTACAACTACCTTGTTTCGCTGGAACAGGAAGTGAAGGAAAAGTACAGCCAGATTCAGAACCAGCTTCAAAGGAGAGCAGATCTCATACCCAACCTCGTGGAAACGGTGAAGGGATATGCTGCACACGAGAAAGAGATTCTCGAAGAGATAGCGAATGCAAGAGCGAAACTGATAGGTGCAAGAACACCACAGGAGAGCGCCCAGGCTGATGCAGAGCTTTCTTCAGCCCTCTCAAGACTTCTTGCCATAGCGGAAAACTATCCCAATCTCAAGGCTGACGCGAACTTTCGCCAGCTCATGGATGAACTCGCCGGAACGGAAAACAGGATCGCAGTCGCTCGAAGAGACTACAACGAAGCAGTGAAAAGGTACAACACCGCTATAAAGAGGTTCCCCGGTGTGATCTTTGCAAGGATGTTCGGATTCGAAGAGAAACAGTACTTTGAAGCAAAAGCCGGAGCAGAGCAGGTGCCAGAGGTGAAGTTCTGATGAGAAGAATCCTTTTTTTGATCCTCACTGCTTTATTTGTTCTTTTGTTTTCCGTTGAGTTTCCAGCCCCCACTCCGTACAAGTATGTGAACGACTATGTGGGTGTGCTAGATTCAGAGACGGTGGAAAAGATCGTTGCCGTTGGAAAAGAACTGGAGAAAAAAACGACGGCTCAGGTTGTTGTGGTGGTGGTTCCTTCTCTTTCTGGTCTCACGGTGGAAGAATACGCGAACCGGCTTTTCAGGGAATGGGGAATAGGCCAGAAAGAAAAGAACAACGGAGTCCTTCTTCTTGTCGCCATGAGCGACCGAAAAGTGAGGATAGAAGTGGGTTATGGTCTGGAAGGCGCCATACCAGATGGAAAGGCAGGAAGAATTCTCGATGAATACGTGATTCCTTATTTCAAAGAGGGAGAGTACGACAAAGGCATTTACTACGGCTATCTGGCGATCGCCAAGGAGGTGGCCAGAGAGTACGGAGTGGAGATCACAGGAACCTCCGATCTTCCCGAAAGAGGAACGGACATCAGCGGCCTTTCCATCATTATCATTGTCATCGCGTTCATCATCTTCTCTTCCATCATGGGAAGAGGAGGATACTGGTACAGGGGGCCCAGGTTCCCAGGTGGGTTCGGTGGCCTCAGGGGTGGATCAGGTGGATCCGGGGGATTTGGAGGAGGATCCTCCGGAGGTGGTGGTGCATCAAGAGGATGGTGAAGTTGAAGTTGATGATCTGAACACTTTGAGGTATATATCCTTCGCATGACTTGTCTGCGAAGGCAGGCCTTCTTTGATCTTGAAGGTTCTTTCACCGGTAGGTTTCCTTTCTGCTTGTAGAAACATCACTCTTTCATCTCCTGTAAAACGGCGGGCCAGTTCGTACACGTGTGTTACGTAAAAAACTTTAACACGGCTGTCCAGTAGAGCTCGAACAATCTGGTAGGCCACTTCGGAACCCTCCATTTCATTCGTAGATGAGAAGGACTCGTTGAATAGCACCATAGACCTTCTATGCAGATGAAGGACTATCTCATTCATTCTGACAAGTTCTTCTTCAAATTTTCCTCTCTTCAAGCTTGGATCTTCCTCTCTTTTAAAGTGCGTAAAAATTCCTTTGCAAACGTTCGATTCAAAGTACGACGCCGGAACGAACATACCAGCTTGCATCATCAGCTGAGCTTGCCCTATACTTCTCAGGAAAGTGGTCTTCCCACCGCGATTCGCTCCCATGATGAAAAAAACTCTTTTACCACGCGTGTTCAGATCGTTACTTATCACTCTATTTCTCTTTATTAGAAGCAAACTAAGATCGTAAAGCCCTCTGAAGGCGGTTACATCGTCCTCATCAATTGGTTTGGGATCGGGAAAACTTATCTTCGATTTTTCTACATCTTCCAGCAAGTTGAGACAACCAATATAGAAAGCCAGTTCTTCTCGAATTTTGTTCAAAAATTTTTCTACATGCTCTGCCGCGTAGTAAACTGTGGCTGCTACCCTGCGAAGTCCCAAATTGGTCAACTTCTCCAGTGCTCGTGCTCCACTTTCATCTCTTGGATGTAATTTATAAGAATACATTCGTCTCACACTGAGTAGTCTTTTCAGGATGCTTCTTGAAGAGTCAGGCTGGCAGAGGGTGTAATCTTTTCCTTCGTTACCTTTTCCGAGTTTTACTTTGAACAACATACCGTTTGAAAATCTCAAATTAATGAGATGCTTCTCCACAGTTTGTAAGTAGGCTTCATCCAGTTCCGTCCTTATCATCTCGAAAAACCTTGTGAAGCCTCGAGAATGAAAATTGTGACGATGTTCATCTGCCAACTTTTTAAGCTCTCTGAGCGCTACCAGCATGGCTTCTAAAGCTTTTCTGGAGCCGTTCAGGACATTGATAGGAGTTTTCCATCCAAAAACCCCCCACCAATTTTTCTTCTTGTTTTCTTGAACCTCCAGCGGTATCTGAAACAACCGCCTTACGACGTTCTGGTTTTTCATACAATCTTTGAGAATTTCCTGGCGGTACTTTATCGTCTCCAGATCGGTTTCTGGATTCAGAATGACATTTCTCACAACACTATACAGGTAACCATCTCCCTTTGCCATGTGATCGAATATCACATCTAAACCGAGATCTCTTGTCAAATCATCTGCATTGAAAGGCAACTCTCTTTTCAAATTGAAATCCTTGTCTGGGTACATCAAAAGTACTCTCATGGTTCAACACGCTCCCTTATTTTCCAATATGTGAGACCATACTTTTCCGCCAGCGGAACAGCGTACGATCGTCCATCAGCCGGTTTTCTGATGATTTTGAAAGTTCTCACAGCTGGATCCTGAGGGGAGACAGTTGCGACCATGCTCACAATTTTCTCATTCATTCTGGATAGTTCATCAAGGAAGGTAACCCATACACACAAGCAATCACGTTCCAAAATAGTTTTCATAATTTCTTTGCTCAAAAACAGAGCATCATTCAGTGCAGCCGAAGAAAAAATCTCATTCAATATGATCAAACTTTCGGAGGAAGTGCTTTCGAGGATGTCTTTTACACGGAGGATGTCGTTTTCTAGTTTGCTCATTTGATCCTGCACCCTTTCCTCTCTTTCGAAATGAGTGAAGATAGCGTCGGGTAAAAACAAACGCGCTCGTCTCGCGGGAATGGGAAGTCCCAGGGCGGCAAGATAATGAAGTTGACCAATCATCCTTGCGAAGGTTGTTTTACCACCCTGGTTCGGTCCTGTCACGACGATCACCCTCTCTGGGTTTTCAAGATAAAAATCATTGAAAACAAGCTGCCTGGTATCCAGCAAACCACTGGCTAGTGCTATGTCGAAAGCGTCTTCCACGTATTCGCTTTTATCAGAAGACACCTCAGGATAGCAGAAAGGTAATCCCTTTTTTCTCAGAGGTTCCATGAAATCCAAGTACGAGAGATAAAACTGTATTTCCCTCTCAAAGTTCAGAATAACTTTATCAGTAAAACGCCCGTTTCTTTCGCAAAAAAGGTCAAGTGTTGTAAAGGGCTCTGGATACAATCTCGATACGAACTCCAGAATCCTTGCTTCAATATGGCTCATCCCCAGTCCCTCTTCAATATCGAATTGAAACTCGTCCGCGCATTTCTCGCGGTTGAATCTTGAGAACACCTTCTCTATCTCCGGGGAGTATTCTTTTTCTCCTTCGTAGGGTTTCACCGTGAACATGCCGGGTTTTATAATGATACAGTAGTTTACATTTGAGAGCTTCAGTTTCACATTTTGAGCCTCTTCTTTAAGAGAAACGAAGGAAGAAGAACGAACGTAGCTTTTCAGGTACTCTCGAAATTTTCTCAGTCCAGAGGATTGGAGTTTAGCAGTGTTCATAGCGCGTGACAGTTCGGATACCGCATCGCAATATATCAGGACTGTCTCCAGGAACCATCCTTTTCTGTTGTACTCGTACTCCAGTTGCTCTACCATTTTCATATGTCGATGAAACGATGCCATATCTTTTGCGAACTTCCTGATGGCTTCCAGCAATTTTTCGTTGTTTTCCAAATCTTTCATCACTTCCTGGTGGTACCTTACGGTTTTCTCATCCTGAACAGGTGAGAGGTAATACTCTAAAATATCATTCCGTTCCTGAACGATCTCTCGAACCACACGATCAAGTCTCAAGTCTCTTAGGGTTTCTTGGGAAACTTGAATGGTTCTCACGGAGTCCACAAAAAGAACGCTGGGAAGAATCACTTTCAATCCCTCCCACAAAAGAAAATGGCCTCTACTGATCAAGCCAGTAGAGGCCATCAGCCCTCTTCAGGGCAGTTTGGGCGGGCCTCATCGCCCGTTGGGTTATTGTTTTTTTCCAAACGTTATTATACCATCTCCAGCTTTTCAATTTCTTCTGCAACAAAATTCACTATTTCCCTCAAGTAGTCTCTGGAAAAGTCCAGCTTTATTCCTGCTGTTTCATAGGCCTTATCGATTGGAAGAGAGCATCCGACCCTCAGAAATTCGGTGTAATTTTTAAGAACCCTTTCTGAGTCTTCCAGATAGTTCCTGTAAATTGCAAGAGCACCGATCTGGGCTATTCCATACTCTATGTAATAGAACGGAACCTCGAAGATGTGAAGCTGAAAGAACCACCTCGTTTTCTTTTCTTCGTCCAGATCGTTCCAGTCTACTCCCGGGTTGAACCTGTCCATCAGGTAAGCAAAGTATTCGTCCCTTTCTTTTGGTGTGTGATCTGGGTTGGTGTAGATCCAGTGCTGGAAGGCGTCCACGGTCATGCACCACGGCAAAAAGTAAAGCGCTCCTTCGAGTTCTTCGATCTTTGCCTTCCTGAGATCTTCCTGGTCTTCGTAGAACTCATTCCAGTACTCCATGGAGATGAGTTCCATTGACATCGAAGCAAGTTCAGCGACTTCCATTCTGTGGGGTCTGTAAAACACAGGGAGGCTCAGTGTTTCAAACGAATGCATCGAGTGCCCCAGCTCATGAAAGATCGTTCTCACATCCCCTGGCTGTCCAACCGCGTTCATGAAGATGAAAGGAGCGCCCGTCTTTGGAAGTGTGTGGTTGTAGCCACCTGGAGCCTTTCCTTTTCTGTTTTCAAGGTCAAGGAGTCTTTTCTCTTTCATGAGGCGAAACCTTTCTGCAAAGAGAGGGTTCACTCTTTCCAGGGCCCGCTGTGTTTTTTCTACGAACTCGTCTATCGAAGAAAATGGCTTCAACACTTTACCATCCACATCCACCGCTGTGTCCCACGGCCTTACACTCTCAACACCGAGTTTTTTCTGTCTGAGTTTTGTTCTTTCCATCAGGTACGGAACCACTTCTTTCTCCACAGCAGAGTGAAACTCAAACAGATCCTCCGGTGCGTATTCGAATCTTCCCTTCAACCTGTGCATGTAGTCTCTGTAGTTGGAGAAGCCGGCGTTCAGAGCCTGCTGATGTCTTATGTTTTTGAGCTCGTCGAAGAGTTCGTTGAGTTTTTCTCTCACTCTCCATATTCCTTCGTATCTTTTCCTCCAGGCAAGTTCTCTTGTGGACCTGTCGGGATCTTTCAGATAGGCAGAGAGCTGCTGTAAGGTTTTCTTTTCTCCCCTGAACTCCACCTCGATGCTTCCAACGAGTGTTCCGTAATTTTTGGCCAGTATACTCTCCTTCACCTGAAGAGGGATGTTCTCTTCCCTGAACAGTTCCACATCGTTCTTGAGGATCTTTATCATGTGCTCGTATCCAAGTGGTGCAAAACGTTCGTTTTCGACGATCTTTTCTTTGATCTTCTGTTCATAGGGTCTGAGTTTTGCAACGACCTCTTTCATAAACTCCTCGTAGGCTTTTGCATACTCCTCGTTGTCCGCGTTCACAGTCATTCTGATGTAGAGCCAGGCGTGTTCCTCCTCCACCTGGTCGAAGAAATCCGTTACCCTGTTGACAAAATTTCTGAAGTCTTCAGAAGAAGAGATAGGAAACTTCAGAAGTTCGTTCACCAGAGGCTCAACGTCTTTCCACTGCATCCTCTGTATCCCTCCCTCGCAGGCGTTCTATTAGTATTCTCACTCGAATTTCTTCGATGTGCTTCGTTTTAATTCAGATGTTACTTGGTTCGGAAAGGCAATTAGTATATACTCATTTCTAAAGGAGGGAGCAGAGAAATGGAGAAGATTCTCTACCTCGATCCGTTTTCCGGAATTGCCGGTGATATGTTCCTTGGGCTTCTTGTCGATCTGGGTGTTGATCCTGAGGAGCTCAAAAAACGCCTTTCAAAATTGGGCGTCGAGTTTGAATTGAGAATAAGGAAGGTCAACAAAAAGGGAATAACCGCAACGAAAGTGGACGTTGTCTTTCCAGGAAAAGAACACCACGAAGACCACATAGATCATGAACACCACGGAAGGCATCTTTCGGAGATAATGAAAATACTCGAAAGGCTCGAGGATCCTGCGAGGGAAAAAGCAACAGAGATGTTCGAAACCCTCGCCGAAGCAGAAAGCAAGGTCCATGGTCTTCCAAAAGAGAAGGTTCATTTCCACGAAGTTGGGGCCATGGACGCTGTGATAGAGATAGCGGGCGCTGTAGCTGGATTGGAGCTTCTCGGAGTGGAGAAGGTTTTCTGTGGCACCGTCAACACGGGAAGCGGTTTTGTGATGACAGAACACGGCAGATACCCGGTTCCCGCTCCAGCCACCGCTGAGCTGCTGAAAGGCATTCCGATCTATGTGGATCAGAAAGTGCGTGCGGAACTGGTCACACCGACGGGAGCTGTGATCTTGAAGAGCCTGGTTGACGAGTTCAGGACACCGATCTTGAGAGCAGAAAAAGTGGGATACGGAGCAGGGACGATGGATCTTGAAATACCGAACGTTCTGAGGGGGTATCTCGGTTACATCGAACCCTCCGAAAGGATCGGAGATGTTCTCATAGAAACGAACGTGGACGATATGAGTCCACAGCTGTTCGGTCATCTCATGGAGAGACTGTTTGAAGCGGGGGCAAAGGATGTCTTCTTCACACCCATATACATGAAGAAGAACCGTCCGGCTGTCAAGGTTTCTGTTCTCTGTCACGAGTCGAAAAAAGATGAGATCCTGAAACTCCTCTTCAAAGAAAGCACCAGCATAGGTGCGAGGGTTTTCTATCCCGAAAAGGTAGAAGCGACCCGCACAGTGAAAACGGTGAAGACCGAATACGGGGAGATTCCAGTCAAGATAGCGAGTTTCGATTCGGAGATCGTGAACATCTCACCAGAGTACGAGGCTTGTAAGAAGATTGCGCAGGAAAAAGGAATTCCTCTCAAAGAAGTATACAGAGCGGTCTGCAAGAGTGTTTCGGAGGTTCGGGACGATGTTTGAGGATGTATTGAGATCTCTCGCAAGTGGTGAGATAACCATTCAAGAAGCGGAAGAGAAGATTTTGAGCAAATTTTTTGAGAAGACGGACGAGTTGATGCTCGACATGGAAAGAGACAAAAGGCAGGGATTTCCCGAAATCGTCTTTGCACTGGGGAAAACTAAGGAACAGACGATAGCCGCTGTGGAGAAGTTTTTAGAGAGAAAGGGAATCGCCTTTGTCTCCGGTCTGGACGAGGAGAAGAAGCGGGAGTTGAAAGATAGATTTTCCGATTACGTGATAAAAGAAGCTGGAAGACTCGTGGTTTTAAAGAGAGAAAATACAACTCTGGAAAAGTTGAGATGAAGGTCGCCAAGTTTCTCACTCCTTATTTGATAGATTTGGTAAAGAGCAGGAGTTAACTGCCTTAACACCATATTCTTTTCCCGCACGTTCGAGAATAGTGATCAGAAAGGGATATTTTTCGAGGAATCTTTCATCGATCGAATAGTAAACGAAGGAATCTTCTCTGCGAGATTTGACAATACCGTGGTTTTTGAGAATATTGAGATGCTGTGAGATGTTCGGCTGTGTCGTTCCTGTACTTGCCAGTATCTGACAGACGCACATCTCTTTTTCAAGAAGAAGAGTTAAAATCTTCAGTCTAGTTTCGTTTGAAAGGATATGAAACAACTCGTGAAGCTTCATATAATCACCTTCTTATATAATTGATCACTTATATACTATCAGAAAACATAAACTTCGTCGTTTAGATCGAGCAACGAAAAGAAGACCTGTGAGTTACAAAACGAATAATTGAAAAAAGCGCAGGAGAACCTGCGCTTTTTCAGTCTTTCCAGTCGAGGAGCCTTTTTTCTCCTTCGAGTTCTTTTATCCTCGTGATGTCCTGTACCACTTCCAATGTTCCTAAATAGTTTCCTTCTTTGTCCAGGACCGGGAAATAGCGTATGTGGATCTTTCTGTCACCCATGTTGATCCAGAATTCCGCAGGTTCTTTCCTTCCCTCTTTGAAAGCTTTGAGGATTTTGTTCACGATATGAACGCTCCTTGGGGGATGACAGAACTGGACCGGTCTTCCAAGAACGGTGGGAGCTCTGTGGAAGATCCTGTGACCTCCAGAGAAGAAACGAACTCTGCCGTGTTTATCCACAAAGGTAATATCGAACGGCAGCGTTTTGAAAATAGCGTTCAGTTCTTCTAAAGATAGATAACCACTTTCTATTTTTATGTCGTTGTCTCGAACCAGCGAATATTCTGTATCTGGTGTGAGCATTCCGGCAACCCTTTTGATCTCATCGGGAAGCTTCTCATAAGTTTCAGGTGAAACGACGGGATCTATCTCGTGAGGAAGGAGAGGTTTCTCAGAAGTTTCCCACTCTTCTGTCACTTCAATCTTGTAGTACCCTATGTCTTTTTCCAGCATCTTTATCGCTTTCCATTCTCCATCGGTGAGTAGCACCTTCAGCGTCGGATAGAGTATGTTGTTTTCTCTGAAGACCATATCTGAGAGCATTCTTGAAAGTTCCAGTGCTTCTTCTTTCAGTCGTTCATCGGATTCTTCTTTCTTCAAAAGATTGAGAAGGAGCCTTATCTTCAATCTGATCTCATCGTGTTTGGACCAGAGGACTGTTGGAACGGCTGTGATGCCTCTTCTCTCAATGTATGGAAATATCAGCATCTCTTCCCTCGTGTAATGGGTGAGACCTATCCTGTGAAGCTCCGAGACGTGCTGAACGAGTTTTTCATAAAACTGTTTCCTGCGGGGATCGTCTTTTGGAAGAGAGAACGTGCTGGAGGCGAGTAAACTCAAAGCTTCCGCATTTTTGAGTATCTGTTTGTTCTCTTCGTAGAGAGTTCTCAACGGGTGCCCATTCGGGAGCTTCTCTATTTCTCTTCCGGCTTCTGATACGGCTCCTCTGAAGAACTCAACATGAAGATCGCACATCTTGATGATGTCTCTTACGTCTATCTCTCCGCTTTTCAGCAGTTCCTGCTCGATGACGGGTATCTCGAACGGAGGAATCTGTGAGAGTAACTCTCCGAATTGTTTTTTCAAAGATTCCACGTCTTCACCTTCGTGGAGTTTTTTCAACACTTCTTTAAAAAGCTCCACTTTTTCTCTTTCCATAGGGATCTCCCTCCTTTAATTATTCCTACCTAATTATCGATTCCAAGCATATTGTAGCACAGAAGCACCATCATCTGCAATCAATAAAGGATCCTCGTGTAAGGTTCTTCCTTCAGCTTCTTTGCATCCTGTGAAGGAGAGACACCGAAGAATCTTTTGTACTCTCTGCTGAACTGAGAGAGGCTCTCGTATCCCACCTGGTAGGCTGCGGTTGTGACGTCGCTTCCTGCCATGAGAAGTTTCCTTGCCTCGCACAGCCGAAGTTTCTTCTGATACTGAAGAGGAGTCATGCCAGTGAGAATCTTGAAGTTCTGATAAAAAGTCGATACGCTCATTCCCACCATCTCGGCAAGCCTTTTCATATTCACAGATTCGCTGAAGTGTTCTTTCAGATAATTCAGTGCTGTTATCACATCGTTCTTTCCAGACAACGCGATCTGAATGAGTCTCGGGCCCTGTTCGCTCACAAGGAGCCTATAGATGATCTCTTTTTTTATCACGGGAAGGAGTGCGGAAATGTGTTCCGGTTCATCGAGGAGCTCCAGCATCCTTCTGAATGCGTCCAGGAGCTGATGAGTGACTTTTCCCAGTGATGTACCGCGGGATGACGTGATTGGTCTTGTATTGAGCTTTTGTTCAACAACGATTTCCATAAGGATCTCCATGTCTATCTCCCAAGTCATTCCGATATAAGGTTTTTCCTTAGAAGCTTCTATCACCTGAGCAACGACGGGAACATCGAAGGAGTTGAGAAGAAAATTCTCCACGTCGTAAACGTAGTACTCTTCTCCAATGAGAACGCGCTTTGCACCCTGAACAGCGATGCATATCGATGGCGGAAGGATGTAAGTGGAAGGTTCTGTAGGAGACTCCCTCCTGCCCACAGTCAGACCCGGAAGTGGCCTCACCACGGGTTGCTTTTCTGTGAGATGTAAAATCCTTTCAATCAGCTTTCTCCGAACGTAATCGAATTCATCCATGATTTCTTTCATCTCCTTTCTGCTAAAATTTTACCCTTTGATGGAAAATCAGGCAAATATTCGAGAATATCTTTCTAACGTTTGCGGAGTAGATAGCGGTATATTTTAGAGCGAAAGGAGGGGGAAGTATGGGTATTCCGAAGAGAAAACTCGGAGAGAGAGGACCAGAGGTTTCTGCCATAGGGCTCGGCTGTATGAGAATGAGCTTCGGCCAGAAAAAACTTCCAGACAGAAAAGAGATGATCAAACTCATCAGAACGGCCGTGGAGCTCGGCATCAACTTCTTCGATACCGCAGAAGTTTACGGCCCTTACACAAACGAGGAACTCGTAGGCGAAGCACTCGAGCCGTTCAAAGGTGAAGTCGTGATAGCAACGAAGTTTGGTTTTGAGCTGTACGAAGATGGAAGGTCAGGCTGGAAAGGACTGAACAGCAAGCCGGAACACATCAAAAAAGCAGTGGAAGGTTCTCTGAGAAGGCTCAGAGTGGAAGCCATAGATATTCTTTACCAGCACAGGGTGGATCCAAACGTTCCAATAGAAGAAGTAGCTGGGGCTGTAAAGGAACTCATAGAAGAGGGTAAGGTGAAACACTTTGGACTTTGCGAAGCTTCTGCCGAAACGATAAGAAGAGCTCATAAAGTCTGTCCTGTTGATGTGGTGCAGTGCGAGTACTCCATGTGGTGGAGAAAACCTGAAGAGGAAATACTTCCCACCTGTGAAGAACTGGGAATAGGCTTTGTGGCGTACAGTCCCCTGGGAAAAGGTTTTCTTACAGGAGCGATAGGTGGAAACTCCAAGTTCGATGAGGAAGATATTCGAAGCAGAATTCCTCGCTTCCAGAAAGAGAATTTGAAGGAAAATCTTGCACTCGTAGAACTCCTCAAAAAGATCGCTGAGCGAAAGGGTGCGACACCATCACAGATAGCTCTCGCATGGCTTCTTGTACAGAAACCCTGGATAGTTCCCATACCAGGTACAACGAAACTGAGTCATCTTCTGGAAAACATCGGAGGGGCTTTTGTTGAACTCACACCGGAAGAGCTCCAGGAAATAAACGATGCTCTCTCAAGAATAGAAATAAAAGGTGGCAGGTATCCTGAGGATATGGAAAAGATGACGTATCTGTGAGGTGGAGTTTGATGGAAAGAACGGGAATTCTTCTTGGAATATGTCTTGGCCTCACCAGTTTTTCAATACTTCAGGGATCGGTGTTCGGAGCGGTTCTTCCCTCCATTGTGGAAGAATTCGGCGTGGATTGGAGTATCATAGGAGTTGCTATGAGTATCTGGACGGTCATTTCTGCTCTCTCACCCATGTTCTTTGGAAGATTTGTTCATAGATTATATCCAATGAACTCCATGGCTCTGGTCATGATGATGCTCTCTATTCCAACAATTCTTGTTGCTTTCGTGAAAGACTTTTTCTCTTTAAACGTTGTGAAGATAGTGGGGAGCCTGGCTGCTCCCTTCTCTTATCCTCTTGCTGCAAAAGTGGTGGAGATGTATGTGGACTCCAGAAAAAGGGGAATCGCAACTGCCATATACAACACAGGTTCTATGATCGGACTTGCACTCGGATACGCTGTTGTTGCGTTAGCAGGTGGTTATTGGAAAAGATCCATGACCACTGGAGGATTTCTCGGTGTTATTTACGTTCCTGTTGCATACATTCTGTGGAAAAGCTTGCTGGAGTCAAAGGTACAGAGAAAGCTGGAGTGGAACGATTCTCAAAAGAGATCACATGTTTCTTTCAAACGAGTGTTCTCCATCGTACTGTGGCTTTCCTTCGGCCATTTTTCTGCTGTTTACACCTGGAATCTCATGTTCAATTGGCTCTCTACTTTCCTTGTTCGTGAGATCCAGCTGGGTTATAGTTTCATAGCCCTTGTGCTTGGAATCATGGCTGTTGTATCGAGCGTAATGGAGGTTTTCGTTGGATTGTGGTCTGACCGGGTGAGAGGAATGCGTGGAAGGTTAATTCCCCTGTATACCGGTTTATTTCCGTCGGCTTTTCTTTTGATACTTTCCACTCTTTCAACCAATTCTCTTCTGACATCCATTCTGATGGGGTTCTCCATCCTCTTCTGGAGACTTTCAACCCCTTCTTTCTGGGCAATATTTGGAGATCTCATTCCGCAGGAACACTTCGAAAAAGCGAGTAGTATCTACGTGGGAGCTGTCCTTCTTTCTGGTATTGCTTCTTCTATTATGAACGGTTACATAGTCTCGTTGACAGGTTCGATGAAGTACGCCATACTCCTTTCGGCTTTCATACTGATTCTTTCTCCGATTTTCTTCACGGTAGCGGGAAAAGTTGGTACGAGAATTTAAGGAGCATGAATCCATCTATAGGAGGTGTTAACATGCAGGTTCCAAAAGTTACTTTGAACAACGGTGTAGAAATGCCTATTCTGGGATACGGAGTTTTCCAGATACCACCAGAAAAGACGGAAGAATGTGTCTATGAGGCTATAAAGGTGGGATACAGACTCATCGACACAGCAGCATCGTACATGAACGAAGAGGGAGTGGGAAGAGCGATAAAACGCGCGGTTGACGAAGGAATTGTCAGAAGAGAGGAGCTCTTCGTCACGACCAAACTGTGGGTGTCGGATGTCGGTTACGAATCCACAAAGAAGGCTTTTGAAAAGTCTTTGAAGAAACTGCAACTCGAATACATAGATCTCTATCTAATTCATCAACCTTTTGGAGATGTACACTGTGCCTGGAAAGCTATGGAAGAAATGTACAAAGATGGATTGGTAAGAGCCATAGGTGTGAGCAACTTCTACCCTGATCGGTTGATGGATCTAATGGTTCATCACGAAGTTGTTCCCGCGGTGAACCAGATCGAGATACATCCGTTTTATCAGAGACAAGAAGAGATCGAATTCATGAGAAATTACAACATCCAGCCTGAAGCCTGGGGTCCTTTTGCTGAGGGAAGAAAAAACATCTTCCAGAACGAAGTGCTCAGATCGATCGCGGAAAAGTACGGCAAAACGGTTGCACAGGTCATTCTGAGATGGCTCACTCAGAAAGGAATCGTTGCCATTCCCAAAACTGTGAGAAGAGAGAGGATGATAGAAAACATCAGCATCTTCGATTTTGAACTCACACAGGAAGACATGGAAAAGATTGCAACGCTCGATGAAGGGCAGAGCGCGTTCTTCTCCCACAGGGATCCCGAGGTTGTCAAGTGGATTTGTTCACTGAAAAGATGAAAAATCATCGCGTGGACTATTATTGAAAGGAGGTACAACCATGGTGGATGATATCTTTGAAAGGGGTTCTAAAGGTTCGAGCGACTTCTTCACTGGGAACGTCTGGGTGAAGATGTTGGTTACTGACGAAAACGGAGTATTCGACACACAGGTATACAACGTGGTGTTCGAGCCAGGAGCGAGAACACACTGGCACAGCCATCCGGGAGGGCAGATCCTGATCGTGACTCGCGGAAAAGGCTTTTACCAGGAAAGAGGAAAACCTGTGAGAATTTTGAAAAAAGGTGATGTGGTGGAGATACCACCGAACGTGGTTCACTGGCATGGTGCGGCACCCGATGAAGAACTCGTACATATTGGTATCAGCACACAGGTTCATCTCGGTCCCGCTGAGTGGTTCGGACCTGTCACAGAAGAAGAGTATCGGAAAGCCACGGAAGGAAAGTAACGAATTTCTCCGTTTCATTCGCTCAGGATCTTCTCAAAAACCGGATCAACTATTCTGTATTCGCTCTGCGTTTTTTCTATGAAGGACATCTTTTCCAGGGTTTCGAGGAGAGAGTACAATCGGGAGTCACCGATGAAGTCGCCTTTTGCGCGGAAGATGTTTTTCAGGGCAGACCAGGTGTTTATACCCCTTGCGATCTGTCTCAATATGAACGGATACCTTTCGCTCCTTTTTCTGAGCTCTTCCATTTCCTTTTCAAAAAGGGCCTTCACGGCATGGAAAACCTCTTTCAGCGCTTCATCTTTGTTCTTCTTTTCGAGGTACTTCACTCCAAAAAGGACGAGATATCCCACTATACCGTCTATTTCTCTCACGATTTCTTCCACGTCGAAGTTGATCTTTTCCCCCACCTCGCGGAAGCCTTCCATGAAGAAATCCACGGATTGATCGAAGGTGAACGGTCTCACCGTGAGAAAACCTATTCCACGGCCATGGAGGGGTGAGCTGTAGTCTTCGAGTTTCAAAAAATCGTGGAGAACGCCGACTTCTGAACCGCTGATGATGAAGCGCACGTTTTCGAAGTTGTCGTAGCAGTAGGCAAAGAGTGCCAGAAGATCGTTTCCACCGCGAGAACCGTAGTATCTGAGATACTGTGCCTCATCGAAGAAGATGACTATCTTTTTCTTCCGCCTCTTTGCCGTTTCGTTCAGCTTTTCGAGAAGATCGGAAAGACTGAATTCCTTTGGATTGAGTTCTATCGATGTTCCACTCACTGTGATTCCACGGACCCTCTTGAGAACGTTCAGAAGTTTCTGAGATTTCGATATTCTGGACAGCTCCTCTCCGAGAAACCTTGTGAGATGATGGGACGAGATGTTACCCCCCGATGTCTCGTAGAGTCTTCTTCCGTCCACGGTTATGTGTAGAAGATCGCTTTCGTTCAGAAAGACTTTCACAAGGGAGGACTTCCCAACCCGCCTCAGGCCGGTGATCACAACGATCGGATAGGTTTCGAGCAGTTTTTCGAGGTCTTTCAGTTCTCTTTCTCTATCGAAGAGATCTTCCTTTTTCGTCTTGGGAGTAAGAGAAAAAAGCAAGTCGATCACCTCCATTCTTATCATATCACTTCTGGGGTCGGAAGTTGCTTCCGGGGGCGGAAGTAACATAGAAGTTTTTCTCTCTCAGATTTCGAAGTGGTAACATATCTGTGAGGAATCCTGCAAGGAGTGATAGGCATGGCCTTCAAGGAGATAGTGCGCCTCATTTTGGAGAGAGAAAAAAGACCTATGAGTGCAAAAGAAATAGCGGAAATAGCATTAAGAGAGAACCTGATCGATTCTCCGAAAGATCTGACGAAATTGAGATGGAAAATCTACGACGTCATGTACAACGACATCATGCTACACGGTGATTCCTCCACGTTTGTTAAAGTTGGAAGGGGAAAATTCACACTGAGGGAACTCAACGCAGAAAGAAGAAGAGAAGGTTCAGAACTTGAGGACCTGATCAGAAGACTGGAAGAAACACAATACAAAAGCACGTCACCATCGGAGTTTGAAGAGACCTTGATTTTTTGGAAAAAGTGATTAGATACGATAAACCAAAACCATGGATGAAGGAAAACTACAGAATCGCTGAAGAATACGCAGGAATGGTCAAAGATATTTTGGATAAGATTGGAAATGCTTTAACATCCAACGATTCTTCTGTCACAAAGAAATTCGCAACGAAATATTTCGAGTGGGAAGTGATAAAAAGTTCAGTAGTTGCCAGAGCTCGAAAGGAAAAGCCGTACAGCCATTATTGTCCTCTTGAACATTTTCGTGTCGTAATGAGAAAGACTCTGGAGGCTTTTAAAACCAGTGATGAAGTTAGTGCTCCAACAATCACTTCTTTGCTTGAAGGTGAAGAACTCGCACCAGGAAGAAAGTTTCATGGGAATTCTGAAAGATACAAAATAGTTATGGAACTTGGAATTTTAGAGCTGGAAGGTTTCATAGAGTGGACGGGAAGAAAAACACCCGTGAGCTACAGGTTGAAGAAGCCCATTGAAGAAATAGAGAAATGGATGGTTGAGAAGTTCGGATAGTTCTTCCAGTTTTGCTAGGAGGATAAAAGATGATCAAAAAACTCTTCTTCACCTTGATTCTCACGATCGTTGCAGAACTCTTCTCCGGTGTTCTCCACTTCGAGCACGCGGATGTTGTTTATCCCGAAGGATACTTTGAAAACGCCGTTCTTGTCGGAAACATCTTCGAGGCGATCAGGCCGAAGGTGATAGAGCTCGTTGGAAACGACCCGGGACGGATAACTATCGTTCTCAAAGACAGGGGCACCATCTCGAATGGCTACACGATGCCTTTCTTTCATAAAACGATAGTGATCTACCTGTGGCCTCCTGAAAGCTGGCTTTCCTTTCGTCTTCCTCTCGAGGACTGGTACGCTTACGTTCTCATTCACGAATTCTCCCACATGTGCCACCTCACCTATCAGGACGAAATAGGAAAGACGATAACAAAACTCACGGGAATTCCTCTTTATCCTCAACTCTTCAGCGACCTGGTGGAGGGTGTTACCGTTTTCAACGAGAGCTCTTTCTCGAGCTCATCCGGAAGACTGAACAGTCCTTTCTACTCAAACGGCCTCTTCTACTACTCACTTTCCAATTTTCCATCTCCTGGTTACATAAAAGTAGCACCCGATGACGACTACAGAGACGGGCTTCTGTACTACAACTTCACAGCCGGGTTTTACAGCTACCTTGTGGAGACGTACGGCCTTGAGAAAGTGAAGGAATTTTTCAGGGAAACTTCCAGAACGTTCAGTACTTTTGCCTTTGAGGGTTTCAAGGACCCATACGAGAAGGTCTTTGGAAAAACGCGCGAAGAGATCTACACGGACTGGATCTATTCTCTCACAAAACACGAGTACCCTCAGGGAGATCTTGTATACAGCGCAAAAAACACCTGGCTTCACAAAATCGATCTGTACATGGACCATCTGGTTGTCCTTTCGGAAGAGTACGGCCCCTCCACTTCGTACACGGGGATGAAAAAACAGGTTTTGAAGATCCTTGACCTGGATGGGAAAGAGGTTCAGGAGGTTCCCGTGAGAAACGTTTTGGACGTGAAGATCGATGGAGAGAAGATTTATGTACTCTCTAAAGAAGAATTTTCTGGCCGATACGAGAACGTCCTGTGGGATGTGAAGGGTGGAAGACAGATTTCAAAGGGGAACATAAGCGCTTTCGATGTGGAAAACGGAAAGGTTTACCTTGCCCTCTACGATACGAAGACTGGAAAAACAACGATAGAAGGACCGGAGTTTCACGTCACGCTCGACGAGTTCATAAGGTACATGGACGTATCAGGTCGTTTTGTTGCTCTTCTCACAGAGAAGAACGACATTATCGTTCTGAAAACAAACGGAGAAGTCGTTCTTGAACTGAACAATGGAACAATGAAAGGGCCGTACGTGAAGTTCTGGAAGGATGGAATAATATTCGTTCAGGTGGAAGGAGATCACACCGTTTCCTGCTACTACGATCTTGAGAAGAAAGAACTGTACAGACTTTCATCGAAGAGCCTTGTGGAAGATTTTGTGATACATGGAAATGAAATCTACTACATAAGTTACATCCCATACGGCCAGACAGGGGGAACAGGTGTTTACAGAAAAGGTCTGAGTATGGAACCTGTGGTGGTCGAAGTGAAAAAGAGTGAACCTTTTGTGATAGAAGACAGAGAGTTTTCCACTGGAGACGAGTTCGGCTTCAGACTGAGGAAGTTTTTCCAGCCTGCGATGTGGTTTCCAGTGTATTTTGACGGTACTTTTTCGCTCTTTTTCACCTTCTCCAGTGTGGAAAACAACGCCTTCCTGTTTTTGATGCCGTCTGTTGATTTGAAAGGAAATTTCAATCAATACACCGGCTTTGTGGTTTCCAGAGACAATTTCACAGCGTACGGTGACTACTCCTCTTCTGGAGATTACAGCTTTGGTTTGACGGGAGTTTTAGGTGATTTTCCTGTTTCCGCAAACACACGACTCGACGTTACCTTTGAAATGAACTTCAGTTCGACCCAAACATCCCTGAACAGTGAAGCAGGAGCCGCTAACAACATAGGAGTGGGTGTCGATCTCAGAACGTATCTGCTGGGTATGCCTTCCTCTTTGAAGGTGTCTCTGAATCTTCTCAATGATGATCTCTCACACCTTTTCGATCTGAACAGTTTGTTCTGTTTCACCGGCCTGACTTCAGCGCTTGGAAAAGACGGAAGTTTCTCCGCGAGTCTCAAGTTTCAGCTTTTAAACCCGGAGGATTTCTCCTACGACGTGTCTTTTGCCCAGACGCTTTTCAAAAACAGTGCAGAACTTTTCGATGGTTTTATTCTTCTCAGAAACACGGGAAACACACTGGGAATCGCTCGACTGAGATTTTCCAATGGAGAAGAGGAGCACATTATCTATGATCACCTTTTCCAAGAGGTGTACATGGAAGGGCTCAAGTTCTATATCACAGTTGGCGGATTTTTGAACATGAACGATATTTCCTCCGGTGGTTTCTACGTGGGAATAAGTACCAGTCCGAATGGATTACCTTCTATCCCAGTTTTCGTCAGCATTAGGTGATAAAATAATTATAGGGAGAACTCAACAAACTTCGTATGAAAGGAGGTGGCAGTGATGATTGTAACAAAAAGACATGCAATCGTGCTGAAAAAGCTCTACGAGAAGGGAGAAGAGTTCAGCGTAAAGGGATGGGAGGACTTCGACAGAGAAACGCTGTGGCACCTTGAACTCGCTGGGCTGGTCAAACCCGTCGGTGTTGAGATGTACGATCTGACCTTTTCTGGTAGCATTCTTGGAGAACTCCTCATCGACATGATAAAAGAAGGTGTCTTGAAGAATCCTGAGGAATGGGACGACTCGTTCAGGTGGATCGGCTCGGAAGTCATTTCCATGATCAGATACTCCAAGCTAGCTCAGTCAAGGGTAAGAGGAGAAGTCACTAAAGCGCTTGAAGAGAGAGGGTTCGCGAAGGAAGGAAATCTCACACCTTACGCTTACACTCTCGATGAGATTTACCATGCGTCACATCCCAGACTGGTCGTGAACTCGAAAGTTGCGGAGTACCTGAGAAAGATGGTGGAGGGTCCGGGGGAGTCCAGCACGCTTCCTGTGGGAGGAGATGAACTTCTCCAGCTTGAAGCGATGAGGATGATAGCCTTCTCTGTTCCAAGGTCTGATGTTTACGCCCTCACAGGACTAGGACAGCAGATCAGAGCGGCACTCAGAAAGGGTCTTGTTGTGACGGATGAACTGATTCTCGACGAACTCATTCTGGACACCGTCGCGAAGGCTTACGAAGGGAATCAGTTGAGTGATTTTGAAAGAAACGCACTTCTCGAAAGAGGCCTCATCGACTGGACGGGAGAGCTTCACCCATTGGCGGAGCATCTCTACCTTGCGTGGAAGATATACAAAAAGGGTCCTTACCTCATGACCCCCGCTTTCCAGATCTCGGAGGACGAAGCGAGGCTCCTGGAAGTGATCGTCAAGCTCTGGAAGAGGCATGAAAAGGAAGATGATGTCTTCCCAGAACCAAAGCAGATAGAGAAGGCAGTGGACTGGGAGTGGAAGAGAAAGGATCTCACCGTGAAGCTTGCACTCTACAACCTTGAAGGTTTTGGCCTTTTGAAATCGAGGGAACACAGACACGGAGCAAGGAGGACGCTCGTTTACGAGTTGACCAGCTATGGTGAAGAAGTGCTTGAAGATCAGAGAAAGAACCTCAGGAGTGTCACGGCTGTCGGTGTGAAATCAATCACTATGACGAAGAAAGAATTCGCAGCTCCAAACGTGGAATGGTATGAACAGGCAAGAAAAGAAGGTCTTGTCAGCGATGCTGCTCCCACTTCTTCTGGTCGCCTCTACGCGAGGCTTTCTGTCGAAGCCGAGAGAAGACCGCTCATAACGAACACAGAAATGAAGGTTCTCAGAAAGGTTCCGTACAAAGCGGGTGTTTTCATCGAAGATATGAATCTTTCAGAGGAGGAAAGAATTGCGCTCGACAGTCTCGAAGCGAAGAATCTGGTGGAGATTTTGCCCACAGACGTTGTCACGCTCACAGAAGCGGGTCAGCTCATGAAGAGAGCTCTCTGCTGTTTCTGATGATGTGGAAGCACCGGTGACACCCCTTGTGATCAGACTTCTTCAGGCTATAAGAACGCACGGCGGACTTCAGATGAAGGAGAAAAGGATCAGGATAAACCCGGAGAGCTGGAAAGTCGTAGAAAAAGAACTCGGTGTTGATCCGGAGACCTTCGATGATACAGTCAACCTCGCCAGAATATCTAAATTCATCACAGAAAACGCGTTGACAGAAGCGGGAGTGGCACTACTTCAGGCTGTGGATGAACTGGCAAGAAAAGAGTATCCGTGGGTTGAAGTTCGATGAATACAAAGCCCCACCGGGAAGGTGGGGCTTTTTTCAGGGATAGATACCTCTCTTTTTCGTGGCGTACGCAACTCGATCGATCGCAAGAATGTAGGCAGCTGTTCTCATATCGACATTGTATTTCTCCTTTACTTTCATAACGTCGTTGAATGCTCCTTTCATCATCTTTTCAAGGGCGTTTCTCACCTGATCCAAATCCCAGAAGAAGCTTTGAAGGTCCTGAACCCATTCGAAGTAAGAAACCGTAACTCCACCGGCGTTGGCGAGTATGTCTGGTACCACAAGGATTCCTCTTCTGCTCAGGATTTCGTCGGCTTCAGGTGTTGTGGGACCGTTTGCTCCTTCCACCACGGCTTTTGCCTTTATTCTTTCCGCATTTCCAGCGTGGATGGCACCTTCCAAAGCTGCAGGGACGAGAACGTCAACATCCAGTTCCAGAAGTTCTTCGTTGGTTATTCTCTCACCCTTCGGATATGTGACGACCGTTCCGTGTTCTTTTTTGTATCTGATCAGCTCCTCCACGTCGAACCCCTCGGGATTGTAGATACCGCCTCTGCTGTCGCTCACCGCAACGACTTTCGATCCGAGTTCTTGAGAAATCAAAAGAGCGGCGAACTGACCCACGTTTCCAAATCCCTGAACGGCAACTGTTGCTTTCTTTGGATCTATTCCCAGAACATCCATTGCAAGCCCTGCACACACCTTAACACCACGACCCGTGGCTTCTTCACGACCCTTTGATCCTCCCAGTTCCACGGGTTTTCCTGTTACAATTCCCAAAACGGTGTGACCCACGTTCATACTGTATGTATCCATGTACCACGCCATCACGTCTGCGTTCGTGTTCACATCTGGTGCAGGTATGTCGTTGTACGGGCCTATTATCACCTGAATCTCTGAGAAGAACCTTCTTGAGAGTCTTTCAAGCTCGTTTCTTGAGAGTTTCTTTGGATCTACCCTGACACCCCCTTTTCCACCTCCGAATGGCAGGTTCATCACGGCTGTCTTCCAGGTCATCCAGAACGCCAGTGCTTTGACTTCGTCCAGGTTGGTGTCGGGATGATACCTGATACCTCCCTTTGCTGGACCTCTTGCGATGTTGTGCTGCACCCGATAACCGGTGAAGACCTCGATGTGGCCATCGTCCATCCTCACAGGAAACTCGACGATCAGAACGCGCTTTGGTCTTCTCAGAACCTCCGCAAGATCCGGTTCCAGATCCATGAGAGAAGCGGCACGATTGAACTGCTCGACTGCCATCTCGTAGAGGCTCTTCTCCGACATCCTTCTCCCCCTTTCGTCTCAGTATGCGAGATACACCATATCGTTACCTATTATATCATTTTTGGAAACAAAAATAAAAATTTCATGAAAAATTTCTTGAATTCTGTGACCAAAAGGGTTTAGTATATAGCCGGAGGTGATGTGAGATGTATAGAGATAAAATTGCAAAAATTATCGGCACTGTCTTTTCGACACTGACAGTACTTCCACTTGCGATTCCTGTCTTTCTCTCGTTGTTGGTTCTTGTGATGAGGGGAAAATTTCTCTACGATTTTCTCATGCCGGCGGAGCTCTTCGTTTTCACACTGGTGGGAGGTTTGGGTGTTGCAGTTGTCCTTGCACTGATGAAAAAAGATTTCAGAAGGTTGGCAGTGGCCCTTTCGCTGGCGCTTCTCAATCTGATCGTTTCACAAGTCTATGCCAACGTAAGTGGACTTGCACATGGAAACACTGAACTTACAGGAACGCATCTGTTCATTGTGAGCACATTCATCGTTCTTTACCACTTCTTTGCCTTCCTGGTGGTGTTTGAAAGTTTTAGATCGTTAAAGTTTCTGCGCTCTTGATAGCCTTTTATAACTCCTTCTGAGACTCATGATTATCAGAGAAGATATTATCAATCCCATCCCTGCAATCTGTTGAGTGCCAACCGTTTCGTTTCTGAAAACAACCCCCGCTATCACAGAAACCACCGTTGTGAAGTTGGAGAAGAGGGTGGTGAAGATGGGAGACATTTTCCTTATGGCGTAGTTGAGGAGGAAAAACGCGACGGTGGAAGAGAGAACACCGAGATACAGGGCACCGATTACCACATGAACGTTGAACACCGGTCTGAAATCGCCCGTTGAAAGACTCAAAAGGGTGAAGAAAACTGCTCCGGTCATCATCATGAAGAAGGTGATTTCAGTTGGCGTGAACTCCTTTGAAAACTTTCTCGAGAACACACTGTACATCGCTCCAGAGAGAACGGCGAGGAGCATGAAGACTTTCCCGGCGATGTTTCCCGGTGTGATGTTGAAACCAACTATAAATGAAACTCCAAGAAAACCCATTCCCACAAGAAGGTAGTGAAGAAGATCTCCCTTTTCTTTGAGAATGAAAGGAGCAAGGAGGTTGACAACAACTGGGATCAGGGCGATTATCATACCGGCTTCTGAGGAGTTCACTCTTTGAAGACCGTACGTTTCGAAAAGAAAGTAAAGCACAGGCTGGAACAGGACGAGTTTCCAGAGCTTCCAGTAGGGTTTCTTTCCAAGCTTCACAGCACCAGTTATCAAGAGGAGAAGGTAAGAGAGAAAAGCCACGATGAATCTCAATGAAAGAAAAGTCAGGGGAGTTACATAATCGAGAGCGTTCTTCGTGAAAAGAAAAGAAAGTCCGAATATCGTGGAATAAGCAAGACCTGAAAGAAGAACTCTTAGATCCATGTTATACCTCCAGCGTTTTTGTCTGTGATGGCATCACAGTTGAAATTTTACTATAAGAAATTCGAAAAGCTAACTACCATTCCACAGAGATTCTCTGGACCATTATTCCGCGATAATAATTGTACGCGGTGAAGCCAAGAAGGTAAAAGATGTGCAACCTGTTGTTTTCATGTATCAGATTTATGCTCCAGGGAACAGGAAATATCCTCTTTTCTCCAATCTCGAAATAGTCAAGGCTCTCAAGGCCGTACTTTTCCATGATGGCCTTTGTGAGGTCGAAGGTCTTTTTCAATTTTCCATCCAAACCGATTTCGATAACGACGGTGTGGGACGTTGAGTAATCTAAGCCCAGAGTGAAAAAAGAATCATCCGTGTGACCGAGAACCGGATATCCACCGCCACCGCTTGGTATGGAGAAAGGAATCTTCACCGTTCTTTTCCTCTTCTTTTTTCCGAACTCGTAAACGGTCATCTCTCTGTTCATCCATCCTTCAGCTCTGTAGTACTTTCCGTTTGCGAAAAAGTCCGGAAGATAATCCAGCTTGAACTGTTTTCCTTTCTCAGAGAGAGAACCTGAATAAGAGAACACCTGACAGAGGTAAGCAGAGGAATGTCCAGAACCGATGCTCTTGTAGGCAAGAAATTCTACTCCTGATTCGCTCGCTTCGTTGATCAGAAAATTCTCGAAATCCAGTTCTTTCTCATCGAGAATGTTTCCTTCCTTGTCGATTCTCATCAGATATAGAAAATTCTCTCCATCGAGCCCGACACTTCCGAGAAACAGAAAGTCGTTGTTGAGACTGTACAGTTCTCCATGGTAGAGCGATACATCTTCATAAGGAATGTTCCAGATGTTGTTGTAGGTTGGTTCTCTGTAATCCCAGACATTGGAGTCGATTTTTCTGTACCTCACGATGAAACCATCTCCGCTTGCCCGCCTGTAAGCGTATATCTCGAGAATGTTCTCTCCATCAATGATGGCATCTTCAACGTAGTTGTAGTTGTTCCCGATGTAACACAGATCCACTCCTTCGAACGAAACGGATTCTTTCGACACAGATCCCACAAAAACCAAAAATTTCCCGGAATCGAATCTAACTTTGTCGATGCTCTGAGTGAAGAGCACAGCCGAGAAAAGAACAAACAGGATCAAAATACCCCTCTTCACTGCTTTGTCACCTCCTCGAGATACGCTTGAAGTTCAGAGGTGGTTCTGTTCCACTCTTCGTAGAGATCCGGGTGTGTGACGTTCAAACGTCTCAAGAGCCAGTCTTTGATTTCTTCTGGCACTTTTGCTCCCACGGCAGCGAACGGATCTGTCATGATTTTCTTCTGTATCTCTTCCTCTTTCCTCTTTCTTTTCATCCTGCTCATTTTTTTGAGGGAATCTATTTCCGACATTATTCCGGATTTGTAGTTCGTGAGGGCTTTTATTGTGGCTTCGACCAGGTGATTCTCGAGAACAACACTGGGATCTCGAATCTCGTAACCTTCCCTTGTTGGATCGTCAGTGATTCTTCTGAGATAGTTGTTGAGGATGTACTCCTGATTTTTTCTGTTTCTCTGTGAAAGCCATCTCAGAAAGTCATAGGTTGGATATGTTTTTTGAACTGTTCGACCGTCTTTGTTTATGTATGAGTAAGACAGTACGCTGGTTTTGAAGGGATCTTCCTGTTTGTAGGCTTCGTATAGATCTGTCCATTCGTCTATAATTGCGTTGAATTCCTCTACGGTGTCAAACGAAGACAGGCTGTAGAGTCTTTCGAGTGTTTTTCTCAATCTGTCTCCTTCCGGATCTTCTCCTTCTAGTTTCTCCCTGAGCCGAAAGAACTTTTCCAAAAGTTCAGGAACGTTTTCCAGTTCACGTGAAATCCCTATGCTCTTGTACGGAAAATTTTTGTCGAAGAAGTCGATCGAATAGCGATAATAATTACCGACCAATCTGTAGTTCTTGTCAACTTTCAGGTCGTTGTCTGTCAAAGAGATGTAATAGTGAAAAACGTGATACTGTTGTATTTGTTCTCGAGTCTTTCTCACGGCTTGGTTGAACGCTTCAGATCGCTCTGCGAGCTCTTCTTCTTTCAGAAACTCCTGGAGAGTTCTGGCTGTTATCTCGTCGATTCCGATCGCTCCAAGATGCTCGTTTTCTCTCAGATAAAAGAGGTTGATACCTTCGTATTTCATCAGCTCTGTCAGATGATGAACGTACTCGGGTTTGAATTCTTCAATACTCCTTTTTATCTCATCGCCCTGTTTCATCAGAAGATTCCATTGATCGACAAGTGTATTGTAAATCTCCGCCTTTTTGTAGGTATTGTTCACCAGAGCCAAAAAGGTATCGAGATATTCTTCGGTTTTGATTTCCATACTCTCCAGATCGTTCAGTCTGCTCATCGCTTCATCGATTTTCTCCTGAATTTTCCCTATCAATTGTGAAGTTTTCATGATCAGATGAGTCTCGAAAAGAATATCGAGTGCGATCTTTTGGTCAACATTCTTTCTGAGTTCTTCTGCTTGCTCTAAAATTTCCGAGAATCTGTTCAGAATTCCTTCAAGATTGCTTTTCATTTCTTCTATTTCTTTCTGGAGGTCTTCTTTTGCCTGTACGACGTACCTGTAGTAGGCCGGTATGACCGCTCCCTTATCGAGTGTTCTGGAAGAGATGTGCTCGAGATTTCGAGCGTTGTAGCTGATTTTCCCCCATTCCGAATCGATTTCCTGAAACTTCCGGTTCAGGGAGGAGAATTCGTCGTCGAGACTTTCGAAGAGAAATTCCTCGTCCGTGAGTCTGTATTCATCACCTATGAATTTTCGCGAATACGAGATGACTTCAAAAGAAGACCGAGCGAGTGGGTTAGCGTGAAAAGCGTAGAAGGCTTCCTCCAGTTTTTTCCGAAATACCTTCACGGCGTTTGGATCATCCACATTCTCGAGGAATTCTTTCTTTAATTCTTTGAGGTACGCACTGTACTCTTCTTCACTTTCGAATTGTATTTTGGACACCTTCGGTTCATCCAACACGATTTCGCCGGACGATGGAACAAACGTTTCGTAAACCATCAGATGTGTTTTTGTGGCAGAATCGACTATCTCGGCTTCCACCCTTATTTCTTCGTCCAGGGTTAAAACCAGGTCTGACAGCGAGAAAGAAGGAGAGTTCTCAACGTGAAGATCTGTTTTTTGAGTCTTGATTGTGACCGTGGCAGATTTGACCTCCTCAGGAAGCTGAACGCGAAGATTTTTCACAATTTCCCTCTTGTAAGTGGGAGTTATGTTGACGGTTTTAACGTAATAGGTGCTCTTCTTGTCTGAAAGCCACGGATCGTATCTTGAGAAGAGATCTTTCTCATCGAGTACCTTTGCGTAAACAGTGTTGCCTTTGAGATCTTTCAAAACGATGGTGATCTGTCTTGATTTCATATCTTTCAGCGAAGAAGAGATCTTGTGTTCTTTCCGTACCTGTGCACTCAGGTTGAGTTCAGGAACTGTGAGAACGAACACTTCAGGGCTGTTGATTTTTAGAGTGATGTTCACGGTGCTTTCTGAGAGAAAGTAGTTCAGTGCTTCTTTTTTTCTCTTGAGAACGTATTCCGCTCCACGTTTGAAAAGTTCCCTTCTCCACTGTGTGATCCAGAAGTGCTTGACTTCGTCTACTGTGTACGCTTTGTAGGAGAAGTTCAAATACAGCTTTTTCAGTTTCTCATACCAGGGTTTGGATGCGAAGTCGCGTTCGTTCAAAACCTTGTTTCCCACGTTGTAGAGTCCGTGCTTCATTCCCTCGTTTACGAATATGTCTTCAAGGAAATCTCTGACTTCGATGGAATCATCTGTCTCCAACCATCTTTTGAAATCCTCTCCCTTGAAAGCGAGCGGATCTTCCTCGAGGATTTTTTCCAGTTCTTTCATCTTCAAATTCACAAATTTCTGTGAATACTCTTTTATTCTCTGATCGAAAACGTACTTTTCCACTTTGTCCCAGAAAGGCTGGGAGAAGCTTAGAACGGTGAGCATTGTGTTGACGTAAGGAATCAGGTTCACAATCTGGGAGACGCCTACTTTTGAGAAATTTTCGAAAGCCTTGTCGTAATTTCCTTCTTTCAAGTAAGAAATTCCTTCGCTGACATCGAGAACATCGAGAAAATTGGAGGCTCCTGAAACAAAGAAGCTGTACTCCTCAGCGGGTATTTCGAGAAGACTCGCAAAATCCTTTGCCATTCCAAAATCATTTCTGACCTCCTGGTAAGTGGGAATTTGAGCAACGGAAAGGGAGGCCACAAGAAGCAATGGAAGGATAACGAATCTAAACACCTTATAAACATCTCCCTTTGATTGAGATAACTCAGTATATCATTTTTAACTGCTGTTTGCCAAAGAAAAGCAGAGATTCATCTTGTCTGGGAATTCTTGGCAAGTTCTATCATGGTCTTCTGAAGCTTTTCCACGTCTTTTGCAAAGTAAAAAACCAGAACGAAAAGCAGCACCGCACAGATAAGCCAGAAGTACGCGGAGACCTTCAAGGCAGCCCCAAGAGATCCGAGTGTAACGGACATCACTCCTCCCGCGAATTTTCCAAATCCCGTTCCGAGCGAATCAGTGAGGTTGAATATGGAGAATATTCTTCCCCTCTCCTGGGGTTCGTTGACGTTCAAGAGCATGAACTTCACGTTCGGGCCCGTGAGGCTCGCGGTGAAAGAAGCAACGAAACCAAGTAACATGAGCACGAGAAGACTTCCCATGTAGTCCAGGGTCATAACAGTGAAGAAAGTTCCAAGAGCGGTTGTGATCGAGCAAAACAGCGGTAGGAATGGTCTGGATTTCACGTAGATGCTCGCTCCCCACAGCCCTCCAAGGATGATCCCCACGATATTTCCAAGACCGAACACGAGGAAAACGAGGGTGGCCGTCTCCACCGAAAGACCTCTTTCTCTTCTGAAGAATTCCACGAGAAAATAAGGAATGGCACCCCAGGGAATCGTCCCTGCTATGCCCTGAAAGAACAGAAGAAGATTCGTTTTCACCTTCACGAGTTTTGCGTAATCAGAGAGTTTTGGTGCTTTCGGGTACTCATACCCAGATTGAACGAGCTCTCCAATTCCTTTTTCAAAAGCACCTCTTCTTGGTTCTTTCAGAACGAAAATGGATAAAATCGCAAGGGCGATGTTTGGAACAGAAACCACGATGAAGGGAACTCTCCAGCCGTATTTCGGTCCCAAAAAGCCTCCAACGATCATTCCAAGAACACTTCCTATGGAGATCGCAGAAGATATGAGAGCCACGACTTTTCCTCTCTTCACTTCGTCGAACATGTCTCCTATCATCGAATAAACGATGGGGAAGGACGCTCCCACACCTATTCCGGTGAGTGCTCTCCAGAAAAAGAGTTCACCGTAAGAATGAGAAAATGCGCTCATGAGACAGGGAATCTCACCGACAAGAATGGAGTAGATGAGCAGGTTTTTTCTGCTGTATCTGTCGGCGAGGTACCCCCATACGAGACTCACAAGGGCTCCTATCACCGTGAAAGACGAAGCAACGAGACCTATCTGAGCATCCGTGATGTTGAATTCCTGTTCTATCGCTCCTATGTTTGGAGACATCACCATCTGATCCGCGTTCAGTAGAACCATGAGAATCAGAATGAATATAACTGCCATTTTCATTCCCCCTTCAGCCACTCGATAACTGCTCTGGTGACATCTTCCTTTTCCACATCGTTGCTCAGAACGTGACCGGATTTTTCAAAAACAAGAAGCTTCCTCTTTTCTGATCTGATGTTGTTGTATATGAACTCGGCTGCCTTCATGGGAACCATGTTGTCGTTTCTTGCTGCGACGACGAGAGTGTCTGATGTGATCTTTGAAACACTTTTTCTTGCCAGTTTCATGAGTTTGTAAAGTTCAGCTGCCTGTTTTGGCCAGTTGTAAGACCAGTACTCTTTTCTCAGGTATTCGATGTCCGGGTCTTCGTACTTTTCTATGTTTTCACGAGGCATCTTCTTCGTAAACAACTTCAGAATCGGTGTGAGAACTATTCTTTTGTCGAACACATGAGTTGCTGCAGCCAGTGTAACCAGTTTGAGAGGATTCATCTGAGATGCGAGTATCAAAGCAATCACACCACCCATGGAAAGTCCCACCACATAGACTCTATCGCATATGGCTTTTAAATCGTAATATGCATCGAAGGCGCGTCTCAGCCAGTCTCGAGCGGTTGTCGTCAGGAAATCCTCACCGCAGGTTCCGTGTCCTGGAAGTCTCGGAACAGAAACAGTAAAGCCGGCTCTGTTTACCTCCTTTGCCATGTACTCGAAATCGTGTGGAGAGCCGGTGTATCCATGGATGAATAAAACACCTTCGTTTCCTCCCTCAAGAAAGATCGGAAGCGACTTCTTCACAGTTTTACATCGTGGAAAATTCATAGGAGCACCCCCTGTTGAGTTTTTGAATACAACAATATTTTAACATTTAGTTATTAGGAATATGAAACGATGGTAGAATTCCTGTTGAGGTGGTAGGATGAAAAGGTCTTTTCTGGTTCTAACCCTAATACTGATGTGGATCGGTCTTGTTTTTTACTTTTCATCGCAGCCTCCCGATGTTTCTGGAAGGCAGTCCGGAAACGTCTATAAATTCCTCAAAAAGGTAGATAACGTTCTCGACTTCACCCAGACGAGATGGTACAAAAATTTGAGATCCCTACTCGAAAAATGGTGGTTCCCTGACAAGAAGCCAACGGGGGAAGATCTTGTCAGAAAATCAGCCCATTTTGGACTTTACTTTATAATGGGTATTCTTTCTTTCGTATTCAGTTATACTTATCTTAGAAAGTATGTGTTTTCTATTTTGATGGGAACGTCTCTACCTACATTGATAGCCGTTCTCGATGAGTACAACCAGATTTTTCACAACAGAGGATCTTCACTGTACGATGTGTTCATAGACATGAACGGTGCCCTGTTTGGAGTGGTGATTGCCCTTCTGACGCTGGTTGTTGTGAGGTTGATCACCCGAGCGTACAATGTCCGCCGGGGAGGGGGGATAGTATGAAAAAATTTGTGATGTTGTTAGTGGTTCTTGTCCTTGTCTCGTGTTTCGCCCAGGTGCCAGACTTTCTCTTTTCTTCAAAATATCCCATTCCTGAATGGGTTAGGCCGGGTCTTGTGGTTGTCTACCAGCACGAGGGAGGTACTCAGTCCGGAGAAAGTGCTCTCTACGCAACTGGCTACAGAATTTTGATAGTAACGGATGTTCAAAACAACGTATCTTATGGAATAGGCATCACATTACTCATTCATCCAACTGATTACTCTATCATGTTTACTTCGGAGCTGAATCCCGTTCCGGTGTTCGTCCATCCTCAGGAGATTCAGGACGCACTCGACAACGCAGATGTATATGAAGGAACGGTTGTACAGGGTGGACGTGATATAGACAACTCTATCTGGATAGAAATCGCAGACAACTTCTCATCGACGGCCGTGTGGATTTCAGAGGATGGTCTTGTTAAGAGATATCAATTTCTTGAAAGACAGAATCAGGGATCAGGTGTCGTTCGAGGAGAATATTTGACACACTTCTACATCGACTGGCCTGATGAGGATTTTCCACCTGTGGCCCAGGAGAATCACACCTACAATATTTACTCTGCAGCGTTTGGTTTCATGGCTCTTCAGGGTAGTGTGAGCAGTGAATTTTTAGGGGTCCAGGGAAATATCGCAAGATACAGCGCCACGTACAGCATGGGAACTGCGTTTCCACAGAAAGCAGAATTGATAGGATTTCCTTCGATAGGGCCGTTCTACATACACCCCGATCTTTTGAAGAGGGATGTGGTTCTGGAAATACCCGACATCGGCTTTGTCTGGCAGAATGAACCCGGCAGCTACGGTGTGGATTCTGTCATCTACTTCAACGGTCAGGAATGCTACAGGGCATCATGCTACGAGAACGGCCTCGCTGCAGAGATAAAGACTGTCCAGATGGGTCTTGTTATCGTTCAACAGCTTGTTGAATGAGAAAGGATGAAAGTGAAAATAGCTGGCTGGAATATATTAGCCAGTATCCGGAGCTTTTTGAAAAAAAATAAAGTGGGACTGCAGAAGGTACGGAATGAACTGGGAAAGATTCACAGGTGTTCTTTGCAAATATAAACACGAAGTATCTTGAACTAGCTCACAGAAATTTACTGGACATTATTCCCAGTATTGAACGAAGGATCAAAGATTATTTTGAAATTGACGATTACAACATAGTCATTTACGTTGGACTAGAAAATGGTGCTGGCTGGGTAACAGATTTTATGAGAAAGCCTTCCATTCTTTTTGGACTGAAAGCAATTGTTAATCTCGAATGGATCGATAAACTCGAGGGATTAATTGCTCATGAATTTGGCCATCTGGTTCATTGGTCTTTGAGAAGAGAAAACATGGAAGAGCTCGAAAACGACGAGAAGTTCTGGCTCTATACAGAAAGATTCGCCCAAAGGATCGAAGATTTGATAGTTGGAAGACCATGGCATTTTGAGGAAGATGAATGGTTCGATTGGTGTGAAGAAAACGAGGCTTTACTCAAACAGGAATTTTTGAGAAGAATAGGAGAAAAAGAACCCCTGAATCCATTCTTTGGTTCGTGGTATGAGCTTTTTGAGAAACAGTTCCTGGGTTACTATCTCGAGTACAAATTCATTCGCTGGCTTGAGGATGAGCTTTCACTCGAGAGGATAGCAAAACTGAAAAGGGAAAAGATCGAGAGTAAAATTTTAGAGTTTCTTCGATTATGAATGCTTTCAATTCAGGAGATTTACCTTACTTGATTTTATTTTGTTATAATTTGACTGACCAGTCAATCAGGGAGGTGTTAAGGTGTCGGTAGTTGAGGTGAGAGATCTCACCAAGTACTACGGAAAGTCCAGAGGAGTGGAAGGTGTAACTTTCTCAGTTGAAGAAGGAGAGATATTCGGCTTCATCGGACCGAACGGTGCGGGGAAGACAACTACCATAAGGCTTCTCCTCGGTTTGATCTTTCCGGATTCTGGTCTGGCAGAGATTTTTGGGAAAGACGTCCTGAAAGAAGGAAAAGAAATCAGAAAGAACGTTGGCTACATTCCAGGTGAGGTGAGCTTTTACCCGGAAGTGACTGTGGAGGAATTTCTCAGGTACTCCGCCAGTTTCTATGAAAAGGTAGACTGGGATTATGTGAAGGAACTCTGCGGTGTTTTTTCGCTCGACACGAAAAAACGTATCAAGGAACTCTCCATGGGAAACAAAAAGAAAGTGGCTATCGTTCAGGCTTTGATGCACAGACCGAAACTTCTCATCCTGGACGAGCCCACGAATGGCCTCGATCCTATCGTTCAAAACACCTTCTTTGAAATTTTAAAAAACGAGAAAGAAAAAGGTACGACCGTGTTCTTTTCCTCGCACATATTAAGTGAGGTAGAAAGACTTTGCGATCGCGTTGCGATGATAAAGGATGGGAGAATCATCAGGGTGGAAAAGGTGGAGAATCTCAAAGGGGAAAGATACAAGGTGGTCCGTGTCAAAGGTGAAAATCTGGAAAAACTGAAAGATCTGGCTGAAGTGAATCGACTGAAGTTTGAAAACGGCACGGCGGAGTTTCTCTTTTCAGGAAACGTTGAAAGACTCCTCGAAATTCTTCGAAGTTTGAAACTGTCCGATTTCTGGGTGGAAGAACCTTCTCTTGAAGAGATATTCATGTCCTACTATCGGGAGGGAGAAGAATGAACATACTCAGGTGGGATATGAAGAGGTACATGAAGAGCACGATCGCTTGGACGGTCGTTCTCATTCTCCTTCAGCTCATGTACGCTGCGTTCTATCCGAGTATGGCAAAGGAGACAGAGTTCATAACGAAGTGGATGAAAGTGATGCCTAAGGCGTTCGTGAAGCTCTTCGGACTGGAAGACATGGACTTTTCCAACATCATGAACTACCTTGCCATGGTGTCCAGTATCTACGTGACACTCGTTGGAGGGGTTTTCGCTTCTTTGGTGGGTGTGAGGAGTGTTTCAAGAGAAGAAAACGAAAAGACCGTTGAGTTCCTCCTTTCGAAACCGGTTTCGAGGTTCGAAGTTGTGATCTCAAAGTTTTTCTCATCTCTGGTACACGTTCTCATTTTCGATGCGCTTCTGTTCAGCAGTTTGTTCATGTTTGCAAATATCTACAGTTCGAGCCCGGTTGAAGTAGAAAAATTTGTTGTCTTTGCTTTCAGTCAGGTGTTTCTTCACTTCACGTTGATGAACATTTCTTTCTTTGTGGGCACTTTGAGGTCAGACGGTGCGCTCTCTCTTGGGCTCGGTACAGTGTTCGTTCTATACGTTTTGAACATGATATCGAAGATCACGGACAAAGCGGAGTTTTTGAAGTATTTCACTCCGTTTTCCTATGCGGATCCTTCCACTGTTATAAGACACGGTTTTCCGGAATTCTCCGGTCTTTTCTTTGCGCTTGTGAACATAGCACTTCTGATCAGTTCGATCGTTTTGTTCTCGAAGAAAGACATTCTCGTGTGATGGAGGGATCGTGTTGTCGAAGAGGGATGCAATACTGAAGGCAGCGGTTGAGGTTTTCGGGAAAAAAGGTTACGATCGAGCCACAACAGACGAGATAGCAGAGAAAGCCAGGGTAGCCAAGGGTTTGATTTTTCACTATTTCAAGAACAAAGAAGAACTGTACTATCAGGCGTACATGTCCGTTACAGAAAAGCTCCAGAAGGAGTTCGAGAATTTCCTTATGGAAAACAGGAATAGAGACATATTTGACTTCATGGAACGGTGGATAGAAAAGAAACTGGAGTACTCCGCTTCTCATCCCGAAGAAGCAGATTTTCTGATAACGCTCGTGAGCGTGGATGAAGGACTCAGGAAAAGAATACTTCTCGACCTCGAAAAATCACAGAGGGTCTTTTTTGACTTCGTGAGGGAAAAATTGAAAGATTTAGATCTCGCAGAAGATGTAACGGAGGAAATCGCTCTGAAATTTCTGATGTGGTTCTTTTCCGGATTTGAAGAAGTCTACCTGAGGACCTATCAAGGTAAGCCCGAACTGCTGAAAAGAGACATGAACACACTCGTTGAAGAAGTGAAGGTCATGCTCAGGATTTTGAAGAAAGGCATGACAAAATAATAAAGCGGGGGATTCCCCCGCTTTTTACGATATTCCAAGGAGTCTGTCGATTTTTGCCTTGTCGAATCCGATGACTATCTTGTTGCCGATCTCGATCACGGGAACTCCCATTTGTCCGGTCTTCTTCACCATGAGCTCGGCTTCTCTTGGATTTTTTGTTACATCGACTTCTTTGAACTTGAGCCCCAGCGATCTGAAGTATTCCTTCGCCTTCCTGCAGTACGGGCAGGTGGGAGTTGTGTAGATTTTGATTTTCAGGTGCTGCATCGCTTCACCTCCATTTTCTACTTTTTTAGTCCAAATTTATTCTATCACAGCTGACGGATCATTTCAATTAGTTCTCACAGAACTGAAAAGTTCAGGAAGCGAATCAATATGCTACAATTTCTTCTATGCAAAGGAGGGAGCTTTGTGCGGTACAGACTCATGTCGATAGAATTCTTCGTCTACGGCACGATGGCCGTTTATTCACTGTTGAGTCAGTTTCTGGCAAACGAAGAACTCTCGAAGTCTCAGATAGGGATCCTGATGGCTATCTTGCCGATCACATCACTCTACGCGAACCATCTGAATTTTGAAATCGCTTCCACCATAGGAAGGGTGAACTGGCTGAAAAGAGTGATTCTATTCGCTGGGATCCTTTTCTGGGGACTGTTTCTGTTCGATGAGTTCTACCTGAAACTCTTATTCATGGCTGTGTTCGCTTTTTTCTTTTCTGCAGTGACACCACTCTCCGAGTCTGTTATCGTGGACATCACATATCAGATGAAGATGAACTACGGCAGAATCAGATTGTTTGGAACCTTCGGTTTCTCTTTCACAGCTCTTTTAATGAGCGGACTCATCAGGCTGGGCTTTGTCACGATATTCTGCACTTTCACTACCCTGATGTTTTTGACCTTCTTAATATTGAACCAATGAAAGAAGTAGAACTCGGTGAAGAAGAAAAAAGAAAGAGTAAGAAACCTCTTCCCACTTTCTTCTGGCTTCTTCTTCCCGTTGTGATCTTTGGAATAGCAGCGAACAACTTCAATTTCGTTTTTCTGCCTGTTTTGATGAAGGAAAGAAACTACGACGTGTCTCTTGCGAGTATCGCCCTTTCTCTCATGGCCATCACAGAGACACCGTTCCTCCTGTGGGCCGATGAGATAGTGAAAAAGCTCGGTGTGGGATTCATGCTCGCTTCGGGTGTGTTCGTTGTGGGTCTCAGGAACCTGCTGGTGACCATGGCAGGTTCCCCAGCTGTCTTGCTGATGGTTCAACTCCTGCAGGGATGGACCTACATAGTGATCTATTACTCCATGATGTTTCTCATTCGAACGTTCGGTCCCGCAAGGATCAGGGCACAAAAGTACTTCTGGGTCGCTATGGGAATAGGGCCATTCATAGGCTCATCGGTAGGTGGTGTGCTCGCAGAAAATCTTGGTCTTATCAATTCATACAGGATCCTCGGTTTGGTTCCTATGATCGTTTCTCTCTTTGTCTTTCTTTTCCTCAGGAAGTACGAAAGAGCTTCTTGACCACCTCTCTCACTTTTTGGGCATATTCTTCTTTGCAGATCAGAATTCCGTTCGGTGTATCGATCACGATCACATCAGAGAGCCCAACAACCGCTATGGGTTTGTTGTGGGTTTTCACAAAGACACGATCACTGTCCACGAGTATCACTTCGTCCGATTCTTCTGTGTATCCCTCTATTTCTCTCACAGAAGACCAGTTTCCCACGTCGGACCACTCGAAATCTGCCTTTACAACCCGCACTTTTTTCGATTTTTCCATAACTGCGTAGTCCACGCTGATTGAAGGTACTTTTTCGTAAGCTTTTTTGAGCTCTTCGAAATTTCTTGGATCGACATCCTTCAGATTTTCGTATATGGATGGTTCACACACCTTCACCTCTTCGATGAATTCTCTCGCTTTCCACAGGAACATACCGCTGTTCCAGAGAAATCTTCCGCTTTCGACGAATTTTTTGGCCGTTTCGAGGTCTGGTTTTTCCCTGAACTGAGCGACTTTGTGAACTCCTTCTTCCAGTTCTTCCCCGATCTCTATGTAGCCGTACCCGGTTTCCGGCCTTGTTGGAACGATACCAAACGTGAAAAGACCATCGTACTTCTCCAGGGCATCGAGTGCTTTTTTCACCGTTTTCCAGAATTTTTTTGTGTCCGGTATTCTGTGATCCGCAGGTAGAACAAGCACCGGCTCATCGTCATCTGCCAGCTTTGTTCCTATGAAACAGGCTGGAGCGGTGTTTTTCTTCATCGGCTCTGCGATGATGTTTTCGTCTGGAAGCTCTGGAAGCTCTTTTTTCGTTCTCTCAACGTAGTCTTTGTGAGTTACGACGATCACGTCTTTTGGGTCCATTTCCTCCAGAACGCGCTCGAAAGTCCATCTCATGAGACTCTTGTTTCCGAAGAGTTTCAAAAACTGTTTTGGAGTCTCAGGAGTGGAAAGGGGCCAGAATCTCTCTCCAGATCCTCCTGCAAGAATCAGTGCTTTCATCACTTCACCTCCTCGTGTACAATTTTAACAGGAGGTGGAGGACGTGATCAGAGTTCTCAGCGTCTTCGGAACAAGGCCCGAGGCAATAAAGATGGCACCACTTGTGAAAAAACTCGAAGAAGAACAAAACGTGGAAAGTTTGGTCTGTGTCACCGCTCAGCACAGACAGATGCTGGACCAGGTGCTGGAAGTTTTCGATATAAAACCGGATTTTGACTTGAACATAATGAAAGAAAGGCAGAATCTCTCCGATATAACCGTGAATGCGCTGTCTGGTCTTTACGATCTGATAGGAGAGTTGAAGCCGGATATCGTATTGGTTCAGGGAGACACGACGACCACGTTCGCAGGGGCGCTCGCGGCCTTCTATCACAGGATCCCGGTTGGCCATGTAGAAGCGGGCCTGAGGACGAACGACAGATACTCTCCCTTCCCGGAGGAGATCAACAGAAGACTAACGGGTGTTCTCTCCACACTGCATTTCGCACCCACAAAGAGGAACAGAGAGAACCTTCTGAAGGAGAACGTCATGGGGAAGATCTACGTGACGGGAAACACGGTGATAGACGCCCTCAGGTACACCGTGAAAGAGAACCACGTTTTCGAGAATCCAGTTTTGAGGAATATGGATTTTTCTGACGGAAGGTACATCCTCCTCACTTCACACAGAAGAGAGAACATCGGAAAACCCCTGGAAAACATCTGCAGGGCAGTGAGAAGGATCGTTGAAGAATTCGAGGATGTGAAGGTGATTTACCCGGTTCACATGAACCCCGCTGTGAGAGAGATCGTATTTCCGATGCTTGAAAACGTGGAAAGAGTTTTCCTAATCGATCCTGTGAATGTGATTGACATGCACAATCTGATGGCAAGAAGTTATCTCATTATGACTGACTCTGGAGGAATACAGGAGGAGGCACCGGCCCTTGGAAAGCCGGTGATCGTTCTGAGAAAGGAGACAGAAAGACCCGAAGCGATCGAAGCGGGTGTTGCCGTCCTCGGTGGTGTGGAAGAAGAAAGGATATTCGAGATCGCAGAACGACTCCTCACCGATGAAGGACTCTACCAGAAGATGGCACGGGGGGCGGTGAACCCTTTTGGAGACGGAAAAGCATCAGATCGTATCGTGAAGGCGATTTTGCACGAATTTGGACTTTCCGATCCTCCGGAAGAGTTTGGCTGATCACTTTCTTCTCTTTTCCAGTTCCTTCATCACATCCTGAACGGTGATCCCCGCCTCGACCATGAGGACCGTGAGGTGATACACCATGTCGGCTATCTCCCAGACGAGATTCTCTTTGTCATTCTGGAGATACCCCGTGATCACCTCTACCGCTTCTTCTCCGAACTTCTTTGCGATCTTTCCCTTTCCTTCTTTAAAGAGTTTTGCGGTGTAGGACCCCTCTGGCATCTCTTCTTTTCTTTCTCTCACCAGTCTGTACAGCTCAAGCCAGAAGGTGGGAGAACCCGTTTCTTCAAACCTGTGCTCCACCTTGAAAAAGCAGGATCTGTTTCCCGTGTGGCACGCCACCTTATCTTCTGGAAAATCAACGATGTACAGGTAAGCATCGTCATCGCAGTCCCTTCTTATTTCAACCACTCTCATCGTGTTTCCAGAGGTTTCTCCCTTTTTCCAGATTTTCTGTCTCTCTCTCGAGAAGAAATGCGCGTATCCCGTTTTCTTCGTGAGTTCCAGAGCCTCTTCGTTCGCGTAGGCCAGCATCAGCACCTCGCCGGTTGTTCTCTCCTGAACCACCACCGGATAGAGCGTCATCACAACCCCTCCAGTCTCACGTTCACTCCGTGTTTTTTGAGGTACTCTTTCAGTTCTCTCACATCGATCTCTCTGAAATGAAACACAGACGCCGCAAGTGCAGCATCCGCACCGGCCCGGAACGCCTCAAGAAAATGCTCCATCTTTCCCGCACCACCCGAAGCGATGATGGGAAGGTTCGTCAGCGGTCTTACGAATTCGATCATCTCCGTGTCGTATCCCATTTTCGTACCGTCTCTGTCGATGCTGGTGAGAAGTATCTCTCCGGCTCCCCTTCTTTCCACCTCACGGACCCAGTCCGAGAGGAGAATACCGGTGTTTTTCTTTCCCGAGTAGGTGAAGACGATGAAATCACCGTCCATCCTCTTTGCATCTATCGCCACAACGACCGCCTGGCTTCCGAAGGTTTCGGCGATCCTGGTGATGAGATCCGGTTTTTCCACCGCAGCGGTGTTGATACTCACTTTGTCCGCACCTCTGAGGATGAGTTCCGATGCCGTTTCGAAATCGTGTATTCCTCCACCCACAGTGAAGGGAATGTCGATCTGTTCTGCCACCTTCTCCACCAGTTCGAGCATCGTTTTTCTCTTTTCCACAGACGCGGTGATGTCCAGAAAGACGAGTTCGTCTATTCCTATCTCGGAGTAAAGCTTTCCCAGTTCAACGGGATCTCCGCTGTCTCTGAGGTTTTCAAAGTTCGTACCCTTCACCACGCGACCATCTTTCACATCAAGACACGCTATTATTCTCTTGGCAAGCATACCTTTTCATCACCTCGACTGTGAGGGTGCCTTCCAGAAACGCTCTTCCCACGATCACACCCTTCAAAAGACCGTTCGTTCTTCTGTGGACCTCAAGAGCCTCCTCTAGGGAACGTTCTGAGGAGATACCACCCGCTGCTATCACTTTCACACCCGTTTCCAGGGCGATCCTTTCCGTCAGAGAGAAATCGTGCTCTTTCAGGGTGCCATCCTTTTCTATCTCCGTGTGGACGATCTCTTCAAGGCCGAACTCTTTCAATCTGTTCACAAGAAAAACAGGATCGATGTCTTTTTCATCCAGCCAGCCCTTGAACGCCACCTTCCCTTCTCTTGTGTCGAGACTGAAGACTGGATTCACTCCGATTTCTTTTAACTTCTTCAGGAAAGAGGGATCTTCCAGCACCTTTGAACTCACGATCTGTCTTCTGAATCTCATTCCGAGGAGTTTTTTTGCGTACTCCAGTATCCTTATTCCACCGCCGATTTGAATGTGATCGGCATAGGATGAGAGTTTTTCCAGAACCGGCAGGTTTTCATCGCTTTCCTCTATGGCTCTTGAAAGATCCACCACGTGGATGAGAGAAAATCCCTCCTCGACGAGTTTTTCCACAAGTTCAATGGGATCCTTCTCGTAGAATATCGTGTTTTCCTTTTTACCCTTGACCATCCTCACGACCTTTTTTCTGTACAGGTCTATGGCCGGGATGACGAGCATTCGATCACCTTCCTGAGGAGTTTCTTTCCTATCTTCGAACTCTTCTCCGGATGGAACTGGAAACCGAGTATTTTTCCTTTTCTGACGGATGAAGGAAAGATCTCCCCGTCGTACTCTGTCGTTCCCAGAACGTAGTCCTTTTCACACACGACCCTGTAAGTGTGAACGAAGTAATAGTATCCGCTCGGAAAGGTGTCCTTGAAGATCACCTCGTTCCATCCCATGTGGGGAAGTCTTTTGCTTTTCAGTTTCACAACGTTTCCATCTATCAGGGAAAGCCCTCTCACACCCGGTGCCTCTTCGCTTTCTTCGAACAAAAGTTGCATACCAAGACAGACACCGACAACGTACTTTCCGTCTTCCACGTGTTCTTCTATGAAGTCGATCAGGCCGTTTTCTTTCAACCTTCTCATTCCTTCTCCAAAGTGCCCAACACCGGGAATGAAGAGAAGGTCGTACAGATCTTTCTGAGGATTTTCTACCAGATCTATGGAGACGTTTTCAAGGCCCTCGGCCGCTCTTTTCACTCCTCGGTAGAGGTTCATGATGTTGCCGGGGCCAACGGCAATTATTCCGATCCTCAATCTATCACACCCTTGGTGGTTCTGGTGTCCGATCTTTCCAGTGCACGGGCGATTGCAAGCCCAAAGGACTTCATGGCAGATTCGGAGATGTGATGGTCGTTCTTTCCAAAGAACTTGAAGAAGTGAACTGTGATCCTTGCATGGTTGACAAAGCCGTTCATGAACTCCTCGAAACCTTCAACGGGCATGTCCTCTATCTTCTCCACGGAGAATTCAAAATTCTTCTGGAAGAAGGGCCTTCCAGAGAGATCCACGTAACATCCTATGAGCGCCTCGTTCATAGGAACGGAGGCCTCGCCGAACCTTTTCACCTTCGTGTAGTCGAAGAGCTCCCTGAACGCCTGTCCCAGGGAGATTCCAAAGTCCTCTATCAGATGGTGAAGGATACCGTCTTTGCTCTCACAGGTGCTCACCCTGAGACCCAGTCCCGAATAGTGACAGAAAGTGTTCAAAAGATGATCGAAGAAGTTCACACCGGTGCTTCCTTCGAGTTTTCTGTGAACCGTGTCGAGCGTTATGGAAATCTCGATCTCGTTGGTGTTTCTCTGAACGATCACACCGTTTTCCAATCTTTCTACCGTCATTTGAACACCTCCAGTTCTCTCAGAATCATATCGTTCTCTTCGCGTTTTCCGATAGTGATTCTAACACCTTCCCTGAAACTGCGAACAGCGACGTTCTTCGTCCGGAGGTGTTCGAGAAGTCTTTCTTTTTCTTCCTTCTCCATGAATACGAACACGAAGTTTCCTCTGGAGTCGGTGATTCGGTATCCCATTTCCCTGAGAGCACTCTTCATCCTCTCGCGTTCTTCCACGATGAACTTCGTTCTTTCTTCAAAGATCTCTCTGTGATCGAGAGCTACCTTTGCGAACATCTGGGAGACGTAGCTCACGTTGAAAGGAAGTCTCACCCTGTTGTAAGCGTCAATGAACTTCTCCGAGGCCACAACGTATCCGACACGTTGCGCTGCCAGGGAAAACGCTTTCGAGAAAGTCCTGATCACAGCGAGATTTTCGTATTTCTTCAGAAGATCCACATAACTTTCTCCGTGGAATTCGTAGTAGGCTTCGTCCAGCGCGACGAAGGCACCCGTTTTCAGGATTCTTTCTATTTCCTCTCTTTCGAAGACATGACCCGTTGGATTGTTCGGGTTCGGAATGAAAACAACGTCTCCTTCTCCCACGTTCACCTCAGGTATCCTCAGATCTTTCGTGAGCGGCACTTCCAGGAATTTCGCTCCAACTGCCTTCGCAAAGATCCTGTAGCAGCTGTAGGTCGGGGGAAAGAAAACGGAACGGTCGAACATGAGCATCATCACGTAGATGATCTCATCCGCTCCGTTTCCCACAGAGACGTTGTTTTTCGAAAGAAAATCGGTGTCGAGGTATGAGAGTATCTTTTCTATTAATTCTTCATCGGGGGAGTCGTAGTAGATCCTCAGGGCGTCGCTGTTCAATCGTCGAAACACTTCATCCACGAGGTCCTCTGGAAAGGGAAACGGATTTTCATTCAGCGCAAGGTAGGTTTTGTCTCTCTTTTCGGTTTCGTACGGATACGCCCTCTTTGCAATCAAATCGAGAGGATTCACAGCTTTTCCCTCCTGACGTCTATCGCCCGAGCGTGGGCTTCAAAACCTTCCCAGCGCGCCATCTTCGAGTAAAGCTCGCTCTTTCTTCTGAAATCTTCTTCGGAGAGGTGTGTGATGAATATCTTCTTCGTGAAATCGGAAACCCTGAGTCCTGAGGAGAACCTCGCGGATCTGAAGGTGGGAAGAACGTGGTTCGGTCCCGCACCGTAGTCTCCCACAGACTCACAGGTGTACTTTCCGAGAAAGACAGATCCCGCGTTCTTTATGTGTCCCAGTGGCTCAAACGGGTTTTCCACGAGGACCTCCAGATGTTCGGGGGCGATGAGGTTGGAGATCTCAAAGGCCCTTTTCAGACTGTCCGTCAAGATGATGGTACCGAAATTTTCCGTTGAAATCCTGGCCGTTTTTCTTCTCTCTTCTGGAAGAGCTTCCAGGTGTCTTTCAATGACCTGAGGTAATTTTTCGAAGACTTCTTTCGAAGTGGTTATCACCACACTCATCGCGTTCTCGTCGTGCTCTGCCTGGGAGAGGAAATCCGCGGCTATGAGATCCAGGTCGGCACTGCCGTCTGTCACGATCGCAATCTCGCTGGGACCCGCTATGGAATCGATTCCAACGTCTCCGTAAACGTGTTTCTTTGCGAGCGTGACGAAGACTCCACCGGGTCCCACGATCTTGTCAACGGGTTTCACTGTTTCCGTGCCGTACGTGAGAGCAGCCACCGCATGAGCTCCTCCCATCCGATAGATCTCTTTCAGACCGAGGATTTCGCAGGTTTTCAGGATGTATGGGGAGATGCCTCCGTTTTCATCTGGTGGTGTTGTGACGACGATCCTTTCCACACCAGCGACGATAGCAGGAACCGCACACATGAGGAGCGTAGAGAAGTACGGAACCTTTCCTCCAGGAACGTAAATTCCCACGCTCTCGAGAGGGACAACCATCTCTCCCAGGAAACTTCCACCCTTCGTCGTGAAAAAGAAAGATCTTTCCTCCTGTCTTCGATGGAATTCTTTCAGGTCTTCTATCACCATTTTTATCGTTTCAACGAATTCTTCTTCTACTTGGGCTTCCGATATTTCCTTCTCTGTGACACGAAGGTTCTCGATGCCCACCGGGTGCTTCTCAAACCTTTTGAGGAATTCTTCGAGGGCTCTGTCTCCTTCTTCTTTCACTCTCCTGATGATCTCTTTTACGGCCTCTTCCACCTGCGATACGGATTCCATCCTCTGTTTCAACAGTCTGAGCACTTCTTTATCTCCGGGGTTGTTCATCAAAATCATGTTCGATCACCTCCTGGAGCTTTTCAAGGAAGGAAACCACCTCTTCTCTTTTCGTTCTGTAACTCACCGGATTCACCACAACATGGGTTCTTATGACGAATATCTCGTCGAGAATCTCCAGGTTGTTCTCTTTCAGTGTTCTTCCCGTTTCGGTGATGTCCACGATGAGATCTGCGAGCCCGGCTATTGGAGCGAGTTCAACAGAACCTTTCAGCGGTATGATGCGACAGTGCCATCCTCTGGTTTCGCAGTATCTCTGAGTTACGTTCGGAAACTTCGTGGCGATTCTCTTTTCACCCTCTGGTATTCCCCTTCCCTTCGGACCGGCGAGAACCATTCTGCTGATGTTTGTGGGAATGAAGAAGGGCTGAATGAGACTAGTTTCTTTTTCGAGGAGTACATCGGTTCCACAGAATCCAATGTCTGCCACTCCGTGAACGAGATACGTTGGTACATCGAACGGTCTCACCATGAAACAGACGATATCCTTTCCTTCTCGAAGAATGGATGACTCTCTTTCAAAAGTAAATCCCGTTTTTTTCAGGTATGTCATCACCTTCTCTTCTAATCTTCCTTTGGGAATAGCGAGTTTCAGCATGTTTTTCCCTCCAGAAAAATGGATCCACCCACACCCTTTTCTCCGTTCACTGTGTACTCTCCACCGGCAGCCACAAGTCTGGAAGAAGATGTGTCGTATATGGTGAATATCAGGCCACTGTATTCTTCGATCGTCCTCGCAAGGGTGAGATCGATCTCAACGGAGACGATGGGAAACTTTTCCTGAAGGAAAGAAGACACTCGAAGCAGATCTTCCTTCACTGAAGGTGGGAGATCCATCGCTTTCAGGTGTTCCGGTGATCTCCGGTATATACTGTCTTCAATGATCTTTCCTACCTTGGAGAGGTCTATCTTCTTCATGTGAGAGAGGAACTCGATTTCTGCGAGATTTTTCGTGTCGATGAGATTCAAAACCTTCTCGTGGAGGTTCTTCGGAATTTCTTTCAGCAGGTCCTCATAAACTCCGGTGTGTCCGATCTCCACTATCACCGGACCTTCGAAAAATTCCGATGCACTTTCAACAATGATCTCGAGAATTTCCAGTGAATCGTCCATGGAGTTCCTTGGAACCTTTTCGAGTCCGAGTTGGTACTCCGCCACCAGATCGTTTCCAGAGTACCTGTAAACGAAATCAGCGTACCAGACCTTGACCTGAGATCCAGGGGAATATCTTTTACGATGGTTGAGAACAGTTTTTGTGAAGTCTTCCCTGATGGAGAAAAGATTGCCCTTTCTGTCGAGAAAGAAATTTCCCGTTGGGCCTTCCGTTCTCTCAAGTGCTGGAACGAAGAACGGTGAAAATCCTTTTTTGTGGCCTTGCTGTAGAAAGAAACCACCTTCTCGAAGTCCAAGTAGCTCACCTCCCAATAAACGAAAAGGCCACGTCTTCTCGACGTGGCCCGAACGATTTTCCACCATCACACACCCGGTGGAGAAACCGCCGGGCCATAGCAGTGATGGTGGTGTTCATCAAAAAACATTTTCATGATTTCGTTCTGTATTTTCATACCCTTTCACTCCTCTAGTCTTTATTCTACCATTCTTGCCGTAGAATTCACTATTTTGAATAATACTTTTAAAAAAACCGGTGTTAGAATAATCCCGTGACAGGGAGGCGAAGAGTATGAACGAAGCACTGCTGGTACTATTGTTTGCGATCCCCGCCTACTACTTCATCATCTTTGGGAAGATCGCTAAATCTGTTGTTACTCTCCTCATAGCACTCGTTCTCATGGCAATAAAAGTTGTCGAGGGTCTCGATCTTAGAAACATAGGTGAAGTGGTAGATTTCAACACGTTGGGGCTTCTCTTAGGAATGATGATCATCGTACACATATTGAAAGGGACTGGTTTTTTCGAGTATCTTGCGATTTCCGCTATAAAGATTTCCAGGGGTAGATTCTGGCTTCTGTTCGCTTTCCTCATGGTACTCACCGCTGTGACCTCCGCCTTCCTTGACAATTTGATCACTATCATCCTCATTTCTCCCATACTGTTTTTGATCCTCGATACGATGGAAGTGAATCCCGTACCTTTCTTTCTTTTCACGATCTTCATAGACAACATCGGGGGAATGTCGACACTCATCGGGAGTCCTCTGAACATCGTGCTTGGTTCGATAAGTGGACTCAGCTTCAACGATTTTCTGAAGAACATGGGTCCTGTGACAGTTCTTGTATTCGTGATCGTCTTCTTCCTCTTCAAAAGGTACGTTCACATCGATGAAAAAGCCTTTGAAAGACTGAGAAATCTTCTCAATGTAGATCCGAAACGATCGATCACGGATCCTGTGGTTCTCAAAAAATCGCTGTTCGTTTTCCTCTCAACGCTGGTGTTGTTTGGCCTTCATTCCCTCGTGGAAGTGGAACTTTCGTTGATAGCGCTCATAGCTGCCTGTGCGCTTCTTCTCATGCTTGGAAAGAATTTCGAAGAAGTGTCAGAGGGAATGGACTGGGACACGCTGTTCTTCTACACAGGGCTCTTCATCATCTCGTACTCTCTGGAACAGATCGGTGTTATGGAAGTCATAGCCAGTTTCCTGAAAGCTCTATCTTTCAACAGATTCCTGTTCGTTAGCACGGTAACATGCATCTCCTTCTTTTCCACTGCCTTTTTGAGCGCCGTTCCCGCGACTCTCATAATCGCTCCCACACTGAAAATTCTCATCTCGCAGGGCTTCCCCGCTTCGCTGTGGTGGGTGTACGCCTTCGGGGCGAATCTTGGAACGAATCTGACACCACTTGGGGCTGTTCAGAACATAGTTGGTCTTTCCCTTCTGGAAAAGTACACGAAACACACGGTGAGTTTCAAGGAATTTTTCAAGGTGGCGTGGAGTTTCATGTTCATACCGTTCATAATCGCAATACTCTATTCACTCATCATTTATTAAGAATCTCATCGCTCTTCTTGCGATGTATCTCCTGAAGAAGTAAGAACCTTTGTGACCCGATGGAAGATAGACGGTCTTCTTGTTCTTGAGAAGCTTGTGAAGACACGCGTAGGACTGGTACGGTATCACACGATCGAAGAGCGCCCAGAAGAAGAGAACTTTCTGATCAACGAACGGCGCGAAAGATGCCGGATCGTAGAAATAGCAACCCACCGGTGGTTTTCTCCTGATATCTTCGATAGAGTTAAACGATCTGACGACTTCAAGGACATTTCCTCTGTTCTTAATACAATCTTTCTCTGATCTACAACCGTATTCGTTTCCGTTCTCTCTGTAGAGTTCTCTCAATTTCTCTGTGTAGGGTGAATACCAGTTGATCCACCTCCAGTCCCCACCGGAACAGCAGATAACACCCTTCCCGATTTGTTTTTCACGGGCGAGTGCTATGGTCGTTATCATTCCTCCGAAGCTGAAACCCATCAGCGAGATGGGCTTGTCGTTGTCTTTCTTCACAACACCAACCAGATCGATCACATCCTGCACAGCCTCGTCGAATCGCTTCACACAGAAAGAAGGTGAGGAATGGTAAAAAGGTTCTCCCCCAGTCCAGTTCTTCGGTGCTCGCTTCTCGTGGTAGGGAAGGATGAGAAACCAGGTTTTGATGTTGTGCTCTCTGAACTTCTCTCCGAACCAGAGAAGGTATGGAATATTTCCGTTTCCTATCCCGTGAAGAAAGATCAGATTGTGTTCAATCCTCTCCGGTTCAAAAACATAGACCCGTACAGTTTTACTCTCCTCAACAATGGGTTCGTAAGAAGCATCGAACGTTATCAGTCTCATTTCAGACACCTCCGATTATTATTTTAAACATGATAGAATCTAAAGATGAGGTGATAGGAATGGTGGATTTCAAGATGACAAAGGAAGGCCTTATACTCCTCATAAAAGATTATCAGAACCTCGAAGAAGTCTTGAACGCGATCTCCGCTCGCATTACACAGATGGGGGGATTTTTTGCTAAGGGAGACAGGATCTCTCTGATGATCGAGAATCACAACAAACACTCTCAAGATATCCCAAAGATCGTTTCTCACCTGAGAAATCTCGGTCTTGAAGTCTCACAGATACTCGTTGGAAGCACTGTTGAGGGAAAGGAAAACGATCTGAGAGTGCAGTCACGAACGACGGTTGAAAGCACCGGTAAAGTGATAAAAAGGAATATTCGATCCGGTCAGACTGTTGTTCATTCCGGTGATGTGATAGTCTTCGGAAACGTGAACAAGGGAGCTGAAATCCTTGCCGGGGGTTCTGTTGTCGTCTTTGGAAAAGCGCAGGGCAACATACGTGCGGGATTGAACGAAGGAGAACAGGCTGTGGTAGCCGCCCTCGATCTTCAAACCTCCCTCATTCAAATAGCGGGTTTTATCACGCATTCCAAAGGAGAAGAGAACGTACCTTCTATTGCACATGTGAAGGGAAATCGGATAGTGATCGAACCGTTCGACAAGGTGAGCTTCGAAAGGAGTGAATGAAGATGGAAACCGGAAAACTCTTGGTGGAACTGTCGAACCTCGACGGCCCTTCAGGTTACGAGACGAATGTGGTTTCTTACATAAAGTCAGTCATTGAACCTTTCGTGGACGAAGCGAAAACAACCCGCCACGGAAGTCTGATCGGATACAAAAAGGGAAAAGGGATAGGAAAACTCGCGTTTTTTGCCCACGTGGATGAAATCGGTTTTGTTGTTTCGAAGGTGGAGGGGCAGTTCGCCAGACTCGAGCCCGTGGGTGGAGTGGATCCGAAGGTCGTTTATGCTTCGAAAATCCGTATCTACACAAAAAACGGGATCGAACACGGTGTGATCGGAATGCTCGCTCCACACTTGCAAGATTCGGAATCCAGAAAGAAAGTCCTCACATACGATGAAATCTTCGTCGATTTATCTCTGTGTGAAAGAGATGTTCGTGTAGGTGACATTGCAGTGATAGATCAGACGGCTTTCGAAACGAATGGGAAGGTGGTTGGGAAGGCTTTGGACAACAGAGCGAGCTGTGGAGTTCTTGTGAAAGCACTCGAATTTCTCAAAAAGTACGATCACCCATGGGATGTCTATGTGGTCTTTTCTGTTCAGGAAGAGACAGGGTGTCTGGGGGCTCTCACAGGCGCGTACGAGATAAACCCCGACGTGGCGATCGTGATGGACGTTACGTTCGCTTCCGAGCCTCCATTCAGTGATCACATAGAGCTCGGAAAAGGTCCGGTGATAGGCCTGGGACCGGTTGTGGATAGGAATCTTGTTCAGAAGGTCATCGAGATAGCGAAGAAACACAACGTTTCTCTTCAGGAAGAAGCGGTTGGTGGAAGGTCCGGCACGGAAACGGATTTCGTTCAGCTTGTTCGAAACGGTGTTAGAACGTCTCTCATATCCATTCCCTTGAAGTACATGCACACTCCCGTTGAAATGGTGGACCCGCGCGATGTGGAGGAACTCGCAAGACTTCTCTCCCTTGTCGCGGTAGAACTGGAGGTGTGACAGATGTATCTCAAAGAGCTTTCGATGATGCCGGGTGTGTCTGGAGATGAAGGGAAGGTCAGGGATTTCATAAAGTCAAAGATAGAAAGTCTCGTTGACAACCTTTACACCGATGTCCTTGGGAATTTGATAGCTTTGAAAAGAGGAAGAGATTCTTCGAAAAAACTGCTCGTTTCGGCTCACATGGATGAGGTCGGTTTCGTTGTGAGCAAAATAGAAAAGGACGGAAAAGTGTCGTTCTTGCCCATTGGAGGAGTCGATTCCAGGATACTTCCCGGAAAGGTGGTTCAGGTGAAGGATCTCAAAGGAGTTATCGGCTACAGACCGATCCACCTTCAGCGCGATGAAGAGAACACTCCCCCAAGGTTTGAGAATCTGAGAATTGATTTTGGTTTTTCTTCTGCAGACGAAGCTAAAAAGTACGTATCAATAGGAGACTACGTCTCTTTCGTGAGTGATTACATCGAAAAGAACGGCCGGGCAGTCGGGAAAGCGTTCGACGACAGAGCGGGGTGTTCTGTTCTGATCGATGTTCTCGAAAGCGGTGTGAGTCCTGCCTACGATACGTACTTTGTCTTCACAGTTCAGGAAGAGACGGGACTTCGTGGAAGTGCAGTTGTGGTGGAACAGCTGAAACCCACCTGTGCCATCGTCGTGGAAACCACCACGGCCGGCGACAATCCGGAACTGGAGGAAAGGAAATGGGCAACACATCTGGGTGACGGTCCTGCCATCACCTTTTTTCACAGGGGATACGTGATCCCAAAGGAGATCTTTCAAACTATCGTGGATACAGCGAAGAACAACGACATTCCGTTTCAGATGAAGAGAAGAACCGCTGGGGGAACGGACGCGGGACGTTACGCCAGAACCGCCTACGGAGTGCCAGCAGGTGTGATCTCCACTCCAGCACGGTACATCCACAGTCCGAATTCGATCATAGATTTGAATGACTACGAAAACACGAAGAAACTCATAAAAGTACTTGTCGAGGAAGGAAAAATCGTGGAGGTGGTCTCATGAAGGAACTGATCAGGAAGCTGACGGAAGCCTTTGGCCCAAGTGGACGGGAAGAAGAGGTGAGAAGAATCATCCTCGAGGAACTCGAAGGGCACATAGATGGCCACAGGATCGATGGGCTCGGCAATCTCATTGTTTGGAAAGGAAGCGGCGAGAAAAAGGTGATACTGGACGCTCACATAGATGAGATAGGTGTTGTCGTCACAAATGTGGACGACAAGGGATTTCTGACGATAGAACCCGTCGGCGGTGTCTCTCCGTACATGCTTCTTGGAAAAAGGATCAGGTTCGAAAACGGTACAATAGGCGTTGTTGGTATGGAAGGTGAAACAACAGAAGAAAGGCAGGAGAATGTGAGAAAGCTCTCGTTCGACAGGCTGTTCGTCGATATCGGTGCAAATTCCAGGGAAGAAGCGCAGAAGATGTGCCCGATTGGAAGCTTCGGTGTCTACGACAGTGGATTCGTTGAGGTTTCCGGGAAATACGTCTCGAAGGCGATGGATGACAGGATAGGATGTGCCGTGATCGTGGAAGTTTTCAAAAGAATCAAACCCGCTGTTACGCTCTACGGTGTTTTCAGTGTTCAGGAAGAAGTGGGACTGGTCGGTGCCTCGGTAGCGGGGTACGGCGTACCAGCGGACGAGGCCATCGCGATCGATGTGACTGATTCGGCAGACACTCCGAAGGCCATCAAGAGACACGCAATGAGGCTCTCCGGTGGACCCGCTCTGAAAGTGAAAGACAGGGCATCGATCAGCAGCAAACGCATCCTCGAAAATTTGATAGAAATCGCGGAAAAATTCGATATAAAGTATCAGATGGAGGTTCTGACGTTCGGCGGTACGAACGCCATGGGGTACCAGCGGACTAAAGAAGGAATTCCTTCCGCCACGGTGTCTGTTCCCACACGATACGTTCATTCACCCAGTGAGATGATCGCACCGGATGATGTTGAGGCAACGGTCGATCTTCTCATCAGGTATCTGGGGGCGTGAGAGATGGCCAGAATCACCCTTTCCGATGGTCAGTCGAGGTTTCTGTTTTGGCTGATCGTCGTTATTTTCGGTGTGGCTATAGCTTTGCTGTCTTGGAATATTTATTTGAAATTCCAGCTCAAAAACGTAAAAGTGGAGATTGTGGAGATAAAGCCAGTGGAGATAAAGATACCTGAAGAAATAGAGGCATCCATCTCGTTAACACCTCCACCGACTCCTCTCCTCGTAGAATTCGAGGAGTTCGACTACGAGAAGTTGAGAGACGAGATGGCGAATTTCGTCTCTGAAGATCAGGTGGTTTCCTCCTTCGTTGTGAAGAAAGAAGACGCTCTGAGGATCATCAGAAGGTCGGGTCTTCCGTATCTCATTTCTCCCGTTTCAACGGACACCTATTCGGTGGTGCTCCTCGGTGAGTTCGAGGATTTCTCACAGATTGCCCAGAGGTCTCTTTATGGAGTCTTTGTGATAACAACGTTGTCTGAGAGTCTTTCAAAAGAACTCGCTTACGATCTGAGAGTGGCGGGTTATCCTTCCTATGTTTACGCCTTCCAGAAACTGGATAAGAAGTACTACTCCGTGGTGGTGGGAGCTTTTCCAACACTCCGACTTGCCGAAGATTACTTTGAAAAACTGAACTGGGAAGACATCATGAAGCGGGTGAAGGTGAACAGGCCGGGATACGCCGGGAGGCTGATCAGTCCTTGAGACTCAGAAAGCAACATCAAAGAACAATTCTATTCGTGGCACTTGTTTTCTTCATATTGCTTGGAATTGTTATGGAACGAGAAACGAAAACAGAAGAGGACACAACATCCTCTCAGAAGGTTGTCGCCTTTCCTGTGGAGCTGAACACCGCTTCTCTGGAAGACTTGATGTCGATTCCAGGGATCGGGCCTGTGAAAGCCCAGAGGATCATCGATTACAGAGAGTCACATGGTGGATTTTCGAGCGTGGAAGAATTGAAGAACGTCTCTGGAATCGGAGAAAAAACCCTGGAGAAGATTTCCAGATATGTGACCGTCGAAGGAGTTGAACAACATATCAAAAGAGAAGTCACAAAACTGAACGTGAACACAGCTTCGGTTGAAGAACTCGAAACCCTTCCCTACATAGGTGAGGTAAAGGCAAAAGCCATTGTCGAGTACCGAGAGAAAAACGGTCCCTTTCGTTCTCCCGAAGATCTTCTGGACGTGCCTGGAATAGGTGAAAAGACGCTGGAGAAAATAAGAGGAAAAATCACATTTTGAAAGGAGGAATAAGCATGAAGAAACTGCTCCTACCCCTCGTTCTGGCAGGTGTTCTCCTTGCAACGCTACTCGTTTCACAGAGTTCCTCGAGCCCTTCCCTGAGGGTAGCCTACGTCGATGTTGAAAAAGCGACAGAGAGTTACTACAAGTGGCAGGATCTGAACGAAAAGTACAAGAGAGACTATTCTTTCTATCAGAACAAGTTGAAGGAGATGGAGGATGAGCTCAAAAAGATGCAGGAAGAAGGAAGATCTCAGGAAGAGATACAGGCAAAACAGAAGGAGATTCTCTCGAAAAAGGCTGAATACGAAAATCTTCTGAAGACTGAATACCAGCAGAAGATTCAGGAAGTGATGAAAGAAGTTGTGAGTAAAATCCAGGAATACGCGAGTGTTATGGGATACGATCTTGTGATTGCGAAACAGATGGTTCTCTATGGAAAGCCATCTTACGATATAACAGACCAGGTGATCGCTTACATCAATCAGAAATGATGGATGTTTTGAGGTGCGAGAACCTCAAAAAGAGGTTCGGCAGAAGATACGTCGTGAACGGAGTGAATCTGGAGTTTCACAGGGGTGAGATAGTCGGTCTTCTCGGTCCCAACGGAGCCGGGAAGACCACTATTTTCAACATGATTCTTGGTGTCGTTGTACCGACTTCGGGAAAGATCATCTTCAGGGATGTTGATATAACGAAGTTTCCCGTTTACAGGAGAGCAAGACTCGGTATCACCTATCTTCAGCAGGAGACTTCGATCTTCGGGGGCCTCACTGTGAGGGAAAACATAGACCTCGTGCTTCGCTTCCATGAGAAAGATAAAGAAAAAAGAGAAAGAAAAATAGAAGAACTCCTCCACGAATTCCATCTGAAACACCTCGAGAATCAACCCGCGAGCTTTCTTTCCGGGGGAGAGAAGAGAAAGCTAGAACTCGCAAGAATGATGTGTCTGAACCCATCTTTTGTGCTTCTGGACGAGCCCTTCAGTGGGATAGATCCAAAGACCGTCAAGGAAATACAGAAGATGGTCCTTGAACTGAAACAAAGGAATTTTGGAGTGGTTGTCACCGATCACAACGTGGACGAACTTGCAGAGATCGCAGACAGAATATACGTCATCTACAAAGGAAAGATACTTGCCGAGGGAAGACCGGAGGAGGTTCTGGAAGACGAAACCGTGAAGGAGGTGTACCTCGGAACGTGAAAAAAGTCGTCGTTGTCGGATACTCCGGACCGGTGAACAAATCTCCGGTGTCGGAACTTCGAGATATTTGTCTGGAACTTGGAAGAACCCTGGCAAAGAAAGGGTACCTCGTGTTCAACGGCGGAAGAGACGGTGTGATGGAACTCGTATCTCAGGGGGTCAGAGAAGCGGGCGGAACCGTGGTGGGAATACTTCCCGATGAAGAAGCGGGGAATCCGTATCTTTCCGTCGCCGTGAAAACAGGCCTTGACTTTCAGATGAGATCTTTCGTTCTTTTGAGAAACGCAGATGTAGTTGTCTCGATTGGCGGAGAGATTGGAACAGCGATAGAGATTCTGGGAGCTTATGCGCTAGGGAAGCCTGTGATCCTGCTGAGAGGAACGGGTGGGTGGACGGACAGGATCTCTCAGGTTCTGATAGACGGAAAGTACCTGGACAACAGAAGAATCGTAGAGATTCATCAGGCGTGGACTGTGGAGGAAGCTGTTCAGATCATAGAACAGATTCTCTGAGCCAGTTCATGTATTCAGTCAGGACGTTTTCCACCTTCAGTGTGAAGATCGCGGGTGTTTCGTATGGATGAAGTTTTCTCAACTCTTCGTAGAGTTCCTTTTCTTTTTCTTCTGTAGTCTTGAAAATAGCCGCCCACTCTTTGTCTTGAACGATTTCACCTTTCCACCAGTATCCGGATCTGATTTCGAACGCGTTGAAGCAAGCTATTAGCCTTTTCTCGAGGAGTTTTCTTCCTATCTCGAGCGCTTTTTCTTCATTTGGAAAGGTCGAATACACGAGTATCATTCTATCCCTCCTCGATTAATCTGTGGAGTTTTTCGAAGTGATCGCTTTTTCCCACCACCATGAGCCTGTCCTCCGGGAGTATCTTCGTGTCTCCCGTCGGGTTGAAGATCACCTCTCCTCCACGTCTGATCGCAATGACGATGGTTCCGGCTCTCTTCGCAAGGTTTATTTCACCGAGCGTTTTGTTGGCAACAGGACTCTCTGGGGGTATTACCACTTCCTCTATTCTGAAGGATTCCTCGCCGAAGGAGAGAATGTCCAGGAAGCTTATAGTAGTGGGATTGAGAGCCATCTGAGCGAGCCTCACACCCGCGAGCTCCGATGTAGCGATCACTTTGTCCGCCCCCGCGTAAACGAGCTTGCTCAAAGCCTTCATGTCAGAGACTCTGGATACAATCTCGAGATTCGGATTCAAGGACTTTGCGGTGAGAACAACGAACGTGCTTTTCGCGTCGTCGGGAAGTGTCACCACAAGAGAACGAGCCCTTTCAACCCCCGCTTTCATGAGAATTTCTTCTTCTGTGGCATCTCCCACAACGTAGGGGAATTCCTCTCCCAGAAAATCTTTGAGTCTGGCGATTGCTTCTTCCGATTGATCTATCACAACAAAGGGCTTCTTTGCTTTCATTATCTCCAGGGTGGTGTGCCTTCCTGTTCTTCCCGCTCCCACTACGATGAAGTGTTCTCTGAGTTTATCTATCATCTTTTTCATCCTCCTGTTCCTGAAGTACTCTCCTATGTGTCCCTCAACGATCATCGATGTCACCGATGTGAAACCGTACAGCACGATCGTCACACCAGCGCTTATGAGAATGGAAGCTATCACCTTTCCAGCTTGAGAGAGGTTCTCAGGAATAGAGTATCCCACCGTGGAAACTGTGATGAGCGTGAAGAAAAATGAATCGAAAAGGTTCCACCCTTCTATCAGGTGAAAGGCAACCGTTCCAAAAACAAATACGAACACTATCATGAGTGCGAGTATGATTACATTTTTTTTCACACTTTTATACCTCCTCATACAAATATTACAATATTTTGACTGCCTCTTGTAGTCCTCTCTGTTTGTTTTATAATTAATCAAAATCTCTGGCATATAAATTCCATTTGGGGGGAACGGTAGTGGGAAACCTCAGAAGGCCAAATGCGAACGAAGCGACTGGAACGTTCAACCGCTCAAGGGATGTTGTCCCTATGTCAGGCCTGTGCGCCAAGTGTGTAGATGGCTGTACCGGAGGATGTGAAACCTGGCTTGCGTCGTTCAGGGGAAGAGAGGTTCTCTATCCAGGTCCGTTCGGTGACATCACCGCGGGTGCCGTCAAGGACTATCCTGTTGACTACTCACACCTTAACATTCTCGGGTACGCACGCGGTGCGGAAGGTCTTCCCGAAGGAGTGGAACCAGGTCCTGACACCGCAATATTCACGAACGTTGATACAACCACAGAGTACGGCTGGGACATCAAAGTGAAGATGAAGGTTCCCATATTCACGGGGGCACTCGGTTCCACAGAAATCGCGAGGAAGAACTGGGATCACATAGCGGTGGGAGCTGCCATCAGTGGAATAACGGTTGTCTGTGGAGAAAATGTAGCGGGTGTCGATCCGGATCTGGAACTCGACAGCAACGGAAAAGTGAAGAAATCACCGGAACTCGACAGGAGAATAGAAATATACAAGAGATACCACGACGGGGAATACGGTGAAATACTTATTCAAATGAACGTTGAGGATACAAGGCTGGGTGTTGCGGAGTACGTTATAAACAAACACGGCATCGAAACCATTGAGCTCAAGTGGGGGCAGGGAGCCAAGAGCATCGGTGGAGAGATAAAGGTGAGATCCCTTGAACGCGCTCTGGAACTGAAAAGAAGAGGTTATATAGTTCTCCCCGATCCCGAACTTCCGGAAGTCCAGAGAGCGTTCAAAGAAGGAGAAATCAAGGAGTTCGAAAGACACTCAAGACTTGGTTTTGTCTCTAAGGAATCCTTCCTAAAAGAAGTGGAAAGACTCAGAAAACTCGGATTCAAGCGGATCACCTTGAAGACGGGAGCTTACTCGGCTGTTGAACTTGCCATGGCTCTCAGATACGGTGCTGAGGCGAAGGTGGATTTGATCACCGTCGATGGAGCACCGGGTGGAACGGGTATGAGCCCGTGGCCGATGATGAACGAGTGGGGAATTCCTACGTTCTACCTCGAGGCTTTGACGTATCAATTCGCGGAAAAGTTGAGCAGGAGAGGAATCAGGGTTCCTGACATAGCCATAGCCGGCGGTTTCTCCACAGAAGACGGTGTTCTCAAGGCCATTGCGATGGGTTCTCCGTACGTGAAGGCCGTCTGTATGGGAAGGGCTCTCATGATACCCGCGATGGTGGGAAAGAACATAGGCGAGTGGCTCAAGAGTGGAAACTTGCCGAAGACAGTTTCGAAATACGGAACAACCGTAGAGGAAATCTTCGTCACCTACGAAGAACTGAGATCCCGATTTGGAGAGGAAGAAGTCAAGAAATTGCCTCTTGGTGCCATAGGAGTCTACACGTTCGTTCAGAAGTTCAAAACGGGTCTGCAGCAACTCATGGCGGGTGCGAGAAAGTTCAGGCTCTCTGCTCTTTCCAGGAAAGATCTCATCGCTCTCACAAAAGACGCAGCAGAAATCTCAGGAATTCCATACGTTATGGAATCTTACAGGGATGAAGCGGAAAGGATCCTCGAGGAGTGAAACAAGAAATGGGAAAAATCAAAGGGGAGCTGATGCTCCCCTTCAGCTTTTTGGAAAGACTATGAACTTGATGGCTGTCCGCTTTTCGTTTTCGATCTCGACGTCCGTGAAGGCAGGAACGAAAACGAGATCGATACCACTCGGTGCCAGGTACCCCCGCGCAATGGCGATGGCCTTCACTGCCTGGTTCACTGCACCGGCTCCAATGGCCTGAATCTCCGCTTTACCGTGCTCCCTCACCACACCGGCAATAGCACCAGCGACCTTGTTAGGATCGGACTTCGACGATACCTTCAGTACTTCCATGTTACTTACCCCCTTCGTTGTGTGATCTCAATATTATTTTACCATGTCTCAACGTTTTCTTCTAAAAATGTTCAGTGTGTTCAACCTTTCTCTGATCCACGGAACCGTTCCTGAGAAGAACGACTCCTTCACAGCCTGGATCAGAGAATCCACTTTTTGAGGTGTTCCAAGATCCATCCTGGATATTATGTACGCCGCCGATGCTCTCAAAAAGAACGATATGAACATGGTGAGTCTGATAGCGGATATTCCAAAGGGAAGACTGATGTTCTCCAGCAAGGCAACTAAAACGCTTGCAACTAAAGATCCAGCGAACAAAGAAAGATTGGACAGACTGTTGAACACAGAGAAGGCTTCAGTTTTGAGGGATGAAGGTGCTGTGTACATGAGGGTGTAGAAAACAAGCTGGCTTGTTCCTGCTGTTACGAATATACCAATTATTATCTGGAGGAAGAAGACGTAAAGGAACGATCTAGGAGTCAGTGCCCAGAGGAGAATAACAATCACATGAATCCACAGACAGACTTTGAGAAAGTATTGAAATCCATACCTGTCTCCCAACTTTCCCCAGAAAGGTTGGAAGAGAGTTCCTATGAACATTCCCACTGCGTTCAGAACACTTATTTGAAGATAGGAAAACTCGACCTCTTTTAAAAGCATCACGTTTATATAGACCGTACCAACACCTATGGCAAATTGCCAGAAGGCGAATCCAAGAAGAAAGTTTTTGAAGTGTTCTTCTTTCAGGAGAGACTTCACGGCTTTTGTTATGGAAACAGACGCCTCGCGTGGTTTGTACGGTGGCTCGTACTGTATCTTCAAGAAGTATCCGTTCAGTGCCCCGAGAGAACCCGCTATGAGAAAGAGTGTGCCAAAACCTTTCCAGTTTTCTCCAAGAGAATCGAGTATCGCGCCTGCAAGGAACATAGCGGGAATCTGAACCGCTCCATGAATGAGATTTCTGAAACCAAAGTAGCTTCCAATCATATCTTTTGGTACCAAATCAGACATCCAGCTCTGCCAGAGAGGAGCAGACAGGGCACCAGCGATCTGGATGTAAAAATAAAGAAGATACGCAAAGAGAAGGCCATGCCTGATAGCGGGAAATACGGCGAACAGCAATATGGACGTTCTGGCAGTCCACATCAGTGGAACGATGATCTGTTTCCTGGATTTCAAACGATGTGAGAATGAGAGTGTGAGAAGTTGGAGCGTGTTTGCCAAGAAGGGAATAGAACCGAAAAGGCCGATGAAGAAGCTTGAGGCTCCCATCCACAGGAAATAGCCCGTCAGATAAGCTCCACCGAAGAACTGGTTGATGAGTACGGCCAGTGCTCCTTCTATGATGGATATGTTCAGCGCTCTTTTTATTTTTGGATCCAACACCACTTCCTCCTCAAGTTGTTTTGACTTCAGACATAGTATCACTGAAAGATTAATGGATTGGTTCGGAGAGTTTTAATGTATGTTAATCCTCTAATGCTTTGTCGGGTATAGTATCTTCACCCTCCCATATCTTTTTATTCGTCCATTCCTTGCAGGAATCTTTCCAGAAAGGGTCTGAGGAAGGAAGTCCGAGAGGCAGAAAGACCGTTGTGCACAGATACAGACTGCCTGTTGTAATGTACTCCTCACCGAGTGAGGGTTGAGAACCGATGACACCAATTTTCAACCAGCCGTTTTCATCGAAAGTTGAGGGATTTTCGAAAATCTTTTTGAGAACTGCGGTGAGCGCACACCTGACCTGAGCCGGAGAAAGACTCGCTGGAAGAAGGTGAAGAAGTGACAACTGGCTCAGAAGATGAAAGATCGCCGTCCTGTAGGTTATCGATCTACCGATGATGGGAAACGCTCCTTCAGGGGGTATCATTCTCTCGAGAACAACAGCATACCTCTGAGCCCGCCTCAATACTTTCACCTAAAGCTCTTTCCATTCTGTCTTTTCCTCGGAAAGAATCCTCAGCACGTCTATCATCATCGGATAAATAACGAAACTGTTGTAATAGTCCCACCTGAAAAAAGGACCATCACCGTAAGCTCCATCTCCTTTGTACCAGCTTTCTACATTTTTCAATATCAAATCGACTTTCGTGCTGTCCCATTCTTCCCCTGCGAAGAAGAAAAAAATCTCAACCATGGCGGAAAACAAAAGCCAGTTGGAAAAATAAGGTTCTATCTTTCTTGTTGCCTTCAATTCTCTTATCAATCTTTTCTTTGTAGAAACATCGAGATTTTCCCAGAGAACCTTAGGAGCCCTCAATATAGCCTCTACAAGAAAAGCAGCATCAACCAGTGGTTGTCTTCCTTCTTTGAAGTTCATGTAATCTTTGCAGTTTGGATTCGTTGCAACATCGAGGGATTTGACTGCAAATTCTGATAATCGGGTTGCGATCTTTCTCTCCTCTGGATCCGTGCTCGGACTTTCCCTGTTCAATTCAAGAAACGGGGAGATTCCGCAGAGGATTCTCCCCAGAAGTTCTAGATGTGTGAACTTTCTCCTTTCTTCGCTCTTCTTTCCCTCCACAGGCATTGATTCCTTCAAGCGATCCGATGCGCAAAGCTCAAGAGGCATTTCACAAATTTTTTGAAGAAGAGAAAGCCAGTAGCGCCGAACATCAGTCATAGACATCAAACCTCACTCCACAGTCTTCTCAGTACATGAGCAACGAGTTTGGGTTGTCTGTCTCTTGTGAAAACACCCTTGTGATTGAGGATGGGTCTTCTCACGTTCTGAGGAGTCTTAAAATCTGCAAAGGCCCACACGTGTGTTCCAATGATGTAGTCTTTCTTCAAAAGAAGTCTGATCGTCTTTTCAACGAGCTCTGCTTGGTACTCTTCGGAGAACATCTGAGGTGGGTCGTAGTGGATGCCGGCTATCGCGTCCGCACCGAATTCTGTGACAAAGATAGGTTTTCTGTGCCTTGCATAGAGCTCTTCTATGTCTTTTTCCAGAGCTTGAAGTCCTTCTTCTATCCTTCCCTGATAGATGTACCAGCCGTAGTACCTGTTCACACAGACGATGTCGAAATACTTCAGCGCCACGTCTCTTGTCCTCTCGTCTGGTGCGTCCATCATGCTCACCATGACCACGGGACGTGTTCGATCCATCTCTTTGGCAGTCTCATAAAGGGCTTTGAAGAAACTCTCCGCGTCTGGATGGTTGGACTCGGGTTCGTTCGCCACACTCCACATGATCACGCTGGGATGGTTCTTGTCTCTGTCTATCATTCTTCTTATGTTGTCTTCTGCTATCTTTTGGGTCTCCGGGTTGTAGTGATACCTTGTGATACCAACGTGAGGAGCTTCGTCTATCACAAGGATTCCGAGTCTGTCGGCAAGATCCAGCCACTCTTCACTGTAAGGATAGTGAGATGTTCTGAAGGAGTTTGCGTTGATCCACTTCATCAGATTGAAGTCTTTCACCATCATGGGATAGAACGTTCCCTGTCCCAGAACGGGAAATTCCTCGTGCTTTCCGAATCCCTTCAAAAAGACCGGTCTTCCGTTCAGGTAAAGTCTTTTCTCGTCCCAGCTGATCGTTCGAATTCCAACGTCCAGAGTGTATTCATCTCTTTCGAGGTCTATTCTGAGAGGGTAAAGATGAGGATCTTCTGGGCACCAGAATCTTGCATCATCAAGAACGAACTCCTCTTCGATGAACCTGTCTGTCACTTTGAATCTCTTTTCCACCTCTCCGAGTTTGATCTTCATCTCTTCCCCCATCGCCTCTTCTGAGACTTCCACCTTCACCCGTACTCTTCCGAGTTTCTTTTCTGGTTCAGACTTGCTTGTGTCCACCCAGATATCCAGGATCCTCGAGTGATCCGTGAACTCCACAAGAACCGGTCTTATGATTCCTCCGTATGGAAAGAAGTCAAAATTTGCAGGTGGGAAACTTCCAAAAAATCCCGCCGTGTGTGTGCCACTGTCTGGTACCTTTGAAGGAAAGCCTCCCACCTTCAACTCGTTCTTCACAACCACTTTGAGTTCGTTCTTTCCTGCCTTCACCTTCCCTGTCACGTCTATCTCGAAGGGAAGATAGCCAATGTGGTTTTCTCCCACTTTCTCTTCGTTCAGATAGACTTCACAATCTGTGTTCACGGCGGAGAAGTAAAGCCTGACGTGTTTTTTTGAAAGTTCCTCTGGAACGTAGAAGGTGGTTTTGTGGGTGAAAGGTCCTTCTTCATAGCACAGATCCTGATACTGCTCGTTCCAGCTCCCAGGAACGGCTATGGGCCTTTCCTCCCCGTTCACTTCGAGGGACCAGATACCAGTCGTGTTCATGAGAAATCTTTTCACGCTGTTCCTTGGTTTTAACATGTTGATACCTCCCTTAGTACTCAACTATGATCAGAGAATCAGAATTATGGTTCAGAGTGTCCACCTTTGTGTGATTATCTTTCAAATCAACTTTGGGAACGAACAGGTCTCGAGTCTCCATATTTATTCCCCAAACATCCTTTGGACTGATATCAAGAACTATCTTGGTGGCGTATGGGACATAGAGGACACAGTTTCTTTCGTTCTTTGCGACTCGAATCTCAGGATTTTCTGGACTCAGAAGAACTCCCTGAGATGGTTTCAAACCGAAGAAATTGAACTTCTCTATCAACCATCTTGCAAAACAGACATCGTTTGCTCCCTTCATTTTGAGAGCTTCTTTCCATGTAAAAGATGAAAGATGTCTTTCGGTTTCTTCTCCAGCTACTTCACACCAGTTCCAGATTCCGTGAGCCCCATAACCGATTCCAAAAAAAGAACCAGAAAGGAAGCTCTGCCAGAAAGCCTTTCTTACATCGAATGGATTGAACCTGTATCCATCTTTCTTGTACCCAATTCCTTCATAACAGATCTCGGCGTTGATAACGGGTTTTCCTCTTTTGTAAAACTCTTGAGCGAGTTTCCAGGTGAGTTCCTGGTGATGCCTGTCGTGACCAGACTGATATGCGTAAAAATCTATGTACTGATCTATTTCCCTGGGTACATCCGTCCATCCCCTAGCAAGATGTATAGAGACTGGACGGTTTGTGTTTTCTTTTATTGTCTTAGTGATGAGCGAATAGTATTCTATTGCTTCGCCGGACCTGAAATCGACATCTCCGCCTGAAAGGAAGATGGGATTGTACTTGTTGAATCTTCTCACCACTTCCTTGGCAAAATCCTCAAGTATTCGTATTGGTAAAACGTTCGAGGTGTCAGAAACTGTGGCCCATGTTCCGGGAACACAACCACACCAGACAACGACTATAACAGGTGTCATTCCGAGCTCAAAAACCACTCTGACTTTTTCTTCGAGCTGATCGAGAAAGTTGTCTTTCAATATCATTCCGTAATCTTCCCAGGGGGTGAAATTCATCTGAATGGCGTTGAATCCCTGATTCTTTCTTGTTTGAAGATACTCGACCCAATCATCGAAACAAGACTTATAGACCCCTCTCCAGGCGGTATCAGCCAGATAAAGTGTCTTTTTACCGTTGAGAACAAAACAATCCTTGGAAATTTCCATATTGGTCCCTCCCATTTAAAAGGGGGTGGGAAACCCCACCCCCTCCGATTTTCACTGATGATTCCATCATTTGTCCATGTAGTACTGCTCTGCGTGCTGGCCATCTCCTTCGTTTTCCCAGACGTATTCAGGAGAATCAGGCACGTTTTTGAAGTATTCTTTTACAACCACAGGCCAGATCGGTTCTCCAACGGTTCCTATGAAGAAGATGTTCTTCTTGTGGATGTTTATGATTTCTCTGAAGAGCCTGTCTCTTTCTTTCTCATCGACTGTCATTTTGACCTTTTTCCCAGAGTTCGTATATTCTTCTGATGTCGGATCCTTCGGGTGGTTCTTCACCTGCTTTTCCACCAGAGATATACCATCTCGCGTAAAGTGGTGCCCATGGTCCATCCCAGACGGTTCCAAGTAATCTTCCAGGATCACTTAAAACGGCAGCACATCTATCAAAAGACCACACACCTATTTCAGGTTCCCCTGCTTCGCACCTTGTCATGTAGAGTGATCGTTCTTCTGGTTTTAGAATCACTTTGATCCCCAATTTTTCCCAATATTGCTTTACCATCTCCAAAACATCGACGACTGTATCTGTTACAGAATACTCCACTATTAACTCAAATCTTTTACCATCCGGCCTCAACCTATAACCTTCTTCATCGCGTTTTGTGAGACCCATTTCATCCAATAACTTATTTGCTCTTTCTAGATCGTACTCTGCAAATGCCTTTTCCCATTCCGGATCATAAAAAGCAACACCACTTATTAGTGAAGCTTGGCGTGGTTCTCCTAGATTATGGAAAACCAGGGATGCTATTTCTTCACGATTTATTGCCAGCGAAAGGGCATACCTGAATTTCGGGTTTTGGAATATTTCCCTGAGGACCGGGTCCTGGACATTTTGATTCACATAGAAGGTCACAATACTACCAACACCCCAGATCCATCTCAGTACTCTGTAACCTCCTTTCTCTCTGTTTTCGAGCAGTATAGTAAAGTGTTCTGTTCCAAAATGTCTGGTCTGCATATCTATCTCTCCTGCCATGGCCTTCATCAAAGCCATTTGCTTGTCCTGTATTCTATAAAATACAATTTCATCTATGTATGGAAGTTGATTCCCTTCAGGATCTACTTTGAAGTAATACGGATTTCTTTCAATAATGAGCTGTGTATCTGAATACTTTTTCAGCTTCCACGGGTAGAGAACTGGTAACTCTGGATTTGTAATCCATGAATTTGTATTTGAACCCATCGCACCAAACAACTGCCACCAGTGCTCGTATCCTTCATCTTTTGCCATTTTCGCTTAGTTTTTCAAGGGAAACGTATTTCGGATGGTAATTCTTCAAGTAGTGAGATGGAACAACGAAAACATACCCAGCCTGTCCCTGATATGCCAGCTGGTAAAGAAACAGAGGATAAGGTGCTTCAAAGATGACTTTAAACGTGTATTTGTCGATAATCTCTATCTTCAGAGGTTTTCCTCCAGCTGTTAGCCATGTAGGAATTGTAGGAGTCAATTCTTTGTTCATTAATATATCTTCGTACCAGAATCTCACGTCTTCTGTGGTAACCGGTACACCGTCGGACCATTTTAACCCTTCCCTTATCTTGAATGTGAATGTTCTACCATCATTACTGATCTCCCATCTTTCAAAAACATTTGGGAGAATGACTCCTCCCGTTTTATCGAACATTACCAGTTTTTCAACGGCTATTTTGTCAACATTGGGTTGATCTGGTAAACCAAACCACACCCGCCTCCACGTTCCACCGTACTGTCCTATTTCCTCATAGGGTGTCACCACAACAGGATTTTTCGGCAATCTCTTTTCAACAGGAGGCAACAATCCCTTCTCGACCATCTCTTTCAACATGGGAGCCTCGTTGAACTTCGTGATCTTCTTTCCCGTCAGACGTTCGTAATCAGTGAGGTTGTAATACTCTCCGGGAACGATCTCGTTGAGTCCAATGGCAAGAATCTGAACTACAAAGATCACCATGATAAAACCCCACAGGACCTTCCTAAACATCGTACCACCACCTCCCAGTTTTGAAATTGATATCGCTAAAGATCACAAAAAGCAAACTAAAATTATCCAAAGTCTATCAATATGGTATCAATAAATGTGCAATTAAGTCAAACGATTTTGACACCAAATAATTCTGATATCTATCAATTGGAATCGATTTTTCACAATTACATTTGATTATTTTACGTTTCTTCCTTTTTACAACCTCTTACAACAAAAAAGCGCCCCGCTGAAAGGGGCGCTGGGGTTTTTCGAGAGGAAAAACTCATCCTGAATAATGCTTTTTCATTTCCTCGTTAAAAGGCAGGTTGAGGATATCATCGATGACAGCAACGGCCTGTTCGTAAGATCTGGTTCTTGGATCCCTGACGAGGATCTCCTCCAGAACCCTCCTGTCACCAGATATGAACGCCTCAAGTGCCCACTCCATCCTGAGTATCCTTGGAAGAAGATAGAACTTCTTGATCCTGTCTGTAAGATCAGGCTCTATCTTCTCCGGATGTATCCCCTCTTTATCAACTACCACCGGCACCTCCACCACTACATCGTCCGGTATCCCCTTTATCACCCCTCTGTTCTCTACGTTCAATACAAGCCTCGCCTTCTTGTCGTTCACAAGCGCGTTGATGAAAGGTATGTGCTGTTCTACACTCTCACTGCCTGTTGTGAACACCTCAGGCCACACCTTCGTCAGCTCTATCGTCGGATCTTTCTCCACTTCTTTCGCAAGTTCCATCAGCCTCTTCCTCTGCTCCCTCAAACTCTCGTAGAACTTCGGCCTTTCCACTTCGTTGTCTATCCCCCCAAACTTCCCGTACCATCTCTTCTTCGTCTCAAGATCGTAGTGGTATTTCCATGTCCCACTCCTCACCGTGTCCCCTATCGGGTACATCCCGTAGAACCTGTACATGTCTATCGCTGCAGGTGAAAAGTCCACGTCCCATGGATTCTTCGATTCCCACTTCGATGCGTTCTCCTCTATCCATTCGTCCAGCTTCGGATAGAGATCTTCCCCTCTGCATCTGAACCTGTTCATCCATATCGCATGGTTCACCCCTGCTACCTGCCAGTCTAATTCCTCTGGCTCCACACCGAGTACCTTCGCAAGGTGAAACACGTGCGCATATCCGTGACAGAAACCCACTATCCTCGCCTTCGTAAGCCTCTTCACAAGCTGGGTGATCTCAAAAACGGGATTGGCCGTCTGCAGCATCCACGCATTCGGTGCTATCTTCTCCACTGCCTTTGCTATATCAAGACTCATCTTCAGGTGGTTGTAGTTGCTGAGTGTGTAGTAGTCCGAGACCATGTTCAGCTCCTGGCTGTCTATCCCTCTGTAGTAGCCATGCCTTTCCCCTACTTCCCTCATGATCTCGTAGTGTACGTATCCGTCTTCGTGCCCTGGTGCCCTGTAGAGGGCTGTGTTGATGACAAAGTCTGCCCCTTCAAGTGCCTCCTCAAGGCTTGTCGTCTGTTCCACTGTGTACTCTGCATTCAGTTCCCTGAGGTACTTCGTGACGAGAATGTACGTTGCTTTCAACCTTTCTTCGTCGATGTCCATCAATACCAGTCTCGACCCATACAAATCCGGTGCCTTCGCCAGGTCCCCTACCAGCTTGATCGTGTACCTCACACTCCCCGCTCCTACAAATACTATGTTCGACATGTGTGCACCTCCCTGTTGAATTAATCAATAAACAATTTCCACACCTTTTTCCCTGAATATTTCATACTGATTTTCTGGAGGTTTTCTGTCGGTGATGAGATGATCGATTTTTTCTGCGGGTATCAGATGTGCCAGCGATCTTTTTCCTATTTTGCTGAAGTCAGCGAGTACGAAGATCTCTTCCGCTCTTTCCACGAAAATACCCTTTATTCCCATCTCCATTGTGTTTATCTCGTAAGTTCCCTCTTCCGCGGTCACCCCTCTGCAGGAAACGAAGGCCTTTTTCACAGAGAATTTTTTTCCACACTCTATCGTCAAAGAGCCTTCCACAGCCAGGTTCTCCGGATTCACCTTTCCTGTGAGCAGAACAACGCTTATATCGGAGTTCTTCGAGAGCTCCATTGCAGTGAGCAGGTTGTTTGTGATGACATGAACGGACTTTTGAGACGAGGCCAGGTGTTTGGCAAAGATATGCGCAGTGGTGCTTGCGTCCAGAAAGATGATGTCGTTGTCCTCCACAAAGTCCAGTGCGAGCTGGGCGATCTTCTCTTTTGCCTCCCTGTTTATCGAAAGCCTTCTCATGAAATCTGTTTCCTTCTCGAAGTAGTTCACCTTTCTGATACCGCCGTGTACCTTCCTCACCAGATTCCTTTTCACCAGTTCTGCCACGTCTCTTCTCACGGTGATCATCGAAACGCCGAGTTGTTCCTGAAGATCCTTCATGCTGATGAAACCGTTTCTGTCAACGATATCGAGGATTTCCTTCAATCTTTCCTCTTTCATATCAACACCTCCTTTCCTTTCGAAAAATTTTATCACAAACATCGTTGACTTTTGTGATTAATTTATGATAACTTTATGTATGAATTCGTACCCAGAGGTGATGAATAATGAACGGTGCCAGAAAATGGTTCTTTCCAGATGGTTACATTCCAAATGGGAAAAGAGGATATCTTGCTTCCCATGAATCTCTGTGTATCATGAATACGGGTGATGAAACAGCAAAAATAAGGATCACGTTCCTCTTCGAAGACTCTGAACCAGTTGTTCATGAAGTAGAAATTTCACCAATGAAGAGTTTGCACCTGAGACTGGACAAACTTGGTATACCAAAATGTAAGCCTTACAGCATAATGGCGGAAAGCAGTGTGCCGGTTGTTATGCAACTTTCACGCCTTGACGCTGGAAAGGATCACTACACTCTTATGACAACCATCGGTTATTGGGAGGAGTGATGAATATGGAAAAGATTTTTGAAGAACTCGACGAGCTGATGTTCGAACTTCCCTCCTGGGCGTTCAGCGATGCAGGAACGAGGTTTGCCGTCTTCCACGAAGAAGGAGCCGCCCGGAACGTTTTCGAACGAATAGAAGACGCCGCTCTCGTTCATCGTCTCACAGGTTGTTGTCCTTCCGTTGCCCTTCACATTCCCTGGGACAAAGTGGAAAACTGGGAGGAACTGAGAGAGTTTGCTGAAGAGAAAGGCTTGAAGATAGGTGCAATCAACCCGAATCTGTTTCAGGATCCTGATTATAAGTACGGAAGCCTCACGAATCCCAGCGAAAAGATCAGAAAAAAAGCGATCGCTCACGTGATGGAGTGCGTGGACATAGCCGAAAAAACTGGTTCAAAGGTGATCAGTCTGTGGCTCGCGGACGGAACGGACTATCCCGGTCAGGACGATTTCCGCTCCAGGAAGAAAAGGCTCGAAGAGTCCCTGAGGTACATCTACGAGAACATGCCGGCCGACATGTATCTCCTCATAGAGTACAAGTTCTTCGAGCCCGCTTTTTATCACACAGACATTCCAGACTGGGGAATGAGCTATCTCCTTTCGGAAAAATTGGGAGAACGTGCTCTTGTACTCGTCGACCTAGGGCATCATCCCCAAGGAACGAACATAGAGTACATCGTTGCAACACTTCTGTCTGAGAAGAAACTCGGAGGCTTTCATCTGAACAACAGGAAATACGCAGATGACGATCTCACGATCGCCTCCATAAATCCGTACGAGGTGTTTTTGATCTTCAAGGAGATCGTCTTTGCATGGAGAGATCCTGAACTCTCTGATTCTGCAAAGAAGGTGGTTCTCATGTTCGATCAGGCCCACATCACAAAACCGAAGATCCTCGCAACGGTACAATCCGTCGTGATGGCCCAGGAACTCTTTGCGAAGGCACTTCTCATAGATGAAAATCGACTGAGAGAAGCTCAAAAAAAGTGCGATGTGGTGGAGGCCGAGGAGGCTCTGATGGATGCCTTCCGAACGGATGTGAGGCCACTTCTTAGGGAGTACAGAAGACGAAAGAACCTTCCAGAAGATCCGATAAAGGTGTTCAGGGAAGGAAATTACATGGAGAAAAGAAGGAGAGAGAGAAGATGAAGGAGATCGTGAAGGAAATTCAAAAGGTTGCTTACTGGCTCGCTGTAAAGGGTCTTTCTGAGGCGAACGCGGGAAACATCTCTGTCAGGATCGATGAAGTACCATCCAGTTATGAAGTGAAATCCATGGAGGCGTACGGTTTCGAGTACGACGGCCCTGAGATGTACCTTCTGATCACGGCTACAGGGTCGAGAATGAGGGAGATCTTCGAAGATGAAAGTAAGATCTGTCTTCTTCACATCCTTCCTGGAAGGTACTATGAAATCCTGCACGGTGAAGGAAAACCCACCAGTGAATTTCCAACACATCTCATGATCCACGCACGGTTCAAGGAGATGAACTCAGAGAAAAGAGCGATCGTTCACACACACCCGCTAAACCTCCTCACTCTGATGAACTTGAAGGACTTTCAGGACCTTCTTCCAAAGATGATGAAGATTCACCCTGAGGTTCTCATCTTCTTTCCCCAGGGGATTTCCGTTGTCGAGTTTGAAAAACCAGGGAGCGTGGAACTCGGTTTGAAAACCGTCGAAAAAGCTCGGGGAAAGGATGCCGTCCTGTGGGACAAACATGGAGTTGTAGCGTTTGGAAAGGACGTAGCAGAAGCCTACGACAGGGTTGAGATTCTGGAGAAAGCAGCAGAGATCCTTCTGAGGGTGCTCAGCCTTGGAAGGGATCCAACGGGTGTTCCGGAGGGATGGTTGTGAAGGTGCTCGCCGTGGATCTTGGTGCAACGAACGGGAAGATCTACGAGGTGGAACTGAGGGAAAAGTTGACGGTGAGGGAGCTGAAGAGGTTTCGAACGGAGGGGATTTTCCTTCCGGGAAGAGACAGAGATCACTTTTTGTGGAATCTTCCGAAATTCTATGAGGAAATAGAGAGTGTTCTTGAGACCTCCGACACGCAGTCGGTGGGAGTGGACACGTGGGGTGTGGACTTTGCGCTGTTTGACGAGAGGGGAAGGCTCATCTCCCTTCCGTACCATTACAGAGACATAAGAACAGAGGGAGTTATGGAAAAAGTCTTCGATATCATCCCAAAGAAGTACATATTCGAGCGAACGGGGATACAGTTCATGGAGATAAACACCCTCTATCAGCTCTACTCGATGGTTCTTTCGAAAGATCCTTTCCTGAAAGTGGCAAAGAAGATCCTGATGATACCAGACGTGTTCAACTTCTGGCTTTCCGGTGAGGTGGTGAGTGAGTACACGATCGCAAGCACTTCCCAGTGCTACAGTGTGCCGGAGAAAAGATGGGCGTTCGATCTTCTCGAAAAACTTTCCATTCCCACTGAAATCTTCCCGGAGGTGGTCTCACCGGGTACCGTCCTGGGAAAATGCAGGGTAAAAAGGGAAATGAACGTGATCGCCACCACCTGCCACGATACCGCATCCGCCGTTGTGGCCGTGCCGTTCGAAGAGGAAGGGATCTACATCAGTTCTGGAACATGGTTTCTTGTGGGAACGGAACTGGAGGAACCTCTTCTGACGGAAGAGGCGATGGAAAGAAACTTCACAAACGAAGGTGGATACGGAAAGATCAGGTTTCTCAAGAACGCAACCGGTATGTGGCTTCTTGAAGAGTGCAACAGGATGTGGAAAAAGAACTACTCAGAGATCGTGGAGATGGCAGAGAACGCACCTTCTTTCCAGGCGTTTCTCGACCCGGACAGAGAAGAGTTTCTTCACCCCGGGAACATGCTGGAGAGAATCAGATCTTATCTTGAAAAGACAGGACAGAGAACACTGGGGAGAATCGGAGAAATTTCCCGCCTCATCTTCGAGTCCCTTGCGTTCAACAGCAGGTGGATCGTGGATCAGATCGAAGAACTCACCGGCAGAAGGTACGAAAAGATCCACATAGTGGGTGGAGCCGTGAAGAACGATCTTTTGATGGGTTTCATTGCCGATGCAACAGGAAAGATCGTGGTGGCAGGCCCTGTGGATGCAACGCCCATCGGAAACGCCCTCGTTCAGTTCATCGCCATGGGTGAGATAAAAGATCTCGACGAGGCAAGAGAAGTTGTGAGAAAGTCCTTTGAGTTGAAAATCTTCGAGCCGAAGAATCCGGAGTTGTGGAGCGAAAAGTACGAAGAATGGAGAAGGTACAAGGAGATGAGAGTGTGAACCTGAAGGATCTGGAAAACCCTGGAGTGTGGTACAGGCCCGCACCTTTCTGGAGCTGGAACGACAAACTGTGCGAAGAAGAACTCCTGAGACAGATAGACGAGATGCACAAGAAAGGATACGGTGGTTTCTTCATGCATTCGAGAGTAGGGCTTGTGACGGAGTACCTCTCCGATGAATGGATGGCCCTTGTGAAAAGGTGTGCTGAGCATGCTAGAAAACTTGGAATGCTGGCCTGGCTTTACGACGAGGACAAGTGGCCTTCTGGATTTGCCGGTGGAATCGTTCCTCTCGAAAGTGATGAATACCGCCACAGGTTTCTTGTACTTTTGAAGAAAGAGCAGATCGAACCAGGCGACGAGATCTTGAAAAGGATAGAAAGAGGAAATGAAGAACTTTTCGTTGTGAAGCGCACGATGAAACTGGGAGATCCCTGGTTCAACGGGACCTGCTACGTGGATCTTCTCTCGAAGAAGGTCACTGAAGCCTTCATCAGATCGACCCACGAGAAGTACAGAAAGGTGTGTGGTGAGTTCTTTGGCTCTTCGATCCCTGGGATCTTCACTGACGAACCCACCTATCTGAGAGTTCATTACCCGGAAATTCCTACCCTTCCCTGGACGGATCGATTCCCGGAGGAGTTCTTGAAAAGAAAGGGATACGACATCAGGGAACACTTTGAAGAGCTATTTTTCAACACGAAGGACTACATGAAGGTGCGGTACGACTTCTTCGATGTTGCAACTGAACTCTTCATCGAAAATTTCACGATACCATATGCGAAGTGGTGCGAGGAAAACGGTATCTCCATGACGGGCCACTACATGGCCGAAGACACGCTCAGGGGCCAGGTCGAATGGATAGGGGCTGCGATGCCACACTACGAATACATGCAGATACCGGGAGTTGACAAACTCGCACGTCATCTTGAACAGGTGATCACGATAAAGCAGGTCTCATCGGTGGCGGAACAGTTGAGAAAGAAATGGGTGCTCTGTGAAACGTTCGGAACCACGGGTCAGCACGTGAGTTTCCTCCACAGAAAGTGGATTGCAGACTGGCAGGCTGTCCTTGGGATCACCTACATAAATCCACACCTCAGCCTCTACTCGATGAGGGGAGAAAGAAAAAGAGACTACCCACCGAACCTGTTCTATCAACAACCCTGGTGGAAGAATGAAAGATTCCTGTCGGATTACTTTGCAAGACTGAACCACATCGTCACACAGGGAAAGAGAGAGGTCAAAGTGCTCATGATACATCCCATCTCCTCGGCGTGGTGTGTGTATTCTAAGTTCGATGACGAGATCGATAAGCTCAACGAGCTCTTCGATACGATCACAAAGGAACTCGTTGCGAACAAGATAGACTTCCACTTCGGCGACGAGATGATCCTCTCAAAACATGGAAGAGTGAAAGAGGCAAAACTGAGAGTAGGAGAGTACGAATACGAAGTCGTGGTGCTGCCACCGCTCCTGAATCTGAAAAGTTCTACTGTGGAACTTTTGAACTCACTGGCAGAAAACGGTGGTAAGGTCTTTGTTTTGAAGGATTTCAGGTACGGCAGGTTCTTCCCGGAAAGAGTGGAAGGAAAGAAGGGAAGAATCGAATTCCTCAAAAAGGCTCGTGTTTTTGAAACGCTCGAAGATCTCATCGAAGAACTCAAACCCTTCTTTTCTGTGGATGTTCTGGATACGAAAACGAAAGAGAATGCAAAAGCGGTGATCGCGCAGAAGAGAGTGCTGGAAGACGGATCTTATCTTCTCTTTCTTGCGAACACGGACATCGACCGGGAAGTGCACTGCCATCTGGAACTGAAGGAAAAGAGAAAACACACGTACGCGATAGACCTGTTCAATTTCAAATTGGTGGAGCTGAAGGAAAACGAGTTTGTCATGTTCCCAGCGTCGAGTGTTTGTATCTGGGTAACGGACGAGGAGGTTCCTGCGGAAGATGAGAAAGTGGTTTCAACAGGAGTTCTTCTGGAGAAAGAATTCGATTTCGAGACGGCACTGAACGATTTCGAAGTGAAGATGAACTCTTTCAACGTTCTTCCAGTGGACAGGGTGGAGTATTTTGAAGCGGGTGGAAGGGTTTTCAGGAACGAGTTCGTCTCGAAGATCTGGTACGAGTTCTACAGGTTACCGGATGGTACACCGTTCAGGGTGGAGTACTCTTTCGAGGTCAGGAAAAAGCCTCAAAAACTCTTTCTCGTCGTTGAGTGCGCGGAAAATCTTGACAGAATCACGGTGAACGGCCACGAAGCGGTGTTCAAAAAGAAGGGTTGCACTTTCACCGAGGAGGAGTGTTTCCTGGATGTGAACTTCGGAAAGATGGACATTACAGAACTTGTTCAGGTGGGGAAAAACATTGTCGTTCTGGAGGGAAGAAAAGAAAACAACATCACAGGCCCGGGGTGTCACACGAGGGTGAAAGATCCAGAGAATCACAGGCCAACAGAGGTGGAGACGATATATCTTGTGGGAGATTTTTCACTTGTGAACGTGGACGAGACGAGGTACGTGATCGATGCACCCAAGGTACCGGATCACAGGGACATCACACGGGACGGGTACCCGTTCTATGTGGGATCCTTCACGCTCAAAAAGATATTTGAGTGTAAAAAAGACCCGGGGAAAAGATACTTCCTCAAGCTGAACGGTGTGGAGGCGGCCTCGGTCGAGGTGATTCTGAACGGGAAGTTCCTGGGCGTTCTTTTCTGGAGACCTTTCATGATAGATATTACAGATGCTCTGAGAAATGGAAAAAACGAACTCCAACTCGTCCTCACAAACACACTGTTCAACCTCATAGAGGCGAACCACAAGGCAGACGTTCTCGAGGAGACCTTCAGAAGACCGAAGAGCTTCATAGATTTCGAGCACCACACGGACAGATACATCCTGCTGCCCTTCGGCCTGGAAAACGTCGCCGTTCTCAGCTCTTCTTCACGATGAACTTCGGTTTTCTTCTGAACTTGAATATCTTTCTCAGAAAGAGCAGAAGGGGACATCTGAAGGCCATAGTCTCACTCCTTTCTGGCATCGACCACCTGAAAGGTGCGAAGTTTGTTGTTCTTCGATTCTCTCCACTCGATCTCGATGGGGAAGGCGAACTCCGGTTGAAGCCTTCCCTCCTTTATCCACTTTCTTGACTCTTCGTTCCTGTAGATCGCGGGACTGGCCAGAACCACGAGTTTCATAGGGCCATCGACCACGATGACCCCGTCTATCGTCTCTTCTGCGGAGAGCTTTTCGACGATCTCGTTCATCACCTTTTCTGGTGGAAGAGGTTTCACATTCACGAGGGCGATGTTTCTTGAAAGCGGCCCGATGATCTTCACGTTGGCGAGTTCCGGCTTGAAGCCATGTTCTTCGAGAACTCTGAGAAGGATCTCGTTTGCAGTAGAAACAGCTTTTCCGTGGTAATCCGGGTTTATGAGCATCTTCAGAAGGTGTTTCAGTTTGCATCCTTCTCTTCCCGCAGACTCACCGATCTTCTTCACTTCCAGTCCGAGGAACTTCAGCATCTCGTTTATCTCTTCTTTACCGACCCTGCAGAGTGGTGAGTAGACACCGTCGAAGACCTTCAGGCCCGTTTTTCCCCAGCTGTCGGAGGCGTTTGCACCGCTCGCAACGAGGTGACCCTGAGCGTATCTTTTCACCAAAACGGTCTTCACGTCGCGGGTGCAGGCGTTGCAGGATGGACCGTGTCTCCAGACCTTCTCCTGCATCCTGTTGGAAGGAATGAAAGTGTGTTTCAAGCCGTGTTTTTCTGCGAAGTTTCGAACAATCTCTCTCGATCTCTCGTAGGTGTAAGGGCTCCAGTCCACGGTGACGAGCTCCACCCTTTCTTCTCCGAGGGCCATCTTCGCCAGGATTGCCACCAGCGAACTGTCCTTTCCCCCGGAGAAGGCAACGTAGAGCTTTCCGTCTTTCACGGTTTCTCTTATGTCCTCGACGATCTCTTTTACAAGGTCTTCAACTCGAATCGTACTTCACCCCCGTCCAGTTCAAGGACGGCGTAAGAGCCTTCAGCGAGGCTTCCCGGGTTCAGAAATCTCACACCCGCTTTCACCGTGTCCTCCGGTTCGTGGGTGTGTCCGAAGAGTATCACCTAAGGTTTTTCGTTGAAGACCTTCAAAAGACGGTCTTTCAGATCCCACGGGGCACCCCACCCGTGACACATTCCTATGGTGACACCCTCTACAAGCAGGACTTTCGAGAACGGAAGGTGTTCTTTCACGTCTGGATAATCCATGTTTCCGTGAACTCCGTAGAATTCCTTAGAAAATTTCTCAAGAAGGATCACCGTGTCCAGATCCACATAGTCTCCAAGGCCTATCACGCCATCGTACTCTTTCAAAGAGTTCAGTATCTCATCCGGAAGACTGGCCATGCGCACGGGAACGTGTGAGTCGGAGATCAAAAGGAACCTCTTCACGTTCTCACCCCAGGATCGTGTTATCTATGAGTCTTGCATTTCCAACCCAGGCAGCCACCGCGACGATCACCTTTCGATCGATCTTCTCAACCGGCTCCAGAGTCTCCTCGTCCACGATCTCCACGTAGTCTATCTTCACCTTATCGAACCTGGAAAGGTGTTTTATCATCTCTTCTTTTATCTTTTCTGCGTCTCTTTCACCGTTCAGATAGAGATTCTCCGCTATTTTCAGAGACTGATAGAGCGAAAGCGCCTGCTGCCTTTCTTCGGGCGACAGATACACGTTCCTTGAGCTCATCGCGAGGCCATCCGGTTCTCTCACGATGGGACACTCGATCATTTCCACGTCCATGTTCAGATCTCTCACCATCCTCCTCAGAACCCTGAACTGCTGTGCATCTTTTTGACCGAAGTACGCCCTGTGAGGTTTCACGATGTTGAAGAGCTTCGTGACCACGGTGCACACTCCACGGAAGTGTCCAGGACGGGATCTACCACACAGATTTTTTGAAAGCTTCGTTTCTTCAACGTAGGTGGAAAAATCGGGAGGATACATCTCCTCGACTGACGGATGGAAGATGCAGTCCACGTTTTCTTTTTCGAGAAGTTTTCGGTCTCTTTCGAAATCTCTTGGGTACCTCTCGTAGTCTTCGTTGGGACCGAACTGGGTAGGATTCACGAAAATACTCACCACGACCACATCGTTTTCATCCCTTGCTCTTCTCACAAGAGACAGGTGCCCTTCGTGGAGGTATCCCATGGTGGGGACGAATCCTATCGTTTTTTTCTTCTCTCTCATTTCCTCGGAGAATTTCTTCATTTCCTCTATGGTTTCTATGATCTTCATTCTCTCGCCTCCCCGATTTTGCAGAAAACATCATCACAGAATTTCTTTTCGATGAGATTCCACACGGTTTCTCCAACAGGATTTCCAACATCTGCCAGGTAATCCGCCAGGTGAAGGTGGAGGCACTTCACTTTCGAGAAATCTCGAATACCACCTGTTCCTACCTTTTCCAGAATTTCGCGGAAGGGATGTTCCCCGGTGAGGAGCCTTTTTCTTCTCTCTATCACTTCTAAGTGTGCCTTCCTCATCTTTTCTCGAAACGCCACATCGGACGCTATTCGATCTTCGAGTTTCTTTATGAACCCTTCGCTCTCGAGTTTGGATACTTCTCTTCTCAAGTGGGGACAGGTGAGCCAGTAGAGAGTTGGAAAGGGCTTTCCATTCTTGATGGGCAGACTTTCGATCACAACCGGATAGCCGTATGGACAGCGATAAGCCACCCGATTCATGTTCGTGATCTTTCTTCCAATCTGCCACTCTACGATCTTTTCATCACGAGAGTTACCCATTCTCTCTCCTGCTTTCTCTCCAAAACGTTCCATCCGTGTTCACTGGCCTTCCTTTTCACCATGTCTTCTTTCTTGTCAACGATCCCTGAGAGTATGAGCATGGAATCTCTGTGTGTGACACGATTCACATCTTCGAGTAGCTTCACGTGAATCTCAGCCAGAATATTGGACACCACAATATCGAAAGTACCCTCCACATCTGAGAGAAGATCCGACCATTTCACCAGTACGTCGACGTCGTTCTTTCGAACGTTCTCTTCAGCCACCTCGACGGCCTGCTCATCCACATCGACCGCTACCACCTGAGACGCACCGAGTTTTTTGGCAGCGATGGCGAGTATTCCCGTTCCACATCCAACGTCGAGCACAGTGTTTCCTTCCTTCAGATACTTTTTCAGGAAGAAGACGCTCATTCTCGTGGTGGGATGGAGACCTGTGCCAAACGCCACACCGGGAGACAGTTTTATCACGATCGCATCTCTTCTGTTTATCTTTTCAGTTGGATCTATGAATATTCCCTCGACGATTTCAAAGGGTTCGAGCTCGACTATCCAGTCTTTGGGAGTGGTGATCTTCTCATCAACAATCTCCCAATCTTTCAAAAAATCAGGAAGGGGTTCACCCTCCCTAAGGTAGATCTTCAACACCCTCTTTCCCTTTTCATCTTCCTCTATCGCGAAATTGAAGAATCCCTCTTCGTAAAATTTTTCTACGAGTTCTTCCTCTTCGACTCTCAAAGGAAAGATCAGCTCTTTAAACCTCATCGATCTTTCTGATTCTCCTTTCGTGCCTTCCTCCATCGAAGGGTGTTGAGAGGAAGGTATCCACTATCCAGAAAGCGAGCTCTGCTCCGATGAGCCTTCCCGGAAGAACGAGGATGTTTGCATTGTTGTGCGATCTCGCGAGTCTTGCCATGTCCGGGAAAAGACAGAGAGCCGCTCTTATGCCCCTGTACCTGTTTGCGGCGATCGACATCCCGAGTCCTGTACCACACAAAAGGATTCCAAAATCCGCTTCGTTCGACAGAATGGATTGAACGACTTTTTTCGCATAGTCCGGATAATCAACGGATTCCTCGGAGTAGGTACCGTGATCTTCCACTTCTATTCCCTTGCCCAGAAGGTAGTTTTTCACCTTCTCTTTCAGTTCAAAGGCTGCGTGGTCCGATGCAATAGCGATCTTCACTTTCTTCGCACCTCCTCCATGGCCTCCGATATCGTATCGTATATCTTCACTATGCGATCCAGATTCGTCAGAGAGAGGACTCGCTCTACTTTCTCATTTGGAGATATCAGTGCAAAGAAGCCGCCACTGCTGCTGACACTCTTCAAAATGTTTACAATGACACCCAGACTGAAGCTGTCTATGCTCTCCACATCCGAAAGGACCAGAAATATCTTGTTGTAACCATTGTTCAAAAACTCGTCAAAGACCCATTTTTTGAACAGATGTGCGTTCTCTATGTTGAGCTCTTTGTTCGGCATCAATATCACCACATCATCCACAATCTTGTAGGGAAACATCCTATCCCCCCTTAGAGTTTTCTGAAAACTCCCACCACTTTACCCAGGATTTTCACCTTTTCCGCCTTGAAAAACATCGACGACATCTCTCTGTTAGCGGGCCTCAACTCTACCGTATCACCTCTCTGATAGAACTTTTTTAGCGTCACCTCTCCGTCAACCATCGCCGCCACGATATCCCCGTTCTGCGCCCAATCCTGTCTTCTCACAAGAACGAGGTCCCCATCACAGATGTGTTCTTCTATCATGCTTTCTCCTTTTACTTTCAACAAAAAGTGATCGTAACCGCTCGAAAGAAAGCTCTCGGGAATTTCTATGTAATCTTCCAGATATTCGATGGCTTCTCTTTTTTCACCTGCACGAATCTCTCCAATCAGAGGTATTTTGTTCCTTATGCTTTTCGAAACCCTCAGTGCCCGCGGTTTGCCGTTTTTCCTTTCGATGTAACCCTTCTTCTCCAGAGCAATTAGATGGAGAAGAGCGCCGCGCGGGGTGATTCTGAAGCGCCGCGCAATCTCCCTCACCGAGGGGGGATATCCATTTTTCTCTATGAACTCTTCTATGAACAGAAGTACCTTTCTCTGCCTTTCAGTGAGATCTTTCAAGTGTCGAACACCACCTTCGTTTTCAGAACATCGCCATCGTGCTCGAACTTCAGAAGATGGTATGTGAGGGCTTTTATTTCGGTCCCCTCTTTTTTCTGATCTTCCTGAAAGTTACTTTTAGCTCGTTTCCTTCCCTTTTAATCCTCCAGGGAGCCCATCCTTTCGATATCTCAAGAATCCAGTCGTTCACCGTGTCAAAGAAAACGTCTTCCATCTCTTCAAGAGGATAAGTTTTCTCTTTCTCTTCGTTATCGAGGACAATCCCTTCTTCTTCGAAAAGGATGTTCCTCGCTTCTTCCAGAAGTTCTTCGTAAGAGTTCCCGGATATCTCGTAAGCAATGTCAGCAGTGTGCTCTATGGGTTTCCTCAATCTTTCACCACCGCCACCTTCGATATGGTATCGTCTCCAAGTTCGATGAGTTTCACGCCTTTTGTCACACGACCGATGACACCGATTTCAGACACGGGAAATCTGATCATCATGCCGTTTCTTGTGACCACCACTATCTCTTCGTCGCCCCTCACGTATCTCACGGCTACTACGTACCCTGTTTTGTTCACATCGGAGATGTTTCTGAGACCCGTTCCTCCTCTTCTCTGAATCCTGTACAGCTGAACGGGTGTTCTCTTGCCGAATCCCTTCTCTGTCACGGTGAGAATCTCTCCTTCGTCACCTGGAGGTATCACGTCCACACTCACCACTTCGTCTCCTGGCTGAAGTTTTATCGCCTGAACTCCGGCTGCATTTCTTCCCATCCTGCGAACATCGCTCACCGGGAATCTGACGGCCATACCCATCTTCGTTGCCACTATGAGTGTTTCTTTTTCGCTGTTAACAACCCTGGCGCTGACGATCTCATCTCCAGGTTCTATCTTTATGGCTCTGACACCGCGGTTGCTGGTGGCGTTTTCAAACTCTTTGAGAGCGGTTCTTTTGATCTTCCCAGATTTTGTAACGATCACAAGATCATTTCCATCACCGTTCAGAGAAGCGAGTGCTACGATCTTTTCTGTGTCTTCGAGATTCAGAAACGCGGTGATGTGCCTTCCTCTCGTGTTTCTTCCGGTGGTTTCCAGCTGATAATTCTTGAGAACATACGCCCGTCCGAGGTTCGTTATAAACAGGGTCGATGCGGTGTTTTTCGCGACCACAACGAACTCGACCTCGTCATCTTCAGTGAGTTTCGAGACGGTGATTCCTTTACCCCCGCGCTTCTGCGATCTGTAGCTGTTCAGCGGTGTGCTCTTTAAATAGCCGTTATGACTCAATGTTATCACCACGTCTTCTTCGACAATGAGTTCCTCTTCGTTGTACTGGATACTTTGATCTGTTATTTCTGTTCTTCTGGGATCCCCGTATTGTTGCTTCAAGTAGAGGAATTCTTCTTTCATTATCTCCTTTACTTTTTCGTCCTTCTCGAGTATTTCCTTCACTTCTGAGATCTTCCTGACCAGATCGGAGTATTCGTTTTGAAGGTTCTCTATTTCGAGGGAAGTCAGCCTCGAAAGTCTCATGTCGAGAATGGCTTTTGCCTGTTCTTCGGTGATTTCGAGTGTTTCCATGAGTGATTGCTTCGCACTTTCCACATCCTTGCTGTTCCTCACGATGTCCACAACAACACCTATCGCTCTTGCCGCCTTCAGGAGACCCTCGACAACGTGTGCCCTCCTTGTGTACTGTTCGTATTCGTACCTTGCTCTTCTTCTGATGACTTCAAAGCGGTGCTCAAGGAAAGCCTCCATCAATCCTTTCAAATTCATCAACCTGGGTCTTTTGTGTTTGTCTATGACCAGCATCTGAACGTTGAAGTAATCCTGAAGAGCAGTTCTCTTGTAGAGATTGTTTATTATGACCTCTTCGCTGGTGTCCTTCGGGATCTCTATAACTATCCTCATTCCGCGTTTATCGGATTCATCTCTTATGTTCCTGATTGGGAGTGATTCGTCGTCTTTCGCTATTTTTGCTATTTGTTCTATGAGACCCGCTTTACTGACTCCGTACGGAATCTCCGTGATGACGATTCGCTTTACTCTCTTTCCATCCTCGACGTGCACCTTTCCTCTGACGATGATCCTGCCTCTTCCCTCTTCGTAAACCTTCTTCAATTCAGAAGCGTTCACTACCACGGCTCCTGTGGGAAAATCCGGTCCTTTTATGAACTGCATGAGTTCTTCAACCGTGGCTTCTGGATGATCGATCAAATAAATCAGGGCATCCACGGTCTCGGAGAGATTGTGTGGAGGTATGTTTGTGGCCATTCCCACCGCTATACCGGAGGCACCGTTTATTATGAGATTTGGCACCTTGGATGGGAGGACTTCCGGCTCCTTCAGCGTGCCATCGAAATTGTCGACCATGTTCACCGTGTTCTTTTCTATGTCTTCGAGCATTTCTTCGGCAAGCTTCGTGAGTCTCGCTTCCGTGTACCTCATCGCGGCAGGAGGGTCTCTGTCTATGGAACCGAAGTTTCCCTGACCCTCTATGAGTGGATACCTCATCGTGAACGGCTGAGCCATCCTCACGAGGGCATCGTACACGGGTGCGTCACCGTGAGGATGGTACTTACCCATCACTTCACCGACGATTCTCGCACTCTTCTTGGTGGGTGAGTTGTGTTTGAGACCGAGTTCGTACATTCCATAGAGAATTCTCCTCTGAACGGGTTTGAGACCATCCCGAACGTCCGGAATGGCCCTTCCCACTATAACGCTCATCGAGTACAGAAGATAAGACTCAACAAGTTCATCCTCTACGGGTTTGTTTATCAGGATCTCTGGCATTCACATCCCTCCGTCAGGACACCTTCGCACCTGGTGTGATTTCTCCATCTACAGTCAAAAGTCTCAAGGTATCGCCGGACTTTGCGGCGAGGAGCATTCCCTGAGACTCTATGCCCATGAGTTTTGCGGGTTTTAAATTAGCGACAACGACGATCAGTTTTCCTACGAGTTCTTCGGGTTTGTAGTGTTCTGCAATTCCCGCCACTATCTGTCTCTTTTCCGTTCCAAGATCGATTATCAATCTGAGAAGTTTTCTGGAATTTGGAACCTTCTCCGCTTCGAGGACCTTTGCAATTCTGAGATCTACTTTGGAAAAATCATCTATTGTGATCACGTTCTGTTCGACCGACACCGTCTCCACCACCTTTTTGAAGTCTTTCGCGTCGATTTTTCTGAAGAGAGGTTCGCCGTGGATCACTGTGGAACCAGACTTCAGAACTCCCCAGTTTTCCAGATGTTCCTTCGAAGGCTTTTCTTCAAAGGACACTCTCCTGAACACTTCTTTGGAGGTGTCTGGCATCACCGGGAGTGTCATCAGAGCCACCTTGAACACGGCCTCCAGTGAGTTGTACAGCACCGTTCCGAGCCTTTCCATATTTCCCTCTTTTCCAAGTATCCAGGGCTTCGTGTCATTGAAGTACTTGTTCACATCTGCTATGAACTCCCATATCTTGTCCAGGGCTTCTGTGAGCCGGTAGGAATCCATGAGTTCATGGTAAGCGTCTTTTGTTTCGAAGAATCTCTCCTTCAGCCAGCTATCGAGCCCTTCCTGAGCAGAAGGAGAAGGAAGTCTTCCGTTGAAATACTTCTTTATCATAGCCGTGATCCTGTGAAGGAGATTTCCGTAGTCGTTCGCGAGATCGGAATTCAATCTGTGGACGAGCCTTTTCTCCGAGAAATCGCCGTCTTTTCCGAACATGATATCCCGTATCAGGTAATACCTCACCACGTCGTTGCCGTATCTCTTCACGAAGAATCTGGGGTCTATAGCGTTGCCGAGGGACTTACTGATCTTCTGGCCGTTCACCGTGAGCCACCCGTGTGCGAACACCTTTTTTGGAAGTGGGAGTCCAACCGACATGAGCATCGCAGGCCATATGATGGAGTGGAATCTGTTTATTTCTTTTCCTATCAGATGCAAATCTGCAGGCCACCATTTATTGAACATCTCATCGTTCCAGCCGTATCCTATAGCGGATATGTAATTTATGAGCGCGTCCACCCACACGTAGATCACGTGTTCCGGATCGTCCTTCATGGGAACGCCCCATTTGAAGGTCGTCCTGGTGATGCTCAGGTCTTTGAGACCACCTTCGAGAATCTTCAGCATCTCGTTTCTTCTGAAGTCCGGTTCCACAAAATCGGGATGCTCCTCGTAGTACTTCAGGAGAGGATCTCTGTATTTCGAAAGTCTGAAGAAGTAATTCTCTTCCTCCACCCATTTGACGGGTCTTTTACACTCCGGACAGAAACGTTCTTCTCCTTCCTTTATAACCTCGTCCTCGTTCCAGAACGTCTCACAGGGGACACAGTACCATCCCTTGTAGATGCCCTTGTAGACGTCTCCGTTTTCTTTCATCTTCGCAACGAATTCCTGGACGGTTTTCATGTGCATTTCGTCTGTGGTTCGGATGAAATAATCGTTCGTGATCTTCAGTTCTTTCCAGAGCTGTTTGAACTTTTCAGCCAGTTCGTCACAGAATTCCTGCGGGTCCTTTCCAGCCTGCTGGGCTGCCTGCAGGACCTTCTGGCCGTGTTCGTCCGTTCCCGCGAGAAAGAACACATCGTAACCCATGAAACGTTTGTAGCGAGCGATGATATCGGCTACAATAGTGGTGTAGGCACTTCCTATGTGAGGCTCAGAATTCACGTAGTAGATTGGGGTGGTGATGTAAAATTTCAAAGTGTCACCTCCTTGTTTTCCCTATCTACTCAATGATACCACACACTGGAGGTGAGATTTGTGAGAACTAACAAAGACAGACTCGTTCGAATTTCGGTTGTTGGAGAGATCGCTCCAGCGAAAATGAGGTCTCCTTACAGTGTAACAACCGAAGGGACAGTGAGGGTAATTCCAGTGCTTGGGGGCATCACCTACAACGTGAAAGTGGGTGACAGTGCTTACGGATGGGCAGGAGACCACGTAGAACCGGGTGTGTCTGTCATGGCAAGGAATAAGGAAGAGGAAATACCGCTGATGACCCTTTCGTGTATAGGAAACGAAGTGATCGTGATGTCTGGAGACGCGAAGGGAAGCAGAGGGTTCGTCACGGGAAAACACGGAGGTGTGAACCACGTTCTCGTTTATTTCGAAGAAGAAGTACTCGGAAAGCTCATGGTGGGGGATAAGATATTGATAAAGGCCTGGGGGCAGGGACTGAAGCTTCTGGATCATCCGGATGTGAAGGTGATGAACATCGACCCAGATCTCTTCGAAAAACTTGGGATACAGGAAAAGAATGGGAAAATCCATGTACCTGTTGTTGCGAAGATTCCAGCGCACATGATGGGATCCGGGATCGGCGCCTCAAGCAGTGCTTCCACCGACTACGATATAATGGCATCGAATCCTGAGGATCTTGGAGTAGCGGATCTGAAACTTGGAGACATCGTCGCAATTCAGGACCACGACAATTCCTATGGAGTTGGAAAGTACAGAAAAGGGGCAGTATCGATAGGTGTTGTGGTACACTCTGCCTGCGTTTCAGCAGGACACGGTCCGGGTGTGGTTGTGATCATGACGGGAGACGAATCGAAGATATTACCGGAAGTGGTGGAAAGGGCGAACATATCTGATTATCTTGTGAGGTGATATCGTGTTTCCTCTTTACGATGTTCTCCCAAGTAGAAAGAAGCCTTACGTAACGATAGCTTTGATTTTGATAAACGTGGTTGTTTTCGTGTATGAACTCATGTTGAACGACAGAGAACTTCTCCTGTTCATGTACAGATATGGCCTCGTGCCAGCTCGTTACACGGTTGAGAGAGTAAAAGAAGCGCTCGGCTTTTCCCTTCTTCCTTTCATAACTCACATGTTTCTCCACGGAGGGTTCTGGCACATCCTGGGTAACATGTGGTTTCTCTGGATATTCGGAGACAACACAGAAGACGAGATGGGCCATGTTGGCTACACTCTGTTTTATCTATCTGCCGGTATTTTTGCCGCACTCACCCAGTTCGTTTTTACGCTTCATTCAACAACTCCCATGGTCGGAGCTTCCGGTGCTGTTTCGGGAGTCATGGGAGCGTATTTCGTTCTTTTTCCGTACTCACGGATTGTGACACTCTTTCCCTTTTTCTTCTTCCTGACGCTGGTTGAGATTCCAGCCTTCTACTACCTCATGATCTGGTTCTTCATACAGGTGATGAACAGTCTTGTCGGATCTTACGGCGTAGCCTGGTGGGCACACATAGGTGGATTTGTCTACGGGATGATTTGGGGATATATTTTAAGGATGAGAAGGATTCACAGATACAGATATTGAAGGTGAGGGAGTTAACATTATGTCAAAAAAACAAAAAAGCAAGTACATCGTGATATTCGGCTGTGGAAGACTTGGATCGCTGATAGCAAATCTTGCTTCCTCTTCGGGACACAGTGTCGTGGTCGTGGATAAAAACGAATACGCGTTTCACAGGCTCAACTCCGAGTTTTCCGGTTTCACCGTGGTGGGAGATGCCGCGGAGTTTGAAACTCTGAAAGAGTGTGGTATGGAGAAGGCAGACATGGTGTTTGCGTTCACGAACGACGACAGTACGAATTTCTTCATCTCGATGAACGCAAGGTACATGTTCAACGTGGAGAACGTGATCGCCAGGGTCTACGATCCGGAAAAGATAAAGATTTTCGAAGAAAATGGAATAAAAACCATCTGTCCCGCCGTTCTCATGATAGAGAAAGTAAAGGAGTTCATCATAGGGAGTGAAGAAGATTGAAAGTCATAATAATCGGTGGAGAAACGACGGCGTATTACCTTGCGCGTTCCATGCTGTCACGAAAGTACGGTGTAGTGATCATAAACAAAGACAGGGAACTCTGCGAAGAGTTCGCCAAGAAATTGAAGGCGACGATCATACACGGAGATGGAAGTCACAAAGAGATACTCAGGGACGCTGAAATTTCGAAAAGAGACGTGGTGGTGATCCTCACTCCGAGGGATGAAGTCAACCTGTTCATCGCACAGCTTGTTATGAAGGACTTCGGGGTAAAGCGGGTAGTGAGTCTTGTCAACGACCCGGGAAACATGGAAATATTCAAAAAAATGGGTATCACAACCGTCTTGAATCTCACCACTCTCATAACGAACACGGTGGAGGCTCTCATCTTTCCAGATGGGTTCTCCAGCATCATACCGCTGGAACAAGGTATTGAGTTTCTAAGTGTGAACGTGGAAGAAGACAGTCCGGTTGTGGGAAAGAAGTTGAAGGATCTTCCGCTTCCAAGGGATAGTATCATCGCTGCCATCGTCCGCGGTGGAGTGCTTGTGGTTCCGAGAGGAGATACGGAGATCCTCTCCGGTGATAAACTGTACGTGATCGTAAGTGCAGAAGCCAAAGAAACAGTCGAAGAGACACTGCTTGGAAGGTGAGAAAAATTGGAAGACCTAATGACCAGTACCAAATACAGACTCAAGGTGATTTTCTGGTACGTAGGTCAGCTTTTGATATGGTTCCCTGCGATCCTTCTTCTGCCAACAATTTTTGTGATTTTCTATCCTGAAGAGTGGATATACATCGAGTCTTTTTTGGTTCCTTCAATCATTTCCTTTGCCTCTGGTGTTGTTCTTAAAAAAGTTTCAAAATTGAACGAGACTCGTGTAGTGGGGTATCAGGAAGGAGCGGTGATAGTTGTCACAACGTGGTGCGCCGCGGTAGTCCTTTCAGCACTTCCGTTCGTTATAGAGGGTCTTTTGAATTTTCACCAGGCAGTATTCGAGGCCACAAGCGGCTGGACCACAACGGGGCTCACCATGTTTCCTGACGTGGAGAGTCTTCCCCATGTGTTTCTGGTGTGGAGAAGTGTCATGCAGTTCATTGGAGGTGCGGGATTTGCCGTCATAATGCTCGCCACATTGATCGGACCTCTCGGAGCTTCCCTTTACAGTTCCGAAGGTAGGGTGGACAACATACTCCCAAATGTGACCCACTCCACGAAGGTGATCATGGTCATATACGTGGCGTACGCCGCCGCTGGTATGTTCTTTCTTCATATGGCCGGTATGCCCTGGTTCGATGCCTTCAACCATTCTCTCACCGCTCTCGCAACGGGTGGTTTCTCGGTGAAAAACGCGAGTATTGGATACTACGGCAGTGTATCGATAGAAGTGATAACCATCGTTCTCATGCTGCTCGGTGGAACGGGTTTTGGAATCCATTACACCCTCTGGAAGGGAAACTTCAAAGCCTTCGTCAAAAACGGGGAACCCTGGATCATGGGATCCACCATTGTCATCGCATCGCTGTTTCTACTGCGACCAGCCGAAAAGGTTTTTCACGAAAAGGCGCTCAGATACGTGGTGTTTCAGGTAGTCTCTGCAATAACGGGCACCGGGTTCTCCAACGCCGATCTTGTTCCGTGGGTTACTCTCTTTCCAATCGGCGTGTATCTTCTCACCGTTATCATGATGCTCGGTGGAATGATGGATTCAACGGCTGGTGGTTTGAAACAGTTCAGAGTGTTCGTCACACTGAAATTGATATATCGATCTATCATCAATTTCATGGGACCGAGGCGAAAGGTTGAAAAGATCATAGTTTGGAAAGGTGAAAACAGGAAAACCATAGACGATGGGATCATAAAGGACATGTTCGTCTTCTTTGGGGTCTACGCCCTGACCTATCTGGTGGGAACCTTGATCCTCATGAGTTACGGATACGATCCACTGGTTTCCATGTTCGAATTCTCCTCCGCAATGAATGGAGTAGGTCTCTCGGTGGGGCTCACCAGTCCGAATCTTCCGGTGGGTGTAATATGGACCATGACGGTGGGCATGTTCCTTGGAAGACTGGAATTCCTCGTCGTCTTTTACGCGATTGTGAGAATCATAAGAGATGTGAAGATTCTTCTCGAGGAAAGAGGAGGTGTGAATAGTTGAAATACAGAAGGATAAAGGGAACAAACGATATCTTCGGTGAAGAGATATGGTACTGGAGGTACGTCGAGGAAACCTTCAGAAATGTGTGCGAAAGCGCGGGAATAGAGGAGATCAGAACTCCCATATTCGAACAGACGGAACTTTTCGTTAGAAGTGTGGGAGAAGAATCGGACATTGTTCAGAAAGAGATGTACACCTTCCAGGACAAAGCGGGAAGGAGCATCACTCTGAGGCCAGAAGGTACCGCGCCCGTCGTCAGGGCTTTTCTGGAGAATTCTCTGGTAGACAGGGGGTTTCAGCAGAGATACTACTACGTAGGTCCCATGTTCCGATACGAAAAACCACAATCGGGGAGATTGAGACAGTTTCACCAGGTGGGTTTCGAGATCATCGGCCCCGAATCTCCAAAAGCGGATTTCGAAATGATCATACTGGTCGATACCTTCTTGAGAAGGCTCGGACTCACGAAATACAAGATTCACCTGAATTCCATAGGCTGTCCGGTGTGCAGGAAAAACTATCGCGAAGCCCTCAAAGAGTATTACGGTCAAGTTCTGGACAATCTCTGTGACGACTGCAAAAGACGTTACGAGACGAACATTTTGAGACTGCTCGATTGTAAGGTAGACCACGAATACGCTCTGAATGCACCAAAAAGCGTCGACTATCTCTGTGATTCCTGCAGGGCACACTACAAGAAGTTGAAAGAGTACCTCAACACTTTCGAGATCGAATACGTGGAAGATCACACCCTGGTCCGCGGGCTCGACTACTACACCAGAACGGTTTTTGAGGTGAGGCACGAAGGTCTTGGAGCCCAGAACGCCATCGCGGGTGGTGGAAGGTACGATGGCCTTTTTGCGGAACTTGGGGGCTCTTCCGTACCCGCCCTTGGTTTTGCAGGTGGTATAGAGAGAATTATACTCGCTTTAAAAGCAGAGGGAATAGAAATCCCGATGAAAAATGTTCATCTTGTTTACATCGCAACTCTTGGTGAAAAAGCCTTTATGGATGGTGTCCAGCTTGCGGGTGAATTGAGAAAGAAGGGCCTGAGTGTGGATGTGGACATCATGGATAGAAAGCTCTCCGGTCAGCTTAAGCACGCCAGCAGAATGGGATCGAGGTATGCGGTCATTATTGGTGATGAAGAACTGGAAAAAGGAATCGTCATTCTCCGCGACCTCGAGACGGGAGACCAGGTTGAAATCGATCGGGACTTCGCCGCTGACTACATCGCTGAAAGGGTTTCAAAAGATTGATGCTATACTTGAAATGGGTGGATCAAGTTGAAAATTCTGGTTGGATCACCCGTATCTCTTGAGGAGTTTGAAACAATAGACCTTTTCATATCATGGCTGGATGTGATTCCAGACAACGCCAGATTTTCCATTGTGGGTACCAGCAAATTTTTCATCATCGGAAAGAACGGAAGGGAATGGAAGAAAGGTTACGAATTCGGAATCGTAGATGCTGACATAAATATTTTTGTGGTGGGTGGGGATCTTGCTCTCTACCCGGAAGTCTTTTACATTGCAAAAGAGAACGGTGCGAAACTGGTGGTTGGTTTCTGTGAGATTCAAAACTTCATAGATTTTAATTTTGTAAAGGCAAAGTTCTGGGCACACACGCAGGAAACATCTCTGGCCTCCATAGTCTTGTTGAATTTCCTGGGAAAGGTTCACAACAATATCTACTTTCCTCTCGAAAAAACAAAAAACCAAACGGGGGTCGTGGCAGAGGGAGTAGCTCCCGTTTTTCTGGAGTTGAAAAAGAATTTCTTCTCTTCGGAGGAAGCCGAAGATGTTTGAGAACATTCTCTGGAAGATGGTGAAAAAAAGGTTGATCCCGAAAAGAAAAATCTCAAGAGTGCACCGAAGCAGAAAAGGTGTAAAAAGGGTAGTGTGCGTCGCGTTTCCTCTGGACCAGATGTTTAAATCCGCGGACGATTTCATAGATGCTCTGATGGAAATCTTGCAGGAGGATCTTCCTTTTGTGGACCTTCTCATTTTCCCAAGACTGACAGGTAATCTCCTCGCCGGGGTTTTTCCGATAAGAATAGAGAATTTTGAAAAACTCGATCCATTTTACACAGATCTGCTTCGATACATTTCGAAAGGACTGGACGTACCAATTGTCGCTCCAGGTGTGGAGACTTTTCGAACATCTCCCGATGTGCTGGTGATAGAAAACGGTGAAGTGTTACATCGATACACCCTCAGAGAAAGGTTCGCAGTTGCGGATTTTGGGGAATGGTACGCCGCAGTTCTCAGAAAGGAAGACACACTCTCTTCAAAGGCTCTGAGGCCGCTCGTGGAAAAGAACGTCTTTGCTTTCATCCACTTCGATCTGGAAACGGAAGAAAACGACTGGTGGAAAGAGAAAAAAGGTCTATGGGCACGTTCCCAGAGTCTCGAGGTTTTTGGAATCAAAGTTTCTCCAAGAGGAACTTTTCTTGGAAAAACTTACCGAGGGAAAAGCTACGTGAGCGCACCTATCCCGCTCACCCCGAACCTGACGGGTTTTCTGCGACAGGATTGTGGTGTGAAAATGTCCGTGGACCTCGAACTGGATCTTCTAAAGGGAAAGAGGCACAGGATAGATACGGTGAAACACATTCTCTTCAGAGGGTAACAGATCAGCAGAATCCGAAACATGGAGGTGCGGTAGAGTGCTGGTGAACGCGATCAGGCAAAAGGTGTCCGAAGTCATCTCTAAAGCGTACGGTTCAGAAATCGAATTCGAGGTCGAAATTCCACCCAGAAAGGAATTCGGAGATCTGTCCACCAACGTTGCTATGAAGCTCGCAAAAACTTTGAAGAAAAACCCGCGGGAGATAGCTAAAGAGATCGTAAAAAGTCTCGATGAAGATCCCTCGTTTGACAGGATAGAAATCATGGGACCCGGTTTCATAAATTTCTTCCTGTCGAACGAACTGCTCCGTGGAGTGGTTAAAACCGTGCTGGAGAAAAAAGACGAGTACGGGAGAGAAAACGTTGGAAATGGAATGAAGGTGCAGTTCGAATACGGAAGTGCAAACCCAACGGGACCATTCACCGTTGGGCACGGTAGACAGATCATCATAGGTGACGTGCTTTCCGAGGTTTACAAAGAGCTCGGTTACGATGTGACGAGGGAAATGTATATAAACGACGCTGGAAAACAGATAAGGCTTCTCGCTCAGTCGCTCTGGGCAAGGTACAATCAGCTTCTCGGAGTTGAAAAAGAAATTCCCGAAGGGGGCTATCGCGGGGAATACCTCGTGGACATCGCGAGGGATCTGGTGAACGAAATCGGAGATAGATACAAAGATCTGTGGAACGAAGAAGTGGAGGAGTTTTTCAAACAGACAGCGCTGAACAGAATGCTCTCCTCCATGAAAGATACCCTTGAAAAGATTGGTTCTTCGTTCGATGTGTACTTCTCAGAAAAGAGTTTGATAGAGGATGGGACTGTCGAAGAGGTGCTGAAACTCCTCAAGAACAAGGACGTTGTTTACGAAAAAGACGGTGCTGTGTGGTTGAAAGTCTCTGCCTTCATAGATGAGGAAGACAAGGTTCTTGTGAGAAGCGACGGTACATACACGTACTTCATGACGGATATCGCGTATCACTACAAGAAATACAAGAGAGGTTTCAGGAAGGTTTACGACATCTGGGGTAGTGACCATCACGGCCACATACCAAGAATGAAGGCAGCGATGAAAGCCCTCGACATTCCCGACGATTTCTTCAACGTTATACTGCATCAGTTCGTTACTCTGAAACGTGGTGGGGAAATCGTTCGCATGTCCACGCGAGCGGGAGAATTCGTCACTCTGGACGAACTTCTCGACGAAGTGGGAAGAGACGCCACCCGATATTTCTTTGCGATGGTGGACCCCAATACCCACATGGTGTTCGATATCGATCTGGCGAAGGCCAAATCCATGGACAACCCAGTTTACTACGTTCAGTACGCACATGCCAGGATCCACAATCTCTTCTCCAACGCGGAAAAGAAAGGTGTGAAGTTTGAAGAGGGAAAACACCTTGAACTGCTTGGAAACGAAGAAGAAAGGGTTCTGATGAGAAACCTCGGTATGTTCAACACCGCTTTGAAAGAGGTCGCGCAGATGTTCGCACCGAACAGGCTCACGAACTATCTCCAGTCGCTCGCCGAGTCCTTCCACGCGTTCTACACCAAACACGTGATAGTGGATCCTGAGAATCCCGAACTTTCGAACGCGCGACTCAACCTTGCCCTCGCAACGGGTATCGTTTTAAGAAAGGGTCTGAAACTCATAGGAGTTTCCGCACCAGAGAGGATGTGAAAGATGCTGGAGCAGGTGAGGATACAGAAGATGATCAACGGAGGTTACGGCCTTGCCCATCTTTCGAACGGCAAGGTAGTTCTCGTAGAAGGAGCGTATCCCGGTGAGGAAGTCCTGATAAAGACCTACAGAGAGAAAAGGGATTTTTCTTTTGGAAAGGTTGTTTCCCTTCTGAAAGAATCCGAAGATCGAACAAAACCACCCTGCAGGTACTTCGGAAGATGCGGTGGCTGTCACTGGATGGATGTGAAGTATGAAACCCAGCTTCGTTACAAAAAGGAGGTATTGATCGATCTTTTCGAACGCTCAAATCTGAAGGTAGAAGTGGAAGATGTGGAGCCGAGTGATCTTGTTTTTCACTACAGGACGAAAATGGAGTTTCATTTTCAGGGAAGAAAATTGGGGTTGAAAAAGAGAAACTCCGATTTTGTGATTGACATAAAAGACTGTGAGGTGGCACCGGAAGGCACGGGTGAGATTCTGAACACTGTAAAAGAGGCCGTTCAGGTACTCAACATTCCTGTTTACAACTGGGAAACGAGGAAGGGAGTGCTCAAGCACCTCGTGATCAGGTACGCATTCAGCACGGACCAGTTCATGGTGATCTTTGTGACGAAGACGGAATCCTTTCCCTGGGGAAGAGATCTGGTTCGCGCTGTGTTAAAGAGATTTCCAAAGATTCACTCCATCATTCATGTGATGAACTCTAAAGACTCTGTGGTCCTAAGGGGACCGTACAGAACCCTCTACGGTGAAGGAGTAATTGTGGAAGAGTTCGACTGGGAAAGGTTTCAAATTCCACCGACCGCCTTTTTCCAGAGCAACTACTCCATCACATCCAAACTGATAGATCACGTGTACAGAGAACTGGCACTTCAGGGTAACGAGGTGGTGCTGGATCTGTACGCGGGTATCGGTACGTTTTCCGTGAGAACTTCCTTTTCGGCAGCGAGGGTGATCTCCGTTGAATCCAGCAGGGTCGCTGTGAAGGCTGGAAAGGCTAACGCGAACATAAACAGCAGAAGGAACATAGAATACGTGGAACAGGATGTGCTGGACTTTCTGAAAAACTACAGCGGAAGGGCAGACAGGATAATCCTGGACCCACCGAGATCAGGTGCGGGTCCAGAAGCGATGAAAGAAATAGCGAGACTTTCACCCGAAAGGATCGTTTACGTCTCATGTGAGCCTTCTACTCTGGTGAGAGACCTCAAGGTGCTGGTGGAGAACGGCTATTCTATTGTCAGGGTGAAGCCTTTCGACATGTTTCCTCAGACTTACCATGTGGAAACTGCTGTGACTCTCGTGAAAGGGGATCGATGATGTTAGGCCTGGGACTTTCTCTGATCTTCGCTGTTCTCTCCTGGAAAGACAGTACTTTTGTATCGATACTCGCTCTTATTGCTTCTGTTATTTTCTTCTTCACCAGAAGTGAGAGAGAAAAGACCCTGTTTCATGTGAGTCTGATCTTTCTCCTCGTCCTCGAGGGGTTCGAATATTTGAAAGGAACAAATTACGATCGAGCCGAGTTGTTTCTGGTGCTGTCTTTCTTTCCTCTGATCGTCACCAGTTTTGCAAAGAAAAAAGCCGTGAACATACCTCTCAAATCGCTTTTCTGGTTTCTCGTTGCGATGGCGTTGTGGAAGGTGGCGAGTATTAAATATCCAACGGCTTCTTATCTTGTTTTTCCTGTTGTTGCGCTCGTGTTCATAAGAGATCTGTTTGGGAGGGAAAAAGATGGTAGAAAGGTATTCGCTGTCACCGATGAAGGATCTCTGGACGGAGGAAGCGAAGTACAGAAGATGGCTGGAAGTGGAACTGGCAGTGACGAGGGCGTACGAAGAACTGGGAACGATTCCGAAGGGAGTGACAGAGAGAATAAGGAACAACGCTAAGATAGATGTGGAACTGTTCAAAAAGATAGAAGAGAGAACGAACCACGATGTGGTGGCGTTCGTCGAAGGAATCGGATCGATGATAGGAGAAGACTCGAGATTCTTCCACTACGGTCTCACTTCGTCAGATGTTCTCGACACCGCAAATTCCCTCGCTCTCGTGGAAGCGGGGAAAATCCTGTTAGAGTCTCTAAAAGAGTTCTGCGACGTGCTCTGGGAAGTCGCGAATCGATACAAACACACCCCCACCATCGGAAGAACACACGGAGTCCACGCGGAACCCACCTCCTTCGGCTTGAAGGTCCTCGGATGGTATTCCGAGATGAAAAGGAACGTTCAACGCCTTGAGAGGGCGATAGAGGAAGTTTCTTACGGTAAGATCAGTGGAGCTGTTGGAAACTACGCAAACGTACCACCGGAGGTGGAGGAAAAAGCGCTTTCGTACCTGGGCTTGAAACCTGAACCCGTCTCCACACAGGTTGTCCCGAGGGATCGTCACGCTTTCTATCTGTCCACGCTCGCGATCGTGGCAGCGGGGATAGAAAGGATCGCTGTCGAGATCAGACATCTTCAGAGAACGGAAGTGCTCGAGGTGGAGGAACCGTTCAGGAAAGGTCAGAGGGGTTCGAGTGCCATGCCCCACAAGAAGAATCCCATCACCTGCGAGCGACTCACGGGACTTTCCAGAATGATGAGGGCGTACGTCGATCCTTCCCTTGAAAACATCGCGCTCTGGCACGAGAGGGACATTTCTCACTCCTCCGTTGAAAGATACGTTTTTCCCGACGCCACACAGACTCTTTACTACATGATCGTCACGGCCACAAACGTGGTGAGGAACATGAAGGTGAACGAGGAAAGAATGAAGAAGAACATAGATCTCACAAAGGGTCTCGTGTTCTCCCAGAGAGTCCTGCTGAAACTCATAGAGAAAGGACTCACAAGGAAAGAGGCTTACGATATTGTCCAGAGGAACGCTCTGAAAACCTGGAACTCCGAAAAACACTTCCTCGAGTACCTCCTCGAGGATGAAGAGGTTAAGAAACTGGTTACCAAAGAAGAGCTCGAAGAACTCTTCGATATCTCTTACTACTTGAAACACGTGGACCACATCTTCGAACGCTTTGAAAAGGAGTGAAGCGAATGAACCGCGTTGTGGTGGGTCTTCAATGGGGAGACGAAGGAAAGGGCAAGGTGGTAACGTATCTTTCCAGATACCACGATATCGTGGCGAGATTTTCGGGCGGAGCGAATGCCGGGCACACTGTGAATTATGGAAATTTCAAGGTGATACACCACCTCCTCCCTTCGGCCGATTTCACAAAAAACAGAGGAATCGCCATAGGAAGCGGTGTTCTCCTGGATCCTCAGGTGCTGACAGAAGAATTGAGGGAATTGAAAGAGAAATTTCCCGATTATTCAGGTGAAATCTTCATCTCTGAGAGCGCACACGTGGTTCTTCCAGTGCACAAAGAAATGGACAGGATAATAGACGAAGTGTTGAAAATAGGCACTACGAAAAGAGGAATAGGTCCCGCTTGCGCTGACAGGGTTATGAGGGTGAACGTGAGAGTTGCAGAGCTCGGCAACGAAGAAAAACTCAGATATTTCCTCGAAAAGAACCTCTCTTTGAAGAAGATCTACGGGGTGGATTTCGACGCAGAGAAAATGATGGGAGATCTTTCCACCTTCTATGAGACAATAAAAGACTTTGTCGTTTCACCGGTCCAGTTGAAAAGAATCCTCGAAGAGAAGAGCGTTCTCTTCGAAGGAACACAGGGGGTTCTTCTGGATCTGGACGTGGGAACGTACCCGTACGTCACGAGCATGAACTGTTCCTCCTCAGGCGTGAGCGCGGGAATGGGCTTTCCTGTAGAAGTAGATGAAGTTTTAGGTGTCTTCAAGGCGTACACAACACGAGTCGGGGAAGGTCCCTTCCCGACGGAGCTCACAGGAGAAGAAGGAGAGAAGTTGAGAAAAGCGGGACACGAATACGGTTCCACGACCGGTCGGCCGAGGAGATGCGGCTGGCTCGATCTGCCGCTCCTCAGGTACGCCATTGAGATCTCCGGTGTCGACTCTCTGGTCATGACCAAGGCAGATGTGCTGAACGGTTTTGAAAAGATCAAGGTCTGCGTGCGCTACTCCGATGGAAGAGATCTCGTTTCACTCAGAGATCTGGAAAAGAAAGAGCCTGTCTACGAAGTCTTCGATGGCTGGAAATCTCTGGAAGACAAGAACTTCGAGCGCTTTGTTGATTTCATAGAAAGAGAGACAGGAAGACCGGTAAGGTACATATCCACAGGTGAAAAACTCGAGGATATAGTGGAGGTGTGAAGTGTGTCTGTGAATCTGAAAGGGAGATCTCTCCTCACTCTTCTTGATTTTTCTCCTGAAGAGATCAGATACCTTCTCGATATCTCAGAGCAGGTGAAGATGGAAAGCAGATCCAAACTGAGAACCGAAAGGTTCAAAGGAATGACCCTCGCCATGATCTTCGAGAAGAGATCAACGAGAACGAGACTCGCCTTTGAAACCGCTTTTGCAGAAGAAGGAGGACATCCGATCTTTCTCTCACCGAACGACATACACCTTGGAGCGAAAGAATCTCTCGAGGACACCGCACGCGTCCTTGGAAGAATGGTGGACGCCATCATGTTCAGGGGCTACAAACAGGAGACTGTGGAAAAGCTGGCTGAGTACTCCGGTGTTCCCGTGTACAACGGACTCACCGACGAGTTCCACCCAACACAGGCGCTCGCCGACCTGATGACCATAGAGGAGAATTTCGGAAGATTGAAGGGTGTAAAGGTTGTTTTCATGGGGGACACCAGAAACAACGTTGCGACCTCCCTCATGATTGCCTGTGCGAAGATGGGGATGAATTTCGTGGCGTGTGGTCCCGAAGAACTCAAGCCCAGATCTGACATATTCGAAAGGTGTCAGGAGATCGCGAAAGAAACCGATGGGAGCGTTTCTTTCACGTCAAATCTGGAAGAAGCACTCGCAAGTGCCGATGTTATCTACACGGACGTGTGGGCATCCATGGGTGAGGAAGACAAAGAAAAGGAAAGAATGGCTCTTTTAAAACCTTATCAGGTGAACGAGAGAGTGATGGAAATGACGGGTAAATCGGAAACGATTTTCATGCACTGCCTCCCCGCAGTGAAGGGCCAGGAGGTCACCTACGAGGTGATCGAGGGAAAACAGAGCAGGGTCTGGGACGAGGCGGAGAACAGAAAGCACACCATAAAGGCGGTCATGATAGCAACACTGCTGTGAGGTGAAGCCGTGAGCGTTCTTTACTCGATAATAGCCCTTGCTTTGTATCTTGCGTTCATGTTTTCGATAAATCTCTTCAGGATACGCCGATTCGAGAAGGCGATCTTCTATCAGTCCCTGCTGGGACTCGCCGGCGCTGTGACGGTGTGTGTGGCCTTTCGATACGTTCCATCGTTCAGAGTAAGCTTTGTCGATCTACACTGGTTCCTGATTCTCCTCTTCGTGAACGTGTTTTTCTTAGGAGGCAGTGAAGTTCGATTTCCACCCTTCATGAACCGCTTCATCGTGATGGTTTCGGTGGTTTTTCTGTCTCCTTTCTCGGAAGAATTGTTCTTCAGGGGAGTTTTTTTGAAACTGAACGGAAACGACATATGGACCAACGCACTCGTTTTTCTTTCCTTCACCTCTTCAACGTGATCGTGGGCTTCGAAAGATTTTCCTTTGCGAACCTCATATACAGATTCGTCGTCGCACTCATATTCGCTCACAGCGCAGCCGTCAGTGGATCTCTGTTTCCCGCTGTTCTGTACCATATCACCAACAATCTTGTCGCCTTCATCCTTATGACCAGGAGGGGAAGGAATGTTCATAACGTTCGAGGGAATAGACGGATCCGGGAAGAGCACACAGATCCAACTTCTGGCTCAATACCTGGAGAAGAGAGGAAAGAAAGTGATCTTGAAGAGAGAGCCGGGCGGAACGGAGACGGGGGAGAAGATCAGAAAGATTCTTCTGGAGGAAGAAGTAACTCCCAAAGCTGAGCTCTTCCTATTTCTCGCTTCAAGAAATCTTCTTGTGACAGAAATAAAACAGTACCTTTCCGAAGGATACGCCGTTCTTCTTGACAGATACACGGACTCCAGTGTTGCATACCAGGGTTTTGGAAGAAACCTGGGAAAAGAGATCGTGGAGGAGTTGAACGATCTTGCCACGGATGGACTGATTCCTGACCTAACTTTCTACATAGACGTGGACGTCGAAACGGCCCTCAAAAGAAAAGGAGAACTCAACCGCTTTGAAAAAAGAGAGTTTCTCGAACATGTAAGGGAAGGCTACCTCGTGCTTGCCAGAGAACATCCCGAAAGGATCGTGGTGCTGGATGGAAAACGCTCCATAGAGGAAATCCACAGAGACGTGGTGAGGGAAGTTGAAAGAAGGTGGAAACTCGATGTTTAGAATAGCCATTGTGGAACTGAAGAGGATCTTGAAGAAAAGATCTTCACTGATGATGATAATCGCTGCACCCGTTCTGGTTGTGCTGATCTCTCTTCTCTTCATGCAGGGGTACAACCTTCAGACGATGAAGCTCGGAATATACAACGAAGACAACAGCATCTGGTCCTCCCTCGTCATGAGATTCATTGGAACCATCCTGAGACAGGAAAACATAGTGAAAGTCGATCAGAACTACGAAAAACTTCTGAAGGAAGGAAAGCTGAACGCGGTCATAGTGATTCCAAAGGGCTTCGCGGCGAAACTGTATTCCAAACAGCCAACCCAGATGATCTTCATCCCGAGTCCCATCGATCTTCACCTCGCCGCCGCGATATACAACGTTCTCGATTCCGTTCTGGCAGATTTCCAGGGAAGTGCCTTCTTCGATCCCAAGGTGCTCCGGTACATATTCACAGAGTCCGATTATCCCGTACCCAGATTGACATTGAAAGACTCAGAACTCAGATTTTCTGATCTCATCTCCCCTTTCATCGTCTTTTTCACGGCGATTTTGATAACCGTATCACTGGCGAGTGTCTCCACCTTTCTCGACAGAGAGAAAAACCTGCACGAGATGTTCCTCGTGTACAACCTTCCGGCACGGAAATACGCCTGCGGGAAGATACTTGCTTACACCGTCATTGGAGCTTCCGTTTCTTTCATAGCCTACGCCCTGACGGTGATACTGACTGGAGACAACCTGGGCTTCTTCGTTACGTCTGTTCTCATCCTTCTCAACGCTCTTCTTCACACGTCCGTGGGTTTTCTGGTTTCTTCCATTTCTCCCGACAAGAGTCTTGCAAACATACTCGGTGTTTCTGTTATAGGAATATCCCTGTTCTCAAGCGGTTTTGCCATTCCTATAAGCAATTTGCCAGATATCCTCCGAAGAATCGCCATGTCGACGCCCGTGTTCAGAACCATGTACGCCCTCAGGGTATACCAGCTGGAGCACACAATCGATAATCGTTCGATCTTTGTCGTCTCGCTCTGGACAGTTGTTTTGTTCTCCATTTCTGTTCTATCGGGAAAGTTCGTTATCAGGAGGGGTTGACCTTGAGGATTCTTGTGATCTCGGATACCCACGGTTCACTTTCTTGCACAGAGAAAGCTTTGAAAAGTGCGGGGAATTTCGATGAAATCTGGCATCTTGGTGATGTTCTCTACCACGGCCCCAGAAATCCGCTTCCCGAGGGATACAGTCCAAAGGAACTCTCATCACTTTTGAAGAAACACCGTGTGAAGTACATACGCGGAAATTGTGATGCAGATGTGGACATAAGGGTTCTGGAAATTCCGGAAATGCCCAGGATCGGAATGGAATTTTTAGGAGATGTAAAGATACTCCTTGTTCACGGCGACCAGTTCGAATACGAAGGAGGAGATCCTGTGAGTCTGGCACAGGCTCATGGATGCAGTGTAGTTCTTTTCGGTCACACTCACGTTCCTCTGGCAGAAAGGTGCGAAGGGGTGCTGCTTTTGAATCCGGGATCGGTTTCTCTTCCAAAATCTGAGGTCGGTCCGACTTTTGGTATCATCGATACGGATGAGAAAAAATACTACCTCTGCTCGCTGGAAGGTGATGTTTTGAAAGAGGTGATGTTCGTTGAACGAGAGTGAGAGAAAGATCGTGGAGGAGTTTCAGAAAAAAACAGGAATCAACTTCAAGAACGAAGAACTTCTCTTTCGGGCTCTGTGCCACAGTTCTTACGCGAACGAGCAAAATCAAGCGGGAAGAAAGAACGTGGAATCGAACGAAAAGCTGGAGTTTCTGGGGGACGCCGTTCTAGAACTCTTCGTGTGCGAAATACTTTACAAAAAGTATCCGGAAGCGGAAGTGGGGGACCTGGCCCGGGTGAAATCCGCAGCGGCGAGCGAAGAAGTTCTCGCCCTGGTTTCCAGGAAGATGAATCTTGGCAAATTCTTGTTCCTTGGAAAGGGAGAGGAAAAAACTGGTGGACGTGATAGAGATTCCATACTCGCCGACGCGTTCGAAGCGCTTCTGGCTGCCATATACCTCGATCAGGGCTATGAGAAGATAAAGGAGCTATTTGAGCAGGAATTCGAGTTCTACATAGAAAAGATCATGAAGGGTGAAATGCTCTTCGACTACAAAACGGCTCTCCAGGAAATAGTTCAGAGCGAACACAAGGTGCCACCAGAATATGTACTGGTGAGAACAGAAAAAAACGATGGTGACAGGATTTTTGTTGTGGAAGTGAGGGTGGATGGGAAGACCATCGCCACGGGCAGGGGTAGAACAAAGAAAGAAGCGGAAAAGGAGGCTGCAAGAATCGCCTACGAAAAGCTTTTGAAGGAGAGAGCATGAAGATAATTCCCGTTTTTCTTCCGTACGCGGGTTGTAAGAGAAGGTGTGTCTTCTGTGACCAGATAAAAGCCACGGGACAGACAAAAGTCCCGTCTCTCGATGATATCGCACGAATCATAGAAGAGTACTCCAGAACGTCGAATGAATACGAACTGGGATTCTACGGAGGAACGTTCACCGGTCTCTCAGAGGAAAAGATGGAAGAGTACCTGAGATTCGTGAAGAGATTCCCTGTGGTGAAGTCGATCAGAGTCTCGACGCGCCCGGACGAGATAAACGAAAGAAAACTGAAGATTTTGAAGAAATACGGAGTGAACGTGATCGAAATAGGAGTACAGTCTTTCTTGGATGAGGTGCTCGAGAGGTCGAAGAGAGGTTACACCTCCGAAGAAGCTGAGAGAGCCTGCAAACTCATCAAAAAGAACGGATTCGTTCTCAGTGTTCATCTGATGGTAGGACTTCCGGGAAGTGATCGAAGAGGGGAAATCCTGTCCGCGCTGAGGACCGTAGAATGTGGAGCGGATATGGTGAGAATACACCCGACACTCGTTTTCGAAGGGACAGAACTCCACAGGATGATGGAAGAAGGAGAGTACACACCTTTGAATGTCGAAGAAGCGGTAGATATCTGTTCTGATCTCGTCTGCATTTTTGAGGGCTGGGGGACAAAAGTGATCAGAATAGGATATCACGTTCCCGTTGAGCTACGAAAGTACGTGGTCGCGGGTCCCCTCGATCCATCTCTCGGTGACAGTGTGAGGAAAACAACGATGAAGAAGGTAATTGAAAGGTTGAAACCATCGAGAATTGTTGTTCCTGAGAATTACCTTGTCTGGTTCGAGGGAGCAGAACTAGAAGTGGGAGATGAATTCAGGTTCGATGACCTTTCTTACGCGGACGCTCTCTTCTTTACCGGAAAAGAGGTGGTCGAGAGGTGGCTGAACGGTTGACCCTTCTTCTTGTCCTGATTGGGCTGTTAGGAGTTCTGATCAACAGAGATCTGATAAAGAAGATCATCTCGCTCGATATCATGGGAACGGGCGTTGTCAGTTTCTTTGTTCTCATCTCCAGAAGGCAGGGAGAAGCCGTTCCGATACCGTTTCAGCAGAACTCAGCCGACCCTGTCCCACAAGCTCTGATCATCACCTCGATAGTGATAGGGTTCGCCACCGTAGCGCTCCTTGTCACCACCGCGAGCGTGATCGCTTCCAAGTACTCTTCGGTCTCTTCCGACAGGCTCGACAGAGAAGGGGGAAAGAAAGAGTGATCTTTCTTGTTTATAATTTCCTCATTATATCGCTCGGGATTGTCTTTCTTTTCTTAAAGAGGAAAGCTCCCTGGTGGACAGCACTGGTGAATCTTGTTTTCACAGTCACGATGGTGCTTTCTGGATATCGTTTCGATCTTGTTTTGACAGGAAACTTCGGTGTCCACCTTCTGTTAGATCAGACATCATATTTCTTTCTCATCCTCACGGCCGTGGTTCTTCTCGCTGTCTTCACGAAAGACTTGAACGTCAGTCTTTCGAACCTTCTTCTGATACTCCTTGGAGCGCTGAACCTTGCGTTCGTGAGCTACGATCTCTTCAACATATACGTCACGGTTGAGGTGGTATCCCTCATCACTTTCCTTCTCGTCGTAGAGGGAAGAAAGAAGATTCAGTACTGGTCCGCTTTCAAGTATCTGATCCTGGGTACTGTGGGCATGAATCTGTACCTGATAGGAATCGGATTTCTATACGCGGAAAACGGCACACTCTCGATCTCTGACATCTCGAAGGTTGATTCATTCGCCTCCGCTCTCGTCGCGGTTGGACTTCTTTTAAGAGCCGGTGTGTTCCTCTTCAGTATGTGGCTTCCACAGGTTCATTCGGAGGCAGAAACACCCGTTTCAGCAATTCTATCCGGTGTCGTTGTGAAGAGTGCTGTGTACGCACTCGTTCGGCTGGAACACGTGGTGAACTGGGATGTGGTGAAGATCTTTGCCATCTTTTCGGCACTTTCAGGTGTTTTGTTTGCCTTTCTTTCGAAAGATTACAAGAGGATACTTGCCTACAGTACTCTTTCACAGATAGGGATCGTCCTTGCGTCACCGGTTACAGCTCCAGTTTACGCCCTCGCACACGGTGTTTTCAAATCCTGGCTCTTTCTTCTGAAAGATGAACTTCCGGAAAGGGACGTGACGAAGTGGAAAAGGCTTGATTTCTGGACGTGGCTTTCTCTTTCGCTGGCAAGTCTTTCTATCATGGGACTTCCCGGCCTTGCGGGTTTTTCGAAGAATCTGGTTCTCGAACAGCTTCACGGATGGGAGAAGATCTTCATGGAAGTTGTTTTCGTTGGCACCGCGGCTTCCTTCTGGAAATTTCTTCTGAAACCTTTTGAATTCAAAAAGAAGCTACCAGGGATGTACAATCCCGTTCTGCTCATTGCTTCCCTGACGATAGGACTCTACTTTGCCAGCTGGGAAAGAGTTCTTGAAAGCTTTCTCTTAATGGGTGCAGGACTTTTGGTTCATTTCCTCTTCAAGAACTTGAAGATAGAAAAATATCCGCTTGAAGACTTCGAGTCCATGCTCGGGGTCTATCTTTTGGGGGTGGTGGCTTGTCTTTTCTTGTCGCTGTGATAACGGGGACCGTCTTCTTCATGGTCTTGTCTCAGAAAGCAACTCTGACAACGATCTTACTTGGAGTTGTGATGAGTGTTCTCACATACATCTTCACAAGGCCCATTCACTTCGAGAAGTTCCCCGTTCTTGTGTTGAAACTCTTCTACAACGTTCCAAAAGCGGTTTTTGAATCTATCTTGGTTTTGCTCTTCCACAACGGGGCTAAAAGGGCTTACGAAGTTCCGGTGAAAGATGAGTGGGAGGAACTCGAGAAAACACTCACTATCACACTCACTCCGAAAACACTGGTGATCGTCTCAGAGGAAGGTTACATGGTAGTCCACCAGGTGGGGGAGAGAAAAACATGAGATGGCTTCTCGTTTCTCCGTTGATCTTGAGCGTTCTTCAGGTGCTCTTAGGGAAGAATCAATGGGAAAAACTTCTGGGGATTTCGTCGCTCTCGACGAAGGTCGGTGTCTTGATCTACGCCCTTTCGTACCTCGTTCCGGGGCTATCTCAGGCAAGAGATGTCGCGGTGTTCTATCTGCTCGCCGGTGGAAGTGGGGTCATTTTGTTCTCCTACTTTCTGAGGAGGAACAGAGAATGATATACGTCGGTGTGGTTTTGATGTTTCTCGGCACTCTTCTTTCGCTTCTGAAAAAAGACTTCCTTCTGAAAATCCATCTCATAGGAATTTCAGACACGGTGGGATCCCTTTTCATAGTACTCAACTTCTGGGAAGACGTTTCGAGAACGATCCTCATGGTGGTACTCCTTCTCGTATGGGGGCCTTTCGTTTCACACGTTATAGCGCGCATGTACACGGAGGGATCGTCTTGATAGAAAATCTGGTACTGATTCTGATGGTTTCTGTCTCTCTGTACACGATCTTCACCCCGATAAGATTGAACGCGGTCATTGGAAGAACGGCCTTGAGCGTTCTTGCGGTTCTTCTATATACACTTTTTTCTTCTCCCGACGTGGCCATCGCGGAGGCCCTCCTTGGAGCGCTTCTCACCACCCTCGTTTATCTGATCGCTCTGAAATCGAGAGATCGAGTGAAGATCGGTTTTACATCCGTCAGGCTCCTGTTCGAGAAATTGGGAGAAGCGTTCATGGGTTTCGAATACGAACTTCTGAAGAGGTTCTGTGAAAAGTACGACTACAGATCAGAATTCGTCGAGTTTTCCTCTTTGGAAGATCTCCTTGAGGCTTTGAACGATGGAAAGGTGGACGTTGCCTGTGGCGGAGTGTTCAGTGAAGACAAAAAAGGTTATCTGGAAACAAAGATCTTCTACCTCGAGGATGAAAAACTCGATCTGCTGAGGTACACAGAGAGGGTGTACAGAGGCGAGCGATTGAACCACGTCTTACACAGAGATGGGAGTTATCACATTCTTTTTCGCGGACGAGGAGTTGAGAATGAGATTCAGAGAATTTCTCAGAACCGAAAGGGAGTTCGTAGAAGAATTGAAAAAGAAATACTTTGGGGAGGAGATCGGATGAAATGGTTGTGGATCACCATCTTCGTTGTTTTTTGTTTTGCTGTTCTGCTGAACGGTAGTTTTGAAAAGGTTCAGGTGAAATTTGAAAACCCTGTGGTGAAGAATCCCATCACCCAGATCTACCTTCTGAACAGGGTGTACGATACGGTCTTCGAGGTTCTTGTCTTCTCGCTCGCAGTACTCGGAGTCTCCCTCCACATGGCCTACCTTCCCACTCCAGAGGAGATAAGAGGCATATCGGACGTCACGATCAGGATCTTTGCCAGATTCATAGCGTTCTTTCTCCTCGTGGGATCGCTCTACCTCGCGCTCGAAGGCCATGTGAGCCCAGGTGGTGGATTTTCTGCTGGAGTTGCGGGCGGAACGGCGCTCGCTCTGATTGCCATGGTAGAAGATTTTGAAAACTTCGAGAGAAAGTTCGAAAGAACGCGAGCGTACTTTCTGGAAAAGTTCATCATGATCGTTTTTCTTTTCCTCGTTGTTCTGATACTTCCCGGAAGAAACCTCATAGTTCCGGCGAACATGGTGGTGTACCTGAAAGTGATGCTGGGTAGCTGGATCATCGTGTACTACTTCATAAAACACAGAGGGCTACTCTGAGATTCCGAGGTCATAGATAGTGTCCCCTATCATCACGGAGAATACCTTTCCTTCCTGTGAAAAGTGAATTTCCTTTTTGTTTCTATCAGGTAGTTGTTTCCCTCTCCACTCAGGCCGAAACGAACGATTTTGTACAGACCGTCTTTGAACATCACAAGGTAAGAGATTGTACCACTTTTCTTATCGTAGCTCGCGTTAAAACTCAAACTGTTCGATGTGACAGAAACAGAAGGAGACGCTGCGGCTTTAACTTCGTATTCGTGTTTCATAAAATCCACTGCGTAGAATTCGTCGGTTAGAAGATCGATGTCGTAAACAAGACGGGCGCGTGTTTTCATGGCAAGAGATAGTGAAAGAAGACCTATCATCACAACTGTGCAGATGCAGAACATGAGGGCTAACGTTTCAACGAGGGAGTAGCCAAAAGAAAAATGCACCACGCACCCACCGTCGACTTCTCCGGACCGGGGCGTGCGTGATCGGAAAGCTCCAACCGGGCTCCCCCACGGCACACGGAGACACCTGCTTATGGCTGCTCCCTTCCGGGCCTGACCAGGTTCACAGGGCTCCGTTGCGTGGGACCCGGTCTTCATCGCCCCCGAGTCACGCCGTTTCCCGACCCGAAGAGCCTCGGGTGGGAATTCGGCCCCGCGTACGGCGGATTTCGGGTACAGGGGACCGCCAGCCCCCCGCCTAGCGTGGTGCATCAGTATTCTACAACACTTTCCAGAAGGTTTCAAGTTCAAAAGAGGTTGTAGTGCTTTCTGACCGGCTCTATAACCTTCCACCTGCACCTCAAACCCTTCGGAAAGGTGACGAGGTCACCCTTCTCTATGACGTACTTTTTCCCGTCTTCTGTTGTGACTTCCACCTTGCCTTCCAGTATGTAGCAGGTCTCGTTCGTGTCGTAGTACCAGTCGAATTCGCTGACCTCTTTCTCCCAGATGGGCCATTTTTCAACACCGAGTTCCTTGAGTTTCTCGGGTGTGGGCTTTTCTATCTTCACTTCCACGTCTATCACCTCCCATCGGAAGTCTATCAGTTTTTATTGTTTTTTCATTGAACACTCATTGAAAATTTCTTTCAATTTCAACTCTGTTTCATTCATTTGAATAGAGTTTGAAACGTAGGAGGCGGTACCGTGAGAAAGTGGGGATTGGGGATAATCATTGTTTTTCTTTTCGCTTTTTCTTTTTCCACAACGATCTATAAATACAACAAAGAACTCGGGAGGTGGGAAAAAGAGATCAAAGAAGACGTGTTCGTTCTCCCACCTGCTCAGAGACAAACCACAGGAAGCACTGTTGAAATGATCTCCCATCGTGGAAAGGGTCAGTGGTACTACTACATGGAATACGATCTGGGAGATGGGGAGGAACTCTTCAGCTTCTGGGCAGGCCAGGACACAGTGGTGGGAACCGTCACCGTCTGGAACGATTCAGAATACCTCTACGTCAGAGTGGATATCGACGATGAGTGGTATCTGGAAGAAGCACACCTCAACGTTCTCTCCGAAGAACCCGAGGGAAATCAAGCGCCGGGTCAGTTTCCGTTCAAGGAAGAATTCGACTCACCCGTGAGCACCTACACCTTCGAGGTTCCTCTCTCCTTTCTCTTCCAAAACAGTTTCACCAGGTTGAACAGACTGAACAACAAATACTACATCCTCCTTCATGGAGTTGTAAACAGCAGCGGAAGAGAAGAAACCGCATGGGGAGGTAGACTCTCGCATTGCGTAGAGATCCATCTGAGCGGTACAAAGGTCACCTGGTTTGTGAAGAAACCCGGCGTGTACGTTGCGAAAGTGCTCGAAGTTGAAGCAAACACACACCTTTCGATCTACGTGAATTTTCCCGATCCTTCGAACGAGAAAGATAGTGTGGATCTGAAAGTGGCCTATGGTGACGAGATTCCCACAGAGTGGTTCGACGACCTCAGTTTTCTGGAAGACAGCTTCTCTCTGTGGCAAAAAATCAACGTTCCAAAGAGCCTTCCAGCGAACACCTACACCAGCACGGGTGTTATTACTTTCACCATCAACAATTCGAAACTCTACATCGATGTCTCACCTGAAAGGTGAGTAGAAGGAGGGGATTTTTATGAGAAAGTTACTCTGGTTAGTTTTGATGGGAGCACTGTTCACGTTTGCACTGGCACAGTCAGCACTCGAAGTCTGGAAGTACGAGGATGGTGAGTACATCAGTCTGCCTGCAACAAACGATCTGGCGAGGGCATTCAGTGCGTTCCCGGCCGATGGATCCTGTAACAAACCCGAGTGGCAGATTGAGTTCACAACAGAGGTTCAAGTCGCCCAGTGGCTCGAGTGGAGTCTGAGCGCAACGAAGTGGACCTGGTTCGTGAGAAAACCCGGAGATTACTACGCGAACTCTGTTACAGGAACAATCGCGAGCAACGGCGATGTTATTGTGAGCTTCAGCGGCTTCGACGATCCAACCTACACAGGAACAAGCAGTGTCAATCCAGAGATCGAAGCGTATTACACAGTGATGACAACAGAAGGTATGCCAGATCAGAACAGCTGGGTGAGAGCACCAGACATCAACAATCTTTCCTACACACTAACCGACAGCCAGGAACTCCACGATGGTATGCTTTTCTACCTCTGGAACAGAATCAAAGTGGTTAACTGTAACAGTGCGTCCACTTACAGAGACACCGGATACATCTACCTGACACTCCAGAATCAGAAACCATGGATCGACGAGGAAGGAAACTATGTGGGAAATCTGGAAAATTACGTGACCAATGAAAGATGAGAAAGAGGAAGTCAATGATAGGTAATGAACTCTATCGAGGATAATTGAAGGAGGGGATTGGTATGAGAAGACTTTTGTTGATTATGCTGGCTTTGGTAGTGAGTTCCATGTTCTTCGCTGAATTTGTAGACGTTTACGCTTATGATGGAGACCCAAATAACGCGAAAGCGTTCGTCAGTATGGGTGATAGTGGCTACTGCAACAGACACGTATGGGAAATTCCCATGACTCTCGAAGTTCAGGTTGCCCAGTGGGTGCACTGGAATCTCACGGGAACGAAATGGACCTGGTTCGTGAGGAAACCCGGAACGTACGTTGCCAATTGTATCACAGCCACACTTCAGAGCAACAGCGATCTTGAGATCACCTTCAGCGGGTTTGATCACCTGAAGTACGCGACAGGAACGAGCGTCAACGATACCATTGAAGTGGAATACGCGTTTGGCCCACAGCTTCCAATTCCGGAGAATATATGGACACCAGCACCTGATTTGAACAGTGTTGAGCTCCTGGTACCTGACAGCCAAATTCTTCACAATGGAGCAACCTACAAACTCTGGAACAGGATACACGTTGTAAGATGCAACAGCGCATCCACCTATAGAGATTCTGGAATAATAATGCTCACCCTTAAGAATCAGAAGCCGTGGATAGACGACGAAGGAAACTACGCGGATGATCTTGAAAAATACGTGAACAACCAGAGATAAATCTTTCAAAAAAGGAAGGCGAGGGGTCTTCCCTCGCCTTTTATTTTTATGGGAGAGTGATGGGGATGAGAAGGATAAGTTTAATGGTTTTGATTCTGATGAGTGGTGTTTTTCTCGCGCAGGGTATCTCCGTTAGAATGGATCCCATCGTGGTGAGTAAAACCGTGAACCCGGGAACGAGTTTCAATTACGAGATCTTTCTGGAGAACGACAGCGAATTCGAATCCATCACACTGAAAGCGATGGTGATGGACATAACGGAAACTGAGGATGGAGCGTACGACCTGAAACAGCCGGGAAGCACAAAATATTCGATCGCAAGGTGGGTGAAGGTGGAACCCGACACGATCACCGTTCCTCCCAAAGAAACCAAAACGGTCATTGTCACGGTGAACATTCCAAGGGGTGTTTCTGGAGGACTCTACGGTGCCGTTGCCTTCGAAATCCAAACACCTCAATCGCAGGAGACGCAAAGACCCGCCGAAGAGGGAGCATACGGTGAGATCGAATTCAAATACAGGATGGCGAGCTTTTTAGAAGTTGTTCTCTCTGGAACAGGACAAAGGGTGGTAGCATTTCCCGCTTACTTCAAGGTGGAAAGGTCCGATGATATACCTTCCATAAGGATGCAGATAGGAGACGGAGCATTGGTTTTCACTCTTGGAGTTTTGAACAAGAGCAACGCTCACATCGTCACGAAGGGTACACTCACGATAAAGACAAAAGAAGGTCGAACAATAGCAAAGATGCCTCTTGGTGCGGGAAGAGGAGTTGTTCTTCCTGACAGCACGGTCAACATGAGAACGATCACAAGAAGATTCTTTCCTCCTGGGGAATACGTCGCGAGGGCCGTTGTCGATTACGGTGGAAGAAGACCGATCGTGGCAGAGACCACGTTCACAGTAACGTCAGAAAAAGTGGAGACTAAAGAAGAGAAAGAGGAAGCAAATCCTGTGATGATCACAGTGGATCCAGCAGACATTGAAATCAAAGCGGTTCCAGGATCTTACAGATCAGAGATAGTGAAAGTATCGAACCTGGGAGAAGAGACCCTTCAGGTGGAAGGAAAGATTCTGCCCCTGGTTTATGACCTCTACGGAGAGATCCTTCCGGAAGAAGAAAGGGGTACTCCTCCCGAGTGGATCAAACTCACTCCGGCTTCTTTCAGTTTGAGACCTGGACAGTCCAGGAACGTGCGTGTCGCCGTGAGAATTCCAAAAGATTTCACGGGAGGTTACTACGCGGATGTGATCTTCAAAACAGAAGGTGGTTTACAGACGGAAGTGGGGGCGAATCTTCTCGTGTTCGCTGGAAAGGACGAGGATATAACTAAAGAAGCGAGCGCCGATCTGGTTTACACCGTGAAGGAAGATGGTATTTACGCGGACATCGTCTTTGAGAACACGGGGAATTATCATCTTCTGCCAAAGATCACTTTCGGTTTGAACAGGATCACGCCTCAGCAGGTGACGGACGAAGGTCTCATAATACCAGAAAAAGTGGAAAGTCTCATCCAGGAAGAGATCTCGTCGACGAATCCCGTACTTCCAGGAACGAAGAGGATCTTCAGCATCTTCATACCCGTCGTGCTGGAAGAAGGTCAGTACGAACTGCTCGCAAGGTGCGACTACGGTAAGGCACCGATCGTTTTAAGAAAGTCTTTCCAGATGGAAGGGAGGAATGGGGAATGAGAAAACTCGGTTTAGCTTTGTTCGTTTTGATAACAGCGGTGATGACGGCACAGGAGGAACCCCTGGTGAGCAACATATTCCAGGACACCTACATTCTGGATGCTCTCGCTGATATATCCGCGCAGACAGGAATTCCAATCATAGCGGACACGACTGTGACTGGTTTCATCACTATGGAGCTAAACGAAGTACCCCTGGAACAGGCACTGAAGATGATCCTCATGCCTGGAGGATACGTTTTCAAGAAGATGGACGGCTTTTATTTTGTGGGATCACCGGACCCAGCGAATCCTGCCTTCAGATACCTTGCAGTTACAAAGACCTACAAGCTGAAATACATAACCACAGCCGACGCACAGGAACTTCTACCAGCAGTTTACAAGAGCTACGTCAAATTCAACGAGAAGAACAACATGGTAACCATCACAGCACCTGAAGAGATCATACAGGAGTTCGAAGAAGATCTCAAAAAGATAGACATCCCGATACCGCAGGTGAAAATCAGCGTGATCGTCACAGAAGTTTCCAAAGATTACTCGAACGAACTGGGGTTGAACAGTTTAGATTACTCCTTCGGCTCTGGTCAGGAATTCAACGAGAACTGGTCGGCTACTCTCGGTCTGGTAACAGGTCTCATCAACGTTCAGACAGACGTCTTCGGACAGATTCTAGCTCAGTTGAAACTCCTCGAAGAAGATCAAAAGGCGAAGATCACAGCCGATCCCTGGATCATTGTGAAGAGCGGAGAAAAGGCTTCTCTCTTCTTGGGAGAAAGACAGGTTGTTCTCCTTCAGGCTGAAGGAGCGGTGAGCAGGATCGAGTCCATAGACGTTGGGGTGAGCATCGACATTCAGCCACGTGTGATGGACAAAGAGGAACTCGAGCTCACACTCTCACCAAAGGTCAGTCACTTCGCAGGAGAAAAACTCGGAACATTCGCTGTAAAACAGAACGAACTCTCTACAACACTTTTCCTGAAAAACGGACAAACCGTTGTGATCTCCGGTGCCACCATCGAAGACAACGCCCAGACCAACTCCGGAGTGCCCATACTGAACAAGATTCCACTCATAAGATACCTCTTCGGTGGTACGATGAAAAAAGATTCCCAAAAAGAACTCTACATATTCATCAAGGCGGAAATCCAGGGAAGTGAGTGATCATGAAATGGTCGCTGATGATCTTTCTGGTTTTCGCTGTTGCAACGGTGTTCTCGGAACCCATGATCATGTATCAGTTCGTGATGGCAGAGGTGAAAGAAAGCACTGGAACTGGAGTTTCTCTGGAGGAGCTCTATCTCAGTACCGATGAGTCCAACGAGGGTTCGATACACTACTCGAGTGATACGGTAGAGTTGAAGCTTTTTCCACTCTCTATAAAGGCGAAATTTCCCGTGATACGCGATTCCTACAGAATTCTTTCAAAACCCTGGATCCTCACTGTCCTCGGGAAATCGGCCGTTGTACGTGTAGGAAGGGAGGAGATCCTCACAGTAACACAGGGGATGACAACGGTCCAGGAGATGTACCTTTCGATAACACCACAGCAACTGGATAAAAAAAGCGTTCTATCTGATATCGAAATGAAACTGGATGGTGCGCATCTTCGAACAAAACTCTGGATCTCCCAGGAAGATTTCCAGCCGATAGCCTACTCCAAATTCAAAACGGATGAGAAAGAACACAGAATGATCGTTTTCTGCAGGGCTCTCGTTGTAGAAAAACCTCCTGAAGAAAAAGTCTTCGTTGCGGGAAATGTTTCTGGACTTGAGGAGTTCATGGGTAAAGAAGAAGAAAAGCCTGAAGAGAGTTTCATACTGCTTTCCTCTTACCCAGAAGCCAGAATAAGTCTCTGGTTGAACAAAAACATCCATTTTTCCGCTTCTTTTCCCGATGGACTTCTCATAGAAACGAAACTGTTTGGAGAAGAATTGAAACTCGGGGCTATCTACTGGCGGTTCAGATATTTGGGAGTAGGATTTTCAGATCGTACCAGTGTGGGAAACCTTTCACTTTCAGCTGGTGTGTACGCACTCTTCGATCTCACAAAATTCTCCGGAATACTCTGGTGGGGTAGGGGAGATCTGAAACTCAGCAGATTTTCTGTGAGCCTTTCTTTCAGAAGTCATTGGACACTCGAGGAAACGCCGTGGGAGGTGTCTCTAAGTGCAGGGTATGATCTCAGCAAGAATATAACTGTTCTTTTAGGAGCATCATATGACTCTACAAACTACAAGATTTTCGTTGGGGTGAGGTACTCATTTTGATCCTTCTCTATCCCCATTTCTCCCGATACATTCATTAACCACATTTCTTTGAGCGTCGCTGCTTCAAATGCGAGACAGCGGCGCTATTTTTTGATCTGTGTTTTCAGGAAATTTCGTACTGACCTTTCTTCACTCCAACTTTCTCGAGGACGTCTGCTACACGTTTTTCCATTGTTGGACGACGCTGTTCGGGACAGTGGAAGAGAATTCGGATAGTTTCACCTGAGAAGGTCATCACGTCTCCCTTTCGAAGATGAGATGCTACCCTTTGGGAGACATCTTCAGTGCTGATACTCTTATTCATCAGTTTCACCTCGACGAGGACAAAAGACTTTTCTCTCCTTCGACTCTCCAGAAAGAGGAAACTTTCAAAAAGCTTTTCATCAACCACCACTGCCTTGTTACCGTTCAGCATGAATTCTGAGCCTCTTTTGGAGAGAAAATCATCGAATTTCAATCGAGGTTTGATCCCTATCTCCATAAGATGACTCGAGAGCTTGTCGTATACGCGTTTTGCCCTTGTGATATCACCCTTTTTCAGAAGGACCTCTATTGCTTTGTAGTACATATCCTCGTCGTAAGGCTCTCTCTGAAAATAAGCGTTTACCATCTCGAGGGCGGCGTCGTAATCTTTTTTTGCCAGATACAATTTGAAGAGCTCTTTTAAAACATCTGAGTACCACGATTCGTAGATTTCTCTGATTTCCTGCACCCATTCTGCGAAAATGTCTTCGATTAGAAACGGTCCTGCATAAATCTCGAACATCCTCTTAAGAAGTTTTTCATGTTCAATATCCGATGTGGCTTTCATCAGATTTCTGTGGCACTCTTCGAAAATATCTGCGTCTATGGTGATTTTGTCTCCCGGGAAGAAACAGCAGAGATCTCCTTTCACAAAGAGTTCTTCGCTCGTTATTCCGGTGGTTCTCCTTATAATATGGAGTGTGGTGTTCAGATTTGATTTCGCGAATGTGTCGTCCATGTCTTCCCAAAAGAGGTTGTAGATCTCTTCGACGGACACTTCTTCGTTCCTTCTGAAAATGAGATACCTGAACAGGGCAAACGCTTTTTGCGATGGCCAGTCTCTTGCGTTCACGATATCATTGTTCTTGATAACTCTTGTCCCGCCAAAGGTTTTCACGAAAATACTCATAATCCCCTCTCCCGTCTATTTAAAATAATTTGAAATTTTTTTAGAGTTATTTTACTATCATTATATCACAGATAGAGTATTTTTTGTGTTTCTCTACGAAGAAACATATTATTGACATGGCAATCTCTGCGTTGTAAAATACTAAGGCACGGGGGGAGAACTAGAGAAGCAACCCTGGATGGATTGCTTTTTGTTTTTTCAAAATCAATCCTATTCAAAGGGGGGATATGTTATGAAGAAGTTTTTTGTTCTTCTGATGATTCTTCTCGTAGTTATCAGTTTAGCGAAGGTCAAGATTCAGTTCTGGCACGCCATGGGAGGATGGAGGATCGAACTTCTTCAAAACATGGCGGAGGACTTCATGAAGACCCATCCAGACATTGAAGTAGAAGTTCAGTACACCGGAAGCTACAGAGATACTCTGAACAAACTCGTAGCAGCTGTACAGGGAGGAACCCCTCCACACGTTGTTCAGATATACGAAATTGGCACTCAGTTCATGATTGACAGTGGTATAGCCGTCCCAATTGGTGATTTGATCGAGAAAGATCCCTCCTTCGATGTTGGAAAATTCCTTCCACAGGTTCTGGACTACTACAGAGTGAAGGGGAAACTCTACTCGATGCCGTTCAACTCTTCAAATCCGATTCTCTACTACAACAAAACCCTCTTCAAAGAAGTGGGTCTCGATCCAAACAAACCTCCCAGGACATTCAATGAGTTAATAGAATACTGCAGAAAACTCACGGTTAAAGATGAAAAAGGAAATATCGTTCGTGCTGGCATCACTTGGCCACTCCACAGCTGGTTCTTCGAACAGTTCGTAGCTCTTCAGAATGCTCCTTTAGTTGACAACGAAAATGGAAGAGCGGGAAGAGCAACAAAGGCAGTTTTCAACCACAAAGCGGCGCTCAGGTTCCTCAAACTCTGGAATACACTTACGAAAGAGGGTCTTATGATCAACACAACAAAAGAAGACTGGACAGGAGCAAGACAGCTCTTTATTTCTCAAAAAGTTGCCATGCTTATCACCTCTACCTCTGACGTGAAACTGATGATGGACGCTGCCAAGGAAAACGGATTCGAGCTCGGAACAGCATTCCTTCCGAAACCAGAGGGAGTTGAGCTTGGAGGAACACCAATAGGTGGTGGAAGCTTGTGGATCATAGGAGGCCATCCAGAAGAGGAGATAAAAGCGGCCTGGGAGTTCGTAAAATGGATGGCGGAGCCAGAACAACAGATACGCTGGCACCTTGGAACAGGCTACTTCCCGGTAAGAAAAGACGCAGTAGAGACACTTCTCTACCAGGGTTACTACTCTGAATATCCTCATCATCTCACTGCGCTTTTGCAGCTTCTGCTGTCGGTTCAAACACCGAACACCAGAGGAGCTGTTATAGGACCGTTCCCAGAGGTGAGAGACATAATAGAAACCGCTATTGAAAAAATGATTAATGGAGAAATGACGCCCGAAGAAGCTCTCGCCTGGGCTGAAAAAGAAGCTACAAGGGCCATCAGAGAATACAATGAACTCTATGAGTGAGGGGTGTTCCCCCTCACTCCTTATCATTTTTCTGGGGGGATTAAATTGAAAAGAGTTCTCCCGTACTTGCTCCTTCTTCCAACTTTTGTGATCATTACTCTTTTTATTTACTGGCCTGCTGTTTATTCTTTGAGGTTGAGTTTTTACAGAATTACTCCGTTTGGAAACAGAATGGTGTTTGTTGGTCTTAGAAACTTTCAGAGGTTGTTCCAAAGTCCAGAGTACTTAAACGCCATAAAAGTGACAGTTGTTTACGTTCTTGCCTCTCTCTTTCTGACCATATTTCTTGCATTCTTTATAGCCCTGCTTCTGAATATGAACCTCCCTGGGAACAGAATTTTCAGGGCATTGATTTTCACTCCTTATGCTATTTCTCCAGCGATAGCAGGTGTTCTCTGGTCTTTTCTGCTTAACCCTGTTGTAGGACATGTCAACTACATTCTTTCTAAACTTTTTGGACTGCAGGTGGAGTGGCTTACCACAAAGCCGTACGCACTCATAGCAGTTATAATAGCTACTGTCTGGAAAACACTTCCTTTCGATATTATCTTTTATCTTGCAGGTCTTCAGGATATTCCTCAGGAATTGATAGAGGCCTCTCTTGTAGAAGGAGCCAATTCCTGGGCTAGAACCTGGAAAATCGTCTTTCCGCTTCTTTCACCGATCACTTTCTATCTTGTTATTATGAACCTTGTAAGTTTTATGTTTTCCTCCTTTGCTATCATCGATGTCACCACAAAAGGTGGACCGGGAAACTACACGACCACATTGATATACAGATTGTATCTCGACGCCTTCGCCTTCCAGAAAATAGGACCAGCAGCGGCACAGAGTGTAATTCTCTTTCTGATAATGGCGATCGTTACGATCTTCTATTTCAAATTCGGTGAAAAAAGGGTCCACTATCAATGATGGGGGAGAGAACGTGAGGAGAAAAAGATCCATCACAATCCTCTACGAAATAATTCTTGTAATGGTGACTTTCATAATGGCTCTGCCATTGTTTCTTGCGATAACCATAAGTTTTCAAAAACCTGAGGCTGTATTTTCATACCCTCCGAAGTTTTTTCCAACGAGTTTTTACTGGAAGAATTATGTAGAAGCTTTCAAATATGTTCCGCTGGCAAGACTTTTTTTGAACAGCTTGATTGTTGCATCACTGATAACACTTGGAAAACTTGCCACCGGAGCGCTCGCAGGTTTCGCTTTTTCTCATTTCAATTTCAAGGGTAAAAAGGTCATGTTCGCAGCTTTGTTTGCTACCCTATTCCTTCCCGCAGAAACCGTTATGATTCTCCCTTTGTTTTTGATCATGAAAACTTTCGGCTGGGTCAATACTTACTGGGCTCTGACAATTCCTTTCATGGCAAGCGCAACAAACACCTTTCTCATGAGACAGCATTTTCTCACAATTCCAAGAGAACTCCAAGATGCTGCACTCATAGACGGAGCGAGTTACATGCAATTTTTCTGGAAAGTGCTGATCCCCCTCTCAAAACATATGCTGGCAGGTGCCTCTATAATAAACTTCGTCTATGCCTGGAACATGTATCTCTGGCCTTTGATAGTGAGTATGGAAGACAAAATGAAAACGGTCCAGGTAGGAGTGAAGATGCTCATGCAGGCTGAATCAGCCAACAACTGGGGTGTAATAATGGCGGGTACCGTGGTTGCTCTAGCGCCAACCGTTGTGATGTTTCTCGCTCTTCAGAACCTGTTTGTGAAAAGTCTTGTGAGAAGTGGCATGAAAGGGTAATCACTTGTTGTTACTGCCCTGCAACGCTTGAGAGATCCAGCTTCCCTGGGACTGAAGCTGAGAGATCACTTCCTCCATGGCCGAAAACTTCCTCCAGAGTTCCTGTTCTCTCTTGGAGAGCCTTTCGATCCAGCTCGCTATCTGTGTGGCGAGGAATCTCTGTTCTCTTTCTATTCGACCGCTTATTCCCGCGACCTGATCGATCCTGCCGTTGAATTTCACCAGTTCCCATAGATAATCGTCGAGCTGTGTGGCAAAACCGTTCTCCCCACCGAAGAATTCCCACACCTTGTCTGGATCCTCTTCCACTATCTGCCTCAGTTTCTCCTCATCCACTTCGAGATGACCCTTCATCATGTTCTCGTATCCGGTTCCTATGTCTCCTGTGCTGATCCCAAGTTCCCAGAGGTAGTTTATGTCTCCTTCAACTTTATACGTGATGAATCCTCTGAGACGGGAGAAGATCTCTTCTAACAGATCGTCTCCTTTCAGAACCCCTTTCATCTTCTCTTCTTCTGTCATCTCTTCTTCGGATTTATCGGTTATCGGCTCTTCTGTGAGCTTTTTGTTCAGATAATCCATTACTTCGTTCCATTTATCCACAAACTCTTTGATTTTTTCAACTATGGCATCCGCATCGATTTTCACATCAACGGTGATCGTCTCGGATGTCATTCCAGAGATGTGGAAAGTGACACCGTTGTACTCCACGTCATTCGTGTCTGAATACACATCCGCCCAGTTCGTGCCGTCCATACTGATCTGAAGATGAGCCTTCTGACCCACGTAGAGACTGTGATTTTCTATTCCAAGAAGCGAGAACAAACCCGTCCCGTATGTGTCTTCCAGGGTGATGGCCTCGGGACCAGAGGTCTTTGAAATGATCACAACTCTGTTCGCATGGTAATCATAACTGGCGGTAACCCCGGCTTCGCTGTCGTTTATCTTCTCTATAAGAGAAGACAACGTGTCGTTCTGATCCACATCTATCTCCACACCGTTTATCTTCACCTTTCCGCTTATTATGGTCTTTGAAGTGTACGTAGCAATCTGCTGAAGAGTTTTCGCTGTGGAAAGCCCGCTCACAGAGGCGGTGCTGGTGAAAGAATAATTTCCTCCACTGTAGTTCAGACTGGCTTCATCCAGATGAAATACCTTCGTGAAGTTTCCTGTGATGTCAACGAGCGAGAAATTCTTATCGGAAGTGATGCTGATTTTGCCGGTGCTGGTATCGTAGCTGACGCTTCCCGTTATTCCAGCAGAGGAAAGAGCGGTGTTCAACTTATTGACAATATCGTCTATGGTATCTGTGGAGAGAACCTGGACTTCCACGTAGTTTCCCGTTTCGTTGTTGTACAGTCTTACAGTTCCTTCCTGAGGTGTGTACATGTAATCGAGTTCCCCAAACGTCTTCGTTGAATCGGGAGGTGGAACAACTTCACTCGCTCCAGCCAACGTGGTGTAAGTTGCGGTCTGAACGATCTTCACATGGTATACACCCGTGACGGCCACAGAGGAAGCCTCAGCTGAAAGAAGAGAGCTGGAAGAAACGGCTGTTTTCTGGACAACGGTACTCTGGAGTTTGAAACTGTAGACCAGATCTCTGAACTCTCTGAGTTTGGTCTTCACTTCTGTGTAGGCTTCTTGCATGAGCTCGTACTTTTCGTACTTTTCTGTGAGATTTTGAAGCGGCTGGCTTTCTGCTTCGAGAATAGCGTTTATGATGGACTGGGTGTCGAGTCCGCTGACAGCTCCCCCCACCTGGAAACCACCCAGCTGTGAGTAATATCTCATATTTATGGTGCTCGCTATTTTACTCAGGTCCATGCGATCACACCCTTTCGTCTACGAGGATCCCAAGCAGCTCGTTTATACTCTTTGCGATCTTCATCATCACCTCAGGAGGGATTTGTCTTATGATCTCTCCCGTTTCGGTGTCTTTTATCTTCACGATCACCATGTTCAATTCGCCGTCGTACCTGAATTCGGCTTCTCCTCTGAAGATTTTTTTCAGTTTTTCCAGTTTTTTTGAGAATTCTTCTATGGCTTTCTGGACATCTTCTTCCTGTTGTCTTTTCATCTCGGAAACGGAAGGTGACTGCTCATTCACGTGGAGTTCCTTTTTTGTTATTTCTCCATGAAGCAAAGTATTTCCTTTCCCGTCCGTGGGGTCTATTCTCATTGTGGATCCCTCCAGAACTTCTTTTCTCACTCTTTAATATCGACCATCGGTTGCGAGTCTTTAGTCACCTATTATCACCACACGTGTTATTGTGTCTTGCTCATCGGTTCTTATTGTTAGAGTGATTTTCTTATAAGTTATCGTTCCGTTCGATGTTGGAAGTGCAATGTTCTCCTCCTGAAGGTTTTCAATGTAGGGAAATGGGGGATTTCCGTCACTCCATCTATCGTTCCAGAAACCCTTGTTCATGTTTTCAACCACATTGTATTCACTCTCGAGGATTTTATGCTCCACCCTGAATTTGGAAAGATAATCGTACGCAAAGTTCACCAGGAGAAACGCCTTTGTAGACCTTTCTGTGTTTGCTGTATTTTTTATCACCACCAAAATCATGGTCATGAAGATCGCTATGACCAGAAGGATCAAAATCAGACTGATCAGGGTTTCTATCATTAGGCTTCCTTTTTTCACGTTAATACACCTCTCTTATACTGAGAATCATTGACTCTTCTTCTATAGTGGGTGTTCCAAACACTGAGATACCTTTCAGTATTCTCCAGTCGTATATGTAGTTCTTTCGGTAGCCTGTTTCGATCTCGGGCTTTCCATTTTTTGTCCAATGAAAGGTTCCCACCGGTCCTCTGACATACTGCATGAGAGAGCCAAAGATGGTGAGTTCTCCTTTAGGATCCCCACTGTTATAACCTTCCACATAGAAACTTCCATCGAAGGCGTATATACTGGCAAAGATCTTCATATTTTTCCTTTTTTCTTTCACCACCACGTCGTTGAATGAAACCAGGTTGAGGAAGTCGTCGGATTCATGATTTTTGATCATCTCTGCGTATTCTTCCGTTTTGACATCACCGTTTTCATCGAGAGGTCTTATCTCAACCTCTGCGATTTTTTGATCAGAGTTTCCTTTTATTCCCTCCAGATCAGCTATCGTTTCCAGAACCTCTCTGTAATCGTTGTAAATGATGGGATCTTCTATGTAGATGTTTTTAGCAACGATGGTGTATTTCCCGTCAACGAACATGGGCTTTCCTCTTCCTTCACTCATGTTCCCCAGGTAAACATCGCTGTCTGTTTTGATCACACCGTTGAAATAGATATCGTACTCGTTTCTGTCAAGACCAAGAAGTTTCTTTGCCTCGTTCCCCTGAATGACGAGGTGATACAGATCGCTGTTTGGCTTGGGTTTGATGTGGAAAAGGTTAAATTCCTTTCCCTCAGTTTCCCCAACGAAGTACCAGTTGAAGTACCATACATATTTCCTGTACATTTCTTTGTACTTCACTTTTATCAAATAGTCGTTTTCACTGTTGCCCCTTGGAGTATTGAATTCGATTATATAAGCCGTTTCTAACTGTATTTTATAAAAGTAACCATTCTCAACTATCTTGGCTGCAGGAAGCTCTATTCCCACCGGCTCAACCGAGTTGACCGCTTCGCTGGCGGGTTTTACGATTTTTTCGATCTCTCTTGCGTAATAGTCTTTTATCTTACTCATTTTGTACTTTTCTATGTCTTCATCGGTTAAATACTTTGGAGGAGGATTTTCGTATCTTGGCCCATTTCCCGCTTCCACTTCGATGCCTTTAAACTCCACACTCGCCTTGAACAACGGCTCTCCTTTCACATGTATCACGTCGTTCGACCTGAAAGGACCATCTATGGTATCCTGGGTGATGAAGTATATCTTATCTCCATCCGGTCTTGTTTCTTTTTCTGTGAAATACGCGTACTTGTTCAGAAAGTCTGAAGAAAGAACAGCGTATTTGTAAACCACAGCCTTTCCGACTTGTGCTCTTACAACAAGCAGAGCAAAGAACGGGTTGTTCTCGAACGGAATGGCTACTGCTTCAAAGTTAGAAAATCCCAATTTTGATGCTTCAGTAGAGAAATCGATGTCTGAAGAAAGATTGTAGTATTTTTCTGTGTCCAGCAATGAGAAAACATTCTCCCAGGCATCTCCATCTGACTGAAGCAGAACTCTCTTTCTGAAATCATCAAACCATGTCACACTTCCAGTGGACCAGTTGATTTCCATTCCTGAAAAACCGAAGTGCTTTTTTAGACAGGCAACACCGAGACTCAGGATATTTGAAGCTCTGTAAGTAGCCTCCAGTCTCTGAGCGGTCAATCCCACATTTTCACGATATTGATTGAACGCGAAGAACACAGAGATTCCCAGAACGGAAACGATGACCAGAATTATCACAGTGGTCACAAGAATGGAACCATTCCTCATAAAGATCACCCCTTCACTTCAGATTGGGAAGGGCTACGCTCATGAAATAGGTTCTTTCGATGTTGTGTTTTTCTTTTCCTATAACAAAGGAGACAGTACCGGCACCCGCCAAAAATGTGCAGGTTGAAACATCCGTTACGAGTATCCTCGTATCTGTGCTGTTCGAATCTTCCTGGAAGATGTACAATTTGATGTCCGGTTTTTCAAATGTGATAGTGTATGTGTAGTTCCTGGAATAGTACTTTTCTCCACCGAAAGGAACATTCACAAGGAAAGAAATTTTTTCAGGATTCTCCGGATCAAAATAAATCTGATCCGCTCTAGGTCCAGCTTTCAGGATTTCCTTTCTTATTTCCATCGCTGCCTTCAAAAGATCGTCCGCTAACTCGATCGTGGTAAACGACTGAACAGTGGCAACAATTGTTCTCGTTGTGAATCCCAGAACCAAGAGTATTCCGATGAGAAGAACAGCTATAGTTATCAAAAGCTCCACGATCGTGAAACCATTCCTCATAATTTCACCTCCATTTCGATTATTAACAGAAAAATGTGGCAAAACTGTGGCAAGTGGTAGAATTGTACAGTAGGAGGTGAGATGATGGTTATCTCAGAAAAAGTGAGAAAAGCGCTCAACGATCAGTTGAACAGGGAGATCTACTCTTCCTATCTCTATCTTTCGATGGCAACTTACTTCGACGCAGAAGGATTCAAGGGTTTTGCCAACTGGATGAAAAAGCAAGCGCAGGAAGAACTAACTCACGCGATGAAGTTCTACGAATACATCTACGAAAGAGGAGGAAGGGTCGAACTCGAAGCCATAGAGAAGCCACCTTCGAATTGGAACGGAATAAAAGACGCCTTTGAAGCGGCTCTGAAACACGAAGAATTCGTCACCCAGTCGATTTACAACATCCTGGAACTCGCTTTGGAAGAGAAAGATCACGCCACCGTGAGTTTCCTCAAATGGTTCGTTGACGAGCAGGTGGAAGAAGAAGACCAGGTGAGAGAAATCCTCGATCTTTTAGAAAAGGCAAATGGTCAGATGTCTGTGATCTTCCAGCTCGACAGGTATCTTGGACAGAGAGAGTGAAGGGGCACTGCGCCCCTTTTTCTCATCTGGAGGTGGGAACGTGATCCTGGTTCTCGGTGTGTTCAAGATAGAAGTGGAACCCATGCTTAAAGAGATGGAAGTCCTGGAAAAAGGACGTCTCTTGAAAAGATACTACCAGCGGGGAGTTGTAGGAAGAAACGAGGTGGTCGTGAGCTACGGTTTCATCGGGAAGGTCGAAGCCGCGCTCGTTACTCAGGCTTTTCTGGACAGGTTCAACATAGATGCTGTTTTCTTGACGGGAAACGCCGGTGGTCTGGAAGGTGTTGAAGTTGGGGATGTCGTGATAGGAGATTCCTACGTCGAGTACGATTTCGAAACGGCCCTTGGTGATGAAGGAATCATCGTCTCGGGCAGTGAAGATCTCGAAGACAAGGTGATCGCTTATTCAAACAGAGAAATCAAGACAGGACTGATAGCAAGCGGAGACGCCTTTGTGACAGCGAAGGAGAAAGCCGAGGAGATAAAAAGAAGAACGGGAGCCCTCTGTGTCGATATGGACTCCGCCGCTGTGGCAAAAGTGTGCCACGAGAACGAGAAGAAGTTCCTCGCCATAAAGACGATCGTTGACATATGTGGAAAGGAAACGGAAGAAGAGTTCAGAAAAAACTACGAGAGATATGGCTTCCTCTCCAACCTGATCCTCCTCGACGTTCTGAAAAAGTGTGTCTTCTAAGCGAAGACCGCCGAGAGGGCTATGGAATAAAACTTCGTTTCTTCCGAGTCTGCACGTGATGTGAGAACTACAGGGACTTTCCCACCAAGAATGATAGATGCGGATTTCGCTTTAGCAAGAAAAACCAGAGCTTTGTACAGAATGTTCGCCGCCTCTATATCTGGCAGTATCAAGATGTCGGCCTTTCCCGCCACAGGGCTTTGTATCCCTTTCTTTTTCGCCGCTTCTTCCGACACAACGTTGTCCAGCGCGAAGGGCCCATCGACGATACACCCTTTTATTTGCCCTCTCTGGTTCATCTTCGAGAGAACGGCCGCTTCCGTCGTGATGGGCATCTTTGGATTCACGACTTCTATGGCACCGACAACGGCAACTTTCGGTGTTTCTAAACCCATGACGTTTGCCACTCGAACACAGTGTTCTATCATGTCAACCTTCTGTTCCAGAGTGGGGCTTATCAGCATACCGGGATCGGAGATTATGAGAGGCCTCGGGAAATCGGGTATCTCCATCACGCTCACCATCGCCATCGTTTTTCCCGTTCGAAGTCCGTACCTTTCGTCCAGATAGATCTTCATCAAATCTCCTGTCTTTATCTTTCCCTTCATCAGAAAATCGCATTCTCCCTTTGAAACGGCCTCCACAGCGAGTCTTCCCGCTTCTTCTGGGGGACAATCTACGATTTGGGGCGTCTTCCATTCAGGGACGAGTTCCTCGATGATCCTGGTGATCTCTTCCTCTGGACCGAACAGAACGGGCTCGCACACTCTCTCTTTCCAAGCCCTGCAGACAGCTTCTATCACGTGATCATCGTTCGCAGCCGCAACTGCGAGCTTTTTTCCCTTTCCTTGAGCCATCTCAACCAGTTTTTCCAGAAACATTCTATCACTCCTCACAGAAGACCTTTTTCCTTGCCGTACTCGAGGACAACTTCCTTGAGCCTTTTGATCCCTTCAACGATCTTTTCATCTGGCGGCAGACAGAAGGAAAGCCTCATAGAGGGACTCGGCTCGTCGTATACTTTGAAAACCCTTCCAGGAACGTAAAACACCTTCTTTCTCTTCGCGTACTCGAACATCTCCCAGGTGTCGAAACCCTCGGGAAGGGTGAGCCAGATGAAGAGACCACCTTCCGATTTCACCCATTTCACGCCTGGTATGTCGGAGAAGTACTCTTCGAGGGCGTTGAGCATCACCGTTCTCTTTCTTCTGTAGAGTTCGATGGTGGGTTCCAACTGCTCGAGAAGATCGTACCTCTCCAAATAACGGGCAGCGAGACGATGAGTGATAGCGGGGCTGCACAGATCCGCAGACTGCTTCGCCTGGACGATCTTTCTGATGAACTCCTTGCTTCCCGCCACCATTCCTATTCTGAGACCCGGTGCCAAGACTTTGCTGAACGTGTTGAGAAGAACCACCCTTTCTGGTCCACCTATCTTGAAGATGGGATCCACAGTTTCTCCTTCGTACCTCAAAGCACCGTAGGGATCGTCTTCCACTATGAATAGGTCGTACTTTTCTGCGATTTCGACGAGCGCTTTTCTCTTCTCCAGAGAAGTCGTGACTCCAGCTGGGTTGTGGAAGTTCGAAACAACGTAGATGAACTTCACCTGTTTTATCTTCCCGTTTTTGTCGAATTCAGCAAGCTTTCTTTCCAGAACATTGAGATCCATTCCGTCGTCTTCGAGTGGGACCACCACGAAGTTCGCAAGGTACTGTCTGAACGCGTTTATGGCTCCGAGGTATGCGGGATCATCGAGGACGCAGTAACTCTCATCGTCGAGGAAGAGCTTTCCAATGAGATCCAGCGCCTGCTGGGATCCAACAGTGAATACCAGATTGTCTTCGTCGAGTCCTGTGATACCGTACATCTTCTCCAGAAGTTTCAAAATTTGCTGTTTAAGAACGGGATCGCCTTCCGTTGTGGAGTACTGAAGGGTGTAATGGTACTCTTTCTCTATGATTTCCTTTGCGATTTCTGCAAGTTCTTTCCTCGGAAAAGTCTCAGGATCGGGCACTCCCCCTCCGAAAGAAATGGCATCTTTGTCCGCAGCAAATTTGAGAATTTCCCTGATGATGGAGGATTTCATGTTTCGGCCTATCTTTGAGATCTTGTCTTCTAGATTCACAACAACACCTCCTGGGGTATTTTTTCTTCTGAAGAATTATACACCAGTACTGGTGAAATTTCTGCATTAAAATTCAACGTGTATTCTAAAAATTGAGAATTTGATAGAAAAACTGGTATACTTTGAAGTATGCAAACACTATTCTGGAGGGATCCTGGGTTGATAGAGCGGGTGATAAACAACATCGAAAAGGTGATAAAAGGAAAGAGAGAAGCCATCGAAGTTGTTGTCGCAGCGCTTCTCGCAAAAGGGCATGTTCTCATGGAAGATGTGCCAGGAGTTGGAAAGACGATGCTTGCAAGAGCCCTTGCGCTATCCCTTGGAGTGGACTTCAGACGAGTTCAGTTCACACCGGACCTCCTTCCAACAGATCTCACCGGTCTGTACATATACGATAGAAAGAAAGAAGACTTTGTCTTTAAAAAGGGGCCCGTGTTCACCGATGTTCTCCTCGCGGACGAGATAAACAGGGCAACGCCGAGAACACAATCTGCGCTCCTTGAGGCAATGGCAGAAGGTCAGGTGACTGTGGATGGAATCACACACAGGCTTTCTGAGAGATTCTTCGTGATCGCCACGCAAAACCCAATCGAGTACGAAGGGACCTTCCCCCTCCCGGAAGCTCAGCTCGACCGCTTCATGATCTGCGTGAAGATGGGGTATCCCGATGAAGAAGCAGAGATTCAGATGCTCACATCCCAGGAAAAAGAACATCCCATAAGTCAGCTGGAACCGGTCATGAACCCTGATGAGCTTTCAGAACTTCAAAAAAAGGTGAGGAATGTTTTTGTGAGTGATGAAGTGAAGAAATACATCGTCGATATAGCCAGTGCCACAAGAAATCATCCGTCGCTTCTTTTGGGCATGAGCCCCCGTGGAAGTATAGCCCTCATGCACTTCTCCATGGCTCTCGCTTTCATGGATGGGAGAGATTTTGTCCTTCCAGACGACGTGAAAAGAGCCGCTGTGTACGTGATACCCCACAGAGTGATCCAGTCTGCGGAGTCCAAACTCAAAAGGGAGAAAAAGGAGGATATAGTGAGAGAAATTCTCGACCGCGTGAAGGTGGTCAAATGAGGGTAAGGAAGAAACCACTTGTGATTCTCACAATCTTTTCCGTTGCAGTATGGATCCTCACACAGAACAACATTTTTCTTCTGATGGTTTTCTTTACCGCAACAAGGTGGTTGGATCTCTTCTTGACTCTGAAAGCCATTCCAAGGATAAAGGTAGAAAGACACATCACAAAAACCAGACTCTTCGTGGATGAAAAAGCAGAGATGATCTACGAGATCAGCTATTCCGGCCTCTTGCGGATTTCGATGAAACTCAATCCGAGTCTTTCTCCCGTCAGGTTTTTCAAAAAAGATACCGAAGAAATTTCTCTGAGACCATCTTCTTCGGAAAAGCTGGTGTTCATTTTCTCGTTTGGAACACGTGGAAGAAAGATCCTGAAGGGATTTTCCATAAAAATCGAAGACACGTTCGCAACTTTTTCTGTGGAAAAGGAGTTCAACGCAGAGGACGAGGTGATCGTTTTTCCCGAGTACGTGCCGATCGAATTCTACAAAGAGGCCCTGAAAGAACTCCTACCGGGTAGAAAAAGTCCCCAGAGGCTTCTCGACGACAACACGATGCTGAAGGGACTCAGAGATTACAACGGAGAACCGATGAACAGAATACACTGGAAGGCCTCCGCGAGATATGGAAGGTTGCTCGTGAAAGAACACGATCACACCGCGCTGGGAAGGGTGAAGATTTTTCTCGATTTGAACCTTCCAAAAGATGTCCAGCTGGGAGAAGTCTGGAAAGAACTGAGGAGGTACTACGAAGATGAAGCGGTGCGGTTTGTAGCGAGCGTGGTGAAAGACCTGAAAGAACGTCACACACCTGTGGAATTAACAGTCATAGGTGAAGAAATCTGGAAAAATCACGATCGAGACTGGGTGATGGATTTTGAACTGCTCGCCACCGTGAGAGGAACGGACAATTCTCGTTTCGATACGAAGAGTGTCCTGGAGACGGTCGTATTTGATCCTTCAGATACTGTTCTCCTTTTCTGCGTACACCTGACGGAGCAGGAGCTTCCCTTACTTCTCAGAGTGAGGTCTCAGGTTTCAAAATTGATAGTATTTGTCATACCATACGGTTTACGCGATCCAAACACGAAGCCTTTCAGGAGCTATCTCCTCATGAGGAAAGATCTCCTCGATCTTCTGGAAAAGGTGAAGCTACTCGAAGAGAACCACGTGATCGTGAGAGGAGTGCGGGAGAACATGACCGTTCAGGAGGTTGTAGAAAGTGTTCCATGATGTGTTGTTTGGTAGCGCTTTACTTCTGGTTCTGATGAAAGATATCAACATCTACTCTCTGTGGCTCCTTTCAGGCTCAGCGGTAGCAGCGATATTAAAGAGAATCTCCAGAGCCTACTTGATCGTTCTTCCGATCGCAGGGATCCTCCTCTGGATACTTTCAAAAGAAAAGACTTGATTTTCGCATCTCTCATAGTTACTTTCTTTCTTGTATTTTCAGACTTCGAAAGTGAAAGGTCAAAAGTGTATTCGCTGGTCTTCTTTTTCGTGCTTTCGTTGATATTTGAGAAAAATCCATCTTCATTCCTTTTTGCCTCCGGAACTATGGCCCTCTTTTTCCTTTATGAGAAGAAGTTCCTCTACGCTTCTGTGGTTCCACTCCTGGCTTTTGTTCCAGAATTCAGACTTCCATTCCTTCTTCCAGAAACGCATCAGCCAGAAAGTGGTGTATCAGTTCAACAGATGGTGAGGAACGTTGTGGTCGTGATAGAAAAATTCACCCAGAGTGGAAGCTCTGCCATGAAACTTCTCTGGGAAGTCATTTTCTGGGTCGCTGTGGCAGGTGTGGTGCTACTCGTTGCTGTTTTCTTCAAAGAGTTTCGAATGAATTTAAAGGTGTCACATTATGTCCTTGCTGCTCTCGGTGTTTTTGTGGTCAGTTTTTATCTGTTCGTGTTGTTTGTAAACATGGTGGTTCAGAACGTGAACCTCGACGTAGGAATTCCAGAACTCACACCAGTAGGTCAGATGCTTTCGTCCACTCCTTCCGCTTCCGTAACTATCGTTGAAATCGAAAGAAATCCTTCATGGAATTTGGTAAGATGGATCCTAACCGTTGTTTCTCTTTTCGTGGCTTTGTTGTTCTTCCACACCACTTTGAAGCTCTTCCTTAGAACGTTGAAAACGTCGAGCGAAGAAATTGAAACGGAAGAATCGAGAGAGGAAGAAAAAGAAGATGTTGAAAAAAAGGAACATCGCACTGAACGGAAAGAAATACACACGTTAGAAGACGCGTACCTCTTCCTGAGGTGGAAATATTTTCCAGGGAAGGAACATCTCACTCCGTACGAGTTGATATCCGGGAAAAAGTTTCGACACTTTAGAGGTTTGACCGAGCTGTACGTCGAAAGTAAATATGCAGGAAAAGGAATAAAACTGCCTGAGAAAGAAATAGCAAAGATTTTCTCGGAATCAGAGAAAGAACTGAAAAAGGCAAACATTAACCCCCAGAAAAATCTGCATTAAGATTCAAAAGGATTTCTTGACCGTTTTATGGTGAGCCTGTAAAATACTTATAAAAATCATTCTTGTGAGGGGAGGGAAGAGATATGAGGAAGGTACTGGTAACGGTTCTTCTTGTATTTACGGTTTTGAGTCTTTTCTCGGCCGTTAGGATCGCTGTGATTCTTCCAATGACGGGTGGTATTTCCGCTTTTGGAAGAATGGTGTGGGAAGGAATTCAGATCGCTCACGAAGAGAAACCAACAGTTTTGGGAGAAGAGGTAGAACTCGTTCTCCTCGACACCAGAAGTGAAAAAACAGAAGCAGCGAACGCAGCAGCAAGAGCCATTGACAAAGAAAAGGTCCTCGCAATAATCGGTGAAGTGGCCAGTGCACATTCTCTTGCCGTAGCACCTATTGCAGAAGAGAACAAAGTTCCTATGGTGACTCCTGCCTCCACGAATCCACTCGTAACACAGGGAAGAAAGTTCGTATCCAGGGTTTGTTTCATCGACCCGTTCCAGGGATCAGCCATGGCAGTATTCGCTTACAAAAATCTGGGTGCAAAAAGAGTGGCTGTGTTCACGGATGTCGAGCAGGACTACAGCGTCGGACTCTCTAATTTCTTCAAAGACAAGTTCACTGAACTCGGCGGACAGGTGAAGAGCGTGCTCTTCAGAAGCGGTGATCAGGACTTTTCCGCACAGCTTTCCGTTGCGATGTCGTTCAACCCGGATGCAATCTACATAACAGGGTACTACCCGGAGATCGCCCTCATCTCCAAACAGGCAAGACAGCTTGGATTCACCGGTTACATTCTGGCAGGTGATGGTGCAGACGCACCGGAACTCATAGAAATCGGTGGAGAAGCAGTGGAAGGACTCCTCTTCACCACACACTACCATCCGAAGGCAGCCAGCAACCCTGTTGCAAAGAAGTTCGTTGAAGTGTACAAGGAGAAATACGGAAAAGAACCAGCTGCGCTCAACGCTCTCGGATACGATGCTTACATGGTGCTTCTCGACGCGATCGAAAGGGCAGGAAGCTTTGACAGGGAAAAGATCGCTGAAGAGATCAGAAAAACAGAGAATTTCAACGGTGCCAGCGGTATCATAAACATCGACAAGAACGGAGACGCCATCAAATCCGTCGTTGTAAACGTTGTGAAGAACGGTTCAGTTGACTTTGAGGCTGTCATCAATCCTGATGATCTCAAGTAAAAATTTCCATTAAAACAAGCAAAAGCGAGGCCCCTCAGGGGCTTCGCTTTCTTTGATTGAAGAAAGGAAGGTGAAAGAGTGGTATTCTTCCTCCAGAATCTCTTCAACGGAATCATGCTCGGAGGTTTGTACGCACTCATAGCGATCGGCTACACCATGGTTTATGGTATTCTGAGGCTCATTAATTTCGCCCATGGCGATGTTATGATGATGGGTGTTTACTTCGCCTTCTACGCTGCTACTCTTCTTTCTCTGAATCCACTTTTTTCTGCCATCGTAGCGATCCTCGGAGCAGCGCTATTGGGTTTTCTCATAGACAGAGTTGCTTACAAACCTCTGAGAAACGCTCCCAGGATTTCCGCTCTTATCACCGCTATCGGTGTTTCTTTCTTCCTTGAGAGTCTCGCTGTGGTCGTGTTCGGTGCCATTCCCAAGTCTTTTCTGAAGGTCTTCAAGGACAGGACCATACTGAACAAGGTACTGACTGTAGCGGGAGCCAGAATACCACTCCTCACGTTTCTCGTGATTTTCATCACCGTCGTCATTCTGATAGTTTTGTCCTTCATCGTTTACAGAACGAAGATCGGTATGGCTATGAGAGCGATTTCCATGGATATTCCAACGACTGCTCTCATGGGTGTCAACGTGGACGCCGTCATCGGTTTTACGTTTGCCCTCGGTTCGGCACTCGCTGCTGCGAGTGGGATCATGTGGGCAATGAGATTTCCAAATGTACATCCTTACATGGGTTTCATGCCAGGTCTCAAGGCTTTCATTGCGGCGGTGTTTGGAGGAATAGGTTCGATCCCCGGAGCTGTTCTCGGTGGTGTTCTTCTCGGTCTCATTGAGATATTCCTCGCAGCTTATTTTCCGGCTTTTATGGGTTACAGGGACGCGTTCGCTTTCATCATTCTGATCGTCATACTGCTCGTCAAACCTTCAGGACTTCTCGGTAAAAAAATCGTGGAAAAGGTGTGATGAAGATGGAGAAGAAACTATCTGCACGAACGAATTTCATTCTCACGGTTGTTTTCCTGATCTTCGTGGCCCTTCTTCTCTATCTGGCCGATAGATACATGGACAGCTACAAGCTGAGAGTAGTGAGGCTCATCGCCATATACGGTATCATGGCGGTGAGTTTGAACTTGATAAACGGTATCACGGGTATCTTTTCTCTTGGACACGCCGGTTTCATCCTGATAGGTGCTTACACGGCGTCTCTTCTCACACTTTCACCAGAGCAGAAAGCGATGTCTTTCATAATAGAGCCGATCGTTCCCTGGCTTGCGAACGCGCACACCGACTTCTTCACCGCCACAGTGGCAGGCGGTGTTCTGGCAGCCGTCTTCGCTTTTTTCATAGGGTGGCCGGTTTTGAGGCTTTCCGGTGATTACCTCGCGATAGCGTCCCTTGGGTTCGCAGAGGTGATAAGGATCATCGCCCTCAACGCCATCAGCATCACAAACGGCCCTCTCGGTCTCAAGGGAATTCCGGAATACTCAAATATTTGGTGGTGTTACGGCTGGCTGTTTGTAACGGTTCTGTTCATGGCAAGCCTTGTGAACAGTAGCTACGGAAGGGCTTTGAAGGCCATCAGAGAAGACCGAATAGCAGCCGAAGCCATGGGAATAAATGTTTTCAAACATCAGCTTCTCTCTTTCGTCATAGGAGCCTTCTTTGCGGGTGTTTCTGGTTCGCTCTACGCGCACTGGCTCACCACGATAGATCCCAGAACGACCACACTCGGTCCCATGCTCACCTTCTACGTTCTCATCATGATAGTTCTGGGTGGACTCGGCAGCATATCGGGTTCGCTCATAGGAGCCGCTCTCTTCGCCATACTCTTCGAGTGGCTCAGGGATCTGGAAGAGCCTTTCACGTTCTTCGGCATACACGTTCCCGGTATAAAGGGAATGAGGATCCTCGTGATATCCGCCATTTTTATCCTTGTGATGATCTTCTGGCAGAGGGGTATCATGGGAAGGGAAGAACTCACCTGGAACAACCTTTACAGATGGCTCTTTGCTCGTCGCAAGGGTGGTGAAGAGAAATGACGGTCACGGATCTTTCCAAGAAACCTCTCCTCCTTCTGGATCATGTGACAATGCAGTTTGGTGGACTCTTAGCGGTGGACGATTTCACCAACGAGATCAGAGAAGGAGAACTCGTCGGACTCATAGGACCAAACGGTGCGGGAAAAACAACCGTGTTCAACGTGATAACGGGCATATACACTCCCACAAAGGGTAGAATCATCTTCGATGGAATCGACATCACTGGCCTGAAGCCCTATCAGATCACACACCTTGGAATTGCAAGGACCTTCCAGAACATCAGGCTCTTCTCCGACATGACTGTCCTGGAAAACGTCCTTGTGGCACAGCACCATATCCTTTCCAACCCGGACGCAGACAGGATCCTGGTGAAACATGGAAAAAAGAAGAAGGGAGAAGGACGTTTCTGGTTCTGGAGGGCTGTCACGAAAATCGGATATTTGAAGAAAGAAAAAGAAATGGTGGAAAGAGCCAAAGACCTCATCAAGAGGGTAGGACTCGAAAAGGTGATGTACGAGAAGGCTTCCTCGCTTCCGTATGGAGAGCAGAGAAAACTGGAGATAGCCCGCGCCCTTGCAACGAAGCCGAAACTGATCCTCCTCGATGAACCCGCCGCGGGTATGAACCCGAAGGAAACAGAGGACCTCATGGAGTTCATAAAACAGATCAGAAAGGACTTCAACCTAACGGTGCTTCTCATAGAGCACGATATGAAAGTGGTCATGGGAATTTGTGAGAGAATCATAGTGATGGACTACGGTAGAATCATAGCGGAAGGAACGCCGAAGGAGATTCAGAACGATCCACGTGTGATAGAGGCGTACCTCGGAAGGGAGTGGGAGAGTGTCTGACATCGTCCTTGAAGTCCAGTCTCTCCACGTTTACTACGGTGCGATCCACGCCATCAAGGGAATAGACCTGAAAGTCCCGAGAGGTCAGATCGTAACGCTGATCGGAGCAAACGGTGCGGGAAAAACAACCACCCTCTCTGCCATCGCGGGGCTTGTGAAGGCTCAGAAGGGAAAGATCATCTTCAACGGTCAGGACATCACGAACAAGCCTGCCCATGTGATAAACAAAATGGGGATAGCCCTCGTTCCGGAGGGAAGAAGGATCTTTCCAGAACTCACAGTGTACGAAAACCTCATGATGGGAGCGTACAACAGAAAAGACAAGGACGGTATAAAACGGGACCTCGAGTGGATCTTTTCTCTCTTTCCAAGGCTGAAGGAAAGACTGAAGCAGCTGGGAGGAACTCTCTCGGGTGGAGAACAGCAGATGCTTGCGATCGGAAGAGCGCTGATGAGCAGACCAAAACTTCTGATGATGGACGAGCCATCACTGGGACTTGCTCCCATCCTGGTCTCCGAAGTTTTCGAGGTCATCCAGAAGATCAACCAGGAGGGAACCACGATTCTTCTTGTGGAACAGAACGCCCTTGGTGCTTTGAAGGTTGCCCACTACGGTTACGTCCTCGAGACTGGACAGATCGTTCTCGAAGGAAAAGCCAGTGAGCTTCTGGACAACGAAATGGTCAGAAAGGCCTATCTCGGTGTTGCATAAAGGGGGGAAAACATGCTTGTCAAGGATTTCATGACGAGAAATCCCATCACCATCGCTCCAGAGACCTCTTTTTCTGAGGCCCTCAAACTCATGAAACAGAACAAAATCAAACGCCTCATAGTGATGAAGGATGAAAAGATCGTCGGTATCGTGACAGAAAAGGACCTTCTCTACGCATCTCCCTCTAAAGCCACGACACTAAACATCTGGGAACTCCACTATCTTCTTTCCAAGCTCAAAATCGAGGAGATCATGACAAAAGATGTCGTCACAGTGAACGAAAACACACCGATAGAAGACGCGGCAAGGATAATGGAGGAGAAGGATATAAGTGGACTCCCCGTAGTTGACGATGCGGGACATCTTGTTGGAATCATCACACAGACTGATATCTTCAAGGTCTTCGTAGAGATATTCGGAACCAAGAGGGAAGGAACCATAAGGTACACAATGGAAATGCCAGACAAACCGGGTGAACTTCTCGAAGTGGCAAAGAGAATCTACGAAGCAGGCGGGAACATCATCTCCATCGCAACACTTTTCGAAGAAGGGAAGGATTCTTACCTTGCCACACTCAGGGTGGAAAACATCGACCATGAAAAGTTCGTGAAATCCCTCGATGAAATCGATGTGAAGCTTCTGTACTACCATTCAAACTGAATCGTTAGCCCCCTCGCTGTGAGGGGGTGTTTCTGTGTTATAATTATTTTGGGCTTTTTCAGTAGAAAAAATGAAGAGGAGAGAGAACATGAGTTTCGCCGTCGCAGAAGTGAGTTACTGGATGGCTCTCGGATATGGCTTTCTCGCATTTTTCAGTCCGTGTGTCCTGCCCCTGATCCCCGCTTTTCTTGGCGTACTCTTTGCCTCGAAAGGAGATTTCCTGAAGATCATAGGTTTTTTCGTGGGAATATCTTCTCTCTTTTCAGTCATAGGAGTCCTTTTTGGACTGTTTGGAAATTTCATTCCTACTTACATACTCACGTGGATTTCCGGGCTTGCTCTCGTAGTCTTTGGATTGTTTTACCTGTTCGATGTTGAACTTGTGAAGATGAAAAAGAATCCCAACGTGTGGCGCTACAAAGGGGAAGGATTCCTGAATGGTTTCTTACTCGGTGGTAGTGTGGGACTCGTGTGGATTCCCTGCTCGAGTCCTATACTGGGGAGTATCCTCGCGATAGTGGCGAGTGGAAGAGAACCGGTGAAGGGAGGAGTACTTCTTTTCCTTTACTCTCTGGGTATTTCGATTCCGTTCATACTGATGGGAGGATTCGTCAACAGACTTTTGAACCGCGTCAGTTTCAAAAAACCTGTGTGGATGAATGTTCTCAAAGTAGTGGGTTCTCTCTCACTCGTTCTCGTTGGAGTGCTCATTCTCACGGGGAGGTTCATCACATACTGATGGGAGGATGGTACTGTGAAAAGGTTCTTAATCATCGCGATTTTGGCTTTGAGTGTGATCTCACTGGCCCTCACTTTAGATGATGCCTACAGACTCGCAAACATCACCCAGAGAAAGCTGATCATGATGTTCTCGAGTCCAACCTGTTACTACTGTAATCTGTTCAAGAAAGAAGTATTCCCGAAAGAAGATTTCCAGGAAATTCTGATTCCAAACTTCGTCTTCGTTGAGCTGTACGCCACAGATGAAAAAACCACACTCTTTGCGAAGGAAGTTCTGGGAGAGGAATCGGTTAGCTACAGGGATCTCTTCGCTGGATTTGGTGTGAGAGGAACGCCTACGTTTTTCTTTTTCAAGGGAAAAGAAGGTCTGGGATACCTTCCTGGCTACGTGGACAAAGACAACTTCATAAAGATTCTGAAATACGTCGCTCAGGAGTTGAAAGAAGACTTCCAGACCTACCTGAAGAAAGACGATCCGTTCGTGGGTGAGCCGTTGATCATCGAAATTTCCAAAGAAGACGCAGATTTCGTTCTGAAAAAAGATAAAAACGCTGTGAAAGTGGATACCGTACCGAACGAAGTGAGAAGAGACAGGATATACGTGACGGATTCGCCAGATGTTGCAAAGACCCTTCAGGAAAAAGGCGCTCTCCGTGTTCTGCTCGTTAAATGAAAGAGGGTGCTTCCGCACCCTTTTACTTTTTGCAACGATTTCCTCTTGAGTCAAATTTCACGAAAGCGTTAAATGAAACGATGAAACTCCACATCTGAAGTCCAAAAAAGGATGGTATCATTAATAATAGCAACGATCACAGAAAAGGAGGTACGAAGAGTGGAGAAGATCAAGGTTAAAAACCCCATTGTCGAACTCGACGGTGACGAGATGGCACGCGTGATGTGGAAGATGATCAAAGAAAAACTCATCCTTCCCTATCTCGACATCCAGCTGGTTTACTTCGATCTCGGAATAGAGAAGAGAGATGAAACAGACGATCAGATCACGATCGAAGCGGCAAAGGCCATCAAAAAGTACGGTGTCGGTGTCAAGTGCGCAACGATCACCCCAGATGCGGAAAGAGTGAAGGAATACAACCTGAAGAAAGCCTGGAAGAGTCCAAATGCCACCATCAGAGCGTACCTCGATGGAACGGTTTTCAGAAAGCCCATCATGGTGAAGAACGTGCCACCGTTAGTGAAGCGCTGGAAGAAACCGATCATCATAGGAAGGCACGCCTACGGTGACATATACAACGCTGTGGAAGCAAAAGTAGAAGGCCCAGCAGAAGTGGAACTTGTGGTGAGAAACAAAGAAAACAAAACACTCCTCGTACACAAATTCGAAGGAAACGGTGTTGTCATGGCGATGCACAACCTGGAGAAATCGATCAGAAGTTTCGCTCAGTCGTGTATAAACTATGCTATCTCTGAAAAGGTCGACATCTGGTTTGCAACGAAAGACACGATCTCCAAGGTGTACCACGCGTACTTCAAAGACATATTCCAGGAAGAGGTCGACAAAAGAAAAGAAGAACTCGAAAAAGCCGGAGTGAACTACAGATACATGCTCATAGATGATGCGGCTGCGCAGATTTTGAGAAGTGAGGGCGGCATGCTCTGGGCCTGCATGAACTACGAAGGGGACATCATGTCCGATATGATCGCCTCAGGTTTCGGCAGTCTCGGTCTCATGACGTCGGTTCTCGTCTCTCCCGATGGGATCTACGAGTTCGAGGCAGCCCACGGCACGGTGAGAAGACACTACTACAGATATTTGAAGGGAGAAAAGACCTCGACGAATCCAACCGCATCGATCTTCGCGTGGACAGGTGCTATAAGGAAGAGGGGAGAACTCGACGGAACACCGGAGGTGTGTGAATTCGCAGACAAACTGGAGAAGGCTGTGATAAACACCATAGAATCCGATGTGATCACAAAGGACCTTCAGCCTTTCACAGAACCACCGATCGACAAGTATGTCACTCTCGAAGAGTTCATAGACGAAGTGAAGAAGAATCTCGAAAAATTACTGTGAGCGGGGCCTTCCCGCTCTTTTCAATATCTCACCCTGGGATCTATCAGAGCGTTGATCACATCGACGAGAATGCTTATCACCACCACGATCAAAGCGAAGAAAACGACCGTGCCCTGTATGGCAGGAAAGTCCCTGTATCTGATCTTCATCACAAGATAACTTCCAAGACCAGGCCAGGAGAAAGTGGTTTCTGTGAGGACCGCACCTCCCAGAAGGAGTGCAAACTGAAGTCCCATCATCGTGAAGATGGGTACCAGAGCGTTTTTCAGGGCGTACCTGAACAGAATTACCCTCTCCTTCAAACCGCGGGCACGAGCCGCCTTCACGAAATCCTGGGCCAGTGTTAGAACGGTGTTGTTCCTCACCATACGGACAAAGACGCTGGAGATCACGAGTCCGAGTGTGAGTCCCGGAAGTAAGAGATGTTCGAAGACGTCTTTCAGTGCTTCCCAATTTCCTGTGAAAAGCGCATCTATCGAATAGATACCCGTTATCACTTTCAAATTCATAGTGGGTGACAATCGCCCACCAACGGGAAGCCATCTCAAGATAACTCCGAAGATGTACTGCATCATCAAACCGAACCAGAAAACCGGAACCGCGTACATCACCATTGAAAACATCCTGGCACCTATATCAACACCGCTGTCTCTTTTGTACGCAGCGAAGCTCCCCCAAAAGATACCTATGAGGACGGCTACGATGAAAGCGAAGAGTGTCAGTTCCAAAGTCGCGGGAAATCTCTCCTTTATTTCTTCCCAAACGGGTCTTCCCGTCAGTGTAGATTTTCCCAGATCACCTTTGAGAAGATCTCCAATGTAATCGAAAAACTGGACGATGATGGGTTTATCGAGACCGAGCTCGTGTCTCTTCTGTTCGATGACTTCCTTCGGTGCTTTTCCTCCGAGAATAGCGAGCACCGGATCCCCGGGTATGATCCTGAGCACCAGGAATATGAGTGCCAGAAGAATGAATATCATGGGAACAGCAAGGAGGATTCTTGTTATCACGTAGTTTTTAAGGGACATCACGGCACCTCCGAAAGCCGCCCCGGGAAGGGGCGGCGGAGTTCAATCTTCCCAGTAGAGTATGTAGTATCTGAATATCTGTGTGGGTTCAAGCAGAATTCCTTTCACCTGTTTTTTCGCTGCACAGGTTGCAACTCCCTGCCAGAGCGGTATGTAAGGAACATCCCTTGCAAGGATCTCTTGGACTTTGTAGTAGATTTCTGTTCTCTTTTCCAGATCAGTGAATTTCCTTGCTTCTATCATCAGGTTTTCTACCTCAGGATTCGAGTAGAAGCTACCGAGGGATTTTGCACCGCTTTCACTGAGGAACGGCCACACGTAATCGTCCGGATCAAGGTAATCGGGGTACCATCCGAGGAGGAAGAAACCCATCGTTCCGTTCAGGAAGTACTCCACGTAGGTGGACCACTCTGCGTACTTGAGATTCACTTTTATGACACCCGTTTCTTCGAACGATTCCTTCAACACCTGGGCAACATCCGCTTCTGTCGTTCCGTAGTGTGAAGGTGTGTACCACAGGTCTATCACAAGAGGATTTTTCTCGTCATAGCCTGCTTCTTTGAGAAGAGCTTTCGCTTTTTCGAGCTCCCTCTTCGGGAATACGTCCTTGTGTCCCCACATGCCTTCCGGGATCATCGAGTACAACGGTTTTGCAAGCCCCACGAACACGTCTTCAACTATGATGTCTCTGTTCACCGCATAAGCTAGTGCCTGCCTCACCTTCACGTTGTCGAACGGGGGCTGTGTGACGTTGATCACCAGATATCTGATCTGTGGACTGTTACCTTTGTAAACGACGATGTCTTCTCTTCCCTCGAGATCGATAACATCTCTGGGGTCGAGATGTCTGTAAGCAACATCGATTTCTCCCGTCTCGAGTGCCAATCTGAGTGTGGAAGCGTTCTCGTAGAAATTGATCACGATGGTCTTTGTCTTTGGCTTTTCACCAAAGTAGTTCGGATTCGCTTCGAGAACGATTCTCACATCTCTGATCCATTCTTTGACCCTGTAGGGTCCAGAAGCTGATGGAATACCTTCGTAGAAGGAATCGACTGGATAGACCTTCGGGTTCACCGGATACGCAACGGTGTAACCGAGGACAGAGACGAACGCGGAGAATGGGTACTTCAGAGTTACACGGAAGGTGTAGTCATCCACTACTTCTGTTTTTTCGACGACATCAGAGAGTAAGAATGCCGGATCTCCATTCAGTTTCATCACTCTGTCGAAAGAGTACTTAAAGACGTGAGCATCGATGGGTGTTCCATCCTCGAACTTTGCATCCTTTCTCAGATAGAACGTGTAAACCGTTCCTGTTTCATCGACTTCCCATCTCTCCGCCAGAACGGGTTTGAGAACGCTTGTTCCTATTTCGTAATCAACCAATCCAACCATGACGTTTTGAAGGATGTTGGAAGAAAAGTAATCGTAACAGTTGGCAGGATCGAGAGTTCTGATTTTGTCCGTTGTACCCACCACGATGATGTCTTTTGCCGCGAAGGAGAGCGTTACTGTCAGGATCAAAAACAACCAGACTAACTTTTTCATACCCACTACCTCCCTTCAGTTGTAAAGATGACATGCCACCTTGTGATTTTCCTCCACAACCTTGAGTTGAGGTTCTTCTTTCATACAGATATCCATTCTGTAAGGGCAGCGCGGGTGGAACCTGCATCCAGATGGCACGTCTATCGGGTTTGGTGTTTCTCCCTCAGGGATGAACTTCTTTTTCTTCTTGAGAGAAGGTTCCGGTACGGCGGATATAAGAGCCTGTGTGTAAGGATGCTTTGGATTGAGGTATATGTCCTCAAAATCACCGACCTCCACGATCTTTCCGAGGTACATCACCGCGATTTCATCGCAGACGTATTTTGTCGTGGCGAGATCGTGTGTGATGAAGAGCATGGTGAGGTTGAATTCCTTTCTGAGGTCCTGAAGGAGTCTCAGCAGTTGTGATCTCACGGAAACATCGAGCATAGCCACCGCTTCATCGGCTATCACAAGGCGGGGTTTCAAAATCAAAGCACGGGCGATGACTACCCTCTGCCTCTGACCACCAGAAAGCTCCCTCGGATACCTTCTGTAGATATCCTCCGCGGGTTCCAGATTCACTCTCCTCAACATCTCAAACACCATCTCTTTTCTCGACGATCTGTCTCCGATTCCGTGAATTTCAAGGGCGTGTTCTATGGCTTTTCCCACCCTCATGTATGGGTTCAGAGAGGCCATTGGATCTTGAAAGATGATCTGCATCTCTTTTCTCAGCTTCCTCATTTCTTCTTTTGAGAGTTTTGTGATGTCTCTACCATCAAAAATGATTTTGCCATCGGTGGGTTCTTCAAGTCTCAGAATGACTCTTCCCGTTGTGGTTTTTCCGGATCCCGACTCCCCCACCAGCCCCAGACTCTTTCCTTCATCAATCTGAAAATTCACACCATCCACCGCTTTCACAAACTTCCTGGGTTTTCTCAAAAGCACATCTATTGGTCCCTGTTTCACAGGGAAATACTTTTTAAGGTTCTGCACTTCAATCAGTGCCATTCTGATCTCCTCCGTAAAGCCAGCATTTCACGCGCGTTCCATCTATTTCAAACTCCGGTGGTTCTTTCTCCCAGCAAATTTTCATTGCCTTCTCACATCTTGGAGCGAACCTGCAACCTTCAGGGGGATTCGAAAGATCAGGGGGAGAGCCGGGAATGTATCTCAGTTCTCTATCGTTCACATCCGTGTTCGGAATAGACCTCAGAAGACCAACGGTATATGGATGAAGAGGATTGGTGAATATCCTCTCTTTCGATGCGAGTTCCACGAGGTGCCCTGCGTACATCACACCTATTCTGTCTGCGGCTTCCGCGACCAGCCCCATATCGTGGGTGATCAGAATCATGGCGGTTTTGTGCTCTTTCGTCAGCTTCTCGAGCAGTTCCATTATCTGAGCCTGAACTATCACATCCAAAGATGTGGTGGGTTCATCGGCGATCAAAACAGCGGGATTGAGAACTATGGAGAGGGCGATCATCACCCTCTGTCTCATTCCTCCACTGAACTGAAACGGGTAATCCTTCAGTCTGTTTCTGTTTATTCCAACATCTTCCAGGGCCTTCGCTGCGAGTTCTCTGGCGTCTTCTTTGCTCAGTTCAGGTCTGTGGGTGAGGATCATCTCCACAAAATGATCCTCTATTCTGAGAATCGGATTGAGCGACGTCATCGGATCCTGGAAAATCATCGCAACTTTTGAACCTCTTATCTGTCTCATTTCCTCGTCCGAAAGAGATGAAATATCTGTCCCTTCGATTTTTATGCTTCCATCAATCTTCGTTCCCTTTGGAAGAAGTCGCATTATGGAAAAACCGAGGGTAGACTTTCCACAACCGGATTCACCGACGAGACCCAGGGTTTCTCCTTTCTCCAGGTGAAAGGAAACGTTTTCGACGGCGTTCACAGTTTTTTCTTCAGTTTTGTATCTCACGCTCACGTTTTCCAGCTCGAGCACCTTCATTTGCTTCTCTCCCCGATATTCGGATTGAGAATTTCGCTCAACCCTTCACTGAACATGGAAAAACCAAGAACGGAAGTGATGATTGCAAGGCCGGGGAACAACACACCCCACCAGGCTCTGCTCAGGATGAACCTCTGGCCGTTGCTGAGGTCGAATCCCCAGTCCGGAGTGGGAGGAGCTATTCCAAGCCCAAGAAAACTGAGACCCGCTTCTGTCATGATTGCATCGGCGAGGTTCATGGAGAGAACCACCACTATCGATGGGAAAACGTTGGGAAGCACGTACTTAACAAGGATTTCCCAATCTTTCGCACCGAGTGCCCTTGCCGCTTCCACGTAGAGTTCGTTTTTCACGCTCGTGACCTGGTTTCTCACCACTCTAAAATACGTGGGCGCATAAACAACGGCGATCGAAACGGCTATGTTCATCATTCCGGGCCCCAAAACCGCTGCAACTGCTATGGCAAGAATCAAACCCGGGAAAGAGTAAACGGCGTCCATCACAAGAGTTAAAACGCGGTCGAAGATACCTCCAACGTAACCAGAGATCAAACCGAGGGGAATACCTATCGCAGCCGCTATAACAACAGCGAGAAACGCCACCATCAGGGCGATTCTCGAACCGTAGATCACTCTGCTGAAGATATCCCTTCCAAGGTTGTCGGTGCCGAATAGATGCTTTTCCGAAGGAGGTTGCAAAGATCTTCCCACCCGTACGGTAGGATCGTAGGGAGCAAGAACTGGGGCGAAGATGGCCAAAAAGATGTAAAACAAAAGAATGATCATTCCGACGAAAGCCAAAACACCTGTTCTTCGTCTGAACAGCTTGAAGACCGGCCTGAAGACTCTCTCAGAGACCACAACCTTCGACCTCGCTTCTCTTTTTTTATAATAATACCACATAATGGAATAAGTTTCAATTTCCGAATTATTTTCCCACAAACCAGACGGTTTTCTCTTTGCCTCTCACGGAGTAAGCGGGAAGGGGTGTATCTCTTAAGATCTCCGTTAGTCTGTTTATCTTTTCTTTCCCCCTGATGAGAAAGAACACGTACCGTGATGTGTTCAGTGCACGAAACGTCAGGGTGACTCTGGGAACCTTAGGATCACCGGAAGGATCCGTGAAAGTCACAAGGCCGTCTTTATTTCCCGTTTCCAAGTCGAATATGGACGCGACATGGCCATCGGGACCCATTCCAAGAATAGCGAGGTCGAACTGGTCAGTAGCTGATCTTATTCCCCTCTCATATTTCTCACAGGCTTTTTCAACAGGAAGAGAAGTGTCAACGTAGTGAACATTACTTGAAGGGATCTTTGCTCTGCTGAAAAGGACCTCGTTTATGTTCCTGAAATTGCTTTGATCTGAGTCGAGAGGTACGTACCGCTCGTCGCTCAAAAAGAAGTGGATGCGATCCCATGGGAGCTTCTGTTCTGCCAGTTTCTCGTAAACGGGAAGAGGTGTTTTCCCACCGGCAAGAATGACGAAGATCTTATCCTTTTCCTCGAGAAGTTTTTCCATCTTTGTGCGAATTTTCTCGACTACAAAATCAACGTACCCATCTTCGAGCAGGTATATCACAGTTTTCTCCATTTTCTACCGTCCCTCTCTATGAGTAGATCGGCTTCTCTCGGTCCCCACGTTCCCGCCGGATACACATGCGGTGAAAAGCGAATAGGATCGTTTTCCCAGGCCTTGAGAACGGGATCGAGAAGTTCCCAGGAAACCTCGAGGTCGTCTCTTCTCATGAAAAGTGTAGGATCTCCAAGTATCACGTCCAGAAGGAGTCTTTCGTAAGCGTCGGGCAGTTTCACTCCAAAGTAATCCTCGTACCTGAAGTCCATACTGAGAAGCTGTGGAAACATGCCGGGACAGGGCCTTTTCACCTGAAACTCAAGAGAGATTCCCTCGTTTGGCTGCAAGGTGAAAACTATCGTGTTCGGCTCCAGTTCATCAGAAGGTACACCGGCAAAGATCGAATGAGGAATCTTCTTGAAGACAACAGCAACCTCGGTTATTTTCCTGGGAAGTCTCTTCCCGGCTCTCAGATAGAAAGGTACACCGCTCCACCTCCAGTTGTCTATGAAGAGTTTCATGGCAACGAAGGTCTCAACGTTGGAGTCTTCATCCACTCCTGGTTCTTCCCTGTAAGCCGGCACTTCTTTTCCGTTCACAACCCCTCTTCCATACTGGCCTCTGACGATCCAGTTTCCCATTTCCTCCACAGGGAACGGTCTGATCGATCTGAGAAGTTTCACCCGCTCGTTTCTGAAATTCTCTCCATTGAAAGAAGAAGGAGGTTCCATGGCGATCAGTGCGAGGACCTGAAGCATGTGGTTCTGGAAGATATCCCTGAGGAGTCCCACGTTTTCGAAGTATCCTGCTCTGTGTTCAACACCTATGTCTTCGGCCATCGTGATCTGAACGTGATCCACGAACTTGTTGTTCCAGATCTCCTCGAATATGAAGTTGGCAAACCTGAACACCAGTATGTTCTGAACGGTTTCTTTTCCAAGGTAATGATCGATTCTGAAAATCTGATCTTCCTGGAAGTACTTCTTAAGAGTTTCTTCCAGTCTTCTGGCCGATTCCAGGTCTTTCCCGAACGGTTTCTCAATCACAACGCGCGCAGGTTTTTCGTTCAACCCAGATTTCGAGAGATTTTCCAGAATAGGAATGTAAAGATCCGGAGGAACAGCGAGATAGAAGACCAGATTGTTGGAATCGATCCTTTTCATGAGAGTCTCGATGGTGTTTTTCAACTGTTTGAAGCTCTCAGGATCCTGATAATCCACGCTGATGTAACTGCAATGTTCCAAAAAATCAGGGTTGGCATCGAATCTGGATCTGAATTTCTTATCGTCCATTTTCGTTCGTGCCGCACCGAGAACGAAAAAGCGTTCGGGCAGAATACCTGCCTCGAACAACCTGTTCAAAGCGGGAATGAGCTTTCTTTTTGTGAGGTCACCAGAAGCACCGAAGATCACAATTCCGAAAGGTTGTTCGATCTTTGGAAAACACCGGAGGGTATCATCCGGACATTTCTCCAATCCCAGACTGCACTTCATGATCTCACCTGCCTTTCTGGATTTTTACCACGAAATGAGGAATAACTAATTTCCTTTGTGTTAAAATTCCTTAAAAGGGGGGATGTTCATGAAACAGCTCAGACGATCAAGAAAGAACAGGATCATAGCGGGTGTTTGTGGAGGATTTGCAGAGTACTTCGGTGTCGATCCGACCCTTGTAAGACTGATCTGGGTTCTCATCACACTCGCGTGGGGAGCGGGTCTTCTGCTATACATCATCGCCTGGTTGATCATGCCTGAAGAAGAGGGAGAAACAGAGAGCGAAAAAAAACCACTTCAGAACACAGAAGGATTGAAAGTATTGGTCGGTGGCCTTCTCATCTTCCTGGGAATCGTCTTTCTCGTGTCCGCTTTCTTTCCAATCTTCTTTGGAGTGGCATGGAAGGTGGTTCTTGCCCTTCTGTTAGTGATTTTTGGTGTGCTCCTTCTTTTGAGGAGAGATGAAAAATGAAGATAATATTCGGTATCTTTCTCATTTTCATTGGAACTCTGCTCCTTACAACGATTTTTCTGGATGTCTTTTCTCTTTCATTCCTCACAAGGATATTCCACAATCTCGGCCTCTTCTGGCCTCTGATACTGATAACTTTCGGTGTTTATTTCATCTATCTCAGCGTGAGGAAAAGATGGTTGTACTTTTTGAGTGTGGGTGTGTTTTCTGCTTTTCTTATATTACTTCTTGTGTGGCCATACGAATCTGTTTCAACACCCGGGAAATATCAAGTTTTCACTGGTGTGAAGAGAATCTCGTTCAAGAGCGGAGGGTTCACCGTCAGGTTCATTGAAGGTGAAGAACTCAGAGTGTACGCGTCCAGCGGAATAGAAGTATCAAAACTCGGTTCAGATCTGATCGTGAAGGGTTCTCTCTGGAGAAAACTCGGTCCAAAGATAGTGGAGATCGAGTTTCCGAGGGACATTTTCGAACTTTCTTTCGAAAACGGTGCTTTCACGGTGAAGGGTGAATTCGAAGAAAACAGATTCACGCGAATTGAAACAAAAGACAGCGTTTTGAATATAAGATTCAATTTCCAAAAGATGAACGTTCCGCTTTATTTCGAGGCAGAAGATTGCGTTCTGGAGGTCCTGTTCAGACTACCCACTGGGGTCTCTTACTTCATCGATAAAAAAGACGGACTTCTTTTGAAGACCATCGAAGGGAATATAGTTGAATCGGATTTCAATCCTGATCTCTTCTTCAAACTGAAAGACGGTGTCTTTCGAGTTCATCTTGAAGGAGGAATATAGTGTGAGAGTGCTCGCTATTAGACACGTCGAGATAGAGGACCTTGGAATGATGGAAGATATCTTCAGGGAGAAGAACTGGAGTTTCGATTATCTGGACACTCCAAAAGGGGAAAAACTCGAAAGGCCTCTCGAAGAGTATTCTCTCGTGGTGCTTCTTGGAGGGTATATGGGAGCCTACGAGGAAGAGAAATACCCTTTCTTGAAGTACGAATTTCAGTTGATAGAAGAGATCCTGAAAAAAGAAATCCCGTTCCCTGGAATATGTCTGGGTTCTCAGATGCTCGCTAAAGTCCTTGGGGCGAGTGTCTACAGAGGAAAAAACGGAGAAGAAATAGGCTGGTATTTTGTTGAAAAGGTCTCCGACAATAAGTTTTTCAGAGAATTTCCAGACAGACTGCGGGTGTTTCAGTGGCATGGAGATACTTTCGATCTTCCACGCAGAGCAACCAGGGTCTTTACTTCTGAAAAGTATGAAAACCAGGGATTCGTCTATGGCAAGGCTGTGGGGCTCCAGTTCCATATAGAAGTGGGAGCCAGAACCATGAAACGCTGGATAGAGGCATACAAAGATGAACTTGAAAAAAAGAAGATAGATCCCAGGCTTCTCCTTGAAACGGCGGAGAGGGAGGAAAAAGTCCTGAAAGGCCTCTTGAGGTCTCTTTTGGAAAGGATGGTGGAAAGCTGAGGAGGTGTTATTGTGATACCTCCTCACATCCACATCCTCGATTTCAATGGAGTTTACGAAGAACAGCGGACTCTAAAATCTCTCGCTGAGTTTGTGTTTTCCAAAAAAATCGAAGGCATCAGGTACATGGTCCTTCCCGAAAAGATTCCTGAAATTGAAAACATCCTTCCTTCACATCCGGGAGTGACGTTTCTGGGCGATGGAGAGTTCCACCACCTCACCTACTTCATCATCAAGAAAATAAAGAGACCTTTCGTACTGGTTGTTTTCGACAATCACCTCGATGCCAGAGAGGAAGAGTTCCTCACCTGCGACAGCTGGATCAGAAAAGCTCTGAAGCTGAAACATCTGGTGAAAGTGGTGGTTGTTGGCACTCAGGAACAGGAAAAGATCCACAGAGTGTTTTACTCTGAAACGGATCCGCAGAAGATCCTGAAACTCCTCGGAAGACATCCGGTGTATCTGAGTATTGACAAAGATGTTCTGGATATCGGGATAACGGGATGGGAGAGCGGGAGAGTTTCGCTGGAAGATCTTCTCAACGTGCTCCGTCACATCCCCTTGAGAAAGATCCTGGGAGCGGACATCTGCGGTGAACCGGATCCTTCGGAATTCTGGAAGATGAAAGAAAGTGAGAAGGTGAATCTTTCAATTCTAAGCGCTTTGTTCTTTGAGAAGCTTCATTATGTACCTGGCAGCGAGCACCTGGAAGGGAAGCCAGCTCACGTGACTTGATGGAACCTTTATCCTTTTGGGCTTTCCAAGATGCTCCCATAGAATGTCTCTTGTGCTCTTTGGGAGCGCTTTATCGAACATCGCTTCCAGCATCACGATCCGTGAGGTATCCACGAACTTCGCGTAAGCGAGCGGATCGAGTTTCAAAAGGGGATGTATGTTTGAACTCAACATCTCCTGCACCGAGGAAAATTCCTTCAGCCTCTCCAGATCGCTCCTGTAGACATCGTAGAAATTCTCCTCGTTCGTCATTCCGTGTTCTTCTCCCTTTCCGCTTTTCAATTCACGTCTCACAAAGGACAGAGTGGGTGACTTCCAGAACAGAGTGGCAAAGTCACCACCCGCCATCATGATGATCGTCTTTTTGAAATCACTGCTCAGTGCGTTGAGTAAAACAGCGATCATGCCTCCAAGGCAGTATCCAAAGAGGCAGTTTCTCTCGTGCCACATCTTCTTAACTTTCAAAAGTTCCAAAAGACTGAGAAGATCTGTGAGAGCGTGTTCCCAGAACCTGGTCATCTTCCCCAGATCGGAGGAAAAATAATCCTTTCCGCTCACAGAACCGTGTGCTACACGGGTGAAGTTTCCCGGCAAAACGGGAACTACCGCCTCTATCTTCCTTTTGGAAAGGTAGTAGGCCATCCGAAGAAGATACAGAACGTTTCGGCTTCCAAGTCCTTGAAGTATCATCACCGATCCTACTTTTCTCCTCTTCGGAGAGAAGATGTACACCTCCACAGGGTCCGTTCCTTTTTCTGCGTCTTGATAGGGTGACTTGAACTTCAGAATGGAAATTCGGACGTTCTTTGTCCTGTGAACATATCCGAAGGAATAATCGGAAGGCATCCTTACATGTTCAAACACACTTTCACCTCTTCAAAAACGAGACCGTTTCGTAGAGGATCTTCACCGTCAAAGGATCTTTCAGAACGAACTCGAAGCCGTGTTTCCCTTCCGGATGAAGTCTCAGTTTTGCTTCCACTCCGTTTTCTCTGAGCTTTTTGTACATTTTAACAGATGAGATGTAGGGTACAACGTCGTCTTTCATGCCGTGAACCAGCATGGTGGAAGGTGCCTTCGGGTTCACCCAGGCTACAGGAGAGTAGAACACATAATCTTCTTTTTTTCGTACAGGAAACCCTTTCAATGTTGTGGCAACGGAGAACCTCGCAAAGAGAGAGGATGTCTCCATGCTCCACAGGTCGAGAAGATCGCAGGGGGCGTACCAGGCTACCACGTTACCATCGAAATCTTTTTCCCCTTCCTTAGAAGATCTCATCGCGTGGTACAAAACGAGATGTCCTCCCGCTGAAAGTCCCATGAGATTCAGATTTTTAATCAACAGATGCTCCCTGTTTTCGTTCAAAAACGATATCGCACTTTTCAGATCTTCCAGAATATCTTCGATGTAATGAAAGTAGCCGTATCTGTAATCAAACGTCGCTACAGCGAAACCGTTTGCATTGAGGAATCTGTACCAGGAAACGTTGTTGGGTTGTCTCCTGTATCCGGAGATCCATCCCCCACCGTGTGCAAAAAGCACGAACGGGTAACTCTCTCTCTTCACAGATGGATAATACACGTCCATTTTCAGGCTGTTTTTGTATTCGTAGGTGTAGACGTTGCCCGTTACCGATTTTTTTAGCTTTATCGGAAGTCTTCCCAGAACGGCGTTTCTCACCACAGGAAGGGAAAGCAGGAAAAAGAAAAGAAGCCCCAGAAGGGCATTTGAAAACAGCACAACGAAGGAGATTATTATCAAGCCAAACTTGATTATCAGCTTAACCATGGTCTCCCCTCTTCAACTCAAGAAGCTGTGCACCACGTAGAAATATATCATGATGCCTGTCACGTCGACGATCGTGGTGAGAAGAGGCCCTGCCATGAAGGCCGGGTCGATTTTGAAAATACGGGCGATGAACGGAAGCAGCGCTCCCATGATGTTCGCGTAAAGAATCAACACGAGCAAGGCCGTTGCTACGGCGAAATTCAGTGTGGGATCAGAAGAGATCAGAAAAGCCCTCAGGTAGAGAACACCCGCAAGAATCAAACCCAAGGTGGAACCTATCAGAGATTCCCTCAACAGAACCTTCCACCAGTCTTTCAAACTTATCTCGTTCAGTGTGAATCCTCTTATCATGAGTGCAGATATCTGCGCTCCTGTGTCACCCGCAGAACCTATCATTGTCGGTATGAAAGCTGCTATGATCGGTATTGAGGCGAGAAATTTCTCGTAGCTTGATATGATGTTCCCGTTGACGCTCTCGAGGAGAAGGAGTACCACAAGCCATGGAGATCTTTTGAGGATGAGTTTCCACGCGGGAGTGTGAAAATAAGACGTGTACGTAGCACTCATTGAGGCCATCTTCTGTATGTCTTCCGTTGCCTCTTCTTCGATGACGTCAACGAGATCGTCGAAAGTGATCACACCTATCAATCTCTCTTCGCTGTCAACCACCGGTAGTATGATCAGGTCGTACTTCTTCATGAGTTCTGCCGCGAGTTCCTGGTCATCGATGGCGTGAACAAAAACAGGATCTTTGTTCATGATTTCTGATACCTTCTGATCGGGATCGGCAACTATCAGGTCTCTGAGTTCAACGGTTCCCTTGAGCTTTCTCGTTCTATCTATCACCATGAGAGAGTAGATATTCTCTTTTTTCTTTCCTTCTTTTCTCACCTTTTCCAGCGCTTCTCTGACGGTCATATCCTCGAAAAGCTCTACGTATTCCGTAGTGGCGAGTCTTGCCGCAGAATCTTCAGGATAATTCAGGATGTAAAGAAGTTCCTCCCTTTCCTGTGGAGGAAGGTACGAAAGGAGTTTTTTCACCACGTTTGCGGGCATCTCTTCGAGTAGTTCCACTCTGTCGTCCGGATCCATCGATTCGAAGATCTCTTTCAGGCGTTCCTCTCTGAAAAGCTTTATGAGTTCCAGCTGATCGTCGGGTTCGAGTTCACTGAACACTTCAGCAGCTTTATCTTTGGGAAGGAGCCTGAAAACAACCACTTTCAGGTCGGGCGGGAGCTTTTCGATCATCTCTTTCACATCGGCGGGATCCTGCTGTTCGAGAACCCTTTTGAGCGTCTTGAAGTCTCCTTTTTCGATCAATTCCTGAAGATCGATCTCTACCTTGATCTTCATTTTCACACCTCCTCGGACCGCTTTTTTACGGAGGAAGACTGGTGCTTTCCACTTAGAAATCACCTCCCGAAAAAGCATCTGCGTAGAACTATTCTAACATCACACCGGAAGAAACACCAGTACAGAAAGAAAAATTTTTCAACGAACACATTCCTTCTTCAACGTTAATTTCCGAAAAGAGTATAATCTAAAATGGGAGGTGGTAACATGAAAGTCACATTCTTAGGACACGCCGTGGTGCTGATAGAGGGAAAGAAAAACATCATCATCGATCCTTTCATTTCAGGGAATCCCGTCTGTCCCGTAAAGCTGGAGGGACTTCCAAAGATCGATTACATACTCGTGACACACGGACACGGTGATCATCTCGGTGATGCCGTGGAAATAGCGAAGAAAAACGATGCCACGGTGATATCCAACTACGAAATCTGCCATTATCTCGGAAAAAAGGGTGTGAAGACCCATGCCATGCACATCGGTGGAAGCTATCTCTTCGACTTCGGAAGGGTGAAGATGACACCTGCCGTTCATGGCTCCGGAATTCTCGATGGTGACAGTATGATCTACGGAGGGAATCCCAGTGGTTTTCTCATCACAATTGAGGGAAAGAAGATATACCACGCAGGAGACACCGGTTTAACCAGGGAGATGGAACTTCTCGCTGAGGAGAACGTGGATGTTGCGTTTCTTCCGATCGGTGGAAATTTCGTCATGGACGTGGAGGACGCCGTGAGGGCGGCAGTGATGATAAAACCGAAGAAGGTTGTTCCCATGCACTACGGAACCTGGGAACTCATCTTTGCGGATGTAGAGCTGTTCAAGAAAAAGGTCGAGGAAAAGGGTGTTGAATGTGTGATTCTTGAGCCGGGAGAATCATTAGAATTGTGAGGGGGAAATAGTTTGCAAGTTTTTTTCTACGTTGTCTCGTTCGGATTTCTTGTGTTTGCGCTTTATCTTTTCTGTCATGTGAGAAAGAAGATCGAGTATTACAGACGGCTGGAAAAGAGCTTCGATACCATAGTTGATGGACTTTCAAAACTCGATCCGAATTCACCCGAAGAAGAGTTCTTTCAGAAAATTCTGAATATCGCGATGGAAGTTGTTCCGGAAGCAGTAAAAGGGAGCGTCTCCAGGATCACACCATCGGGGGACTGGATCTTTGTTGCCTCGAGGGGACACATCGTAGATTTGCTTGGAAAGAGATTTCCATCCAGATACTTGTTCAGAGCTGGAAGAGATCCAGTAGAAGTGAATTTTCTCGATTATGACAGAGATCTTTTTCCAGACGACATGTGGAAATTCTTTGAAAGGACTCTTCGGGGTACAAAAAAGAGCCTTGTTGTGGGTATTTTTTCTGGAGACGAATTCGTGGGAAACATCGCTCTCGACAGTCCGTACTCTGGTTTTTCAGAACTTTCAAAAAAGGTCTTGAAATCACTGGGAAACCTTGCGAGCACTTATCTTCTCATGAGGAAAACACTGGCAAACGAACAGCAGCTTCAAAAGGTCATGAGCACTATATTCACTCTCTTGCTTCTCTTCAGAAAATCCATCTCCGTTGAAGAATTCCTCAAGGAAGCCCTGCAGAAGATCGTTGAAGCGAGCAATGTCTTCACAGGCGGAATCGTATTCGAAGGGAACATTCCCGTGTTTCATACGGATCTGGAAGAGATACCGGAATTCGATTTTGAAGAATCAAAAGAAGAGGAAAAAATAGAAAAATTAGTAAAAAACGGTGTTCATTACATTGTCGTACATCTGGACTATAAAGATATGCCCTCTTACCATATGGTCTTTCTGTCAAACGAAGACATAGCACCCTCTTTCTTCAGTGTTCTCAATACGTTCGCGGAAGTAGTTTCTCTCTATCTGAGAGAGTACCATCTTCATCAAAAGTACCGTGAACTCGCACTGAAAGATCCTTTAACCGAAGCTTATTCAAGGCACTACTTCAACGAGTGGATATTCTCCCACATGGCGTGGCTCAGGCGAAATCAGAAGAAATCCGTTCTGGTGATCATGGATGTGGACGGTTTGAAAATGATAAACGACACTTACGGCCACCTCATGGGGGACAAAGCACTCGTCGAATTCGTCAAAACCCTGAAGAGAACCGTTCGAGAGTCGGATCTTGTTTTCAGATACGGTGGTGACGAGTTCCTTCTGGTACTCGTCGATAGCACCAAAGATAACGCTGCCAGTGTTTTGAAGAGAGTTGAAGAAAACCTTAAAGATGTAGACCTGCCCTTCAAAATAGAATTCTCCTTTGGTTATGAAGAGATAGACGGTTTCATGCCGATAGAAAGAGCGCTCGCGAGAGCGGACGATCTTCTCTACAAAAACAAGTTCGAAAAGAGAGGTGGTTCAGAATGAAAGACGTGAGCATCGTCCTGAGCGGAGAAGCGGGACAGGGAATACAAACGGTCGAGAACGTTCTGACACGGGTTTTAAAAGACTCCGGATTCCATGTGTTTGCCACCAAAGAGTACATGTCGAGAGTGAGAGGAGGAAACAACACCACGGAGATCCGGGTTTCATCGAGAAGGGTTCGTTCCTTCGTTGACAGAATAGACGTGCTCATACCCCTGGGAAAGGGGGCCACAGAAAGGCTGAAGAATCGTATCACGGAAAAAACACTGGTCATCGGAGAGGAAGAGTTCATCAAAGAATCACCCGGAGAAAAGATCGTGATTCCATTCCTGAACATAGCAAAACAGATTGGAAAGAGCATATACGCGAATTCAGTTGCCATAGGTTTTCTCTCTGGACTGCTCGGCGCCGATGAATCCGCTCTGAAAGACCAGATCACCAGACAGTTCAGCAGTAAAGGTGAAGACATCGTGAACGACAACATCCGCGCTGCGCTGGAAGGATACTAGAAAGGTCAAGAACTCTCTCAGAAAATCGAATTCGACGTTGAAAAGGATCCATCGATAAAGAATGAAGTTCTTCTGAATGGGGCGGAGGCTGTGGGACTTGGAGCGATCGCTGGAGGCTGTAATTTTGTCTCCTCCTATCCCATGTCTCCTTCCACCTCCGTGCTTGTTTTCCTTGCCCAGCACAAGAACGACTTCGGAATAGTGGTGGAGCAGGCAGAAGACGAAATCGCCGCCATGAACATGATCATCGGAGCGTGGTACGCCGGTGCGAGAGGTCTTGTCACCACATCGGGTGGAGGCTTTGCCCTCATGGAAGAGGCACTCAGTCTTGCAGGAATGATAGAATCGCCCGCTGTGATCCATCTGGCACAGAGACCTGGACCCGCTACCGGCCTTCCCACAAGAACGGAGCAGGGAGATCTGAACCTGGCTCTGTACGCCGGACACGGAGATTTTCCAAGGGTCATTTATGCTCCCGGAAACGTGGAAGAGGCTTTTTATCTGACGCAGAAAGCTTTCAACGTCGCCGACAAATATCAGGTGCCTGTCTTCGTCCTGACGGATCAGTACCTCGTTGACTCGTATTACAATCTTCCCGGTTTTGATCTGAACGAATTGAAAGTAGAAAAACACTTCATAAAAACAACCAGGGATTACATCAGATACGCCATCACCGAAGACGGTATCTCTCCAAGAGGAATTCCCGGATACGGTGAGGGTCTTGTGAGGGTCGACAGCGACGAGCACGACGAGTTCGGTCACATAACTGAAGACTTCAATACCCGTGTGAGGATGGTCAACAAGAGACTCAGAAAAGGGGAAACTCTGAAAAAAGAAATTGTGAAACCAAAACTGATCGGTGATGAAAACTACCGCGTTCTCCTGGTGGCATGGGGCTCCACTCTGGAGCCGATAAAGGAAGCGATAGAAGGCCTTGACGGTGTGGCGCTCCTTCATTTCTCTCAGGTCTGGCCGATCGATGAGTCCGTCGCGACATACTTCGAAAAGGCCGAGAAAGTTGTGGCAGTGGAAGGAAACGCGACAGGGCAGTTCGCGAATCTGATCCGCCAGGTGACGGGTTTCCATATAAAGGACAGAATCCTAAAGTACAACGGTCTTCAGTTCTCCGTCGAAGAGCTGAAAGAGAAAATAGCGGAGGTGTTGTGAATGAGGCTGGATGAATACATAAGCAGGGACATCGCCTGGTGTCCGGGGTGCGGAAACTTCGGAATAAGGACCGCTCTCATGAAGGCGCTGGAGGAACTGAACGTCGATCCACGACAGGTGGTCATAGTATCGGGTATAGGCCAGGCGGCGAAGATGCCCCAGTACGTTGGAGTTAACATGTTCAACGGACTTCACGGAAGGGCACTTCCCGTGGCAACGGCGATAAAGACGACGAATCCGAACCTTCTCGTGATCGCAGAGAGTGGAGATGGATGTATGTACGGTGAAGGTGGAAACCACTTCATACACACGATCAGAAGAAACCCGGATATCGTGAACATAGTCCACGACAACCAGGTTTACGGTCTCACGAAGGGTCAGGCTTCTCCCACGAGTCTGAAAGGTTTCAAAACACCAGTGCAGGTGGACGGTGTGATTCTGGAACCGTTCAATCCTCTGGCTGTTGCCATAGCGCTCGATGCTTCCTTCGTTGCAAGAACTTTCATAGGAGACATAGAGTTCACAAAAGACATACTGAAGGAAGCGATGAAACACAAGGGATACGCTTTGGTGGACATTCTTCAGCCCTGTGTCACCTTCAACAAGTTGAACACCTACGAATGGTACAGGGAAAACACGTACTATCTGAAAGACCACGACCCCACAGACAGAGAACTCGCCTTCAAAAGAGCCATTGAAACTGAAAAACTCCCGCTTGGAATATTCTACGTGAACAAGAACAAAGAGACCTTCGAGGAACTTGCAAGAAAAGGTGACAGGACACCTCTCTACGAGTACGAAGTGAATTTTGAAAAACTGAAGGAGCTGATCGAAAGCAAAAAGTCATGAAACTCGCTGTTTACGTCCATGTTCCCTTTTGCAAGAGCAAGTGTGTGTACTGCGATTTTTACTCTGTTGTCTCTGAAAAATTTGACGAGTATTTCTCTCATCTCCTGAGAGAAATCGATCTCTACGAAGAAGTACTCAGCGAAAGCGAGATAAAAACCGTCTACTTCGGTGGAGGGACTCCTTCCGTTGTCCCTCCTTCTTTTTTGAAAATGGTTTTGGAAAAACTGGAGAGAGTCTCCAGAGGTTTCACACCAGATGAAATAACCATCGAGGTCAACCCGGAGTCTGTTGAAACAGAGAAACTGAAAATCTACAAACAAATCGGAATCAACAGAATCAGTCTCGGTGTTCAGGCCTGCGATGACACTGTGCTGAAGAACGCTGGAAGGCTCTACAAAGAAGAAACCCTCAAGAAAAAAGCGAAGATAGTTCTGGAACAGTTCGAAAACGTGAATTTCGATTTTATTCTTGGACTTCCTGGTGAGACCGACATCACACTGAAGAAAGACTTCCGTTTCCTTGAAGAATTTCCCCCTCAGCACGTTTCGCTATATCTCCTCGAGGTAGACGAAAGAACAAGACTTTTCGATCTCATTCAGAAAGGTCTTGTAGAACTCCCCGAAGAAGACGATGTGGAAAGGAGGCACGACCTTTTCGTTGAATTTCTGAAAGAACGAGGATTTCTCAGATACGAGATCTCGAACTTTGCCAAACCAGGGAAGAAATCTCTTCACAACCTCTTCTACTGGAGAAATGAAAACTATCTGGGACTCGGTGTTTCCGCAGGTGGGCACATCGGAAGGCTTCGATACGTGAACGCCTCTGATCTTAAAGAGTACGAGGAAAAAATCACCAAAGGAGAATTACCTTACGAATACGTGCACGAAAACACAGAAGAAGAGGAAGCGCTGGAGACAGTCTTCATGGGTTTGAGGATAAAGGAAGGAGTAGAGTTAAACCGGGTGAAAATTCTCCTTCCCCTGCTAGAAAAGTTACAGAAAAAGTACCCTTGTTATCTGAAGGTGAAAAATGGTAAAATTTTTTTAAGCGAGGATGGTATGAATTTCTCAAAGAAGATACTCTCTGATCTCATCGAATGGTACAGGGAGGGCGGGAGATGACACACATAGTTCACAAAGGACTCGATTTCTTTGTAAAACCACAGAAGGTTTCACTCAACCTGAACATGAAAATTGGAAGCTTGAAAGTTCATCCCGAAGATTTGAAACTCCTGATGAAAAAGGTGCCGGTTTTTATGATGAGTTACTACGACAACAAGGCTTTCATGGAAAGGGAACTCGAGATCTCATCGGCGGATTTTCCAAACGGCGTGGTCTTTTTTTCTTATTATGAACCGGTACCCGCAGAGCTCAACTGGGACGTGGACAAAAAACTCATCTCTCAGCTCACAAAGTACTTCCATCTCTACGATTTGGTTCACTCTATAAATTCTCTCATAGACGAAACAGAAGGTTCTTCACTGCACATCGGTGTTTATGAGGAGTGGCTTGACAGAATAATGGTGAAAGTTCCAAGCGAAAACACGGAAGAGCTCAGAAACATGCTTTCCAGATTCTCTCTTCTCTACACGACAAAGATCCTGTGGAAAATCTTCCGTGGAAACTTCGAGGAACTGAAGAAGAGAACACACGAGATAGCCTACAAACTCTACGAAGTGGCTGGGTTCTGAATTTTCTTCATCACCCTCCCCTGAGGAGTCTGTCCTTTTCAGATTTCCTTTCATTAATCATGTCTATATTCTGGTTTACAGAAATATTTTTTAATTGACGCCATCTTATAATCAACGTAGAATACTTCTGAAAGAAACCTCTCTGAGAGGAGGAGAAATTGTGCTGGAGAAACTTCCCGAGAACCTGAAAGAGCTCGAGAGCCTTGCCTACAACCTCTGGTGGAGCTGGTCCAGACCTGCTCAGAGACTCTGGAGAATGATCGATTCAGAAAAGTGGGAGGAACACAGAAATCCCGTCAAAATACTGAGAGAAGTCTCAAAGGAAAGACTGGAAGAACTATCGAAAGACGAGGACTTCATCGCTCTCTACGAACTGACGCTCGAGAGATTCACAGACTACATGGAAAGGGAAGACACCTGGTTCAACGTGAACTATCCCGAATGGGACGAAAAGATAGTTTACATGTGTATGGAATACGGACTGACGAAAGCACTTCCGATCTACTCTGGAGGACTCGGTATCCTTGCCGGAGACCACCTCAAATCAGCCAGTGATCTTGGCCTTCCTCTCATAGCCGTAGGTCTTCTTTACAAACACGGGTATTTCACTCAACAGATAGACAGTGACGGAAGACAGATCGAGATCTTTCCAGAATACGACATCGAAGAACTCCCGATGAAACCTCTCAGGGATGAAGACGGAAACCAGGTGATCGTAGAAGTACCCATAGACAACGATACTGTAAAAGCGCGTGTGTTCGAGGTACAGGTCGGAAGGGTGAAACTGTATCTTCTCGACACTGACTTCGAGGAAAACGAGGATAGATTCAGAAAGATCTGCGACTATCTCTACAATCCCGAGCCTGATGTGAGAGTTTCCCAGGAAATTCTGCTCGGCATTGGTGGAATGAAACTCCTGAAGACTCTCAAGATAAAACCTGGAGTCATCCACCTGAACGAAGGTCATCCCGCTTTTTCATCCCTCGAAAGGATAAAGAGCTACATGGAAGAAGGATATTCCTTCACCGAGGCCCTTGAGATCGTCAGACAGACCACAGTTTTCACGACACACACCCCCGTCCCCGCAGGTCACGACAGGTTCCCGTTCGATTTCGTGGAAAAGAAGCTGACAAAGTTCTTCGAAGGATTCGAATCCAAAGAACTGCTTATGAACCTTGGAAAAGACGAAGACGGAAATTTCAACATGACGTATCTTGCTTTGAGAACCTCCTCCTTTATAAACGGAGTGAGCAAACTTCACGCTGACGTATCGAGAAGGATGTTCAAAAATGTCTGGAAGGGAGTTCCGGTGGAGGAGATCCCCATTGAAGGCATCACGAATGGTGTCCACATGGGAACCTGGATCAACCGCGAGATGAGAAAACTGTTCGACAGGTACCTCGGTAGAGTCTGGAGGGAACACACTGACCTCGAAGGAATATGGTACGGAGTTGACAGAATACCCGATGAAGAACTCTGGGAAGCGCATCTGAACGCAAAGAAACGATTCATAGATTACATAAGAGAATCCATCAAAAGGAGAAACGAAAGGCTTGGAATCAACGAACCACTGCCGGAGATCAGTGAAAACGTGCTCATCATAGGTTTTGCCAGAAGGTTCGCAACTTACAAGAGAGCCGTCCTGCTCTTCAGCGATCTGGAAAGACTCAAGAGAATTGTCAATAATTCCGAGAGGCCGGTTTACATTGTGTACGCTGGAAAGGCCCACCCGAGAGACGAAGGTGGAAAGGAGTTTCTCAGAAGGATCTACGAAGTTTCACAGATGCCCGATTTCAAGAACAAAATCATCGTACTCGAAAACTATGACATCGGAATGGCTCGACTCATGGTGTCGGGTGTTGACGTGTGGTTGAACAATCCAAGGAGGCCCATGGAGGCAAGCGGGACAAGTGGTATGAAAGCTGCAGCGAACGGTGTTCTGAACGCGAGTGTATACGATGGCTGGTGGGTTGAGGGATACAACGGCAGAAACGGATGGGTGATAGGTGATGAAAGCGTGCTTCCAGAAACAGAAGCGGATGATCCAAAGGATGCCGAGGCTCTGTATGAGCTTCTCGAAAACGAAATAATCCCCACCTACTACGAAAACAGAGAAAAGTGGATCTTCATGATGAAAGAAAGCATAAAGAGCGTGGCTCCAAAATTCAGCACCACCCGCATGCTCAAAGAGTACACGGAGAAATTCTACATAAAGGGACTTGTGAACAGGGAATGGCTGGAGAGAAGAGAAAACGTCGAAAAAATCGGAGCCTGGAAAGAAAGAATCCTCAAGAACTGGGAGAATGTTTCCATAGAGCGCATCGTTCTTGAAGATTCGAAGAGCGTAGAAGTAACTGTAAAACTGGGCGATCTCACACCGAACGACGTGATAGTCGAACTTGTGGCTGGAAGAGGAGAGGGAATGGAAGATCTCGAAGTGTGGAAAGTGATACACATCAGAAGGTACAGGAAAGAGAACGATCTATTCGTTTACACTTACACCAATGGTGTTCTTGGTCATCTTGGATCTCCCGGATGGTTCTACGCGGTGAGAGTCATACCGTACCATCCCAGGCTTCCCATCAAGTTCCTGCCCGAAGTACCGGTTGTCTGGAAGAAGGTTCTCTGACGGGGGGCTCTGCCCCTCTTTTTTCTTTAGAGCGGAAATTTGGAAAGCCCACCATCCACAACAATGGTTTGTCCAGTTAGATAAGAGGCCTTTTCGGAACAGAGAAATGCCACAACACTGGCTATCTCTTCGGGTTTTGCCATCCTTCTCATGGGGATCTGAGATTCCACCTGTTTTTTCTTTTCTTCACTGAGAAGCTCTTTCACCCTCTCTGTCTCCGTCCAGCCCGGTGCCACACAGTTCACTGTGATACCGTACGGTGCCACCTCAAAAGAGAGTGTCTTTAGAAATCCGGTGAGGGCCATCCTCGCAGAATTGGATGTGTAGAGATTTTCTATCGGTGAGATCACGGAGAAAGAAGTGATGGCTACGATCCTTCCCCAGCCCTTTTCTTTCATCGCTGGAAGATAGTTTCTCACAATTTTGATCATGTTCAAAAAGAGGCTGTCGATCGCTTCTTTGAAATCTTCATTCGTAAGTTCATCGAAGAATCCCGCTTTTGGTCCTCCTGCGTTCAGAACGAGGATGTCCACCTCTTTCACCTTTTCGAACAGTAGATCCAGATCCTTCCTGAGATCGCAGACGACGTATCTGTGGCCGCTTCTCTTCAAAAGTTCTTCATTTCTCGCACAGATGGTAACTTCCGCTCCTTCCTGGCTCAAAACATCCGCTACAGCTCTTCCAATACCCCTGCTCGCCGCAAGAACGAGTACTCCCTTATCCCTGATGCCCAGTTCCAAGGTCTCCTCCCCCTTCCAAAAACTCTATGAACTTCTCCACGATGACGGGGTCGAACTGCCGTCCCGCATTTCTTCTCAGCTCTTGAATCGATTCTTCGACGCTCTTTCCTCTCTTGTAGGGCCTGTCGCTTCTCATCGCCTGATAGGAATCCGCCACACACAGAACACGGGCTTCGAAGGGTATTTCTTCACCTTTGAGACCGTCCGGGTAACCTTTTCCGTCCCATCTTTCGTGGTGATGCCTTATCCAGATTGCAACATCTTCAAAACCCTCGATCTCCTTGACCAGCTCGTATCCCTTAACGGGATGTATCTTTATCAGCTCAAATTCTCGTTCGTCGAGTTTACTTGTTTTGTTCAAAACAACCTGGGGTACGTAGATCTTCCCGATATCGTGCAGAAGGCCTGCCCAGTAGAGTTTTTCCAGCTTTTCATCGCCCAAGTCAAACATCCTTCCGATCTCAACAGCGTAATAAGCTACCTCTTCCGAATGCCCTTTCGTGTAATAGTCGTAATACTCGAGAGCTTTCACCCAGGTTTTCACGATGTCTCTGTAGAGTTTTCTTTCTCTGCTTATCAACTTTCTGTACGTGTATATGGCAGAGACAATGGTTAGAAGCGACTCGAGAACTCCTTTTTCATCTTCGCTGAGATCGCCTTCCAGCACAATGTAACCGTGTTTTTCATTTGAATGGGATATTTCAAATACCGTTCCTTCGACTTTTTCAGGTGCACGATCATCGAGGATCACTTTCAAGTTTTTCACGTTCAGAAGGTATTTCACAATTTGTCCCACTTCGAAAAAGAATCTGGACTTATCTTCAATGAAAACCAGTTTGGCTATTTTCCTCACCGATTCTCTGAACCACTCGTTGAGCTCTCTGATCTCACCGTAGAGCTTCTCGAGTTCTTCCTGGTTCGCGGAGACCTCCTGATAGAGGGCTTCTATCTCTTCGTTCTGGGCTTTCAATTCTTCGTTTGCTTCTTTCAGCTGAAGGGTTCTTTTCTCAACTTTTCTTCTCAACAAATAGATGAACGTCAGGGCAATGCCAAAAGATATCACGAAAGCTGCAGTTCCATAAAAGACCACCCTCAAGAACCACAGAGGTGTCACGAGGACAAGCGGTATGTAGTTTCTGATGATATCATTCTTTTCTCCCTCAGAAATACGGTTCAGTCCAGAATTTATGAGCGATAGAACGCTTTCATTACCCTTCAAAACGGCAACGTGGAGATAATTCGTCTCAAGATGAAGAGTTCTGAACTCTGGAAGGAGGTCCTCCTTCGAGAGGTAGTACCTTGCCACTATATCATCACCAAGGAAAACCGATATTTTCTTCTCTTTCAACGCCTTCGCGATGGAGGAATAATCGTCGAAGAACTCGAATTCCACATCCGGATTTTTCTCACGAAGAGTTTTCACAGCACCTTCTCCTCTGAGAGCGCCGACAACGTAAGAAGACAGGTCCGAAAAATCTCTTATGGGAAGGTCTTTCCTGAAGAACACACAGGATCTCATTTCGAATATGGGTCTGGAAAAGGAGAGGGCTTCTTCTCTCTCGGGTGTTTTAAAGATCTGATCGATCGCGTCTATCTTTCCTTCAGTCAGCAATTCCTGCGTCCTGTACCACTTCACGGGTACAAGCTCGACTTCCACACCAGTTTTCTCTGAAAAAAGCTTCCAGAAATCGACGGAGATCCCGACAAGATTTCCGCTTTCATCGTAAAAGGAAAATGGTGCGTAGTCTTCATCGAGGGCTATCCGAAGGGGCTGAGAAAAGATCGAAATCGATAAAATCAGAAAGAGAAGAACAATCCCCCTGATCCCTATCACCCTCTTTCTGTTCAGATTCTATCATGTTCGAAAGGATTTTTGAGAACCTTTATCCTCCTTCCATGCTTCTCTATGTAGCCTTCCCTCTCCAGTTCCTGAAAGACCCTCGAAAGTGCCGGCCTGGCACAGCCAAAGAGCCTGGAGAGCTCTTCCAGGGTGACAGGGAGTGTCAATTCTCTCTTTTCGTTCATGTGACGCACCAGGAAGTTCATCAACTTTTCTCTGAGCGTCTTTGTGGTGAGGAAAAAGAGCTTCTCAGAGACTACCCTGAAGTGTTCCGATACGTCTTTCAAAAAGAAAAGAAGAAGCTCTCTGTCTTTCATCAGAAGATCGAGAAAAACCTCTTTCGATATCGAGAGAATCTTTGAGTTCTCTCCTGCCACCACGTTCACCGGGAATCTGGGTTCACTGGAGAAGATGAAGCCGGATGCAATGATCTGAACGGGTTTTATCTCGTCAACCTCGAGTGTTTTTCCGTTTTCAGAGACGTGTTCCGTTTTCAGAGTTCCTTCCAGGAGAATGAGCACATCTTCTATCGGATCATCCTGGTGTTTCACGATTTCACCTTTCCTGAACACTATAACCCGCCCACAAGGAAGCAGTTTTTTCAGATCCACTCTCTCACCCCGTAACAATTGTTACAGACAGGATTATTCCAACCTAATTATACTTCATAGTGGAAAGCCCAGAAAAAGGAGGGAAAAACATGCAGATGTTCTGTTACCAGTGTTCACAGACCGCGAATGGTACCGGTTGTACAGAGTACGGTGTTTGTGGGAAGAGCCCGACAGTTGCAAGACTACAGGACAACCTCGTCTTCGCAATAAAAGGAATTTCCGCCTACTACTACCACGCGAGAGAACTCGGTTACGACGATCCAGAGATCGCCGGTTTCCTCGATGAGGCGCTCTACAGCACTCTCACCAACGTGAACTTCGACGCACAGTCCTTCGTGGAGTACGCACTCGAAGCAGGCCGAATGAATCTGAAAGCGATGCAGCTTCTGAAAAAGGCACACATCGAAACCTACGGAGAACCCACCCCCGTCGAAGTGGAAACCGGAACGAAGAAGGGAAAGGGAATTATCGTGACGGGACACAACCTGAAAGCCCTCGAAGAACTTCTGAAACAGGTCGAAGGAACGAACGTCTACGTTTACACCCACTCCGAGATGCTCCCAGCGCACGGATACCCCGGTCTGAGAAAGTACAAGAATCTCGTTGGAAACCTGGGGAAAGCCTGGTACGATCAGAGAAAGCTGTTCGCAGAGTACTCCGTTGCCATCCTGGGAACTTCGAACTGTGTCCTGATTCCCTCTGAATCTTACAGAGACAGGATGTTCACAACGAGCATCGCTAGACTCCCCGGTGTAAAGCACATAGATGGATACGACTACACCGAGGTGATAGAGAAGGCAAAGAGCCTGCCAGATCTTGAAGAAAAACCGGGAAGCTACAAACTCAGGACAGGATTTTCCACGTCTGTTGTGGTTTCTCTCGCGGACAAAATAAAAGAACTCGTGGAGGCCGGGAAGATAAAACACTTCCTCGTCGTAGGAGGATGCGATGTGCCGTTCAAGAGGAACGAATACTACAGAGAGTTCGTTCAGAAACTCCCGAAAGAAACCGTTGTGATCACGCTCGCGTGCGGAAAGTTCAGGATAAACGACCTTGATCTTGGGGACATCGAGGGCATCCCGAGACTCATCGATGTGGGACAGTGTAACGACACGATCGTCGCGATAGAGATCGCTCAGGCACTCGCGAAAGTTTTCGGTGTGGAAGTCACAGAGCTTCCTCTCACACTCGTTCTCACCTGGATGGAGCAGAAGGCAGTTGCGATCCTGTGGACACTTCTTGCACTCGGCCTGAAAAACATATACGTTGGTCCTGTTCTTCCCGCGTGGGTGAACGAGGACATTCTGAAAGTGCTCACCGCAGAATTCGGATTGAAGACGATCTCGGAACCGGAAAAGGACATAAAAGAAATACTGAAAGTGTGACTTTCCCCGCCGCCCGGCGGGTTTTTTACTTCACGAATCTCACAGAAGCTCTTCTACTATCTTCTCCAGTTCTTCGAAATTCCTTGCAACCGGGAAATCTCCAGAGGAGTCACCGTCAGGTGAGAAAAGCACGAAATCTATCCCGGCGTTTCTAGCACCCTTGAGGTCACTGTTGAGATCGTCTCCAACGTAGAGGACTTCTTCTTTTTTCAAGTTCATTCTTTCGAGTGCCATCCAGAAGATGTGTGGATCTGGTTTTTCGACTCCCGCTTCTTCGGAGGTGAGGACGAACTCGAAGAATCTGTCGAGTTTCAGTTTTCTGCTTCTTTTTTCCTGAACGAACCTGACTCCGTTCGTCACAGCAGCCATTCGAAGATCTTTCTTCTTCAGCCTTTCGAGGAATTCTTCTGCACCTGGAAGGAAATGAGCTTCTTCAGAGAGAAACTCCAGATAATCTTTTGCAACCTCTTTTGGATCCAGTGGGATGTTCAGCGTTTTCAGAAATTCTTCGAATCTGGCAACAACAACGACATCTTTCGACACCTTGCCTTCTGCAAGCAGCTTCCACCATTTCCTGTTTATTTCTCTGTACAAAAACACCTGATCCTCGGTGAGAGGAATTCCGTACTTCAGGAAGGTTCTTTTCAGAGCCTGATCTTCGCTCTTTTCAAAATCCAGAATCGTTCCGTCTAAATCGAACAGAACTCCCTTTTTCAACTCAATTTCAACTCCATTTCGTACTGTACGAGAACTCTCTGAAAGCCGTTCACTTCGAGTGAACGAGAAAGGGGATCGTCTTCAGGCACCGCGGTGCACGTCACAGCCGTTTTTCCGCTCTCTTTCTGGATGTGATCCACACACTCTCTTATGAACTCGTCCATGCTTCCACGCAGGGCAAAAGCGTCCACTATGAAGCCACTCTGGGGAGTCTCACCCCAGACCAGATAACCTTCTCCGTCTCTCCAGCTTGCCCTTTCCATTCGATACCGTCCATCTGCGAGAAGAAGAGTGGTACACTCCCTCTGCCAGTTCGGGTTTCTTTTAAAATCCGTTCTCGCCTTGAGGGCATACATGTGGATCCTCTTTTCGTCCGTTTCGAAGAACTTCACCGAACCCGTTCCATCTATTCTTCTGTCGAAGAAATAACTGTAGAGCTCTCTTCTCTTTTTGAAACCGTTCTTCTCGTAAAATCGAACCGCCCTTTGATCATCCGCCACAACCTCAAGAACAACGCTTTTTACACCTTTCCACATGAGATGTTCCAGTGCATGCTTCAAAATCATATCCGCAAGTCCCGTTCCTCTCTTCGGTTTGATCACACCCATGGAGTCTATTCTGCCCCTGTCTTTCCTTATGCACAGTAGGATGAATCCCACCGGAACATCATTTTCAAAAAACACGAAAGAATCGTCAAGAGAGATCGAATTTTCTCTCACGTCGAGGTTGAAGTTGTAAACATCCCAGTTCACAGGCACCGCATAATCCTTGAAAATCTCATTCACGAGGTTCACAAGATCTATCACAGAAACTTCGCTCGCTTTCTTTATGGTCACCCCATGAGATTCAACCCCCCTTGCTTCTTTTCGGGAGGAGTCACGTTCCCTGCTTTCTTCATAGCTTCTTTCCAGACTTCGAGCAGTTCTTCGAGCATCCCGCGAACTTCCTTGATTTTCTCCACATCCTTTTTCACGTTCCCCTCTACGAGCCTCTGGAACATGTAGTTGTAGAGAGCTCTCAGATTCTGCGCGATCGTTCCTCCCTTTTCCATGTCGAGGGAGAGGTTGAGCTCGGTGATGATGTCCTGCGCCCTCGTCACCTTCTCGTTGAATTCAACAAATTTTTTATCGGCCAGCAAATTCTCGGCCTCTTTCAGAACCTCTACCGCCTTCTCGTAGAGCATCTGAACGAGTTTGGCAGGACTTGCGGTCATCACCATCTTTTCAAGATAGGTGTTTTCCTTCATCTTTTCACCTCTCAGGACGGTTCTTTCTGAAGCAACTCTTCAACCCTCTTGAAAAACTCTTCGTAATATTCAAAAACGTCTTTGAGCTCTCCATCTATGAGATCCGCTATTTTCACCAGATCTTTGCTTTGAAGAGCGTTCACAAAGTCCGTGAGGATACGAACCAGATTCTCCTCTTCGACTTTCAGCCCGAGTTCCTTCGAGTTGATTCCAGTGATTCTCACAGTGTTCATGCGGACGTTCTCCATCGCGTTCAGCCCTTCGGCAAGATCGTTTATACTCCTGTATCCCTCTGTGGTTCCAGCAACAACCGCGTCCGCCACCTTACCGAGGAGAGGTTTCACCCGTTTTATATACCTGAGCACCTCTTCAATCGTTTCGAGGAGAAAATCCCTCAACGGGGAGAGTTCCAGTTCGATCTCCATTTCCTCGTTTATTTCCATCTGTTTCAGGTCTTCCAGGCTGGACAGAGGTTGTTCTTCATGGTCTATAACTATTCTCTTCACAACGAGATTCTCTTTGTTTTCTCTCACCCGATTCAGAAGCTCTCCCAGGGTTTGGACCCCTTCAACGACTATCTCCTCTCCGTTCACGATCACCTTCATCGAATCACTCCCTTCGCAAAGAAAAATCGTGTTAGCGCACAGATGGTTTTGGAATCTTCTATCTCCGCGTTCTTGAGCAGAGAAAGTGCTTCTTCAATGGACACTTCTTTAACATCGATGAATTCATCTGGGTCTGTGTTCTGAGCGGTCTTTTCCAGGTCTTCGGCAGCGAATATGTGTATCACTTCCGTGGTGAAACCCGGTGTGGTGAAGATCTTTCCAAGATAAGAAAGCTTCTTCGCCTTGTAGCCCGTTTCCTCCTCGAGCTCTCTTTTTGCACATTCTTCCGGTGACTCCCCAGGATCCAGTTTTCCCGCGGGAAGCTCCAGAAGGACCTGCTCGATGGGATACCTGTACTGTTCAACGAACAGAATCTTCTCACCGAGCACGGGAACGATCACCACGGCACCGGGGTGATCCACCACTTCACGAGTGGATTCCTTGCCGTCTGGAAGCCTCACGCGGTCCACCCTCACATTTATCATCTTTCCCTCGAAGACTCTTCTGCTGTCTATCTTCTCTTCGTAGAACTTCATCGCTACACCTCCAGTATTTTCTCCACCTCTACCGGAACGATGGCCGACACACCGTTCACCATGGTCACCCCATGTAGAAGATCGGCCGCTTCCATCACGATTTTATTGTGCGTGATCACGATGAACTGGGTGTGCTTCGAGTTCTCTTTGAGGAGCCTCTTGAACCTCTCTGCGTTGTAGTCATCGAGGGGAGAATCAACCTCGTCGAGCACGTAGAAGGGACTCGGTTTTATCTCCATGAGAGCGAAAAGCAAAGCCAGTCCCACGAGCGCCTTCTCGCCACCCGAAAGAAGACTCAACTTCTGATCTCTTCTTCCCGGCTTTCTTATGGATATTTCAAAACCCGCATCGAGAATGCTCTTGGCTTCAGAAACGATGTTGAGTCTTCCTTCGCCACCGAAGAAGAGCAGAGAAATGAACCTGTTGAAACTCTCATTCACCTTCTGGTAAACGTCAAAGAGCAAGCTCTCCGCTTCTCGATCCGTTTTTTCTATGATCTCTTCAAGTTTTCGTTTTGCTTCCTCAAGATCCTCTTTCTGTTTTAATATTTCCTCGTACTCTTCGCGGAGTTTCTCGTACTCGTCTATAGCCGTGAGATCAACAGGACCTAGGTACTTTATCTTGTTTTCCAGATCTTTTATCTGTCTGTAGACCTCCTCGAGTTGTTCTTCGCCGAGTTCTTCAACGTCCTCTTCGTTTCCGGAGAACTCTTCCAAGAGGTTTGCTATCTTCAACCTGGTTTCCTGGAGAGCCAGATCTATCTGGTGGAGGTGATTTCTCAATCTTTCCTTCTCTTCTTTCAGTTCGTTCATCCTGTTTTCTACTTCCTGAAGCTCTCGCATCTTTTCTTCTTTACCTGATCTGTGAAGTTTCATGGCTTCAAACACACTGTCCATTTCTTTCTTCAAATGCTCGATTTCTCTCTCGTGTTCTCTTATGAACTTTCTGTAGTTTTCCATCTCTTCTTCGAGGCTCGTCATCTGCAGTTTTATGTCTTCTGTTTCTCGGGCAATGCGTTCTATCATTTTTCCCGTGTCGCGCATTTCCTTTTCGTATCGATCTTTTGTTTCCAGAAGATTTCCAACCTCTGCCCTGAGCGTGAAGATCTTTTCGTTGAGTTCATCGAGAATCTTCTTTTCTTTCTCGAGTTCTTCGGAGTATTCGGTCAGCGATTTTTGAAGGTTTTCTCTGTTCTGCTTCAGCTCGTCGATCTCCTCGAAGATCTTTTCTCTTCTCGCGTTCAGTCCTTCTTCTTTTGCCCTGTACTCAACCAGGAGCTTCTCCAGATTTTCCACCTCTTCCTGAAGCTGATTGATAGATCTCAAGATCTCGGACAGAACGGTTTTAGTCGAAGACGATTTCCTGGAGAGTTCGAACAGTTCCCTCTGAACGAGCTTTTCCTGATTTTTCAGGTTTTCCTGTTCTGTCTTCAGGCTGGCCAGTTCGTCCCTCTTTTCTTCGATTTGTTTCTCTGTTTCTTCCATCTCCTGCTCCAGATGCTTCAGCTTTATGCGTCTTTCAAACACGTTGCTCGATCTTTCTTCTCTTCCTCCTGTTATGGCTCCTCTTCCGCTTATGAGTTCACCATCGAGAGTAGCGATCCTGGTGTTCAATCGGTATTTTTTCTTCATTCTGATAGCGTCGTCTAGTGTTTCCACCACCACGGAATTCCCAAAGAGAAATCCTCCCAGAACTTCCAATTCCGAAGGAAGTTTCACCAGATCAACAGCGTACCCCACAAATCCTCTTTCGTTTTCCAGACCGGATATCCTGTTGAATGAACCGTCTATCAAATCGAGTGGAAGAATGGTCACCCTTCCCGCTTCGTTCTGTTTCAAAAACTCCACGATCGCTTTCGCCGTATCCACATTTCTCACCACGATGTTCTGAGCCGTCCCACCGAGAAGCACGCTCACAGCGAGGGAGTACTTTTCATCCACCTCTATCAGATTCGAAACCACGTCCACAAGTCCGGGAAAGCGCTCCTTTTCCTCGAAGACTACCTTCACTGCTTTTGAGAATCCACGGTACTCTCGCATATCGCGCTCGATCATTTCTTTTTCGAACTGTATCTCTCTCAATCTCTTCTCTTTCGCGTCTATTTCCAGATTGACCCTTCTGATCTCTCCCTCGATCTCCTCCAGTCTTTCACGAACAGCGTTCAATTCTTCAGTCAATTTTCTCTCCTCTTCATCGAGTTCTTCTACACGCTTGGATATCTCTTTGAACTCGCTCTTTTTATCTTCGAGCTCTCTTCTCCTCGTTAGTATCTGATTTTCCGTTATTTTCCTTCTCTTTTCAAGGTCTTCGAGAGTTTCTCCTATCCTCAAAAGTTCGTTCTCAAGTTTGAGTATCTGTTTTTCTAACTTGGAGATCTCGTCTCTGACTCTCAAAAACTCTTTCTCTTTCTCGCTGAATCTCGAAAGGAGATTCTCTTTTTCTTTTTCGAACTCTTCGAGCTCTTTCGCTTTCCTCTCGTAGTCTCCCATCACTCCTTTGAATATGTACTCCATCTCTTCAAGACGTTTTTTGTACTCTTCTCTTCGCTTCTCCAGTTCATCGAGCCTGGTGGACAATTCCACGTACCTGTTTTCACTGTCTGCGAGCTTTGAAGAGTAGAATCCTTTCATCTCCACAAGGTCGTTCTGTCTTTTCTTGTAGTCTTCAAGGAGTTTCGTGTAGCGTTCTATTTCCTGGTCCATCTCCCCAAACTCGCTTCTCAGGGTGCTCCACTTCGTTTCCAGCTCCACCAGTTCTTTCTGGATGTTCTTTATCTTCTCGTTTGTCTTCTTTTCTTCTTCCTGGTAGAATTCCAGTTTTTTTCTTTCTCTCTTAAAAACGTTTCCGTAGTAGATCTTTTGAAGTTCCTCGAGCTGGGCCGTGTACTCCTTGAACCTTTCAGCGCGCTTGGCTTTGAGGTAGAGAGATTTCATCTGCCTTTCGCGCTCAAACAGAACGTCCTTCACCCTGTCGAGGTTCGCCTTCGTCCTTTCGAGGTTCAGTTCTGTTTCCTTTTTCTTCTCTCTGTATATGGAAACACCCGCCGCCTCTTCCAGCAGTAATCTCAGTTCTTCCGGTGAGGCATTAACGATTCTGTCTATCTGTCCCTGTCCCACGATGGAGTAGAAGTCCACTCCAAGACCGGTACCCGCGAAGCGATCCCTGATGTCTTTCAATCTAACCGAGCTTCCGTTGAGGTAGTAAGTGTTCTCTCCCGTTCTCTTTAACTCACGGGCCACGGTTATTTCCTCTCCGTTTTCTTCAAAGACAAGCTCCACATAGGCAGAACCAGCCGGTGGAAGGTTCTCCGATCCAGCGAAGATCATATCGAACTTTTCACTCGCACGGAGCTCTTTCTTCGATTGTTCACCGAACACCCATTTTATGGCATCTATGATGTTGGATTTCCCGCTACCGTTGGGGCCAACGATAGCGGTCACGCGATCGGAGAAACCTATCAGGGAAGGTCTTCCAAAGGATTTAAAACCTTTTAAGTAGAGTTTTTTCAATCTCAAACCGATCCCCTCCCACACGTTAGATTTTATCATTGTGGAGTGATAAAATTGATAACTGTAAGGAGGTGAAAATATGCAGTACAGAGATTTCGGAAAAACCGGAGTGAAGACGTCGCTCCTCGGTTTTGGAGCCATGCGACTCCCCGTCATTGGAGAGGATCATTCAAACATCGACGAAGAGAAAGCCATCGAAATGATCCGTTACGCCATCGATCACGGTGTGAACTATGTCGATACGGCCTATCCTTACCACGGAGGAAACAGTGAAAAAGTCGTGGGAAAAGCTCTGAAAGACGGATACCGTGAAAAAGTTTTCCTCGCAACCAAATCTCCCGTCTGGCAGGTGGAAAAACACGAAGATTTTGAGAGAATTCTCGACGAACAGCTGGAGAAACTCCAGACGGATCACGTTGATATGTACCTCATGCACGCACTGAACAAAGAAAGATGGGAGAAGATCAAGAATCTGAGATTCTTCGATTTCTTCGAGAAAGCGAAAGCAAAAGGGAAGATAAGATTTGCGGGCTTTTCGTTCCACGACAGCTATCCAGTTTTTAAAGAGATCGTCGATGGGTACGACTGGGACTTCTGCCAGATACAGCTCAACTACATGGACGTGAACTACCAGGCAGGACTGAGAGGGTTGAAATACGCTGGATCAAAGGGACTTGCCGTTGTGATCATGGAACCACTCAAAGGTGGAAAGCTCGCAAGACTTCCAGAGAAGGTCATGGAAATTCTTAGGAAATACAACAAGGACTGGTCTCCGGTAGAACTGAGCTTCAGATGGATTGGACATCACCCGGAGGTTTCCACCATATTGAGTGGAATGAGCACCCTCGAACAGGTGGAACAGAACGTAAAGATCATGAGCAATATCACTCCCGGCAATCTCACAGACGAAGACATGAAGATGATAGAAGAGGTAAGAAAAACCCTTGAGTCTTTTGCTGTGATAAACTGCACCCAGTGTGGATACTGCATGCCGTGTCCGAACGGTGTGGATATCCCCGGAAACTTCCGTCTGTACAACGAAACCATCATGTTCGAAGATTGGGAAGGTGGAAGAAGAACGTACAAATGGTTTGAAAGTCAAAAATCCGCCGCTTCCTTCTGTGTTGAATGCGGCGAATGTCTCAGTAAGTGTCCGCAAAAGCTCGACATACCGAACCTTCTGAAGAAAGTTCACAGGGAGTTAGCGGAGGTCAAATGAAAAAACTCATCTGGCCGGTGCTCCTCGTGGGCACCGTACTTTTAATCATTTATTCTTTCCTGATCGGCACCCCTCTTGAAATTCACTTAGCGACTCGCTGGGAAATTGCCCTTCCCAGAGTTCTTTTTCTTCTCGGATCTTTTTTGCTGAACACTTTGTTTTCCCTGACAGGATCGTACGTGGTTCTTTTTGGAAGCGTTTCTTTGTTTCTCGGCGCGCTGATGAATCTTCTGGAATTTTTCTTCGCTTTTCCTTCTTTTTTCTATACAGTCAAATTGATCTTTTACGTGGCCGGTTCTCTTCTGCTTCTAATTGGAATCTTCAGAGTATTTTTAAAACTGAAAAGATTCACCCTGATGTTCAGAGGACTCTTCGAGGAAAACAACGACATGGTGATATACTACGACCCATCTGGAAAGATCGTTGATGTGAATCCAGCCGCTGAGAAATTCCTGGGATACACTCGCATCGAGCTTCTCGGAAAAACCATAGAGGAGATTTCTAAGCCAGGTGAAGAAAGGGTATTGTTTCAAATCTTGAATTTTTCACAGAATGGTATAAAGACTCTGGAAAGGGAACTTCTCTCAAAGGATGGAAGAACCGTTCTGTGCGAGTGTAAATTGGCTCCGGTATATGAAGGAAAGAAGATCGCTATGATTCAGGAAATCGCACGCCCCATCGATGATATAAGGAAAATAGAGGATCAGATCAGAAGAGAAAGAAAAAGATTCCTCACTTATTTCAACAACATTCCCGTTTTGAGTGTGATTCTGAGAGAAGATGGAACGGTTGAAGACGTGAACGAAGCAGGTTGCAAACTTCTTGGAGTGAACAGAGAACAGCTTCTGAACAAAAACTGGTTCGACATGTTCCACGAAAGTTTTCCACACGAAACTTTTGAAAGATCCTTCAAAGAAAAAATGGTGCACGAAGGTACCATAGATGGAAGAATCATAAGATGGGTGTTCATACCCCTTGAGGAGAACAGAGTGATGGTAACAGGCCTTGACATCACTGAGTTAAAGGAAAATCTCACCTCTCTGGAAGAAGACAAAAAATTCTATCAGCTTCTTCTGGATCTTTCAAAAAGCCTTCTATCGCCCGGATGGAACGATTTCGTGTTCAAACAGTATCTTTTATCACTCGGTGAAGTGTTCGGTTCAAAGAGTGTGGCTCTGTACGAAAAAAAGAACGGGGATTTCGTTCTGACAGCCTCTCTCAACGGTTCTTTCGAAGAGATTTTGTCCAGGATACCGGAAGACATAGATTGTGAGAATAGAATGTTGAGAATTCCTCTTGAGTACGAAACAGATACTTTTGCAGTACTCCTCATCGGCTGTGGAAAAACCGATGAGAGACTTTTTGAGATGGCCAGACTTTTGAAAAATCACCTAGAACTCATCTACTGGAAATTGAAGGGGGAGGAGAGGATCCTCTGGCTCGCTGAACGCGATTCCCTAACTGGTGTGTACAACCGAGAAGCGTTCGAAAGTAGACTCGCTTACCTCATCAACCTTTCAAAGAGGTACAGCAGAAAACTCTCCTTCGTCTTCATCGATCTTGATGATTTCAAGCGTATAAACGATTCAAAGGGCCACCTGGTTGGAGATCGAGTTCTGAAAGAGTTTGTAAACAGACTCACCTCACTTCTGAGAAAATCGGATGTAGTTGGTAGACTCGGGGGTGACGAATTCGGTATCATACTCCCTGAAACGGATCGAACAGGAGCGGAAATTCTCATGAAGAGAATAGAAGAGCACTTCAGAGAATCTGTTCCAGTGGATGGAGAATTGTTTTCAGTGAATTTCAGTTATGGTATCAGCGTGTTCCCCGAAGACGGAGAAAGTGTGGAAGAACTCCTGAAGGTCGCAGACGAAAGGATGTACATGAATAAATTCAGCAAGAAGAGGGGGAGAGAGAATGTCTGACAGACCAAGAAGGTACAAGATCTTTATGGATAAAAAGAAGAGGATCGCTCTCATTGCACACGATAGGAGAAAGAGAGATCTTCTTGAGTGGGTGAGCTTCAATCTTGGAACGCTCTCCAAACACGAGCTTTACGCTACAGGTACGACCGGTGCTCTCCTTCAGGAAAAACTCGGTCTCAAAGTACACCGACTGAAAAGCGGACCCCTCGGTGGAGATCAGCAGATCGGTGCGATGATCGCTGAAGGAAAGATAGACGTGCTCATATTCTTCTGGGATCCTCTGGAACCCCAAGCTCACGATGTGGATGTGAAAGCACTCATCAGGATAGCCACAGTGTACAACATTCCCGTCGCCATCACAAGATCCACAGCGGACTTCTTAATCTCCTCACCGCTCATGAACGATGTGTACGAGAAGATTCAGATAGACTACGAAGAAGAACTGGAAAGAAGGATCAGAAAAGTAGTGGAGGGTGAGGAAGAAGAGACTTAGCTACATCCTGAACATCCTCCACAGCTTCCACCGCACGAGGAGGAAGAAGAACCACCCTGCACGGAGAAGGAAATCTTCCTGTACACTCTTTCCTTCTCTTTTGAGTCACACTTAGGACATCTCACCTCGTCTATTTTGCTGTAAGAGGTGAATACCGTGTATTCTTCCCCACACTTTTTACACCTGAACGTGTAAGTGGGCATCGTTTCAGCCTCCCATTACGTACTGCTTCCAGAAGTTTTTCAGGAATATCAGAAACGGAAGCGCAATTAGAACGCCACCGAAACTGAAAAGATCGCCGAGGATGAGTATAGTGATCAGAATGATGAACCAGTGAACGTTCAAGGTGTTGCTCTGTATCTTTGGAGCGAGCACCCACATTTCCAGTTGATTCGCCGCGACGAGGATGATCGTTCCTATGAGAAGACCGCTCAGACCATGAACAGAGAAGGCAAGCATCAGAAGAGGAATAGCAGATATCACCACCCCAAGATACGGAACGAAATCCGTTACGAAAGCAAGCATTCCTAAAAAGAACGCACTCGGTATTTTGAAAATGAAAGCACCAAAGCCAACAAACAGACCGACGAATATCGCAACGAGCACCTGACCACCCACAAACCTTTCGAACTCGGTGTAAGTAGTTTTCAGGAACTCTTTACCGTCACTGGGATTTGTGGGAAACAGGTAGTGTACATTTTCTTTTATGAGTCTCTTCAACGAGGACACGATAAAGGCCGTGATCACTATGAGTATGGCAGCCGTTATGAAAGAAGGAACGTAGCCTATGATTTTGTTCACAAGCGAGAGTGCCCCTTCTGAGAAGGATGCGCTGATGCTGTTCAATATAGAAGACAACCATCCGGGTATGTCGATGTTCTCCAAACCCGATCTTATTCTGTCTATCTCAGTGAAGACCTTCTGCGCTTCTCTTACGATCACCGGAAAGAAATTAACAGCCGAATAGGCTGTCGTGAGGAAGACAAGAACGTTTGATATCACGCGGGGAAGAACGCGCGGTTTTTTTACGAGTATTCCCAAAAATCGCGCAACGTAATCGATAATTATCGAAAGATACAGCCCCATTATCAGAGCGGTTATAATGAAAGGGGAAAGTTTTGCGAGTACTAAAAACAGAACAAGATACAGCAGGGCAAAGTGTTTGTTCTTCAAGTTCTTCACTCCTTTCGATATTATTTTAGCAGAGGTGGGACCGTTGGAATCGTTGAGGGGACTTTTGATTCTGTTCGTTTTAATGGGTCACGCTATCGTGGGGGTGTACAGAGACCTCACTTTTCTCGTTCCACTGCTCAGATTCGTGAGTCCTTCCGTTTTCGTCTTCGTGTATCTGTTCGGATATTCACAGGGAAGAGTGAAAAAGAACCCTTTGAAGATTCTCCAGAAGGCTTCTTCTTTCTTTCATTTCTATCTCTTCTGGGCTTCCCTTTCTTTCATTGCTTATGTGTTGTTGGATGGAGAATATACGAACGTCTGGGTGACGAAGAGGGTTTTCAGCGTTGATGATTCAATACTCAAAAAATATCTGATCACCATCTTTTCTTTCACAGGATCGTGGCAGTACTATTTCGTACTGGTTGTAATGATTCTGCTGTTGATATCGATTTTCATAAAAGATCCCCGGAAGATTCTGCCGTTTTCCTTCGCCGGAGCTGTTGTTAACTCCTCTTTTGTGAGTTTTTGGTTCCTCACGAAGGACAGACTCCTTCCTCCCATAGAAGGTGCGTTGATCACTTATCTCAATCCTGTTCACTGGCTTTTTCCATTTCTGATGGGATACAAAGATGCTGTCGAGAGAAAGAAGAGAGAACCACGAAAGCTATCTTTGTTCCTATACGTCTTTCTCTTTGCGATCGGATCTCTGGAGTACTGGAACGCGTACGGAAAATTCCACACACTTTTGGGAGTCGATCAGTTTTCTCTCACAGGAGTACTTCTGGGAATCTACAGTATAGAGGTGTTCACCTGGCTGGCTGAAAAAGTTAATCTGTCCTTTTTGAAAAGGATGGGAAGGTATTCTTTCCTTCTCTTCATGATTCACATGCCGTTTCAGTGGATGTTCTACGTGTTTCTCGACACTTTTGTTGATCTTCCCGAATGGTGCTGGGTGATCATCATGGTGGTGTTTTCCTTGATGATCATGGAAATTCTACTGAAACTGGCACGGATCCTTCCAAAACCGGTAAGAAAAATAGTCATCGGTGCTTGATATCAACCTTTTTTCAATTTTTTCATTCATTTTACCATCAAGTCCACTTGAAATTCAGGAAGGTATGTAGTACAATTATCCGTGGAGGTTCCGGCGTAGCTCAACCGGTAGAGCGCCTGGCTGTTAACCAGGTGGTTGCAGGTTCGAGTCCTGCCGCCGGAGCCATTTTTTTATTTTAACGTCCCCTTCTTAACATCCTTCATTCTGTACATCGATTCATCGACTTCCCTAAGTGTCCTTTCGAGGCTTTCTTTGAAGGGAACCACACCGTAGGAAAACTCTGGCTGGAGAGGATGGCTGTTTTTGAATTCAAGCAGTATCTTCTGGAAGATTTCCTCCGCTTTCTCTGGTTTGCATCCTCTCAATATCACAAGAAATTCATCTCCTCCCATTCTCACCACGATATCGGACTGTCTCACATTCTTTTTTATTGTTTGAACGAGGGCCTTCAAAATCTCATCACCGCTTTCGTGTCCGTAGGTATCGTTGATCTTTTTGAAATTGTCCAGATCCACGTGAACTACCCCACCTTACAGAAGATGTGGTTTCCCGCTTCAACCCGTGATAGCTCGTAGACCCCTTTCGGGTTCCGCCGCCAGAGCACTGTCCACAGGCATGAACTCGGACGGTTCCCGCCCTATTGAAAGCATCAAGCCGTACCTGACCAAATTCTTCGCAGCGTTCACGTCTCTATCGTGATGCGCTCCACATACAGGACACGTCCATTCTCTAACGCTCAGGTCTTTGACTTCTTTGTTTATGTACCCGCATTCACTGCACATCTGACTTGAGGGATAGTATCTGTTCGCTTTTATCACTTCGATCCCACAGCGCTTTGCCTTGTACTCGAGAAGTTCTAAGAATCTCCTCCACGACTGCATGTGGATGTGCCTGGCAAGTCTGTGGTTTTGAACCATACCTTTGATGTTGAGGTCTTCCACCACGATCTTTCCAGCTTGGCTTTCGCTGACAAGATCATGTGTGATCTTGTGAAGCCAGTCGTTTTTTATGTTGACTATTTTCTCGTACAGCTTTGCAAGACGCAAACGTGCTTTCTCCCAGTTCTTTGAACCTCTCTGTTTCCTGGATAATCGTCTGTGAAGTCTTTTGATCTGTCTCTCGTATTTTGAAAGGTCTGGCATTTTATATTTCTTGCCATCGCTCAATGTGATTGTGTCTTTGATTCCAAGGTCTATACCTAGAATGTCGGTGGAAGTATTTTGTACTTCAGCATCTTGGACTTCAAAGACTATCGCAGCGTAATATTTGTTCGTTGGTGTTTTGATGAACGTTGCTTGTTTTATCTTTCCGTCTTTCGGAAGCTTTCTGTGAAGCCGCACTTTTATCCCTTCTTTGAACTTGGGAACGAATATACAGCCGTATTTTGGATTGTCTTCTTTGATATACAGCTGAATGTGCTGTGGAATACGAAAGATTTGGCGGGAGAATTTCTTTTTCTTGAACTTTGGATAGCTGGCTTGCTTTTTGAAGAAATTCTTGAATGCACGTTCTAAATCTTTCAGCGACTGCTGGAGCGCTTGAGAGTTCACTTCGTTGAGCCATGAATATTTGTTTGTCTTTTTGAGTTTTACCAAAACAGATGCCCATTCGTTGTAGTATGTAGGACGTTCCATTACTCTGTAGATGATGTTGGCGTAGTTCAGAAAGAAGTTGTACACGAATCTGGTGTGACCGAAATGTTTGGCCAGTTTTTCTTCTTGTTCTCTCGTAGGGTAGATTCTGAACTTGTAGGTTCGAAGCATTTTTGTCACGTCCTTGAGATTTGATGTATTCTTTTAACACTTCCAAAGGTGATCCGCCTACTGTCAAAAGACAATCTTCTTCATTTCTCTATGATATATTAACATTTTGGCACATATTAAATTGCAAATTCATCCCCACCTTATAGAAAATGGTGTCTTCTTTGCACTTTGTTCGATAAACAAAGATCGCAGATCCCCCCGAATCTGGAAATACCAACTTCATTTTAACAAAAAAGGGAGCTCGCGCTCCCTTCAGATCTTTTGAACACCGTCTGCACTCTCTATCTCGTGGAAGGTGAGTTCTATTTTGAAACGATCCCTGTAAGCGTTTTTCAGTTTTTCTTTGATCTTCTCAAAAGCACCCTTTTTCGATAAAACGATCACACCTCCACCGAATCCACCACCGACCATTCTCGCACCCAGAATGCCCTCTCTTCCCTTCAGAAAATCCACGATGAAATCCGTCTCTTCGCAGGACACCTCGTAAAGATCTCTCAGGCTTTCATGGGAAGAGAAAAGAAGCCTTCCAAGCGTTTCGAAATCTCCCTCTTTCAACGCCTGAACGCTTTTCAGCACTCTTTCGTTTTCCTCCAGAACGTGCTGGGCACGCTTTTTCAAAACGTCCGGAAGTTTCTTCAGGTCTTCCTTTGTCACTTCACGAAAGCTTCTTTTTCCAAGAACTCTCAGAACCTCTTCACACTCCTGCCTTCTTTTGTTGTACTCGGAGGAGGAAAGTTCGTGCTTTACGTTGGAATCGACGAGGTTTATCTCGTAGCCTTCCAGTTTCAGGGGAACATACTCGTACTCGAGGGTCATCGTGTCCAGAAAGATCGCGTGGTCTTTTTTTCCGAAAGCGGAGGTGAACTGGTCCATGATGCCACACCTGACACCGACGAACTCCACTTCCGCTTCACGTGCGATCTTCACAAGTTCCAGTTTAGGCAGATGGAAACCGAAGTGCTCCGAGATCGCATAGGCGGTTGCCATCTCAAGTGCTGCAGAACTTGAAAGCCCCGCACCCATGGGAAGGTTTGACGAAACCGAGATCTTCACAGGGGAAACCTTGTAGCCTCTTTTCTCGAAGGCTTTGATAACACCGGAGATGTAGTCCGTCCACCTGTTCAGTTTTTCTATTTTTTCCATTTCCACCGTCTCGTTCATGTTCTCCGAGTGGAAGACGAACTTTCCTGAATCTTCTATCGTGAGAAAGACGAACCTGTTCACGGCGAAAGGAAGGACGTACCCGTCGTTGTAGTCGGTGTGTTCTCCGATGATGTTTATTCTTCCCGGTGCCTTCACCCTCATATCTCCACCTCCGTCTCCCTGAGCTGTCTTGCTGCCTCCTCCGGAACAACGGGATTTATGAAAGCCCATGTACCCGTCTCAACGCTTGCCATCCACTTTAACTTGTCCCTGTCTCTTTTTGGTGGATTGAACTCCACATGGAAGTGGAAAAAGTGAGAAACGTCCTCGCCGTTGAATGGTGCCTGAAAGAACATCATCATGTACGGAAACTCCTGATCGAAGAGTTTGTCGTACTTGGCGGTCACCACTTTCAATACTTTTGCGAATTCTTTCTTCTCTTCCTTAGAAAACTCAAGGAGCGTGCTCACGTGCCTTTTTGGATATATGTGCACCTCGTACGGAAAGCGCGCGTAGAAGGGAACAACCGCTACGAAGTTTTCTGTTTCGTACACCTTCCTTTCCTCTTCTTCGTTCTCGAGGATCTCGCAGATGGGACATCTTCTTTTTTCCTCGTACCACTTTCTCATCGCATCTATCTTCACCTCTATTCTTTTTGGAAGGAAAGGAAAGGCGTAGATCTGACCGTGTGGATGGGGAAGAGAGGCACCAACTTCTTTTCCACGGTTTTCGAAGATGAAGACGTACTTCACAAAATCGTGCCGAGAAAGGTCCCTGGTTCGGTCCACCCACATCTCAACGAGTTTTTCTATCTGTTTCAGAGGCATACCGGGGAGTGCGGTGTTGTGGTCGGAGGTGTAGACCACCACCTCGCATACACCGCGAGACTCTTCTTTTCTGAAAGGTCCCTTCTCCTTCCAGTCCACAGGGGGAGGGTCCTTTTTGAGAGAAGGATATCTGTTTTCGAAGGTGACCAGATCGTACTCTTCGGGAAGTTCCAGTCCTCCCACACATATGGGACACTCCGTTTTCGAAGGCTGAACCGGTCTTTTCTGTGTTGCAGCGGAGATGATCACCCATTCGTCTGTGAGCGGGTTGTACCTGAGTTCCATCATTCTCTCTCACCCTCTTCGTAGAAGTAGAAGTTTCTTCCGTCTTCTCTTTTGACAACCTTCTTTCTCAGAGAGGACTTTCCCTCTTTTTCCAGATGGTACTCTCTGTTTTTGAGATCGACAACGAGCCTGGTGTTTCCAGAGATCGTGCCAGACGAGACGATCTCGTACTTCAGATCCTCTGTCATGATGTTCAGAACACGGGGCTTTCCCCCGAGAAGATCGAGTGTCTCTCTCAGAACCTTCCTTCCGTGCTCTTTCACAAGTGACAGGTCGTCACTTTCTATGATCATGTTGTCGAGGACTCCACAGGTGTACGAGTAGAGTTCTCTCTCTTGTGGGGTCAGTTCTGTTTTTTCCTCTCTCAGGATGAGACAGTCCGGATCGTTCAGCCAGAGTCTGTCGTGCATGAAGTAGCGTGTGATGGCATTTCTCAGAGCCCATCTTGCAGCGGGTGCTCCGTTGTCTTCTATGTGATCTCCCCAGAAGGGTGTGGTGTCTGGCCCTATCCTCATGCCGTCAACGTACCCAACAGCAGGAAGAAGAGGAGAGCCACATCCGAGTATGAAAGAGTCGTCTCCAACCGCCTTTCTGATCACCTCCAGCCCCCTTCTGAACGCCTGAACGGGTGTGATGTTTTCTTTCCTCTCACCCGGAATCGCTCCTGCAAAGAGAAAGTCGATCTTGAAGTATCTGTAGCCCATCTTCCTGAGAGAGCTGAAAAGATCGAAGAGCCATCCCAGTACCTTTTCGTTTGAAAGATCAAGAGCGTAAATCTTTCTGTTCCAGTTTCTGTAAGCCATTTTGGGTCTTCCGTTTTCCTTCACAACCCAGTCCGGGTTGGTGTTGAACACGTCCGACGTCTCCGAAACGCTGAACGGTGCGGTCCATATACCAGGAACAAAGCCTTTTTCCTGTATCGCTTTTGCCATCTCGTCCACAGATGGGAAGTCTTTCTTCGTGACGAGCCAGTCTCCGATGTCCTTTTCGTACGCATCGTCTATCTGAAAGACCTCGAAGGGAAACTCCCTTGCAAGTTCCAGATTCTTCAAAGTCTCCTCCCAGGTGAGATCAAGGAAATAGTGGTACCAGCTGCACCATCCAACCGGTGTGTGTTCTGGTATCCTTGCACCGTTTTCCTTTCCAACGAGTTCAGCGTACTTTTCCAGAAGGAGAGAGGTGTTCGGATCTTCAAGAACGACGAAAGGTTCTATCGGAACGAAGTCATCGAACTTCACATCGAAGTACTCAAGATACGCAACAAGTTCTCCGTTTTCCACCGCAAAGAAAGGATGTGCGATCTTCGAACTCAAAAAGCCGTACACTCTTCCCTCCTCTGCCACGAAATAGTCGCTCTGAAGGTGGCTTTTTATCACATCCGGTACCACAGAGGCCGTGTACTGCCAGTTTGGGTCTATCTCGGGTGGTGTGAAGGATGAAAGATCCACCACCCTGCATGGTCCCCAGGACTGCCAGTTGTTCACAAGAAGTTTCTCTGGAGCACTCTCCCGAAAGATCTCGAGCCTTCCAGGGTTTCCCTTAACCCTTCCTGAGACCTTCCAGCCAAGGTGGATCTTTTCCACACTGAACTCAACGGTGTAGTCTTTTCCCTCCAGAGTGAATTTTCCTTCTCTGAACGGTCTTTTGAAGATCTCCACACAGATCACCTCACATAGATGGTTTTTCCCGTGTTCAGACTGGTGGATACGAGGTGCTCTCCCCTCTTCAGTCCGTTCACTTCGAAGACCAGCGTTTCTTCTTTGAAGGGTGGTATAACCACCTTCTTTGCCGAATGTTCTTTTCCGTCCACAAAGAGTATGATCTGCTCTTTTCTGCTCAGTGGAGAATCGTTCAGAAGAGAAAGTTTCACTTTCAGGGTGTCTCCTTCGCGTATCATGTCGTCCGAGGACACCTCAGCGTGGAGTGTTTCAGAGATCGCCGGAAGGGTCCTCCAGGATGGGATCTCCTCACTCACCCTCATTCTGAAAGAAAAGCTATACGGCTCTGGTAGAAGCCTGTACTCCAGATGAGGCAGTGCGCCCCAGCTGTCGTCTCCTCCAAGTCCCATCTGTCTGTAGTCCACGTTCACGGTGACAAAGTCCCTTTCTGGAAGTTCGTTCACGTGCTCTGCCTTCTCCAGGTCTTCCATGGAGAACGGCCAGACACTGAAGTCCACCGCCGGCATGCCCGACACGAAAAGGTTCACCCTTCCATCGGAGAGTGCGAACCATCTCACGTCCGATCTGTTTCCTGTCTCCTGTGGCCTGACGTACCTGTGTATCATATCTTGAACAGTCCTTCTGTATCGAGCAAAAAGTCCGCTTTCTTTTCTGTCCCAGTAGGTCTCGTGCGGACCCCTTCCGTACCACTCAACGAACCTGAAATCTCCAGGAACGGCAAACTGAAGACCGATCCTTGGAATCTCCGGTACACCTTCTGCGGGAATCAGGGAAAGATCCACGAGGATATCACCGTTTCCAAAGATAGTGTAGGTGAGGTACACCCAGCTGTTTCCGGGTACCTGATAGACACTCTGAACGGATACGCTGTTTTCTTCTTTCTTCCAGAAGAACATCTTGAAGAGTTTTCTTTCTTTTGATGCCCTCTTCCAGATGGATAGCCTCTCTGGCATTTTGTTTCCGACGTCGTTGTCCGTTGGAACCCTCCAGAAATTTGGAACGATCGATCCTGTCAGGATATTTCTTCCCCTGTACACGATGCGCTTCAGAAGGCCGGTGAATTTAGAGAACACAAGTTCTGTGTCCTTTGACCTCACAAAAAGATGTCTTCCATCTTCTGAGAGATCCACACTTTCTCGAACAACAGTCTTCTCAAAGGAAGGAGGTTTTATGAGGAACTGTTCCCACGCCACAACGTGTCCTTTCTTCGCCCAGAGGGTATCTTCAGAAAGGGAAAAACAGATCTCAAGGAAATGCTCGGAGTCTTCCATCTCTGGAAGTGGTATCTTAAGAATTTTCTTTTCTCCTGGCCTGGCTGAGAGTTTGAACCTTTCTTCTCTCACCACTTCACCGTCTTTTCTGATCCTCCAGGTTCCATCGAACATCTCAAGATCTGTGAAGAGATACCCGTTCTCCACTTCGTAGGTGTCTTTTGCGATCTGGCGCACTTTGATGTTCTGATAGAATTTCTTCACCTCGTAAAGCTCTGGCTCGGGTGTTCTGTCGGGAAGGACCACTCCGTTGCAGCAGAAATTCTTGTCGTTTGGTTCATCGCCGAAATCTCCGCCGTACGCCCAGAATTCCTTTCCGTTTTCATCCTTTTTCCTGATTCCCTGGTCCACCCAGTCCCAGATGCACCCTCCGTGAAGATACGGATACTTTTCTATCACATCCCAGTAGTCCTTCAGGTTCCCCACACTGTTTCCCATCGCGTGGGCATACTCACACATGATGAAGGGCTTTTCCCTCTTTCTTGAGGCGTACTCAAGAAGAACATCTATCTTCGGGTACATGAGAGAGAAGACATCCACGTAGTACGATTCTCCTCTTCTTGTTGTTCCCTCGTAGTGGACGAGTCTTGTGTTGTCCCTCTCTTTTATCCAGAGGGCGGCCTTCTCAAAGTTCACTCCGTCTCCTGCTTCGTTTCCAAGCGACCAGAAGATGATGCTGGGATGGTTCTTGTCACGCTCCACCATCCTTTTGATCCTGTCAAGGTGGGCCTTCTCCCACTCCGGTCTGTTCGCAAGTGTCACATCGAGATCCCAGCCGATACCATGTGATTCGATGTTTGCTTCGTCTATGACGTAGAGCCCATAGTAGTCACACAGGTCGTACCATTTCGTCTGGTTCGGATAGTGTGAGGTTCGAACGGTGTTTATGTTGTGCTGTTTCATGAGCTTTATGTCCTCTATCATCCTCTCCACGGTCACCGCATGGCCCCTGTCCGGATCGAACTCGTGTCTGTTCACTCCCTTTATGTAGAGAGGTTTCCCGTTGAAAAGAAGCCTTCCATCCTTTACCTCCACCTTCTTGAACCCGAAGTTGACTTTTTTCTCGTCTTCTCCAAGTTTCACCTTCAAAACGTAAAGATGAGGAGTCTCTGCTGACCATTTCTTCGGGTCTTTCACTTCGAAGACAAAAGACAGCGTTTCACTCTTTGGTCCTACCCTCTCTTCCACCAGAGTCATTTCTTTTCCCTGTGGATCTGTGAGTGTGATAATGAGATCTTTTTCTTTCTCTTCTCCAAGGTTTCTCAGTTCCACGTCCAGAAAGATCTTCCCGTCCCTGTAATCCTCATCGAGGTCTGTTCTCACGAATATGTCTCTCACATGGAACTTCGAAAGTGCGTAGAGATAGACATCCCTGTAGATTCCTGCAAACCACCACATGTCCTGATCTTCCAGGTAACTCCCATCACTCCACTTCAGAACCTCCACACAGATCAGGTTCTTTCCCGGTTTCAAAACGTCTGTGACCCTGAACTCAGCGGGTGTGCAGCTATCTTTGCTGAATCCCACTCTTTCCCCGTTCACCCAAAGATAGAAGAAGGAACGAACTCCTTCGAAGTGAAGGAAAATCTCCTTTCCAAACCACTCCTCTGGAACTTCCACCCATCTTCTGTACACCCCGGTTGGATTATCGTCCTTTGGAACAAACGGGGGATTTGGCTCAAAGGGATAGACCACGTTCGTGTAGATGGGTTTCCCGTAGCCTTTCATCTCCCAGTTGCTTGGAACTTCTATTTCGTCCCAGTTTGTGTCATCGAAACCTTCCAGGAAAAAGTTCTCCGGAACCTCGAAGGGATTTTTTGCAAAGAAGAACTTCCAGTTCCCATTGAGCAGGATGAAGTCATCGGGATACTCCCACTCTCCTGTGAACGGATTGAGGTAGGGTATGAAAGAGGCATGAGGCTTTTCTGTTCCCTCACTCACAAGCTGAGGGTTTTCCCATTCGTAGACCATCTTCTCATCCTCCCAGCAGAAAACAGGCTGCTCTGTGTCCTGGGTTTACTTCCAGAAAAACCGGCTCTTCTTCCTCACACCTTTGTGTTGCGTGTGGGCATCTTGGATGAAACCTGCAACCTGAAGGAGGTGAAACAAGAGATGGAGGAGAACCAGGGATTCCCTCTCTCAACTGCTTGTCCCCCACTCTGGGAAGTGATTGTATGAGATATCTCGTGTAGGGATGGAGAGGTTCTTTAAAGATCTCAAGCGTTGGACCCTCTTCCACGATCTTTCCCGCGTACATGATTGCCATTCTTGTTGTGACCTGAGCATGGATACCCATATCGTGCGTCACCAGAACAATGGTGTTCTTCAGCTCTTTTTGAATTTTCTTTATAAGCTGTATGACCGCACGCTGTGCTACCACGTCCAGGGCAGTTGTTGGTTCGTCAGCGAGAATGATACGAGGTTTCAAGAGAGTGGCAAGTGCTATGGTAACGCGCTGCCTCATTCCACCAGAAAGCTGATGGGGAAACATGTCCAGTACCCTGGAAGGAAGGCCCAGGGCTTTTAAGTGTTCAATGGCCATTTCGAGAAACGTTTCTTTTTGCCTTCTCACGTGGCTTTTCAGGATTTCCATGAACGTGTCCCTTATACGCTTCACTGGGTTCAAAACGTGCATTGAGCCTTGAGGAATGTAGGAGATGAAACGCCATTTCAGGCGTCTTCTTTCTTCTTCTTTCAGTGACACAACGTTTACAGGTTTGCTGTCGAGCCAATAATTCAGTTCACCGCCAAACAATCTCAGAGGAGGCTCGAGGTTCGCAAGAAGAGTCTTCAAGAGTGTAGATTTTCCACAACCGGATTCACCTGCAATACCATAGATCTCGCCTGAAAAGATCTTCAAACTCACGTTGTCCACGGCTCTTATCGTTCTTTTTTTGCCCCAGAATTCCAGAACATAGTAGGCTTTCAGATTTTTACCCTCTACCAGCGTCTCCATCCACTCGCCTCCTCATACTTCTTCCCAGACAACCAGACTGTAAGGTTCTACTTTTCGATCGCCCAGAACGATCCGGGCATCATCCGGTATCTCCACTTCTGTTTCATGAGGTGAAAAGTTGAAAGCAAACGTGTACTTTCCTCTCTTTTGAATGCGCACACCCTCTGGAAGTCTTCTCACCGTGTACCCTATCTCCTTCATCAGTTTTTCGAAGAAATCCAGAAGAAATTCTCTGTCCGGCCAGAAGGCAAGATAGTACACGTTTTCTTTACGAAAGATCGCTCCGGGACCGTCTTCAAATCTTGCCACCACTTCCGCGATGGTGGGATCCACATCCTCTCTCCAGATCGTCACAGGGTACTTTTTCCCATCCCACAGAAGAACTTCAACGTTTCCTGTTCCAAGACTTTCAACCCTTTTTACCTCCACAGGTATGATCTCCTTCAGAAGACCGGGAGGCATCTCTTCTGGAATCTGGAAGGTTTCTGTTTTGCTACCGCTTCTTGGACCAATCACAAGAACACCGCTGTATTTTTTGAAGTTCTCCAGGGCCTCTTCCCTCACGATTGCAAGGCTTGGAACAACCACCATTCTGTAACCATCTAGAGGAGAATCAGCCGACACGATATCCACATTGAGGCCAAGCCCTCTGAGGGCACTGTAGAACCTGAGGACAAGATCAAGGTAATTAACACCTTCGCCGTGTGGCTGGATGGAAAACACCCACGCCGTCTCGTAATCGAAAACGAGGGCAACTTCACTCTTTACCGGTTCGCTCAGATCAACACCTTTCAGTTCTTCAAAGACCTGCTTTACCTCCTGATATCCCTGAGATGGAGATGAGTCCGGAGCAAGAAGGCCAGAGTGCATCTGCTCCTGTGCAAAGGGTGCCTGCCTCCACCTGAAGTAAGAAACCACTTCTGCTCCGTGTGCAAAAGCCTGCCAGGTCCAGAGCCTCACCGCACCCTCTGCCGGCCAGAGATTGTAGGGAGCCCAGTTCACAGGCCCTGCCTGCTGTTCCATCACCCAGAACCTTCCCCTACCCACACCACGATAAAGATCGTGTGAGAAGGAGATTATGTCGGGGTGCCCCACCCTGTCGAACGGGTTTTTGCTTTCTCCCTTTGCTCTCAGAAAGACGAGGGTGTGACCGAGCGGATAGTTGTCCCAGCTGGCAAAATCCAGTTTTTTTTGAGAGTTTGTAGTGATCAAAGTCTGTAAAGCCAGCCATGAAGTTGTGCGTGATGAACCTTCCCGGAGAAAGTTCTCTTATGATCTCCACCTGGAGCCTGTTGAACTCTACCACCTGGTCTGAGGCGAATCTGTAGTAATCGAGAAGATGCGAAGGATTTGGACCTGCAGGTGTGAGGTTGGGAAGTTCTATCTCCTCGAAGGACCTGTATTCCTGACTCCAGAACACCGTTCCCCAGGCCCTGTTCAGTTTATCTATGTCTCCTTCGTATCTTCTCTCAAGCCATTTCTGGAAGGCTTTCTTACACCTTGGACAGTAACACCTCACCGTGTCGTGACAGCCGTACTCGTTGTCGGTCTGCCAGCCCACAACAGCCGGATGCTTTCCGTACCTTCCTGCAACAATGGAGACGATTCTCTTTGCTTCTTCCCGATACACAGGGCTGGAGAAACAGTAATGTCTTCTGGAGCCAAAGTTCTTCACTCTTCCTTCTCTGTCGACAGGAAGGATCTCTGAATGCTCGTCCACAAGCCACTTTGGAGGTGTGGCTGTGGGTGTTCCCAGGATGATCTTCAAACCCATCCTCTCGGCCGCTTCCAGCGTTCTGTCCAGCCATTCCCAGTTGAATTTTCCTCGCTCCGGCTCTATTCTGCTCCAAGCAAACTCTCCGATTCTCACGTACTCTATCCCGAGTTCTTTCATCCTTCTGAAGTCTTCTTCTACCTTTTCAACACCCCAGTGTTCTGGGTAATAACAAACTCCAAGCATGACAGATCCTCCCCATATAGTTTTTAACCCTTCACACTTCCAAGCGTCAGCCCTTCTATGAAATACCTCTGGAAGATCAGAAAAACAACTATTGGTACTAACGCAGCAAGGTTTGCTCCAGCAGCTATCACATTCCAGCTCGTGACCCACTGTCCTTGGAGAGTTGTCAAACCAAGGGTTACTGGTTTTAAACTATCACTCTGTATGAGAACCAGCGACCAGAGATAATCGTTCCATATCCAGGTGAACTCAAGGATACCAAGAGCGGCCAGGGCCGGCAGTATCAATGGCATCATGATCTTTCTGTAGATCAAGAAGTCACCGGCTCCATCGATTTTCGCTGCTTCAAAAAGACTTCTTGGTATGGTAACCATGAAATTTCTCAGGAAAAAAGTACAAAAACCAGTCTGAAATGCAATATGAAAGAGTATTACCCCCCAGTAAGTATCGCAAAGTCCTGTCCTAACTGAAAATCTGTAAACGGGTATCATCAACATTTGGAAAGGTATCAGCATTCCAGAAACGAACATTATCAAAAGAGGTTTTTTCAACTTGAAGTTATACCAGGATAACGCAAAAGCACTTAAACTGGATACAAACAATGCTCCTAACACGGACAAACTCGTTATTATAAATGTATTGATGAAGTACCTCTTCATATTGGCTTCTCTCCAGGCTATAACATAATTTTCAAAAGTTGGTTTCTTCGGAGGTTCCCACCATCTTATTCCCAATATAACCTCATCCATTGTTTTAAGCGATGTGAATATCGATATAATGAAGGGAAGCATCCACATAATTACCAGAACAACAGACAGGGAATAAAAAATAATGGCTTTCAACACTTTCTTTCTGTTCATATGGATTCTTCCTCCCTTTTTAGCGTATAGAAAAGGTACACAATGATGAAACCAAGCGTTATAAGGAACTGTATCACAGCAATGGCAGATCCATAACCCATTCGATAGTTATGGAATGATTGGATGTACATGTAGTTTGCCAGAACACTGGATGAATAGAAAGGTCCTCCGCGAGTCATAACGTAGACAATGTCAAATGCTCTCAGAGAATCTATAATATTCACCGTTATGGCTATTACCATAGCTGGTCTAAGAGCGGGTAGAATCACATACCAGAATCTCTGCCATGCATTGGCACCATCGACGTACGCTGCTTCGACTAATTCAGTAGAAACATTCTTCAAACCGGCAAGGAAAAGTACCATAGCGTAGGCGATCTGCCTCCACAGTGCAGCCATTATAAGGGCATATGTTACAATTTTCGGGTCACTCAACCAGGGTTTCGCGAGACTACCAAGACCTATGGCTCTTAAAAACTCATTCAAAACACCACTTCTAGGTTCAAGAATCCATGACCATATTTGTCCTATGACGACAAAAGACAAAGTCATTGGAAGATATATGAGGGTTTTAAAAATTTTGTTTCCAGGAAATTTTTGGTCCAAGAGCATCGCCATTCCCAATCCTGCAGGAATGGCGACAATAACAAAAAACACAAGCCATTTTATGTTGTTTTTAAGGGAAAGCCAGAAGTAAGGATCAGAGAAAAGTCTGGTGTAGTTCTTCCACCCTATAAAATCAAATTTTGTGCTGACTCCATCCCAATTTGTGAAACTCAAAATTATTGTCTGCGCTATGGGAGAAATCACCCAGATAAAATAAAGCGTCAATGGAACAGCCAAGAAGACATACGGGACCCACCATCTCTTTGTCAACACAGGGATATTCCTCCTTTGTGGACACATTTTGTCGGGAGAAGAAGAGGGAGGCGGACCGCCTCCCCGGAATTATTTCCCAAAAATCCTCTGTCTTTCTCTTTCAAGATTTTCGAGAATTTGATCGAGTCTTTCAGGATAAATCATGAATTCAACAAAGCCGTTCATACCAGCTGTTGCCATTTCTGGATTTGTATCTCTGTCGTAGAACTGGGCGACGCCATCAGATTCGAGTATCATCTTCAATCCCTTTGCTGCATGTTCGTCTGCTGGTTCTACATTCTTGTTTGCTGCAAGTCTCCCGAGTTTTTTAGCAAAGTATTCCTGAACTTCCTTTTCAGCAATGAACTTGAGGAACACTTTGGCACCTTCCTTGTTCTTAGCTCTTGCTGGTATCATGAATCCATCTATTGGTGTTTCTTCGTAAAGGCCTATCTCCGGCTTTATTATGGGGAATCTGAAGAAGTCCAGATCATCTTTTACAGATTCAGGAGCAACATCTTTTATGAACTGTCCTATAAGATACATTCCTGCTTCTCCTCTGAAGAGGAATGCGGCTGCTTCCTGCCAGGTATAGGAGGAATGGTTCTCAAGGAAGAAACCTTTTTCGACCAATTCCTTCCAGTATTGGAAAACTTCTTTGACTCTTGGATCAGTATATGGAATTTCCCCAGCGGTAAGCTTCATATGGAAGTCCAGCCCATTTACCCTGAGATCGAGATAGTCAAACCATCCCGCTGCTGGCCAGAGGTATTTGGTTCCGATGGTTATTGGAGTTATTCCATTTTCCTTCAGGGTCTCACAAACCTTTATGAACTCTTCCCAAGTTTTTGGAGGAGTTATACCGTACTTTTCGAAGACAGACTTCCTATAATAAACACCCCACCAGTACCAACTCTGAGGAACAAAATAGATCCTTCCATCATACTCACAGGCACTTCTGAAAGAAGTCGGGAAATAATCTTCAAAATTTTTGGGAGCAAAGATATCATCCACAGGTTCGAGAAGTCCTTTGCTAGCAAAATACCTCATTCTTTCACCAGTGAACCACGTAACGACATCGGGAGCCTCATCAGAATTCAACCAGGTTCTGAGAAGAGTTTTGAAATCTTCGTGTGGGAACGTGTTCACTACTACGTCATATTCCGGGTATTTTTCCTCAAACATCTTCACTAACTCCGCAAAAACGATCCTTGGTGCTGGATCAGAAATGTAGGAGTTCACGACAATCTTTTCTTTGGCAACAGCGAAAACGCTCAGGATAACAAGTACCAGAACCATCCAAAATCGGAATTTCATAGTACCACCCTCCCCAACAAAAGATTGGTATTACCATGTAAATGATACCGTGAACGTTCACAGAGGATCAAGGAAAGAAAAACCGAGAATTTTGATTCTAAACGCTCATAAATGAATATATTTGTCTCTAACGACCAGAAATCAACAATATCAACTACTCTCTCTCACAACGAGTTCCACGTCGAGTATCACACGCTTTCTCTTCTTTCTTCTTCCCTTCATCCTCTGAAGAAGCATCCTGAACGCCTCAAAGCCCATCTCGAACTTCTTTATCCTTACCGTCGTCAGAGGAGGACACACAAAGGAGGAATAGACGATATCATCGTAGCCAACCACAGCAACGTCTTCTGGAATCCTGTATCCGTGCTCTTTCAGCGCCTTCATAGCACCGAAGGCAAGAAGATCGTTATAGCAGAAAACCGCATCGAAATGAAGCCCCTTTTCGATCGCTTCGTTCATCGCCTGATAACCGCTTTCTATGTCGATGTCCGTTTCAATGATCAGTTCCTCTCTGAATGGTATTCCGTACTCTTTCAAAGCTTTTTTGTATCCTTCAAGTCGCATGTAAGCAGCGGACTTAAAAAGGTATCCACTGATCATCAGTATGTTTCTTCTTCCACGATCGATGAGGTGTTTTGTTGCCAGATATCCTCCTTTCACCTCATCACTGTGGATCTCATCCACTTCCAGCCCTTCAAAGTGCCTTCCTACCACGACGAAGGGAACTTTTCTTTCTATCAAAAACTCTATATCGTCCGATCTGTCCTGAACTGGTGTTATGAGAAGGCCGTCGACTCTTCGCTGAAGGAGAACATCGATCGCTTTTTCTTCGTTTTCGTAGATTCTCTCTGTGTTCATGAGGATGATCTGATAGCCGTACTTTCTCGAAGCGGCTTCTATTCCCTTCAAGACCTCCGCGTAGAACGGGTTGGCACTGTCGGCTATGATGACCCCCACGATGTTCGTTTGCTTGCTCCTCAAAGAGGAAGCGGTGGCATTTTTCACGTATCCCAGTTCTTGTGCAATTTTCAGTATCTTTCTTCTGGTTTCTTCGCTGATGTCGGGCTTGTTGTTGAGTGCCCTTGAAACTGTGTTTATGGAAACACCTGCCCTTTCTGCTATGTCTCTGATTGTCACATACTTTTTTCTCATGACTATAAACCCCCAGAAATCTGAACCATTTCTACGTAAACGTTACCGCGAAAGTTACCGTGATGTCAAGCGACATCCCGAGGAGATTTTCAACGTTATTTCCAAATAATTTCCTGGAATCGACTTTTACAACCAGAAAACGAATATTTCTGTGTTTCGTTTACATAATCTGGACTCTTTTGGTCTAAATTTCCCTCTTCGTTCTCTTCGAAACTGTTTTTTATCTCTACTAATTAGGTTTACATTATTGATTCAGAAGAGTAAAATTACTCTTGTGTTGTGATTGTGAAAACTTTCTCTTTCAATCCCGAGGAGGTGTGATGAGTGAGCGTTTTTCTGACGAGTTTGATATTGTGGCTCGTGATCACCAGGTTTTCCTACTCGGAACTACTCGCAGGAATCGTGGTTTCTCTAGCCGTGTCTTTGATTTTTCGAAAGTACCACGGTATCAGATTCGATGCGAAACTACCACTGAGGATCGTCCGGTACGCGGTGATGTTCCTTCCCATCTTTATCATAGAGATGGTGAAAGCCAACATCGATGTTGCATTGAGGGTCTTGAATCCACGCCTTCCGCTCAAACCGGGCTTCGTTGAATTAAAAACGAATCTGAAAAAAGATGCTTCCCGCCTCTTTCTTGCCAACAGCATAACCCTCACCCCTGGAACGCTCAGTGTAGATGTGAAAGACGACAGGATTTTCGTCCACTGGATCGAAGTGAAATCCACCGAAGAGAAAGAAAGATACATTTCCGGAAAATTCGAAAGACTCATCAAGGGGGTGTTCGAATGAGTTTGCTGTTCTTCGTTCTCGTTGGAGCCGGTGTTCTGCTTTCATTCATCAGGGTAATAATAGGTCCCACCTCCTCTGACAGAGTAGCGGCTCTCGATACGATGAACGTTATGCTGACAGGACTCATAGTCTTCCTCGCCTACGTCTTCGACAGAGCAATTTATCTGGATATCGCCCTTGTTTACGCCCTTCTTTCTTTTCTGGAGACGATCATCGTATCCCGCTATCTGGAGGGGAGAAAATGAACGAGGTTATCGGAGAGGTGCTGATAGCGATAGGAGCGTTTTTCTACTTTCTCGGAGGTCTCGGTGTTTTCAGAATGCCGGACGTTTACAACAGACTCCAGGCGGGTACCAAGGCCACGACTCTTGGAACCTTCTCAACCGTGTTGGGAATCGGCATCGCAAAACCGGAATTTCTTCTGAAAGCCATCGTTATCATTGCGTTCATTGCTCTTACAAATCCTGTTGGAAGTTCTGTGCTGGCTCGAGCTTCTTACCTTTCTGGTGTGAAACCGTGTGAGTGCACGGTCATCGACGAATACAAAGGTGGTGATGAAGGATGAATCTGCTGATATGGCTGACTGGAGGTATGATGCTGATCGCTGCTTTCTTTGCAGTTGAAGCGAGAAAAATTCTGGACAGCGTCATAGCCTTCTCATCGCTCAGTCTCCTTTCGGTGTTTCTTTTCATCATCATGAAAGCTCCCGATGTTGCCATAACGGAAGCATCGGTTGGCGCGGGTCTCACAACGGCTGTTCTTCTCATCACACTCTTCAAAATGGGAAAGGATGATGAAAGATGAGAAGATTCTTCGCCATTCTTATATCGGCCGCGTTCGTCTACGTGATGCTTTCGTTCATCACCACTTTGGAACCATTTGGAAAGATCGATCTCTCCAGAAGAGTCTCCGTTCATTACCTGGCGAAGGATGTAAACACCGTTGATTCCAGAAAATGGATCGAGGGAAACTTGCAAGTACCTTCTGAAAGAAGAATATACGGCGAATCGAATTTAGAAGACGGAAGTGCCAACGTGGTGACATCAATTGTCGTCAACTACAGATCTTTCGACACTCTGGGAGAAGTGACTGTGCTTCTTGCCGCTGCCATCGGTGTGGGAACGATCCTTCGAGGAAGCAGGAGGATGAAATACAGAAGAGAGCCGAATTTCATTCTCAAGGTGAGCACAGGAATCCTTCTGCCTTTGATCCTGATGTTCGGTGTTTACATATTCGTTCACGGCCACCTCTCACCCGGTGGTGGATTTCCCGGAGGTACCGTCATAGCCGCAGCGATTCTGCTTTTATATCTCTCGAACGAAGAATTCACATTGAACGAAGGAAGAGCAAAGCTTCTCGAAGGATCGATGGGTGCTCTCTACGTTCTCGTGGGACTGATCGGTCTGCTCACCGGCGGTGCTTTCCTTTACAACTTTCTGTCTACGGGAAGAGTAGGAGATCTCTTCAGTGCCGGTGTGGTTCCCGTTGTTTACATCATCATCGGTCTCAAAGTCGGATCGGAACTCTCCGGAGTTATATCAGAGATACACCGGAAGGGAGAGTGATTCGAGATGATCTATGTGATATCCATTCTCCTTGCGGGAATAGGAATTTACGGCTTGCTCACGCAGAAAAATCTCTTCAAGCATCTCGTCTCACTCACAATCATCGATACGGCTGTTAACCTGTTCATAATAGCGCTTGGTTACAGAGAAGGAGACGCACCCATATACACAGACAGAGTCATGAACTTCTCGCTGAACTTCGTTGACCCTCTACCACAGGCTCTCGTTCTCACAGCGATCGTCATAGGTGTTGGTGTGCTGGCACTCGGAGCTTCTCTTCTCGTTCGGATCAAAGAAAAACACTCCTCACTTGATCTCGAAGAGATGAAGGGAGTGAAAGAATGATCAGCCTGCTCGTGGCTGTGCCACTCCTCGCGGCTTTCGTTTCGCTTTTCTGGAAAAAGGCGTCAGATGTTCTGTTTTCGCTGGTGGCTCTGTTCAACGTGATCGTAGTTCTCAGCAAGTGGTTTCCGGGCGTCGTGGAGATTCATGCCATGGGAAACTGGAAACCGCCGTTTGGTATAAACCTCGTTCTGGACGATGCCAGTTTTTACGCTGCTTTGATCGTGAATCTCATCTTTTTAATGGTTTCGTTTCTTCCGGTGGAGACAAAGAAAGGATACGAAACCTCTCTCATGCTCCTTCTGGGGGCCACGAACGGATTCGTTCTGACGGGAGATCTCTTCAACTCGTTCGTCTTCATGGAAATAATCACGATAACGGCGGTCACGATAGCCGCGAAGAGAGAAAATTTCTACAACGCTTACAAATACCTGATACTCGGTGGCATTGCTGGATCGTTCTATCTTCTGGCAACGATCTTCGCCTACGGCGCAACGGGAAGTTTGAATATGGCGCACATCGCAATGGTTGGACTTTCTGGAAGCTCTCTACTTGCGGTGACCATGCTTTACACGATCGGTCTTGGAGTTGAGGCGAAACTGTTCCCGTTGAACGGATGGGTCCCCGGAGTTTATGGTGGAAACGAGGTCTCTCCGATCGTTCTCGGAACGGCCGTTTCGTTCGCTGCTCTTTATATGCTCGGAAGACTCTTTGGAACGGTATTCCATGGCAGTGGATTGAACACTCTGTACGTTCTCTCCCTCGTTACGATCCTGACCGGTGAAATGGCGGCTCTCAGAGAGTCCAGACTGTTGAGAACTTTCGCTTATTCGAGTGTTGCACAAGCCGGAGTTGTGGCTGCGATGATATCTAAGGGAACGGAAAATGCCTTGAATCTTGCGTATTTTCATCTCACGAACGATGTTATAGCGAAGTTCGTGATCTTTCTCGTGGCAGGTTTTCTGGTTTACAGTTACAGAGATCTGAATGGAGTTTTCAGAAAACACAAATTGCTTGGAATTTCTTTCAGCATGGCCACGTTTTCTCTGGTAGGGTTTCCAATGTTCGCAGGCTTTCAGAGCAAGATCAGGATGATCATGGAAGCTTTCTCAACGAAAGATTTCCTGTTTCCGGCTGTGCTTCTCATAGCTACAGCCATTGAGGTTGGATACGTGATCAGATGGAACGTGAGACTCTGGTTCGAAGAAGAAACCTTTGAGGAAAGATCGAAAGTACCTCTCACGATCGGGTTTTTCTCTTTTGCCCTCGCGATCCTTCTCGTTGTCGTCTTTCTGCAGCCCGATGTGTTTCTTGAAGGAACACAAAAGATGGCAAAAGCCCTTCTGGACACAGAAAGTTATGTGAACGGTGTCTTTTCTGCGGTGAAGGGAGGGATGTGACGTGGCACTGGGTCTTCTCCCATTAGTTCTCCTCACACTTTCCATTTTCATCTACCTCGTCTCGAAGATGAGCTGGAAAATGGGAGCGCTTCTGAATTTTCTGGCAGGGCTCTTCACTATTCTGTACGTCTTCACATTGAAGGTGGGCACTTTTGAGAAGCTGGACCTGTTCGGTTTAAATATCCAGTTTGAATGGACAAACGTATCTTTCTATTTCTCTTTTGTCAGTCTTCTGGTGATTGTGTCCGTGATGCTCTTTTCCACGAAGTGGCTTGAGACTCAAAAGTATCGAGCAAGCTACAATATGTTCCTGCTCATGGTAACGGCGGGATCACTCGGTGTCTTCATGGCTGCTGATCTCATCACGCTCTACGTTTTCTGGGAGATAGCAGTTCTCTCTTCGCTACTGATCGTTCCCATGGAAAAGAAAGAGGCACGAAAAGCAGTCGTTGTGTACGCGGTCATGAGTGCTGTGGGAACGTACGCTTTCCTCTACGGAACGTTTCTCGCGTATCAGAGATATGGAACGTTGAACATACACGGCATAGCACAGGGTATGCTCAACGACACTTCGATAGGGTTCAAAATGGCTGTGTTTTTGCTCTTGAGCGCGGCCGGTATAGCAAAAAGTGGAATATTTCCATTACACATCTGGCTTAGAGAGACTCATGGTCTTGCACCAAATGCGTTTTCTTCAGTACTTTCCGGACAGTTCATCAAACTCGGAAACTACATCTTTTTACTCGTTCTCTCCGTTATACCTTCCTTGAAAGTCTTCTCAGAAGTCACCGTTTATTCGGGAATCCCTCTTCCAAATTACATCCTCATCGCTCTTGGAAACGTGTCGATCGTGATAGGAACACTCATGGCAATAAAGCAGGACGATATGAAGATGCTCATGGCTTATTCCTCGGTTGCGAACGGTGGTTACATCCTGATAGGAATCGGCACCATGGATCCACTGGGCTTCGAAGGAGGAATGTTCCACATCTTCAACCACGCAGTCGCTTCTGCGGTTATATTCATGGCTTTCGCTGCGGTCATTTACAGAACGAAAACACAGAAGATCAGCGAAATGGGTGGTCTGATCCACAAAATGCCCGTTACTTTCCTGGTTTATCTCTTCTCCATCATCTCTCTTGCCGGAATTCCTCCGATGAGTGGCTTCATCTCGAAGTGGATGATCTACCAGGCACTGGTCAGAAAGGGTATGTTCATAACCGCTTTCTTGGCATTCTTTGGATCGATAGGATCTTTCCTATACGTCTTCAGGCCACTTGCAGGGGTGTTCCTGGGACAGCTTCCCAGAAAGTACAGGGACGTGAAAGAAGCCCCCGCTGTGATGCTGACACCCATGGTTCTTCTTGTTCTCATCAGTTTCTTTCTGGGTGTATGGCCTTTCCCCATTCTCCAGGCGATCGAAAAAATCAGGGTGGATCTGGATGTCGCACCTTCATTCAAAATATCTGATCCGGAGAACTGGCTTGTGAAGGGATTCGCGGGAAGCTGGAATCCCGTGCTCGTCTTCGGTCTATTTCTTGTGGGCTTCATCGTTGCTTACATCCTTTACTCTCTCTTTCCAAGGCCAAAGAAAGTGGACCTTCTGGCACCTCACAGGGAGGAGGGAACGCCCATCAACATCTACACGGGCGGAGAGTTCATATACAATCCAGATCTCTACCACTACAACACGAAATTCTACGCAGGTTTTGAAAGAATGTACGAAAAACATCCATCGTGGGAGAAACTCCTCAAAATGTTCGGGAAGCTGTTCCACGACGCTGGAGAATGGATACACAGCTGGTTCTTCGAACCTTCCTCCTCGGCTTACACTTTCTGGGTTGTTGTGACTCTACTTCTCGTATTCTGGGTGAGGTGGTGAGAGGATGATAAAAGCACTGTTCAACCTCGTTCTTGCCTTCTTTCTCGTTCTATCTCTTGAGGGAATCGCAAGGAAAATAGTCGCGAGGGTCCAGAGGAGAATAGGACCTCCCTGGTACCAGAACTTCATAGATGTCTTCAAGGCGCTGTCGAAACATCCCTTCAGCAACGGTTGGGTCTTCGATTTTGGAGTCCTGATGGCACTCGGAGGATCCGTCGCAACGGCCATGCTCATGCCTCTCGGCTCCTTGAAATGGACTCCGTTCCCAAACACAGATAACTTCTTCGTGATCACGTACCTGTTCACCGTTGGTGCCCTCGGCATGGCGATGGGAATGGTGGGAAGCGGAAACCCCTGGGCTTCCATAAGTATAAGCAGGGCGCTCACACAGATGCTCGGCTACGAACTACCGTTCCTGGTTGTTATGGCATCCGTCATATTCAACTATAAAACCGCGTCGATACACCAGTTGATAACCTTTCAAGGAGAGAAATGGAACCTGTTCAGTATGCCTCTTGGTGCAATTGTGGCGTTCATCTCACTCATCGGAATGATGGGAAAGAAACCCTTCGACATCGCTATCGCTCCCGCTGAAATAGCCTCCGGTCCCATGGTGGAACTGTCTGGAAAGTATCTCGGTCTTCTTCAGATCATGCATGACTTCTCACTGTTCGTGGAAATCTCCCTCTTTGTGAACGTGTTTCTCGGTGGTGGGAGCCTCGGCTGGTTCCTCGTGAAATTCGTGACCGTCTGGGTCGTAGCAGTTCTCATCTCTTCTGTTCTTCCGAGGTTCAGAATAGAACAGATGCTGAAGTTCTACTGGAGTGTTCCTCTTGGACTTGCCTTTTTGAACGCGCTCTTTGTGGTGCTCGGTTTGACACTCTGAGGAGGTGATCCGATGAAAGAAAGAAGCATCTGGGAAAGAATAGCAGACAATCTAAGATCGCGTTCCATATGGATGCTCCATTACTGTACCGGATGTGGTGCCGTCGAGCTACCACCTTCCATGACCTCGAGATTCGACATGGAAAGGTTCGGCATAGCTCCCATGGCAACGCCGAGGCAGGCCGATATCCTTCTCATCACAGGATACCTGAACACGAAGACCCTCAGGAGAGTGATATACACGTACGAACAGATGCCCGATCCAAAGTACGTCGTGGGCTTTGGAAGCTGCACCATAAACGGTGGTATATACTTCGACTCCTACGCAACGGTGAACAGGCTCGATTACTACATACCCGTCGATGTGTATATAGCCGGCTGCATGCCAAGGCCAGAAGCAATTCTTGAGGCCTTCAACTACCTGATGGAAAAGATCAGAAAAGGTGAAGCGGACGGCTGGAAAAGGTACAGGGAGAACTACGAGTGGTACAAACAGAATCAGATCCGCTCCCTCGGGGAGGTGTATGTGCATGACGAATTCCATGAGTGATGCGTTGAAAACTCTGGAAGTTTTCCGGCCAGAGGTCGAAGAAATAGACGAAAGGGAAGTGAAGCTGTCCGTCGCACCGGATAGAGTTATTGCCGTGCTGGAAACGTTGAAATCTCTTGGATACTCTCACCTTTCGTTGATGACCTGCATAGACTGGATCGAGGACAGTCAGTTCGAGCTGGTGTACATCCTCTTCTCGTGGAAAGACGGCGGGAAATTCATCGTTACAACGAGGATAGACAGAAACAATCCGCAGTTCGTAACAGTAAAGGAAATATGGCCTGTTGCGAGGTTCTACGAGAGAGAAATCCACGAGTTCTTCGGCGTGAAGTTCTCTGGAAACGAGGATATGAAACCGCTTTTCCTGGAACTCTGGGACGACAAACCACCCCTCAGAAAGGACTTCGATCCTCTCGAGTACTCCAGAAGAAAATTCCCCGGAAGGGAGTACCAGAAAGACGTGATAGACGAGGCGAAAAAGATATTCAGAGGTGAGATCAATGGGTGAAACGAAACTCTTTTTCGGGCCGAATCACCCGGGAATGCACGGAAATTTCTCCGTTCACATGTACGTGGAGGGAGACATCGTAAAGAAGGCAAGACCTGTACCTGGTTTTCTTCACAGAGGATTTGAAAAACTCATGGAAAGGCGTTACTGGTATTCCAACATCTCACTCATACCGAGAATCTGTGTTCCCGAGCCGGACATCAACGAAATATGCTACGCTATGGCAATCGAGAAGATAGCAAAGGTCGAAGTTCCAGAAAGGGCCCAGTGGATACGGATGATCGTTCTGGAACTTGCAAGGATAGCGAATCACATCTGGACCGTTGGAGGAATAGGAGGTCCCCTCGGACTGTACACGGCGTCTCACTGGGGAGTAGCTGATAGAGACAGAATTCTCGATATATTCGAGGCACTGAGCGGTGCGAGAGTGTACCATATGTACATCATTCCCGGCGGTGTGAGAAAGAACATGACACCAAAAATTGAAGAAATGATCTGGAAGACACTCGACTACATAGAGTCAAGACTGCCCGATTATGAAAACCTGATCTTCAAAAACAGGATCGTCCATTCGAGGCTCAGGGGAAGACTCATTCTCACAAGAGAACAGGCTGTGGAGATGGGGGTCACCGGCGTTGGTTTGAGAGCCACTGGCGTGGAGTACGACATAAGGAAGGTGGATCCTTACCTGTTCTACGACAGGGTGGAGTTTGAGGTTCCAACGGCAACAGACGGAGACGCTTTCAGCAGGGTCTATCTGAAGTTCAAAGAGATACCTCAGAGTATAAAAATCATCAGACAGGCTCTGGAGAAGATGCCACAGGCTGACAGAGTTAACGTTCCTATCGGTCGTGGGAACGGTCTCAGAAGAATCGTTCCAAAGGGTATGGCTTACGCGCATGTGGAATCGACGAGAGGCGAATACGGATTCTTCGTCGTCTCCGATGGAAAAAACAAACCCTACAGAGTGGCGGTGAGGGGAGCTTCTTATCCTCAGGGACTCTACGGAATAGAAAAGTACCTTCCAGGAACGAGAATAGAAGACGTCCCCATCTGGCTCGCTACGATGGACGTCTGCGCACCTGAAATAGACAGGTGAGGGGTGAGAAAAATGGCAGTCCAGAAGCTACCAGAAAAGGATTTCTTTGCTCCTCTGAAGGCATGGAAATTTCTTGTCAGAAAACCGGTTACAATAGAGGTTCCAAACAAAATCAGGAGAGAAGCTTCGGAAAGATACAGAGGATTCCACGTGAACGACTGGGGAAAGTGCATAGGGTGCGGTACATGCGCAAAGATCTGCCCAACCGATGCCATAACCATGGTGGAGGTCCCGGATCTCACTCAAGAAGATGGAAAACTTCCGCAAAGACCCGTCATAGATTACGGCAGGTGTTCTTTCTGTGCGCTCTGCGTTGACATCTGCACAACGGGTTCACTCAAGATGACGAGGGAATACATCCACATCTCGGAAGATCCGGAAGACTTCATCTTCATGCCAACGGATAAGGGATTGAACGCGAAAAAAGGTCTCTACGAATTTGGAAAGGCACCCCTCGGCTGGGTGAGGGATGAGAACTCTGAGCTGCTCGATCTCGAAAGAATAGAAATGCCCGTGGAACCACCGGAAGTCAGGATCAAATCTTTCATAGAAATCGTGAAAGGGTACAGTAGAGAACAGGCCATGCAGGAGGCCGCCAGGTGTGTGGAGTGCGGTGTGTGTACCTACACCTGTCCCGAACACATGGACATACCCCAGTACATAAAATCCGTGTACGAGGACAATCTGGAAGAAGGACTGAGATGGCTCTACAGAACGAATCCTCTCTCAATGGTCTGTGGAAGGGTCTGTACTCACAGGTGTGAAACCGCCTGTTCTGTGGGAGTCAGAGGAGAACCCGTTGCGATTCAGTGGTTGAAAAGGTACATAGTGGACAGCATTCCTCTCGAGAGATACGGAGAGATCCTGGACATAAAACCGGAGAGAAAAGGAAAGAGTGTGGGAATCATAGGATCGGGTCCCGCTGGGCTCGCCGCAGCCTACTTTCTTGCCACCATGGGATACGATGTTACCATATACGAATCGGAATCAAAACCTGGTGGTGTGATGAGGTACGGTATTCCAAAATACCGACTTCCCGATGAAGCGCTGGACAAGGATATCGCATTCATCGAGGCGCTCGGGGTGAAAATTCTACTCAACACGAGAGTCGTCCAGGATGTGTCTTTCGAAGATGTCAGAAAGAGACACGATGTTGTCTTTCTTGCAACAGGCTTCGGTCTTGGAAGGTCAACGGGTGTTCCGGGGACCGATCACCCAGATGTGAAACAGGCACTCCCCTTGCTCAAGATGATAAGGGACTACCTGAGGGGAGATGGTCCAAAGCCACCGGTCCCAGAGAGACTCGTTGTCATCGGTGGAGGAAACGTCGCGATGGATATCTCCAGGTCGATGGCAAGACTTCAGTTCATGGAGTACGGAAGGGTGAACGTTCAGGTGCTTTCACTTGAAGGATGCTTCGAGGACATGCCGGCCGACATGGAAGAAATAGAAGAGGCTCTCGAAGAGGGTATTGTCATAAATCCGGGATGGGGACCGATGGAAGTCGTGATAGAGAACGACAGGATAAAAGGTGTGAAATTCAAAAAATGCGTCAAGGTGTTCGACGGCGAAGGACGGTTCAATCCACATTTTGACGAAAAAGAACAAATCTTTGTAGAAGCGGACATGGTCGTAGAAGCGATTGGACAGGCACCGGATTATTCCTACTTACCCGAAGAAATACGAAGCAAACTCGAATTTTTCAGAGGAAGAATCAAAACAAACGAGTACAATCAGACCTCTGTGGAATGGTTGTTCGCAGGAGGGGACATCGTTCACGGACCAGATATCATTCACGGTATTGCAGATGGATACGCCGCGGCAAAAGGGATAGACATGTACCTGAGAAAGGAAAAATGAAAAAGCCCCTCTCCGGAGGGGCTTTTATAACTGTTTAACGGATTCTCTCTCAACGATCTCAACGGGTAGAACGACTCTTCGTGCAACGCCTTTTTTCCAGAAAGTCTCTCGTAAAGAATCTCAAAGGCCACTCTTCCCATCTCTTCCCTCGGTTGCCTCACCGTGGAGAGTGGAGGAATGGTGTAGCTCGATATTGGATCGTCGTCGAATCCCATGATAGAAACTTCATCGGGAACGAGTACACCGAGATCGTGTAGTGCCTTGAGCGCGCCGAAAGCCGAAAGATCGTTTATTGCAAAGATCGCAGTGAAATCCCTACCGTGTTTTTTCAGGTACCTTTCCACCGCGTGGTAGCCGTGTTCGGCAAAATAACCGCACGGTGTGACTTTCACGTCTATTCCGTGTCTTGTGCTGTAATCTATGAAACCTCTTTCTCTGTCGGAAAAAGAATAAATGTCTTTTCTACCCTTCAAAAGGAGAACCTTTCTGTGACCCTTTTCCAGAAGGTACTTCGCACACATCCTTCCAGCGGCGTAGTTGTCGATGCCAACGTTGTCGAGCCTGATCTCCGGTTCTTCCCTGTCCACCACAACGACTGGAATTGCGCTCTTTATCAATCTTTCGAGTTGTTCCTCGTCCTTTTTCGACGAACAGACTATGATACCATCCACTCTCTTTGCAAAGAAAACCTCCAATCTTTCCAGCTCCACAGAGGTCCTGTGAAGTGTTGTTGAAATCATGAGGGTGAAGTCTCTCTTTATCGCTTCTTTTTCTATGCCCGTCAATATCTCGTTGTAGTGAAAGCCCCCAAAGTTGGGGACGAGAACTCCTATAGTTCTCTTTAAAACAGCCCCCTTCACAGCGTACACGGGGTGATAGTTGAGCTTTCTGATGGCATCGATTACCTTCTTTCTCGTCTCTTCCGAGACGTTGTTGTAGCCGTTTATCACACGTGAGACGGTTGCTATAGAAACACCTGCGAGTTTTGCCACATCCTTGATGGAGGCCATTTCAATCCCCTGCCTTCAAACAGAGTACCTTATGATTCTCCTCTACCTCTACCATCTCCGGCTTTTGAACAAGACACCTTTCATCTCTTATAGGACACCTGTCGTAGTACTTGCACGGTGCGTTAGACGAAGAGACGAGTTCCGGGATGAATCTCTTGCTGAGATCCCACTTTCTGTCTATCTCCGGAACGGATTCAAGGAGCATCTTAGTATAAGGATGAATCGGGTTGTGAAAAACCTTCTCGGTGTCTCCCATTTCCACTATGTTTCCCCTGTACATGATGAAGGTCTCATCGCTGATGTAATAGCCAAGAGAGAGGTCGTGGGTGATAAAGATAACGGACATTCCTCTCTCACGCAGATCACCTAGAAGGTTCAGTATGTCCACCCTCGTGGAAGCGTCGAGCATGCTGATGATCTCATCGGCTATCAGAAGTTCCACGTTGAGAAGGAGCGTTCTCGCAATGAGTATTCTCTGAAGTTGTCCTCCACTGAGCTGATGCGGGTATTTTCCTAAGATTTCACGTGGGTTCATTCCAACCGAAGCGATCACTTCTTCCATCCTGGCTCTTCTTTCAGAAGCGGGGGTGTCCGGGAAGAATTCCTCAAACACCATGTTCAGAACTCTGTCTATTTTGTATATGGGGTTGAAAGATGAGAACGGATCCTGAAAGACTCCCTGTACTTTTCTGTAGTACTCTCTGAGTTCTCTTCCTTTTATTTGAGTTATGTCTCTTCCGTTGAACAGTATCTGACCAGATGAAGGTCTTATGAGTTTCAGGATGAGCTTACCCACGGTGGTCTTTCCGCTTCCACTCTCTCCTATGAGAGATACGATCCTGGATCGCTCTATTTCAAAAGAAACGTCATCAACCGCTTTGAGTCTTTCCTTACCGAAGAAACCCAGAGGGAACTCCTTCGTCAAATTTTGAACCTTCAGAAGACTCAATTTGCATCACCTCTTTCGAAAAGCCAGCATGAGACCTTTCTCCCATCAACGTCGAACACTGGTGGATCCTGTTCACACTTCTCGAACGCGTAAGGACACCTGTCTCTGAATCTACATCCCGGTCCTATGTTGAGAAGACTGGGTGGATACCCCGGAATTCCCTTGAGCTTCGTCTGGGAATATCTGACACCTATCTTTGGAAGTGAAGAAAGAAGCATCTTGGTGTAAGGGTGAAGGGGTTCCTGGATGATGTCTTCCATTGGAGAGATTTCCGCTACTCTTCCCGCGTAGAGCACCATCACCTTGTCTGCGATCTGATAAAGGACCGAGAGATCGTGTGTTATGAACGCGAGTGATCCCATGATTTCCTTTTCTCTCATCTCATAAAGCATCTGTATAACCGATCTTTGAGAACTCACATCCAGGGCCGACGTAATCTCATCGGCTATGAGGACATCGGGGTTCATCAATGTAGAGATCACCATCACCATTCTCTGCTTCATTCCTCCAGAGAGTTCGATCGGATACATGTTGAGAACTTTCTTTCCAAGGTTGACGATCTCAAGTCTCTCTTCGATAACGTCTTTTTTTCTTTCAAAACTTTCTCCGTGTTCGTGCAGAAGATCGTCTATGATCTGTTTTATCTTCTTCGTCGGGTTCATAGCATCCATGGCGTACTGTGGTATGATGGAGATCTTCTCGTACCTTACCTTCCTGAGCTCTCTTGGAGATAGTGTCATGATGTTCTTTCCATCGAGGATCGCTTCTCCTCCCATGTACTTCATGGGAGGTTTCAAAAGGATCAAACCGTTTCCGAGAGTGGACTTTCCACAGCCAGATTCACCCGCGATTCCAAGGATTTCTCCTCTCTTTATATCGAAACTCACCCCATCAACGGCCTTCACGTAGCCGTAGAGGGTTCTGTAATAAATTCTCAGATCTTTGACATCCAGTACCACTTCAGCCACGCCTATCACATCTCCCTGAGCTTAGGATTGAAGACTTCATCAAGGCCAGCATTCATAACGTAAAGAGTTGCAACCATGAGAGTGATCACCGCACCGGGAGTGATCGCCCACCACCACATGCCAAGCTGTATTGCATTCCAGAGAGTAGCCTGCTGCATCATGATTCCGAGGGAGATACCCCTTGTCGGACCAAGACCGATGAAGTCGAGCCCTGTAGCTGCAAGAATAGCACCGCCGAACTGGAGAATGAACACCATGAAAACGTAGGACATCATGTTGGGCATGATCTCACCGAAAATTATTTTCATAGGTTTCCTCGCGGTGATTCTTGCAAGATCTACGAACTCTCTTGTTTTCAAGGAGAGAGTCTGCGCCCTGACAGCTCTCGCGGTCCAGGGCCAGGCGGTGAGACCGATTATGATACTCTCGATGAACACTCCCCTGTAGGGAAGGTACGCCGCTATGATGATGAGGAGCGCAAGCGTTGGTATCACCATGAGTATGTTGGTGAACATCATCAGAAGTTCGTCGAACCATCCACCTTTGTATCCCGCAACAAAACCAATGAGAAGCCCAATAACCGTCGCCAGAGTTCCTCCAAGGACTCCCACGAACAAGGAGCTTCTGAGACCGTAGACGAGCTGTGTGAAAATGTCCTGGCCGAAGGTGTTGGTCCCGAGCCAGTGCTCTTTGCTCGGAGGTTGATATCCAGGTCCCACAAAAGCAAGGGGATCCTTATAAGGTGAAAGATAAGGTCCTACCAGAGCCAGGATGATCAACCCGGCGTACACACATATGGCAAAAATGACCTTTTTATTTTTCAAGAAGAAATGGACGAATTCTTTTCTCGTCATGGCTATCAAACCTCTCCCGAATAGGATTTTCTGATTCTGGGATCTATGATCACGTAGAAGATATCAACGAGGAAATTGGCAAGAAGCACTCCAAGGATGATGAACAAAAAGCACCCCTGAATCAGGAAATAATCCTGGTTCAAAATTCCCTGCATGAGGATGTATCCTATACCGGGGTAAGAAAAGACGATTTCCGTTGTGAGAGCACCTGCAACCACCGTTCCGAGCTGGATGGCAAGACCGGTGATCTGCGGGAGGATGGCGTTTCTGTAAGCGTATTTCCTTATGAGTCTCTGAGACGATCCGAGCGCCTCGAGATATCTGGAATAGTTCGCTTCCAGTTCGTAGATGATCATGTTCCTCATACCTATTGCCCAGCCCCCGAGCATCACAAGGAACAGAGAACCAAATGGAAGTACCCAGTGGTGCAGAAAATCGAGTATGAAATCCCAGGAGAATGAAGGTGTTATTCCAAAGCTGTAAGCACCTGCGAGGGGAAACAGAGGTATAACCACACCGAATATCCAGGCAAGAAGAATACCAAACCAGAAATAAGGAGATGCTGTCAGAGTGTAAAAAAACAGGCAGCGCAAAGTTATCGAGTCTCTTTTTCCTTGCAACAAAAGCTCCAAATCTGTTTCCTATCGCAAAACTCAGAAGAACGGCTGGAAGAAGCACTATCAGCGAGTAAGGCAAGGCACGAGCTATCACTTTTGCAACTGGTTGAGGATACATGTAGATGCTTATACCAAGGTCACCTCTGAAAAGCGCTTTCCAGAAATTGATGTACTGCTCCCAGAGGGGTTTGTCGAGACCAAAAGCCTGAGTGAAGTAGCTTTGAAGAACCTTGACAGATTCTGGAAGTCCGGCGAACCTTGAGATCAGAAAATTTATAGGGTTTCCTGGCATAAATCGAGGAATAGCCCAGTCAATTGTGACGGCAAAAAAGAAGGTCAGAATGTAGATCAGGATCTTCTTTGTAAGATACTTTCTCAAGACTCCTACCTCCTTCTTTTTTAAAACCCCGCCCCGAGGGGCGGGGTCATCATTTTACTTTGCTTCAATACCAAAGAGCGTCTTGATTCCTGTGAACTGCCACCAGCCGTTCCAGCCTATCGGGACAGCGTACGGATTCTTCTCCGTTGGCCAGTTGGTCCACACAGCTTCAGAAGCCTGGAACCATGCACCGTTGTACCACAGAGGAATGAACGGCAGATCCTTGAGCAGTATCTCTGACAGCTTGGCTACTACTTCTTTAATTTTAGCATCATCATTGCTTCTGTTGAGTTCGTCGAGAAGAGTCTCAACTTCAGGATTGGCGTACTTTCCAAAGTTTCCGGAGTAGGAGTACTCGGATTCTACTGCATCCGGATAGAACACACCGTTGAAATAGGACCAGATGGTAGCGGAAACACCGGTTGTAAAGTTGTTGAGTATGAGATCGAACTTTCCACCGTAGAGGTCGTCTGCGTATTTGGAGTAGTCGGGGTATTTAGGTTCGACGTTGATTCCGACTTTCACGAGATCTTCTGCAATGGACTGGATAGAAACCATCCAGTCGGTCCATCCGTACGGACACTCAATCGTGAGCTTGAACGGCTTTCCGTTCGGATCTTCTCTGAATCCATCCTTGTTCACATCTTTGAATCCAAGCTCGTCGAGGATCTTCTTTGCCATCTCCGGATCGTACTTGAATCCGTACTTATCGACGACTTCTTTCGGATAGTACTTCATGTAACCGGGAAGCGGCAGGATTCCAGCGGGATTGGCAGCCGTCACCATGTTCTCGTAAGCTCTGGTAACGATCTTCTCGGGATTGATAGCGTAAGCCATTGCTCTTCTGAACTCAGGTATGCTGAGAGGATACTTGCTCACGTTGATGTAGATTCCTGCGGTGTTGGCCGGGAGCATGTAAGGAGCGTTTTCATACCAGGTGACGATTCCGTATGCTTTCTTCAAAACCGGAACACCCGGCAGGAAGAAGTTGCTCCAGTCGAGTTCTCCTTTCATGAGCATTCCTACTGCGACATTGTTGCTGAGCACTCTCAGTTCCACGATCCTTTCAGGTTTGGGATCGTAACCGAGTTCTCTGATGCCCCACCAGTTCCCGTTCTTCTTGAATACACATCTGTCGTCTGCCCAGCTTTCAACGTAGTACGGACCGGATCCAACTGGATTTTCATTGGCCGCCTGAAGAACTTCTTCCTCTGTTTTGTTTTCCCAGATGTGTTTTGGTACGATCGGTGTGTTGATGAGCATCTGTTTCCATTCCTGGTACCTCGGGTCGGAGAAGACGAACTTCAGCGTTCGTTCATCGACCCTTTCGATCCTGTCGAGCCAGTTCCACACAGGACTGTAGCTGATACCAGTGTACTTCTTGGCGATTTCAAAGGTGAAAACCACGTCGTCTGCCGTGAGAGGAACTCCGTCCTGCCATCTGAGACCCTTTCTGAGCGTGAGTACGTATTCGTTGTTGCTGACCCATTCTCCTTTTTCTGCAAGCCACGGCTCGAACTTGTCGTTCAGAGGATCGTAGAGGAACAGAGGTTCATAGACAAGACCGATGGTTCCCGCAACCGCGTTCCATGGTGTGAACGGGTTCCAGTTGGATGGAGGAGACCACAGCGCTCCACCCCAGTAGAGCGTTTTGTTTCTCTCAAAAGTCTGTCCGAAAACCGAAACCAGTGCCAGGACCAGAACGAGAACGACTAAAAACCTTTTCATAAGAACACCCCCTTAAAAGAGTATGAGATCGCTATCTCCACGTGTAAATGTACAGTGAAAATGTTTACATTCCAAATCCAGTCTCCCGGGATTATCAAGATTTATTTCTGATTATTTGCAACAACTTTTCTTTAACTCGTTGTTACTCTCTCGAGATAATTTTCCAGTGCGTGTACGGCTGCTCCAAAGGCGATCACCGGTTCCTGCACTTTCGAAAAACTCATGTCCACACTGTGTTTGTAAAGAAGGTGTGTTTCCACTTCGATTTTGATCTTTTTCAGAAAATTCTCACCAAGTTCTTTGAAAAACCCTCCTATGACGATCTTCGATATCCCAAAAAGATGTATCAAATTCAAAAGACCTATACTGAAATACCTCGCTATGTCATCAAAGTACTCTTTCACGCGAACATCACCAGAATCTCTTGCTTCAGCCAGAGAGCTGAATCCCATAGAAAGAACGTGTTTCAGAACAACATTTTCGTTGCACACATCTTCCAGGAAGACGTACTCGTTTCCATTGAAAACCCTGGTGTATCCGATCTCTCCTGCGTATCCGTTTTCTCCCCGGTAGAGTTCTCCATCGATGATGATGCCAGCTCCTATTCCCTTTCCTGTCAGGATCCAGGCGAAAGAGTCATCCCGCTTTGTATACCACTTTTCTCCCACGGCTCCCATGTCCGCGTCGTTCTCCACCCAGACCTCGATGCCGTACTTCTCTTTCAAAAGGTTCGCCAGAGGAATCTGTGAAAGTGGAAAGTTTCTCGGATCTATGATGATGCCTCTTTCAGTATCTATCGGTCCAGGAGCTGCCACTGTCAACGCTGAAAGTTTACTGCCGAGTTTTTCCATCATATCTTTTGCGCGGTCTATAATTCTGTACATGACATTCAACGTTTCCTCTCTATCGCTCTGAGATGGAAGAGGATGTGCTTCGTGTGCGAGAATGTTCATACTGGCATCTATGAGACAGGCAGCTATTTCGTCCCTCGTCACCTCTATACCGAGAACATAAGCACAATTCGGTGAGATTTTCAAAGATTTTGTGGGTCTTCCCACCCCCTTCGGAGAATCTTTCTCTTCAACGACGATCCCCTTCTCCAGGAATATCTTTGCGATCTCACCAACTGTGGTCTTGGTGAGACCGAGTTCCTCCGCGAGTTCTACACGCGACACGGGTGATTTCATTATTCGTTTCAGAATCCTCGATATGTTTTCTGCTCTCACCGATTTCGGCAAGTTCTCACTTCCTTCACATAGAATTTCTTTTCACAAAATCCACGATCTCGTCGATGTATCCAAATGCAAGGGCCACGTGAGTGTCCGCCGCACCGTAGTATATTGCAACTCTTCCTGTGTCGGCGTCGCAGAGCGCGGCACACGGAAAGACAACGTTTGGAACGAAGCCCACCGTTTCGTACTCTTCTTCCGGCGTCAGAAGATAGTACCTCGACCTGTAGAGAACCTTGCTGGGATCGTCGAGATCGAGGAGAGCTGCTCCAAAACTGTACACGTAGCCGTTGCAGGTGAGTGTCACACCGTGGTATATGAGCAGCCATCCTTCGCTGGTTTCTATTGGATACGGTCCCGCTCCTATTTTGAGGTTCTCCCACCAGTTGTAACTGCTTCTTCCCAAGACGAACCTGTGGTTACCCCAGTGTATCATATCGGGGCTTTCACTGAGAAATATGTCTCCAAACGGGGTGTGACCGTTGTCGCTCGGTCTGTTGAGCATCACATATTTCCCATTTATCTTCCTTGGGAAGAGAACTCCGTTTCTGTTGAATGGAACGTAAGCGTTCGGAAGTCGAACGAACGTTTTGAAATCCTTGGTCATGCCCACTCCAATCGTGGGGCCGTGGTCGTCTGTACAGAAGGTTATGTAGTAAGTATCCTCTATCTTCACTACCCTTGGATCGTAAGCGTAACTCGGCTGGAACGGTTCTCCATTCACATCCACCCACTGTATCTCTTCTGGCTCTATTTCCCAGTTTATTCCGTCTTTACTCCTTCCGAAGTGAAGGAAGGGCCTTGTGTTCTTGTGATCGATCCTGAACACCCCCACAAACTCTCCGTTGTACGGTACAACTGCGGAGTTGAAGACTCTTGCTCCCTTTGGAACCGGGTTTCTTCCAATTATCGGGTTTTTGCTGTATCTCCACACAGGACCAGTGTAGCCTTCCGGCCTTTCTTCCCAGGGAATGTTTGGAATTTTCTCCGTAAACACTTTCATCCATGCTTCCCTCCTTAGATTTAGAGCCCCACCCAAGAGGGTGGGGGAAAATTTATTTTGCCGGTTTGAGATTAAATAGAATTTTCAAGGCACCAGTTTGCCACCAGTTGGCCCAACCACATGGCCAGGCATATGGATTATGTTCGTTGGGCCAGTTAGTCCACACGTTATCTTGTGTTATAAACGCCATCGCTCCATACCAGAGAGGGATGAAAGGTAGATCTTTTAAAAGGATCTCTCCAAGTTTTCCACAGAGTTCGGTGACTTTCTCAACATTGTCAAGTGGTGTCCTGTTGAGTTCTTCAAGTAAACTTTCCACCTCGGGATTCTGGTATCTTCCATAATTTCCTGTGTAAGAGAATTCAGATTCTAAAGCATCAGGATAGAAAATAGTATTGAAATATGTCCAGGGAGTGCTGCTTATACCTGTTCCATTGGCATTCATTTCTATATCGAATTCTCCTTTGTACATGTTTTCATAGTATTTGGAAGAATCCGGGAAGTATGGTTCAGCGTTTATTCCAACCACCTTGAGTTGATCTACTATCACCTGAATTGCCTGCATCCAGTCGGTCCATCCATACGGACACTCGATGGTGAGCTTAATGGGTTTTCCATCTGGGGTTTCTCTGAAACCATCTCCATTTACATCCCTGAATCCAAGCTTATCAAGAATACTTTTCGCCTCTTCAGGATCGTATTTGAAACCATGCTTTTCTACAACTTCTTTTGGATAGTACTTCATCCAAACAGAATTCGGAAGAAAACCAAGGGGATCTGCTTTTAAGACGGCTCCTTCATAGACTCTTTGAACTATTGGATCTGCATTTATCGACATAGCAATTGCTCTTCTGAACTCGGGAAGGCTAAGAGGATATTTTCGTGCATTGAGGAAAAGACCAACAACCGTTGATGAGAGGTGATACGGTGGTTCGTCGTACCATGTATTGAGATTATAAACTTTTTTCAAAATGGGAACACCTGGGAGCATGAAATTACTGAAGTCCTGTTCTCCTTTCATCAACATGCCGAGCGCCACGTTGTTACTGAGGACTCTCACTATAACAACGTATTTCGGAGCAGGTTTCACACCCATAACTTTTGTTCCCCACCAATTCTCAAAACGCTCGAAAATCATTTTATTCTGGTCCCACGAGTGAGCAACATATGGGCCTGATCCCAATGGATACTCATTTGATGATTGAAGTATAGTGGTTTCATCTTTTTCTTCCCAAATATGTTTTGGAACAATTGGAAGTGTATAGAGGAGTTCATTCCATTCATGATATCGAGGATCTTTGAACACAAAAATGACGGTTCTGTTGTCGGGTGTTTCAATATGATCAAGCCATTCCCAAACACTACTGTAATGTATTCCCTTGTACTTCTTAGCTATTTCGAAAGTAAATCGAACGTCTTCTGATGTCAATGGAACATTATCATGCCAGTATATACCCTCTCTCAATACAACCCTGTAAGTCTTACTGTCTAACCATTCACCTTTTTCTGCAAGCCATGGATCAAAATTTCCAGTGAGTGGATCGTAAAAGAACATTGTTTCATAGACAAGTCCAGTTGTTCCTGGTACCGCATTCCACGGAGTGAACGGATTCCAATTAGAAGGAGGAGACCACAGAGAACCTCCATAGTACATAGTTTCGTTTCGTTCTAAAACTTGGGAGAACAGACTTGAGAAAAGAAAAACAACCACGAATACCAGTAAAAATCTTTTCATATTCACATACCTCCTGTTCTTTTATAAAGTCTCACATTATCGATGAAAATCGGTCCATCGTACCTCAGATGATCACCGACAACTCCTATGTGAAGTTCTTTCACCCCCGCTGTTCTGTCGAACTCAATTCTTACATGGAATCTTCTGTACTCTTTTCCGCCGAAAGTGATGATCTCCGCACTTTCCACGTTCGCGTTGTTCATGTCGAGGCCTATCTTCACCCAGCCGGGGTTCAGAACCGCGTACGGCCTCAACCTTCCCTTGAGTCCCTCGACGTTTGGAATGTAGATGTCGTACTCGAGGATCTCACATTCTGAGAGTCTTTCGAACTTCCTTGCTACTCTCACTTCTTCCCAGTCGCTCTTTCCGGGCAGTTTCACGTTCAGCTGCAGTGCTCCATTTCCCACCTCACCGTTTCATTCAATGTCAGGTGACCCGAACTCTGCCTGCCAGGTTCCGCTGTTCCACCAGTTTTTCACCTCTTCTGGAGAGGAAAAATCAACTTCCTCTGCGAGCACGTACCGTGCTTCGTTCACCACTTTCGCTTTGATAGAGTCTTTCACCGTTTTTCCCTGAAAGTGGCCTTCAAGGAACATTTCATGTTCTCCATCCGGGATCCGGGTTGTGTCGAGATCAAAGCCGTAAATTCCGTATCCGAGATGCTCTATCTCATTTTCAAAAACCAGATCTTCGACTTTGACAGACAACTTTTCAAACGTGTTGCTGTAGTCGAAAACACCAGCCCTCACTTCCACGGTCTTTTTGATCTCCATGCCGTCTTTTGGAAGGATGAAAGAGCAGGTGTCTTCTCTTATGTCTTCACCTGTGTTGAACAGCTTCGCGTATTCTCTTATCAGTTCCGCTTCTGGACTGTCGTCGTTCACTATTCTGAAACCGTCGTAGTCCGGATAGTACCCCCTTTCATCCTTGTCCCAGCCTTCCCCGATTCCCGCGAGCATCCAAAACATCGCTCCATCTCCACCGAGATCGTAGACCAGATCGTTCCAGAGTCTGTAGATGGCCGTTCTGTTAACTGGCGCACTCTTTGGAATTCCATATTCTTCCAGAACAACGGGTTTTCCGATCTCTTTTGCGATCTTTATGTGGTCTTCTATCCACTTCGCTCCCCACTGGGCATAGTTCTCTGGACTGACACCCCAGTGGGACGGATAGAGGTGGAACGTGCCGAAGTCCACCGTCTCTATCGAAAGGAGCTTCTTCCAGTCAACACCGGACCAGCCGTTGTAGGCCCACTCGGCTTCTCCACCGTAAGGTTTGAATCCTTCGTAGTTGCTGAAGAATCCTTCGTCCCCCACAGCCACGAGGTGGTTGGGATCCAGACTCTTTATGTAGGAGCTCATCTCCTTCACCCACTCAACGAGCGTGTTCCCCGATTTGTCCGTCTCACAGCGCAGTTCGTTTGCAAGCTCCCAGGCCATGATGGTGGGCTCTTCCCTGTAAGGAACTCCCGTGTAGGTATTGACATGGTTTACGAGAAAGGAGACGTACTTTTTGTACTCTTCTTTGATCTTCTCATCTCTGTAGAAATCGTCGTGATGGGTTCCTCCAAACCATCTCACGTACTGGTTCATTCCACCGAAGTCGTCCCAGTTGTTCACAAGAACAATGACAAGTTTTATACCGAGTTCTTTCGCTTTCGCAATCGTATAGTCGAGTCTTTCGAAACCGCTCTGGGCGTTCGATATTCCTTCTGGCACCCCGAAAACACCGGGCTCAGGATGCATGTAGGTGTTCTTGTCTCTGCAGTAACTCTCCCCGTCGAGGAAACCCCAGATTCTGAGGACCTTTATACCCATGTCTCTGGCACTCTCCAGAACACTGTCTATCATTCTGTTGCTCTTGTAGTGCATGTAGTAGTTGTTGCTTCCAATGAATCTGAATTCTTTTCCGTTCAGAGCGAATTTTCCGTTTTCCACTTTCACGAACTCGTCACTTGCAAAGAGAACGAAAGAGAGCTCAACGATCAATAAAATGAACATAAATCTACGCATACCGACACCTCCCGTTAATTAGTAAACTTTACTTATTTATCAGGGTCATCGAGAAAAAATGTACCATTCGGACTTCTGCAAAGTCAAGTCCTATTTTTCGTGATTTTCGAGTTTTATTTGTGAAAGTGAGCAATTATTTCCGATTAGAATCTAAAATCTCAAAATCTCTTCGGTTTGAACACTCCTTCCAGGTTTTCGAAGTGTTTCTTCCTCTCCCGGTATATTCTTTGGAACGTTTCCTTGAAGAGCACATCCACAACGGCGATCTCTCCGATGTTCTCCCTGAGGAATTCGTAGGTGTCGTACTTCACGGGCGGGCTTTGAAGCACCAGATGAACCACCTTGGCGAGTTCTGACTGTCTGTTCGTTGTGATTGCGATCGTCTTCGCTCCCATGTCTTTTGCCACCTGGGTGGATTTCACCGTGTCTCTGATGTTTCCCGTGTGACTGATCGAGATCACCAGGTCTTCACCGGTCAGATTCACGGCCTCTATCACCTGAACGTGCGGGTCGTTGGAAAAGAACGTGTGGAAGCCAAGAAGAGAGAACTTCAGGCTCGCGTACTCAGAAACCATTCCCGAGAGTCCCACACCGAAGAAAAGAATGCGGTGGGCGGAGAGTATCCACTCCACCGCCTTTTCCACGTTCTTCATATCGAGGGTGTCCTTGAGCCTTCTGAGGATGTCTATCTCCTCGTCTATGAAATCTCTTCTTTCTATGGTTTCTTCGATCCCGCTGAGTTCTCTTGCAAGTGCGATCTTGAAGGCCTGGTAACCTTCGAAATCGAGCTTTTTGATCATCCTGTGAATCGTGGTTTCGCTCACACCCACGATCTTTGCGAACTCTGTGATCGAGTAGTGGATGACATCGTCCGGCCTTTCGAGCACGTAATCCGCGACTTTGCGCTCTGCAGGACTGAACTGTGTGTAGACGTTCAGAATTTTATCTCTTATCTTCAACTTTCCATTCCTCCCTGAGCGAGTGTTTCTTCTCCAGAAACACATCGAGCTGTTCGTACACGTACCTTTCTGCCTCTTCATCCGATAGAGATTTTACCTCTTCCGCAAAGCGTGCGGTTCTCGCGAAGTAGAACGGCAGAAGATTTTCCACCACTTTTTTGTCCCTTGTTTTCCTGTACTGAACAGCGCTCCTGTAGAGGGTGTCGACCCAGGAAGAGAGGCTCAGTGTACCGCTCTCTTTCACTTCCGACAGGATACCGCGATCTATGTATTCCACTTCTTCAAGGGTTTCTCTTGCGAGTTTTTTGAGGTTTCCAATGTCTATACTCATAGAAGGAACTTCCTCTTGAGGAGTTTCACCATAGATGGGAACGTCTTCTATTTTCCATATTTCTTTCCAGACGTTTTCGTAGGTGATCACAAGTTCAAAAAGCGTTCCCACGACCTGAAGGAACATTCCTTTAAGGTGTTTTCCCGGGTCCTTCACGTCGTGCACCTTGGTTCCAAGAGCTGCCTGAACAACCCTTCCAGATTCGTTTATGGCGGTTGTGGTCATCCATATGTCGATCCCGAACCTTGCAACGTCCGTGTTCCAGATCTCTTTTGGCTTTCCCAGGTAAATCTCGAGGAGCTTTCTTCCCACACCGAAATCCCCACCGATGGGCTGGCGCACCTTTTTGCCGTAGAGAACGGCCGTCAGAGGAAAACACACGTTGTTCGTGATCGTGCCGTCGAACCTGTGCCTCAGGTAGAAGGGAGTGACGTAATCTGCCTCTCCTTTCAAAACAGGTCCTGCGAGTCTTTCCACCCACCAGGGTTTGACACTCCGAAGATCCGCGTCGAGAAAGACAACCGCTTCCGCATCCTGTTTCAGGGCAAACTCCATGATCGCTCTCATCGCGCTTCCCTTTCCGGGAAGGCCTTCATAAACGAAGCTCTCTTTGGGAAGACCGAAAGTATCGGTCTCCATGAATCGCTCTCTTGTCCCATCTGCCGATCCTCCATCGGAGTTCACGATCATACCATCACCATCGAAGAAATCTACAATTCCCCGCGCCGCTGTTCTCGCAACGTGAGAAATCGTTTCGGCGTTGTTGTAACTCGGTATCCCCACAACCACTTTCATGGTAATACCTCCCTACTCAGTATGTCTTCCAGTCTCTCTAAACTGAAGTATTTCTTTCCCACTTCAAAGTTGTGTTCGACAGTCTCCCTGTAAAGAGACGGATCGAAGAGGAGACGAGAAATTTCCTCGACGGCCTTTTTCAAAATCCTCTCGTCCACCTTTACAAGGTCGTTCTCTCTGAAGCATCGATCTCCAAGACTGACGTATTTCAGGCCGGCTGGTTTTATATCTGATTTGAAGACTTCGTACTCGAAAAGCACCACGGGCTTTTTGGCTGCGATCGCTTCCAGAAGCTGATTCCCCCATCCTTCGAGTATCGATGGATACGTGACAAAATCAGCGACGTTGTAGAGCTTCCAGAACAAAGAGGTGTTTTTTCTCACTTCCTCGCTCAGGACAAGAAGCGATACTCCTTTTGAAGAAGCGTATTCTTTGAGTTCTTTCAGATACTCTTCGTCTTCGCAGATACCGGAAAAGAGAAGGATCACTTCTCCGCTGTATCTCTCTCCGTTGTAGAGATCAGCTTCTTTTTTCGATGTCAGTGTTTCCTTCAGAAGTGACACCACATCTATCGAAAGTTCGATCGCTTTTCTTCTATCGATTCTGGTTGCCTGGAGGGCCACAATCGTGCCAGGCGCTATCTGAAGTTCTTCTCTCACCCTGTGGTACATCTCTTCAGAAGTGATGGGAGAGCTGAAATCCATGACGTTTGGCACCACGACAGAATCGATGTTTCTGCGTCTTTTAAGCTCCCTTTGAGCGATCGTGTTTATGACAACGTGTTTCACGTTTGGAAGATCTGGAGGGAAGTGTTTCTCAAGGATCTCCCTGAATCTTCTGTTTTCCGGAATCAGATGTTTCCTCTCCCACCAAAAATCGTGGTGATGCGCGACGAAGTTCTTTTCCAATCTCGAAAGGGCAAGGCCCAGGGGCGGAAAGAGTCCAAGGGACCAGATGTTGTTGGGAACGATGAGATCGTAATCTTTCAAGGCTTCGTTCAGGATGTGGAAGAGCTCTTCCTCTTTTTCTTTCAAGAAATCGAGAAACTCTTTTTCACTGAGGAAATCTTTTATTCCTCCGAAGAAGTTCCTGTTCACCCTTTCAAAATCTGGATTTTCAAAACCGATCTCCTTTAGAGTGAGATCGACTCCCTCTTTCTTGTTTTCGGCAACGATGTGGACTTCGTGGCCCATCTTTGTGAGAACCTTCTTCCACTTTTCCATCTCGAGTGAGACACCATCCATGAGACCTCCCCGGTAGTGAATGAGCGCTATTTTCATTCTCTCTCCTCGCTTTCAAAGAGTTCCACCACGTAGTCGTAGGTTCTTCTCTTCATTCGAAGCTCGTTCAGCTCTCTCGCTGTTTTCTCGACATCTATCAGATACTGAAGGGAAAGTTCTATTTCCTTTTTCGTTCTCAGAAGAGAGAAGAGCCGATGCTTCGATCGAGGATCGTCCTTTCCCTCAAGATTGGTAATTTCATCTTCGAGGCTGGAGAGCGTTTCTTTCAAAAATTCGATCACTTCACCTTCCGGGTTCTTTTCCACGGAAACAACGGGAAACTCCGGGAAATTCAAAATGTTCAGTCTCGAAACAAAGCATTGTTTCTCTGAGAGAGACTCTATCGATTTCTCACCTATCTGAAGCGGTCTCAGACCTTCTATTTCTTCGAGGTACGGATTGTACACCCAGAGGTGATACCGATCCTTCACACCGGCCCAGGGGAGAGAAGAGAAGAAGAAAGTTTTCTCCTTTTCGGTGCCGTCAGCTTCAACATCTAAAAGAAGAGGAGGATTATCGAAGAGAAGGTACCATCTGAAGAACTCTTCGCTACGTGGATGAACCGGCAGTTCCATGAACGCAAGATCCACTGTGAAAACTCCTTCACACTTTGCCCCCGGAACATACATCATGGGTCCCGCGTCACCAACTCTGTTTTTAACCTCTTTTGCTATCCACTCAACGGACCTGCTCAAAGTGACGTGTACTTTTCCTTCTTCCATCCAGTACTCTCTAAGACCTCTTGCGAGAATAGTCTTTGAACTTCCTTCACTCCAGACGGACACAAACCCCTGAAATGGAAATTCCCTCACTTCACCTGTTTCTCTTGCTGCAAGCAAAATCCCTTTCAGTTCCTCAGGAGGTGTTTCAGGAAGAAGGTAGGAGTCTTTTTCTTTCCTTTTCACCACGTCAAAAGGCATCTTCGCGAAGATTTCGCCACTTCCCGTTTCATAAACCATTGAAAGCTTGTAGTTTTTCCCCTTTATCTTCAACGCGATACGCCACTTCACGAGCGGGGTTTCATCGAAGATCACGCGTTCTTTCGTCTCGATCAGGCATTGCGAGGAACGTATCGTTCTTTCCAGTTCCACCACCATCGAGTGTTTCGTCTGCAAAACTGTTCTCATCTTCTCCAGAGAAATCGAAAAATCAGTTTCTTCAACAGAGGTGGTGTAAGCGTCACCATCTTCTTTGAACAGTTTCAAAACACCCGCTTTCCTGTTATTCAGAACGAGTGTGCCGTCTCCTTCAAAATAGGCTCTGTAGTATTCGTTTTCCCAGGTGAGTTCCTTCACTTCTTTCTTCTCGTCGGCAACTTCTGTTTTGAACAGCCCTGCACCGTTTGTTTTCAACAGGAATGTCCTCTCGCCATCGCAGAAGTGATGGTTGTAGGAAAAGGGCGATAGAGAGAGTGCGTAGGTTCCCTTCTCAAGACCTAAACGCTCTACAAGGTGCCTCAGCCTGGATTCAACAGAAGATTTCACAAGGAAATACACGTTTCTGTACGTTCTCTCCATTTTTTCGTGGACGTGGTCAGCACAAACACCGCAGCTGTTGTCGTGCGCGAGAGTTTTCAGGTAATCCCTCCAGAAAAGATCACTTAACTCCTCTCCGTTCAAAACAGAGAGAAGATCGTTCATTTTCAAAAGCTTCTCTACAAGATCACTTTCAAGCTTCAGATAAGCTCTTGTGGAGAGTGTCCCTGGAAAGACGCAGGCGTACCTTCCAGAAAGGAGCTCTCCAGAGAGGGTGGGGGCATCTTCAGGGAATCTCTCGGGAAACTCTTCTGGTGAGACAATCTCAACGTTCAGATAATCTTTGGGATCCTCGGGAGAGAGATCTATATCGTATCCGTCGAGAAGAAGAATTTCTCCAGATCTCGAGAATTTTGCGAGTTTTTCCACTTCGTGTTTCAGTCTCTTCTCCGCGATATCCCGCGTTTCCTTCAAATTGTAGAGGTTCCTGTATCCTCCCACGAGGAAAACACCCTGGACAGCTGTTCCATCGCTTCCTTTCCAGAAAAACTCCTGGGAGATCCCGTCGTTTTCGAAGGAAATTCCCCTCCACAGAAAGACCTTTTCTATTCCAAAGATTCTGTGCAGTTGAGGTTCCTGTGATATGTGACCGAAACTGTCGAGAAGCCATCCGGCGTTCATGCGTCGTCCAAAACGATTCGTGTCTTTTTCTCCTATCTCGAAGTTTTTCAAAATGGAAGCTTCACCCGGAATTCTCCAGTCTATCTGGATGTAATACGGACCAACAAGGAGTCTTCCAGATCTCACAAGCTCTTTGAGATCTTCTTCGAGGTCCGGATGGTAAACGAGGAGATCTTCAACCGCAGCTGTTTGGCCATCCAGAACGTACACGAATTCTGGATTCTTCTGAACAAGCTCTTTCACTCTGAAAAAAACTTCTTTCAGCCATTTAGAGGTCACTTCAGAAGAGGTGAACCACTCTCTGTCCCAGTGGTTGTGAACAACCACCTTCACTTTCATGAGATTCTCTCTCCCGTCTCAGGGTGAAAGAGATGGATCTTTTCAACGTCCAGGAAAAACGTGATCTTCTCACCGCTTCTGAAATCCACATCCCCTGGAATTTTTGCGACGATCTTCTCACTTCCAACGTTGAGATGGAGAATCGTATCCGACATGAGTTTCTCGGCGAAATAAACCTCTCCTTCCAGCTTCAAAGTGTTCGGCTTTTCCTCCAGATAGACGTTCTCCGGTCGAATACCAAGGATCACCTTTTTTGCACCTGGATCGGTCTTCGCGGGAATCTTTATCTCACCGTTTTGGAGGACAACGCTATTTCCTTCCGATCTCACTTCCATCTCTAAGAAGTTCATCTGCGGTGATCCCACAAAACCAGCGACGAAGATGTTCACCGGATGGTGATAGATCTCAGAGGGCGTTCCAACCTGCTGAAGCTTTCCCTGGTTCATCACCGCGATTCTGTCTCCCATCGTCATGGCCTCTGTCTGGTCATGAGTCACATAGATGGTGGTGACTCCAATTCTTTCCTGAAGCTTTTTCAGCTCGCTTCTCATCTTCACCCTCAAAAGTGCGTCCAGATTGGAAAGAGGCTCGTCCATCAGGAGTACTTCGGGTTCGTGAACGATCGCTCGGGCAACGGCAACCCTCTGTCTCTGACCTCCGGAGAGCTGTGCGGGGTACCTGTCGAGGAGTTCGGAGATGTGAAGGAGATCCGCTGCCCACTTTACCCTCTTTTCTATCTCCTCTTTCGGGACTTTTTTCAGTTTCAGAGGATACGCGATGTTGTCGTACACCTTCATGTGGGGCCACACCGCGTAGCTCTGGAAGACCATCGAAATGTTCCTGTCCTTTGGAGGAAGGTTCGTCACGTCGCGATCGTTGAAAAAGATCTTTCCCCCGGTCACCTGTTCGAGACCCGCTATACACCTCAGAAGGGTCGTCTTTCCACAACCAGATGGACCGAGAAGAACGAGGAACTCCCCTTCGTTCACGACAAGGTCGATTCCATCGAGAGCCCTCACATTCCCGAAATATTTCTTCACTCCGTCTATTTTCACCTGCGCCAAGATCGATCACCTCTCATTTCAGGGTGATACCCCACATGCTTACAAGATATTTCCTTATGAAGAATATGAAGACCATCGCAGGAACGGCCATGATCGTTCCCGCAGCGAACTTGAAGTAGTCCGGTGATGCCATGGCGGTGTTCAGAATGTGTGCTGGAAGTGTTCTGTTCGTGAGTGTGAGGATCGAAGAAGCGAAGACTTCGTTCCAGGACATGATGAAGGCGAATATGGCAGATGCGGCGAGGCCAGGAAGAGCAAGAGGCAGCGTGATCCTTATAAACGCCTGGAATCTGCTGAGACCGAAGACCATCCCCGCTTCTTCGTATTCGACAGAGATTCCGGAGAAAACACTGGATGTGATGAGAACGACGAACGGAAGTATCATGGAAGCGTGAGCCAGTGCCACACCAAGCGTGGTATCCGCGAGGTTAAACCTCATGTAAAGAACCACAAGAGGTACCGCCACCACAATCAACGGAATCGATCTTGTCATAAGCATGGAAAGTCTGATGATGTTTTTTCCCGGAAACACGTACCTTGTGAGGGCGTATCCGGCTGGAAGCCCCAGCAGGAAAGAGATTCCTATCGAGATGAGCGCCACCTGCACACTGACCAGAGTGGCTTTCCCACCTCCGAGGGTGACGAACAGCTTGTAGAGATGTTCCAGTGTGAGACTACTCGGAAAGATCCTGCTGGGATTGTAGTAATCCGAGGACGGTGTTAGAGACGCAAGAACAATGAAGAACACCGGTGTCAGAAACCACAGGGAAATGATCACCGAAAGAAAAATTATGAAAAACTTCTTCATCATCGAGCCCCCTCTAAATGTTTTGCACTGAGGAAGGTGATGTAAAACCAGCTAACCACGATGGTGACAAGAGCGATCACGAGAGCGTACGCACTGGCCATCTTTGGGTCGTTCATGAAGGTGTACCAGTAGTAGGTCTCACCAGCGAGAACGGGAATGTCTCTTCCCGCAAGAAGCCACACCACACCGAATATCTGAAACGCGAAGAGAGTCCTCAGAAGGAGAGCCGACATGATCGATGGTTTCAAGAGCGGGAGTATGATCTTTGTGAATTTCTTCCATCTTGAAAAACCGAAGAGATCTGCAGCTTCGAGATACTCTTTGTTTATCGACTGAAGACCCGCCAGGAGGATGATGAAAACAAGGGGAGTAGCCCTCCACACCTCCGTGAGAACGATCACCCAGAATTCCCTCGCTTTGAACATGTATCCAAAGAAATAAATGGGTCTTTCTATCAGATGCAAATTCATGAGAATTTTGTTGAGATAGCCGTTCGGCGAAAATATAGTGTAACTCATGAGTGCTGCTGTCACATCACTCAGAGCCAGTGGGATCGCTATAAAGTAAAGTACCGTCGTGTAACCTTTGAACTTCTGATTGACGAAAAGAGCGAGTCCCAGTGCGAATATGAGCTGAAGGGGAACGATCACTGCTGTGAGAAGAATGGTGTTTTTCATGGCGTTCCAGAAACCACCATTCTCCACAAGGCGCTTGAAATTTCCAAGAAAACCTTCATCGCTTGTAAAAGCGAGTCTGAACGTTTCGAAGAGAGGATATCCCATCAACAAAACGAGATAAAGAACAGCTGGAAGGATCAAAAGAAAAGAAATCCATTTCCCTCTCATGGTGCACCCCCGGAAAAGGGGTGGGGATCCCCACCCCGGGTATCAGAAGAGACTTGCGTCGGGTTCTGGAAGTTCCGCTCCGGATTCTTTGAACAGCTGTCTGATTCGCTCACCGAGTTCCTTCACTACCTTCGCTGGGTCTTCACCCTGGAAGACGATCCTCGTGAAGGCCATTCTGTAGGTTTCGGTGAACTCTCCGCTCTTTGGTCCAAGACTCGGTATGAAGGAAACGATAGAATCCTTCGTGGCGGACTGATTTATCACACCTTCTGCGAGCACTTTGAGGGCACCTTCTGGCACGGCACCAACGGCTTCCTGAACCACTGGGAAGAAACCGACGTTCTTGAGGATTTCAACCTGCATCTCTGGAGAAGTGAGGAAGTCTATCACTTTCGCGGGTTCTTCGAAGTCCGCATCCTTCGGTATGGCAAGGCCCACGAGCACTATGATGTACCCTCTACCCATCGGCCCTCTTGGGACCGGTACAACAACGAAATCGTTAGGCTTTTCAACGATCGCGGGTTTGAGTCTTGCAGTGTGATCCCAGGCGATCCAGACTTCTTCTCTCAGGAGAGGATCGGCCATCCCGTCCCAGGTGGAGCTTGCCGGATGTACGTATTTGAAGAGCTCCTTCAGATAGTTCCACATTTCAACGGCCCTCACACTGTCGAACTTCAGAGCCTGCGCTCCCGTGAAGGATGGATAGATGTAGCCGTGGAGGAACCTGTGCCAGAGTCCCTTCGGTCCGATCGGGAAGCCAAGAAGGGGTTGTTTCGTCTTCTCATAGATGTTCTTTGCCCACTCGAGCAGAGCGTCGTAAGTCCACTTCTCCGTCCCCCTGATGACGTCTTCTTTCGAAAGACCGCGCGGCAGGTAGTCAAACGCCTTTTTGTTAACGGCCATCACGTAAGTTGCCTGGAGCCAGGGAATGAACACCTTTTCACCTTTCACATAAGCGAACTTCTCAAGCGTCTCGATGAAGGTTTTTCCTTCGAATTTGAGATCCTTGAGATCGCTCAGAAATCCTTCGGAAGCCATTATGTAGAGGTTTCCCTGGAGGTCTGCAATCAGGTTCAGCGTATTTTTACCGGCTCTGATCTCCGCCTGGAGCCTGCTGTAGAGCTGTGGATACTCGAAGTTGAGGAACTCCACATCGATACCGCTCTTCTTCGAAAATTCCGCGAGTTTGTTGAGCATGAACTCCCTTTCAGCAGCGGGTGTCATCTGTGTGGACGCGAAGTTCACCTTTCCGAACATGAGACCCGCAACGATCAGAAGAACCATGAAAAACAACCACTTTCTCACCTTGAACACCCCCTTGAAAAGATTTTTCAAAATTGGATATGTGATAGAAAATTTTCTACATCCATATCATAATAAAAAATTGCTCCCTTTGTCAAGAGGTGTTAACATAAAAGGGATATTCGTCCTTTTGAACACTCTATGGAGGGTTTTTCAAGATGGGAGTCTGCAGGATTTGTGGTCTTTCACTTGATGAGATCAGCGATTCGATAGGTGTCTGCCTGGAGTGCCTGAGAAAGGGGAATCTGGATTTTGCAAGGAAGGCCCACAGAAAATGGAGGGAAGAGATCGGTCTTCCCGTTGAAAGGTGGGCTCGTGAAGAAGGAAAGGTGTGTTTCCTCTGCGTCAATTCGTGCGTGATACCGGAAGGGAAAACAGGATTTTGCGGCGTTCTCAGAAACGAAGGAGGCAGGCTCTCCTATATAACAGGCTCTCACAGGAAGGCCTTCCTTCACTGGTACTACGATCCCCATCCAACGAACTGCGTCGCACTACCTATCTGTCCGGAAAGAGAACACAGGGGCTTTTACAATTTCGCAGTCTTCTTCGCAGGATGCAACCTCGACTGCCTCTTCTGTCAGAACATAGATCACAAGTACATGGTGAAAGACGGAAGGATATCCGAAGGAAAGATCGTGGACATCGACGAACTCGTTGAGATAGCTATGAAACCACGCGTCTCCTGTGTGTGCTTTTTCGGGGGAGATCCCACTCCCTGGACTGTGTTCGCACTGGAGTTTGCCGTGAAGCTGGGAAATCGCCGAAGGATCTGCTGGGAAACGAATGGTCTTGCTCATCCCAGGATCATGGAGAGGATGGCCAGAGTCAGTCTCGAAAGTGGTGGCATAGTCAAGATAGACTGGAAGGCCTTTTCACCGGAGGTTTATGAAGCGCTGACCGGAGTTGACGGGAAGAGTGCCGTTAGAAGAATCATGGAGAACGTGCAGCTGGTTTCCTCCATGGGTAAGGGAAGAGAAATACCACTTCTTGTTATCAGTGTTCTTGTAATACCTCACTACATCGACGAAAAGGAAATAGAAGGAATCGCAGGGTTCATTTCATCGGTGGATCCAGAAATTCCCCTTGTTCTCCTTGCGTTCGCTCCTCAGCACCTGATGAGCGATCTTCCAACCACCAGAAAACATCACATGGAGAGAGTGAAACAGAAGGCACTCGAAAAGGGTCTGAAGAGGGTGTTCGTGGAGAACGTTTGGCTTCTGAGCTAAAGTCTCATTTCACTTCCCAAAACTCGACGAGTTCAAGCGGTATTCTGTCAATGAAATTCTCTCCGCTTCTCATGATGAACCTGTTTCCGCGGTATGGGTAGGAGGTTCCGGTGACCTGGTAGGAAATATACAGCTGTTCCTTTGCTCTTGTTATGGCAACGTAGAAGATCCTCTCTTCCTCATCGAGATTCCCTTCGGATATCGCGAAATAATTCGGAAAGTCTCCGGGATTCACAGAGATGACAAAAACGACTCTCCACTCGAGCCCTTTTGCCTGATGAACGGTGGTGAGAGTGACCTTTCCCTCTTTTTGAGAGATTTCTCTTTCTATTTCAACGTTTTCCGTCACAGCAAGATCCGTCAGGAAGGATTCGAGACTTGTGTAGCGAGACGCTATTTCAACGAGCCTTTCCAGATCCATCTCCCTTTCACGGAAATCAGGATACCTCGCTTCCAGATATTCGGAATAAAAAGAAGACAGGACGCGCTCTATCATTTCCCCAGGAGAATCGAGCTTTCTGATCTGATCGAGAATATCGATAAACCTGCTGTACTCACCACTGAAACTCACTTTCTTCAGTTCCTGGAAGGGATCCAGACCTTCTTCCACGTAAGCGCTGGCGAGATCCGCTATCTTCGAAGCCGTTCTGTCACCGATCCCGTAGAAGAGCTTTGCAGTCCTCAACCATGCGGATTTGTCCCTTGGATTTTGAACGATTCTGAGAAAAGAAAGAACGTCCTTCACGTGGGCGCTCTCGGTGAATCTGGGACCAGACAACACACGGAAATCTATTCTACTTCGAACGAGTTCCATCTGAAGCTCCAGAGAGTGCGAATGTGATCTGTAGAGAACTGCGATTTCTTCTGGTTTGAACCCTTCTTCTATTAACTCGAGAATCCTCTGAGACACGAACCGCGCTTCTTCGTATCTATTCCAGGTCTTGACAACAACAGGTTTCATACCATCCTTCTTTACCGGCTTCAGTTCTTTTGGAACGGATTTTTTCGGAAGCATGGCGTTTATGAATTTCACAATACTTTCCGTGCTTCTGTAGTTCGTCTGGATCTTGAAGATTTTTGTTCCGGATACCTTTATGAAATCTTCAACGTTTTCGTACCTTGCCCCTCGAAAGGAGTAAATACTCTGGGCATCGTCTCCAACCGCCAGGACGTTGCCGTGTTTCGACGATAGGTGTTCCACTATCCTGTACTGAACGTAGTTGGTATCCTGGAACTCATCAACGAGTACCCAAAGGAATCTTTCCGCCTCTCGATCTCTTATTTCTTTGTTCTCTTCTAAGAGTCTGTAAGCGTAGAAGAGAAGGTCTTCGTAGTCCACCACATTTTGAGAGCGTTTTTCCTGTTCGTAGAGATCGAAGATCTCCGAGATTTCTTCTTTCAAGTCCAGAAACTTTGGATTCTTCACTACGATACTTTCCCTCAAAGATTTGAGAGTATTTTTCATATAAGAATATATAGCCATCAAAACAGAAGGCTGGGGGAAGTTTTTTCTCTCTTCTTTACTCTTTCTTTCGAGGTACTTGCTTCTTGCATGCCTCATGAGGCTCTCCGCGTCTTCTCTGTCCAGGATAGAGTAATTTCGTTCCAAACCCACGTAAGGTGCGTACTTTCTCAAAAAGTAGTTGCACACATGGTGGAACGTTCCGGCGAGCATCTCAGAAAGCTCTCTTCCGGTCACCGTCTTCGCTCTCTCTACCATTTCCCGCGCCGCTGCTCTGGTGAACGTGACCAGAAGAATCCTGGAAGGATCCACACCGTTCGCCAGAAGATAGGCGATCTTGTACGTGATAACCCGGGTTTTCCCAGACCCCGGGCCTGCTATTACAATGCATCTTCCCTCTGATTCAACGACTGCTTTTCTCTGTTCCTCATCCAGATCTTCCAGAAAAGAAAGATTCGCTTCCTTGGGCCTTATCCGGTATTCTTTCATCTCTTCACCTCACCAAAGATGGAGCCGCGCGGGGAAAATGTGGGCGATGAGCATTCCGAGTCCAAGGCCAGCGAGCGCCTCCAGAAAGTTGTGCCCCAGATCCTTCTTCACAGCCGGTCTCAGAACGATGGCATCCATGAATATGATTACAAGGAGAATGGCAGCGATGGAAGTGTAGGGAGAGTCGAATCCCGTGCTTCGGGCGAGTGACCACGCAAGGCCAGAGACGGTGGCCACATGACCGCTGGGCATACCACCGTAGCTCTTCAGCATCTTCACGTCTCTTTTGATCAGAAACTTTATGAACTGAGCCGTCAGGAAAGAAATAACAGCCGTGGTGAACGGCGTGCTCCGAAAAATCTTCCAGACGTCAAGCACGGAATAGGAAATGGATCACATCCCCCTCTCTTACAATGTAATCTTTTCCATGTGTTTCCACAGCTCCGGCTTCACGTGCTTTTTTCAGAGAACCAAATTCCACGTATCTTTCGAAAGGAATAACTTCGGCCTTTATGAACCCTTTCTGTATATCTGAATGAATCAAACCCGCCGCTTCATAGGCAGTGGATCCTTTCTTTATAGTCCAGCTTCTCGCCTCATTCTGCGTCGCTGTCAAAAATCTTATAAGGTTCAGAAGTTTCAAAACCTTCTCGAAAAACTCCCTCCTTTTGTTACCGAAAAGATTGTACTCTCTCCTGAAAACTTCCGCCTCTTTTTCCGGGAGAAATTTCAATTCTTCTTCGAGCTTCACGTTTATTATAATGTATTCCTCGTCCTTTTCTTTGACGATTTCTTCTATCAGTTTTCTTTTTCTTCGTCCAATTCATCGACGTTGAAAACCAGTATCTGAGGTTTATCTGTGAGGAGGAAGAGGGATTCGATCACCTCTTCCTCGAATCTGTCGTGCCTTGGAAATTTCGAGGCCTTTTTACCCTGAGAGAGAAACTCCCGAAGATTCTGGAGGAGTTCTACCTCTCTCTTTGCTTCCTTGTCTCCCGTTCTTGCAACTTTCATCCGCTTTTCGAGACGCTTTTGAACGGTTTCGAGATCCTTGAGTATGAGCTCGGTTTCGACTATTTCTATGTCTCTTTTTGGATCCACGTTCTGATACGGATGAGAAACTCTTCCGTCTTCAAAAAGACGGACGATATGGGCTATAACATCCACCTTGCTTATGTGGTCAAGGAACTGGTTTCCAAGTCCTTCTCCTTTGCTGGCTCCCTTGACGAGTCCCGCTATGTCCACAACCTCCACGAAAGGATGAACCACCTTTTTCGATCCTTCGTTCTTCGCGAGGAGCTCTATCCTTTCATCCGGCACAACGAAAATCCCCACGTTCGGTTCAATCGTGCAAAAAGGAAAACTTTCCGCAGGTACGCTGTTGTCGGTCAGGAAGTTGAAAAAGGAAGATTTCCCCGCGTTGGGAAGACCTACTATTCCCACCCTCTCCAAAGTATCACCTCAGTATTCATCTTCTTCGTCAAAGAAATCTTCTTCTTCCTCGTCGAAGAAATCCTCTTCGTTGAAAAGGTCAAAATCTTCATCCTCGTCGTATTCATCTTCTTCTTCCTCGAACTCCTGTTCAGTTTCCGTCTGATGAATGGACAGAGGCTTTCTTGGATCAAGCATGCCGTCGAACACTTTCCTCTCCTTGCCGTTGACTACAAGGTATCCTTCCGCTTTGGCAGGTTTTCCATAGGCAGTGATCACCATCATGATGAGATCTTCATCCACATCGTAACCCGGTTCTGACTCGATCACCAGAGCGTTGTCGTAGTAGAGTTTGTTCTTTACCTCGCTGGCTTACTTTTGGATTTTACCGTTGTTGAGAATCTCCTTTGCAGCCTCTTCACTGATATGGATCCTGAGGATATACCTGAAGTCCACGCTCTTCACTCCCCTGAGAAATTTTTTTACGCTCTTCGAATTATACAGGAGAAGTTTTAAAAGTCAAGGGTTCGATCGGTAAACGATTGCCCGGTGCAAAATCATATGTTATAATACCAGAGGCTACGGGGAGTAGCTCAGACGGCCAGAGCGCCAGAATCGGGATCTGGAGGTCGCGGGTTCAAGTCCCGCCTCCCCGACCAGGGACGGGAGCAAGGGCTCCCGCTTTTCTGTTTTTTTCAAAGTGTTTACCTCCGATGTAATTTTCATTCATGATTGAAGTATAGAATTTTCAAAAAGGGCGGGGAGGCGAGCGTGTGAATTACGAAGGAAAGACAAAAATTGTTAAGGTCACCGGCGATTATGCCCTGCTCGAGTTCAAAGATGATATAACCGCTGGTGACGGATTGAAGCACGATGTTCTAACGGGTAAAGGATCCATCTGCGCAGAAACGACCGCCATCCTCATGAAATATCTCTCCGAGAAAGACATCAAAACCCACCTCGTTGAATACATTCCCCCTCGAACGCTGAAAGTCATTCCTTTGAAAATGTTCCCCCTCGAAGTGGTTGTGAGATTGAAAAAGGCAGGATCTTTCGTGAGAAGGTATGGTGGAGCTGAAGGGGAAGACCTTCCAGTTCCCCTCGTTGAGTTCTTCATAAAAGACGACGAAAGACACGATCCAATGGTCTGTGTCGATCATCTCGAAATACTCGGCATCGCAACAAAAAAGCAGGCAGAAAAGATGAAAGAAGCGGCGGTGAAAATAACTCTTGCTCTCAAAGAGTTTTTTGAAAGGGCGAACTTCGAACTCTGGGACATAAAGTACGAGTTTGGACTCGACAAAGACGGAAACGTCGTTCTCGGTGACGAAATCTCTCCCGACACGTTCAGATTGAGAAATAAGGGTGAAATCTTCGATAAAGATGTGTACAGAAGGGATCTTGGTGATCCCTTAAAAAAGTACAGGGAGGTGCTGGAACTTTGCCGCTCTTTAAATTCGCAATAGACGTTCAGTACAGGAGCAACGTGAGGGATCCGCGCGGAGAAACGATCGAACGTGTTCTGAGGGAAGAAAAAGGTCTTCCCGTGAAAAAGTTGAGACTTGGGAAGTCCATCCACCTCGAAGTAGAAGCAGAAAACAAAGAAAAAGCGTACGAAATCGTAAAGAAAGCCTGCGAAGAACTCCTGGTGAACCCGGTTGTTGAGGAATATGAGGTGAGGGAGCTGTGAAGCCCAGAGCTTGTGTAGTGGTCTATCCTGGTTCCAACTGTGACAGAGACGCGTACCACGCTCTGGAAATAAACGGCTTCGAGCCCAGTTACGTCGGGCTGGACGACAAGCTGGACGACTACGAACTGATCATTCTACCTGGAGGGTTTTCCTACGGAGACTATCTGAGACCCGGTGCCGTTGCCGCAAGAGAAAAAATCGCCTTTGAAATAGCAAAAGCCGCTGAAAGAGGAAAGCTGATAATGGGAATATGCAACGGATTTCAGATCCTCATAGAGATGGGACTCCTGAAAGGAGCCCTTCTTCAAAATTCGTCTGGAAAGTTCATCTGCAAATGGGTGGATCTGATCGTGGAAAACAACGACACACCGTTCACGAACGCTTTCGAAAAGGGAGAAAAGATAAGAATACCGATAGCACACGGCTTTGGAAGATACGTGAAGATAGATGACGTGAACGTGGTTCTCAGATACGTCAAAGACGTGAACGGCTCAGACGAACGAATAGCGGGTGTTCTGAACGAGAGCGGAAACGTCTTCGGTCTCATGCCCCACCCGGAAAGGGCGGTTGAAGAACTCATAGGCGGAGAAGACGGAAAGAAAGTGTTCCAGTCCATCCTCAACTACTTGAAGAGGTGATGAAGTTGAGATATCTGAACATTCTCAAGGAGAAGCTTGGAAGAGAACCCACCTTCGTCGAGCTTCAGGCTTTTTCAGTCATGTGGAGCGAACACTGTGGATACTCCCACACGAAGAAATACATAAGAAGATTACCGAAAACGGGTTTTGAGGGAAACGCGGGTGTGGTGAACCTGGATGATTACTATTCCGTTGCTTTCAAGATAGAGAGCCACAATCACCCGAGTGCGATAGAACCTTACAACGGTGCAGCAACGGGTGTCGGTGGAATCATCAGAGACGTCCTCGCGATGGGAGCCCGCCCAACGGCCATATTCGATTCACTCCACATGTCCCGAATCATAGACGGTATCATAGAGGGAATAGCCGATTACGGTAATTCCATAGGCGTTCCAACGGTCGGTGGAGAACTCAGGATCTCCTCACTATACGCGCACAACCCCCTCGTGAACGTGCTCGCAGCGGGTGTTGTGAGAAACGACATGCTGGTCGATTCGAAAGCATCGAGACCGGGACAGGTCATAGTGATCTTCGGAGGAGCCACAGGAAGGGACGGAATCCACGGGGCGTCTTTCGCTTCGGAGGATCTCACGGGTGATAAGGCAACCAAGCTTTCAATTCAGGTTGGTGACCCGTTCGCTGAAAAGATGCTCATAGAAGCGTTCCTGGAGATGGTGGAAGAGGGACTCGTGGAAGGAGCTCAGGATCTGGGAGCGGGCGGTGTGCTGTCCGCAACTTCGGAACTCGTAGCGAAGGGGAATCTCGGAGCGATCGTTCATCTGGACCGTGTTCCCCTGAGAGAACCGGATATGGAGCCCTGGGAAATCCTCATAAGCGAAAGCCAAGAAAGAATGGCGGTCGTCACATCACCTCAGAAGGCGAGCCGCATTCTGGAAATAGCCAGGAAGCACCTTCTTTTCGGCGATGTCGTTGCCGAAGTGATAGAAGAACCAGTTTACAGGGTGATGTACAGAAACGATCTCGTCATGGAAGTTCCCGTCCAGCTCCTCGCAAACGCCCCAGAAGAGGACATAGTCGAATACATACCCGGAAAGATCCCAGAGTTCAAAAGGGTGGAATTCGAAGAGGTGAACGCGAGGGAAGTCTTCGAGCAGTACGATCACATGGTCGGAACGGATACCGTGGTTCCACCCGGATTCGGCGCGGCCGTGATGAGAATAAAGAGAGACGGGGGGTACTCCCTCGTCACACACAGCAGGGCGGATCTGGCTCTTCAGGATACCTACTGGGGAACCTTCATAGCCGTGCTCGAGAGTGTGAGAAAGACGCTCAGCGTTGGTGCGGAACCCCTCGCTATAACGAACTGCGTGAACTACGGGGATCCCGATGTTGATCCGGTGGGACTTTCGGCCATGATGACCGCTCTCAAGAACGCTTGCGAATTCTCCGGTGTTCCCGTTGCATCGGGAAACGCTTCTCTCTACAACACGTACCAGGGAAAACCCATTCCACCCACCCTGGTTGTGGGAATGTTGGGGAAGGTGAACCCGCAGAAAGTGGCAAAACCGAAGCCTTCGAAGGTGTTCGCGGTGGGATGGAACGACTTCGAACTCGAAAGGGAAAAAGAACTCTGGAGAGCCATAAGAAAACTCTCAGAAGAAGGTGCTTTCATCCTCTCTTCGTCACAGCTTCTGACGAGAACTCACGTGGAGACTTTCAGAGAGTACGGCTTGAAGATCGAAGTGAAACTGCCAGAAGTGAGGCCGGCGCATCAGATGGTGCTCGTCTTCTCTGAGAGAACTCCCGTAGTCGATGTTCCTGTGAAGGAGATCGGAACGCTCTCGAGGTGATGATATGTGCGGAATCGCAGGAGTCTGGAATGTGAAAGATGCCTTTTCTGTCCTTCACGACGTGCTTCTCGGTCTTCAGCATAGAGGACAGGAAAGTGTGGGTGTTGTGGTAGACGGGTTCAAAACGATAAAAGGAAAAGGACTCGTAGACACCGTTCTCACCGAAGACAGGTGGGAAGACGCTGAAAAGGGTATTGGACACGTAAGGTACTCCACGGCAGGATCGCTCGAGGACATTCAGCCAATCGTGGCGTTCACGAGAAAGGGAAGGCTCGCGATCGCTCACAACGGAAACATACCCAACGGCGAAAAGTGGATAGAGATGCTCAAAGAAAAAGGAGCGGTTTTCCAGAGCTCGCTCGACTCGGAGGTCTTCCTTCATCTCATCTCGATGTCTGAAGGTGACCTGAAAGAGTCCATAGTGAAAGCGCTGAAGAAAGTCCCTCTTGCCTACTCACTTCTCATTCTACACGAAGAATTCCTCGCTGCGGCGAGAGACCCATACGGCGTCCGTCCCCTGTTCTATGGAAAATACGGTGATGGAATCGTTGTGGCATCGGAAGACGCAGCGCTGAAAGCGATAGGTGTGGAAGACATAGAAGAAGTTCCCTCTGGAACGGTCGTGTTCTTCTCGAACAAAGGCACAGAAACGGTGAGGTTCTCCAAAAAAGAAAAGCGGTTCTGCTCCTTCGAATTCATCTATTTCGCGAGGCCGGACAGTCACTTTCTCGATCAGAGTGTACACATAGCCCGTTACAGAATGGGTGAAGAACTCTACAGAGAAAACCCGATAGAAGCGGACGTGGTCGTTCCGGTGCTGGACTCCGGACTTTCCGGAGCGATGGGATTTTCTTCGGCTTCGGGTATACCTCTCGACATCGGTCTCATGAGGAACAGATATGTGGGAAGAAGTTTCATCATGCCGGTGGACAGGGAAAAGATCGTCAAGAAAAAACTCGTCCCCATAGAAGACGTTGTGAGTGGAAAGAGGGTTGTTGTAATCGATGATTCGATCGTCAGAGGAACAACCATGGGCATCATCGTGAAGATATTGAGAGAGGCGGGTGCGAAGGAAGTACACGTTGGCATACACTCTCCACCTGTACGTTTTCCCTGTTTCTACGGAATAGATACCGCCAGAAAGAAAGAGCTCGTCGCGGGAGAACGTGCCGTGGAAGAAGTGAAAAAAATAGTCAACGCAGACTCTCTCTTTTACCTTTCACTCGAAGGGTTGAAAAGAGCCATTGGGAGGAGTGAACTGTGTGTAGCGTGCTTCAGCGGGGAGTACCTCCACGAATAGTCGTTCTCGCTTCGGGAAACGGAAGCAATTTCGAAGCGATCGTGAACGCAGCGCGAAGCGGTGAATTGAGTGCGGAAATCCAGATGCTCCTTGTGGACAGAAACTGCTACGCAATAGAGCGAGCGAAAAGACTGCAGATCCCCTGGGAAAGGCTCGAGAAACCCTGGGCAGAGTCTCTGAAAAAAAGACTCGAAGAGTTGAATCCCGACCTCGTGGTCCTCGCCGGTTTCATGAGGATTCTTCCGGCGGAGATCGTCGAAAGGTGGAAGTGGAAGATCGTCAACATCCACCCTTCGCTTCTTCCCGCGTTCCCCGGGACCCACGCCATCGAGAAGGCCTACGAATACGGTGTGAAGGTCACAGGAATCACCATCCACTTCGTTGATGAGGGAGTCGACACCGGTCCCATCATCTTTCAGAAAGCAGTTGAAATAAAGAAAGACTGGTCTCTCGAAAGACTGGAAGAAGAGATCCATAAGATAGAACATCGGTATTATCCGCTCGTCATTCAAAAGGTACTGGAAGGAAAATGGAAGATCGAAGGAAGGAGGGTTATCCTTGAAGAGGATATTGGTTAGTCTCTACGAGAAAGAAAAATATCTGGATATTCTGAGAGAACTCCACGAAAAAGGCTGGGAGATCTGGGCGAGCTCCGGCACCGCCAAGTTTTTGAAATCAAACGGAATAGAAGCAAACGACGTGAGCACCATAACGGGTTTCGAGAATCTCCTCGGAGGGCTCGTGAAGACCCTCCACCCGGAGATATTCGCCGGCATCCTCGGACCGGAACCCAGATGGGATGTGGTCTTTGTGGACCTATATCCACCCCCAGACATCGACATAGGAGGAGTCGCTCTTCTTCGAGCAGCTGCCAAAAACTGGAAAAAGGTGAAACCCGCTTTCGACATGGAAACACTCAAACTCGCGATTGAGATAGACGACGAAGAGACGAGAAAGTACCTCGCTGGAATGACCTTTGCGTTCACCAGTGTGTACGATTCGATAAGGGCCAACCAGTTTGTCGAGGGTATTTCTCTCGCCTTCAAGAGGGAAGATCTTCAGCTGAGGTACGGAGAGAACCCTCACGAAAAAGCGTTTGTGTATGGAAAACCAGCTTTTGAGATTCTGCACGAAGGAAAGACAATCTCATTCAACAACATCTTAGACGCGGAAAACGCGTGGTTCATGGCGAAGAACCTGCCGAGGATGGGTGCGGTTGTGGTGAAACACCAATCTCCCTGTGGTGCTGCGATAGGAGAAGACAAAGTGGAAATCGTGAAGAAGGCCATCGAGGCGGACGACGAATCCAGTTTTGGAGGGATCCTGGCCGTGAACTTCGAAATGGACGAAGAAGTTGCGAAGTCATTGAAAAAGTACCTCGAGGTGATCGTGGCACCTTCCTTCACACAGGAAGCGATCGAGGTTCTCTCTAAGAAAAAAGTGCGTCTCTTGAAGCCTGGGGATTACGCTTCGTGGGCTGGAAAGATGGCATTCGGTTCTCTCGTCCTGAGTGAAAGAAAGTACCCCGAAGGGAATTTTGAACTGGTAGTTGGAGAGCCTCTCTCGGAAAAAGAGCTTGAGGATCTGGAATTCGCTTACCGTGTTGTGGAAGGAGCGAAATCCAACGCTGTTCTCATAGCAAAAGACGGTGTAACTGTGGGAATAGGGAGCGGGCAGCCTTCGAGAAAGAGAGCTGCCTGGATCGCCACCGTGATGGCAGGAGAAAAAGCGAAGGGAGCGGTTGCGGCTTCCGATGCGTTCTTCCCGTTCCCGGACTCGCTCGAAATACTCGCTCAGGCTGGTGTGAAAGCGGTGGTCGCTCCTCTCGGATCCATAAGAGACGAAGAAGTGATCGAAAAAGCCAGAGAACTTGGAATCACGTTCTACAAAGCTCCGAGCAGGGTTTTCAGGCACTGAGGGGTGAAAGCGGTGAGGGTACACATACTCGGTTCTGGAGGAAGGGAACACGCGATAGGATGGGCTTTCGCAAAGCAGGGGTACGAAGTCCACTTCTATCCGGGAAACGCCGGAACGAAGAGAGATGGAACGAACCATCCCTATGAAGGGGAAAAAACCTTGAAAGCCATTCCCGAAGAAGACATCGTGATACCGGGATCCGAGGAATTCCTGGTAGAAGGGGTCTCGAACTGGAGATCCAACGTCTTTGGCCCGGTGAAAGAGGTCGCAAGGCTCGAAGGATCCAAGGTCTATGCCAAAAGGTTCATGAAGAAGTACGGTATAAGAACCGCTCGTTTCGAAGTGGCAGAAACTCCAGAGGAATTGAGAGAGAAGATAAAAAAATTCTCTCCTCCTTACGTGATAAAGGCGGACGGGCTCGCTCGAGGAAAGGGTGTTCTGATCCTCGACTCTAAGGAAGAAACCATCGAAAAGGGATCGAAACTCATCATCGGAGAGCTCATAAAAGGTGTGAAAGGCCCTGTTGTGATAGATGAATTTCTCGCCGGGAACGAGCTTTCCGCCATGGCGGTTGTGAATGGAAGAAATTTCGTGATCCTTCCCTTCGTCAGAGATTACAAGAGACTGATGGACGGTGACAGGGGACCGAACACGGGAGGTATGGGCTCCTGGGGGCCTGTAGAAATCCCTTCCGATACGATCAAAAAGATCGAAGAGCTCTTCGATAAGACTCTGTGGGGAGTGGAGAAAGAAGGCTACGCGTACCGGGGGTTCCTCTACTTGGGTCTCATGCTCCACGATGGTGATCCCTACATACTCGAGTACAATGTGAGACTGGGCGATCCAGAAACAGAAGTGATAGTGACGTTGAATCCCGAAGGATTTGTCAACGCGGTTCTCGAGGGATACCGCGGTGGTAAAATGGAGCCGGTGGAACCGCGTGGATTCGCCGTGGACGTGGTTCTCGCAGCGAGGGGCTATCCCGACGCTCCCGAAAAGGGCAAAGAGATCACCCTTCCCGAAGAAGGTCTCATATTCTTCGCGGGAGTCGCGGAGAAAGATGGAAAACTTGTGACCAATGGCGGCCGTGTTCTTCACTGTATGGGAACAGGAGAAACGAAGGAAGAGGCACGAAGAAAGGCTTACGAACTCGCGGAAAAGGTCCACTTCGAAGGTAAGACCTACAGGAGGGATATCGCTTTATGAAATACACTTACAGAGAAGCAGGAGTCGATGTCGAGAGGGGAGAAAGCTTCGCAAAAACTATAAAAAGCGCTGTAAAACTTCCTGAATGGGTGATGAAAGAGCCCACGGGATACGCTTCCATACTCACGATCACAACTCCTCCCGTTGTTGTAACGGCCGATGGGATCGGCACCAAACTCATCCTTCACAGAAAGCATGGGACCTGGCGCTACGCGGCTGAGGACCTTGTGGGTATGAACTACAACGATCTGGTCTGCGTGGGAGCGAGGCCTGTGGCCTTTCTGGACTACCTTGGGGTCGAGAGAATCTCCGAAGAACACGAGTCGTTCATAAAAGAGCTCGTAAACGTCCTTGACAGCGTGGATGTGAAACTGGTGGGCGGTGAGACCGCTGAGATGCCCGATGTGTATCGTGGAGACTGGGACGCTGTGGGGTTCGCTGTCGGCGTTTTAGAAAAACGGATACCGGTTGATAAGATAAAAGAAGGGGATGTGATCGTTGGTATTCCGTCATCGGGGTTCCACTCGAACGGCTGGTCACTCATAAGAAGGATCATAAAGGAGGAATCCATAAAGATCGAGGAACTTCCCTTTGAACTCCTGAAAGGAACACGCATATACAGAGAAGTCATCGAGTTGTTCGACCTGGTGAAAGGGATCGCACACGTGACCGGCGGGGGAGTGGTGAGGGCGCTGAAGAGAGTCCTCGGAAAGCTTGGGGCGCACGTTTCTCTACCAAAGAGGGACTTCGTTGATTGGATATTGAAATATGTAGACTTCAACGAAGCGGTCAACACCTTCAACATGGGTGTTGGAATGTTTCTGATCGTGGAAAAACAAAAGGTGGACGAGGTTCTGGCCAGAGTGGATGGAACAGTCGTTGGGAAGGTATCCTCAGACTGGAGAATCGAGTACGGAGGTGAGGGGGGATAAGTGTGATCGAGAGTTTCGTTAAAGGATTCAGGGAGATAGTTCAAAATACAAAACTCGCTGTGATAAGCGTTATGGCTCTCGTTCTGGGGTTTGTGACGGAAGTGCTTTACATCTTTGCCGGAAAGTACGATTTTCTGAGCTTCGATTTCTTCGTCATAAAACTCTTTGAAGAGGTACTGCTCGCATTGTTGATGGGACTACTTCTGGTTCCAAGAAGAAGAGAAAATCTTCTCAGTCTTCTCGTGTTTTCAGCGTTTTACGGGTTGACTATAAGTGCTGGTTTTTCTTTGTTTGTCCTTCCCGGTTTTGTGGCCTTCATGTTTCTCTTCTTTGTTCCCCTGCTCTCCGCTAAAGACGAATCTCCTTCCAGCGTCCTGGAAAAGAACTACAGAATGGTGTTCAAAGGGGAAAAGACGGTGGACGTTTTCCTCGCTGCAGCCGTTGTGTTCATCGTCTGGTTCATACCGTACCTGGGTTCCATAATATCGAATCTCTTGAGAGTCGTTCTGGTCTACTCGATGTACCGGATAATGGAGGGATCCTATGAAAAGACTGAGAGTGACACTGGCTCAGCTTAATCCGACCCTTGGAGACTTCGAGGGAAATCTGAAGAAGGCAATAGAAGCCCTCAGAGTGGCGGAAGACCGGGGAAGTGATCTCCTTGTCTTCCCGGAGCTCTTTCTTCCCGGTTATCCTCCCGAAGACCTCATGCTCAGGCTCTCATTCCTCAGAGAGAACAGAAAATACCTCCAGAAGTTCGCTCAGCATACAAGAAATCTCGGTGTTACCGTCTTGATGGGCTTCATAGACAGCGACGAGGATGCGTACAACGCCGCCGCAGTTGTGAAAGACGGTGAGATCCTTGGAGTGTACAGGAAGATATCTCTGCCGAACTACGGGGTTTTCGATGAGAGAAGATACTTCAAACCCGGAGAGGAACTCCTCGTCGTGAAAATAGGCAACATCAAAGTGGGAGTTACCATCTGCGAAGACATTTGGAATCCAGTGGAACCGAGCGCCTCGCTTTCCTTGGGTGAGGGAGTTCATCTCATAGCGAATCTTTCGGCTTCTCCCTACCACGTGGGGAAACCTGTTCTGAGAAAGGACTATCTTTCCATGAAGGCTTACGACTATCACGTGGCCATGGCCTACTGCAACATGGTCGGGGGTCAGGACGAACTCGTCTTCGATGGAGGAAGCATGGTGGTTGACGCTTCAGGAGAGGTCATAAACTACGGAAAGCTCTTCGAAGAGGAGATCATCACGGTGGATCTGGATCTGGACGAGAACCTCAGAGTCTCACTGGTAGATCCTAGAAGAAGGTACATGAAGACTCAGAACTATCCGGTGAAAACCGTGGAAGCGGGAAATCTCCGGGAGAAATCCGGGCATTTTGAACCGGTGGTGAATCCTCTTCCTGTGAGAGAAGAAGAGATGTTCAGGGCTCTGATCACGGGTCTGAGAGACTACGTGAGGAAAAACGGTTTTGAAAAGGTCGTGATAGGGCTCAGTGGGGGAATGGACTCTTCCCTCGTCGCGGTCATAGCAACAGAAGCCCTGGGAAAAGAGAACGTGAAAGGTGTCCTCATGCCGTCCATGTACACCTCAAAAGAAAGTATCGAAGACGCGCAAACACTGGCAAAAAATCTGGGCATAGAGACTTTCATCATTCCCATCACGGATGTGTTTCACTCCTACCTCGAAACACTCAAAGGCGTTTTCGCTGGGCGAGAACCAGATATAACCGAAGAGAATCTTCAGGCGAGGATCAGAGGAAACTACCTCATGGCACTTTCCAACAAGTTCGGATGGCTCGTTCTCACAACGGGAAACAAAAGCGAGATGGCAACGGGATACGCGACTCTCTACGGAGACATGGCGGGAGGATTCGCCGTTATAAAGGATGTTTACAAGACAGACGTTTACAGAATAGGAAGATGGTACAACAGCTGGAGAGGAAAAGAGATCATTCCGGAAAACATCTTCGTGAAACCCCCAACGGCGGAGCTCAGGCCGGGCCAGACGGACCAGGAGAAACTACCACCGTACGAGGTGCTCGATGAAATACTGAGACTCTACATAGAAGAAGGGCTCGATCCAGAAGAAATCGCATCAAAAGGCTTCGACAGGAAGACCGTGCTCGACGTGACGGAAATGATACGAAAGAACGAATACAAGAGAAAACAGGCCGCTATCGGCGTGAAGATCTCCACGAGAGCTTTTGGGAAAGACTGGAGAATGCCGATCACGAACAGATTTAAAGAACCTCTTTGAGAACGTTCAGGATTTCCTCGGGTTTCACCAGAGCAACCGCACCCGCTTCAAGAAGCGCTTTACCGTCGTTCAAAGAGTGAACGACTCCATAGATTCTTTCTATGCCGGCGCTTTTTGCGGCTTCAACACCGCTCTTTGAGTCTTCGAAGACCACAACCTTCTCTGGGACCACATTCAACCTTTCCAGAACGAGAAGGTATATCTCTGGATCAGGCTTTCCGTTCTTCACCTGATCACCGAACACCATGACGTCGAAGTACTTTTCGAGATCGAGTCTTCTCAATCTCTCCAGCGCTTCTCGCTGTGGTGTGGAGGTTGCGAGCGCGAGTTTTATTCTTTTGCTCTTTACGAACTCGAGCGCCTCTCTTACACCCGGATTTTCCTTGAGAAGCTCAGAGAAAACGCGCTTTTTTTCTTCGTGGACCCTCTTTTTGAAGTTCTCCAGAGAATCTTTTATCTCCAGAGCTTCCATGAGGATGGGAAGACCTTCTCTTTCAGGAACTCCCATTATTCTCCTGTGGAGATCCTCCGTGTAAGGTTTTCCATAGCTTTCCGCGACTCTTCTGTAAGCTTCGAAGTAGAGAGGCTCTGTGTCCATGAGCACTCCATCCATGTCGAAAATCACCGCTTCCATTCCTTACTCCTCCTTTCTTTTAAAAGAATAACATGAGAAGTTTAACCTGTCTAAATCGGATCTTTGTGGTAGTATTAAATATGAAACCACGACCAGGGGGTTTCTAAATGGTATCCAGGAGAATATCAGAGATTCCCATATCGAAAACCATGGAACTCGACGCGAAGGCCAAAGCCCTCATAAAAAAGGGAGAAGACGTGATCAATCTAACGGCTGGTGAGCCGGATTTTCCCACACCGGAACCCGTCGTGGAAGAAGCGATGAGATTTCTCCAGAAAGGAGAAGTGAAATACACAGATCCTCGTGGTATCTACGAACTCAGAGAGGGTATAGCGAAAAGGATAGGCGAGAGATACAAAAAAGATATCTCACCGGATCAGGTCGTGGTGACGAATGGAGCGAAACAGGCTCTGTTCAATGCTTTCATGGCCCTTCTCGATCCCGGTGACGAAGTGATCGTGTTTTCTCCCGTCTGGGTCAGCTACATTCCTCAGATCATCCTTGCTGGTGGCACGGTGAACGTGGTTGAGACGTTCATGAGTAAAAATTTCCAGCCCAGTCTGGAAGAGGTGGAAGGGCTTCTTGTTGGGAAAACGAAAGCCGTTCTTATCAACTCGCCGAACAATCCCACTGGTGTGGTGTACAGAAGAGAGTTCCTTGAAGGACTTGTGAGACTTGCCAAGAAGAGGAATTTCTACATAATCAGCGACGAAGTCTACGATTCCCTTGTTTACACGGATGAATTCACATCGATACTCGATGTTTCTGAAGGATTCGACCGGATAGTTTACATAAACGGCTTCTCGAAGTCTCACTCCATGACCGGCTGGAGGGTGGGTTACCTGATATCGAGCGAAAAAGTAGCGACCGCTGTGTCGAAGATCCAGTCTCACACCACCTCCTGTATCAACACGGTAGCACAGTACGCCGCCTTGAAGGCTCTGGAAGTGGACAACTCTTACATGGTTCAGACCTTTAAAGAAAGAAAAAATTTCGTGGTGGAAAGATTGAAAAAGATGGGTGTTAAGTTCGTGGAACCAGAAGGTGCGTTCTACCTCTTTTTCAAAGTCCGGGGTGACGATGTGAAATTCTGTGAAAGGCTCCTCGAAGAAAAGAAGGTTGCACTCGTTCCAGGATCCGCTTTTCTGAAGCCTGGATTTGTGAGGCTTTCTTTTGCCACATCTATAGAAAGACTTACGGAGGCGCTGGATAGAATTGAAGACTTCCTCAATTCTCGTTGATTTCCTGAAGAGAAACTGGCACAAATACCTTCTCGGTGTTCTTTCACTCATCGCGGTGGACCTCCTTCAAGTCTACATTCCACGTGTCATCGGAAAGATCGTTGACATGCTGAACACAGAAACGATGAACTTCGATACACTCAAAATAATGTTGTTTTGGGTGATGGCCGCCGCGAGCGGGATGTTTATTGGAAGGTTCTTCTGGAGATTCTTCTTTGGTGGCACTGCAAGAAAGTTTTTCCTCGAGACATCGAACAAGATGTTCTCAAAGCTGCTCAGTCTCACTCCCGGTTTCTTCGATCGAATGAAAAGCGGTGAACTCATGGCAAGGTTCACCAACGATCTGAGCCTTCTGAGAAGAGTGCTCGGCCAGGGTGCGATACTCTTCTTCGATTCTTTCATCATGATCGTGATGGTCTTTTTCTTCATGATAGGTAACGTGGGTTGGAAGCTCTCCTGGATCAGCTTTGCGCCGCTTTTGCTTCTTGCCCCTGTTTCGATGAGCTTTGGACGACTCATACACAGAAAAGTATCGGAAGTTCAGAGATCCTTCTCGGAACTTTCCGGGTTCACCGAAGAAACGATTTCGAGTGTGCGCATTGTGAAGAGCTTCTCGGTGGAAGACGTCTCATTCAAGATATTTGAAAACAGGGCACTCAAAAACTACGAAGACACTCTCAGTGCAATCAAAGTCTCCAGCGTTTTCAGGCCCCTCATCAATCTTATCGCTTCGACCGCTTTTTTCCTCGCCCTTCTCTACGGTGGAAGAGCCGTTATAAACGGGAAGATCTCTCTCGGTGATTTCATAGCCTTCAATTCTTACCTTGGAATGCTCGTCTGGCCGATGATGGCCTACGGTTTCATGGTGGATCTGTTCCAGAGGGGAAGAGCGGCTATGAGACGTCTGGACACGATCTTCACCGCTCAACCCGAAGTTAAAGAACCCGAGAAGCCGATCAGGATAGATCACTTTGAAAGTTTTGAAGTGAGAAACCTGACCTACAGATACCCCGGAACAGAACGTGAAGTTCTGAAAAACGTCACCATGAAGATAAACAGGGGAGAAATGATAGGCATCGCCGGCAGTGTTGGAAGTGGAAAGTCCACGATAGCAAAGCTTCTCGTGAAGCTCTATCCGGTGGAAAGGGGAAAGATATTCATAAACGGTGTGGACATAAACGACGTTTCTTCGGAGAATATCAGATCCATCGTCACTCTGGTTCCGCAGGAAACGTTTCTGTTCTCAGACACGGTGAGAAACAACATAACGGTCGGTTTGGAAAACGTCGATGAGAAAAAGATCGAAGAAGTGACAAAACTTGCGGCCGTCTACGACGATATCATGAGCTTTCCAGAAAAATTCGACACGATCGTTGGGGAAAGAGGTGTGACGCTTTCGGGCGGTCAGAAACAGAGAATCACCATAGCCCGCGCTCTCATAAGAGATTTCGAAGTTTACATATTCGACGACTGTCTCTCGGCCGTTGACCCTGAAACCGAAGAGAGGATCATAGATTCGATCAGAAAAGGAATGAAAGGAAAAACGATCGTCGTCATAACACATCGATTGAAGGTGTTGAAAAACGCCGACAGGATATATGTCTTGCACGAGGGAAGAGTGATAGAAGAGGGCACTCACGAGGAATTGATGATCAGGGATGGCATGTACAGTAGAATGTACAGAAAACAGCTCATCGAGGAGGGATAGGTAAATGAGCGGAAGAAAGATAGGGGTTGTCACCGGTATATTCCAGTCCAGTCCGTACGAATTCTTCGTTCGAATGACCGCCGAAAAGCCAGGAGAAGCGTACAAGGTATTCGCTCAGATAGAGGATGTTGTGAAGGTTGAGTACCTCACGGGGTACGGCACCGTCGTCACGTACGGAATGATCGTTGATATACAGAACAGATGGGATGGAGATTTGAGAAACGGCTACGAAGAGGAAGTTGCACTCGAGAAGTTGAAACCTGCCTATCCGATATACATCGCGAAGGTGAAGGTGACAAGATCGTTTCTGAAAGAAGGAGACAAGCTCCTCGAAGACGCTCCGGAGATCCCTCCAAACATAGGCTCCCCCGTCTTTCTCGTCGGAGATGAGGAGATAGACATCGCCCTTGGATTCGATGAGTTGAAGAGAAAGAACGTTGCACTGCCAGTTGGCTTGCTGAAGAACGGAAGGCCGGCTTATCTCGATTTGAGATACATCCTGGGAGACAACGGAGCCCACATAAACGTCTCCGGACAGTCCGGTGTTGCGGCGAAAACGTCTTACACCACGTTCCTCGTCAAGTCGATGATAGAAACGTCCAGCAAAAACGATGGAGATTTGATGAGAGAGCTGAGAGAGGCGAGATACATCATCTTCAACGTGAAGGGAGAGAGTCTGCTGTTTCTCGATCGCATTTCGAAGGAGTGGTATTCAGAAAGGGAGAAATGGGATGAAATGTACAGGGTTCTCGGCATTGAACCAAAACCTTTTGAAAATGTCGCATTCTACGCTCCCAGCAGGGAGAAGGGAGCTTACATACCGGATGTCAACAAGAGATTGATCGGTGTGAACGTTTACGGCTGGGACGTGTTCGACATCGTCGAAATGAACCTTCTGGAACTCATGTTCGATCCAGATGAGATGACGAGAAACCAGAACTTTCAGCTCGCGGTCTGGTCCCTCCAGGAGCACCTTTCCCAGAGAATGGAAGAGATGTACCAGGAATTTCTGAAAGAGGGATACATCGTTGACAGAAAAAAACTGCCGTCAGAAGCACTGCGCGAAGTGGTGATGAAGAAAGGTGAAGTCGTGGATCTTCCACTTGATCTCGATAGTTTGATAAAAGATCTTGGAGAAGGTGGAAGGACAAGAGAGTATCTCCTGGGAGAACACGTCCAGAAGCAGACGATCGGGATGCTGATCAGGAGATTGAAAGCCGCTCAAAAGATGGACTTCGACAGACTCTGGGTGAAACCGCCTCTGAAAGTGGAACCGTGGCAGACCAACTATCGGATCGACTGGAACGTGCCGGGAAGGGTCACAGTCATCGACATTTCGAAGTTGAGAGAACGCGCACAGGCGTTCGTTGTAGGTGCGATTCTTTCCGAGGTAATGAGAGAAAAAGAAAGAAACAGCGGTTTCACCCAGCCCGTTTTCATTTTCCTGGACGAGCTGAACAAGTACGCACCAAGACACGGCGGAGGAGCCCTTGCGAACATCTTCAGAGATGTGGCGGAAAGAGGAAGATCTTTCAGAGTGATCCTCATTGGAGCCGAACAGACCGCTTCCGAAGTGGATTACAGGGTAATCACGCAAGCCGCTACGGTGGTTGTGGGCAGGCAGAAAGGAGCCGAACTCATAAAACCCGAATACTCGCATCTCACAGAGCACTACAAGAGAAAAGCAGCACTCTTGAGACAGGGAGAAGTGATCATAGATCAGCCGTTCTTGAACCTTCCTCTCACGGTGAAGTTTCCGCTTCCGGCCTGGTGCACGAGAGAAGGCGGGTGGCACAACCCGGAGGGGAAAACGTGGGAAGAAGAGGAGTTCATCATTTGAAGTGAACGATGAACTCTGATCCAACGAGCCACTGAGAGTTCACTTCCAGCCTGTAACCTATCGTGTCGCACAGGTGTTTCACTATGGAAAGTCCCAGGCCAGAACCGGGCGCCATCTTGAGTGCTTCTGAACCTCTGTAGAAGCGCTCGAATATCCTGCTCTTCTCCTCTTCTTTGATACCGATTCCCTGATCTTTCACACTCAGTCTTTCACCGGTGATAGAAATCTCCACCACAGAATCGGGATAAGAGTACTTCACGGCGTTTGAAACGAGGTTCTTCAAGATCGTGTGGAACACGAACCTGTCAGTTTCGATTGTTTCAACATCCACAAAAACGTTTACCTTGATCTTCTTTGACTCGATCTTTTCTCGAAGCTCTTCCAAGACCATGTGAACGACTTCTTCGACAGGAATGTGCTCCATCTTGAGTTCGTAAAGTCTCAGCTGTATCATGGTGAGCACCTTGAGCTGTCTGATGATCGTTTCCATTCTGTCCAAGGAGCGCTCAACTTTTCCGAGTATTTCGAGTTTTTCTGGATCGTTTTCTATGTCCTTCAGAAGAAAAACGTTTGCCTTTGACGCAGAAAGAGGTGTGAACAGCTCGTGGGAGACGGCCGTTACAAAATCGAGTTTTGCCTCGCTGAGAGTTCTCTCCTCGGTGAGATCGTTCACAAAGAGAAGACTCTTCTTCGGAAGGTAGCGGAGGGAGACGAACCTTTTCGAGTGGAGTTCAAAAAAATAGGCGTTTGTTTCAAGGGAGAAATTCTTTCTTTCTTGAACATCTCTGATGAATCTATCCATTTCCTTGCACGTGAAGATCGACATCAGATTCTTTCCCTTTTTGAAGCCGAGTTTCTCACCCGGTTTGTTCGCACCTTCCACTTCCAGGCCCTTCAGTATCACGATCGCTTCTCTGATATGATCGAGATCTTCAAGCTCTATCACCCTCATCACCCCGTGTTGAAAACTTGTATCCCAATCCCCTCACCGTTTTTATCCATCCCTTTCCTATCTTCGATCGAATGGCGCTGATGTGGACATCCACTACCCTGTCAGAGACGTAATCGTCTCCCCACACCCTGTTCAGGATCTCCTCTCTTGAAAAGACCTTGTTCGGGGTCGTGGCGAGGAGTTTCAAAAGCTCGAACTCTTTGGCTGTCATCTCAACGTTTTTTCCATCGTATCTGACTATGTAATCCTCTGGAAAGATCTCGAGTCTTCCAAATCTCAGTACCTTCTGTTCTTTCCCCATCCTTCTCAGAACCGCTTTCACACGTGCGAGAACTTCCCTTGGATTGAAAGGTTTTGTCACGTAATCATCCGCTCCGAGCTCTATTCCAAAGATGCGGTCCATGTCCCTGTCCCTTGCCGAGATGATGATGATGGCCATTTCCGGGTGAGAAACTTTCATCTCGGGAATTTCGTCCATCGCCACACCGTCGGGAAACATGAGATCGAGGAGAAGCACGTTGTACGTTCCTTCAGAGAGTTTTTTCTTGAGATCGAAAAGGGACTCTGCTTCGTCGCACTCGTATCCTTCGGTTTCCAGGTATCTCTTCAACACGCTCCTTATGTCTTCGTCGTCTTCAGCTATCAGCACCTTCACTCCCACTCTCAACACCCCTCAGGAATTCCTTCATGTTTTTTCCCGTTTCTATGTATATGACCTCCTCACAGAGGTTGTTGGCGTGATCTCCCACCCTCTCAAGGTCTCTTGCGATGAGTATGTAAACCAGCGCCAGCTCGGCCGAGATGTTTCCCTCCCTTATTCTTTCCACCACGATTCTTCTGATCTTCTTTTCCATCTCGTCTATCACATCGTCGAACTTCCAGAGCCTGAAAGCCAGATCCACATCTTCTTCAACGAAGGCCTTGAAAGCGTCCTGAACCACCTTCAGGGTGCTTCCGAACATGTCTTTGAGTTCCTTGAGCATTTCGAATTTGATCTTCTCTTCAGAGAGAAAGAGACACTTCTCAGCTATGTTGCAGGAGAGATCTCCTATCCTCTCCAGATCGTTTGAAAATTTCAAGATGGTGATGATGTACCTGAGCTGTTTCAGGATGGGGTTGTACCTCGCTATGATCTGGTAAGCTTTTTCTTCTATCTCCCTGTTCAGTTCGTCTATCATATCGTCCGACTCGAGGACCTTCCTGGCGAGCGTCTCATTCATCGTCTCGAGGCTCTCTATCGCGTCGTTCAAAGATTCAGAGACCAGAAAGAGCATCTTCGAGACATCAGACTTGAGAAGTGTGAGTTCCCTTTCGAAGTGAACGTGATCGACCATACTTTCCGCCTCCATCATCCGATTTTTCCTGTCAGGTACTCCTCGGTGAGCCTGTTCTTCGGTCTCTCCACGATCTCCCTCGTTGGTCCGTATTCGATGAGTTCTCCTCTGTACATGAACGCTATGTAGTCCGCTATTCTTATCGCCTGGCCGATGTTGTGTGTGACGATCACGATGGTGTAATTCTCAGAGAGTTCTTCCAGAAGCTTTTCTATCCTCTGAGTCGCTATGGGATCGAGGGCCGATGTCGGCTCATCGAGAAGAATCACCTCGGGTTCAACGGCGAGTGCTCTCGCTATGCAGAGCCTCTGCTGCTGACCGCCGGAGAGTCTCGTACCAGATTTGTTCAGTTCTGACTTCACCTCGTCCCATAGGGCTGCCTTTTTCAATGATTCCTCTACTATCCGGTCGAGAATGTGTTTGCTCTTCACCCCGTGTATCCTGGGGCCGAACGCGACGTTGTCGTAGATCGACATGGGAAAAGGTGTCGGTTTCTGGAAGACCATACCGACTCTCTTTCTGTACTCCGTCACGTCGAGCTGTGGATCGTAGATGTCCTGTCCCTTGAAGTATATCTTCCCTTCAACCCTGAATCCAGGCAGATGATCGTTCATCCTGTTGATGCTCCTCAGGAGAGTTGTTTTACCGCATCCGGAGGGACCTATTATGGCGGTTATCTGGTTTTTGAAGATCTTCATCGTCACGTTCTTGACGGCTATCTTCTCGCCGTAGTAAGCGCTGAAGTTTTCGATCTCAATGATGGGCTCCATTCTTTCTCCTCCTCAAAAAGAAAGCTGTTCCATATATCAAGGCAACCACTATCATCAGAAAAGCGGCCGTTCCCTTCGCCATCCACTGGGCCGACTCGCCGTACGCCGCTGTGATGTAGTATATGTGTGTTGGCAGGGTCATAACAGGAGAGAGAAGACTCTTCGGAAGCTGTGTTGAATAGAACACGGCTCCTGTGAGCAGAACAGGAGCGGTCTCTCCCAGAGCTCTTCCACCACCGACGAGAACCGCTGTTATGATTCCTTTCCTCGCAGCGGGGAGAAGAACTTTGAAGATCACCTCTTCTTTCGTCGCACCGAGTGCCAGCGCCGCTTCTCTTATCTCAACAGGTATGGCCTTCAGGGTTTCTCTCGTGGAAGAAGCGATAACGGGAAGTGTCATGAGAGAAAGAGTCAACGCGGCAGCGAGCATGGAAGTTCCAAACTGAAGGGCCACGCAGAAAAAGGCAAGTCCGAAGAGTCCGTAGACGACCGAAGGAATACCGCTCAGGGCGGTCAGAGAGATATCTATCCACTTCGCGATCACGTTGTTTCCGTACTCAGAGAGAAACACTCCGGTGAAGATCCCAAGAGGAATCGATATGAGAAACGTGAGCACCATGAGGTAGAAACTGCCAAGGATGGCGGGAAAGATCCCTCCCTCCGTCATACCGTTCTTCGGGTAATCCAGGAAAAAAGAAGGTGAAAAGTACTTCACCCCTCCAGCGAGAACCAGTACGAACATGATCACAACAACTGCGAAGGCAACGTAACTCACTGCTCTGAAAACGTACGAAGCGATCAGGTCTTTTCTCATCTTGTCTGCCTCCCCGATATGTACCTGGAGAGTCCTGTGAGAACAAGGGAGATCACAAGAAGTATAACCCCGGCCGCAAAGAGCACATGATAATGCATGCTTCCAACGGCCACCTCACCTATTTCGCTCGCAATCGCGGCTGTCAGAGGTTTCACCGGATCGAAGAAAGAACGCGGTATTATGGCGGCTCCTCCGCCAGCCATGAGGACGATCATCGTTTCACCGACAACTCTGTTCACGGTCAGGACGAAGGCGTTCAATATGCCGGGAAGCGCCGCTCTGGTGGTAACCTTGAAAACCGTGGTGAATCGAGTCGCTCCGAGTGCCAGGGCGCTCTCTTCAAGGGCCACATCGACAGAGTCGAGTGCTTCAAGGGAAAGAGAAACGGTGTAGGGAAGGGCCGTGAGAATGAGACCGATGGATGCGAGCAGAAAGTTCTCGGTGGACCACACATCGAAATTGAGCAGAATAGGAGCGATGTACAGAAGAACGAAGAGTCCTATGATTACAGAAGGTGTCCCGGCGAGGAATTCCACTGTGGTTCTTATGAGGTTTTTCTCGAAGTCTTTAGCGTAAGTGTGGAGGAAAAAGGCTATAAGGTAACCGAGGGGAAGTAACACGGCAGAAGAAAAAGCCGTTAGAAGCAGAGTTCCGGCTATCATAGCGAGCATACCGTATTCTGGGGGATCCGCCGTTGGATACCAGTAGATACTCGTGAAAAGCTCGCCCCCGATTTCCACGAGGGCGGGCCAGGCTTCCCTGATCAGAAAGAAAACCAGGAGAAAGAGGGCAAGAATGCCAGTACCCGAAAGAGCGACTATCACCAGTTTTCTGAGGAAATTCGCCAGGGTTCTGTTCAGCTTCGATCCCTCCTCACTGACCGTAAGCGGCTATGTAACCTGCCTTTTCAACCAGCTCCTGTCCTTTCTTCGAGAAGGCGAACATGATGTACTCGAAGACGAGGCTTCCCATCTCAGGAAATCCATTTGTCGCATCGACAAACATGAAGAGAGGTCTTGCTATCGGGTATTTTCCTTTCAGAATGTTTTCCTTCGTCGGGTAGATACCGTTCACCTTCAGGACTTTCACATCGTCTGTGACGTATCCCACACCAACATAAGCAATAGCGTACGGATTTTTGGAAACACTCTCTATCTCAAGCTGGGTACTTTCGACCATTCTCACGTAAGGAGCCATTCTCGCTCCACCGAGGACTTTGTTTTCAAACGTTTCGTAGGTACCAGAAGCGGTGTTTCTCGAGTAAACAACGATTCTCTGTTTCGGGAGATTTGGATTCACCTGTGACCAGTACTGGATCTCTCCTGTGTAGATCTTCTTCAAAGTTTCGATGGAGATGTCGTCGATGCCGAGGTCCTTGTTCACAATGATCGCTATTCCGTCGAAAGCGATGAGGAAAGGAATGAAGTATTTTCCTTCCTTGTTCATTCTCTCGATTTCAGAGGGTTTGAGCCATCTGCTCGAGTTGGCGATGTCGGTCGTTCCGTTGAAGAGCGCCGCGATTCCTGTGGAAGAGCCCGCACCTTCGAGAGTCACCTGAAGATCCGGGTGGAGCTTTTTGAACTCTTCGATCCAGAGCTGAGCGATGGGAAAGACTGTGTTGGAACCCTTGATGACGAGCGTTTCTGCCACAAGAAAAACCGAAACTAATGAAAGAAGAAGTACCACAAACCTTTTCATAAGAGACACCTCCACATCAGGATTTTACCACTTCTTAGTTTCCAGGTTTTCTTTGTGTGATTTCACATGGTTTGTTAAGAAATGTTAAGCCGACTCTTCGTTCTGAAAGAGAACGATTTTGTGAGACTATCGTTCTATAACAGAACGGAAAATAGAATTCTACGAAAAATCGTTCTTTTTGAGAACGTTTTGTGCTATAATTCGTTCCAGAGGAGGTGCATACTGTGTACGAGGAGATCATCGAAAAATTGGATCTCCAGATGAACAGAATGATCAGTTTTCTTTCAAAAAAGATGCGTCTCTTTTTCCAGGATCTGGAAAAGAGATTCACAAACAGGGCGATCCTTCTCTACGGACCACGAGGTGCGGGTAAGACCACTTTTCTCCTGTCGATGGCAAGAAAGCACGGTTTTCTTTATGTTTCAGGAGATGAAATTCTCCTTCTGGACGTTCCACTACACGATCTTTTTCAGGAGATAATGAAAAATTATCCGGGCATCATCATCGACGAAGTTCACCTTCTGAAAAACTGGAGTACCATCCTTAAGGTTCTTTACGATAGCTTTCCCGACAAGGTTATATGGACGAGTGACAGCAGTTCCGTTCTCCTGAGAAAGGGAATATCAGATCTTTCGAGAAGATTCGTTTTGATCAGAATGCCTCTGATGTCTTTTAGAGAATTCATCCACTTCGAAACTGGAAAAACTCTGAGGAAGCTGAGTTCTCCCTTTGAGGTCTCCATCGATTACGCCGCCGAGGCTTTAAAAGAAGTGGACCTGATGAGTCTCTTCAGAAAATATCGAGAGACTGGAACAAGACCGTTCTATGTGGAAGGTAACTTCAGAGAGAAGTTAATGAACATCCTGCAAAAGGCGATCTACTACGATGTACCACACTTTCTTGGTACAGTAACAGAAAATCACCTTGGGGTCATGAAGGCAATCGTCGGCCACCTCCTCCATTCAAAGATACCGACGATAAACGTTGAATCCATGTGCAGAGAATGGGGTGTTGGAAAACAAAAGTTTTATCAGTTACTACAAACAATGGAAGAAATAGAGCTTGTGAACATCGTGCGGAAAAAAAGGGTAGAAAAACCCTTTTCAAAAGGGGAAAAGATCTTCTTATCTGATCCTGCCATGTACTACGCTTTCGAGGGAGAAATTGGAAATTTCAGAGAGGCTTTCGTTGTCTTCGCATTGAAAGAGATCGGGAAAATATACGCTGTGAAAAACGAAGAAGAAGGAGATTACGTTTTCGAAGGAATAAAGATAGAAGTTGGTGGAAAGAGCAAGAAAAAGAAATCGAGTGACTTCGTGATAAGGGACGATGTCGATCTTCCCGTTAGAAATGTGATCCCGATGTGGATGCTGGGGATGTTGTGGTGACTCTCAGAAGGTGGTATAATATGAACAGAAAGTGAGAAAAATCACAAACCTCCTGAGGTGGAGGGGAAAATCCTGACACCGGGGGAGGGGATGGATGGAAGTATACCCCTCTCCCGGCACGTGGAGAGGGGGTTTTCGTTTTGGAGAAGAGATTCTACATACTCACTATCGTCGTGGAAGACAGAGAAAGGGCTTACAGGCATGTGAACGAGCTTCTTCACAACTTCTCTGAAGACATACTCCTCAGGGTTGGATACCCCGTCAAAGAAGAGAACATGGCGATCATATTCCTCGTTTTGAAGACAGACAACGACACGATGGGGGCCCTCTCCGGAAAACTCGGCCAGATTCCCGGGGTCCGTGTGAAGACGGTCCCACTGAAGAGGTGATGTGCATGTACGTGTTCACAAGAGAGCGTGTGGAGAGCAAATCCTTCATACCAGAAGAAAAGATCTTCGAACTTCTAGAAAAGACAAAAAAATCCCGATCCTGCAAGAGTCAGGGAGATCATCCAGAAATCACTGGATAAGAACAGACTAGAGCCAGAAGAGACCGCAACACTTTTGAACGTGGAAGATCCTCAACTTCTTCAGGAGATATTCGAGGCGGCCCGCACTCTGAAAGAGAGAATCTACGGAAACAGAATCGTTCTTTTTGCACCACTCTACATAGGAAACGATTGTATAAACGACTGTGTTTACTGCGGTTTCAGAGTTTCCAACAAAGTGGTGGAAAGAAGAACGCTCACAGAAGAGCAGTTGAAAGAAGAAGTCAAAGCGCTCGTTTCCCAGGGACACAAAAGGCTCATAGTGGTCTACGGAGAGCATCCAAAGTACTCTCCGGAGTTCATTGCAAGAACGATCGACATCGTGTACAACACGAAGTACGGCAACGGTGAGATCAGAAGGGTGAACGTCAACGCTGCACCCCAGACGATAGAGGGCTACAGGATCATAAAGTCCGTGGGAATCGGTACTTTCCAGATCTTTCAGGAAACGTACCACAGAGAAACTTACCTGAAGCTTCACCCAAGAGGCCCGAAATCGAACTACAACTGGAGGCTCTACGGTCTGGACAGGGCGATGATGGCGGGAATCGACGACGTTGGAATAGGAGCGCTCTTCGGCCTCTACGACTGGAAGTTCGAAGTGATGGGTCTCCTTTACCACACGATACACCTCGAAGAGAGATTCGGCGTAGGACCGCACACCATCTCCTTCCCGAGGATAAAACCCGCGATAAACACACCATATTCGCAGAAACCGGAACACGTCGTGAGCGATGAAGACTTCAAGAAGCTCGTCGCCATCATAAGGCTTTCTGTTCCGTACACGGGAATGATTCTCACCGCGAGAGAACCCGCAAAACTCAGAGACGAGGTGATAAAGCTTGGTGTCTCACAGATAGACGCCGGCTCCAGAATAGGAATCGGGGCTTACTCTCACAAGGAAGACGACGAAGACAGAAAGAGACAGTTCACGCTCGAAGACCCAAGGCCCCTCGATCAGGTGATGAGAAGCCTTCTGAAAGAAGGTTTTGTACCGTCATTCTGCACCGCGTGCTACAGGGCTGGTAGAACGGGAGAGCACTTCATGGAGTTTGCGATTCCCGGTTTCGTGAAGAACTTCTGCACACCGAACGCCCTGTTCACACTACAGGAGTACCTCTGCGACTACGCGACCGAGGAGACGAGAAAAGTGGGAGAAGAGGTCATCGAAAGAGAACTCCAGAAGATGAATCCAAAGATCAGAGAGAGAGTGAGAGAGGGACTCGAAAAGATAAAGTGCGGTGAGAGGGATGTCAGATTTTAAAAGAATCCTCGAAGAGATCGCGGAAAAATACGACTGCAAGATCTGGATCTCAGAGAAGATAGGAAAGAGATGGTCCTTTTACAGAGATCTCAAAGCGGGAAGGGAAAAGTTCCTTCCCGCCGAGCTTCTCGTCGAAAACGAAAGGTTCGGAGTCTTCGCAGAAGATTTCCCGAAGGACAAAAGAGACGAAGTGATCCCTCTTTTGAAGAAAATTCTGGATGAACTGGAGTGATGAGTCATGACCGGTAGAGAAGTTCTGGAAAAGCTCGAAAGAAGAGAATTCACAAGGGAAGTCCTGAAAGAGGCGCTTTCCATAAACGACAGGACGTTCAACGAGGCTCTCTTCAAACTCGCGGACGAAATCAGAAGAAAGTACGTGGGCGATGAGGTGCACATCAGGGCCATCATAGAGTTCTCGAACGTGTGCAGAAAGAACTGTCTCTACTGCGGTCTCAGACGCGACAACAAGAATTTGAAAAGATACCGAATGACTCCGGAAGAGATCGTCGAACGGGCAAGACTCGCCGTTCAGTTTGGTGCAAAAACGATCGTCCTTCAATCCGGTGAAGACCCCTATTACATGCCGGATGTGATATCGGATATCGTGAGGGAAATAAAGAAGATGGGAGTTGCCGTCACCCTGAGCCTTGGAGAGTGGCCAAGAGAGTACTATGAAAAGTGGAAAGAAGCGGGAGCGGACAGGTATCTTTTGAGGCATGAGACGGCGAATCCCGTTCTTCACAGAAAGCTCAGACCCGACACATCTTTCGAGAACAGACTGAATTGTCTTCTCACACTGAAAGAACTCGGCTATGAGACGGGAGCGGGCTCTATGGTGGGACTTCCTGGACAGACGATAGACGATCTGGTCGACGATCTTCTGTTTCTGAAGGAACACGATTTCGACATGGTGGGAATAGGCCCGTTCATTCCACATCCTGACACACCACTCGCAAACGAGAAAAAAGGAGACTTCACCCTCACGCTGAAGATGGTGGCACTCACCAGGATCCTTCTTCCAGACTCGAACATCCCGGCGACCACCGCCATGGGAACGATCGTACCGGGAGGAAGAGAGATCACTCTCAGATGCGGTGCGAACGTCATCATGCCCAACTGGACCCCATCCCCTTACAGACAGCTTTACCAGCTCTATCCCGGAAAGATCTGTGTCTTTGAGAAAGACACCGCGTGTATTCCGTGTGTGATGAAGATGATAGAGCATCTTGGCAGGAAACCCGGAAGAGACTGGGGAGGCAGAAAAAGGGTCTTTGAAACAGTCTGAACATAAGGTAAAATATGATGCGGTATACAATCACAACAGGAGGCCTACTCATGAACATAGACGACATTCTGTTCTCCTACGGAGAAGAGGACATTCCTCTGAAAGCACTGTCGTTTCCCATCTTCGAAACGACGAATTTCTACTTCGACAGTTTCGATGAGATGTCAAAAGCCCTCAGAAACGGAGACTACGAGTTCGTCTACAAAAGAGGAAGCAATCCCACAACAAGACTGGTGGAAAAGAAACTCGCAGCGTTGGAAGAATGCGAAGATGCCCGCCTCGTTGCTTCCGGAATGAGTGCCATTTCACTCTCTATCCTTCATTTCCTCAACTCGGGAGATCACGTTGTGTGTGTGGACGAGGCCTACTCCTGGGCGAAGAAGTTCTTCAACTATCTTTCAAGGAAGTTCGATATAAAAGTCAGCTACGTTCCACCCGACGCGGATAGAATAGTCGAAGCCATCACGAAGAAGACAAAGCTCATCTACCTTGAAAGTCCCACGAGCATGAGGATGAAGGTGATCGACATAAGAAAGGTCACAGAAGTGGCAAGAAAACTCAAAATAAAAACCGTCATAGACAACACCTGGGCATCACCAATCTTCCAGAAACCAAAGCTTCTGGGAGTGGATGTGGTGGTCCACTCCGCGACGAAGTACATCTCGGGGCACGGAGACGTGATGGCGGGAGTGATAGCTGGAGACAGTGAAGATATGAAGAACATCTTCGTGGATGAATACAAAAACATCGGTCCAGTTCTCTCGCCCATAGAAGCCTGGCTCATTTTGAGAGGACTTAGAACTCTGGAACTTCGCATGAAGAAGCACTATGAGAACGCACTCGTGGTGTCAGATTTCCTCATGAATCATCCGAAAGTCCTCGAAGTGAACTATCCGATGAATCCAAGGTCTCCGCAGTACGAACTCGCTTCTTCTCAGATGAGTGGTGGCTCAGGGCTGATGAGTTTCAGGCTGAGAACAGACGATGTGGGGAAAGTCAAAGAGTTCGTCGAAAGTTTGAGAGTTTTCAGAATGGCTGTAAGCTGGGGAAGCCACGAGAACCTTGTTGTTCCAAGGGTGGCCTATGGTGACTGCCCGAAAGAAGACGTGAACCTGATAAGAATCCACGTGGGACTTGGGAATCCAGAAAAGCTCGTGGAAGATCTGGATCAAGCGCTTAAAAAGATTTAAAGCCCCCGTCCGGGGGCTTTTTGTCTCTGGAGAGGAGATTACCACCAGAAGGCCTCGATGGTTTTCTTGATATTAACAACAGTTTTCTGATTCTGATCTTGAGATACACCATTTCCGTAAGTTTCTCTAAGGCTTCCTACTACAAGCTCAGCTATACTTTCGTCTTTTACATCATACCCAATTGTGATCTCAATTTGAGTTTCATTATTGGTGACACTAGTAGTAAGCGTTTTCAAGTTAGGATCTGTCAAAAGATCGTCATCAACAAAACCTTTTTTTCCAGCTTATCTTTCCAATAAGAAAGATCTTTTCCATCAACGTCACTTGTCGCTGGTAGTGTTGCCATAAGATATTGTTCCAGTCCTTGCTCCAAATTCCTCAACTGCACTGCTATTTTCGTCGCCCTCGCCTTCCTCATCGCACCCGTTGCGGTCGGAACGAGCACCGCCATCAAAGTTGCGATGATAGCCATGACGAACAAAAGCTCAATTAACGTGAAACCTGCCCTTCTCTTCATGAAACCCACCTCCCAGGTTAAAATTTGTCAAATATAGATTTTACCCTCATGAATTATACAACCTGTTATTGGTTTGTGTCAAGTGTTAAGAAAGTGTTCAAAAAGTTATTTAATTCTATAGAAATATGTTCATTTTTTGATTAGACAGAAAATTTATTCGTCCTTGTGAATAATTCTAACACGTCTCTGATATAATTCTCAAGAGGAGGTGATCGGTTTGGACTTCAGAAGGCTCACAATAGAAGACTCCTTGAAACTCCCTGACGAAGAAAGGGAAAATCTCCCCCGTCTTTCCTTAGAGGCGATAAAGAAGTTCGACCCCCACGTGAAGGCCTTCATCTCCGTCAAAGAAGACGTCTCCGTGGAAAAGAATGGAAAGTTCTGGGGAATTCCCATCGCCATCAAGGACAACATCCTGACCCTCGGAATGAGAACGACCTGCGCCTCTAAAATCCTCGAGAACTACGAATCCGTCTTCGACGCCACCGTGGTGAAAAAGCTTAAAGAAGCGGGCTTTGTCATCGTTGGAAAAGCGAACCTCGACGAGTTCGCGATGGGATCCAGTACCGAAAGATCCGCTTTCTTCCCCACGAGAAACCCCTGGGATCTCGAGCGGGTTCCCGGCGGAAGCAGTGGAGGTTCTGCCGCCGCGGTCGCTTCGGGGATGGTCGTTGCAGCACTCGGAAGCGACACGGGAGGCTCTGTGAGACAGCCCGCTTCCCTGTGCGGTGTTGTTGGGTACAAGCCCACCTACGGACTCGTCTCCAGATACGGCCTTGTGGCGTTCGCAAGTTCCCTCGACCAGATAGGTCCCATCACGAAGACGGTGAGAGATGCTGCCATTCTCATGGAAATCATCTCCGGAAAAGATGAAAACGACGCGACAACAATGGACAGAAAAGTGGATTTCCTTTCGGAGATCGAAAACGGCGTCGCAGGTATGAGATTCGCCGTTCCAAAGGAGATCTACGAACACAAGATAGAAGACGGTGTGGCAGAGAGATTCGAAGAGTCCCTCAAACTCCTCGAGAAACTCGGTGCGAAGGTGGAAAAGGTCAGCATCCCGCACATGAAATATTCCGTCGCCGTCTATTACGTCATCGCTCCCGCTGAAGCGAGTTCCAACCTCGCCAGGTTCGACGGTGTCAAGTACGGTCTCAGGGTAAAGGAAAAAGGCCTCAGAGAAATGTACATGAAGACCAGAAATGTCGGGTTCGGTGAGGAAGTCAGAAGAAGGATCATGATCGGAACCTTCACCCTCAGCGCTGCCTACTACGAAGCCTACTTCAACAAGGCCATGAAAGTGAGAAGAAAGATCTCCGATGAACTCAACGAGGTGCTCTCGCAGTACGACGCGATCCTCACCCCCACTTCCCCAGTGACGGCTTTCAAGATCGGAGAGATAAAGGATCCTCTCACCTACTACCTCATGGACATCTTCACGATACCCGCAAACCTCGCGGGACTTCCCGCGATCAGTGTGCCGTTTGGATTCTCAAACAACCTCCCCGTTGGTGTTCAGGTAATTGGCAGAAGGTTCGCGGACGGGAAAGTTTTCAGAATAGCGAGAGCCATAGAGAAGAACTCCCCCTACAACGAAAACGGCATGTTCCCGCTCCCGGAGGTGAAAGCATGAGATACAGACCCGTCATAGGTCTTGAGATACACGTTCAGCTTTCAACAAAGACCAAAGCGTTCTGCTCCTGCCCGGCGGATGTCTTCGAACTTCCGCCGAACACGGCGATCTGTCCCGTCTGCACCGGCCAGCCGGGAGCCCTTCCCGTTCCCAGCGAAGAAATGATCAGGTTCGCTGTGAAGACCGCACTCGCGCTGAACTGCAAGATTCACAAATACTCCAGATTCGACAGAAAGAACTACTTCTACCCGGACCTTCCCAAGGGATACCAGATCAGTCAGTACTTCTACCCGATCGCAACGGAGGGTTTCCTGGAGATAGACGGAGACGAAGGAAAAAAGAAAGTCAGAATCAGAAGGCTCCACCTCGAGGAAGACGCGGGAAAGCTCGTTCACGAAGGAGACTCCATCACCCGCGCGAGCTACTCTCTGGTCGACATGAACAGATGCGGTGTTCCCCTAATTGAGATCGTTACAGAGCCCGATATTTCTTCCCCAAGAGAGGCTCGTGTTTTCATGGAGAAGTTGAGATCCATCGTGAGGTACCTCGGCGTGAGCACAGGAGACATGGAAAAGGGAGCGCTCAGATGCGATGCGAACATCTCCGTCGTTGACACAGAAACGGGAAGACAGAGCAACAGAGTGGAAGTGAAGAACATGAACTCCTTCAGGTTCGTCGAGAAGGCTTTAGAGTACGAGTTCGAGCGAATCGTGAAGGCGATGGAGAGAGGAGAAGACGTGGAAAGAGAGACGAGAGGCTGGGACATGACCACGAAGACCACCGTTTCCATGAGAGGAAAAGAAGAAGAAAGCGACTACAGGTACTTCCCGGAACCGGACATACCGCCCGTTGTTCTCTCTGACGAGTATCTCGAAGAGGTGAAAAAGGAACTCCCAGAACTTCCAGACGAGAAGGCGAAGCGCTTCATGAGAGAGTACGATCTTCCGGAGTACGACGCAAAGGTGCTCACCTCGAGTAAAGAACTCGCCGAGTTCTTCGAAGAGTGTGTGAAGGTGGTGAACAGGCCGAAGGATCTCAGCAATTGGATCATGACAGAAGTTTTGAGAGAACTCAATGAAAGAAACATAGAAATCACAGAGTCAAAACTGACCCCTCAGCACTTCGCTGATCTCTTCAAATTGATGGACGAAGGAAAGATCTCCATAAAGATCGCAAAGGAGATATTCCCTGAGGTCTTCGAAACAGGAAAGATGCCCTCTCAGATCGTGGAGGAAAAAGGTTTAGTTCAGATCAGCGACGAAAAACTCATCGAGGAACTGGTGAAAAAGGCAATGGAACAGAACCCAAAGGCCGTTCAGGATTACAAATCAGGCAAAAAGAAAGCGGCAGGTTTCTTCGTGGGATACGTGATGAGAGAGACGAAAGGAAAAGCGAATCCGGAACTCACGAACAGGATCATTCAAAAACTCCTCGAGGGGGAGTGATATTTTGAAAAAGTTCCTTCCTCTTCTTTTTATTTTTGTGGTGGGCGTAGTCGTTCTTCCCGCCTCTTTCACCTGGACGTCCGATGGATACCGCGTCAAATTCGGTGACACACTCTTTTTTGAAGTCTTCAACGACGGATGGGGTGTGGGAGTGAGTCTCTCGAAGAGTGCGACGAACTACCAGAAACTCGGTTTTCTCAAGGTGAAAACCTCAGAAGTCACTTTGAAGACGGGTCTTTCTTTTGGGAACGGCTGGAACGTTTTCTTCTGCGTTGATCAGAAAGATGTGATTCCGTTTCCCGGAAGCCTCTATTATGAGTTCTTCATCGGAAGATCGGGTGGGTACGCTATCCTGGAACAGGACTACATCGTGAAGATCGGTGGGTACAGACTATCCCTCGACAACTTCGCCTATATGTCCAGGGACACCGTCATGTTCCACAGCGGTCAATTCTCCATGGGAGGCACCTCTTTTGCGTACAGAGCTTTGAACAACACGGTTCTCTTTGGCATCTCAGATCCAGACAACGTTCTCTTTTTGGGAGCCGGACTGCTCAACTGGAAACTCGCCGGAGGAGCAGGATTCAACTTCACACCCATAAACGGTGTGGATGTCAAGCTTCTTGTTTCAGCCGCCGTAGATGAGGTCTCTTTTGGATTCATGACACGTGCAAAGAAGGGAAATACCGATCTCACCTTTGTTCTGAACACGAACGAGTTCTACTTCAGTGTGAAATTTTAAGAATCCGCACGATATTCTTCAATAAACGGGGATATTTCTCGATATCCCCGTTTTTTTGTTCGAAACAGGGCTTGTAATTTTTTGTAAACTTGACTATAATTCTGGTCAGGGAGTGATGAAATGGATCTGAGCAGGGTTTCTTTTTACAGTCTTGCGGACGCGAAAGCGCGGTTCTCCCAGGTTGTCGAAGAAGCGAAAACGAAAGACGTGGTCGTGACAAAGAACGGTGTGCCCGCGGTTGCTGTCATTGACTACGAGAAATACAGAAAACTCATGGAATTCATGGATGAGATCCTCGATACTTATCTGCTGGACATCGGGAACGTGGAGAAGTATCTCGAGCTCAAAAAGTATTTTGAATTCAACGATTCACAGGAGGTGTGAGAATGGCTCAGGTTGTCCTTGAAAACGTCACCAAGGTCTACGAAAACAAAGTCGTCGCTGTGAAAAACGCGAATCTCGTCGTCGAAGACAAGGAGTTCGTGGTTCTCCTTGGACCATCCGGCTGTGGAAAAACGACCACTCTGAGAATGATCGCAGGACTGGAGGAGATCACAGATGGAAAGATCTACATCGACGGCAAAGTTGTGAACGACGTCGAACCAAAAGACAGGGACATCGCCATGGTGTTCCAAAATTATGCTCTGTACCCGCACATGACCGTCTACGAAAACATGGCCTTCGGTTTGAAGCTGAGAAAGTATCCAAAGGACGAAATCGACAGAAGAGTACGTGAAGCTGCGAAGATCCTCGGAATAGAAAACCTGCTCGACAGAAAACCGAGACAGCTCTCAGGTGGTCAGAGGCAGAGGGTTGCCGTTGGAAGAGCCATCGTGAGAAATCCGAAGGTTTTCCTCTTCGACGAACCGCTCTCCAACCTCGACGCGAAACTCAGGGTACAGATGAGAAGCGAACTCAAGAAGCTCCACCACAGACTCCAGGCAACGATCATCTACGTGACACACGACCAGGTGGAAGCGATGACGATGGCTGACAAGATCGTCGTCATGAAGGACGGAGAGATTCAGCAGATAGGAACCCCACACGAAATATACAACTCTCCAGCGAACGTCTTCGTTGCCGGATTCATTGGTAGTCCTCCAATGAACTTCATCAACGCGAGAGTCGTGAGAGGAGAAGGCGGTCTCTGGATCCAGGCATCTGGCTTCAAAGTGAAGGTGCCGAAGGAATTCGAAGACAAACTCGCAAACTACATCGACAAGGAGATCATCTTCGGTATCAGACCTGAAGACATCTACGACAAGCTCTTCGCACTGGCACCAACTCCAGAGAACACGATCACAGGTGTTGTGGATGTGGTCGAACCTCTCGGAAGTGAAACCATTCTCCACGTGAAAGTCGGAGATGACTTGATTGTGGCATCCGTCAACCCGAGGACTCAGGCAAAAGAAGAACAGAAAATCGATCTGGTACTCGACATGACGAGAATGCACGCCTTCGATAAAGAAACGGAGAAGGCTATTATCTGAGGGGGCCGGCCCCCTCACTTTTTTACTTTGAACTCGATCACGTCCCCATCCTCGAGCAGTTCAGTGAACATGGCTCTCCTTCCGTTTTTGAGAAGCTCGTAGTCCTTGAGCCCGTCCAGCTTCAAATCCTTGAGAAGGTCTATCACCATGGGTTTGAAGTCTTTCAGTTCCACTCTTTCTTCGTCTATCCTGTGGAGGATTTTCAAAGGGATTTTCTTCAATTCGCCGTTGAACGTGACGGTGATGTGGGGAACTTCAAGTGCTTCCTCCAGTGTTTTCCTTCCCTTTTCAACGAGGTCGATCTCTTCTCCGAGCGGAACTTCTTTATCGTCTTTCAAAGGAACTCCCCCTTTGAGAAGATCAAAATTCACGAGGGAGATCCATTTCTCTTCGCCGTTCACCACGATCCTTGTCTTTCCGTAGGAGATCTTTGACTTTATCTCGGAGACCTTTATCTTTTCCGGAAAGCTTATCACATCTCCTTCTTCTACGGCCGCATCGGGTGGTACTGGCGTTCCGTTCTTCACGATCTCCGGGAAGATCTCCTCCACTTCTCCATCGGGAAGTTTCACTTTCACAGGTTTCACAAGGTCCTTTATTCTCAGTGGAGTTTTCTCCTCTTCGGTTTGAATATCTATCCTGTCACCGTGCTTCACTCTGGAGGAGAGATTCGCCTCTTCGCCGTTCACGAGAATCTTCACGGAGGTTCTTCTCTTTGGCCTCAAGAGAGTTTTTCCGTTTAGTTCAAAGGAAATCATCTCTCCACCTACGAGCGAGGAGAACCTGTATCCCGCCTGTATGAGCACCTGCATGACCGAGTACCTGCCCACTCCTCCCATGAGCTTCACAGGAACCCCGTTCACGAAGACCTGAGAGAAAACGGATCCCCTGTTTCTCATGGCACTGTAAGCGATTCCCACAGGAGTAATGTACTCGCTTCCTTTGACCTTTCCGGTGAGATCCTCAACAAGACCGGTGCTTTCTACACTCTTCAGAGATACCCTGTCAAGAGGAAGATCCATCTTCCTGGCAAGACTTTCCACAAAACCCGGTACCTTCGCGCCGCCGCCGACCACCATCACAACAGAGGGGGCTCCACCGTTCAGCTCTGTCACGACCGTTGAGATCTCCGTTGTGATCTGATCCACCACAGGCTTTATCGCTTCGGAGACCTCCTGAGCGTTCAACTCGATTTCTCTGTCCAGTATATTCTTCACCTTCACTCTTTCTTCCGAAAAAACGGTTCTCTTCACGTGTTCCGCCGTCTGAAAGTCGAGCAGAAATTTCTTTCCTATGGCTTCCGTTATCTCGTCACCCGCCATGGGAATCATTCCGTAGGCCACCACCGTTCCTTCCTTCGAGATGGCTATGTCGCTCGTTCCCGCGCCCACATCGACGAGAGCTATGTTCAGATACCTGAGATCCTCCGGGACGGTCAGATCCATCGCCGCTATCGGCTCCAGCGTCACGTGAACCGGAGTGAGTCCCACAGTCTCCAGAACCCTCATCAGGGAATCCACAACGTGAACGGGAAGGAAAGCAGAGACCACCTTAACATAAGCCTTCCCGCCTCTGTGTCCCTCAAGCTTTTTCATCCACATTCCGTCGAGTCTGTACTCGACGACGGAGTATCCCACACAGAAGAAGTCCTCTTCCACACTTTCCTGCGCTTTAGTCACCGCTTCTATTTCAAGCTTCATAACGTCTTCGCGGGTGATGTGTCCGGTCTTGGAAAAATCCAGCTCCGCCTCACCTACTTGAGTTTTCAGGAACCTTCCCGCGAGGGCCACAGCCACCTCTTTCAGTTCGATTTCGTTCCTCGACTCGAGTCTTTCTTTCACCTCTTTCACCGTTTCCGCCACTCCGAGCACATCGTGAACCTGACCGTCGAACATCGTGCGTGTTTTGTGTTCTATCAGTTCAGAATCCACGATTCTGATCGTACCTTTCTCCTCGACGACGATCAAACCCGCTATCTTTCTGGTACCCACATCGAGAGCGAAGATCACACTTTCACCTCCACCACCGTGACACCCGTTCCCCCCTCAGAAGGTGTTCCGAATCTGAAAGAAACCACTCTTTTGTCCTTTCTCAGTATTTCCCATACTCCAGATGCGAGCTTTCCGGTGCCCTTTCCGTGTATTATGTATCCCTTGCTGATGCCGTTCATCATCAGGTCATCGATGAACTTCTTCACAACCGGCTCCGCTTCTTCAACCGTCATACCCCTTATGTCTATTTCCGTTCTGAAGCTCGAAGGCCTGTAAGAGACCGCTGAAGATTCTTCCTTCTCCTCCTTTTTAACCTTTTTCAGTTTCGAAACGGGCACCTTCAATCTGAGAAAGCCAAAGTCAACAAGGGCGGTGCCACTTTTCACCTCAACGACCTTCCCCACAGAGGTTCCACCTTCCATTTTCACGTGATCTCCGGGTTTTATTTCTTCTTCGGTCGCTTCTTCGATTCTCTTTTGCTCCAGATCTTTCTTCTCTTTCTCTATCGTCTTCACCGCTTCTCTCATCTCGTCAACGCTGCCAGTTTTTGCCACGTGTATCGCCTGATCGAGTTCCTTCTTGACCTTTCTGATGTAATCGTTGAGCTCCCTCAGCTCTTTGTCGAACTCTTCTATCTTCATCCTCCTCAGCTTTTTGTAATCTTCCTCGTACTTCTCCCTCAGTTTCATGTACTCTTCGCGTTCTTTCTGGAGTTTTCTCTTCTCCTCTTCAAGAAGCGAGATCTTCTCGTGGAGAGACCTTATGAGTCCCTCGAGTTCCATCTCCTCCCGAGAGAGTCTCGATCTGGCGTTTTCGATTATACGTTTGTCGAGTCCCAACTTTTCTGCTATCTGGAAAGCGTGAGAACCTCCTGGAACTCCAACCAGAACCCTGTAAGTTGGTGAGAGGGTTTCCGGATCGAACTCCATGGAGGCGTTCAAGAGCAGAGGATGGTTCATGGCGAAGACCTTCACAGGTGTGAGGTGTGTGGTTACAAAGATCGTTGCTCCTTTTTCCAGAAGATCCTCTATTATCGCGACGGCAAGGGCGGCTCCTTCCACCGGATCCGTCCCCGAGCCCAGCTCGTCGAGGATGACCAGTGAATCGCTGTCTGCATTCTTCACGATCTCCACGATCTTCTTCATGTGCGACGAGAAGGTGCTGAGGCTCTGTTCTATGCTCTGCTCCTCACCGATGTCCGCCATGATCTTTGGAAAGACCTTCAGCTCCGTTCCTTCATCACAGGGGAGAGGGAAGCCACTCATCATGAGGGCGGTAAAAAGACCAACGGTTTTCACAGTCACGGTCTTTCCGCCCATGTTTGGACCCGTTATGATGAAACCTCTTTTGTTGGGTGGAAGCTCAAGATTTATTGGAACGACTCTCTCCTTTGGTATCAACGGATGTCTTGCGTTGACAAGTCTTATCCGCGAAGAAGGTTTCACGACGGTTCTGTTGAACTCTCTTGCGAACTTCACCCTCGCGTAGAGGGAGTCGAAACGCGCTATGAGTTCCACGTTCCTCTCAAGGTCGTTGAGCCTGGAAAGGAGTATGTTCGTCAGCTGTCTCAGGATCCTGCTGATCTCCAGCCTTTCCTCCTCTTCTAAAAGACGCACTTTGTTGTTCAGTTCGACGAACTCGTCGGGCTCCAGAAAGACGGTGGCACCGGAAGAGGAGAGATGGTGAACGATTCCCCTCACTGCGTTCCTCATGGAAGCCTTCACGGGGAAGAGATACCTTCCATCCCTGTAAACGTACATCTGTTCCTGAAGGATCTGAGAGTGCGTCCTGACGAAATCATCGGCCTTTCTCTTTATCTCGCTGGAAAGACGCTTCTTTTCCGTTCTGATCTCCCTCAATCTGGGACTCGCACGGTCCGAGATCTCTCCATCCTGTTCTATGCACCTGTTCACCTCTTCCACGAAATCTCTGAAGGAGCTGAGTCTGGAGAAGGTCTCTTTGAGCCTGCTGTATTCACGCTTTTCGAAGTCCTTCTTCAGGATGTCACAGCCTTCGAGAAACACGGAAACGCGAAGAAGTTCCCATGGTTCCAAGGCTGAACCGGACTTCACCCTCTCCACTTCCTGAGAGATATCGTTCAATCCCTTTATGGGAGGCTCTCCCCACCTGGCAAAATAGTTCAGAAGCTCCTCCACGAGTTCGAGCTCGTCCCACGGATTCACCGTCGGTTTGAGAGTGTCCAGATGTTTTCTTCCCAGGTCAGAGAGCGCGTATTTCTTTACTATCTCCACAACTTTTGGAAAATCGAGTGATTCGAGATAATCCACTCTTCACCACCCCAGTCTCACGAACAGAGGAAATCTGATGCTCGAGTCCTTCAGCGTTATTGAATAACCAAATCCCCATTTTACTCCTTCATGCTTTTTCCAGAAAAAATTGACGACGGCAAGATAGGGTTTTAAAGAAAAGCCTACCCTTGTCTCAAGGGTAAACATGAAATCCCCCAGATCCAGATTCCTCACAGCACCGACGAAGAAACAGATGGAGGAAAAGCCCCAGAGTTCCACTCCCGCTGTGAACTCTCCAGTGTCCATGCCCACGGACGACACGGTTTCTCTTTCCGAAAAATCGTAGGAAAAGCTCACAAAGACGTCTCCCATCATCTGAACGGAGACGATCACAAGCAGAGCGAGAATGATTTTTTTCATGTTTTCCACCCCGAAACGATTATACTATGATGGGGAGGTGAAGAGATTGCTCTTTCTCGGAGTGGATGTGGGGGGAACGAAAACACAGGCCGTCCTCAGCGATGAACAGGGAAACGTTCTGGCTGTTCACAGAGGAAAAGGAGCGAACTATCAGGTCGTTGGAAAGGAAAGCGCTGTCAGGAATCTCAAAGATGTGATCGAAGGTATCCTGAACAAGGCAGGAAAGACCAGAGAAGAGATCGATTTTGCCTTCTTCGGATACGCGGGAGCGGACTTCGACTACGAGATGAAGATTGTGAGAGAAATACTGGAAAAGCTCGGTCTTGAAAAATTCGACTTCGACAACGACGGAAGGACCGCCCTGAGATCGGGGGTTTTCGACGACATTGGCATCATGGTGAGCTGCGGAACGGGCAGTATCTCGTACGCATCCGATGGAAAGAGGGTGAACAGAATAGGAGGGCTCTCTTTCTCCCTCGGTGAAAGACTTGGCTCTCACTACATCGCTTCCCTTGTGACATCCGCCGTTGTGAGGGCAAAAGACGGAAGGGACGACTGGACGGTTCTCGTTGACGAGGTTGAAAAAGAGATCGGGCCGGTCGAAACTCTTCTGAGGTACGATTACGAAGGTGGAGACACCAGCGAGATTGTTAAAAAGGTAAACCAGATCCTCTTCAGGTGTGCCGAAAGTGGAGATACTGTTTCTCTCAGAATATTCAACGACATCGTGACCGAAGTGAAAAAGATCGTCGACGCCCACAGAAAATCCCTCAACTTCACACCACCCATCAGGCTGATCCTGGAGGGAAGCTTCTTCAAGAACGCTCCTTCCCTTCTCATAAAGATGATAGAAAGTGCCGTCGGAAAGGAATACGAAGTCACAATCCCGGAGCACGATCCAGTGATCGGTGCGGTACTGTTTGCCATGGAGCGTTCTGGAATCGAGGTGACGGAAAAACTCTACAACAGGCTGGTGAAGAACTACCTGAAGGAGGTGAAGAGATGAGAATTGCGGTGATAGGTGGTGGAAGCAGTTACACCCCGGAGCTGGTGAAGGGACTTCTCGACATCTCCGAGGATGTTCGCATCGACGAGGTGATCTTCTACGACATCGACGAAGAAAAGCAGAAAATCGTCGTTGATTTTGTGAAAAGGCTCGTGAAGGACAGGTTCAGGGTACTGATCGCCGAGAGTTTCAAAGACGCGGTGATGGATGCAAAGTACGTGATCTTTCAATTCAGACCAGGAGGGTTGAAGGGAAGGGAAAAAGACGAGGGCATACCGCTGAAGTACGGCCTCATCGGACAGGAAACAACGGGGGGTGGGGGGATTTTCGGCGGCTTTGAGGGCGTTTCCCATAATAGAAGAGTACGTTGATACCGTGAGAAAAACATCGAACGCGACCATCGTAAACTTCACCAACCCATCCGGCCACATCACGGAGTTCGTGAGAAACTACCTCGAATACGAAAAATTCATAGGCCTTTGCAACGTTCCCATAAACTTCATCCGGGAGATCGCAGAGATCTTCTCAGCAGAGCTCGAAGACGTGTTCCTGAAGTACTACGGCCTCAACCATCTGAGCTTCATAGAGAAGGTCTTTGTAAAAGGTGAAGACGTGACGGAAAAGGTCTTCGAGAACCTGAAGCTGAGGCTCTCCAACATACCAGACGAAGATTTCCCGGCGTGGTTTTACGACTCGGTGAGGATCATCGTGAATCCTTACCTGAGATATTATTTGATGGAGAAAAAGATGTTCAAAAAGATCTCCTCGCACGAGCTCAGAGCAAGGGAAGTGATGAAGATAGAGAAAGAACTCTTCGAGAAGTACAGAACCGCTACCGAGATACCGGAAGAACTCACAAAGCGCGGTGGCAGCATGTATTCCACTGCGGCGGCTCACCTGATAAGAGACCTCGAAACCGATGAAGGGAAGATACACATAGTGAACACGAGGAACAACGGATCGATCGAAAATCTCCCCAACGATTATGTTCTCGAGATTCCATGCTACGTGAGGTCTGGCAGGGCACTTTCGATCTCTCAGGGAAAGGGAGATCTCTTTGCCCTCTCGTTCATCCATGCTGTGAAAATGTACGAGCGCCTTACGATAGAAGCGTATCTGAAGAGATCGAAAAAACTCGCCCTGAAGGCTTTGCTCTCCCATCCCCTCGGACCCGATGTGGAGGACGCAAAAGACCTTCTCGAAGAGATACTGGAGGCGAACAGAGAATACGTGAAACTGGAGTAAAAAAACAAAGGAGGGGGAAATTCCCCCTCCTGTTTTTGGTCGGCCAACGTATATTATACCACATGTTACTCCGATTTGTCAAGTAGGTATTTTCATCTTCTGTCCGTTCAAGTGTTATTATACTCCTTCCTCAACTTCTTTGCAAGGTCCACCATGTTTTTCAAAGAGGGTACGACCTCTTCCCAGTTTCTTGTTTTAAGGCCACAGTCGGGGTTCACCCATATCAGTTCCTTCGGAAGTATCCTGAGGACTCTTTCTATTATACTCTTCATTTCATCAACGGAGGGAACAGCGGGAGAGTGAATGTCCCAGACACCAACACCAATCTGTTTCTTCCAGCCCTTGAAGTTTTCAAAGGCTGAGATGATCTCTCCCTTGCTCCTTGAAGCCTCGATGCTTATCACATCGAACTCCAGCCTGTGGATGTACTCTATTATCTCGTTGAAATCAGAGTAACACATGTGGGCATGGATCTGCGTCTCAGCCTTTGCATTCGCAGCCAGATTGAAGGCGTTTATTGCCCACTCGAAGTACTCCGGCCATCTGCTCTTTTTGATGGGTGCCTTCTCTCTGAACGCAGGTTCATCGATCTGGATGATCTTTATTCCGGCTTTTTCCAGGTCTTTCACCTCCTCGTTTATTGCAAGGGCGATCTGGTAGGCGATCTCCTCTTCTGGAATGTCTTCCCTGTAGTAACTCCAGCCCATGATGGTGATGGGACCTGTGAGCATTCCCTTGACGGGTTTTTCTGTCAGAGACTGTGCGTAGGTGATTTCTTTCAACGTCATGGGCCCTGTCCTTGAAACCGTGCCGTATATGATGGGTGGGCGGTAGCATCTTGAACCGTAAGAAAGAACCCAGCCGTTCTGTGTGGTGGCGATTCCGTTCAGTCTCTCCGCGAAGAACTCCACCATATCGCTTCTTTCGAACTCACCGTGTACCAGAACATCGAGCCCTATCTCTTCCTGGATCCTTACTACCTTTTTTATCTGTTCTTTTATGAAGGACTCGTATTCTTCTTCCGAGATTTCTCCCCTTCTGTACCTTGCCCTCATCTTTCTCACATCGCTGGTCTGAGGGAAAGATCCGATTGTTGTGGTCGGAAAAAGAGGAAGTTTCAGTTCTTCTCTTTGAATCCTGTCACGCTCCTGATACTCCTTCTCCCTTCTGAAAGAGTCAGGTGTGAGCTGTTTTATCTTTTTAGAAACTGATTCATCGACGGCGAAGTCTTCGAAACTAACCTCTGGAAGATTTACTTTTTTCCCTTCAAAGAACTCTTTCAGTACTTTCAGCTCTTCAAGTTTTTCCTTTGCGAAGGCAAGTTTTTCCCTCAGACCATCAGGAAGGCTGTTTTCCCATTGCGCAGTTATGGGAAGGTGAAATAGCGGACAGGAGTTCGAGATGGCACTCGCACCGAGTTTGTCCACAAGTTCTGCCACTTTCTTGAGATTTGCTCTCCAGGGCTGACGGCCGTTTATGACACCGGCTATGAGAGTCTTGTCCGATGGAAAACCGTGTTTTTCGAAGTTTCTGAGATTTTCTGTGTTTGAAACAAAATCCAGGTGAAGGCCCTTCACAGGAAGGGACACATAAGACTCGTAGTCAGAGACGCTATCGTAATAGGTAAAAATCGTCAAAGGAAACCCTGAAAACTCGCTGTACACATCTTTTATCAAATTCCAGTGGTCTTTCTGAAGATCACACACGAAGACAGGCTCGTCCACGAGGATTTCTCCACAACCGTTTTCTACGAGTTCTTCAAAAACTTTCCTGTAAACAGGAACGAGCCTGGTGAAAAGTTTTTCCATTTCACCGGGTTCTCTGATCCACATCCCGTCTTTTTTGGAAAGATAGAGGAAGGTGAACGGTCCCAGTATTCTTGGTGCGGTTTCAATTCCCATCGACCTGAAAAAGAGAAAATCTTCAAGAGGTATATTTTCAAGGAGTTCAAAGTTTCCACTCTCTATCTCGGGAACAAGGTAGTGGTAGTTCGTGTTGAAGTACTTTGTCATCTCAAGGGCTTTTCTTCCACGTGCCATCTCAAAATAAGTCGAAAGGCCCTCATACTTTCCAAACCGCTCCGGAATTGCCCCCACCATTATGGCTGTGTCGAGAACGAAATCGTAGTAGGAAAGTTCGTTCGAAGGAACAACGTCCACGTTCGTTCTGTAGTTCTCCACCATGTACATCCTGAGTTCGCTCATCTCTTCTTTGAACTGGTTTTCTGTGATCTTCCCCTTCCAGAAATCTTCCAGTGCTTTCTTGAACTCTCTTTTCTCACCTATCTTTGGAAAGCCGAACGCGTACACCTTCAATTTCTTTCACCTCCATTTGTTGTATGATTTGGAATCATAATACCACATGTTGTGTGTAACGTGGTTAACGACAGGAAAATTTGAACCGACATTTCCGAGGGAAAGGCCAGGTCATCTCAGATCATGATGTGTGATATACTATCAGAAAAATCATTGAAGGAGGGAACAATATGGTTGTGAAATCTTCTGAACTCACCCCTGAAAAGATATCGAACATGCGCGGCGGAAAGGGTGAGGTGGAGATGACACACCTTCTTTCCAAAGAAACCATGAGGAACAGGGCAAGACTCTTCGCAAAAATGAAACTTCCACCGGGGTCTTCTGTGAGACTGCACAGGCACGATGGAGAGTTCGAGATATACTACATCCTCTCCGGAGAAGGCATCTTCCACGACAACGGAAAGGACGTTCCCATAAAGGCAGGAGACGTGTGTTTCACAGATTCTGGAGAGTCACATTCCATAGAGAACACAGGAGAGAAAGACCTTGAGTTTCTGGCGATAATCGTTTTGCTCTGATTAACTTTTTCGCCCCGCGATCACCACAAAAGCCCCTTCGCCGTATCCTTTTAAGACAGGCTCAACATCGGTGAGTTTTGAGGGATGGTTGAAGAGTGTCTGAACCACTTTGAAGTCCCCAAAACCCACCATTTTCATTAGGTGCACTATCTCTTCAGTGGAGAAGAATCTTGCACGTTTGTAGAAGAGGCTCTTTTCCTTCTTTTCTTCGTACTCTCTTCCCAGAAAACTTTCTCTGCCCACAATACCAACGATAATGTGTCCTCCTTTTCTGATCACTCTTTTTGCTTCCTGCAAAGCCCTCAGTGGATCATCCACAAAGCAAATCGTGGTGACCATCAGTGCAAAGTCGAAGCTTTCATCCTTCAGTGGCAGATTTTCCGCTGTTCCTTCTATCACCAGTATTCCCCTTCTTCTTGCTATCTTTCCCATGCGTTTTGAAGGTTCCACCCCGATCTTTATCTTCAAAGGAACAGCGAACCTTCCTGTACCAACTCCTATCTCCACTCCCCTTCCCTCTGGAAGAAGGGCCTTCACCGCTTTGAGTTCAGAAAGATAGGCGAATTTATGCTTTAAGAACCACTCCTCGTACTCGTTCACGAAGTGTTCAAAGACATCCCACATGCTTTTTCACCGTCCTTCCTGATAAAATAAAGTCCACGGGAGGTGACACCTTTGTTCGAAGAGTACACCTCTTTTGTTTTCAAAAACAGAAAGAAGATCTTCGCGGTGGTGCTGGTACTGAACATTTTAGCACTCTTTGGGCTTTTCAGACTTCACTTCACAACTGAGTTTTCCATTCTGATGCCTCAGAAATCCCGTCAGAAAGAGATATACGAGAAGATGAACGGCGTCTTCAAAACAGGAGAACAGCTTGTGGTGATGGTGAAGACGAACGTCGATCCCCTGAGCAGAGAGGGAATAGATGAGATCTTTGAAATAAAGGAAAAACTCTCCTCCGTTGAAGGTGTAAAGACTGTCATACCACCCATTCCGGAGAAGTTTCCCGCTGGCTTCAGACTGGTGGAGACAAAGAACATGTCCGAAGAGCAGTACAGAGACTTTCTGAGCTATGTTGAAAACATGAAAGACTTCCTCAACGTGAGGAAAATGGAAGATGGATACTACTCCCTATTCATGATACTTCCCAGAAACAGTGTAAATCCCAATGAAATCGAAAGTACTCTTTCAGGATATGAACATTACCTCTCTGGAACACAGTATCTGGAAGACCAGATATTTCGCTATCTTCTGTTCATGATATTCACACTTCCCCCACTCGCCGTTGTTCTTCTTCTGAACGTCTTCAGAGTACAACTTGGAAGGTTCAGATACGCCATTTTATCTTTGATACCGGCGGGATTCGCCGCCCTCTGGACGCTTGGCTACGTGATGGGATGGATGGGCCAGAACCTTTCCATCATCACGGTTCTGGTTCCCATATTCACCATCGTCATGGGAAGTGCCGATGGGCTTCACTTCGTTTCGCACTTTTTGGAACGAAAGAAAGATGGAGAGAGTACGTTCAACGCCATCAAAGATACTCTCGAGAGTGTTGGAAGGGCGATGATCCTCACCACACTCACCACGATGGCAGGATTTCTCTCTTTTCTCACTTTGAACTCTCAGTCCATGAAACAGATGGGAGTGCTCGCGTCGATCGGTATAGGGCTCGCCGGTGTCTCCACTTGGATCGTCCTCCCCGTGATCCTCTCGAGGGTAGAGAAGGTAGAACCGAAAAACAAAGAAAGCGGAGTGTTTCGCGTCTTTCAGAAACTTTCGAAACGCGCCTTGGTTGTCACAACCGTCTCTGTTCTCATCTTTCTTCCCGGTCTGTTTTTCCTGAAAGCCGATCTCAACATCCTGAAACTCTACAAGAGCTACACACGGGTGAGAAAGAATGTGAAGAAGATCGAGGAAGTCTTCGGGAGGGCGCTTCCTGTGTACGTTCTTTTCGAGTCGGAAAACCTGTTTGATCCTTCCTTCGCACAGAAGGTTCTGTCCATGGAGGAAGATCTGAAGAAAGAAGGTTTCGATGCCTTTTCGATGTACGACATCATCTCGAAGTTGAACGAACGCCTCTTCAAAGAAAAAGGATATCCGAAGATTCTCGCGAGAGCCCTGATACTGAAAAGACTCCTTCCAGACGAGTACACAGAAAATCTCGTCTCCGGAAACACGGGAAGGGCTTTTATCTTTCTGAACGACCTGGACAGAGAAATCTTGGTGAAGGTAGAAAACGTGGTAGAGAAACACGGTTTTCAGGTCACCGGCATTCCTTACATCATAAAGGAGATGAACGATTCGATAGTACCTCAGCAACTACTTTCTGTGTTTCTGGCTATCAGCATGGTTTTTCTCCTGCTCGTGCTGTTTCAAAGAAGTTTTCTTTATCCTGCGAAAGCGATCGTTCCCGTTGGTATCTCTCTTGTGTCGCTCTTTGGTTTCATGGGGCTTTCCGGGATCCCACTCAATCTGATCACCGCGAACATGGCTGGAATAGTGATAGGTGTGGGAATAGACTACGCTATACACGTGACGGAACTGTTCAGGTACTACGGTGACATGGAAAAGACTGTCAGGATAGCGTCCACTCCCGTTCTTGCCAACGCGTTCGGACTCTCTATAGGACTTTCCGCATTGATACTCTCTCCTTTCACCTTCCACACCTATCTTGTTGCGATCATGTGGGTGACCATGACGGTGAGTTCTTTCATGAGCCTTGTGATTCTTCCAAAACTCCTGGAGGCGAAAAAATGAGGAAAGATGAATACAGAGCCACACTTCTTGAGCCGAATGTGTGGCATATCGCAGATTACAGGGGAGACAGCATGTACCTTGTAGTGGGAGAAGAGAAAGCCCTCCTCATAGACACTGGTATGGGAGAAGGTGACCTGAAAGGTTTCATAAGATCCATTACAGAAAAACCTGTCGAAGTTGTCCTCACCCACGCCCACTGGGATCATATCATGCAGGCAAATCAATTTGAGAAGGTGTACCTCAACCACAGGGATTTCCAGATCATAGAACTGTTCAAAATAAACGTGAATTATGAAAACTTTCTGAACGTGAAAGAAGGTGACAGGTTCGATCTCGGTGGAAGAACGCTCGAGGTGATAGAAGTTCCGGGACACACGCCCGGCTCGATCGTTCTCCTCGATAGAGAAAACAGGCTGCTTTTCAGCGGGGATTCGGTGGGGGCAGGACACACCTGGATGCACCTTCCTGGGTGTCTCCCTTTAAGGGAATACCTGAAGAGTCTCAAGAAACTGAAAGAAACTGACAGCTTCGAAAAGATCTACCACGGGCATCTCACAGGAACTCAGCTGAAACCCTTCGGCCCGGATTATCTGGACGATCTGATAAAGGCCGTCGAAGGTGTGATAGATGGTTCTCTGAGAGGTGAACCCTACCTTTACGGGAATTTCAAGGGACTTTACGTAACGTGCGGTTCTGCAGTACTGGTGTACGATCCGGAGAACATCTGAACAATTCTCATTGATCTTTTTTTCTCTCCACCAGATATTCGATAAGTAATCCAACGCCAACTCCTATAAGGAATGCAGTAGCAAAGTAAAACACAGAGTATCTGAAAAGAATAAAACCAATTCCAAGGCCTATCAGGGTCGTTCCACCTGTTATACTATTTTTTTCATAAACATCCTCCTTTTTTAGTCAGTGTTCTTATTATACTCTCAAAATCCTCCGGCATCCACTCGACGTTTGATTCTTTTTTAGCGGCTTTCTTTGCCAGACTGTCAGCCTCGTCGTTGCAGAAGTTCCCGGAGTGGCTTTTTATCTTTTCGAATACCACCTTCAGTCCCATCTGACAGAATTTTCGATAGTAGTGTCTGTACACCTTCGTTACCAGCTTGTTTGTCCTGTACTCCTCCGTTGCCCACTTTTCCAGACCTTCAAGGTCGTACCTGAGAACGAGTTTTCTCGCTCCCTTTTTGAGAGCGTAATCCATCGCAAAGAGTGCCGCCATAATTTCACCGGTGATGTTTCTTGAGTCTTTGAACTCCTCGATGTTCGTCCAGAAGTAGTATTCTTCCTTTTTTCCTCTATAGCACAAAACAATTCCAGATCCGCACACCTCATCGTAACTTCCATCGACGTAGGCGATCATCGTCTCTGTGTCCAGTTCTGGACAGATGCACTCGTTCTTTCCTTCCATATAGGCTTTCGCGTCTTCCAGTCTTTCAAAACTTTTGTACTCGGCTCCCGGGAAACCTTTTACCTGTTCTTCCGCCTCTTTCCAGGTTTTGTAGATCCCGGGAACTCTTCCTTTTCTTACAGCGTAGTATTTTTTTGCCAACTTCATCACCTCTCAAACCCATTTATACCATGTCCATTTAAAATCGATACAATTTGGAGAAATTAAGGTCCTGGATGTATAATAGACCCAGTCGTTGAAGGGGGGATTTTCCGTGGAAAAAAGAGTTCTGGGGAAAACAGGTGAAAAGCTCTCTGTGGTCGGATTCGGCGGAATCGTTGTGATGAACGAGTCCGTGGAATCTGCAAAAAAGATAGTTGCCAGAGCGATCGAGAGGGGCATAAACTACTTCGACGTTGCTCCTTCCTACGGAGACGCCGAGGAAAAACTTGGCCCAGCGCTGAAGCCTTACAGAGACCAGGTGTTTCTGGCCTGTAAAACGATGGAGAGAACAAAAGAAGGTGCCTGGAAAGAATTGAACGAATCTCTGAAGAGACTCCAGACGGATCACTTTGACCTTTATCAGTTCCATGCTGTGACCACGCTCGATGAGGTGGAGGCCATCTTTTCACCGAATGGAGCTATAGAGGCCTTTTTGAAGGCAAAAGAAGAAGGACTGATAAGGTACATCGGTTTTTCTGCTCACAGTGAGGAAGCTGCACTTTCGATGCTGGAAAGGTTCGATTTCGATACGGTACTTTTTCCACTGAACTGGGCAAGCTGGCTGGGAAAAGGATTTGGCAAAAGACTTTACAGCAAAGCCCGGGAGAAAAACATGGGAATTCTGGCAATAAAGGCTCTGGCAAAAAGACGTCTGGAGGAAGGAGAAGAAAAACGCTGGGAAAAATGCTGGTATCATCCTGTGGATGATTTCGAAGAAGCATCCATGGCACTTCGCTTCACACTATCACTGCCCGTCACCGCAGCTGTGAGTCCAAGTCACCAGGAATTTCTCTGGTGGATGTGTCAAATCGTTGAAAATCAGGGAACAAAAATCAGCGAAGAAGAACTGCAGATACTGAAAGAAAAAGCACAGAAACTGACACCCGTTTTCCCACTCGATCACTCTTGAGTCATCCAGTGTAATATCCTCACCAGTCTTCTTCTTGCCCTGCCGTCCTCTTCACACCAGAAGGCAACAAACAGGGGCTGAACCTTGAGAGAGTGCCTCTTTGCAAACTCTCTCACCACATCCGGCTTCCTTAGCCTGATCCCAAACCTCACTCCATCGTACCTTCCGCAGTTCCTCAGAAATCTATCAAGGAATTTTCTGTCAGGCTCTTTCATCTCGATGTATTTCAAAGTGAATCTTTCTAGTTTCTTTCTTTTCATCTATTGCGCTATCTATTTCTGAGAGAGCCTCCTCATAAAGCTTTTCATGACGGTATTTCAGAAATCTTATGTAATGTTTCCAGGATGCATCATGGCATGTTTTGAAGCAGTATGTAACAAGTGGTCGTGAGAAAAGAAATCCATGCTGAAATGGTGCTTTCAAAAGTTGATGACTTTTCAATCCTTTCCCTCCAAAACTATTATTTTTACGCTATTTTATCACACTGCTGTGTAACGTTAGGAGTGAAATTGCACAAAACATGAAATCTCAATGAAAATCCTTTATCGCAGAACGCTTTAAAAAGGGCTTTTCAAAACCAGGAAGATTTGAAAGGTCACAAAAGATCTGTTCTAATGAGGAAGGGGGATGAAAATCGTGAGAAGGATCATTCTCACAATAGTTATTCTGCTCTCTCTCCTATACACGCTTGTGTTTCCCAGTCCTTCTGATGATTATCAAACGACAGTGAGGAAAAAAACTGTTGTTCACACCCTCCTGCTAGAGAAGTCACACTCGGAAGATTTAACGGCTGGAAATCAAATTTTACGGTTTAATAAAAGCCTCGCGAGGCTTCTAATATCGAATGAAAGGGGGGACAAAGGATGAATGTACTTAAGCGAATCGCGAACCATTCTATTCCTTTAGGTGGATGCACTAACAGAAGTCAAAGATGTGCAGTAGTAACTCCTTAGACTGAGGTTAGAAATTTTTAAAGAAGGCGGCCGCCTTCTCTATTAGGAATATCTAGGAATATTTGATTATTAAGTACTCTACAAAAATGGGGTGGTTGTATGTCAGGGTACAAATTCTCGGATTTTCTCATTAAAGTACAAGAAAAGAACCGGATCCTTCTTTATAACGTGTTGTTAAGAAGTTATGCGGAAACCAATGTGGATGAGCTGAGAAGATTACAAGCTGCACTCAACGGTGCTAATGAGGAGTTTCTCTTGTCAACTTTTGTAGATAGAGGTATTGTATTGGAGAATCATATTAATGAGTATGCATTGTTCAAGTATATTTCGAATAAAATCAAGTATGACCGCTCTGTTTTATCAATAACAGATGTCATAACATTGAACTGTAATTTAAACTGCATTTATTGTATGCAGCAAGGTATCAAACCACATAATAAAGAAAGAAATGGTTCACTTTCTCCTCAAGATAGAGTAAATTTATGGCTAGCCTTGATGGATCTGTTTGACACGAAGACCATTGCTGTGACATTTTTTGGTGGAGAGCCTTCTCTCTATCCTGAAAAGTTGAGTGAAATTATTAGAATTGCTGAAAAAGAGCAAGTGCCGATCAAGCAGTACAATATAATAACAAATGGTGTGAGTTTTTCTAATCATATGTTTGAAGTACTAAGTAATTCCAAATTCAGGTTTATTCAAATAACCATAGATGGGCCAAAAAACATTCATGATAAAAGAAGGATCTCGCAAAACTACGACGGGACTTGGGAAGTAATAATAGATAACATAAACAAATTACTTAATAAAACAAATTTAACAATAGTTATCCATACTGTTTTAGACAGAATGAATTCAGAGGAAAAATACGGTATGATGATAGATGAGCTCATAGACATCTTCGGTAAAAATACGATAAAAGAGAGATTTTTGTTCAACATTGGATTACTAAGTCATCCAAATAGTTCTTGTGCCTATACGATCGAGAATATACCTGATATTGCAGAGTATGCAAATATTTATGTAAATACTATAAAAGTTGCTCTAGAACGGGACATTTTCCTATTGGATTTTCTCAACATCTGGCCATGTACCTACCATAAGGAAACAGATCTAGTTGTTGCTCCTAACGGAGATTTGTACAATTGTATTTCGGGAGTGGGAAGAGAGGAGTTTAGGATATGTTCCTACAGTGAATTTCTTAATTCTCCAATAGACTTTTTGAGGCGTTACTCTCAATTCATGGAAAACGATAATACTGACAACGAGTGTAAGGACTGTATCTATTTACCTATATGTAATGGTGGCTGTAGGTTTAACGCCTACATTTTGAAAACAAAGAAAGATTGCTGGAAAGTTTTTCATCAAAATTCTTATCCAGAACTTTTGAGATTATTTTCAAAGTTCCGTGAAAGGGTGAAGTTGGTATGAGAAAAGTCGTAGAAGTGTCCGGTGTCAGGAAATCCTTCGGAGAACTTCGAGTTCTCGATAAAGTTGATTTTTACGCAGAAGAGGGAGACTTCAAGGTAATCGTCGGCGAGAACGGTTCGGGAAAAAGCACACTGCTGAAAATCATGATAGGTCTCTTGCTTCCTGACGATGGGGAAGTGAAGGTTCTCGGCGTTGATGTGAAAAAGCACTGGAAGAAACTATCTGCGAGAATAGGGGTGGTTCTTGCAAACGAGAGAAGTCTGTACTGGAAACTCACTGCCTGGGAAAACCTCGATATCTTTGGGGGTGTATACGGCGTACCGAAAAAAGTCAGAAGAGAACGAATGGAAGAGCTTCTCAAAAGATTCGGTCTGTTCGAATACAAAGACAAACCCGTCGAAGAGTTTTCAACGGGCATGAGGAAAAAGTTGATGATTTGTAAAGCGCTAATTCACGATCCAGAGGTACTGTTCATCGACGAGATACTCAACGGTCTGGATCCACCGTCGGTGCGTGAAATGGTCGGTTTTTTGGATGAACGGAACAGGAGGGGATTGACTATCGTAATGATAAGTCATGTACTTCACGTTCTTCCCGAGAATGCCTGCGTTGTTCTTCTTAGAAACGGTCGTGTACAGATGGAAGTGAGATACAAGGATATCCGCAGCGAAAGAAGCGAAGTATATGAGGTGTTCGAAAACCTCATCAGGGGGCGAAATATGGATGAGGAAGATACTCCATCTGGTTCTGAAGGAGATGAAGATAAGGCTTAAATACAGGTTCGTGTGGGTGAACATGGCTCTGACACCATTTTTCATCATAGGACCTTATGTGTTTTCTTCCAGAATCGCTGATGTGAACTCGCTTGCAGAGAACGTGTTGATAGGAGCCCTGCTCTGGTACTGGCTGAACCAGTACTTCTTTGGGGTGGGAGACGGATTCACAGAAGAAAGAGAAGAAGGTGCCCTCATCTCCGTGGTACTTGCTCCAATCAGTCTTTTGGCTTTTTTGTTCTCAAAAGCCGCTGACACATTCTTAATGAACCTGTACATAACATTCTTCACATTGCTTTTCTTCTACCTTTCCGGTATAAAGCTTGAGATCCATCTTTACTTTCTTCTTTTGCTGGCGGTGAGCGGTGTTTACATAACATTCTTTTCGATATTTTTCGCAGCGTTGTCGTTGTGGAAGAAGAGAATCAGAAGCATAAATTCCACTGCCCAATTCTTTTTTGGCGTCCTCTCAGGGATGGTCAATCCTGTTGAGAATTTCCCTTCTTACGTTCGACTCATCTCGTACATGATACCGCTCACCTACCTCATCTCCATAGGAAGAAGCATAATAAAAACGGAAACATGAGTGGCTTTGTTCCCCAACTCCTGATACTGACAGGTTTGAGTTTTGCCTATCTGATCCTCGGAGTATGGTTGCTTAAAAAGGCAGAAAACGAGATTCGAAAAAAAGGAGAATGGGAATCATGGTGAGAAGTCTGTATCTTGCAAAAGCCAGTTTCCTGAGTGCGAAAAGATACAGAATAGACTGGTATGGAGCTTTCCTCACACCCCTTCTGACGATAATGCCCGTTGTCCTGCTCTATTACTTTGGCACAGAATCAGGCCTTGTACGGTTTTTCTACGGTGCGACGAACACGAAGAACATCATCGGATACCTCCTGCTAGGGGCAGCTTACTGGAACTACGTTGAGGTACTCTGGGGATCTGTCTTTGCTTTGAGGTACTACATGAGAATAGGACAGCTGGAAGAACTGTTCATCATGCCCGTGAGTTCCATAGGGTACATCCTCTCGTGGTCGGTTTTTGGTCTTGTGAAAGTTACCGTGGAGTCTGTTCCGATAATCGTCCTGGCAGTGCTGCTGAATCTGATGACCTTCAACCTGGTTGAGTTTGCCCTTGCAGCGGGTGTTGTTATTCTTTCCATAATCGCTTCTTTCGGTCTTGTCTTTCTGTTTTTTGGCATCACGTTGAGATTCAAAGAAGGGGACGAACTGGTGAGTTTGCTTGGTAATGCCGCTCCTCTGATTGGTGGTATGTTTTTTCCTGTGAATGTTCTTCCAAAAGTGCTGGAATATCTTGCATATGCTTTTCCATTTACGTGGGGGTTGGACCTCACACGCTATTTTCTCATGAAAACAAACACATTGCTTGACTTGAAAAAAGAATTCATCATCTTGATTGTTTTATCTTTACTGTACTTAGCTTTTGGCACCATTTCTTTTAAGGTACTTCAAACCAAAGGAAGGAAAAATGGGTTGCAGGGTTTTTGATGATTCTTTCACGTCCCATTGCTATATTGTTCAACAGTGGATAAGTAGCAATCACCGTGGGAATTTATCAAATGAAAATAGGTCTCGTGCAAGCGGGTGGTTTGGTGGCAGTGTTGGTGGTCGCAATCTTTCTGGAAAAGAGTGCCAGAGGCTGCTACTTTGCAAAAATTTCTGCATTATCAGAATCCGCTGATATTGATTGAAGCGGGGGAATTAGATGGAAGCCGCCGTGGTTGTGGCTTATTCTTATTTTGTCTTGAAGTTGGAGTTTGCCATTTCGAATCCCGTGATGTTTGCCTGTTCGTTTCTGATACTGGTCCTTTCCTTCATTTCCACCTCTTTCGTTTTTGCAACGCTTTTGACACTCTCAAAGAACGCCTTTTCATGGATGTCAACGATCCAGTATCCGGTGTATTTCATCTCGGGAATGCTCTTTCCGATAGACATTCTTCCAAAATGGATTCGAGTGATTTCCAGTTTCCTTCCCATAAGCTGGTCAGTTACGCTGATGAGAGATTCCTTTGAAGTTGGCAGTGCTGGAAAGGATTTGATTTTCAACGCACTTTTACTCACGCTTTTTTACTTTCTTTTAGGACATGTTCTTTTCAAAAAGATAGAAAGAAAAAGCAGAGCGGAAGGGGAGCTGGTTTGAGAAGTGAGGCTGCTCAGACATTTTTGGATTTCGTACAAAGGGGTTTCCCTGTGGCTGAACTGGAAAGCCTATGCCGCTGAAAAGATCATCAATCCGATTTTTCGGCTGCTCTTTTACTCAACACTTCTTGCATATGGATATAAAACGCTGCACGATGCGAGAGCTTTCATAATAGCAAATATCATGGCTCTGTCTTCAATAAGCGTTTTTAAAGGGCTCGGTATAATATTTTTTCTCCGAGCGAGATCAGGGATCGTTGATTTTCTTCGTTGTTTCGCCTTCATCGAAATTCAAAGTAATGCTAAAAAAGATGCCTTTTCACATAATCGATGCACTGGCCACGGTGATTCTGGGACTGGCTGTTTCATTTTGCTTTTTAAAACTTGATCCCTCCATTACTGCGAGCCTTTTTGCCCATATGACGATAGGTGTACTGGCTCTGAGCAGTTTCGGAATGACGGTGGCAGCTCTTGGACTGCTGACGAGAGATATCAACATGCTTCTTGGTGTTGCAGAGATGATGGTTTTCATCTTAAGCGTGCAAGTTTTCCTGTAGAAAGACTGCCCGTGTTTTTCAGATGGCTTTCACAGCTTTTGCCGCTTTCGCGTTCGGTCGAAAGCATAATATACGCTCTGCAAGGATTTAAAATGAAGGCCTGGATTTCAAGTGCCTGGGAAGCATCAGTAGGTCTTGCATACCTCGTTTTGGCCTATTTCACACTGCGGCTGATTGAATTTGCAGCAAGAAAGTACGGAAACATCGATATGTATTAGCGAACATTGGTGCTGGGAAGGCCTTCCTGAAAAGTCTTCCAGAACATCAGGGAGGGAAAGTCATGAATCTCAGGAGTATCCAGAAAATTCTTCGCTTTTACTCTCTGATTCGAAAGCGTTTTCTGGTGCTCATAGTTATAGGTGGCTTTCTTGCAACGTCTTCGGTCGTGTTCGATTTCTTCATCCCTCTTCTTGTGAGAGATGTCATCGATGGGCTGGCCGGACTGGAACTGAGGTTAAACACGATCTACCTTCTTGGATTTCTCTATGCACTGTCTTTCGTTCTTACGTACGCTGGAGACCAGATCTACCTGAAAGCAAAGTACAGAGCCGTAGCAGATCTGTCCAGTCGCATTTTCAGCCAGTCGTTTTTCTTTCCCTGGCAAAAGCTAAAACAACAGGGCTCTGCCTACTATGCCACTCTGATAAACCATCAACTCAACGACGCATTTTTCCTGCTGGATTACGGATTTTTTCAGAACGTTCTGGTGATAATACGTAGTGTATTCATACTGGCAACCGTCTTCGTATGGAACAAAGCCTTTTTTGGCCTGTTTGTGGCAAACGCTGTGATAGTCGGTATTTATCTGAACATCATCGGCAGAGTAACCGAACGGCCGTACGCACAGATGTATGAAATTCTACGTCGTGTAACAGGTTTCATCACCGAGACGTTTGAAAACATCCACGAAGTACTTGCCGGAGAAGCTCAAAAGAAACGTCAGAAAGAGTGCGAGACGATGTATCAGCAGGTGGCAGACACCGTTTTGAAGGCAGAACTTCCCCGCTCAAGATTCGACAAACTGATGGTGAACCTGCCGGAGTATTTCACACGGCTCTTCATTCTCACCTACGGAGCATACCTTGTGATAGACGGAAAGATGACCGTGGGAACGATATGGGCACTGTGGACATACTTTTCTTTTGTGACGGCACCTCTGTACATGTTCAGAGAACTGGCACGTGTCATAACACGAGTGTCGGCGAACCTCGATGCTGTACTTGACTACTTCGATGAGGTAAAACGTGCTGAAGAGACCTTCAAAAAACGTGAAATAAAACCCGTTCCCGGAAGTCCTGTTTATGAACTGATAGACGTTACTTTTGGCTTCGAGCCAGGAAAACCCATTTTAAAGCAGGTCAGTTTCACGATTCAACCCCGTGAAATTGCTGCCATAGTGGGACTTTCCGGAGAAGGAAAGTCCACTCTGCTGAACATACTGCTTGGCCTGGAACAGAACTACGAAGGTGTGGTGAAACTCTTTGGAAACGATCTGAAGCAGGTAATGCCCTCGGCTGTTTTCGAACATGTTGCTTTTTATTCTCAGAACGTCGGTATATTCAACGACACTCTGGAAAACAACATAGTTCTTGGAAGAGAGTACGATGAGAAAAAACTCGAAAGAATCATAAAAGAACTTGGAATAGAACATCTGAGAGGAAGAAAACTTGGAGAAGGAGGAAGTTTCGTCTCAGGAGGAGAAAAACAGAGGATACAACTTGCCAGACTCTTCTATGCAGACAAACCAGTTGTTGTTCTGGATGAACCTCTCACAAACCTGGACACGATAACAGAAAAATTCTTACTGGAGAAATTGATTGAATTTTTGAAAGAAAAACAGCCATCATGATATCGCACAAACCGAATATCATAAGGGTTGCGAGTAAGATAATCTTCCTTGAAAACGGAAAAGTTTCGTCTGTCGGAGGGTTCGAAGAGTTGATGCAAAACAACACAACGTTCAGAAGGATAATAGAAACGTACGTGAATGAATCGAAAAGGATCGCTGATAAAGATGTCTGAAATCAATCTACAACAACCTTCCAATCCAGGGGGGATGGGGGTTGTTCAATGCTGATTCCATGGTACGCAACTACATCTTGTGAACCGGTACGGTTATGAAGTGTTTTCCTCTATAGGAGAGACGTACGTGACTCCCTCGTTGTCTGACAACCTCATATTCTAGATCTTCTAACTTATCAAACGATCCGCAGATACATCCCTCGGTAGTTTCATACCGCAATCGTCACATCCTTCACAAAGCGAGCATGTACGTACTTAGGAGCACCCTCATCGAAATGGCATTTGACCGCATCTTTTATCATCTCAAGGAGCTCTTCCCAGGTATCTCCCTGCGTGAATATCGAATACCTCTCAGTTTTTTCGATGTATCCTCCGTCCTCCGATTCCACGGCGATGAAGACTATCTCCTTTTGCGTCTCCATCTTCCCAATCTCCCTGAGGAGATCACAGATTCTCAAGTACTTTCTTGAATTCCTCCACTGATATACCCGCTTCACGGATGATTTTTCTTATTAAGTGACTTGGGCAAGTCTCTTGCATGAAATGGGATGGTCGTATACTTTCCATTGCTGTGCCTGTAGAACACATGACTTCCTTTTTGGCGAACACGTTGAAATCCAAGTTTCAGTAAAACCTTTTCCATAGTTTTTGGATCAACTATTGGAAGATAACTCAAGTTTCCACCTCTATCATCTCAAGAGCCACGAATTCCTGGAGATTTATTTCATCTCCTGCTTCCTCCAATACGAGTTCAAGCACCTCTTTTAAATTCCTTCTCACTTCTTCTAAGGAACTACCTACAGTATGTACACCTGGAACATCTGGAACCATTCCAACATATTGCTTTTTTTCAGGATCGTATTCAATGATAGCTGTGAAAATTTTACGCATGTTTTTCACCTCTCATTTTTCCACCATGACAAATGATATGGCAATTTCGATTAAATTATACAGGAGAAAGAGATCCTAAGACTGGAACTCCGGGTTCAATTTTGGAATGATGATATCAGCTCTTGGCCTCGTAACAAGAGACACCAACATGCTTCTTGGTATCGCTGAAATGCTCGTTTTCATGATGAGTGGTGCAAATTTTCCTGTAGAGAGACTACCAGTAATTTTCAGATGGGTATCACTAATTCTTCCACTTTCTCACTCGGTTAAAAGCATAAGGTATACTCTATCAGGATTTTACGCGAAAGCATGAATTGAAAGCAGTTGGGAAGCATTAATAGGCCTGGTTTATCTTGTTCTGGCTTATTTCACTTTGAGAGTGCTGGAATTTGTAGCAAGAAAACACGGAGGTGTCGATGTTTACTAAAACATCGTTCTGTGATAATTCTCTTTCACTGGATTCCAGCAAAAGTGAAAGTATTTTTCATGCTGTCGCGGTGTGATTAACCATCACTTGTAAAATTATAACCTATAGGTTATAATGACTGAAGGGGTGTACATGGGGAAAGGGCGGTGTTCATGAAAAAAGAGGTTGTAGCATCGAACGAGTTTCCCAAAGAATTTAAAGAATTAATAGAAAGATACGTACCAAAGCAAAGAAGAAGTAAATTGAAACTGAAATACGCGAATTTAATAAACATTTTGTCTAATGAAGGTGAAAGAGCAATAACACAACCTTACTTTGAGAAACTCAGAGGAACTGGTGATGTGGATTTATACTCTCTTAGGTTAGAGAAGAAAAATCCAAATATACGGATTATTTTTCTTTCTGGAAAAGTTATGTGATTCTTCTGTGCGCTTTTTTGGAAAAAGAGAAAGGCGATTACGATAAAGCAATAAACAGTGCGAAGAGAAGGTTCAAAAATATTGTGGAACATCTATAGGGAGGTGGGCAGAGGTGAAAAACTTCAAGAAATATTCTGATGTTTTTGAATTATTTGAAGAAATAGGCTTTCACTATTCTGAAGAAGAGAAAGTTTTTTGTCGAAGCCATGTCTCAAATAGGAGGACAGTTGATGGCCTATAGAAAGAAGTACAACCTAACGCAAAAGGAACTGGCAGAAAAACTTGGTATTTCACAGTCCATGGTTTCAAAAATTGAAACAGGAGAAAAAAACGTGTCTGTTAAAGTACTGGCGAAAATAGTTGCCGCTCTCGGTGGTAAACTCAAGATATCCCTGGGAATACTACCAGAAGAGGAAAATAAACCACCAAAATACAAATTCGGGATTTCTGAAGAAATGAGCATGCCTTTTGAAACGAAGAGGAGTGTTGCAGCGTGATGAAACAACAAAAGCGTATTTCTCCTTCAAAAAGTTTTTTCAGAATGGTGAATTATTTCATTGAAGAAGCAAAATTTCAACTGAAAGAAGTAGAGGGTGATCTCATAGATTATCAACTCGAACTCGAGCCAGAATTTGGAAAAATAGTTCATCAAAAAGATTATTTTTCTAGGAGCATCGTTTTAGGTGTTTACATAAGAGGAAGGCAAGGAAATGTACAGGTTCACGATATGTATGTAAGAATAAAAGGTAAATTCGAAGCCAATATTGAAGAAAGCAGCGAAGATTTGTTTGACAAACTTTGTAAATACAATGGTTTAATGAACCTACTCATTATAGTTCGATCTTTCGTAGCCACAACAACTGCTCAAATGGGGATTCATCCTGTGCTCATTCCTATGATAGACTTAACAAAGGTTGAGGTAAATTAGTTTTTGATTGACAGATCTTCAACTGTACAAGCCACTCTTCTTTAGAAGAATGGTAAGCGGTCAGTGGAGACAGGATTCACAGATTCCATAAAGAGTTAGGGCATCGTGTTCAATTTAGAAACATGTATTTCAAAATTCTTTCCAGTCTTCTTCTCACTCTTCCATCCTCTTCACACCAGAAGGCAGCAAACAGGGGTTGAACCTTGAGAGAGTACTTTTTTGCAAATTCTCTCACCATCTCCGGGCCTTTCAATCTCATTCCAAACCTCACACCATCGTACCTTCCGTAGTTCCTCAGAAATCTATCAAGGAGCTTTCTGTCTGACTCTTTCATCTCGATGTATCTCAGAACAAATCTTTCCAGTCTCTTTCTTTTCATCCTTGCAAGGGCTCTCTTCACTGCTTCTTTTCTTCCTTCAACGAAAGGATGAGCCTTCACCATTGAAACAACAAATTCCATGGTCCGGTGATCTTTTGCCATGAAATCAGCGAACGACTCAATATCTTCAAGGAGTGTATATGCCTTTTTGAGCTTTTCTTTCCTTGAAAGGAACTCTCTATCAAGAAGAGCCATGTAGGTGGTAAGAAAAAGGATTTGTCTCTGATGAAAGGGGAGCTCTTTAAGCTTTTCTGACGACTCCCTGTATTTTCTTTCAATCTCCATCTTTATCCACTCGTTCCAGACAGGAAAAGGTGCCCCTGTATCAACACCAGATGTCAACAGTTTTCTTATCGTATCTGCACGAATCATTTTTGTTTTCCCTTTCAATATATCTGAGATACCTTTGGAGCTGAGAGTTTTTCCTTTCCAAGCGACCTTTTCAACATATCTTCTCAACTGACTTGTGTTCGGATAAGTTGATCCTGTGTAGTCCAACACAAATTTCTTCGCTTTTTTGAGTAGAGACAGATAATCTTCTGGTACGGGAAGCGAAACGATGATATGTGCAGTGCTGTGGATAGACGGTGAATCCATGTCTTTTTCCACAACAAACAGAGTATCCAGGGCTCCAAAGAGATTTCCTGGTTCCTCTCTGTAGTATCCTAGCCAGAAAACGGCTCCTTGAGAAAGAGCATGGGCAAGTTTTGGATGTTTTTCCCTGATATCCCATGCAAGATCGTTCAGGGAGGAAACAATACAGGTTGGGTGAGGAACCTCCCTGGATAGTCTGTAGGCCTGTATGTAATCGTGTACCGCCTCAGAGAGTCTTCCAGAATCTGCTTCCCTTCTTGCCAGGGAAAGATATAAAAAGGAAAGTGTGGATTTTCTGTAATCGTTTTTCCACACCCTCACCTTCCGTAGTGGCTTTATTCCGCTTGCTTCAAAGTTTATTAAAGTAACGATCACAGTATCTCTTATTGATTTTGACATCTTGGGAAGGTTTCTTTTCAGGTACCTGTACAGATTCATATCTACTTTGCCTGTATATTTTAAAAATGCCAGTTTGTTCGCCAAAAGAAAATATTTCGCTGCTTCGGATTTGCAGCTTTTCAAAATTTTATCTGTTTTCTGAATCGCTTCTTTGAAGTTTCCTTTCCAAGCGAGTTTCAGTATACAGAGAACCTCTCTGCACTCTTTTGGAAGGTTTTCTTCGAGTAGCATGTAATTCACTGCTGGAAGAGAAAAAGCACCGTACTTGAATGTCTCTTTCAGGCCTTCTATACTTTTCATCTTTACTCCCTCTGTTATAGTTATACCTCAAAAAACCAAATTGTTTCAAAGCCCATGAAATCTGGTGCTGAAAATGTGCTTTTAAAGAGGATTTTGGAACAGCCAAAACTTGAAAACCATATAAGGTTTGATAAAGTGATGACAGGTGATCAGAATGCGAAGGGTTTTGATGATAATCTTTTTGATACTCGTTCTCCTGTCTACAATCATTTTCGCTGACAAAGTGAAGACAGATAACGAAACGCATTCCTGGAAAAGTGAGATTACGGAACAGGTTCAGGTTGCACCCAAAAGTGCAGCTACTTGTGAGGTTACTTTCAAAGGTTCAACTGCTGAAAATCAGAGTTTTTAACCCTTGTTCTGCTGTACGTAAAAAATCATTTTTATTTAAGTTCACAGAAATTTTGCGATCTAAAAAACAGCCCTGTAAGTTCTTTTCAAATCATTGAAGAATTTTCTTTAAAACTTGAAAACCATATAGGGTGTTTTAGCATCTGTGCGGGGGGTGAGAAATATTGGCACCGTGCAGATGTGGGAAAGTTCCTGAGTTGTTGAGGAGGATTTTGATTCTGATGGCAAGACAGACGCAGGGAACGAAATGCAAACTTTTTGAGAGAGTGTATATAATATCTTTTAATATACTTTTTAGGAGAAGCGAAAAAGACCGATGGCTCAAGTGAGAGGTAAAGGATGAAAATTTGTACAAAGGGCAAGAAATGGTTCATTTTGGGGGATGAAACATGAGAACTTCTCTTCTTTATAAGATCAAGGAAGAAGAAAGAATACTTCCTTCCAAAAATTTAAAAGGCAATGAAATCATCTTCATTCTGGCTTTTCCTGACATATACAAGTACGGTTTGCCGAATCTAGGAATCCAGACCCTGTATAAAGAGCTGTATCTTAGAGATGATGTTGCTGTTGATAGGTATTACACAGACGAAGATCAGCCTTTCTCTTTCGAATACGGTTTCAAACTAAAAGATAGTGATTTCATAGGTATTAGTTTTCAATACGAAGGAATCGTGTTAAATGCTTTCAAAATATTGAAAGCAGGTTCTATACCATTGATCAATCTTCTCAGAGAAGAGAACGATCCCATTATAATAGGTGGAGGACCTGTAGCTAATTATAATCCACTGCCGTTATCTCTAGTTTGTGATGTCATAGTCTTAGGAGAGGCAGAAGAGGCTATTCATAAAATCATAGATTCATACAAAGTTTATCGAAATGTAAAAAGAAAGCGTATGAAATTCCTGCAGGCTGTCTCTCAAATAGAAGGGATTTACGTGCCTTGTATTCACGGTTTTTTCCAAACGGGTATGGTGAAACAAACCAGTCCTGTTGATATAAACGAACATCCAGCACATAGTATATTCGTTACTAAAAATACCGTTTATGAGGAAAGAGTTTTTTCTATAGAAGTGAGACGAGGATGTACCCAAAGATGCAGATTTTGTTATATGGGGCATAGGTTAAAACCACCTAGAACTTTAAGATGGGAAACATTCAAGAAAATAGTTGATCTAGCAATTGATCAGTGCAATGTGGAAATAATTAAACTCTTCTATGAAGGACTAGAAACTAGGATTGTAGAGCATTATCTTGAATACATCATTAAAAAAGGAGGGAGAGTGAGGATCGGTTCTCAGAGATTAGAAAAATTGTCGAAGCGGATAATAGAGATTGCTGCAATTTCCGGCCAAAGAAAGATAACTGTAGCACCAGAAACGAGCGGAAGATTACGCAAAGTAATAGGTAAACACGAAATAAAGGATGAGGAAATATTGGAAGTGGTTAGGATCTCTTCCCTCTATGGCATACCAGATTTCGGTCTTTACTTTATCTTAGCCATACCTGGCGAGACATTTGAGGATTTAGATAAGATAGCAGATCTTATAATGAAGGTTCGGCATCAAATGAACAAACTAAAGAATACTGATGGGCGCTTGGAAATAGGTATAAATCCTTTATATCCTAAACCTTTCACTCCTTTCCAGTATGTGAAACTTCCGTCGCTTAAGAATATTGAGGACAGATTTCTTTACATTGTAGAGAAAGTTAAAAAAGAAGGATTTCCTGTGGTTATATCAAATGATGTTGTTGACGAAAAAGTGGAAAAAAGACAAAAAGATGAAAATGAAAATGAGTCGCTTGTAAAATTTGAAACAACGGTGTTTCATCCAATTTCTTTACTCCAACCAATGATTTCAAGGGGAGGATTAGAAATAGCTTTCTTGCTACACTATTTGCATAGCAAACGCTTCAATACTGTCAGTGATCTTGAGAATCTCCTGAATGAGTTTGGTATAAATGCAGCTTGGTACTTTGAGGAATATATTGATAAATACTGTCCTTGGAAGATCCAGAAAACTTTAATATCAGAAGATTATCTATTAAAAGAATATTTTAAGGCTTTGAACTTTATATCAACAGATGAGGAATGTAAGTTAAATTGTTCTCAATGCTTTAATCGATGTATTGATATATCGACGACCAACTATCAGGGGGGAATGTCGAATGCTTGAGATTGTGGCCTTCAGAGGGGATGAATATGGTCTTTCAGCCAGGATACTGGCTGATTTTCTCGATGAATTCAGAATCCATGAAATGTCCCCCGATAACTTCAACGGGAAAGAAGAGATAGAAAATGACTTCATAATCGTGTGCAATCCAAAACTGCTGACGGAAAATTTCCTGAGGCAGGCGTATGAATACTCCAGAGACAGGGGCATTTACTTTGGAGTCATATCTGCCCTCTCCATCGATCTGCTGAGAGAAAAACTCGCAAATTACCAGGAACAGATCTCACTTGATCCCCAGCAGTATCTTATAATCTTGAGGAAGGAAAACAAAAGTATAAAACACAGACTCAACGCGGAAGTTTTCACGCGGTACGAAAGCACGGTGGACAACTTCGACAGAGTGAAGCACAAAAAGCTCTGTTTGAGCATGGTGATAGATGGAAACAGAAGGCATCTGCATCTGAGTGACGGAAAGATCTGCGGAATCAACAGAGACATCCCTCTGGAAGAGATTTACAGATACTTCCCGGACTGTCAGAACTGCGAATATGAGAGGGTTTATGCTCAGGATGTTCAGGCTGAGTGTATCTTCATGGACTCGTGCTCAAGCACTCTCATTTCCACCTCAGAGAAGGGAGAGTACATAAACGTTGGAATGAACTTTTTGAAGAACGCAAAGGTCCTCATCAGCTCTTACAGGCCAAAACAAGGCTATAACAGTGAGGCTCTTCTTTTCCATCATCTCATCTCTCACGGATTCGAGGCAGGAGAAGTGCTCTACATTCTGAACACGAACTCCTACAACCACTGCTCGGACTACCTTCCGTACATACTCTACGGCTTTCCAAACGCAAAGGTGACCATTCCAGAAAAACTGGAAGTGGACAGGCTGAGAATGGGGAAAAGCGAGATCGTTTTAGAAATCGACAGAATTGCTGGGATGAGGCTTTTAGAGATTCATGCAGGAGAGGATATTCTCAATGAAGTATTGAAAAGGCAGTTCTATGTGTTTTCCAGCGACGAGATAAGGAAGGACGTGTTCTACTCGGTGATACCCTATCCGCTCAAAAACAGTATCAAACTCTTTTTGTATTCATGGGAAGAAGTGAATGGGCCGTTGAGAATTGTTTTCGGAGTGGGGAAAAGGCTAAGAGAAGATGTGTATTCAAAAAGATATTTCAACATGAGAAAACTGGAACTTCTGGGATTCAGGCACAAGAAGATTCAGAATCAGGTTCACGATTACTTCTCGAAGATAAACGAGCAAACGGAGGTTCTGGACGAAGCAAACAGAAACCTGAAAAACTTCGATTTGCACAGATTGAGTAAGAATCTGTCAGCAGTGGAGGAGAGAATCTACAACCTTCTGGCCGATCATCTTCTTTCACAGAATCCGAAGTTTTTCATAGAGGTGTACGGCGAAAACATGACGGTCAGATGTGCAGAAGAAGACCTTCACAAAACCATCAGGTGTCCGTACTGTGGTAATTACCTGTCAATAAAAGAGAGCGAAAACACTCTCGTACCCATGAAAAGATACTCTGGATTTTGCAGCAACTGTCACAACGTTTTCGACACCGAGAGCGTTCATCCCCCGAAGTATCCTGAGATAGTCCTTGTTCACGAGCAACCCGACAGAAAGATCTTCTACGTGAAAGTCTGGAATGAAAATGCCCACACCACGAACAACCTGGTGTGTTTCAACCTGTGGTGTGAGAACAGAAGTGAAATGGAAAACATTTATTTGAGCAGAGATTTTCAGGTCTTCACGCTTGAGCCTGGTGGGGAGGAAAAGTTCGAAGTCGAGGTGGCCCTGAAAAGGACAGATCAGAGAATCAACAAGACCTACTGTCTCTACGTATACTGGTTTGAAGACTTCAATCTCAGTGTCAGCACCTACACCTTCAGACTGAAGAACGTGTAGAGGAGGTGAAAGGAGTTGAACAGAAACCTCCTTCTTTTCGCCTCCGGTTCGTTCGTTTCGCTGATCGGCACCAGGATCTATCAAGTTGCACTGGCATGGTGGCTCTACTCGAAAACCGGCTCGAGCGAATACGTGGGCCTCTTCATGATATCCTCTTTTCTTCCCGCCATAATAGTGAGTCCCTTCGCTGGAACGGTGGTGGACAGGCACAGCAGAAGAAACATGATGGTTGTGATGGATATTCTCAGGGGAGTTCTGTTCATGTATCTGTTTCTCATGGAATATTTCTCAGAGTTAACGATGGCGCTTCTTCTGATCGTCACCGTTCTTGTCTCCGTGTTCGATTCTTTCTTCAATCCAGCAGTTGATTCCCTGCTTCCCGATCTGGTCAGAAAAGAAAACCTGGTCAGGGCGAATTCACTCTACAGGTTGCTGAAGAACCTCTCAAAAATACTTGGACCTGCCCTTGGAAGCCTCCTTCTGAAGGTAGTGGGACTTGCAGGAGTGATTCTCATAAATTCTCTGTCCTTTTTGATTTCAGGAATCTTTGAGATGTTCATAAAGGTTGAAGAAAAGCATCTGAAGAAAGTGTCGAAGGAAAGAAATATGTGGCAGGACATAAAATCTGCTCTTTTGTACATAAGATCGGTGAGGTTCATCCTGGTGACGATACTGGTCATTGCCATCATGAACTTCTTCACAGGTTCAATGCACGTTCTGCTACCTGAACACGTCTCGAAACTGGGAAAGAGCGAGTGGGTCTATGGAACGTTGATGAGTATGCTGTCGTTTGGGGGACTGATAGTCACATTTCTGATGGCAACGATAAGAACAAGAGCCAGCGTGAAAACCCTGGGTTTGAATCTGGTGGGGTACGGGCTGGCTGTTTTCGTGTTTGCCATGACGGGTAACCATTGGCTTATGTTTGCCATGTATTTCCTCATTGGAATCTTTCAAACCCTTTTCAACATAAACGTTATCACACTGCTTCAACTGGCAATACCGGAGGAAATGAGGGGAAAGATCTTTTCCCTGATCTCAGCCGTATCTTTCTCGCTACTGCCCGTTTCCTATGGTTTCTTTGGATTTCTCTCCAGTTACGTTGCAACGGCGCACATCTTCATAACCACTTCCATGGCGCTCATCGCAGGAGGCGTGCTGATTTCTCTTCAGAGGTTTGAGGGGTGAGCGGTTGAAATATCAAGAAGATCTGTTTACCAGCATCAATGAGTGTAATCAAAGGACCGTGATACCAAACACTCCTAATAATAAAATAACGAAAAGGAGCATTACTACTCCTTTTCTTTGGTTGTGAGTGATTTTGCTTTATCTTGTTTGACAAAGTAAATGCGTGTAGGAACTGAATAATATCTCGTCACTCTTTCAGTATCATCTCCCACCAAACTTCTTTGATTCAAAGGTAAGCCACAAAGGCTCACCTCACTGCCAACCAAGCTTCACAACCCAAAAATCAGCGCTTCCATGATTTCCAGTCACATCTCCATCGTTTGATTTGGTAAATCCAGCCACTATGTATCCTCCATCTGTTGTCTGCTGAACTGACCAAGCACTATCCGAACCAGATCCGCCCAGTGCTTTTTGCCACTGCATGTTCCCATTGCCGTCAAGCTTTACTACCCAAGCATCGAGTGATCCATGATTTCCTCGGATAACCCCATCGGTTGAATAGGTTCCTCCAGCCACTATGTAACCTCCATCGGTTGTTTGTTGAACTGAAGTGGCCCAGTCATTTCCGGATCCGCCAAGGGTTTTCTGCCATTCTATGTTTCCATCTTTGTCAAGCTTTACTATCCAAGCGTCAAGCGAGCCATGATTTCCACTAACATCTCCATCATTAGACCAGGTAAATCCAGCTACTATATACCCACCATCGGGTGTTTGTTGAACTGAAAAAGCCCAATCCCAATTGGATCCACCGAGAGTTTTCTGCCATTCTATGTTTCCATCTTTATCAAGCTTTACTATCCAAAAGTCACCGTTTTCATGATTCCCTTTGACATCTCCATCGTTTGACTCGGTATATCCAGCCACTATATACCCACCATCGGGTGTTTGTTGAATTGAAAAAGCATAATCATCACTGGATCCACCAAGAATTTTCTGCCAAATAATTTCTGGCGCAGTTTCAGCTATGCAAATTAAAGAAACAGTAACAAGCATTATACCAAAGAACACAGTGATAAACATCTTGCTCATAAAAACACCCCCCTTACACCATTTAAGTGAACTCTGTCGATTTCTCCAGGCTTTCTGAAAACCTCATTTACTATTTAATTGGTGGTATTGTATCACAAAGCCCCTGATATGCAAAATCTTCTCACTTCAAACCTTAAAGCAAAGAATTCTTTAAAAGCTTCTTTTCCCTTCTGCCTCAACAAAAAAATAATATTTCACCAGTACAGGATATGAGCTTTGCCCTTTTCTGATACACCCTGGCTATTATGACCTCACCTCCTTCCACTAGTTATAGTCCGTTTCTTTGTGTTTCAACTCTGGAACAATTTGGTGAGGACCCATAAAAACAAAAAGCCCGGCCATTTCGACCGGGCTTCCCTATTCATTCAACGTACAGCAAGATAGAACGGTCTATTCTTCTTCGTTCCACTAGTGGTAAAAAGAGACGAACAAGTTCTTCTTCTGTCTCACTGTCGATGGGAACACGGTTTACAACACGAAACGTCATAATCCAGGCTCTGAGGCCTTCTTCTCCGTCTTCTAAAATGCCGTAGAAAGGAGAGTCCGTTCCAGGTATGTGCCCTCTGATGGTCGTACCAAGCCCTGTAAGCTTTTCAAACGTTCCTTCTTTTGCCACAAAAGTGTACTCTCTGCCGTCTGTACCCTTCACAGTTTTTCTGATCACCACAATCACCTCCTCATTCGACCGTTCTGAGATCACTCTCGTTTTTTCCAATTCCAAAACTATGGTATCATTAAGAAAAAACAAACAACGGACGATGGGGGGGCGCCGCAAGAAGTGTCTTCAATGTGGTTTGCAGTTCTTTCATCGAATGAGGTGAGGAGAAAACCCGTTGGAGTTAGGCGACTCGGGAGAGACCTGGTGTTCTGGAGGGACAGCTTGGGAAAAGTCTACGCCCTGGAAGACTTCTGCGTGCACCGGAGGGCTAGGCTCTCAGCGGGGAAGGTTATAAACGATAGAATCCAGTGCCCCTTTCACGGGTTTGAGTACGACGGTAACGGCAGGGTGAGGCTTATACCGGCCCTCGGGAAGAACTACAAAGTTCCTGATAGATTTAGGGTTAATTCATACCCGGTTTACGAAAAAATAACATAATATGGCTCTGGTTCGGAGAAGGAGAGCCAGAGAAGGAGCCAAAGTTCTTCGATGATATAGATGAGGACTTCGCTTATGCGGAGTTCAGGGAGCTCTGGAACGTCCCGTTCCTGAGGGCGGTTGAGAACCAGCTCGACGTCATGCACCTACCTTTCGTCCACAGAACCACCATAGGCCGGGGAAACAGGACCCTGGTCCACGGCCCCGTCGTCAAGTGGATAGACGAAGACAGTTTCATTTTTTACGTGTTCAACGAGGTCGATAGGGGGCAGAGGGTCAAAAGACCCGAGGAACTCAGCGGGGAGGAGTCGAGGGTTTACCTTGAGTTCATATTTCCCAACCTCTGGCAGAACCACATAAGTGAAGGTACGAGAGTGGTAGCCTTTTTTGTTCCCGTGGACAGGCAGAAAACCATGATATACCTCCGCTTTTACGTGAAAATGACGGGATTGAAACCCGTTGATTCCATCATAGCCCGTTTAAGCATGCCCTTAAACAGGATAATCCTCCACCAGGATAGGAGAGTTGTGGAGACCCAGGAGAGGGACATAAGGAAAGATGTCCTCGTCCAGGGTGACCTGCCCATAATGGAGTTTCGCAAAAGGCTTTATAAGGAAAAGAAACTGATTGATTTCCTGTTTGGTGGAGGTCAGTGAGATGTCCGGAGTGAAAACCTATGACCCGACTTCATGGAGACCAAAGCACCTTGACCTCCTGCTTTCAGCTGTAATAGCCTTCTCTCTCCCTGCTGTGGCGGGATGGCTCTATGATCTGAGCGGGGTCCTCATTCCCATGCTTATCTACTACTCCCTCGCCTGGGGCCTTGTGAAGCTGAGAAGAGGCGTTGTAGGCTATGGAACACCCTTCCCGAAAAAGCCTCCCAAGTGGTTCTATGTGAACGTCCTTGTAATACTCACGGCCCTATTCTTTGCCTACCAGGCACGGATTAGAGTTGAGGAAGTTGACCGGTTTGGTGTTCTCCTTACGGCACTTTTGTGGGCTCCGGTGAATGCTTCGACCGAACAGATACTCTGGCTCTACCTGTTTGATTCATGGGACCTGTACCCTGAAAAACCCAGGCTCAGATATCGCCTTGCAGGCCTGGTGTTCTTCGCCGCCTTCGTGGGGCTAATACACACGATGTTCTGGACAAAGTTCCTCCATGTAGCAAGTCCCGAGGGATTCTTTGGGGTGGCGTTTGTGCTGATGACGACCATTTCAGGGTTCATCCACATAGTGGTATGGCGTCAGTCCGGAAACATGGTTTTCACGTTCATACCACACTTTCTTCTGAACCTCGGCCCGCTCTTCTGGACGGGCTATAGCATAGTACCATACCTGTGGAGGTGAGAACCTGCGTCTCTGGTCGCTCCACCCAAAATACCTTGACGCCAAAGGGCTCGTGGCACTCTGGAGGGAAAGTTTACTGGCTAAAAAAGTGCTCGAAGGAAAGACCAGGGGGTACAGAAACCACCCGCAGCTTGAACGTTTTAAAAACCATTCAGAGCCGTTAAAGGCCATAAACGCCTACCTCTTTGAGGTATGGAGGGAAGCGGAAAGGAGGGGCTACCGCTTTGACATCAGGAAGATAGAGGTAGTGGAACTCAAGGAAAAGATCCCGGTCACGAAGGGCCAACTTGAATATGAGTTTCACCACCTCCTCAAGAAACTTCAGAAAAGAGATCCAGAGCGATATGAAACATTGAAAAGCGAAAAGGATATCCACGCCAGTCCTGTGTTTCTGATCATCGAGGGAAAAGTAGAACACTGGGAAAAAGGAGTCTTCCCTTGAATGGATACGAACCTTTTCTGGTTTACCCCGTTCTCATGCCTTCGTTTTCTTTCACTGGATACAGTCATATCCTTTTCTATCCACGAACACTTAAGGCAAGAACCCATAAAAACAAAATAACCCGGCCAAAACGGCCGGGCTGTTCATATCGATCTGGTAGCGGGGGTGGGATTTGAACCCACGACCTTTGGGTTATGAGCCCAACGAGCTGCCAGACTGCTCCACCCCGCACCGTCTAATCCCGTTTTTATAATATAGCATCACCCCGTTAGGTTGTCAAGAGGGAGAAACTCTTGAAAGGTTTCCCCAATGTATGATAAAATAATCAACGAACGAGCGGGTGTAGCTCAGCTGGTAGAGCACCAGCTTCCCAAGCTGGGGGTCGCGGGTTCGAATCCCGTCGCCCGCTCCACAACCCGGCACATGCCGGGGTATGTTTTTGTGGTATAATCATCCTTGACCCCAGTCTGGGGAAGAACCTGGGCTGGCGGAGACTGATAAAATGGAGGTGTTCGGTGGTGTCTCTCGACCCTGAAAAGAAAACGAAATCATCAAGGAATTCCAGATCCACGAGAACGACACAGGATCCGTTGAGGTGCAGATCGCTCTTCTCACTGCGAGGATCAAACATTTGACAGAGCACCTGAGAAAGCATCCAAAGGATTTCCACTCCAGAAGAGGACTCATGAAGATGATCGGAAGAAGAAGAAAAATGTTGAAGTACCTGAGACACAAGAAACCGGAAGTTTATCGAGAACTCATCGCCAAGTTAGGAATCAGGAAATAAAATTCTAAGGAGGGGGAAGCGGGCTTGTTGCCCGCTTCCTGATTTAAATTGATTGGGTAGAGGTGATAGGAATATGAAGGAATGGCGACGTAACATCCTTGGAAGAGAACTCGTAGTTCAGTACGGAAAAGTAGCGAAACAATCGAGTGGTTCAGCCCTGGTGAGGTTTGGTGACACAGTTGTTCTGGCAACCGCAAACATTTCAGACAAAGCAGTGGAAGGAATCGACTTTGTACCTCTCACCGTTGAGTTCCAGGAAAGGTTCTACGCTGCCGGAAAGATCCCCGGTGGTTTCATAAAGAGGGAAGGCAGACCCAGCGAATCCGCTATTCTCTCAGCCCGCCTCATCGACAGACCGATAAGGCCTCTCTTTCCAAAAAAACTCAGAAACGAGGTCCAGGTTATCGTGACCGTGCTTTCGGTGGATCCGAACGTTCCACCGGACGTTGTGGGAATCTTTGCCGCGTCCCTCGCATTGAACGTTTCAAAGATACCGTTTGAAGGTATAGTGGCGGGTATTAGGGTTGGTTACAGAGACGGACAGTTCATAGCCTTACCCAGTGAGGAAGACATAGAAAAGGGTCTGATGGATATCACCGTTGCTGGAACAAAAGACGCTGTCACCATGGTCGAAGGTGAAGCAAAAGAAGTAACAGAAGAAGATATGGTGAAGGCCTTGAGATTCGCCCACTCCGTCATAAAAGAACTAGTCGATTTCCAGGAAGAGATTCTCTCAGAGTTCAACGTGGAGAAAATCCCCGTTGTCGAGCCCACACCACCTGAAGGCCTCGTTGAGGCTTTCAAAGATCTTCTAAACAAAGAAGAACTGGAAAGAAGAATCCTCGTAAAGGTGAAGAAGGAAAGAGAAGTGGCTCTCAAAGAGTACGAAGAACAGCTTCTGAATCAGATTGCAGAAAAATTGTCCGTAACCGATTTGAAAGGAATCAAACCCTTTGTCTCGGAACTCTATGAAGATGCCGTCAAAAAAACAATGAGGAGATTGATAGTGGAGAAGGGTATCAGAGCGGACGGGAGAAAACCGACCGAGATCAGACCCATCTCCTGCGAGGTTGGATTGTTCCCGAGAACACATGGCTCTGCTCTTTTCACCAGAGGGGAAACACAGAGTCTCGGTATCGTTACTCTCGGCGCTCCCATGGACGTTCAGATCATAGACACACTCCTCGAAGAAGGCGTTAAGAGGTTCATGCTGCACTACAACTTTCCTCCGTTCTGTACAGGAGAGGTGAAGCCGCTCAGAGGTCCCAGCAGAAGGGAAATCGGGCATGGACATCTGGCAGAAAGAGCTCTGAAGAACATGCTTCCACCCGAAGAAGAGTTCCCCTACACCATAAGAGTGGTTTCTGAGATCCTGGAGTCCAACGGTTCTTCCTCAATGGCCACGGTGTGTTCAGGATCCCTGGCGCTGATGGATGCTGGAGTTCCTATCAAGAAACACGTTGCAGGAATAGCGATGGGGCTCATTCTTGAAGAAGACGCCGAGATCATACTCACAGACATCATTGGAATGGAAGACCACTACGGTGATATGGACTTCAAAGTGGCTGGAACAAGAGACGGAATCACCGCCTTTCAGATGGACTGTAAGGTCTCAGGTGTCTCAGATGAACTCCTCATGAAAGCGCTCATGCAGGCAAGGGAAGCGAGAATGTACATTCTCGACAGGATGTATGAAACCATCTCTGCTCCAAGACCGCATCTGTCCAAGTATGCACCGATCATAAAGGTAACCAAGGTCGATCCAGAAAAAGTGGCGGATGTCATAGGACCTGGAGGCAGAGTGATAAAGAAGATCATAAAAGACTTCGATGTGAAGGTGGAGATCGACGACGAAACAGGCCTCGTCAAGGTCGTTGGAAGTTCTGAAGAAAACGTTGACAAGGCCATCGAACTCATAAGGGAAATAGCCAAAGAAATAGAAGTGGGAGAAGTTCTGGAAGGAAAGGTCACAAGGATAGAACCTTACGGACTGTTCATAGAGGTGAGACCAGGTAAGATAGGCCTCCTTCATCAGAGCAAAGTAGGAGAAGATATGAGGCAGTTCTTGAAAAAGGTGAAAGTCGGTGATACCATAAAGGTACAGGTGATCAACATAGATGACCTCGGAAGACTGCAGTTCAAACGTGTCACAGAGGGGGAAAACACTCAGCATGGAAAGACACACAATAAACGAAATTGAGATTTTCACCATACCTTTTGACAAGGCGCGGACGATCTCCTGCGCCTTTTTAATTAAAAAGGGATCCGCTCACGAGCCAGAAGAACTTGCGGGGATCTCCCATTTCATAGAACACATGGCTTTCAGGGGAACAAAAAGCTACGATCACTTTTCTCTCAAGTACACCGTAGAAGTGGTTGGAGGAACTCTCAATGCCTTCACCGATAAACTCGCCACCGCTTATTATGCAAAAGTTCCGGAGTTTCACTTCGGAAAAACGCTGAACGTGTTGAAAGAGATAACTTTTTATCCCATTTTCTCTCCCGAAGACACCGAGATAGAGAGAAAGATCATTCTTGAAGAGTACAAGATGTCCCAGGATGATCCAACCAGTAAACTCTTCGATACTCTGGTGGAAACTGTCTGGCCCGGGCCCTACGGAAGGCCCATCATTGGAAGGAAGGAAACTATTGAGAAGATCTCGTCGGAAGATCTCAGAGAGTATCACAGGAAAAACTACAATCTTCCGGATACCAAAATCATCCTCGCTGGAAAAGTAAACGATGACTACCTTTCTCTTCTGGAAAAAGAATTGAGCGAATTAGAAAGGAACAAGCCAGGAGATCCTCTTCCACCTCCACCTTCGTTCGAACACACGGAACCCAGATACATCGTGAGGAACGACCTGGAGCAGGTACACATTGCCATGGCAAGACCCATTTGTGGAAGAATCAGTGAAGATATATACCCGCTTTATGCTCTCAACACCGCACTGGGAAGTGGAATGAGCTCCATTCTGTTCCACGAAATAAGGGAGAAAGAGGGCTTCGTTTACGATGTGTTCTCCCAGATCTACGCGCTGAAGGAAACAGGAATCATCATCGTGTACGCGGCTCTTTCTCCTGAAAAGATAGATGAGTTCTTCTCAAAGATGAAAGACGTTCTCTCCAATGAATCTCTTTTCATGAAGAATTTCGAATACGGAAAGATGAGATACCTTGGAAAGCTCGATATGGTCACAGACAATCCAGCCGGCATGATGAGTTTCGTGATCGATGATCTCTCTAATGACTCTCTGGAGACCATAGAGGAAAGGGTCGAGAGAATAAAGAACGTTTCGAAAGAAGACTACAGAAGGGCCTACGAGAGATTTATTGCGGGTAACTGGAGCGTGTTCGGGATAGGACCCGAGTCCGGGAAGATTATTGAAAAACACGAGATGATCGTTTGAGGAGGGATTGGATGAAAGAAGCCCTGACCTTTGACGATGTGCTGCTTGTTCCACAGTACAGCGAAGTCCTTCCAAAAGACGTGAAAATAGACACCAGGCTCACAAGACAGATACGAATAAATATACCACTTGTGAGTGCCGCCATGGACACAGTGACCGAAGCGGCTCTGGCAAAGGCTCTCGCAAGGGAAGGCGGCATTGGAATCATTCACAAAAATCTCACTCCCGATGAACAGGCGCGCCAGGTATCGATCGTAAAGAAGACCGAAAACGGCATCATATACGATCCTATCACCGTAACCCCGGATATGACGGTGAAAGAAGCAATTGATCTCATGGCAGAGTACAAAATAGGTGGACTTCCCGTTGTGGACGAAGAGGGAAGGCTTGTTGGCCTGCTCACAAACAGAGATGTCAGGTTCGAAAAGAACCTTTCAAAGAAGATAAAAGATCTGATGACACCAAGAGAAAAGCTCATCGTGGCCCCTCCAGACATCTCCCTTGAAAAAGCAAAAGAAATTCTCCACCAGCACAGAATAGAGAAACTTCCCCTCGTCTCAAAAGACAACAAGCTCGTTGGATTGATCACCATCAAGGACATAATGAGTGTGATAGAACATCCCAACGCGGCGAGGGACGAAAAGGGAAGGCTTCTCGTGGGCGCAGCGGTTGGAACGAGTCCTGAAACCATGGAAAGGGTGGAAAAGCTCGTAAAAGCGGGTGTGGATGTGATCGTCATAGATACCGCTCACGGTCACTCCAGAAGAGTGATAGAGACCCTCGAGATGATAAAAGCGGACTACCCGGATCTACCAGTTGTAGCCGGGAATGTGGCGACCCCGGAAGGAACGGAGGCACTCATAAAGGCGGGAGCGGACGCTGTGAAAGTAGGTGTGGGTCCCGGATCGATCTGTACAACGAGAGTGGTAGCTGGTGTCGGCGTTCCTCAGCTCACGGCCGTTATGGAATGTTCTGAAGTTGCAAGAAAGTACGACGTTCCCATCATAGCAGACGGAGGAATCAGATACTCTGGAGACATTGTGAAAGCACTTGCAGCCGGTGCCGAGAGTGTCATGGTCGGAAGTATCTTTGCCGGTACCGAAGAGGCACCGGGAGAAACGATACTGTATCAGGGTAGAAAGTACAAGGCCTATAGAGGTATGGGAAGCCTTGGTGCCATGAGGTCTGGAAGTGCGGACAGATACGGTCAGGAAGGGGAAAACAAGTTCGTCCCCGAAGGAATAGAGGGTATGGTGCCGTACAAAGGAACCGTAAAAGACGTGGTGCATCAGCTTGTGGGCGGACTCAGATCCGGTATGGGATACGTTGGTGCCAGAACAATAAAAGAACTCCAGGAAAAGGCAGTCTTCGTGAAAATCACTCCAGCTGGAGTGAAAGAAAGCCATCCACACGACATCATCATAACGAAAGAATCTCCGAACTACTGGGTCCAGGCTTAAGAGAGTTTCTTTATGATTTCGTACTCTTTCATCGCTTCTTCGTGCATACCGATTTCTTCATAAAGACGGGCGAGCTTCAATCGGAGCTTCACATTTTCCGGCTGTTTCTGGAGCAGCTTCAAATAAATCGAAGCTGCTCTTTTTTTCATGCCGATTCTCCTGTAAAAAGACGCTCTGAATCGAGCAGAAAGAAACGGTAGAGCAAGAAAAACCAGGAAAAACGGGTAATATCTACCTCTTTTCTCTTCAGACACCTTCGACTTTTTTGAAACAGCGGCCAGTTTTTCTCTGAGCTTTTCCTTGGGAATGGTGAGCTGTTCGTACTCGTCGAGGATCTCCTCCACGTTCCCAGAGGCGTCCACCTTTGCAGAGATGGAAAAGTATTTCTTTATCTGTTCTTCGAGTTCGTCTGTTTCACTGTATCCCAAGTGGTGTGCCACTTCAAAAAGTCTCAGAATATAGGAGTAACTCTCCTCTTTCAGAGGTATCTCCTTTGCTTTTCTCACAAGATGGTAGGCTATTTCTTCGGCATTTTCCACTTTCGAGAGAGCCTCCACCACCTCAAATGAGAACACGAAAGGATCTTCAAGAAACCTGTTCACAAGATCTTCGGCGAACTTCTCGGGGTTTTCTATTTTCAAACTGATGCCGAGCTTCCAGAAAAATGGTGAAGAGAGAAATTCCTCCACGTCTTGCAGTTTCTCAGCAAAACTCTTCAGCTCTGGAAAGATTTCTTCCAGCAGGGGAACCTCTTCCTCGGAGAACATTTCTTCTGTGTCTCTTAGTTTTTCAAGGAGACCATGAAAGTCTTCTGAGATGATTTCCCGAGAGAGGGAGGGGTGTTTTTCAACGAGCTTTTTTTTGGCAAAGAGAAACTCTCCAACATTTTCTAATTCTGGATCAGAGGGGTGCTTTTTCATGTAGTCGAGAAAAAGATCTATGGCATTGTCCAGATTCGTCTTCGAAAGGCTTTTTATTTCCTCAAGGGATAGCGCCATCGTTAGAAGAGAAGGTATCAGTAGAAGAAGAATGAAGATAATTCTCAAAACTCTCACCCCGCCTCAAAAAGAGGCCTGAGAAATTTCCTCCAGAAGACTTTGAAAAACAGAGCAAGCGGCACTCCCACAAAAGACCCGAACAATCCGAAGAGTTTCCCAAAGAACAGGATGGACAAAATTATGTAAACAGGATTCAGCTTTTCGAGGCCTTTCATCAGCTGAATGAAGACAACGAAGGCAACGGCATGTATGAGGATCGCAAAGAGAGCTATGAGAAGAACACCTTTCACACCGAGAGTGAGAGAAAAAAGAAGTACAGGGATGTATTCCAGGACCACTCCAACGATTGGAATGAAGTTGGTCACAAAAGCCCAGAGGCTTATGATGGCGCTGTACTTCAAGTTGAAAGCTTCGAAAACAACCCAGTAAGAGAGTCCTATTATCACAGCATTTATGAAGATGACCCTTATGTACCTTCCCATACTCGCGTACACATCACGGAAAAACTCTCTCGCTTCCGCTCTTGCACTCTTTGGATAGATGAGGACAAAGAAGCTGGCTATTTCGCGAATATAGAACAGGGTGTAGCCGAGTCCGAAAAGCGTGAAAACAATTATCGTCGTAACAGAGACAAAATTCGTTGTCACGAGCGAAAAGACATAGTTCAGGAAATCTGTGAGCTTTGGTTCAAGAAAATTCATGATTTTATCGAACACCGGCATCAATTCAGGAGATTTTATGTAGTCTTTCCATATCTTGCTTTCAAAAACTTTTGCCATGAATTCGATGAAACTCCCAAACTCGTTGAAAACAGGAGGAATGATCATGTAAAGCGAATAAACCATCACGAAAAAGAAGAGAAGAAGTGCTGCTACCCTGGAGAAGTACTTTCCAAATTTCAGCTTCTCCAGGAAACGAATGACCGGATCCAAAAGGAGCGTGAAGAACACCATCAACACAATCACTGCAAAGACATCCGGGAAAATCTTGAATACGAGAAATGAAATCAATATGTACAGTGTCGTGAAGAAAAAAGCTTTGTCCTCTAAGATCTTCCTGAACTCCTTCAACTTATTTCCCTCCGAGTTTTTCGAGACTCCACTCGACTATCGTTTTGAAAAACTCTTTCTGGTGCTCTGGATCTTCAAAAAGTTCATGGTATCCTCCAGGAAAGCTCACCAGTTTTTTCTCTGTGTTCAGCGCTTCGAAAAACTTCTTGCTTCCTTCAAAAGACACCACCCTGTCATCAGTTCCGTGAAGAATGAGAACAGGAACCTTTATCCTTTCAGCGTCTTTGAGAACCTTTTTCATATGGGAGAGCATATCTGAAGCGAGCTTGAAAGAGTTCCTGTCGTGAACGAGGGGATCTCTTATGTACGCTTCCACCGCTTCTCTGTTCCTGGAAAGATCGCTCGGGTTTATCCCGTTGCTCATCGTGAGGAATGGAACAAAAAAGGACAGAAACCTCACCATGAATTCAAGGACCGGAGAATGGGTATCTGGAAGCAGGATAGCGGGGGCCGACACCACCAACCCTTTCTGGTTCTCTGGCTGAAAAATCTGAGTGAATCTGATAGCTATCAATCCACCGAGACTGTGACCAAAGAGCACGAACCTTTCCAGATCTTTCGTGATCTCGTTCAATATTTTAAAAACGTCATCAAAACGAAGGTGCCCTCTTTTTCCAGGAGACTTGCCGTGACCCGGTAAATCGAAAGTGATCACCTGAACACCCTCTGAAACGAATTCTCTCACAAGTCTCCTGTATCTCCCGGAGTGTTCACCGAGACCGTGTACGATCACAACTGTACCTTTCCAGTCTTCTCCGTGTTTCTGGATGTTCATTCTCATCCCCCCAGAGATCTTTCTATTCTTCTCAAAAAGATCTCCTTTCCAAGAAGAGGAATAATGTTGACGAGTTCAGGACCTTCTTCTCTACCAGTCAGAACTCTTCTCAACGTCATATAGAATTCTTTGGGCTTTACACCGTGTTGTTTCAGTACTTTCTTGAAGACAGGTGTGATTTCTTCCATGGTCCACCGAACGTTCTGGAGCTCTTCTTTGAGCTGTGAAAACACTCCTTTCATGTCTTCCGGTATTTCAACGGGTGCTGGATCTTCAAAGAAGAAGCGGGACTCTTCAGGAAATTCTGAAAGCACCTCCACTCTCTCTTTTGTGATCTCCAGTACCTTTTTAAAGTACTCCTCGTCGATTATTTTTATCCCGGCTTTCTCAAAGAACGGCTTTGCCAGTTCTGCGAGCTTCTCAATCGGCACGTTTCTCAAATAGTAACCGTTCATCCATTTCAACTTCTGTGGGTCGAAAATTGCAGGGTTCGGGCTGAGCCTGTCCAGAGAAAACGAAGAAATCAATTCTTCGAGAGTGAGGAGTTCTTTACCATCTGGGTGAGACCATCCAAGAAGTGCCAGATAGTTGACAAGCGCCTCCGGGAGATATCCCATGTCTCTGAACGCTTCCACAGAAGTGGCTCCATGTCTCTTGCTCAGTTTTTTTCCATCGGGTCCCAGTATGGTGGAAACGTGCGCAAAAACGGGGGGAGCCTTTTCAAACGATTCGTAGAGAGCGAGCTGTCTCAGTGTATTTGAGAGATGGTCGTCTCCACGGATAACATGTGTTATCTCCATGAGCATGTCATCCACCACGCAGGCAAAATTGTAGGTGGGAAGACCGTTGCTTCTCATTATCACAAAATCCCCAATTGCTCCCGTCTTGAACACAACTTCACCTTTCACCACATCGTTCAACACATAGTCTTTTCTGGGCATCTTGAAAAACACAGCCGGCCTCAAACCCTTTTCTTCGTATTCCCTTCTTCTCTCGGGAGTATCAAACTTTTCGAACATCTCCTGGGAGTAGTGTGGTGCCTTTCCTTCAGAGAGGAGTTTCTCCCTCATCTCTTCGATCTCTTCAGGGTAAGCGTAAACGTAATAGGCCTTCCCCTCCTTTACAAGCCTTTCAGCGTGTTCTCTGTATATCTCCACTCTCTCGCTCTGCCTGTATGGACCGTGGTCTCCTCCCACGTCCGGTCCTTCATCCCACAGAAGACCAAGCCACTTGAGAGATTCCATGAGCTTCTCTTCGTACTCCCTCTCAGATCTCTCCAAATCGGTGTCTTCTATTCTGAGGATGAACTTTCCTTTTTCTTTCCGTGCGAAAAGAAAGTTGAACAGAGCGGTTCGAGCTCCTCCAACGTGGAGAAAGCCAGTGGGGCTCGGTGCGAATCTCACCCTTACCAATTCGGAACACCTCCCAGTGTGTATTCGCTGTTAAGGATCTTCTTCAGTACTTCCTCGGGTGAATGTGGCACTCCAGATATGTCGATGTACCTTCTTCCTATATCAGAGGGAAAATGGGCGTCCGATGTCACTATCACCCTGAGATTCTTTTTCTGGGCATTTTCTTCTCCTTCTTTACTCACCACTTCAGCAACAGGAACCTCGAGATCTGGAAAGAAACCGAGCTGGTAGAGAACACCGAATCTCTTCTCAACATGCGCGTAAACCGGTATCCCTCCAAATGATCGAATCAGCTCTACAGCCTGAGACAGTGTGAGATCTGAAGGAAAACCGAGCGGAACGTCTTCGTAGCCCGTGTAATTCCCCTTTTCGTCTACAAAGAGCTGATAGCCCATTTTCTCATGATCGTGTTTCACCGATGGAAGATGTTCATAAACGATCTTCGTGACTTTCAATGCGCTTTCGATATCGGAAAAAAAGCCGAGCACGTGAACATCTTCCACTGTCTGTATCTCTATTCCAGGGACAACGAGTTTCTTCATTTTCAGAAAAGCAGGAACGTTTTTTTGCGCTGTTGTGATCAACTATGCCGAGAATCTGTACATCTCCCGATGCCCTCTCCACAACGGGCGGTATCATGAGCAGATCTGCGCACGGTGACAAACACGTGTGCACATGTAAATCCGCCTTCATCTCAACCCCAGCTCGTACACCTTCCCAGAAACTATGAAGGAGTTCTCCTGGGATTTGAGGAGCACCACTCCGTTCTCCTCTGCCTTCTTCACAGTGTCCTTTTCGTATTCGTGACCGTCACAGAGAACGATCCCCTTTATTCCGACAACCGTGGCAACCGCTATTATGTTGACGTGAGACTGAACTGTGATCCAAAGCGTTGAAGGCTGGGCTTTCCCCAGCACTTCACTCAAAAGGTCACAGGTGAAACCGTGTTCCACTTCCGTGTTCAGATCACCGCACACATGTTCAAGCCCCAGTTTTTCCACTATCTCCCCTATCCTCACCTCTATCCCTCCTGAAGAACACCATCTCAACGATTACACCCTTTCCCACTTCTGAGATGATGACCATTTTATCGGAGTACCTTTTCATGTTTGGAAGCCCCATCCCTGCACCAAAGCCGAGCTCTCTGATGTGGTCTGGAGCCGTTGAATAGCCTTCTCTCATCGCGAGTTCCAGATTTTCTATCCCTTTTCCTCTGTCTTCTACCCTCACCGTGATTTTCTCATTGTCGATGAAGCAGTATATGTACCCATCGGATTCGCTGTGGATGACAACGTTTGCTTCCGCTTCGTAAGTAGCTATTGCAATTCTTCTTGCCAGTTCTTCATCCACTCCTCGCTCTAAGAGAAACCTCTTCAATTTGGAAGCCCCTATCCCGATCATGTTCACATCGAAGTAATCTATGTGGAAAACAAAATCCGCTTTTCCTTTTTCCAGGACCTCTCCCGTGATCAGTGAGGTTCCTTTTTCCAAGACTTCTTCCATCCTTTTGTCGTGCAGATACATGATGCCGAGTTTTGCCAGAAGAAAATAGATGATGTCGTGCTTTGTCACGATCCCCACAAGTTTTCCCTCATCGTCGACAACGGGAAATCTCCCATAACCGTATTTCTCAAAGGTCTTGACGGCGTCCTGGAGGGTGTCTGTTTCTTTCAGACATACCACGTTCTTCGTCATGCGCTTTTCAACACTGTCTTTTATGTAACTTCCCTCGAGGGCCTTTATGATGTCTTCCAGACTGACGATTCCCACCACCCGTTTTTTGTCATCCACTACGGGCACACCTGAGATCCTCTTTATCCTCATAATCTCTTTCACGTGAAGAAGTGTCTTGTCCGGTGTTACGTATATAACGTCCGGATTCATGAATTCGGAAACTCTGACATCCTGGAAGATGGCTTGCAATCTGTCTATGATGGAAACGCTCATTCTATCGCTCTCCTGACGGGCTTCAAACCGTTCATGTAAAGTCTGCCACAAGTTTCGAACATGGAAAGATTCGTTGCAAGAACGGTGATGTTGCATTCTTTCGCAAAATTGACTATAGTCTCAGGAATATCTCTTTTTCTGACGAAGAGAACAGCGGGTATCCCCACCACCATGGCGGTTCGCACGGCCTGTGGAGAGTGAAGTCCTGTGATCAGAAGAACGTTCGGCTCAGCAAACGCGAGAACATCACTCATGAGATCTGTGGCAACGGCTCTTTCTATGTTCAGATCTTTGTTTCCACAAAGGATCTCTCCTTCTACGATTCTGGCGATCTCTTCTATTGTCACGCAAACACCTCCTAAGAGACCTTCCTGAGAATTCTAAGAGGTTTTCTGTCTTTTCTTCTGAAACGAAACAGAGAATAATAGGCGAAAACGCTTCCCAGCGCAAGTACGAAGGTTACCCAATCTTTCAGCCTAAAAAGGTATCCAGTTATCACAGTCACCGCGAATATCACAAGCGGAAGAAAATAAACGAGTGTTGATACCTTCAAAGGATCGTACTCGGGTATGTCTACCACAACCTCATCACCGGGCTTCAAATCTTCTCCACACCAGTCTATCTCGAGTTTTATCTCGTTGTCGGAAAGACAGATGTTCTTTGCCGGGCAACTCCCACAAGCGCTCGTTCTAGCTTTTGCCACCACCACTTTCCCGTCTTTCACTTCTCGAACATACATTTTTTCTACGATGGTATCACCCCTTCACAACACCAAGAGGAATCATCCTGGCTACTTTTCTCGAAATACCTATCTCATGAACGATCTGCACCACTCTGTCCACGTCTTTGTAAACTTCAGGAGCTTCTTCAACCAGAGTCTTTTTACTCTTGCTCATGACGACAATATTTTTTTCTGCCAGTTCATCGAGAACTTCCCTGTAATCCAGCTTCTTCAGGGCAGCGGACCTTCCAAGGACTCTCCCCGCTCCGTGTGCGGTGGAACCGAAGGTCTTTTCTTCGGCTTTCTTTGTTCCTACCAGAAGATAGGAAGCAGTCCCCATGTCACCCGGTATGATGACGGGCTGTCCCACTTCTCTGTAGATCGAAGGAACCTTTTCGCTTCCGGGACCAAGAGAACGTGTGGCACCCTTTCTGTGGACGACCAGTTTTCTTCTTTTTCCGTCAACTTCGTACTCTTCCACTTTTGCGATGTTGTGAGCAACGTCGTAGATGAGATCAACACGTGTGTCTCTCCCGAACACTTTCCAGAAAGCTTTTCTAACGAGATGCCCGAGGATCTCCCTGTTCGCGAACGCGTAGTTCGCTGCACAATTCATGGCAGAATAATAGGCCTGTCCAAGTGGATGTTCGAACGGAGCGTTTATAAGCTGTTTGTCGGGTAGATTTTTGTTGTGTTCCTTCAGATTATCCCTCATGAGCCTTATGTAGTCGGTTGCAACCTGATGTCCGAATCCTCTGCTTCCGGAGTGAATCATCACCGTGATGGTACCGATCTCCAGACCGAAAAATTCAGCGAGTTCTTCGTCGTATATTTCCTGAACCATTTGAACCTCCACGAAGTGGTTTCCCGCACCGAGAGTTCCGAGCTCGTCACTTCCTCTCTCGAACGCTTCCTCCGATACGTACGAGGGATCCGCTGGATGTATCTTTCCACCGTCTTCGATTCTTTCCAGATCTTCCTCAAGACCGTACCCTGACTTGACAGCCCACTCCGCACCTTCAACGAGAACTTTCCTGAGCCCCTTCTTGCCGAGAACGATGTCTCCCGTTGAACCAACACCCGCGGGAACGAATTCGTATATAGCTTCGACGAGAGGTCTTATTCTATCTTTCACATCTTCGTAGGTGAGATCTGTCTTCATCAGGCGCACTCCACAGTTTATATCGAAACCCACACCACCCGGCGAAATGATTCCTTCTTTCACATCGAAAGCGGCGACTCCTCCTATTGGAAAGCCGTAACCCCAGTGTATGTCCGGCATGGCGAGGGCGTATTTCACAATGCCGGGAAGCGTGGCCACGTTCATGAGCTGTTTCATCGCTTCTCTGAACTGAGGATCGTTCACACTCTCGGCGTCCGTGAATATGATCGCGTCAACCTTCATATCTCCCTCTTTTGGAATTTTCCAGATGTATTTATCGAGTCTTTCTATCTTCATAATTTATCCCTCCCACTTTTAGTTTATCATTAAATAGTGGAGGATAGATTATGAGTGAGGTTCGATTCGCTGTCGATGCCTCGCTGGTACCGCTTGCAAAAAAGTTGAGAACCCTCGGGGTGGATGTGAAGGTTTGCTACTCTGAAGAACCCGGGAAAGTCCTTCTGATATGCAGGAAAGAGGGTAGAATTCTTCTCACAAAGAAATGTTCTCTTATAAAATTTTTCGAAAAATATGGGCAGAAAGTCTTCTATATCAAAGATGAAAAAGATTTGAAAAGGGTGATAGAACATTTTAAACTGAAACCAGAACGTGCAAGGTGCCCGTACTGTAACAGAGAACTCTTGCCGACTCCACGTGAGGAAGTGATTGAAAAGGTGCCTCTGTACGTTTTTCTGAACGCAGAGAAATTCTCCAGATGTCCCAGCTGCGGAAGAATCTTTTGGAGAGGATCTCATTTAGACTGGGTGAAGGAAGTGATACCAGATGGTTCCGGAGAGACTGAAACAGATAAAGGGAATAAGGATTCTGGAAAGCGAGGATGAAATCCCTCAGGAAGGTTTCACCTGCAGATTTGGAAAGCATACAGTTGTGGCAAATGATGAAGAGTCTTTCGAAATCGTCAGACTCTACAAAAGGCTCACCGTTTATGAGCTGTTGCTCTCTCTTGTGGATTCAATATGTGTTCACCCGAAAGAGGAAGCTCTCAGGTTTTCCCTCAAAAAAGTCAGAGAATTTCTGGATGCGGAAGAAGTCTATCTGATAGAGGGCGATGCTTCTTATTCTTCGAAGGGAGAGAAACTCTCCATCGATGAGATAAAAAAGAAACATCCAGGGGCGAGTGTGAGAGAGTGGAGGAACAAACTGCATCTTGTTGTGGTTCGCGAAGGCGCATTCGATGAAGAAGAAGAGGTACTCTGTACGAAACTTTTAGAATTCATCGGAAACGTATCAGAAAAACTCTGGAGGCTTAAAGAAGAAGTCCAGAAATTGAAAAAGTCGTACGAAGAACAGCTGAAAGTTTCAGAGATACAGAAAGAACACATAAAGAAAATGAGAATAATTTATTACGTCAGCCAGGCCATGAGATCTGTTTATGATCCGAACAACCTTTACCGTGTGATTTTGCTCAGCCTTGTTTCAGAGAGAGGATTCAATTTCGACCGTGCTGTTCTTCTCAAAAAAGATGAAGGTACAGGCTCTCTGATGGTCGTTTCCGCGGTGGGTGGCGATACACTTCAGGAACACGAAGAACTCAAGAGATACCTCAGAAAAAGAACCTTGAGATACACAGATCTGGTACAGTTTTTAAGGGAGGAGGCGCTCACATTCTCGTTTGAAACGAAGTTCAATGAAAAAATAAGGGGAAAGAGATTTTACTACAGAGAACATCCGATATTCGAAAGGGTGGTTTTGAGAAAGAGTATAGTGAGGACTTCGAGAGAAACTCTCGAAAAAATCAGGTACGAAATAGAAGATGTTATAAGTATCCTTGAAAACGATGAGTTCATAGTCTTTCCACTTGTTGGGCGATGGGACACTCTCGGTGTTGTGGTGGTGGACAACAAATTCAGCAAAAAGGAAGTCACCGATCTGGATCTGGACGTGCTCAAACTTTTCTCTGAAAGTGCAGGTCTTGCTCTGGAGAACGCGTACAATTATGAAAGTTTGAGAGAGAAAACACTGGATCTTCAACGTCAAAACGAACTTGTGGAACACCTCAGGAACTTCAGTGAAAGCATTCTGGAGAGCTTAGAAACAGCCATCATAACGCTGAGCAAAGAAGGACGTGTAACCGAATGGAACAAAAAGGCCGAACAACTGTTTGGTCTGAAGAAAGAAAACGTACTCGGAAGAAGGCTCAAAGATCTCCCCGACTTTGAAGAGATCGGATCAGTCGCAGAAAGCGTTTTTGAAAACAAAGAACCCGTGTTTCTCAACTTCTACAAATTCGGAGAAAATTATTTCAACATAAGATTCTCCCCTTTCAGAAATGCCAAAACACAGTTGCTCGAGGGAGTCATCATCACGATCGACGATGTCACAGAACTGTACAAATACGAAGAGGAAAGAAAAAGAAGAGAAAGACTTTCCATACTGGGAGAGATGACTGCAAGAGTCGCTCACGAGATAAGGAATCCAATAACGATAATAGGCGGTTTCATAATGCGCATGAAGAAACATCTTGACGATCCAGAGACGCTGAAGAAATACATCAACATAATAACGAACGAACTATCCAGGCTTGAAACGATTGTCAAGGAAATCCTGGAATACAGCAAAGAACGGCAGGTGCTGGAATTCACCGAATTCAATCTGAACGAACTCATAAGAGAGGTCTACGTTCTATTCGAGGAAAAGATCAGAAAGATGAACATAGATTTTTGCTTTGAAACGGACAACGAAGACCTCAGAGTTGAAGCCGATAGAACGAGGATAAAACAGGTACTGATAAACCTTGTTCAAAATGCAATAGAAGCGACAGGGGAAAATGGTAAGATAAAGATAACGTCGGAAGATATGTACACCAAGGTGAGAGTGAGTGTCTGGAACTCGGGTCCCCCCCATACCGGAGGAGCTGAAAGAAAAGATATTCTCACCGTTCTTCACCACAAAGACTCAGGGAACAGGTTTAGGACTTTCAATCTGCAGAAAGATCATAGAGGATGAACACGGAGGAAAAATATGGACGGAAAACAGAGAAAACGGGGTTGTTTTCATCTTTGAAATTCCAAAGACACCAGAAAAGAGGTGAGAGAATGAAAAGGATACTGGTTGTCGATGATGAGCCGAACATAAGGGAACTTCTGAAAGAGGAACTTCAGGAAGAGGGTTACGAAATTGACACGGCAGAAAACGGGGAGGAAGCCTTGAAGAAATTCTTCTCTGGAAACTACGACCTGGTGATTCTCGACATAGAGATGCCCGGCATCAGTGGACTGGAGGTAGCCGGTGAGATCAGAAAGAAAAAGAAAGACGCAAAGATCATTCTGCTCACGGCCTATTCTCATTATAGAGCCGATCTTTCATCGTGGGCAGCGGATGAATACGTTGTGAAGTCGTTCAACTTCGACGAATTGAAAGAGAAAGTGAAGAAGCTACTTTCGTGACGCAGGAGGTGTAAAGAGTTGATGGACTACAAAAACACGCTGAACTTGCCAAAAACTTCATTTCCGATGAAGGCAAACTTGGTGAACAAAGAAAAAGTGTTTCTCGAAGAATGGGAAAAGATGGATCTTTACAACTACGTACTCGAACAGAGAAAAGGAAAACCCCTTTTTGTTCTGCACGATGGGCCTCCGTACGCAAACGGCCACATCCACATCGGAACGGCTCTGAACAAGATTCTGAAGGACATCGTCGTCAAATACAAAACGATGAGAGGATACAGGGCACCGTACGTTCCTGGCTGGGACACCCACGGTCTTCCCATAGAACACAGGGTGTCTCAGGAACTGGGTGAAAAGATAAAAGAAATGTCACCCGCGGAGATCAGAAAGAAGTGTGAGGAATTCGCTCTCAGATTCGTTGATATACAGAGAGAAGAATTTAAAAGACTCGGTGTTCGGGGAGACTGGGAAAATCCATACATCACGCTGAAGCCAGACTACGAGGTGAAAATACTGGATGTTTTCAAAACCCTTGTAGAGGAGGGAAACGTTTACAGATCGTTGAAACCCATCTACTGGTGTCCGAGATGCAGAACTGCCCTCGCGGAAGCGGAAATCGAATACCACGATCATAAATCTCCTTCCATATACGTGAAGTTCAGATCCAAAGAAGATCCGAATTTCTTCATCGTGATATGGACCACAACACCCTGGACACTACCGGCAAACGTTGGTATCGCTCTGCACCCGGATTACGAATACTCGGTGGTGAAGGTCGGAGAAGAGAAATGGGTCATCGCAACGGATCTTCTCGATGCTTTTTCGAAGGAGACTGGAATCGACTGTTCCAATGTCGTCGAGAAAATAAAAGGAAAAGATCTGGAAGGAAAAGAGTTCGTTCATCCCATCTTCGATGACAAAACCTCCAGAGTCATTCTTGCCGATTACGTATCTCTCGAAACAGGAACGGGCTGTGTCCACATAGCCCCCGGTCACGGTGAAGAAGACTACATCTACGGTCATGTGCAATACGGTCTTCCCATCGTCTCTCCCGTTGATGAGGAGGGACGTTTCACGGAAGAAGCGGGAAAATACAAGGGAATGTTCATAGAAGATGCCAACGAGGTGATCATAGAGGATCTAAAGAAAAAAGGAATCCTGGTTCACGCGTCAAGTATCACACACTCCTACCCACACTGCTGGCGCTGTAAGGGGCCTGTGATCTTCAGAGCAACCGAGCAGTGGTTCATTTCTGTGGATCACAACAACCTCAGGCAGAAAGTGCTGGAAGAAATAGACAAGGTGAAGTGGATACCGGAATGGGGCCGGAACAGAATCAGATCCATGGTGGAGGAAAGGCCCGACTGGTGTATCTCAAGACAGCGTGTCTGGGGAACTCCCATACCAGCGGTGAAATGTAAAGAATGCGGAGAAGTGGTACTCGATCCGAAGGTAATAGAACACTTCATGAAAATCGTTGAAAAAGAAGGTACAAACGCCTGGTTTGAAAAAGAGGTGGAAGAACTCATCCCCGAAGATTTCGTGTGTCCAAAATGCGGCAAGCGATCTTTCGAAAAAATGCTGGATACACTCGACGTATGGATAGATTCTGGTGCCTCCTTCGAATACATAACCACGAAGAGAGAAGATCACCCGTTCCCCCTCGACATGTACCTTGAAGGTAGCGATCAGCACAGGGGATGGTTCCATTCTTCCATCTTCCTTGCCGTCGCAAAGAGGGGGTCCGCACCTTACAAAGAAGTGCTAACACACGGATTCATAAAGGACGAACAAGGAAGAAAGATGAGCAAGTCCCTCGGAAACGTAGTGGATCCCATGGAAGTGGTGGAAAAATACGGTGCTGAGATTCTGAGACTGTGGCTTGCGAGCAGCGACTACTTCAACGACATAAAGATATCCATGAGGATCGTCGAACAACAAACGGAAGTTTACAGGAAGATAAGAAACACGTTCCGATTCCTCCTTGGAAATCTAGAGGGCTTTGATCCTGAACTTGACAGAGTTCCTCATGAAAAACTCTTAACGATCGACAGATGGGCTCTTGGACGACTGCAGGAGATCATAAAACGCGCCACCGAATATTACGACAGCTACGAATTCTCGAAGGTTTACAATCTCGTGGTGAAGTACTGCACAACAGAACTCAGCTCCCTCTACCTGGACGTCGTAAAGGACAGACTCTACGTGGAAGCGAAGGATTCAATATACAGAAGATCGGCGCAGACGGTGATGCACGAAATTCTCATTGCCCTGATGAAGATCCTGGCACCCATCATGACTTTCACGATGGAAGAGGTTTACTCCCACCTTCATGAAAAGGACAGAAAATACAAGACGGTTCAGGCGGAATACTGGCCAGAGTACAAAGAAGAGTTCATCGATAGAGAGCTCATGGAAGATTTCGAAAAACTCCTCTCCATAAGAGAAGACGTGTTGAAGGCCCTCGAGGAGAAGAGACAGCAAGATGTGATCGGTCACTCTCTCGACGCTGAGGTCGTACTTGTACCCAAAAATGACACCATCAAAGCGCTTCTGGAAAAATACAGAGACGTACTCGAAGAACTCTTCATAGTATCGAAGGTATCCCTTTCGGACGCTTCGGGAGAATTGAAAGGAGAACTGGTAGAAGTGACCGTCAAACGCGCAGAGGGTGAAAAATGTCAGAGGTGCTGGAAATACACAACGGAGATCTCTGCTTCTGAAGATTTTCCGGGGGTTTGTCCAAGGTGTCTGACAGTTTTGAAAGGAGAGAGGAAGTGACAGCGTGGAAGACATGAAAGTTTCTTTTCTGAAGATCATCACAGAAGCGTACGGTTTGAGGGCAACCGACGTGCACATTTCGGTGGGTTGCCCTCCTTATTACCGTATAGATGGGGACCTTGTACCTCAGGAAAAGTACGGAAAACTCACAAAAGAGACCATAATGAACGCCCTGAAAGATCTGTTCGCTGAGATCGGACAGCCGTTCCCACCTAAAACGAAAGAAGTGGATTTTTCCTTCACCGTGGCAGAAGCGATAAGGGTGAGGGGAAACCTCTATTACGAGAGAAAAAACCCCGCTCTCGCTTTCAGGTTGATACCAAAAAAGATCAGAACTTTCCAGGAACTGGGACTACCAGAGATCTTGAAAACATTCGTTGAGAGAAAGTACGGCTTGATATTGGTGGCTGGTCCCACAGGAAGCGGAAAATCCACCACACTCGCCGCCATGATAGATCACATCAACGAAAATTTCCCATACCACATAATAACGATAGAAGACCCGATAGAATACGTTTTCACAAACAAGAAATCCGTGATTCACCAGAGAGAACTCGGTTCAGACACGGACTCTTTCTACAACGGACTGAAGTACGCTCTGAGGCAGGACCCGGATGTGATCCTCGTGGGAGAAATGAGAGACCTTGAAACAATGGCTCTCGCTCTCACCGCGGCGGAAACAGGACATCTTGTCCTTGCCACGGTTCACACGAACTCTGCAGCTTCCGCACCCGAGAGAATCATAGATGTTTTCCCGGCACATCAGCAAAGACAGATCGCTCTTCAGCTTGCGAACACCTTGATCGCCGTGATTTATCAGAGGCTTGTCCCGAAGGCCAACGGAATAGGTTTTACTCCGATCCTGGAGATCATGGTGGGAACTCCTGCCGTGAGGAACCTGATAAGAGAGAACAAGATCCACCAGCTCGAATCTCTGATACAGGCTGGTGCAAGGCACGGAATGGTTCTCTTCGATGACGCACTCGTGAAAGCGGCACTCAAAGGTGATATATCCTTAGAATCCGCTCTGCAGTTTGCCAGGAACCATGAGGAGGTGGCTCGAAGATTAGGAATGAAGCCCTCGTAGAGAAGATCTCCTCGATAGTGAAAGAAAAGAAAAAAGAGATCGAAAAGCTCCTCGCCAGGCCAGATCTGACTCCCGAACAGATGAAGAACTACGGGATAGAATACGCAAAGATAGAAGAAATAGAGAACATCGCAAACAGAATAAAAGAAACTCAGGAGTTCATCGAACTCTTGAGAGAAGAAGGAGAAAATGAACTGGAGATAGAAAAGTACGAGAAAGAACTCGATCAGCTCTATCAAGAACTTCTCTTGCTTCTTTCTTCAGAAGTGGGTGATAAAGCAATCGTAGAAATCAGACCCGGCGCAGGTGGAGAAGAAGCCGCTCTCTTCGCACGGGATCTGTTCAGAATGTACACCAGGTACGCAGAAAGAAAAGGCTGGAACCTCGAAGTCGCTGAAATCCACGAAACAGATCTCGGTGGAATAAGGGAAGTGGTCTTCTTCGTAAAAGGAAAGAACGCTTACGGTATACTGAAGTACGAAAGCGGTGTTCATCGAGTACAGAGAATTCCTGTCACGGAGTCTGGAGGGAGGATCCATACGTCCACCGCTACCGTTGCCGTTCTTCCAGAGATTGAAGAAAAGGATATAGAAATCAGGCCGGAAGACTTGAAGATAGAAACTTTCAGGGCATCGGGACACGGTGGACAGTACGTCAACAAGACCGAATCCGCTGTAAGGATCACACATATTCCAACGGGAATAGTGGTGTCGTGTCAGAACGAAAGATCTCAGTATCAGAACAGGCAAACCGCTTTGAGGATCCTCAGGGCAAGACTCTATCAGTTACAGAAAGAACAAAAAGAAAGGGAAATCTCACAGAAGAGAAAATCGCAGATAGGAACCGGTGAGAGAAGTGAAAAAATCAGAACTTACAACTTCCCCCAGAACAGAGTTACGGATCACAGAATAAACTACACCTCTTACAGACTGCAGGAGATCCTCGATGGAGACCTGGACGAAATCATATCGAAGCTCATAGAACACGACATAGAAAACAACCTCGAGGAAGTTTTAGGAATCGGAGCCTCAGTCGAAGAAAAGTAATAGTGGAGGTGTGAAGATGTTCAACTCGAACTTCTACACGCTAAAACAGGCGATGGACGTTGCTCTTTTGAGACAGAACGTTCACTCACTGAACATAGCGAACGTGAGCACACCCGGTTACAAGAGAAAATACGTGGCATTCGAGGAACTCTTGAAGGAATCAGAAATGAAACTGAAGCTTTCGAAGACAAACGAAAAGCACCTCATCGGTTCAAAGAGTGTCGTAGAACCACGTGTTCTTGTGGACAACACAACCACCATGAGAAACGATGGAAACAACGTTGATATCGATTACGAGATGGTCCAGCTTGTGAAGAACGGACTCAGGTATCAGGTGCTCTCCAGGCTCATGCCGATGAACATAGATAGGTACAATGCCGTACTGAGGGGTGTCAGATGATGAGCGAATTCGAGATCATGAACATCAGCGCAACTGGAATGTCCGCTCAGAGACTCAGAGTCGAGATCGTCTCAACAAACATAGCGAACGCTGAAACCACCAGAACTGAAACAGGAGAACCTTACAGGAGGAAGGTACCTGTGTTCGCCGAGTATCTGAGAAGAACACCAAATGGTAAAATAGAAAGCGCTGGGGTGAAAGTTGTAAAAATAGAGGAAGACCCTTCACCGTTCAGACTCGTGTACGATCCCGCACACCCTGACGCGGATGAGAACGGATACGTGAGGATGCCCAACGTGAATATCGTTAGAGAAATGGTGGATCTAATAAACGCGCAGAGAGCATACGATGCGAACGTGGCGGCTTTCAATGTGACAAAGGCTATGGTGAACAGCGCCCTTCAGATAGGAAGGGGGTAATGAGCGATGGTTGACAGGATAGAGGGGCTCGGCCCTTTGAGCCAGAGTGGAAAGACTCAAAAGAAAAATGAAAACAACTTTTCAGAAGCGCTGAAAGAAGCCCTGGAAAAGGTAAACGACATACAGAAGAAAGCCGAGAAGGCAGCGGATGATTTCGCCCAGGGCAGGATAAGCAACATACACGAGGTTATAATAGAAGCCGAGAAGGCTTCCATAGCGTTGAGGCTCACCGTCGAAGTAAGAAACAGAATCGTGGAAGCTTACAGAGACATCATGAGGATGCAAATCTGACGGCGACCTTCTCGCCGTCTTTTATTTTTTTCAGATCTTCCAGCCCTTCCACGATCTTTCCTATCACGTTTACAGCGCTCGCTGGTCGAATTTTGTCATCGCTCATGGGAGTTTTCCCAAAGAACAGACACAGCGCTTTTCCCCGAGGCCAGTATCCAACGTCCCCTACCTCAACCACTTCCCTTGGGTTTTCCATCTTCTGAACGTTCACAGGAGTTGAGAAGTATATCTCCTCGCCCCAAGTGTTCACGACACTTTCGAATGGAATTTTTTCCTTCAACAATTTGACGACCTCGTATTCCTCATTGAGATCTATCACACATTTTCCACTTTCAAAGAGGAGTTCAACTCTCATGTTCGCTCCCTCCTCAAAGAAGAAGGGCACCTTTTTGGAGGTGCCCGGGTGGTGCCGGGGATCGGACTCGAACCGACACGGGGTTGTGAACCCCAGCGGATTTTAAGTCCGCTGCGTCTGCCAATTCCGCCACCCCGGCTCCTCTTTTTATTATACCACATCGTCAGAAAGATTATTTCAACCTTACAAAAATCAAAACTTATTCATAACAACCGCACGTGTGTTATAATCAATTAGGAAAACATAAGAGGAGGGAACGAAATGCTCAGAATTGTCGATCTGCACGCGAAGCTGAGAGACGAAGACAAGGAAATATTGAAGGGTGTGAATCTGGAGATAGAAAAGGGAGAAGTCCACGTTCTCATGGGTCCAAACGGTAGCGGAAAATCGACCCTCGCGAACGTCATCATGGGAAATCCCAGATACATTGTGACGGAAGGAGACATCGTTTTTGAAGGAAATTCCATAAAGGATCTGCCCCCAAATGAGAGAGCAAAACTCGGTATAATGATGACTTTTCAGAATCCATACGAAGTTGAGGGAGTGAAGCTTTCTCAGTTTCTCATCACAGCTCATAGGAGGATTCACGGAGAGGATAAAAACTATCTGGAGTTGAGGAAAGAACTCGAGGAAACCGCTGAAAAACTCGGTTTAGACAAGGATTTCCTAGAAAGGTACCTGAACGTCGGATTTTCCGGTGGAGAAAAGAAAAGGTCCGAGATCCTTCAGAGTCTCTTCCTTCGACCGAAACTGCTCATCCTCGATGAGATAGACTCGGGTCTCGATGTCGATGCGTTGAGATTGATCGCAAATCTGATAGCTAGACTGAACGAAGAGGGAGTGACACTTCTCATCATCACGCACTACAAAAGACTCCTCGATCACTTGAAGAGAATAGATAAGGTTCACGTTTACGTAGATGGACGTATAGTCACAAGCGGCGGTCCGGAACTGGCAGACGAAATAGAAGAGAAGGGCTACTCCCTGGAGGGTGTGAGATGATGGAAAGACTGATAATTGACGATTCACGATTCAATTTCGTGCCGAAGGTGAAGACCGCCTACAAAGCACCTCCCGGTCTTGACGAGAAGCTGATAATGGAAATATCACGCGCAAAAGATGAACCGGAGTGGATGTTAAAGCACAGGTTAGAATCACTGAAAGTGTTCAACGAGTGGCACAATCCCAGATTCGGTGTGGACATATCCGGCCTCGACCTCGGAAAGATAGTCTCCTACATAAAACCCGACGCGAAGAAGAGCACCTCCTGGGAAGAAGTTCCAGAAGAGGTGAAAGAGGCTTTCGATAAACTCGGGATACCGGAAGCGGAAAGAAAGTACCTCGCGGGTGTGGGAGCTCAGCTCGACTCGGAGATTGTCTATCAGAACATGAAGAAAGAGCTTGAAAAGATGGGCGTTATCTTCCTCGATATGGAAAGCGCTGTGAGGGAGTACCCCGATCTTGTGAAGAAATACTTCATGAAACTCGTCCCCATCACCGATCACAAGTTCGCTGCTCTTCATGGAGCCATATGGAGCGGTGGAACCTTCTTGTACGTCCCGGCGGGTGTGAAAATTCCCATGCCGCTTCAGGCGTATTTTCTGATGAGCAATCCCGGTATGGGGCAGTTCGAGCACACCATCATAGTCGCTGAAGAAGGCAGTGAAGTTACCTTCATAGAGGGTTGTTCTGCTCCAAGGTACAACATCATCAACCTTCACGCTGGAATGGTCGAAATATACGTCAAAAAAGGCGCAAAGGTCAAGTACCTCACCATTCAGAACTGGAGCAAGAACACGTACAACCTCAACACGAAGAGATCGATAGTCGACGAAGAAGGGTCGATGACCTGGGTTTCGGGCTCACTGGGAAGTCAGAAGACAATGTTGTATCCAATGACCATACTCAAGGGAAAAGGAGCAAGGGCAGAGAGCATGTCCATCACTTACGCGGGACCGGGACAGCACATGGACACCGGTTCCAAGGTTGTTCACCTCGCTCCATACACGAGTTCGATCGTCAGCGCAAAGAGCATTTCTCTCGGTGGAGGCTGGGCTTTCTACAGGGGCCTTTTGAAAATCACAAAGGAAGCCGTGAAGAGCAAGGCCTCCGTCGAATGTGCAGCTTTGATGCTCGACAACCGATCGAAGAGTGATACCGTTCCGATCATAGAAGTGGAAACAGACAGGGCAGACGTCGGGCACGAAGCGAGGATTGGAAGGATAGGGGAAGACCAGATTTTCTACCTCATGAGCAGGGGGCTCTCTGAACAGGAAGCAAAGGCGATGATAGTGAAAGGATTCGTTGAACCCGTGGTGAAAGAGCTTCCATTCGAATACGCTGTCGAGTTGAACAAGTTACTCGAACTGGAAATAGAGAAGAGCATAGGGTGAGGTGTTCATTATGGAAAAGACTCTGGTGATAGAACATGACGGTGAAAAAGCGGTCGTTTGGGAAACTCCTCAGATTTTTTCCGAAAACGATTACGACTACGAAGTGCTTGAAAAGGCCCTGGAGAACACCGGTGGCCCTCTGAAAGAGTGGAGAAAGAAGAAGTACCAGGAGTACAAAGAATGGGGATTTCCGAGATGGAAAAGGTGTAATCTCGATGGTATGTCTCTTCCAGAATTGTCTTTCAAGTGGATAGACCTCGATGTTGATATCTCGCTCCTTGAAAGGCTGGACTTCGAAGGTGCCCACAGAAAATTCGTCCTTCTTGGAGATACGTTCTTTACGGATTTCAGAGTATACGGCGATGGAAAACACGTGATGAGATTCGACGGAGACGGGATCGAAAACGTACTCGTGGTCGTCGAAAAAGAGGCGGAGATCTACAAACTCTCCAGCACGGATCGATTCAGAAATACGGTGATGAGGATCCTGGTGAAAAAGAACGCATCGCTGAAGTTCTTCAATCTGGACTTTTTTGGGAATTTTTCTTTCGACAACGTGTTCATCGTCCTCGAAGAAGGTGCGAGACTCGTGTTGAGGGATTTCAAAGCGTTCGGTTACAGAAAAACCGGGCATATCCTTGTGAAATTGAACAAATCGAGCAAAGCCGATATGAAATCGTTCTTCTACCAGAATGGATCAGGAATAACCGATTTGCTCTACCTCATGAGATTTGAGAGAGAAGACGCCGAAGGAAAGCTGAAGGGAAACGGTGTGGTGGATGGCGCTGGAAAGATCGTTTTCCGTGGAATCCTGGATGTGAAAAGAGGTTCTAAGAACATCGTTGCAGAAGAAACAGAACACACACTCATTCTCTCACCAAACGCTCGAATGGATGCCATTCCGAGTCTCTGGGTGGACGAGAACGATGTCACCGCTTCACACTCTGCGAGTTCTTCCTCTCTCGACGAGGACGAACTCTTCTATCTGATGACCAGAGGCGTTGACGAGATAGAAGCCAAGAAGCTGATCGTGCGAGGGGTGTTCAACGAACTGCTCGACGAACTGGACGAGTCGTTGAAAGGAGAGGTAGAAAATGTTGTCAACAGGATTGTATGAGGACTTTCCCACTTTGAAGATGAAGATTAACGGAAAAAGGATCGTTTATCTGGACAGCGCGGCCACCACACTGAAGCCAAAACAGGTTGTGAAAAAGCTGGAGGAATTCTACTACAACAGCTATGCGAACGTTCACAGAGCAGTTCATACTCTCGCCGTGCGTGCCACCACCGAACTCGAGGAAACCAGGGAGGAATTTGCAGAGTTCCTGGGTGTTTTTCCGCAGGAGATAATCTTCACTTCGGGCACCACCATGGCCATAAATCTCGTTGTGATGTCCCTTCTGAGGAGCGGCATATTGAAAAAGGACGATCTGGTTCTGGTTTCCCTTCTGGAACACCACGCGAACTTTGTACCCTGGCTAAGACTTTCGAAACTCCATGGGTACAGGATCGACTTCATCAAGCCCTCGGGAAGATTCGGAACACTCGAGATGGATGACCTGTTGAAACACAGAGACAAAAACCCGAAAGTCGTTGCCATAACAGGCCTTTCCAACGTGACCGGTCAAAGAATACCCGTTGAAGAGCTGAGAAACGTCTTTCCTAATTCCATCATTCTCCTGGATGGTGCTCAACTGATACCTCATGAACCGGTGAAACCGAAGGAGATAGGAGTAGATTTTCTTGCCTTTTCACTCCACAAGATGCTCGGTCCCACCGGTGTGGGTGTGCTTTACGGAAAGAGAGAGCTGATGGAACAGATGGAACCGTTTCTCTACGGCGGAGAGATGATCGACAGAGTGTCCCTCGAAGACGTCACATTCAACGAATTACCTTACAAGTTCGAAGCGGGAACTCCAAACATAGCGGATATAGTCGCATCCAGGGAAGCCCTGAGGTATTTGAAAGAAACGGGTTTCGATTCAGTTCATGAAAAGATAGAACAGCTCACTCAGATGGCCTTGAAAGAGATGATGAAAATCGGCGGAGTAGAAATCTACGGCCCACTCGACGAAAGACAGCACGGGATAGTCTCGTTCAACGTAAAGGGAATACACCCGCACGATGTGGCTCACATTCTCGATCAGGAGTTTGGAATAGCCGTAAGGAGTGGGCACCACTGCGCACAGCCTCTGATGAGTATTTTGAAAGAACAGTCGCAAATCGATTTTCCAAACTCCACCTGCAGAGCCAGTTTTTACATCTACAACACGGAAGAAGATGTTAAAATTCTCGTTGAAGGTGTGAAAAAAGTAAAGGAGTGGTTTTCAAGATGATGTACTCGGAAGCCATCCTGGACTACGCGAATTCCAAAAAATTCAGAGGAAAACTGGACGATGCCACCGTTATCGAAGAGGGAAAGAACATCTCTTGTGGCGACGAAATCACACTCTACTTGAAGGTGGAAGACGGTGTTGTGAAAGATGCCAAATTCGAGGGAATGGGATGTGTTATCAGTCAGGCTTCGGCTTCTCTGATGCTGGAGAGGATCGTCGGAGAAAGGGTAGAAGAAATATTCTCCCTCATCGAAGAGGCAGAAAAAATGAGCCGGGGTGAAAACTTCGATGAGGGAAAGTTGAAGAACGTAACACTCATGTCAGACATAAAGAACTACCCCGCAAGGGTGAAGTGTTTCATTCTTGCCTGGAAAACCCTGAAAGAGGCGCTCAAAAAGATTTCACGGCCTTGAGAAAATCTATGAGGTATCCCTTCAAGTACGATGATACCTTCCCTATGAGTTCAAGGGTGTAACGTTTCAAAAGAACGAGGTCTCCTCTCCGATCCGCCTCTCTGAATTCTTCAACAGAGACAACGGTGAAGCTTTCCAGATCACCCGTTCTTTCTTTCAGTTTTTCTCCAAAGACCTTCTTTATCTCTCTGTGGACTTTTGGAAAGTGCGATAAAGCGAGTTTTCTCACTTCCTGAACGAGGTGCCACTCGGACTTCAAAAATACAGGTGTAGCTTCTTCGATCGTTTTTATCGTTTCTTCATCTCCGGAATAGATGAGATACGCTAAATAATCATCGTACACGTAATGGGCGTTCATCAACATCTTCATGATGGATCTGTCGAAGAGTGCCTGAAAGATTTCTCCCACCTCACCAGGAGTGTTGTGATAGGGCTGTGATAGATCTTCGATGTAGTGAAGAGCCCTGGCGAGGAACCTGTAGCCCCAGTATCTGTCTCCCTTTCTAAAGGCTTCTTTTGCCATATCGTGGAAGTAGTAAAAACTCTTGTCCGCTTCGAAGAACTCGAGGCCAAGGATTCGATACTTCATGTGACGCACACCCTGACTGTTTCCTATGAGGAACTGATACGGTGACAGATCGAGGCCCTGGTCCATTCCCCAATCCGGCTCTGAAGAGTACACGGTCAGGATCTGCCAGGCAGGAACCTTTCCGTCTTCAGGAGGGGGATTTGGAGGTAAAATCGCTCCTTCCCAGGCAGATATCGTGTCTTGACCACACACATCTTCAAGAATGAGTTTTGAGAGATTGTAAACTCTGTTTTCCTGGTAGTTGTACGGTGTGATGGTGACCATCTCATCTGGTACAATATCTTTCACGATATAGTAGGTCAAACCTTCGTGACCGCTCCAGGAGAAAACAAGGGCGGAAACGACTATCAGAAAGACGATTGAAAGTTTTCTCAACCCGATCACCTCCAATCAAAGTCTAACACAAAGAGGTGCATAGAAGTATGAAACTCTATCTCATAAGACACGGCGAAACCATCTGGAACGAAAAGGGTCTGTGGCAGGGAATCACGGATGTTCCTCTCAACGAAAAAGGAAGAGAACAGGCAAAAAAGCTGGCAAACAGCCTGGAAAGAGTCGATGCCATTTACTCGAGTCCCCTCAAAAGAAGCCTCGAGACAGCAGAAGAGATCGCCAGACGCTTTGAAAAAGAAATCATCGTCGAAGAGGATCTGAGAGAATGCGAAATATCACTCTGGAACGGTCTCACAGTGGAAGAAGCCATCAGGGAGTATCCTGTGGAGTTCAAGAAGTGGTCATCGGATCCAAATTTTGGAATGGAAGGTTTAGAATCCATGAGAAATGTACAGGATCGCGTGGTGAAGGCTATCATGAAGATCGTCTCACAGGAGAAGTTGAACGGCTCGGAGATCGTGGTCATCGTATCACACTCTCTGTCTCTGAGGGCTTTCATCTGCTGGGTCCTTGGACTTCCTCTTTACCTTCACAGGAATTTCAAGCTGGACAACGCGTCCCTCAGTGTGGTGGAAATAGAGAGCAAACCGAGGCTTGTTTTGTTGAACGATACGTGTCACCTTAAGGAATCTTGAACACCCTCGCATATGTGGTATTATATTCTATGTGGATGGCGGCGTAGCCAAGCGGTCAAAGGCGGGGGTCTGCAAAATCCCTATTCGTGGGTTCGAATCCCACCGCCGCCTCCAGAGAGCCAGGCTACACGGCCTGGCTTTTTATATTGGAAGAAGGGAGGTATTGATGATGAAAAAGGTGCTTCTTGCTCTGCTGGTAGTTCTGTCGATCTCGATCTTCGCGAAGGCCACCCTTTACATCTACAACTGGGCCGATTACATTCCTGAAGACGTGATCAGAGCATTCGAAGAGAAATACGATTGCCGTGTGGTGTATGACAACTACGCTTCAAACGAAGAGATGTACGCCAAATTCAAAGCCGGTGGTGGAAAAGGCTACGATCTGATATTCCCTTCCGGTGACTATGTCTCGATAATGAAAAAAGAAGGAATGCTCCAGAAACTCGATCTTTCGAGGATACCGAACTTCAAATATCTAGATAAAGACATTCTCACAAAGACCACTTACGATCCCAACCATGAGTACAGCGTTCCTTACATGATGGGGTCTACTGTCGTCATCGTGAACAAAAAATACGTGAAAGAGTACGAGAAGTCCTGGTCCATCTTCGATAGAGAAGACCTCAGGGGAAGAATGACTCTCCTCGATGACATGAGGGAAGTCCTCGGCGCTGCCTTGAAGTATCTCGGATACTCCGTCAACACGAAGAACCCGAAAGAACTGGAAGAAGCGAAACAGGTTGTTCTCAGGTGGAAGAAGAACATAGCCAAATTCGACGCCTCCTCGTACGCCGATGGTATCGTTTCCGGCGAGTACTGGGTGGTGCACGGATACGCAGAAGACGTCTATCAAAGAATACCCGAAGGAGAGGAAGAATACTTCGACTTCTTCATACCAAAAGAAGGCGGTACGTTGTGGATCGACAACATGGTGATCCCCAAAGGGGCAAAGAACGTGGACCTCGCCTACAAGTTCATCAACTTCATTCTCGAGCCAGAAAACGCAGCGAAGATAGCGGATTATCTCGGTCTTCCCTCACCGAACGTGGAAGCCAGAAAGTACATGCAGACAGAACCCATTTACACCATAGAAGATCTCAAAAACTGTGAATTCATAGAAGACGTGGGAGAAGCCCTCGAACTTTACAACAAAATATGGCTCGAGATCATCATGTGACGGAGTGAGTGAAGTTGATCGGAGGAGAAGTTTCAATAAAGAACGTCAGCAAATTTTTCGATGACTTCCAGGTTTTGAAGAACGTCTCCCTGGATATAAAGAAAGGAGAGTTTTTTTCCATACTCGGCCCATCGGGTTGTGGGAAAACAACGCTCCTTCGCGTGATAGCGGGCTTCGAGGGTGTGGAAAGTGGAGATGTTCTCCTGGATGGAAAGTCGATACTGAATTTGCCTCCAAACAAAAGGCCCGTGAACATCATATTTCAGAACTACGCTCTGTTTCCTCATCTCACAGTTTTTGAAAACATCGCGTTCCCCTTGAAACTCAAAAAACTATCCGAGAACGAAATAAACCAGAGAGTGAACGAACTGCTTTCGCTCATAAGAATGGAAGAACATGCTCAGAAAATGCCTTCCCAACTGTCTGGTGGTCAGAAGCAGAGAGTGGCGATAGCGAGGGCCCTCGCCAACGAGCCGAGGGTCCTCCTTCTCGATGAACCGCTGAGCGCTCTCGACGCGAAACTGAGACAGGAACTCCTTGTCGAGCTCGACAACCTTCACGACAGAGTCGGTATCACCTTCATTTACGTAACACACGATCAGGCTGAAGCGATCAGTGTTTCAGACAGAGTCGCTCTCATGAACGAAGGAGAAATCGTTCAGGTTGGAACTCCCTACGAGGTGTATGAGAGCCCGGTCAACGTCTTTGCGGCGACTTTCATCGGAGAAACGAACCTCATGAAAGCCGAGGTTGTTGAAGTGGAAGATGAATATTACGTCGTAGAAAGTCCAGGAATCGGCCAGTTCAGGTGTTACAGAGACAAGGAGGCGAAAAAGGGTGATGTATTGCTCATCACCCTGAGGCCCGAAAAGATCAGAATTTCGAAGAGGGAATTTCAGTCCGGTAAAATTTTCAACGTGTTTCACGGAATCGTAGAAGAAGAAATATACATGGGACACCAGACGAAGTACTTCGTTCGACTCGACGAAGGCTACATAATGAAAGTTTACAAACAGCACGCAAGGTACATACTCGATGAGCCGATCATAAAATGGGAAGATGAAGTGTTCATTACGTGGAATCCAGATGACAGCTTCATTGTAGAGGTGCTTGAAGAATGAAGTACGTGTACTTTCTGTGGTTGCTCTTTCTTTTCATTCTTCCCATCTCAATAGTTTTTGTTTATAGCTTTCTGGAGCCACAGATCTACGGTGGGATCAAGTGGAGCTTTTCCCTCGAAGCGTATAGCTATCTTCCCAGGTACCTGGCGCTCATCTGGAGATCCGTCTGGATCGCCGGTGTTGCGACGTTCATTACCCTCGCTGTGGCGGTTCCTGTTGCCTTCTACATAGCCAGAAGCAAGCTTAAAAACTTTCTTTTACTTTTGACGGTTATACCCTTTTGGACCAACTCTCTCATCAGAATTTACGCTTGGAAGATAGTTCTTGGCAACAACGGACTCATAAATCAGTTTCTCGGCCTGTTCGGCATTGGTCCCGTTCAATTTCTCTACAACTCTTTCGCTGTCATACTGGTGATAGTCTATACCTACCTTCCTTTCGCTATACTTCCTCTTTATGCCGCCATGGAAAAGGTGGAAGACAGTATCCTTGAAGTGTCCTTGGATCTTGGAGCCAGCAGGATGTACACGTTCACCAGGGTCCTTCTTCCCAACGTCAGAGCGGGCCTTCTCACAGCTTTCGTTTTCGTATTCATTCCCGCCCTTGGATCCTACGCCATACCGGATCTCGTCGGTGGCGTGAACTCCAAGATGATAGGAAACGAGATCGTAAGGCAACTTCTGACCGTCAGAAACTGGCCCGTCGCGTCCGCGATGTCCAACATTCTCACCCTGATAGCTCTCCTGAGTATCATCTTTGTGATGAAAAGGGGAGAGAGACGTTGAAACCAGGAAGATTCATAAAAACCATCGTGATCCTGACAATGGTGTTCTTCTATTTGCCGCTTTTCATAGTGGTGTTGATGTCCTTCAATTCGGCGAAATCTCCTGTCTGGAGCGGCTTCACACTCAAGTGGTACCTGGAGCTGTTCACGCGGGAATATTCGGTCTGGCATGCGTTCAGAAATTCGCTCATCGTGGCCATCGTCTCCAGCACGGTATCAACGGCGATTGGAACCTTAACGGCGATAGAACTCTTTTGGAGAAAGAGCAGGTTAGAAAACTCTATCTGGTTTCTCACGTATCTTCCATTCGTGGTACCCGACGTGATCATCGGTATATCCCTGCTTTTACTTTTCTCGATGTTCAAGGTTCAGCTGGGACTCTTCACCATAACACTCGCACACATAACGTTTTCGATTCCGTACACTATGATGATCGTTCACTCCAGACTTCAGGATTTCGACAGGAGCATCATAGAGGCAGCTTACGACCTTGGAAGCACGGACTTCCAGGTGTTTTACAGAGTGATTATCCCAAATCTCGTTCCCGGCATAGTTGCTGCCTTCCTTCTTGCCTTCACACTCTCCATAGACGATTTTGTGATCACCTTCTTCGTGGCTGGCCCAGGATCGACCACCCTTCCGATTCAAATCTACTCCATGATAAGGTTCGGCATCTCACCTACAGTAAACGCCATTTCCACCTTCATGATCGCCGGGACTATCCTGATCGGTTTTGTGCTCAGGAAATTCGTGAGGTACATCTTCTGATAGAATTGTGGTAAGGGGAGGGATAAGATGATAGATATAAAGCTCATCAGACAAAATCCCGATCTCGTGAAAGAAGCCCTCAGAAAACGAGGAGAGGATCCTGCTACAATCGATGAGATTTTGAAGATCGATGCCGACTGGCGCACTACCATCACGAAAACAAACGAGCTGAGATCCAGAAGAAACGAAATTTCCAAAAATGTGGCAAGGTTGAAAAAAGAAGGGAAAAACACAGAGGCAGAGGCACTCATCGAAGAAGGGAAAAGATTAGGAGAAGAGATAAAAGCGTTAGAAGAAAAAGAAAAAGAACTTCAGAAGCAGTTGAACGACCTCCTTTTGATGGTCCCGAACATCCCACATGAGAGCGTTCCCGTTGGAGAAGACGAATCCCAGAACGTTGAAGTGAGAAGGTGGGGAGAGCCGAGAGAATTCGATTTCACCCCGCTCGCTCACTGGGATCTTGGACCTGCGTGGGGGCTCATGGATTTCGACAGGGCGACCAAACTCAGCGGTTCCAGATTCACCGTCATGTATGGAAAACTCGCAAGACTCGAGAGAGCTCTGATAAACTTCATGCTTGACGTTCATACAAAGGAACACGGTTACACGGAAGTGTGGGTCCCACATCTGGTGAAAAGGGAAACCATCACTATAACCGGACAGCTTCCCAAATTCGAAGAAGAGCTTTACCTCGCTGAGAGGGATGACCTGTTCCTCATTCCGACGGCTGAGGTTCCCCTCGCAGCGCTTCACAGTGGAGAGATCCTCGAAGAGAAAGAACTACCGAAGAAATACGTCGCTTACACTCCCTGTTACCGTAGAGAAGCGGGAAGTTACGGGAAAGATGTGAGGGGGATGATCAGACAGCATCAATTCGACAAGGTCGAGCTCGTCTGGGTGACCACACCGGAAAGATCTTTCGAAGATCTTGAACAGCTTGTGAAAGACGCCGAAACCATTCTTCAAAAACTGGAGCTCCCATACAGAGTCGTTTCGCTCTGTACGGGAGATCTCGGGTTCACCTCCGCAAAAACCTACGATATAGAAGTGTGGCTTCCTTCCTACAACGCATACAAAGAGATATCTTCCTGCAGTAACGTGACGGACTTTCAGGCAAGAAGAGGAAACATGAGATACAGAAGGAGATCGGATGGAAAGCTCGAATACGTTCACACGTTGAACGGATCGGGCATTGCCGTTGGAAGGGCACTCGTTGCGATACTGGAAAACTACCAGCAACCAGACGGCAGTGTGAGAGTGCCGGAGGTGCTCGTTCCCTACACAGGGTTCGAGGTGATACCGTAGTGCCTCACCTCTTCTACGGAACGGCTCAAAACGGTGAGGTGATATTCGACGAAAGGGAAACACACCACATGAGGGTCGTGCGCTTAAAAGAAGGAGATGTGATCGAAGCAACAGATGGAAAAGGCTTTTCATACACGTGCATTCTTGAAAGCTTGAAGAAAAAAGTAGCTACAGCCAGGATCGTAAAGGCAGAAGAGAAAGAAAAAAAATCTGCTGAGAAATTGAGCGTTGTTGTTCCGATCGGCAGGTGGGAAAGAACACGTTTTCTCATAGAAAAGTGTGTTGAACTCGGGGTGGATGAGATCTTTTTCCACAAGTTCGAAAGATCCCAGCACGAGATCAGCCTGGATAAGACAAAAATTGTTGTTAGAGAATCAGCAAAGCAGTGCAGAAGATATCTTTTTCCAAAGGTGAGTTTCCTGGAGAAACTGGAACTCAGCGGAAACGTGATAACACTGGATCTGGATGCCTCTCAAAACCTGCTCGACGTGAACTTAGAAGGCTCGATAACGGTGGTGGTCGGCCCCGAGGGAGGGTTCTCTGAGAAAGAAAGAGAACTGCTGAGGTCTTCCACAACCGTTGTTAGTCTTGGGAAGAAAATCCTCAGATTCGAAACAGCTGCAATATTGACCGTTGGATACATCGCTTTAAAAAAACAAAAAATCTGAACGGAGGTGTTCACACATGAAGAAAGGCGAAAAGATCCTCTCTTTTGTCAAACAGGAAAAAGAATTGATAGAAGACTACAGGAAAAGCCTTCATGATGTCAAAAGAAGTGACGAAGTGGGAGATGTTTTTATCGAGTTCGCTCTCAAGTTCCTTGAAAAGGTCCTGGAGGATTTCAAGCCTGAAGAATACACCGAAGATATCGCTTTCGAACCAGAGAAAGAGAGCTACACTCTGAGCGAGCGCCTGAAGGAAAGGATAGGGGAGGATCTTCTCAAGAAGAGCGATCTTCCTGCTATTCTTCAGCGATTCTGTGAGATGGCAGCGCACAGGTGGAAACAGCTCAAAGCCGACGAGGAAAAGACAGATTTCTTCAAAAGACCCGGCCACGAGATTAGGAGAGATTGAATGAAGAGTGAAAGAATACTGGTCGTGAAAACGGAAGACTTTTTAAAAGAGTTCGGTGAATTCGAAGGATTCATGAGAGTGAACTTCGAGAACTTCTTGAACTTCCTGGACCAGTACGGATTTTTCCGGGAAAGAGAGGAAGCAGAATACGATGAAACGACAAAACAGGTGATACCTTACGTAGTTATAATGGATGGCGACAGAGTCCTCATCACAAAAAGAACAACGAAACAGTCCGAGAAGAGGCTCCACAATCTTTACTCTCTCGGAATAGGCGGTCATGTGAGAGAAGAGGACGGAGCAACACAACGGGAAGCGTTTTTGAAAGGGCTCGAACGCGAAGTAAACGAGGAAGTGGATGTCTCGCTAAGAGAACTGGAATTTCTCGGACTCATAAATTCGTCAACAACCGAAGTGAGCAGAGTACACCTTGGTGCTCTATTTCTCGGCAAGGGAGAGTTTTTCTCTGTAAAAGAAAAAGATCTGTTCGAATGGGAACTCATAAAGCTCGAAGAACTGGAGAAGTTCTCAGGAGTGATGGAAGGTTGGTCGAAAATATCGGCAGCGGTTCTGCTGAACTTGTTTCGTACGCAAAACTGAATCTCTACCTGGATGTGCTTGGAAAAAGATCCGATGAATACCACGAAATAGTGGGATTGTTTCAAACGATTTCTCTTCACGACACACTCACTGTAGAAATCTGTGATGGAGGTTTCTACCTGGAAAGCAACGTAGCTCTGCCCTCGGACAACACGATCAAAAGAGCCTGGGAGATGTTCAGGAAAAACACAGGAGAAGAATTCGGCCTCAAAGTCACGTTGAAAAAGAAGGTCCCAGTAGGCTCTGGCCTTGGAGGAGGGAGTTCCAACGCTGCAGCGATTCTCAGATATCTCGGTGAAGTTTTCAAAATACCTTTTGAGGACCTTCTGAATATAGCAGCTCAGGTAGGAAGCGATGTACCCTTTTTTCTTTACGGAGGAACCGCTCTTGTGAGAGGAAGAGGAGAAATCGTGGAGAAACTCGAGGATATCGAAGGATACTCTGTTGATTTGTTCTTCCCGGGCATTCACTCTTCAACGAAAGAAATGTATCTGTCTCTCACACCAGAGATGTACAGAAAAGGACCCGGCAGGGTAGAGGAACTACACAGGGCTTATCTTGAAAGGGATTACGAAAAGATAAGGAAACTCTCCTACAACGTGTTTGAGAAGGTGTTCTTAGAGAAACACCCGGAGGTAATGTATGGACTGAGAAACTTTGGCGATGGTTCCATAGTGAAAATGATGACGGGAAGCGGAAGTGCCTTTTTCGCTCTCTACCCTCTAGACGAAGGAAATTACCCGTTTGTGGGAGGTGTTTAAGTTGGATCTCAAACGCTTCATAAGAGATATACCTGATTTCCCGCAGAAAGGCATCGTATTTCGCGACATAACACCTCTTTTGAGAAATCAAGAAGCCTTCAAAGAAGCGATCGACAGAATGTGCGAACTCGTTTCTGACAGGGATTTCGATCTCGTGGTGGCTCCCGAAGCGAGGGGGTTCATCCTCGGAGCTACCATGGCGTACAAACTGGGAAAGGGTTTCGTTCCGGTGAGAAAACCGGGGAAACTCCCGTATAAAACCGTGTACGAAGAGTATCAGCTGGAGTACGGCACTGAACGGCTCCATATACACGAGGACGCTGTAGAGAAAGGCCAGAGAGTGCTCATAGTGGACGATGTGCTCGCAACGGGAGGAACAGCAGAAGCGCTCATAAGACTGGTTAAAAAACTCGGTGGGGAAGTGGTTTCTCTCGCTTTCCTTGTTGAGCTTTCATACCTGGAACCAAGAAAGAGACTGGAAGGTTACGATGTTAAAACTCTGATAGTCTACTGAGGGGTGAAAGTATGAGTTTAAAATTCGACTTTTCCAATTTGTTTGAACCGAACATCTCCGGTGGTTTGACAGATGAGGACGTAAAAAGCGTAGAGGAGAAAGTTACAAGTGCAGTTCGAAACTTCGTAGAAAACACTCCCGATTTTGCAAAGCTGGACAGAAGCTGGATCGATTCTGTTAAATCTCTCGAGGACTGGATAATAAACTTCGATACGGTCGTTGTGCTGGGAATTGGAGGTTCTGGACTTGGAAACCTGGCTCTTCACTACTCCCTCAGGCCTTTGAACTGGAATGAGATGACCAGAGAGGAAAGAAACGGGTACGCCAGAGTGTTTGTGGTGGACAACGTGGATCCAGATCTCATGAGCTCTGTTCTGGACAGAATCGATCCCAAAACAACTCTTTTCAACGTGATATCGAAATCCGGTTCCACCGCTGAAGTAATGGCGACCTATTCGATAGCGCGTGGAATCCTCGAAGCTTATGGACTCGATCCAAGAGAACACATACTCATTACAACAAACCCGGAAAAAGGCTTTTTGAGAAAACTCGTGAAAGAAGAAGGTTTCAGAAGTCTCGAAGTGCCTCCTGGAGTGGGAGGAAGGTTCAGCGTTCTCACACCTGTTGGCCTCCTCTCAGCCATGGCGGAAGGCATAGACATAGACGAACTGCACGAAGGTGCAAAGGATGCCTTCGAGAAGAGCATGAAAGAGAACATCCTTGAAAACCCAGCGGCAATGATAGCACTCACACACTACCTCTACTTGAACAAAGGAAAGTCCATTTCTGTGATGATGGCGTATTCGAACAGAATGATCTATCTTATGGACTGGTACAGACAGCTCTGGGCGGAAAGTCTTGGAAAAAGGTACAATCTCAAGGGAGAAGAGGTTTTCACCGGCCAAACTCCCGTGAAAGCGCTGGGTGCAACCGATCAGCACTCACAGATACAGCTTTACAACGAAGGGCCGAACGACAAGGTAATAACCTTCCTGAGAGTTGAAAACTTCGACAGAGAAATAGTGATCCCGGAAACCGGAAGAGCTGAACTCAGCTATCTTGCAAGGAAGAATCTCTCCGAACTCCTCCTCGCAGAGCAGACAGGAACAGAAGAAGCACTGCGAGAAAACAACAGACCGAACATGAGAGTGACGTTTGACAGACTCACACCGTACAACGTAGGTCAGTTCTTCGCTTACTACGAGGCAGCAACCGCCTTCATGGGTTATCTTCTTGAGATCAATCCGTTCGATCAGCCCGGTGTGGAGCTCGGGAAGAAGATCACGTTCGCTCTCATGGGAAGAGAAGGTTACACTTACGAAATAAAGGAAAGGTCGAAGAAGGTGATTGTAGAATGAAAATCTTCGAGGAAGTGATGCGTGAAGGAGAGAAGGTTTTCTTCATAGAGGGCGGTCCTCTCGGTGAAGAGGGAACGTACATCATCGTTTCGGACGATCCAACCGTTGAGGAGAGGATCGCAAAAGTCATCGAGGAACTGAACACAACGAGTGTCATCTTTCTTGCCGAAGATGAATATGAAAGGTTCAAGAACGAACTGGAGAAAAAGGCAAAGAGAATATGGTGATCGGTGTTACAGGAAAGATAGGAACGGGAAAGTCTACCGTCTGTGAGATTCTAAAGAACAAATACGGAGCCCACGTTGTGAACGTGGATAGAATAGGTCATGAAGTGCTCGAAGAAGTGAAGGAAAAGCTCGTCGAGCTTTTTGGAGGATCTGTCCTGGAAGACAGGAAAGTAAACCGAAAAAAACTCGCCGACATCGTCTTTAAATCACAGGAGAACTTGAAGAAGCTCGAATCAATCGTCCATCCCTTGATGAAAAAGAAGGTACAGGAAATAATAAACAAAACGAGCGGCCTCGTAGTAATAGAGGCCGCTCTTCTGAAAAGAATGGGACTGGATCAGCTGTGCGATCACGTCATCACAGTAGTCGCAAGCAGAGAGACGATTCTGAAGAGAAACAGAGAAGCCGACAGACGTTTGAAGTTTCAGGAAGACATCGTTCCACAGGGAATAGTGATAGCGAACAACTCCACTCTCGAAGATCTCGAAAAGAAGGTAGAGGAAGTGATGAAACTCGTATGGGAGAAACAAGAATAACAGGGGGAAAATACAGGGGAAGGAAGTTAAAGACAGGAGATTTCTTCAGACCCACCATGTCTTCCGTGAGGAGCGCCCTGTTCAACATGATAGACGTCGAGGGAAAGAGCTTTCTCGAACTCTTCTGCGGAAGCTGTGTGGTGAGCTGTGAGGCTCTGAGCAGGGGAGCAGAAAGAGTGGTATGCGTCGACAGGTCAAAGCGTGCCCTCAGTATATGCAGAAAGAATCTCGAATCGCTCAACGAAACGGCCACGATCATCCACAGTGACACAGTGGACTTTCTTCAAAACACCGTTGAAAAGTTCGACGTTGTCTTTCTCGATCCTCCGTACAACGATGTGGAGATCGTAAACAAAACACTTTCTTTGCTTCCGAAGGTCATGGAAGAAGACAGTTTGGCTGTTCTGGAGAAGAGTAAAAGAATCGAGCTGGATTTTTCAAACTTTGAAGTCGTCAAAAGAAAAGATTACGGTGAGACCGAACTTGTTTTTCTGAAGGTGAAACGATGAAACTGAGGCCATGGGAATTCTACGACAGAATAGCAAGAGCGTACGACAGTATGTACGAAACACCGAAGTGGAAGCTCTATCACAGACTGATCGGATCTTTCTTAGAGGAATATTTGAAAAACCCCTGCAGAGTTCTCGATCTCGGTGGAGGAACCGGAAAGTGGAGTCTGTTCTTGCAGGAAAGAGGTTTCGAAGTAGTTCTCGTCGATCCATCGAAAGAGATGCTGGAGGTTGCGAGGGAAAAGGGTGTCAAAAACGTCGTTGAAGCCAGGGCGGAAGATCTCCCCTTTCCTTCAGGTGCCTTTGAAGCAGTTCTCGCTCTCGGCGACGTTCTGAGCTACGTTGAAAACAAGGATAAAGCGTTTTCAGAGATAAGAAGAGTGCTTGTACCCGATGGATTGTTGATAGCAACCGTGGACAACTTTTACACTTTTCTTCAGCAGATGATCGAAAAGGACGCGTGGGATCAAATAACACACTTTTTGAAAACACAAACCACAAGTGTGGGAACCACACTCTTTTCTTTCAATTCTTACGCCTTCAAACCAGAAGATTTGGATTCTCTGGAAGGATTTGAGACGGTAGATATCCGCGGAATCGGTGTGATGGAATACTCGGACGAACAGATCAGTGAAAGGAAAGAAACCATCTTCCAGCTGGAACGGGAACTTTCAAAGGACAGAAACATCATCTGGAAGGCCGGTCATATATTCTTCGTTCTGAAAAAGAAAAGAGGAGCCTGAAGGCTCCTCTGTGGTGGGTGCGGCAGGGATTGAACCTGCGACCTCTTCCTCGTCAAGGAAGCGCTCTCCCACTGAGCTACGCACCCATTCCGTTTAATTATGATACTACAAGCATCTGACTATGTCAACCATCCAGTTCGATGCCGTTCAACATTTAACAGAAAAATTTCCGATGAGGATACTTGAAAAGGGTGAAAACCTGTGCTATTATATATGTCGGAGTTGCCGAGGTGGTGGAACTGGCAGACACGCATGGTTGAGGGCCATGTGGGCTTCGGCCCGTGCGGGTTCAAGTCCCGCCCTCGGCACCACAAAATCAGCCGGAGGATCTTTCCTCCGGTTTTTTGTTAACCTCCCCAGTCCAAGAAGGATCCCCAGAATTATGAACAGATAATAATTGAAGAATCTCCAGACGAGCATGGATACCATCGCATCAGTCTTTTCGATTATGTTCGAGTATACAACGTAGTAAGCCAGTTCCGTTGCACCGCTAGCACCGGGTGTAGGAGCAAAATACACAATCAGGCTGAGAGCAAGCTGGATACTGACCACCTGGAACAGAGAAACATTCACATTACGATTGACAGCTTTCATCGCAAAATAAGTACTCGTGTGTATTAGCACGACCATCAAACCCGACAGAATCGCTACCGCTAAAAACTTCAGTTTGGAAGCTTTCCAGAACTCCCTGGTGGCCGAAACGTATCCAAGTATTCTTTCCTCCACGAGTCTTTTTAAATCGTCTTCAGATTTTCTGGAGAAAAACGTGAAGATCTTCAAAACAAGTCGTGACATGAAGAATCTTCGCAGAAAACCCTTACTGAAGGACAGGAGGATTATGAAAACGTAGAAAAGCAAAGCCAGAACTATTCCTGCAAAGAAAAAGTCACCGAGGATACCGAGTTCTTCGAAGGTATCAAAATAGACCATGAAGAAGGCAAAACCGGAGATGACGGAAAATGAGAAAGAAGAGAAAAACCTCACCGCTATCGCAGATGCCGATTTTTCAAAGGGAATTCCAGCCTTTGTGAGATGATAGATCTGGAAAGGCTGCCCTCCCGCAGCGAAAGGTGTTACTGCCCCCACATAGAATCCCCAAAGAGAGTTGGCCACACAGGTTCCGAAAGGAACATCTTTCAGAAGTATCTTGGTTCTGAAGGCGTCCACTAAAACAATACCTGAAAAGTTCAGTGAAAGAACCATCAAGAAGAGTGGTTCTACGTTCTTCAACTCCTTCCACGCATCACCGCTGCCCCAAAAGGAAACCATGAGAGCCGTGGCACCGAGGCCTATGATCAGAGCTAAGAGTAGATTCCTCTTCATAATCATCTCCTTCCAGTGTCTTTATTAGAAATATTAACACACCACGTGGTAAGATTTTTCTGGGAGGTGATGCTACATGTTCAATCTGGAAGAGTACACGGAAAAGGCGCAGAAAGTGATGATGAGCATTCAGGATATAATGACCCGATACAGACAAAATCAGCTTTCCAGTGAGCACATACTGCTTGCGATATTGGAAGAAGGAAACAACGTTGGTGTGGAGCTTCTGAAGGAGCTGAACGTGGACATAAACAGGCTCAAAGATGAGGTGGAGGTGTTCATTGGGAAATACGGAGTTAGAGTTCCTGAAGGAGCATCTGTTTCTCAGATTTTCATAACTCCGGACGCGAGGCACGTCATTGAAAAAGCGCGAGAAGAAGCGAGAAGAATGGGAGATTCAAAAATAGGAACCGAGCACCTTATTTTGGGAATGGTCCTGTCACCCGATTCCACGGCGTTCCGAATTCTCTCGAGATATGGTGTGACACCTGAGAGAGTCTATGAAGCAATAAGGAAGATCAGATCAACGGGTAAAACAGATGAGGCAGAGAACGTGGAAGCGCTCGCTCGCTTCACAATGGATCTCACACAGCTAGCCCGCGAAAAAAAGCTCATGCCTGTAGTAGATCGTGAAAAGGAAATCAGAAGGGTGATACAGATACTGTCCAGAAGAACAAAGAACAACCCGGTCCTCATAGGAGACCCGGGAGTGGGAAAGACAGCTGTCGTCGAGGGGCTCGCCCAGAGAATAGTTGAAGGGAAAGTTCCTCTGTTTTTGAGAAACGTCAGAGTCTTAAAACTCGACATGGGCAGACTGGTGGCAGGGACCCGTTTCAGAGGAGATTTTGAAGAAAGACTGAAACGCCTCCTCGATGAATTGAAGAGAAAAAAAGGAGAAGTAATACTCTTCATCGACGAGGTTCACACGGTGGTAGGAGCGGGAGCAGCCGAAGGTGCTCTCGATGCCGCGAACATAATGAAACCAGAACTCACAACGGGAGAGATTCAGATAATAGGAGCAACCACCGTTGAGGAGTACAGAAAATACATAGAAAAAGACAGGGCGCTTGAGAGAAGATTCCAGCCGGTCATAGTGGAAGAGCCGACGGTCGAGCAGACGATTGAAATATTGAAAGGGTTAAGAAAGGTCTTTGAAGAACATCATCACGTGAAGATAACGGATGACGCTCTGGAGACTGCGGCGAAACTCTCCGCGCGATACATAACAAACAGATTCCTCCCGGACAAGGCCGTTGATCTGATAGACGAAGCGGCCGCTTATGTTCGCCTTGAATCCTCGTACCCTTCAGAAGAACTCCTGAAACTCGAAGAAGAGATCAAAAACCTTGAAGAAAAAATAAACGACGCCGTTGTGAAGGGAGAATACGAAGAAGCGGCAAAGCTGAAGGTCGAACTCCAGAGATTGAAAAACGAATACGAAGAAAAAGGAAAAACAAGAAAAGGTGGAACCGGTTGTCGATGAGAACGTTGTGGCAAGGATCGTGGAACAGTGGACCGGCATTCCCGTGTCTCGAATCATGGAATCCGAAAGAGAGAAACTCCTGAAACTCGAAGAATTCATACACCAGCGCCTGGTGAATCAGGAGGAAGCCGTGAAGATAGTGGCGCGGACCATAAGACGCGCAAGGGTTGGTATCAAAAATCCGAGAAGGCCCATCGGTGTCTTTCTGTTCCTCGGACCAACGGGCGTGGGAAAGACAGAACTCGCCAGAACTCTCGCAGATGTGCTCTTCGGCAGTGAAGACGCCATGATCAGGCTCGACATGAGTGAGTACATGGAGAAACACTCCGTTGCCAGACTCATAGGGGCACCTCCGGGTTACGTGGGTTACGAAGAGGGAGGACAGCTCACCGAGGCTGTGAGAAAAAGGCCCTACAGTGTGATTCTCCTCGATGAGATAGAAAAGGCACATCCAGACGTATTCAACATCCTGCTTCAGGTGTTCGAAGACGGGCGATTGACCGATGGAAAAGGAAACACTGTGGACTTCAGAAACACCATCATCATCATGACGAGCAACATAGGAAGCGAGAAGATCCTCGAAATGTCGGAAAACGGTGTGAGAATTGAGATAGAAAGAGAACTTCGAAACACCTTCAAACCCGAGTTCCTGAACAGAATAGACGCCATAGTTTACTTCAAACCGCTCACGATGGAAGAGGTGAAGAAGATAGTGGAAATCATGGTGAGACAGCTCCAGGAAATACTGAAAGAGAAGAACATCTCCATCGAGCTCACAGAAAGGGCGAAAGATTACCTGGCAGAGGCGGGTTACGTGCCGTCTCTCGGCGCAAGACCACTCCGAAGAATCATAGAACTCGAACTCGAGTCGATGATAGCGGATAAAATACTGGAGGGAGAGATAAAAGAGGGAGACAGGGTTCTGGTCGACGCGGACGAATACGGTCTGAAGATAGAGAGGAGGTGACGATCCGTGGAGGAAAAGAAAGAAAAACTCTCCATGAAGGATCTCATACTCCTCTTCTTCAGCACCATAAGTGCTCGATGCTGGGCACGGCTCGGCCTCACAGAAGACGAATACGGAGATTTCTATCAAGATCTCGAAGAAGCACGACTTGGAATAGACACGCTCGACGCGATATTCAACAGGATAAAGGACCTCGTGGATGAGGAAGTTCGCCGAGAAATGGAGGGAGTTCTCTCCACCCTGAAGCTCAACTACTTCCATCAGTATCAAAAAAGCAAGAAGAAGGAGACAGAAAACGCATGAACGTAGCGATTCTCCTTGCAGCGGGAAAAGGTGAAAGAATGTCTGAAAACGTTCCAAAACAGTTCCTCGAGATAGAGGGAAGGATGCTTTTCGAGTATCCGCTTTCCACGTTTTTGAAAAGTGAAGCGATAGATGGTGTTGTAATAGTGACACGAAGAGAGTGGTTCGAAGTTGTAGAGAAAAGAGTGTTCCACGAAAAAGTACTCGGAATTGTCGAGGGTGGAGATACACGAAGCCAGAGTGTGAGAAGCGCCCTCGAATTTCTTGAAAAGTTCTCTCCCTCTTACGTTCTCGTACACGACTCAGCACGACCGTTTCTGAGAAAGAAACACGTGTCTGAGGTTCTCAGAAGAGCCCGCGAAACGGGAGCGGCAACCCTCGCGTTGAAGAATTCCGATGCGCTCGTAAGAGTTGAGAACGACAGAATGGAATACATCCCAAGAAAAGGAGTGTACAGAATTCTTACACCGCAGGCTTTTTCTTACGAGATTTTGAAAAAGGCCCATGAAAACGGTGGCGAATGGGCAGACGACACGGAACCCGTTCAAAAGCTCGGAGTGAAAATAGCTTTGGTCGAAGGAGATCCTCTGTGTTTCAAAGTGACGTTTAAAGAAGATCTGGAACTGGCGAGAATCATCGCCAGAGAATGGGAGAGGATACCATGATTTATTACGGCACGATGTTCGATCACAAGGTGAGATTTTCGATCGTTCGAATGAGAGAAGTGGTGGAAGAGGCTCGAAACAGGCACAGCCTTTCATACCTCGCCACGGTGGTTCTGGGAAGAGCCCTCATCGGTGCAGCTCTTGTGACACCATGGCTCGCCGAAAAAGAAAGGTGGACGCTGGACATAGAGGGAAACGGACCGATAAGGAGAGTCGTTGCACAGTCGACCAGTGAATTCACTGTCAGGGGATATGTGGCAAATCCCAAGGTGGAACTGCCCTTAAATGAAAAGGGAAAGTTTGATGTTGCCGGTGCTATCGGTCAGGGTGTTCTCAGGGTAGTAAGAGATCTTGGGTTGAAAACCCCCTTTGTCTCTCAGTTACCTTTGGTGAGCGGTGAGATCGCCGAAGATCTGGCTTATTATTTCGCGGTTTCTGAACAGATACCATCCGCTTTTTCCATCGGTGTTCTTGTGGACTCAGGCGGTGTGAAGATCGCGGGAGGATTCGCCGTTCAAATCATCGATCGCACCCTTGAACAGGAGAAGGTGGAATTGATCGAAAGGAACATAAAGAATCTTCCGTACATAACCGAGCTTTTCCAAAAAGCAGAACCTCTGGACGTTCTGGAAAGAATATTCGGTGAGAAGGTAGGATTCGTCGAAACAGCGGAAATAAGGTACAAATGTGATTGCAACAGGGAAAAAGCCAAAAACGCCCTTCTCGTTCTGGACAAAAAAGAACTGGAGGACATGCGAAAAGAAGGGAAAGGAGAGGTCGTCTGTAAGTGGTGCAACACAAAATACGTTTTCTCCGAGGAGGAATTAGAAGAACTCCTCAAGTTCAAGGTAGATAACTCTGGTTCCTGAAAAATTGGAGATCTTCAGGAACCTTTCTGTGATCTCAAGAAATATCCTTTCGGTGTCCATCCGTGCGAGGGCACTTCTCAGTTTCTTCGAAGGAAACACCACAACAAAATCTCTTCCAGATTCCACGAAGAGTTCTGCAGTGTAGCTGAGATTCTTTCGCTTCACCTGAACCTTCAGGCTTTCTCCCCTTCTTGAGATCGTAGCGTAGTCTCCTCTTGAAAGCACTGCGGCTTTTCTCACAAGCTTTGCGAGAACCTGTCTCCTTGCATCTATTCGTTCTGCGGTCTTTTCTTTCAGCAAAGCCCTCAGTTTTTTGATCTCCTCTTCGCCCACTTCGTCACCGCAGACTTCCATCACGAAGTGAGGGTACTTCACCACGAGTTTTCCAGATTTCTCATAGAAGTCCAGAGTCTGAACATCCAGCCTTTGAAGAGCCTTGAAAATGTGCCTCACCGTGACGTATGGAATTTTCGTAGAAAAGGGCTTCTTTGGAATAGTAGAAATCTGTGCAAGGGTCATAATGCCCGCTGACGCTCCAAACATCAAAACATCCTTTTCTTCAAAAAGAAGAATCAGGAATTCTCCTTCGTCAAGATTGGAGCTGGCAAAATTCAACGCTCCTTCGAATTCACGCTTGGTAAGGGTGCAGAGAAATTCCTCTTCGCCATCTCCTGGAGGAATTTCTCCCGTTTTGCACCGAACGTCCAGAACTTCATTTCCCGCTTTCAGAACGAGCCGTTCCTGAAGGACGGTGATTCGAACATCACTGACCTTAACGTCACTCAAAAAATACTTCACCAGATCCAATGAAACGATCCTGCTGTCTTCGAATCGAGGTATCTCCCCCAGAAATATCTCCACTTTGGCGCAGTTGTCACTCGCACTCACCCAGAGTCCATCTCTGTAAAAGAAACTGAGGAATCTCGCAGTTGGTTCGGTCGTTCCAACCAGTTTATCGAGCAGATAAACCCACTCTTTGAGTTCACGAGCATCAACGACCAGTTCCACAGAGTTTCACCTCAGAAACTCTTCGAGACGTTCCAGAACATCTTTTATCCTCTCCGGATGTCTTCCACCCGCCTGGGCAAAATTCTTTCGGCCTCCTCCGCTTCCACCGAGTTCCTTCGCTATGTTTCGTGCTATAGAGGAGGCATCGTACCTGTCAAGAAGATTCTCAGAAACCTTCACGACGAGGAAAACCTTGTTTTCGAACTTACTGAAGAGAATAACAATGCCTTCCCCTTCCTTTTTCAAAACGTTATCTGCTATTCCTCCGAGGTGTTTTGCCTCGACACCTTCGAAGACACCGTGAAAGACCTTTACACCATCCTCCAGCTGTTTCATGGTTATCATTTTTTCGGAAATCCTTCCCTGAGAGAGTTTCTTTTCGAGTTCCTTCACCTTCTCTCTCAAGCTCAGGACCCTGTCCGTGAGCTCGTCTTCCCTTGCCCCGAGGATTTCTTTCAGCTGATCGATCAGTTTCTTCTGGTTTCTCAGAAGTTCCAGAGCGCTGAAGCCGGTGACCGCTTCGATTCTTCGCACACCTGACGAAACGGATTCCTCCGAGATGATCTTGAACAAACCTATCTGCCCTGTGTTTTTCACATGCGTTCCGCCACAGAGTTCTTTACTCACACCGGGAACCTCGACGACCCTGACCACATCTCCGTATTTTTCCGTGAAAAGCGCAACAACTCCGGACTTTACCGCTTCTTCGTAGCTCGTGTATCTCACCTCGACCGGAATCGCTTCCATGATCCATTCGTTCACCAGATCCTCCACCTGTTCTATTTCTGAGCTCGAAAGACCTTTGAAATGTGTGAAATCGAATCTCAATCTGTCAGGTGCAACTAAGGACCCAGCCTGCCTCACGTGGTCTCCCAGAACCTTTTTCAAAGCCGCGTGAAGCAGATGAGTTGCCGTGTGATTTCTCATTGTAGACTCTCTTCTCTTCTTATCCACTCTGAGAACCACTTTCTGGCCTCTTCTTAGAGTACCATCCAGTATCTTTATTCTTTGGACGATCACACCTTCTGAAGCTTCAAAGACGTATTCCACAAGTGCTTTTCCATCTCTCCATTCCACCATCCCCGTGTCGGATACCTGCCCACCCTTCTCCGCGTAGAACGGAGTTCTTGAAAAAACCACCTCAACTGTGCCTTCTGACGCTTCTTCCACCGTTTCGTCGTCCCTGGCTATGAGAACGACCTCGCCCTCATCTTCGAGTTTTTCGTACCCAGTGAATTCGATTCGGAAATCTTTGGGGAGTTTTTCAAGGTACTCGTACCTTCTGGCAAATTCCACATCGCCCATAGCAGCTCTTGACTTTCGCTGTTGTTCTTCCATGTATTTGTTGAACTCTTGCACATCGACTTCCACACCTTTCTCCTTTGCGATTTCAAGGGTGAGCTCCAGTGGAAGTCCGTATGTATCGTAGAGTCTGAACGCGTCTTCGGAATCTATTTTTCCCTTCTTCTCGACGATCTCGTCAAAGACTTTCATTCCCTGCTCGAGAGTCTTTAGAAATCTGTTTTCTTCCGCGGAAAGAACTTCTTTCACCATACCTTCACCACGAACGATCTCCGGGTAAACTTTTCCCATCTTCTCCACCACGGCATCAACGATCCTGTAGAGGAACGGTTCACTCATACCGAGGAGTATTCCATGCCTCATCGCACGCCTTATGATTCTTCTGAGAACGTACCCTCTTCCCTCGTTGGAAGGGAAAACACCTTCACTGATCAAGAAGGTGATGGCCCTTATGTGATCGGCTATGACCCTGATGGAAACATCTTTTTCTTCATCTGTTTTGTAGCCAACACCCGTCAATTCCTCTATGCGGTTTATTATCGGCTGGAACAGATCCGTGTCGAAATTACTGTAAACTCCCTGCATCATCGCACAGAACCTTTCAAGACCAGCTCCCGTATCTATGTTCTTTCTTGGAAGAGGATGGAGCTTTCCTTCTTCGTCCTGGTAATACTCGGTGAAAACAAGGTTCCATATCTCCACGAATCGCCCTTCAGAATTGGCAGGAGTACATTCCTCGCCCTCAGGACAGCCTTTCGAGTACCCTGTATCGTAAAAGATCTCCGTGTCGGGACCGCACGGCCCCGTTGGCCCAGCCGGCCCCCAGAAATTGTCTTCTTTTCCCATTCTCAAAATTTTCTTCTCGGGAAGACCTATCTTTTCGTTCCAGATTCTGAATGCCTCTTCGTCTTCCTCGTAAACGGAGACCCACAGTTTTTCTTCAGGAACCCCAAGCACCTGGGTGAGGAACTCCCAGGCCCACTCTATGGCTTCTTCTTTGAAGTAGTCTCCAAAGGAGAAATTACCGAGCATTTCAAAGAACGTATGGTGCCTTGGAGTCTTTCCCACATTCTCTATATCAACGGTTCTCAAACACTTCTGACAGGTAGCCACCCTCGTGTAAACGGGCTCGACTTTGCCCCAGAAAATGGGCTTGAAAGGGACCATACCGGCCACGGTGAAGAGAAGCTGAGGATCGTCCGGTATGAGAGAAGCACTCGGTAGTATCTTGTGCCCCTTTTTTTCGAAGAATTTCAAAAAAGCTTCTCTGATCTCTTCGGAAGTCATGTATCTCATCGCACCACTCCTTCTAAGATTTTGAACACGATGTAGCTGACAGGAGCAACAAAGAGCAGTCCATCTATTCTGTCGAGCATCCCTCCGTGACCCGGAAGGGTTTTTCCTGAATCCTTAACACCGTAGTGTCTCTTCAGGGCCGATTCAAAAATATCACCGAAGGTGTCCATAACCGCGACCGTTGCGGCGAAAGGAAGGAACGTTCCGAAACCTATCACGTTCACAGAGAGCAGATCGTTCACAACGAGTCGATACAAAAAGGTGTAGATGACAACACCCAGGAATCCTCCTATCACTCCCTCAAGGCTCTTTCTTGGACTGTATCGAGGAGAGATCCTCGTTCTTCCAAATTTCAAACCCGTGAAGTATGCAAAGGAATCGAACACCCAGGTGGAGGTGAGAACGAGAAGAGCGTTCGCGGCACCAAAATCCCGATAAATCGGAAGAAAGAAACTGAGGAAGAAGGTAACGTAAATGAGAGCGATCGAAAAAGCAGCGACTGTCTTGAACACCTGCGAAGGAGCTTTGTCAGTTATCAGAGAGAAAACCACTCCAGTTATGAAGAGGATCGACAGCGGCTGCGTGGGTTCCTCAAAAACAAGACCGTAGAGAACGGGATACAGAGCGAGGAGTATCACATAGAAAAATCGTGCATCACGTTCTTTCATTTCAAGTGTGATGAGTTCATAGCCAGCCAGAATGACGATTGCAGAAACGAGTCCTATCAAACTCTCGTAACTCACGAAGCACAGAACAACGAAAGGTGCTACGACACTCGCGGTTATGACTCTGGTTTTCAAATCATCCATTGCTCAAACCTCCGAATCGTCTTTCCCTTTTTGAATAACTCTCTATAGCCCTCAGAAAATCCCTCTTCGTGAAATCTGGCCACAGTTTTTTGAAGAAATAAAGCTCGGAATACGCGGACTGCCAGAGAAGGAAATTACTGAGTCTCATCTCACCTGAGGTTCTTATTATCAAATCCGGATCTGGAACGTCTGGTAGATACAGATACTGACGAAAGGTCTCCTCAGTGAGCTCTAATTTCTTCCCCCGAGACACATCCTTTAAAATAGATTCTACCGCGTCGAGGATCTCCCTTCTACCTCCGTAGTTGAACGCGATAATGAGCGTCATCCGGTCGAATTCTTTAGTTTTTCCTCCACTTCCTGCCACTTCTTAAGCACTTTCTCCGAAAGACCTTCTTTTCTTCCAAGGATTCTGACTCTGACTCTTTCTTTTCTGAGGAGTTCCATCTCACGGTCTATCATCTGAACGAAAAGATCCATGAGAAACTCCACTTCTTCCTTCGGTCTTTTCCAGTTCTCTGTGGAGAAGGAAAAAGCTGTGAGATACTTTATCCCCAGTTCTAAAGACCATTTCACGGTGTTGTGGAGCACCTCTGCACCTCGCTGGTGCCCTTTTATTCTAGGAAGACCTCGCTTTTTCGCCCATCTGCCGTTTCCATCCATTATGATCGCAACGTGCTGTGGTATCCTCAAAATTCCATGATCTCCTCTTTTTTGATTTCGAACACCTCGTCCAGCTTTTCGATGAACTCGTCTGTTAGCTTCTGTATTTCGTTTTCCAGCCTTTTGGCATCATCTTCTGGAATGAGACCCTCTTTCTGATCTTCTTTTATCTTCTTCAGAATCTCTCTTCTGATGTTTCTGATGGCGATCTTCCCTTCCTCGACGATCTCCTTAGCCTTTTTAACCCACTTTTCCCTCTGCTCGGTGGTTGGAGAAGGAAAGACAAGCCTGATCACGTTTCCATCGTTTATGGGGTTTAAACCAAGATCGGACGCGTTTATTGCTTTTTCTATGAGGGAAAGAACACTTTTATCCCAGGGTTTTATAACGAGGGTTCTTTCTTCAGAAACAGAGATCGTGGCGAGCTGATTCACAGGAGTTGGAACACCATAGTAATCTACCTTGATCTCCTCAAGAATGGCTGGAGAGGGCTTCCCTGTTCTCATCTTTCTCAGTTCATCCTCAATTTTTTCCAGTGTTCTCTTCATCTTTTCCTTCGCTTCTTTTATGATTGGATTAACCATGCCTTTCCCCTCCCTGTTGAAATTTGTGTTTACACCATCGATGGCCATTGTATAATATTCCCAACACCTCTCAAGATTATAGCAAACAGATTTTTTTGGTTTCTTGTTCCTTTTGATAAATATGCTTCATCCGTCTGTAAAAATTCTGGTAGTATAATTAGTTAAAAAAATAACAAGCACCATCATCCTGGAAAGGGGGAGTTCCATGGGAAAGTTTCTTAAGAAACACTACATAATGGCACCTGGACCAACACCAGTCCCAAACGATATTTTAACAGAAGGAGCGAAGGAAACAATACACCACAGGACACCTCAGTTTGTTTCCATAATGGAAGAGACCCTCGAAAGCGCAAAGTACGTCTTTCAGACAAAAAACAACGTGTACGCCTTTGCTTCCACGGGAACTGGAGCCATGGAAGCAGCGGTGGTAAATCTTGTGAGTCCCGGAGACAAGGTGATCGTGGTTGTGGCTGGAAAGTTCGGTGAAAGATGGAAAGAGCTCTGTCAAGCCTACGGTGCTGATATCGTAGAAATCGCCCTCGAATGGGGAGACGCGGTCACACCTGAACAGATCGAAGAGGCTCTCAACAAAAACCCAGATGCGAAGGTCATTTTCACCACCTACAGTGAGACATCAACGGGTACAGTCATAGACCTCGAAGGAATTGCCAGAGTCACGAAGGAAAAAGACGTTGTTCTTGTAACAGACGCTGTCAGCGCTCTTGGAGCAGAACCACTGAAGATGGATGAATGGGGTGTGGACGTCGTTGTCACAGGTTCACAGAAGGGTTTGATGTTACCTCCAGGACTGGCGCTCATCTCTCTCAACGACAAAGCGTGGGAGCTCGTGGAAAAATCCAGATCTCCAAGGTACTACTTTGATCTGAGGGCCTACAGAAAATCTTATCCCGACAATCCTTACACCCCCGCAGTAAACATGATATACATGTTGAGAAAGGCTCTTCAGATGATAAAAGAAGAAGGCATAGAGAACGTGTGGGAAAGGCACAGAATACTTGGAGACGCGACAAGAGCGGCGATAAAAGCACTTGGACTGGAACTCCTTTCGAAAAGACCTGGGAACGTTGTAACAGCTGTGAAAGTGCCTGAGGGCATCGATGGAAAACAGATTCCCAAGATCATGAGAGACAAGTACGGTGTGAGCATTGCCGGCGGACAGGGGAAACTCAAAGGAAAGATATTCAGGATAGCACACCTTGGTTACATGTCACCCTTCGACACCATAACTGCCATTTCCGCTCTTGAATTCACCTTGAAAGAACTCGGTTATGAGTTCGAACTCGGAGCCGGTGTTAAGGCAGCCGAAGCTGTCTTCGCTAAAGAATTCATTGGGGAGTGATGGAGATGGCGAGATACAGAGTGCACGTGAACGATCCTCTCGATAAAGAGGCAACGCAGCTTCTTATGAGCAAAGATGAACTCGAAGTCACATCGGAACACCTGGAAAAAGACGAATTGATGAAGATCATACCGGAAGTCGATGTTCTTGTCGTCAGAAGCGCCACTAAAGTCACAGCCGACATCATAGAGGCCGGGAAAAATCTGAAGATCATCGCAAGGGCAGGTATCGGGCTGGACAACATAGATGTTCAAAAAGCCAAGGAAAAAGGAATAAAAGTGCTCAACACTCCAGGTGCCAGCGCTCCATCCGTGGCAGAACTTGCGATGGGCTTGATGCTCGCCTGCGCTCGCCACATAGCAAGAGCCACCATATCTCTCAAAGAAGGAAAATGGGAAAAGAAAGCACTCAATGGAAAGGAACTTCTTGGAAAAACACTGGGACTCATTGGATTTGGAAACATCGGACAGGAAGTGGCAAAAAGAGCCCTTGCCTTTGGAATGAAAATCATCGCTTACGATCCCGCAAAACCCGAAACGGATCTACCCATTGAATACGTGGATCTGGACACTCTTTTCAAAGAAAGCGACTTCATTTCTCTGCATGTGCCTCTCACAGAATCAACCAGGCATATCATAAACAGAGAGAGTATCGCGAAGATGAAAGACGGTGTCATCATAGTAAACACAGCTCGTGGGGGAACAATCGATGAAGAAGCCCTGTACGAAGCCCTTGTGAGTGGAAAAGTTTACGCTGCAGGGCTCGACGTCTTCGAAGTGGAACCACCAACTGATGAAATCAGAAAGAAACTTCTGAGTCTGGACAACGTCGTCGCCACACCCCACATAGGTGCCTCTACAGATGAAGCTCAGAATAGAGTTGGAATAGAACTTGTGGAGAAGATTTTCAAAGAACTGGGAATTTGAAGCCGGGGGTTGTCTCCCGGCTTTTTTTCTTCTTTACGGATCTGAACATTATTCTCACGTTCAAAGCAAGGAATTCGTAAGTGAAAAGTAAAACGCAAAAGAGAAGAACGAAAAAATCCCGTACTCTCTCCATGTTTTCCCCCTCCAAGTTAATAGATCCTTTTCTCCGTCTTCAGGTTCAAACCGATTGACATATCCATGCATATTATTTTATAATCCCAGAGGATATATCTATCGATATATCTTTTGACTCTATGGAGGTGTCAGAGATGGAAGACATTATCGTCGTGGAAAATCTGGTGAAAAAGTTCGGAGATTTCGAAGCGGTCAAAGGAGTCAGCTTTTCAGTGAAGAAAGGAGAAGTTTTCGCTTTTCTTGGCCCAAACGGAGCGGGAAAAACCACCACCATTCACATGCTCACCACGCTTCTAAAACCGACGAGTGGAAAGGCATGGGTTGCCGGTCATGACGTGCTGAAAGAACCTCGAGAAGTTAGAAGAAAAATCGGTATAGTCTTTCAGGATCAATCACTGGACAGAGAGCTCACCGCGTATGAAAACATGTACATACACGGAAAAATATACGGCTACGGTGGAGAAAAACTCAAAAAGAGAATCCTTGAACTTCTCGAGTTCGTGGAACTTCTGGAGTTCAAAGACAAACCGGTCAAAACGTTCAGTGGTGGCATGGCAAGAAGACTCGAAATAGCTCGCTCCTTAATACATGAACCGGAGGTTCTCTTTCTTGACGAACCCACCATTGGTCTCGATCCACACACAAGAGCGCATATGTGGGAATACATCTCGAAAATGAAAAAAGAACACAACATGACAATCTTTCTCACCACCCATTACATGGACGAGGCAGAACAGCTTGCTGACAGAGTGGCGATCATAGATCACGGGAAAATCATAGCACTCGGAACTCCAACCGAGTTGAAGCGAATGGTTGGAAAAGAGATTATCTACGTGAGATTCTCTGAAGCCGTTGAATGTCTCGAAGGCGAATTCATAGAGTCGTGTAAAAAACTCCCCGATGGAAGGCTGGAGCTGAACGTGGAAGATTCTGGAAGGGCGATACCGAAGATCTTTGAGCTGGCACAGCAGAAGGGTTTGAAAATAGAAGAAATCACCTACCACAAACCCACGCTCAACGACGTTTTCCTCCATCTCACGGGAAGAGAGCTCAGAGAAGAAGGCCCAGAAAACTCTTTCAAAACCATGGCAAGAATGAGAATGAGGATGAGGAGGTAATAGCATGGCAGCCTTTGTGACGATGATCTACAGGCAGTTCATGAGATTCTTGAGGTCACGCTCGAGAGTCATTGGAATGATAATAAACCCTCTGATATGGATCATCTTCTTCGGACTGGGATGGAGCAAAGTTTTCGATAATCCCTGGGCGAAAATGATGTTTGGTGGAGTGGATTACCTGACTTACCTTGCACCTGGTATCTTCGCCATGACAGTTTTCAACATGAGTTTTATCAGCGGTGTGAGTTTGATCTGGGACAAACAGTTTGGCTTCTTCAAAGAGGTTCTGGTGGCTCCCTCTTCACGAAGACTCAGCATCACAGGTAGAATCGTTGGAGATGCGATCGTTACCGTTTTACAGGGACTTATAATTCTCGTCTTCAACTACTTCCTCGCAGAAAGTCTGAAAATATCCGGACTACTTCCCGCTCTTGCCGTTGGATTTCTCATGTCAGTTACCATTGCAAGCTTTGGTATTGCGCTTGCTTTGAAGATGGAAAGCACTGAGGGATTCCAGATGATCATGATGGCTCTGATGATGCCTCTGGTCTTTCTGAGCGGTGCAATGTATCCCATCGATTCCATGCCAAACTGGATGAAGGCTCTTGCCTACATAAATCCCCTCACCTACGCGGTGGACGCCTCGAGAGGGTACTTAGTGGGAGAAAAAGTGATGAAGTTCTCCTTCGGCCTCGATTGGGGAATTCTCTCGATCTTGATGCTGGTAGGGCTCATCCTCGCAATGGAAAGCTTCGAAAGAGCAAGGATAAGTTGAGATATCAACAGCAAAAACGAAGGCAGGGGGTTTCCCTGCCTTTTTGTTTTTTTATGGAGCTTCATTGAATATGAAATGCTAACAGAAACAACGATTTCGGAAAAGAAGAAGTTTTTTTGTGCTTCTAAGGATGTATTGAAACGATGTACCACGATTGGTATGTCTCCGGCGTCGGAATGTTTCCATACCTCTAAGGAATTATTGAAACCGCTGCGGCTTTCTACCATACACGGCTGCGAAGTAGGTTTCCATACCTCTAAGGAATTATTGAAACGAGAGATAAGAAAGAAGTGGTATCAGAACAGCTCGAGGTTTCCATACCTCTAAGGAATTATTGAAACGACATATCGGTTGTTGAAAAGGAAGGTGAGAAATATTGTTTCCATACCTCTAAGGAATTATTGAAACGCGGTATAGCGTCGGTACTAGACATAACGTATTCCGGTTTCCATACCTCTAAGGAATTATTGAAACCCGTTGAGTTCAAGAGAAATTATACCACAAACACACTCTGAAAGCAAGATGTTTTTTGACCTTCCATATCCTCCCTTTCCATAAACCATTCTAACACACAAGAGAGCACCTTCAAGTACTGTTTGGAAAAATGGAATAATTGCATAGTCAAACAAGAAAAGAACACAAGCAAAAAACAGAAGATAAATTATATCAACCTACGTCGGGGCATTTTGAGGTGTTTTTGGTGAAAATCGATTAGTTCCATGTTTCACAAATAGATGAAAGAAGGTATTCCTCAGTGTGTTAGAAGTTAACTACTAATTTCTCGAATTCAAAGCACTTACACGTCATCGATTACCACAAATTCTCTTCATATTGTCTCTTCATATCATCCATTATTCCCTTTTTAACGCATAGCTTCCGGTACCAGAAAGGCGCATGAAATTTTTCGTTACCGGTAATTGCATACTCTGTATCGTTCTTCCAATGCCAAGTACACACATCACCCACTTTGTGAATGATTGGAACTAACCTGGTTTGTATGCATAAAACAAAGATAGACTTTGCTTTCAAAGTGTTGTCTAACATCATAACCATATGTTCTCGAGTTCAAAGACTTCGAATTTCACTTGGTTCGATTTGACAGTAAGAACGTTGTAAACTTTCTCTGGATGGATCCTAAAGGAAAAAGCTATGGAGTCGTTGAAGAAAATTTCTACAGAGCATGAATCCAAGAAAGCTCGTATTCTATTTGTAGCTTCATCTTCGACTGTCGCCTTTCTAACTTCTCCACCTGAAACACCAGATCTCGTTGTATCCACGATTAATTCGTCTCGACTCTTTGTTATCACCACTTCTTCAGATTCATTTCCCATTCGAAGTTCGATTTCTCCGCCGAATTCACACACAATTTCATAACTGTTATCCCCGACATCCAGCGAAAATGTTCCGGACTTTGCCGTTTCGAAAACCTTCCTCTTTCTGAGAGCCAAGAGTTCATCTACCGGTTTCACCTTCAACTCGTTGTTTTCTACATACAGCTCTCTTGGAAGACTCATAACACCGTTCCATCCTTCTCGTTTTGTCGGGTAAAGCCCTGTTCTCAACCAGCTTTGAAGCCATCCGATAACTACAACTCTGTCTGTTCCAAAGAAGGTTTGAGCAGCGTAGAAGTCCGTTCCGTGATCGAGAAGCCCCCGCTTTTCGACATTCAGTTTTCCTTCCTTTAACTCTCCCATGGAAAACAGAACGCTGTTTGTACTCGTTATCGAGTATATGAGGATATCTTTCTCTCCAATTCTCACAAGATCGGGACACTCTATTTCTTTTGTGGTTCCATCTTCAAAGATCACACCCTCGTACTTCCAGTGAAAAAGGTCATCTGAGGTATAGAGAAGCACTCTTCCAATCTTCTCATCTTTACCAGATCCCAGTACCATTCGCCACTTACCGTTGCTTCTGTTCACCTTCGGGTCTCTGAAGGCGTGCGTCCCTTCCTCTGGGGGTTTAGATATAACCGGGTTTCCATCGTACTTTACGAAATCCAATCCGTTTTCACTCATGGCTACACACTGGGTTTCTTTTTCTCCTTTGTTGTGTGCCGGATCGCGGTAGTAGGTGTACACGAGAAACATTTTCCCATCTTTCTCAACGGCACTTCCAGAGAACACTCCGTGTGTTTCATCGTCGGGATAGAGGGCAACGGGAAGGTGTTTCCAGTGAACGAGATCGTCGCTCACCGCGTGGCCCCAGCAGATGTTTCCCCATTCAGGTTTTCTGGGGTTGTACTGATAGAACATATGGTATTTTCCTTTCCAGAAAATCAAACCGTTCGGGTCGTTCATCCAGCCTGTTATCGGGAAAAAGTGATAATTCGGTTTGAACATATCACTTCCCTCCTATTTCTTCTACCACCTCGTTAACAACTTTCAAGACTTCATCGTGGATCAACCCGTTCGAGAAGATGAAATTCTTCGAGAAAGCGTTCGCTTCTTTTCCGGAGAAGTCCGTGACCATTCCTCCCGCTTCTTTAACGATTATCAGACCGGCTGCTATATCCCAGGGATTTATCCTCCAGGCGACGAAAAAGTCAACCCTTCCTGCACCAACGTAAGCGGCGTTCAGCGCAGCACTTCCAAGGATCCGAATCCTTCTGGTCCTCTTTTCCATCCTCTCGATGAATTTCCCGGTGAAATCCACGTAGCTACCAGTGGAACCAACACACTCTTCGAGGCTGGCGTTCTCAGACACTCTGATTCTCTCACCGTTGAAGAAGGCACCGCTTCCTTCCTCAGCGTAGAGTGTTTCGTTGAGAGCAGGGGCATGGACGACTCCCATCTTGACTTCTCCGTTTTCAACGTAAGCCAGAGAGATGGAAAAGTTCGGAAGGCCGTGAACGAAGTTTATCGTCCCATCTATCGGGTCTATTATCCAGAGTCTGTCTCCTTTTTCGAATATTCCTTCTTCGGCCATGATGTTTTCGTCAGGGAAGAATTTTCTTATCTCATCGACTATCATTCTCTGGGCTTCTCTGTCTATCTCTGTGACTATGTCCTTGAAACCGGTTTTTTTCTCGACGTTATCTACCCTCCCCCAGTGTATCATGAGGAGGTGTCCTACCTTTCTCAAAAGCTTTATAGAAAAGTCCAGTCTGTCCAATTCGATCCCTCCCTTTAAAAAAATTAACGGCTCCCTTGAGGGAGCCTGCTGGTGGGTGCGGCAGGATTCGAACCTGCGACCTCTTCCTCGTGAGGGAAGCGCTCTCCCCCTGAGCTACGCACCCATCCGTTTATGGATTTTACAACAAAATCTTCATCATGTCAAAATACCCTTTATGATCATTTCGGTCGCTTCTTCTTCTGTGAGGCCTTTGGCCATGAGTGTTTCAAGCTGTTTCGCGTTCACCCTTCCTATGGAAGCCTCGTGGGTTAGTTCAGAAGAATCGTTCTTTACAACCAGCACGGGAAGAGCTCTCACATCCACTCCATCTCCCTTTGCGATTTCAAGACACTCCACGTGGCCTCTCGTGTGCGGCGCGTTTCCGTAAACTTCGTTCACCACAGAAACTTTCGCTCTGTCGATTGCAACTGCGTTCGTTTTGGCAAGACCTCTCGCCCCCATTCCGTTCAGCCTCAAGATCTCCTTCACTTCCACATCGTCGTCTTCGATGGCCTTTACTTTCGTGTAGAGTTCTCCAACGGCATCTTTCTCAAGTGAAGCATCCATGAAGACCCTCAGCGTTCCTATTCTTGTTTTCACGAGAGTGAAGGTGTTTCGGTAAACCGCTCCTTCTCCAACTCTTGCTATCGATCTGGTGATCAGATTTATGGAGCCCGTTTCACTGTGCATGTGCTCGTCATGGTACTCCATCCATGCTCCTTCTTCCAGTTCCACATTCATCAAGGCGTCGTGTGTGAAGTCTTCGGTCCACGGAAAAACGCAGTGTGCCACAAAGATCGCTTTCGCGTTTTTCTCGAGCCTTATATTGAACACAACGCGCTGGAGTCCTTTCTTTTCCAGGTACCCCGTACACACGTGGACGGGATACTCCACCACCACACCTTCTTTTATTCTCATGTCCACCTGAACACCGTTCTCTATCCTGTGGGGAGTGAGTTCTACTCCCTCCACACCGTTGAGTCCTATGACCTTGTCACCGCTTATTATGATGGAGGCTATCCTCCTGTCGAGGAACTTCGAAACGTCTCCCCCTGCCTTTTCGTAGGCTTTTGCAAGTGTTTCGAATTCTTTTCTGTAGTCTTTTACGATCATACGATCATCTCCCCTGATGGTTCATTCGGATGATCACATCTGTCACAGCTGTTTTTGTAGAACTGCACGATCTCAGATGGGTTTCCTTCTTTCAAGATGGAGCCGTGACAAATGAGAAAGGCGTAGTCGCTCTCCAGGGCAATTTCTTCTCTGTGAGTGACTAAGATCACAGAGCCACCCGCATTCACGAGTTCCGAGAGAACCTTCTCTATCATCTCAAGGCTCATAATATCTATCCCGGAGTCTGGCTCATCGAGGATAGTGTATCTAGGTTTCATAAGAAGAATACTCGCCAGTTCTACCCTCTTTCTCTCTCCACCGCTCAGCTTTTCATCGACGTTTCTTTCCAAGTAGAGTGCTGAGTTCAGACCAACGAGTTCCAGGACCCTTTCGAGCTCCTCTTTCGATACTTTCCTTCTTCCACCGAGAGTCAAATAGTCTCTGATCTTGATTCCTGTGAATCGAGCGGGTTCCTGCCACATCAAAGTGATCCCTCTTTTGGCTCTCTCTGTTACGGAAAGATCGGTGATGTCCTCGCCGTCGAGGAGTATCTTTCCCCTGGTGGGTCTGTAGCCCTCAAGCCCCATGATCAAATAGGCGAGAGTGCTTTTTCCCGCACCGTTGGTTCCCAGTATGGAGTAAACCCTTTGTTTTTCGAAGCGAGCGTTTATTCCCTTCAGGATAGCCTTTCCCTCTACCTCGTACCACACATCGATGAGCTCCAGCACATTCATCACCTCAAATTGAGTCTAACACGAAATCACCTGTTGAGCACCAAAAGTTCCACGAATTTCCCAGTAGTGTAAACATACGACAGGATCGAGATAACTACAAGAGCAGGAAGATACATTCCAAAGAGAGAAAAAACGAATACAACGAACAACCTAACATCCCTGGAAGCAAAACCGGATAGTTTTCCGACGAGAGCCGGGTGGGTACCAAACACCTTCCCAACACTGTGAAGGTAACTCACCATGAGAGAACCGCTGACGGCAAGAACCGACCAGAAGAGTAAAGAAAGAGAGGGACCATCTTTCAAGTAACCGTAAAGAGACAGCCCAAGAACGGCCAGTATATCCACGAACCTGTCCAACATCGTATCGAAAAAAGCTCCCCAGTTTGAAGACACATTTCTTGCGCGTGCGAGCTCCCCATCCACTCCGTCCAGAACAGAAGAAACCTGAACAAGAATTCCTGCGATCCATGGAACTTTGAGAAGATAAAACGGAAACGCGAGAACACCAACAAGAAAGCTGATGAAAGACATCTGATTGGGTGTTATCTGCCAGTTTTTCTCGAGAATGAGATTTGTGATCCTTGAGGAAAATCTCCTGTTTGTCAGAGAAGAAATCCACCCATCGGTGGATTTTCTCAGCATGCCACTCCCTCCTTTATTTTTTCATCAACTCATAAACCTTTTCATTCAAATCCTCGGGAGAGTCTATTTCTGTCCACAGAGCATTTCCAAAATCGAACACTTTAACGAGCATTCCTGTGTCAACTGCCTTCTGCAGCACATGATACAGAGAAATTTCCTCAGTCCATGAAAAACTCTCCTTGAGGCTGTAAACCTTTTTCGTCATCACAAAAACACCCGTGTCGAAATAGTTGTACTCATCGATTCTCTTTCCGATTTTAACAATCCGATCTTCATTTACTAATACTTTACTCGCCTCTTCAGGGTCTATCAGGTCACTTCTCTTACTCACACCGAGTTTTATATGGAATTCATCCTCACTGAAAGCACTTTTCAGTGCCTCAGGTGGAAAGAGAGAATCACCACACGAGAGGAAAAATTTTTCGCTCTCCACGTAAGGTTCACTCAGGAAGAAAGAATACGCGTTGCCGAGTTCCACCTTTTTGTTCTCAACGACAATCCCCTCGACACCCAGATCATTCAGAACCTTCTCTCCGAGATCTCTATAGCCCTCTGAGACGACAAGAACGAATCTTTCAACACCGTTTTTCATCAGGGAGATCATCGGATATTTTACGAGCTCACAACCGTCGAACCTGTAAAAGACCTTCGGAACATCTCCGGTAACCGATCTGAGTCTTTTTCCAGCTCCGGAAGCCAGCACAACGGCCTCTCTCACAGAACCACCTCCACGAAAAGAAATGAGGGGCTCAAGCCCCTCACAGCCACTTCGGTTTCAATCCCGCCCAGATTCTCATCTTCTCGTAAGCGATGATTCTTGGGATGTTCTTTTCTTCCGCCGGTCCCGGGTTTTTCATGTAGAAGGCGTTCACTGGGTAGACCGTTCCGAACTCCTTCCTGTCGAGTGCGATCTTTCCGAGTCTCACAAGGTCAACAAGGAGACCTCCAAGAGCCGGGCTGTCGTTTATTCTTCCGTTTATCATGAGCTCATCTGTAGCACCGTTGAAACTCATGTACTCGATGTGAATGGCTATGAACTTTTTATCTCCAAGTGGTTCAAGATACCCTGTAGGTTTTATGTAATGCGGTGCATCGTAACCGAGAATGTCCTTCACTATACTGGACTTGGTGAATTCTTTACTCTTGTTCTTTCCATCGTCTGTGAGCGCTAGAAAGTCCATGTTTCCTCCTATGTTGAACTGCGCAACATCTTTGACGTACCTGTTTCTCTGGGCAAGATGGCTGAGAACGTCCGCTGTGAACGGTGTGGCACCGGTAGCACCGTCGTCTCCGAAAACGACGAGGTTGTTCTCTTTCGCGAGCTCAACGAAAGCCGGGTCGTTCGCTATGAAGGTCGGAATAACGTTCACAAAAGCCGCCCCTCCACGCTTGTTCGCGTACAGAGCCGCCGCGTAAGCGTACACCTGAGTTGCAGTGAGTCTCTCTTTGTCGTTGTTTTCGATAGCTTTCAGAAGATCTTCTTTGTTCCCGAAGGGTATGAAAGCCTCCGCGGTACAGGTGTTCACGATCACATCGGGATCGAGTTCTGTCCATTCCTTGACAAGAGTGTCAACCGCTTCCTTCAGAGTCATGCTGTCTTCGAGACCTTCAGCTTCGATGGGGAGGTTCCTCACGCTTCCAAGGTGTACTCCTTTGCGAATCTCAGGATCACTCGTCAGCGAGTCAACATCGTTCCAGTACTGCTTCACCACTTCGCTCAGTTTCTTTCCAATCTTCGCTCTGTCCACGTCGTAGCTTCCCACAATCTTGATGTCTTTAAAGTCGATGGGAAGTTCCCTTGCAAGGGGCACTCCGTAAGGTTCTATTTCCCCTTTCCTGAGCTTTTCAAGTCCAGCAACAAATGTACTGGCAACGTAGCCCTGTCCGAGGATCAGGACCTTGACCATGCGTTTCACCTCCTTAACTTTTATTCGCGGATTTTATCTGGAAGAAAAACATTGTATGGAGGGATTAGATTAAAAGCCAAGTCTATTATATCACGTTTTTACAGTCATATATTTCAAATGCTTTACCAATAGTTTTCTTTTTAGTGAATCAGTTTGTTTACAAAACTTGTGAAGTAGGTAACAACATATATCACTCCCTTGACTTCTCCTGAAAAATAGTGAAAAATATAACGTGAAAAGGTTCACGATTTGAAAGGAACGATGGACATGATTGTGAGAGTATGTATGGGGAGTTCTTGTCATTTGAAGGGATCTTACGAGGTTGTCAGGAGATTTCAAGAGCTTCAAAAGAAATACAACTTCAAGCTGTACGGTTCATTGTGTTTCGGAAACTGCTCTCAGGGAGTCTGCGTTGAAATCGATGGACAACTGTTCAGCAGAGTAACTCCTGAAAATGCTGAGGAAATTCTAAAGAGGGTGCTTCAAAATGGCTGAACTCATATTCTCGAGAGAAACGGATTGCAGATACTGCTACAAGTGCTTGAGAAACTGTCCTGTTAAAGCCATATCTTTCAAATCGGGAAAATCAACAGTTTTAGAAGAAGAATGTGTTTTTTGCGGGTTATGTTTAGATATCTGTCCTCAGAATGCAAGAAGCTATCGGAAAGACGTTGGAAGATTTCTGAGTTTGTCCAGACCGTTTCTTGTTTCCATAGCACCGTCGTTTTTCGCTTACTTTGAAAATCCTCTGAGAGTTATCGGTATTTTGAAAGAGATGGGTGCTGTGGTTGTTCAGGAAACAGCCGTGGGTGCGGAGATCGTTTCCAGAAGGTACGAAGAGGTCTTTGAAAAACACCCTGGTCCCCTCATAACAACTGCCTGTCCCGTGGTTGTTAATCTCGCTGAGAAACATTTTCCTAATGTTTTGAAATATTTTGCACCTGTTGATTCTCCTCTGATGGCGCACGCGAAGTTTTTGAAGACACGATACGGTGACTTCCCAATTGTGTTTGTTGGACCATGCATAGCAAAGAAATCCGAAAGCGACCTCGTTGACGTTGCACTCACCTTCGAAGAACTCGAGGAGATCCTCGAAGAAAGAGAAGGAAAAGAAGCTCTTCCGGACGGTCCGTATCCAGACAGGGCTCGGTTTTATCCGACAACGGACGGTATAGGCTACACCGTTTCTGTCCCATGGGAAAAAAAGCTCGTGGTTGAAGGTATCGAAAACCTGATGAGAGTCTTTTCCAGGATAGATGAATACAAAAGTGTTTTCATAGAGGCTTCCGCATGCTACGGCAGCTGTTTGAACGGACCTGTGATGAAGAAAAAAAGCAACGGAAAAGAAAGGCTTCTTGAATGGCAGAAGAAACTCCCAAAAGAACCGAAGGTGAATCACCTCAAGATCGATACCTTCAGGAGCTACAGAAACAAGTCCAGGAACGTGGAAGTTCCAGAAGAGGAAATAAAAAAGGTTCTCGTGTCCATAGGAAAAGACGATCCGTCCAAAGAGTTGAACTGCGGTGCGTGTGGATACGATTCGTGCCGTGAAAAAGCCAGGGCCGTGGTCCTTGGAAAAGCGGAAAAGGAGATGTGCTTTGTGTACCTGCTTGATCTGGTCAAATCTTCCAGTTACAGAGTCGTTGAAGAATCTCCAAACGCTGTATTCGTTTTGAAAGACGAAAAAGTGATCTACAGAAACAGGGTAGCTGGGGAACTGATCCAGAAGGATCCTGGGATCCTGGAATGTGCGAAGGGCTCTGTGGGAGAAACTCTCAACATCGAAGGGAAGAGATTCTTCTTTGTGAAGGAATTTTCTCTCGAGGATGGAGAAGAAGTCATCATGCTAGTGGATATTACGCAGGAAAAACTGAAAGACGAAGAGCTCGACAAGGTAAAAAAGGAAACACTCAGAAAGGTCGAAGAAATGCTGAACAAACAAATGAGAATCGCTCAAGAAATTGCTGGGATACTCGGTGAATCCATCGCGGAAACCAAGAGCAGTTTCATGGAGCTGAAGAGGTTCATGGAGGGAGAAAATGCTGACCTGTGATGTCTTTTTTGCCTCGAAGAACAAAAAAGGCGAAGAGGTGTGTGGAGACTCGATAAAAGTCAAGAGAGAAAGTGAAAAAATAGTGGTCAGCATTTCCGACGGACTGGGAAGCGGGATAAAAGCGAGTATTCTCTCAACTCTCACATCAACCATAGCCTCCACGATGCTGATAAAAGGTCTTCCTGTAGCAGATGTGTTCAGAACGATCCTCGCGACACTCCCCATTTGCAGAGTAAGAAAAATCAGCTACTCCAATTTGTGCTCCGTGGTGTGCGACTTCAAAAACAATACCTGCACCGTCGTCGAATACGAGTTTCCGGTTGTGATGCTGTTCAAAGGAGAAAGAAGGGTCTTTCCTGAGAAGCTGGAACTCGAGATAGAAGGAAAAAAAGTGTTCGTATGGCAGTTTCAACCTGAAGCTGGAACTCTACTCTTTCTGGCAACGGATGGACTCTCTCAGGCGGGAATGGGAACGGATCTTTTTCCACTGGGTTTCGGTGTGGAAAACATAGAAAAAGAGATGAAGCATCTTCTGAAAAACCACGTTTCTCCCGAAAACATCGTCAGGCACTTTGTAAAGCTCGCAGAAAAACTGGACCAAGAAGTGAGAGGGGATGATACACTCGTTGCTTGCTTGAATTTCCGAGAAAAACGCATTCTGAATCTGTTCGTCGGACCACCTGAGGACAGAAAAAAAGACGAAGAGTACGTGAAGGCGTTTCTCAGCCTTCCTGGGAAAAAGATCGTTTGCGGAGGAACAACAGGTCAGATCTTTGAAAGGGTTACAGGAAAGAAAGTTGAGATCGATCTGTACACCCTCTCGGAAAACTCTCCGCCTGTTGGATACATGGAAGGGATCGATCTCATGACGGAAGGAATCGTCACCCTGACTCAGGTGTTCAGATACCTCGAAGGGCAATCGGACGAACTGGGGTACGGTGCAAAATTCATCGTCAAAAGTCTTCTGGAGGCCGATGAAATCAACTTCTTCGTTGGAAGGGCAATAAACCCGGCTCATCAGAATCCTCTGTTCAGCCACGATATCTCTTTGAAGTTCAGACTGGTCAAGGATATCGCTCAGATCCTTCGAGAAAGGGGAAAAATAGTGAACGTTCAATACTGTTAGGAGGTGTTGGCGTTGGAAAGACACTTCGAAAAGGTCGAAGAAATTTTGAAGAAATACGGTTACAAGAGAGAGAATCTGATAAAGATCCTCCTCGAGATCCAGGAGATCTACAGGTACCTTCCGGAGGATGTGATCAACTACGTGAGCACCGCTATGGGAATTCCTCCCGCAAAGATCTACGGAGTGGCGACTTTTTACGCTCAGTTCTCTCTGAAACCAAAAGGAAAGTACGCGATCATGGTGTGCGATGGGACTGCCTGTCACATGGCAGGATCTCCAGAAGTACTCAAAGCAATCGAAGAAGAAACGGGTCTCACTCCTGGAAACGTCACGGAAGATCTCATGTTCAGTCTCGATCAGGTTGGATGCCTCGGAGCCTGCGCGCTCGCACCGGTCATGGTGATAAACGGTGAGGTCTATGGAAACCTCACGGCCGATAAGGTGAAAGAAATCCTGAGAAAAATAAAAGAGAAAGAGAGGGAGAGCGCCAATGTTTAAGAACGCGAAAGAGTTCGTCCAGTACGCAAACAAACTGAAAACCCTGAGAGAGAAAAAACTGAACGGTGTCTCTATATACGTCTGCGTCGGAACTGGTTGTACTGCGAAAGGTGCTCTCAAAGTTTACAGCGCTTTCGAAGAAGAGCTCAAAAAGAGAAACCTCCTCGGACAGGTCACGCTGGAAAAGATCGATGATGACAAAGTCACGTTGAACAGAACAGGGTGCTGTGGAAGGTGTTCTTCCGGTCCCCTCGTGAAGATCATGCCCTACAGGTTCTTCTATTCAAATGTTGTACCCGAAGATGTCCCGGAGATCGTGGACAGAACCGTCCTCAAGGGTGAGCCCATAGAAAGACTCTTTCTGACGGATCCCCTCACGGGAGAAAAGGTTCCCAGAATAGAGGACACCACGCTTTTCAAAAACCAGGATTTCTACATCATGGAAGCCATAGGTGAGTCCGAGTGTGACAGTATAGAAGACTACATCGCACGGGGTGGATACGAGTCTCTCGTCAAAGCCCTCACTTCAATGACACCGGAAGAAATCATAGAAACGGTGAAGGCATCCGGTCTCAGAGGAAGAGGTGGAGGAGGATTTCCAACAGGTCCCAAATGGGAATTCACCAGAAAAGCGCAGGGTGATATAAAATTCGTCGTCTGCAACGGTGACGAAGGAGATCCCGGAGCGTTCATGAACAGAACCCTCCTCGAGAGAGACCCCCATCTCGTTCTCGAGGGAATGATAATAGCGGGTTACGCGGTTGGTGCGCAGAAAGGCTACGCTTACATAAGGGCTGAGTATCCGTTCGCAGTCAAAATGTTCAAAAAAGCCATAGAAGATGCCAGAAAACTCGGTCTTCTTGGGGAAAACATACTCGGTACTGGATTCTCTTTCGACCTCGAGGTGAAGGAAGGTGCCGGCGCGTTCGTCTGCGGTGAAGAAACAGCACTGCTCGCTTCCATAGAAGGGAAAAGAGGTATGCCCAGACCAAAGCCACCGTTCCCGGCTCAATCCGGTCTCTGGGGTAAACCCACCCTCATAAACAACGTGGAAACATACGCGAACATACCAAGAATACTCAGAGACGGTGTGGAAAACTACAGAAAACGCGGAACGGAAAACTCACCGGGAACCAAGATGTTCTCCGTTGCCGGTCCCCTCAAAGCCACCGGTATCATCGAAGTTGAATTCGGCACCACCTTGAGAGATATCATCTACAACATATGTGGAGGATTCGTTGAAGGAGAAGAGTTCAAAGCGGTTCAGATTGGAGGACCGTCCGGAGCGTGTCTTTCCGAAGATTTCATCGACATGCCCCTCGATTACGACACACTGAAGAAAGCTGATGCGATGGTAGGATCCGGTGGAATAGTCGTGATTACAAAGAAAACGTGTATGGTAGAGGTTGCAAGGTTCTTCCTCGATTTCACCAAGAGGGAATCCTGTGGAAAGTGCGTGCCGTGCAGGGAAGGCACCATGCAGGCGTACAACATATTGGAAAAGTTCACCCACGGAAAAGCTACATACGAGGATCTCAAAGCTCTCGAACACCTCTCAAAAACAATAAAGACCGCTTCTCTCTGTGGGCTCGGAAAGACCGCTCCCAACCCCATTCTCAGTACCCTGAAGCTCTTCAGAGAGGAGTACATTGCACACATCGAAGGAGAATGTCCAAGCGGAATGTGTACGGCGTTCAAGAAATACGTCATCAACCCGGATATCTGTAAAGGCTGTGGACTCTGTGCCAGATCCTGTCCACAGAACGCCATAACCGGAGAAAGAGGAAAACCGTACACGATAAATCAGGAGAAGTGTGTCAAGTGCGGTCTCTGTGCGAGTAAATGTCCGTTCAAAGCCATAGAGCTTGTCTGAGGAGGGAAGAAAAATGAAAATTTACGTTGATGGAAAAGAAGTTATCATAAATGACAACGAGCGTAACCTCCTTGAAGCGCTGAAGAACGTGGGGATAGAGATTCCGAATCTGTGTTATCTTTCGGAGGCTTCTATATATGGAGCCTGTAGAATGTGTCTTGTGGAGATCGACGGTCAGATCACCACTTCCTGTACCCTGAAACCTTACGAAGGTATGAAGGTAAAAACGAACACCCCCGAAATATACGAAATGAGAAGGAACATCCTCGAACTCATCCTTGCAACTCACAACAGAGACTGTACCACCTGCGATAGAAACGGAAGCTGTAAACTTCAGAAGTACGCTGAAGACTTCGGCATAAGAAAGATCAGATTCGAAGCTCTCAAGAAAGAACACGTCAGGGACGAATCCGCTCCGGTAGTGAGAGATACATCCAAGTGTATCCTCTGCGGTGACTGTGTTCGCGTGTGTGAAGAGATCCAGGGAGTCGGTGTTATCGAGTTCGCCAAGCGCGGTTTTGAAAGCGTCGTGACGACCGCTTTTAATACTCCCCTCATAGAGACAGAGTGTGTGCTCTGCGGACAGTGTGTAGCATACTGTCCAACGGGAGCTCTGAGCATCAGAAACGATATAGACAAGTTGATTGAAGCTCTTGAAAGCGACAAGATCGTGATAGGAATGATCGCACCCGCGGTGAGAGCTGCGATTCAGGAAGAGTTTGGAATAGACGAAGACGTCGCAATGGCGGAAAAACTCGTCTCTTTCCTGAAAACGATAGGCTTCGATAGAGTTTTCGATGTGTCGTTCGGAGCAGATCTTGTCGCCTACGAAGAAGCCCACGAGTTCTACGAAAGACTCAAAAAAGGAGAAAGACTTCCACAGTTCACCTCATGCTGTCCTGCGTGGGTGAAGCACGCTGAGCACACCTATCCTCAGTACCTTCAGAATCTCTCGAGCGTGAAATCACCTCAACAGGCACTTGGCACGGTGATAAAGAAGATCTACGCAAGAAAACTCGGTGTTCCTGAAGAAAAGATCTTCCTCGTTTCGTTCATGCCGTGTACCGCTAAAAAGTTCGAAGCAGAAAGAGAAGAACACAAAGGAATCGTTGACATTGTCCTCACAACAAGAGAACTTGCTCAACTCATCAAGATGAGCAGAATAGACATAAACAGAATAGAACCCCAGCCGTTCGACAGACCTTACGGAGTGTCTTCGCAGGCGGGTCTCGGTTTTGGAAAAGCCGGTGGGGTCTTCTCCTGTGTTCTTTCTGTGTTGAACGAGGAAATCGGCATAGAAAAAGTCGACGTGAAATCTCCAGAAGATGGCATCAGGGTAGCGGAAGTTACACTCAAAGATGGTACGTCTTTCAAAGGAGCCGTCATATACGGTCTTGGTAAGGTGAAGAAGTTCCTCGAAGAAAGAAAAGACGTGGAGATTATCGAAGTAATGGCCTGTAACTACGGATGTGTGGGTGGAGGAGGACAGCCTTACCCGAACGATTCCAGAATCAGAGAACACAGGGCAAAAGTGCTAAGAGACACCATGGGAATAAAATCTCTCCTCACACCCGTGGAAAACCTCTTCCTCATGAAACTCTACGAAGAAGATCTGAAAGACGAACACACAAGACATGAGATTCTCCACACCACCTACCGACCGAGGAGAAGATACCCGGAAAAAGATGTGGAAATACTTCCCGTTCCAAACGGTGAAAAGAGAACGGTGAAAGTCTGTCTTGGAACCTCCTGTTACACGAAAGGATCTTACGAAATACTGAAAAAGCTCGTTGATTACGTCAAAGAGAACGATAGGGAAGGAAAAATAGAAGTGCTGGGAACGTTCTGTGTGGAAAACTGCGGGGCTTCTCCGAACGTGATCGTGGATGATAAAATCATAGGTGGTGCCACTTTTGAGAAGGTGCTGGAGGAGCTTTCGAAAAATGGCTGAGATGATACATCTTCCAAGATCTACCTTTGAAAGGTTGAAGATGTACCGAAAAGTTCTGGAAGCGACAAAAAAACCTTACATCTCCTCTGATGAGATCGCAAGATTCCTCGAAATAAACCCGGACCTCGTGAGGAAAGACTTTTCCTATCTCAAATGTCAGGGAAAGCCCAGGGTCGGCTACGATGTGGAAGAACTCAGAAAAGAACTCGACGATCTCTTCGGAGTGAACAACACCACTAACATGATCATCGTTGGAGCAAATGACCTCGCAAGGGCTTTGTTGAGCCTGGACTTTTCGAAAGCCGGTGTGAAAGTCGTAGCCGTGTTCGATACAGAGAAGGAAAACGTGGGAAAGTTCATAGGAGAATTCGCTGTCAGAGAACTGGACGTTCTGGAAAGAGTCATCAGAAGGTTCGATGCGGAGATAGCCGCACTGTGCGTGTCAAAGGACAGAGCGCAGGCTACAGCCAGATTTCTCATCGAAAAGGGAATAAAAGCCGTATGGAACTTCACGGGAGTTCATCTCGACCTTCCAGAAGGTGCCATAGTCGTGGACGAAGACCTAACTCAGTCTCTTCTCACAATAAAACATCTTCTGAAGAAGTGAAAAACGTCTCGAAAAGAAAAAAAGGGGCGTTCAGCCCCTTTTTTCATTATGTTATAATTCCAGTGCTAAGTTAATTTTCAAAAACATTTCAACAAGGAGGTTTCAGACATGAGAAGTATCGCCTCTAAAGTTCTGGTAATCGGCGTGGTGGTTGTTCTGGCGTTTTTTGTGACACAGTACGTTCTTTTGAACACGACCGTTTTCAACTCGATCATGGAAAGGAAAAAGAAGAAGTAAAACATCTGGTTGAATCCGTGTACGGTATTCTGGAGAGAGCCTACGAAATGGAGCAAAAAGGAGAGCTCACAAGAGAACAGGCGCAGGAACTGGCAAAATCACTGATAGGAAAGATCAGGTACGACGACAACAACTACTTCTGGATCAACGACACCCATCCCAGGATGGTGTTTCATCCAATCAAACCAGAATTGAACGGTCAGGATCTGAGCAACTACAAGGACCCGAACGGTGTGTACCTGTTCAACGAAATGGTGAAAGTAGCGAAAGAAAAAGGAGAAGGGTTCGTCTCTTATTCTTGGCCCAAAGCAGGAAGCGACAAACCAGAACCCAAGGTCTCTTACGTGAAACTCTTCGAACCCTGGGGATGGATCGTCGGAACTGGAATATACGTGGATGATGTGAAAGTAGCAGTTGGAAATCTCATATTTGAAGATGTGATAGTAATTCTAGTAATAGGAATCGCAGTGATAATAGCGGTCTTCTTCTATGGAAGAGTGCTTTCGAGAAAGACAAAAGCCGTTTTGGTTGCCCTCGAGAAGATATCGAGTGGAGATCTGTCTGTCTCCGTTGATATAAAATCGAAGGATGAGTTCGGTCTCATAGCACAGAAATTAAACGAAACCGTTGGAAATCTCAGAAAGATGGTTCAGGAGATCGATAAATCTCAAGACGAGGTGGAGAGAGTTTCTGAGGAGCTTTTTGCCCTCTCCCAGCAGCTTCGCAGTGCCCTTGAAGAGATAGCGAGAGCTTCTGAGACGATCAGCAAAGAGGTTCAGAACGCTTCCGCGTCCATAGAGGAAGTCACATCAGGTTCCGAAGAGGTTTCTGCCAACTCTCAGAATATCTCTAAACTCATCCAGGAGATCTCAGAAAACGCGGACAACATAGCAGATTTCGCGAGGAACGGTCAGAGGGTCCTCGAAGAGGCGGTCAAAAAGGTGGAAGACGTCTCAGAGAATTCCAGAGAAACAGCCGATGTCGTTTCGAGTGTGACGGAGAGCGCAAGAAACATCGAGGAGATCGTAAGAACCATCCAGAGTATCGCAGAGCAGACGAACCTCCTAGCACTGAACGCGGCTATAGAGGCAGCAAGAGCAGGAGAAGCGGGAAGAGGATTTGCGGTGGTTGCCGATGAGATCAGAAAACTCGCTGAAGAGAGTCAGAAAGCCACAGAAGAGATCAGCCAGATACTCGAAAACATCAGAGAAGGTGTTGAAAGAACCAACGAGATGTCGAAGAAAAATGTGGAGATCACGAAAGATGCCAGGAGACTGGTCGAAGAATCCTACGAAAGCTTCAACCAGATCGTGACCAGAATAGAAGACCTCGCCGCGAGAATCGAAGGAATCGCTGCGAGCGCACAAGAACTCAGCGCAGCCTCCGAAGAGATGAGCAGTGCGCTCGATGCGGTTGCAAAAACAACCACAACGGTAGCAGACGAAGTGGAAGAAGTGTCCAAAAACATAACAGAACAGGAGAAAGCAGCAAAGAGAATAGCAGACATCGGAACAGAACTGAAGAGACTCTCCGATGAATTGAAAGAAGACGTGGAAAGATTTAAAATTTAACAGAAAATAACAACCTCCACGGTAAGATGAAACTACATTGTGATTTTTGTGACTATATTGACATAAAACAAAAGGTTTGTTATAATTCACATCGGAACATAACAAAAAGTAAATTATTGGGGTTTAGAGAAAAAGAGACCCCCCAGTGTGTATCCGTTAATGGATACTGCTGGGGGGTTAAATATTTACATAAATGTCCGTGTACTTGGCCGAATTTCTTGGTACAATGCTTCTCATTATCTTAGGAGATGGTGTGGTAGCAAACGTAGTATTAAAGAAATCAAAGGGACACAACTCTGGCTGGATTGTGATCACTACAGGTTGGGGTCTAGCTGTTGCTATGTCGGTTTACCTAGTTGGAAGAATCAGCGGTGCTCACATTAATCCTGCTGTAACCATCGGATTAGCGTTCATTGGTCAATTTCCATGGTCAAAAGTTCCTGGTTATATCTTCTCGCAAATTCTTGGTGCTTTCGTTGGTGCAATATTAGTATACCTCACGTATCTCCCTCACTGGAAAGAGACAGATGATTCTGATGCAAAATTAGGCGTTTTCTGTACAGGACCTGCTATCAGAAAATATGGAGCAAACCTTTTGACAGAAATCATTGGAACAATGGTGCTACTCATGGGTGTTCTCGGAATCGGAGCCAACAAACTTGCAGATGGTTTGAATCCACTGTTAGTGGGTTTCCTTGTGTGGAGTATTGGACTTTCACTAGGTGGTCCAACAGGTTATGCAATAAATCCTGCCAGAGACTTTGGACCACGATTGGCACACGCTATCCTTCCTATCCCTGGAAAAAGAGACTCGGATTGGAGTTACTCGTGGGTCCCAATAATAGGTCCTATAATTGGAGGCATTCTTGGTGCCAGCCTTTATAACTGGTTATTCTGATACTAATCTTATCGCAAAAGGAGGGGGTCTTCATGAAATATGTTCTCTCTCTTGATCAAGGTACAACGAGCTCCAGAGCGATCGTTTTCGATGAAAAAGGAAACGTGGTATCGAAAGTCAACAAAGAATTCAGACAGATCTATCCAAAACCGGGGTGGGTAGAGCATGATCCCATGGAAATTTGGGAATCACAGATCGAAGTGGCAAAGAAGGCCATCGAAGAGGCAGGGATAAAACCACAAGACATCGCTGCCATAGGTATCACAAATCAGAGGGAAACCACCATCGTCTGGGACAAAAACACCGGGAAACCTGTCTACAACGCCATAGTCTGGCAGTGCAGAAGAACCGCCCCCATCTGTGATGAGCTGAAGGAAAAAGGATACTCAGAGTTCATTCGAGAAAGAACAGGCCTTGTCATTGATGCGTACTTTTCTGGAACAAAAATCAAGTGGATTCTAGACAACGTCGAAGGTGTGAGAGAAAAGGCAGAGAAAGGAGAAGTACTCTTTGGAACAGTTGACACCTGGCTCATATGGAATCTCACAGGTGGAAGGGTTCACGTCACGGACTATTCGAACGCTTCCAGAACTATGATCTTCAACATCCACAAACTCGACTGGGACGATGAAATACTGGAACTTCTAAACATACCGAGGGCGATGCTTCCACAGGTGATGCCGTCGAGTCACGTGTACGGTTACACAGCAAAGGATATCTTCGGAGTGGAAATACCTATAGCTGGAGACGCAGGGGATCAACAGGCGGCACTGTTTGGGCAAGCCTGCTTCCAGCCAGGCATGTTGAAAAACACTTACGGAACAGGATGTTTCCTCCTCATGAACACCGGAGAGAAAGCATTTGAATCAAAATCCGGTCTTCTCACAACCATCGCGTGGGGAATAAACGGGAAGGTTTACTATGCCCTTGAAGGCAGCATATTTATTACTGGCGCCGCTGTGCAATGGCTAAGGGATGGTCTGAGGATCATCTCAAACGCCGCAGAAACCGAAGAACTCGCCACAAAAGTGCCAGACAACGGAGGGGTGTTCTTCGTTCCCGCGTTCGTCGGACTCGGTGCTCCCTACTGGGACATGTACGCTCGAGGCTTGATCATAGGCATAACCAGAGGTACCACCAGAGAGCATATAGTGAGGGCCGTTCTTGAGTCGATCGCCTATCAGACAAGAGATGTGGTAGAAGTCATGGAAAAAGACAGCGATATAAAGGTGGAAACCCTCCGGGTCGATGGTGGAGCCGTTGTGAACAACTTTCTGATGCAGTTTCAGGCTGATATCCTTGGAATCCCTGTGGAAAGACCTGTTGTGAACGAAACAACAGCCCTTGGAGCTGCTTACCTTGCAGGACTCGCGGTTGGGTACTGGAAAGATCAAGAAGAGATAGCTTCTCTCTGGCAACTCGACAGAAGATTTGAACCCTCTATGAATTCCGAGGAAAGAGAGAGGCTGTATTCAAAATGGAAAGAGGCAGTGTCGAGATCCCTTGGATGGGAAAAACGATGAACTTGTATCCTGTAATTCCAGCTGTCAGGGCAGAAAAGGATATTGAAGAAGCCTTAGAATCACCTTCTGAAGTGATATTTTTGTTAACAGGAACTGTGATGAACATCGAAGAAATAGTCTACAAACTCAAGAACGGAAAAAAAGAAGTTTTCGTTCACGTGGATCTCGTAAAGGGGCTTTCATTAGACAGGTGTTCACTTGAATTTTTAAGAGAAATTGTAGGTGTCGACGGTATAATTTCTACACACATTCATCTTTTGAAAATAGCCAGAAAACTGGGTATGAGAATTATTCAAAGAGTATTCTTGGTAGATTCCGGTGCTTTAGAAAGTGGATTGGCTCAGGCAGAAGACTTAGAGCCAGATTTTCTAGAAATTCTTCCCGGTATAGTTCCAGAGTTCATCAAGGAGATAACGAAACGGTATTCTGGAGACATAATAGCGGGAGGGTTGATAAGGAAAAAGAGCAGGTTTTTGCTGCTTTAGAAGCAGGAGCAAAAGCAATATCAACGAGTTGCAAAGATCTATGGAAGATAATATAATTCTTGAAGGAGAGAGAAAAGAGAGAGCCATATCCCACGAGAGTGGGGTATGGCTCTTTTTGTTTAAGGAGGTGCAAACGATGAAGGCTGTCGTCATAGGTGGCGGAGTGTTTGGTTCTCTGATAGCGCGAGAGTTAACGAAGTACGACCTAGAAGTGACCCTCATAGAGAGAAATCTGGGCGTGGGCTGGGGTGTGACAAAGGCGAATTCCGCTGTCGTTCACGCTGGTTACGACGATCCACCTGAAAGCGTTCGTGCACAGTTTTGCGCGTCAGGCAATGCAATGTACGAAGACCTCTCGAAAGAGCTGGATTTTGATTTCAAAAGAATTGGATCTTTCGTAGTGGCGTTCAACGATGAGGAATTGAAAGAACTCGAACGTCTCCTAAAACAGGGCGAAGAAAACGGCGTTCCAGGTTTGACCATCCTGGAAAGAGACGAAGTTCTTTCCATGGAGCCGAATCTGAACCCAGAGGTCAAATATGCCCTCTACGCTCCCACTGCTGGCATCACAGAACCATGGATGGTTGCCATAGCAGCCGTGGAAAACGCCGTCCAGAACGGATTGAAACTCGTTCTTGGAGAAAGCGTCGTTGGCTTTGAGAAAGTCAACGGTCGAGTGAAGAAAGTTCACACCAGCAAAGGTGAATACGAAGCGGATATCGTGATAAACTGCGCTGGGCTCCACGCAGACGAGATAGCAAAGTTGGCCGGTGCAGAGTACGTTCCCCTGCATCCGAGAAAAGGCGAATACATTCTCCTTGATAAGAAACTTCAGGGTCTGGTCAAAAGGGTCATATTCCCCACACCCACTAAGGTCTCGAAAGGGATACTCGTTCTTCCCACAGTCGATGGTGGAATCCTTCTGGGACCAACTGCCGAGGACCTTCCCGAAGAGATGAAGGACAGACCCATAACCACCAGAGAAGGTCTCGAAAAAGTTCGAGAATTCACAAAAAAACTCGTACCTTCCCTCGATTTCTCCCTCGTGGTGAAAACCTTCTCAGGGCTGAGACCGGAAAGTCCACAAAAAGACTTCTTCATAAAAGTGAGCGAGACGGTGAAGAACTTCGTGAACGTTATGGCAACAAGATCTCCTGGTCTCACAGCAGCGCCGGCGGTGGCAAAGTACGTTGTTGAAGAGTTGATCCAGGAAAAAATGAGAATTCCTCTTGAGAAGAAAAAAGACTTCAAACCAGAAAGAAAGAGAATCGTTCACTATTCGGAACTTCCTCTTGAAGAGTGGAGAAGGGAAATAGAAAGAGATCCACGTGCGGGAAGACTCGTTTGCTTCTGCAACGAAGTGACAGAGAAAGAAATAGTAGAAGCCATAAGAAGAGGAGCAAGGACACTCGACGGTGTGAAGTTCAGAACAAGAGCGATGTTCGGGAGATGTCAGGGGGGCTTCTGCATGGCTCGAATTCTCAAGATTCTGGAGAGAGAACTCGGTGTGGATATGTCGGAAATAAAGATGAAATCGGAGAACAGCTGGGTTGTTAACGGGAAGGTGAGAAAATGAGGGTCGATGTGATGGTGATAGGAGCCGGAGCTGCCGGAATGGCGGCGGCGTTGAAAGCAAAAGAAGAAGGGGCAGAAGTTCTCCTCGTCGAGAGAGACGAAAGAACCGGAGGAATATTGAACCAGTGTATACACAACGGTTTTGGTCTTCACTATTTCAGGCAGGAACTCACAGGACCGGAGTACGCTGAAAGATTCCAGGAAAAGATGGAAAAGATTGGAATAAGAGCGCTGACGAACGCTTATGTGAAACGTGTTGAGGACAGAAGGGTGATCCTCGTCACTGAACAAGGCATAGAGGAAGTAGAAGTGGGAGCGCTCGTCTACGCGACAGGTGCCAGGGAAAGACCTTTTGGTAGTCTCATGATCCCGGGAGACAGGCCCTCCGGTATCTTCACAGCCGGTGTTGCCCAGAGACTCATCAACATAGAAAACAGACTCCCCGGAAAACGTGCCCTCATACTGGGCTCCGGAGATATAGGTCTCATCATGGCAAGAAGGCTCACCCTCGAGGGAATGGAAGTCGTCGGTGTTGTGGAGCGTCTGCCGTACGCGGGAGGCCTCCTCAGGAACGTGATACAGTGTCTTGAGGACTACAACATACCTCTGTTCCTCTCCAGCACAGTCGTTGAGGTGAGAGGAAGAGAAAGATTGGAAGAAGTCGTGGTCGCAAAACTGGATGAACAGTTCAGACCCATTCCGGGAACGGAGAGAGTGTTCAAAGTGGACACGCTGGTTTTGTCCGTTGGACTCATTCCTCAGGTGGAATTGATAGAAAACCTGGTGGTGAAAAATCCGACCTCCAGAGGTGTGGGAGTTTCAAATATAGGCCAGACCTCTAGAGACTGGATCTTTTCCGCTGGAAACTGTACAGTGATCTTCGATCTGGTGGATTACGTGAGCTACGAGGGTGAGACGGCGGGACGGTACGCCGCAAAGTTCGTGAAAGGCGAGATCCCGCAAGAAAAGATTCCCGTGAAACCCGGAAAAAACGTGATGGTGGTTCATCCGATCTGGTACACCCCTGAAGAACCTCTCACTCTCTACCTGAGAGTGAAGAAACCCATGGAGAAGGGAAGACTTGTAGTTGGAAGGTTCGCAAGGGAATTCGAGGATCTCGTGCCAAGTGAGATGCTGAGGGTGAAAATTTCCGACAGGGATCTTGAAGGGCTCGATGAAATCGTGGTGTCCGTCGAGGAGGTGAATTGAAATGTTCAAAAATGTCGTTTGCGTTCAGTGCCCGATCGGGTGTAAAATTAAGGTGGAGCTAACTGAAGACGGGCACATAAAATCCATCACAGGAAACAGGTGCCCACGAGGTGTTGAATACGCAAAGGATGAGATAAAAGATCCAAAAAGAGTCGTTCCAACGAGCATCAGAGTATTGAACGGAGAGCTTCCACTTGCATCCGTCAAGACGGACAAACCGATTCCGAAGAGATTCATACCGGAACTCATGAAGATAGTCAGAGAAATCAAAGTGGAAGCTCCCGTGAAAGCCGGTGATGTTGTTCTAAGAGATCTTTTTGGAACAGGAGCGAATCTTGTTGTAACAAGAACGGTGAGGAGGTTAGAAGATGGATCCAAAGAAATTCAAAAAGATAGCGCTGGTGGGAGCAACGGTTAATCCAAGAAAGTACGGAAATGTGATACTTAAAGATCTGGTCTCCAAGGGATTCGAGGTTTTACCGGTGAATCCCAAGTACGACGAGATAGAAGGTTTCAGAGTTTACAAAAGCGTGGAGGAACTTCCTGAAGATATCGACGTGATAGTCTTCGTTGTACCACCCGAAGTTGCACTTGAAGAAACAAAGAAGGCGTACAACGCGGGTTTCAGAAGATTCTGGTATCAACCGGGAGCGTTCTCAGAAGAGATCAAAAGATTCCTCGACTCTTTGAAAGACGTAGAATATTCCGCTGAAAAGTGTATCATGGTAGAAACTTCATCTTCCAGAGGGTTCTTGAACTTGTAGAGATCGCTGAAACGTGTTTGAGGATTTCACGAGCTTCTCCTTCCGTTTCAACGAGCCCGGCGGCGATCACTGTCCTGCCGGGTATTTTTCTAGCTACCTTCGGAGCAACCGCTCCTGGAAGGACTTCCACCACATCTACCCCGAGCGTTTCTATCTGTTCGATACCTCTTTCGACCGCTTTCGAGTCGAGAGCGAAGAATCTGAGGACAGTGGGAATCCCGTTCTTCTTTGCAACGACGTAATTTCTTGGCTTTATCGTGATGATACCATCGGCACCGGCCTTTTTCACAAAAAGAACCGCTTCTTCTCCCTCTCCTAGTCCGTTCACAAAATCCATATCAACAAAAACGGTTTTTCCCCTGTCTTTGAGAATCTTCAGATGAAACTTCAGATTCAAAATGTCGCTCTTCAAAAGAAAAACCACATCGGGTTCTATTTCTCCCATGGAATCCATGTCCCACAGCGCAGCTATTATCCCCTTGAACATTCGAGTGCTCTCCTCCATTTTTCATAGAGTTCCACGATTTCCTCAACGGTGAGCTGTTCCGCTCTTCTTGACAGATCCACTCCCTCGAAGATAGAAAGAAACGGTTTCAGATTATTTTTGAGCGTTTTTCTTTTTTTTGCGAATATCATCGAGACGAATTTTTTGAATTTTTCGAAATCCAGATCCACAGGTTTTCTCTTCAAATCTACAACTGTGGAATCAACCTCAGGGTTCGGAACAAAACAGGATCTTGAAACATCGAAGAGCTTTTTCACCTCGTAAAACGTCTGAACCACAACCGAAAGGTATCCGTACGTTTTCTTTCCGGGTTTTGCCAGGATCCTTTCACCAACTTCCTTCTGAACCATGACGATGGCTCTTTTGAATTTCCATTCTATGATCTTTTCCATGAGGAGACCTGTTATGCTGTAGGGGATGTTGGACACACAAATTGCACCTTCAGGAACGTCTTTCGCTTTCAGGAAATCTTCGAACCTCAATTCCACATTGGGATACTTCGAAAGCCTTTCTCGAAGAATCGGAGCAAGGCTCTCATCGATTTCGTAGGCGATGACCCTCGCACCGGTCTTAGCGAGTTCTTCCGTGAGAGTTCCTGCTCCGGCTCCTATCTCCACCACCACATCCTCTGGAGTCAGATCAGCCGCTTTCACGATGCGCTTCGCTATTCTATCGTCTGAAAGAAAGACCTGCCCCAGGTGTTTTTTCAATCTTACACCGTACTTTTTCAGATAATCAGACGTCTTCAAATCACGTCCCTCGCCATCACCCTGAAGTTTATCTCCGGAAAGATTGCATCCGTCCACTCGTAGTATCTTAGCATCTCTTCGTCTATTCTTCCAGAAACGAGTTGATCGTAGAGGTTTAGAAATCTTTTTATGTGAAGCTTCGTTCTGTTTTCCGCGTATTGAACACTCGTTCTTGTGGTCATAATGAAAGCCCAGTCGCTCGATTGTGCGAGAAATAGCTCTCTCAGCATCTGATTCAAAACCCTTTCCACGAGTGGATCGGAACTGTTGTAGCACTTTTTCGAAAGATCTATCATTCTTTCGATCATCTCGTGGAGATGCCTGTAGATCCAGTCGTTCGTTCCGTTGAGCCACGTTTCGTAGTATCCTCCGGCCCCCCAGCTCGAGTCGGCGGGTGTGGCGATCTGAACCTCTTCGAGAGTGTCTATAACTTCGGATGCGGTGACAAGCTTCAGGTCTTTTGATTCATTCACCAGTTCAAAGAACCTCTTCAAGAAGAACACACCCTCGAACCACCAGTGACCGAAGAGCTCAGCGTCGAATGGAGCAACGATGACTGGTTCGACACCCATTATATCCATCAATCTTCTTGCCTGATTTTCCTTTTTGTGAAGGAAGTCCCTCGCGTGTTCTTCCACCGCTTCCATGGCCAGATCTATATCGTAATATTCTTTCTGCGAAGCGTCCAAGCTTTTCGAAGTTATTCTGTGGTATTTTATTCCGGTGTTTATTCTGACTCCAGATGGGTCTATGTAATCTTTTATGTACTCCATTTCTCTGTCGAAACCTATATCTCTGTAGAATTCCCTGTACCTTGGATCACCAGGATACCCAACGGCTGCACTCCAGACCTGTTCGCTTGACTCTGGATCTCGTGCGAAGGCGAAAACACCACTTGGCGTCATGATGGGTCTGTAGACACCGTATCTGGGTTGCTCATCGGCGAACCAGAAGGCATGAGAATCCACAAAGAAATATTCAACATTGTTCTGGGCAAGGTACAGATCCAGTCCCTGATAGTATCCACATTCTGCAAGCCAAATACCCCTTGGGTGTTTCTTCATGTGCTTTTCGTAGTTCTTCACACCAACTGTGATCTGAGCATTCACCACTTCAGGGTACATCTGATAGAGCGGCAAAAACGCGTGTGTGGCGTTGCAGGTTACTATCTCCAGCTTCCCGGTCTCCTGGTGTTTTCTGAATCCCTCCAGAATGTTTCCATTGTAAGAGCGAAACACGTTCAGAATTTTTTCGAAGTGTTCGCGGTAGAATTTAGCCATCTTATGCTTCAGCGGGTGTTCCTTTTTTGTTCTCTCCACTTCCTTGTCTGCGAGTTCGATCAGCTTTTCCATGTGTCTTTCGTACTTCTCCTGAAGGTCTCTGGAGGAGAACATCTCCATCAGCGGAGGAGTGATCGACATGGTCAACCTGAAATCCTCCATTTCATCGAACATCATTAAAAGCGGTATGTAAGTCTCTGTTATGGCCTCAAAAAGCCATCTTTCTTCCAAAAAATGATCGTATTCAGGATGGTGAACGTATGGAAGGTGTGCGTGCAGAAATATCAGTATTTTTCCTCTCATGAGATTACCTCCCGCTCCTGAAAATTTCCCACATTATTCCTTGGGCCATCATACCCTGTCCAGAAGGAAATCCGGGTGAGGTAACACCTCTTATCTTTTCCACAGGCTTTATAAGGCTTCCCTCGGACAGCACCACCGTTCGCTTTTTGTTTTTCAAGTCGTACCATCTTTCCCTGGAAGAAGTCGAAGGAGAAGCGGCGGGGGTTCTAATGACGTTGGACCTCAACACCGAAACGAACTTTCCTTCATCGTCAAAATAGCCCATTTCCGAAAGATAATCTGCCCTCGGCATAGGAACGTTGAAATAGAAGTTCCCCGCGTCGAGTGTGAGTTCATCGAGTCTGTGTTCAAACGTTCTGTGCGCGTTGGTTCCATTGAACATGATGAAAGTCACATCGTAGAGTCTGATCACTGCCTTTCCTTCTCTGGCTTTTTGTTTCATCAGCTCTCTTGTTCTTTGATCGAAGTCCCAGTAAGCGAAAACCACATAGGGATTAACCGGCATGAGAACAAGCTTATTTTTATCGTAAGTCTTGGGAAGATTTAGATCTTTCTCTTCTCTCCTTTGAACGGTCGCTGAAACACCCGAGGAAGAATCTGTCGTCGAAAAAGCGGATTCCATATGCTCTTTGATGAGTTTTATAACCTCTTTCTTCTTCATGGCCTTTTTCACTCTCAAACCCAAGCTTTTGGCGAATCTTTTGAGCTCCTGAATACTTGGATTTGAGTCAAGCCACTTCAGTATCTCTTCTCCTTTCATGATTTCGCCCCCCAGTTAATTTTCATTTTAAAAAATTATAACACAGATGGATTGTGTTGTAAACATGAGATTTTCAGAGATTCAAAGAGATATTTGCGAATAATTATTGGTAATCACTGCTCATAAAAGAAAACGACCAATTACAACTATCAAATTATGAATGAAAAAGTTTGAGGTAGAATACTATAGAGGTGGGGTTATGGAAGTTTTGAGTTTTTTGAAAGAATTGAACACAGAGGGATCCCAGGAAGTTCTGGAAAAGTTGTTAAAATTTCTCAAAGAGAACTCTGAAAGGCTTAACTCCAGGGAAGTATCGAAAGAGATAGGTATTTTCTGTGAAGAGAAACCCATGGCCGTTCTCGAGAAACTGGCTTTTTTTCTGGAAAATCATTCCCTGAAAGAACTGGAGAAATTCGAAAGGGCTGTGGAGAAATCTTTCATTCGAACTATAGAGTACGCGTCAAATTTTTTCAAAAATAAAAAAATTCTCACGCTGAGCAACAGCAAAACACTGCTGGAGGTGTTTCGTAAAGCTAGGCCTCCTATGGTTTTTGTCCTCGAGTCACACCCAGGTGGAGAGGGGAAAATGCTGGTAGAATCTTTGAGGAAGATACACCTTCGCGCTGAACCTGTGGAAGATCTGCTGGCCTACAGGATTCTCAGAATGGTTGACGTCTGTTTGACGGGAGCCGACTACGTGGACGAATCGGGAAATGTTTTAAACAAAGTGGGAACCACCACCCTGGCCATTCTGAGCAGAGAGTTGAGGAAACCGTTCTTCGTTGTGGCGGATCCCTTCAAATTCGGTTCGAAGAAGCTGAAAGATACAAATCTTTTTGAAGTGGTACCGTCTGAGTTGATAACGGCGATAATAACCGACCCTGAGGGAGGGACATTATGCTGAGAACTCACACGTGTGGAGAGCTGAAAGCAACAGACGAGGGAAAAAAAGTGAAGCTGTGCGGATGGGTGGACAGGATCAGAGATCTCGGTGGTGTGAGATTCATCGACCTGAGAGACAGATACGGTGAGACTCAAATCGTGTGCGATGTGAACAGTGAAGCTTACAGCGTTGTAGACGAACTCACAAGAGAATCCGTCGTTCTGGTTGAGGGAACCGTGAGAAAAAGGCCAGAAGGGACGGAAAATCCGAACATCGAAACAGGAGAAATAGAAGTCGTCGCCGAAAGAATAGAAATACTGTCTCTTGCCGATCCGCTTCCTTTTTATCCTGGTGAAGCACCAAAGGAGGAAATGAGACTCAAGTACAGATACATAGATCTTCGTTCCGAGAGAATGAAGAGAAATATCATTTTGAGATACAAAATATCGAAAATCATCAGAGATTACTTCGATGAACTCGGTTTCCTTGAAATAGAAACTCCCTTTCTCACAAGAAGCACTCCGGAGGGGGCGAGGGATTTCCTCGTACCTTCGAGACTCAGACCCGGAAAGTTCTACGCGCTGCCTCAATCTCCTCAGCTCTTCAAGCAGATTCTGATGATCTCCGGCTTCGATAGATACTTCCAGATAGTCAGGTGTTTCAGGGACGAAGACCTCAGAGCAGATAGACAGCCGGAGTTCACCCAAGTTGACGTAGAGATGTCCTTTGTTGATGTGGAAGATGTAATGAATGTGAGCGAAGGAATGGTTTCAAGAGTGTTCAGAGAATCTTCAGGCATCGATCTCAAGGTTCCCTTCGACAGAATCCCGTACGACGAGGCGATGGAAAAGTATGGAACGGACAAGCCAGACAGAAGATACGGAATGGAACTTCGAGATTTTGGATACGCTTTTGAGACCACGGAGTTCAAGGTGATAAGGAACGTCCTCGATGAAGGAGGAAGCGTGAAAGGATTCATCGTTCCCGGATTCGCTTCGGAGATGAGCAGAAAGAAAGGCGAAGAACTCATGGAAAGAATGAAAGAACTCGGTCTCGGCGGACTCATCTGGTTCAAATTGGACGGTGGAATCACGTCACCACACCTGAAACACCTCGAAAAAGAATTCAGAAAGATCGCAGAGACGGAAAATATGAACGAAGGAGACGTCTGTCTCATAGCAGCCCACACTGATAGAAACCTCCTCAACGAAGCCCTTGGAACGCTGAGGCTGGAAATCGGAAAAGAGCATTTCTCACACCTTGCAAAAGGATTCGACGTACTCTGGGTAGTTGATTTTCCATACTTCGAGTGGAGCGAGGAAGAAGAAAGATTTGTGGCGCGTCACCACCCCTTCACAATGCCCGTTTTGGAAACCTTAGGTGATGATTACACAAAGGTCCGGGCGAAAGCCTACGATCTCGTCATCAACGGTTACGAAGTCGGTGGAGGAAGCATCAGGATTCACAGAAGAGATATTCAGGAGAAAATCTTCGAACTTCTTGGGTTGAGTGAAGAGGAAGCACAGAAAAAATTCGGCTTCTTCCTCGAAGCGTTCAGGTACGGTGTTCCGCCGCACGGAGGAATAGCTTTCGGACTGGATCGACTGGTGAGCATCATAGCCGGTGAGAGTTCTATAAGAGAAGTGATAGCGTTTCCAAAAACAGGAAACGGTGTGTGCCTCTTGACGGGAGCTCCTGCTGAAGTTGATGAAAGGCAACTCAGAGAACTCAGAATTAGAATAGAGGAGGGATAACATGAACAACCTCAAACTCGATATCGTTGAACAGGATGACAAAGCCATCGTGAGAGTGCAGGGGGACATAGACGCTTACAATTCTTCGGAGCTGAAGGAACAGCTTAGAAACTTCATCTCGACCACCAGCAAGAAGAAGATCGTCCTCGATCTTTCGTCTGTCTCCTACATGGACAGCGCGGGTCTTGGAACACTCGTTGTGATTTTGAAGGACGCGAAAATCAACGGAAAGGAGTTCATCCTCAGCTCACTGAAAGAAAGCATATCGAGAATACTAAAACTCACCCATCTCGATAAGATCTTCAAAATCACCGATACAGTGGAGGAGGCGTGAAATGGGGTTCCAGATAGCAATAGACGGCCCCGCAGCGTCTGGAAAGTCCACAATAGCGAAGCTTCTTGCTGAGAAGCTTGGTTTTGATCACCTGAACACGGGAGCAACGTACCGTGCCGTTGCAGTTTATCTGCACGAAAAAGGGCTCAGTCCCTCTTCCGCTGAAGAGGAGATCGAGAACGCGCTGAAAAATCTGAAGATAGACTATGTGAACGGAAGAGTTTACATCAACGGGAAGGATTACACAGAAAAGATTCAAAGTCCAGAGGCGGGGGTTCTTGCTTCAAATTTTGCCAGGCTTGAAGTTGTGAGAAGGCACCTGGTAAGAATCCAGCGAGAGATATGTGACGACAAAAACATCGTGGTCGAGGGAAGGGATATAGGAACGGTTGTGCTTCCAAACGCTCACCTGAAGATATTTCTCACAGCGTCTCTGGAAGCGCGCGTAGAGAGAAAGTTGAAAGAGTACCAGAAAAGAGGTCTAAAGGTCACAAAAGAAGAAGTTGAAAGAGAGCTCATCTCGAGGGATGAGCAGGATTCCAAACGGAACGTAGCCCCATTGAAACCAGCGGAAGATGCTGTGATCATAGACACAACCAGTATGAGTGTGGAAGAAGTGCTCGACAGGATCCTAAAACTGGTCAGGGAGAGGATGAACACTTGAAAATAGTAGTGGCAAAGAATATCGGTTTTTGTTTTGGAGTGGAAAGAGCGATAAGAACCGTGGAAGAGTTACTCAATGAAGGAAAGAAAGTGGTAACAGATGGTGAGATAGTCCACAACAAACAGGTGATGGAGCAGTTGACAAAGAAAGGATTGAAAGTGTCTTCGGAGATGACAGATGGAGAGGTGTTCGTTGTAAGGGCTCACGGTATCCCGAAAGATAGACTCGAAGAACTGAAAAAGATCTTTCCAGAGGTCGTCGATCTCACCTGTCCCATAGTTTCTCAACTGTTCAAGACCGCTCAAAGATATGCCAAAGAGAGGAAAGTCATCGTTTTTGGAAAAGAAGACCACCCGGAAATGGTGGCACTGAGAGGATACGCTCCTGCCATCGTCACGAAAGTTCCATTCAAGCTCGAAGAAAAAAAGGTGGTCTTTCTCTCTCAGACCACTTCTTCACTCGAAGAATATAAAGAGTTCGTTGCAGCGATGATCAGAATGAACGAATTCGAAGAAGCCGTTTTCCTCAACACCATATGTCCTGTTACTGTGAACCGAGAAAGAGAAGTGGAGGAGCTTTCGAAGATCTGTGATCTTTCCATAGTGGTCGGAGGAAAGCACAGTTCCAACACCGGGAAACTCTTCAGAATCGCTTCAAAACACTCAAAGACGATCTGGATAGAATCACCTGACGAATTACCAGCGGACGTAGTAAAATATGGTACGGTGTGTGTGTTCAGCGGTACTTCTACACCCAATTCTCTGATAGAAAACGTTGTCAGAAAACTGAAAGAGATGGAGGGGAAGAGAGATGGAACCATTTGAATTCAACGATGAAATCCTCAGCCAATACGAGCCTGAGGAGTTCAGAAGGGGACAGATTGTAAAAGGTGTGGTTATCGGCAAGGAAGACGATGGAGTGGTGGTGGATTTCGGGGGAAAAAGCGAGGGATTCGTACCGGTGAACGAACTGATCAAATCCTTAGATGAGTACAAGGTGGGCGAAAATCTCACCCTTCAAATACTGAATCTGAACTACGAAGAGAGATCTATTCTCTCGGAGAGGAGACCAGTTCTTCGAAAAACGCTTGAAGAGTTGAGAAAAGATTACGAAGAAAAGAAACCTGTGAAAGCCCGCGTCGTCTCGCAGACAAAAGGAGGATACAACGTTCTATTGAAAGGAGTAGTCTCTGCCTTTCTTCCAGGATCACACTCCCTCCTCAGAAGGAACGATCCTATACCTGAAAAAGAAATAGAAGTCATCATTCTGGAAATGGTACAGACGAAACGGGGACCAAGAATCGTTGTTTCGCGAAGAGCTCTCCAGGATAAGAAGATCGAGGAGTTCTTCTCAGAGAAGAAAGTGGGAGACATCGTAGAAGGTACCGTGAAAGGGATCAGTAACGCAGGTGTCGAAGTTGAAATTTCAGAGGGAGTGAGGGGGTTCATTCCCAGGAGCGAACTCAGCTACGACACCAGAATATCTCCTGAAGACATAGTGAAACCTGGCCAGAACATAACAGCGAAGATTATCGAACTGGACAAGGAGAAAAAGAACGTCATCCTCAGTTTGAAGAGGCTCATGCCCGATCCGTGGGAAAAAGTGGAAGAGAAGTACCCGGTTGGAAAAGTGGTGAATGGAGAAGTGATTTCGATTCATCCGTTCGGATTTTTTGTGAGACTGGAGCCCGGCGTGGAAGGACTTGTGCCAAGGTCTGAAGTCTTCTGGGGGAACACAAGAAAAAGTCTTGAAGAAGTGGTGAGTGCAGGAGATCTGGTGAAGGTTGAAGTTATCAATGTAGACAAAGAAAACAGAAAACTCACTTTGAGCTACAAAAAGGCAAAGGGAGATCCGTGGGAAAACATCGAAGACAGGTACAATGTCAACAACGTGGTGACGGGAAAGGTGACAGGAATCATAAAACAGGGAGCTTTTGTCGAGTTAGAAGAAGGAGTCGAAGGATTCGTTCCAGTCTCTGAAATTTCATGGAAAAGAATTGATGAACCTGGAGAAATTCTAAAGATCGGTGAAAAGGTGAAAGTGAAGATCTTGAAGATAGACAAAGAGAACAGAAAGATCACTCTCAGCATAAAAAGAACCCAGGAAAATCCATGGGAACGTGCACTCAAAGAGTTGGAAACAGACTCCATTGTGAGTGGAACCATAAAGAAGATCGTGAACTCGGGAGTGGTAGTGGAAGTCGAAGAGTACGATTTGGAGGGGTTCGTGCCGAACAACCATCTTCTCAGCGAGCCTGAAACGGGAAAGGTTTTAAACCTCGTTGTTCTCAGAATAGACCCCGACGAGGTGTTAGGCGGAAGAATGATACTGAGCGAAAAGCGGTATGAAGAGAGAAAGAACATAGAGGAGTACAAAAAAATGGTGGAGAAGGAGAGTTCTCAGAAATCCATTGGAGACCTTCTCAAAAAGAACGGAGAGTGAAATATGGCGACGGTTCTGATAGTTGGTAAGCCAAACGTTGGAAAGTCTACTCTGTTCAACAAACTGGTGAGGAAGAAAAAGGCTATTGTCGAAGACGAAGAAGGGGTCACCCGTGACCCCGTTCAAGATATTGTAGAGTGGTACGGGAAAACCTTTAAACTCGTGGACACCTGTGGAGTCTTCGACAATCCACAGGACATCATTTCCCAAAAGATGAAGGAAATTACCCTGAACATGATCAGAGAAGCTGATCTCGTTCTGTTTGTTGTCGATGGAAAAAGAGGAATCACAAAAGAAGATGAATCGCTTGCCGATTTTCTCAGGAAATCCAACGTTGATACCATCCTTGTAGCGAACAAAGCGGAAAATCTCAGAGAGTTCGAAAGAGAAGTGAAGCCGGAGCTTTACAGTTTGGGGTTTGGAGAACCAATACCCGTTTCCGCAGAGCACAACATAAATCTCGATACTCTCCTGGAGACGATCATCAAAAAACTCGAAGAAAAAGGGCTGGATTTAGAATCAAAGCCCGAAATCACCGACGCAATAAAAGTTGCCATCGTTGGTCGTCCAAATGTGGGAAAATCCACACTCTTCAACGCTATATTGAACAAAGAGCGAGCTCTGGTGTCACCAATACCTGGAACAACGAGGGATCCCGTTGACGAGGAAGTGTTTATAGATGGAAAAAAATACGTATTCGTTGACACAGCCGGCTTGAGAAGAAGATCCAGGGTCGAACCCAGGACTGTTGAAAAATACAGCAACTACAGGGTTGTGGACAGCATAGAAAAAGCGGACGTTGTTGTGATAGTTCTCGATGCGACTCAAGGTATCACAAGACAGGACCAGAGAATAGCCGGCCTTGTTGAGAGACGAGGAAGAGCCAGCGTCGTTGTTTTCAACAAATGGGACCTCGTGGAACACCGCGAAAAAAGACACGACGAATTCACCAAATTATTCAGAGAGAAGCTCTATTTCATCGATTACAGTCCGCTTATTTTTACCTCCGCTGACAAAGGCTGGAACGTAGACAGAGTGATAGACGCTATCAATTTAGCGTACGCTTCCTACACAACGAAAGTACCGTCCAGTGCCATTAATTCGGCTCTTCAGAAGGTGCTCGCATTCACGAATCTCCCCCGTGGTCTCAAGATCTTTTTCGGTCTTCAGGTGGACATAAAACCACCAACTTTCCTTTTCTTTGTGAACAGTATAGAGAAGATAAAAAACCCACAAAAGGTTTTTCTCAGAAAACTGATCAGGGACTACGTCTTTCCGTTCGAGGGATCTCCTATATTCTTGAAGTTCAAGAGGAGCAGGTGATATCGTGTACTGGTGGTTTTTCCCGGTTCTCGGTTACTTCATAGGCTCGATCCCCTTCAGTTACTTGATCCCGAAGTGGCTGAAGGGTATCGATGTAAGAAAAGTGGGGAGTGGCAACGTCGGAGCGACGAATGCTATAAGAACCACAGGTCCTCTTGTTGGAGGGATTTGCCTTCTTCTGGATGCTTTGAAGGGATTTTTCCCTGTGTTCATTGCCGCTACTTTCTCAGGAGATCCGAAGATTGTATCACTCACGGCGATCGCGACTGTCCTCGGACACGACTTTTCGATCTTCATGAAGTTCAAAGGCGGAAAAGGAGTCGCTTCCACTCTTGGAATCATTTTCTGTCTTTCGTGGCCTACAGGACTTGTGTTCACACTGATCTGGCTTGTCATCGTAATACTCACCAAATACGCTTCGCTTGGATCTCTTGTAGCTCTTTACGTTTCTGCTCTTCTGGGATATCTGCTCAAGGGCTACGATACGGGAATGTTGATTCTCATTCTCGCGGTTCTTTCCACTCTCAGACACTCCGAAAACATCCAGCGTCTCCTGAACGGTACGGAAAGGAAGGTAAACCTTTTCAAGAGGTGAAAACGTGAAAAAAACGATATTGCTTTTGTTTCTGCTAACCTTTTCTGCTCTTTTCTCTCAAAGCGTTAGAGAGATGTTCTCAGAAGCGATCATAGACTGGGCAAAGGGAGATATATCTTCCGCACAGCAGAAGATAGAGGAGATCTTCTACAAACCCATCCCCGCTGAGAATCTCGCAGAGTTTTGGTATTTGAGAGCAAAATTGATGATAGAAACAGGAAGAGTGAGAGAGGCTTACGAGGATCTGAAAAACCTGCTTGTTATCGTACCGGATCAACCAGAGGTGCTCTCGCTGGTTCACAATCTGGAATTCATACTGCAGGGTAAAGAATCTGATTCTTTCAACATGAAAACGTTAAAAACACTCCAAGGTTTTAAAGATGGAATAGAATATTTTCTCACACCCACAGATGTGGCAGTTTTCGGTGAGAGTATATACATCGTCGATCCGGTCAACAACCGTCTTATCGAAAGCGATGGTTTCAATTTCAATGTTAAAACCTTATCTTTCCAACCGGAGCAGGTGTTCACCAATAGGGACGGAAACGTCTTCTTGATCTCAAGAGACGGAAGGGTTTTCAAGAATGAAAAGGAAATAGGGAAGTTTCTCAATCCGATAGGAGCAGGTGTTTTGAATTCTGGAGAGTTTACCCTGGCAGATGTGGATAAAATCGTTTTGATTTCAGAAAACGGTTTGAAGAGAGAAATACCAATCGATGGGAAACCCCTGATCGTCGACGCGGAGGTGTACTGCAGGCAGGTTGTCGTCCTTGACACGTGGAGCAATTCTCTCATCGTGATCAACGTGGATACGGAATCACAGAAAAACATTCCCCTTCCTGTTCCGACGCGTTCCTTTGAAATCTTTTACGATGGTTCTTATCTCCTCTTAGATCAGTCTGGAAATCTTTTCCATTTCGATGGAAAAAAACTTCAAACAGTGGGTCAAATTCCCCAGTATGTGAACATAGAGTACGAATATCCATACCTGTTTGGAATGAACTGGGACAAGAATTCGATTGAGATCTCTCTTCTCAAGTCCTCGGAACCTATCTTTGTTCACATCGATTCCTTTGAATTGACTGTCGATAAAATGTTCCTGTACGTGAGGGTGGAGAATGCCTTTGGACGTGATATCGATCTGGTTCAGCTCTTCTCAGATCTTTTCGAAGCGCGTGGAAGAGTACCGTTCGAGGTTTCACACGAGCTGAGAGAATACACAGTATACATAAGCGATGAGGAGTTTCTCTCTAAGAAAGTCTACCAGATAAACGATCGAAGGGGATACTGCGTTGTGGTGCCCCCGGATATTACCTTCTCAAACGAACAGCTCGCCGTTTTGAAACTCAAAAATGTCAAGCTCTACACCTCTCCTGAAGCGAGCGCAGCTCTGAAAGATTTTTGCTACAAATCAGGAGGAGGCATCGGTGAACCATATTTTCTCAAGCACAACCTCTGGGTCTTCAGCTTTTCTTATGTGAAGCCTATAACGGAAGAGATCATTCCTATTTCCGTTTCTTTCAAAACACTCGACATGAACTATTCGGATACCATATACGTCACAAAGAAGGTGATAGAACTTGGTCTCCAGTGACTTTGAAGAAGCATACCGTGAACTCGAAGAAGGAAAGCTGGAGAGTGCCCTGGAAAAATTTTTGAAAATAGCCGAAAAAGAACAATCAGTAGAAGTCTGGGTCAACATAGGAAACATCTACAGAAGAATGAATCTTCTGGCAAAGGCTATTGAGAGCTACAAAAGAGCACTGGAAATAGATCAAAAAAATCCGGTCGTTCTCTTCAATCTGGGAAGCGCATACTATCAGATGGGGAAATTCTTCGAGGCTCTGAAACTGCTGGAAAAGGCCGAGGAACAGGGATTGACAGATCCCAGAGTGAAGATAGTGAAAGCCCTGTGTAAGATAAAGCTCAACCTTCCAGACCCCATGGAAGGACTCGATGAAGATCAGAAGAGGATTGTAAAAGACCTGATGAAAAATGGTTGAGATTCTTCTGCTGCCGAACGAAAGATTTTCGAATATAGAAGGATACATTTTCTATCCTTCGAGAGATGTTTTGCCTCTCGAAGATGTTGTTTTGTCACCCGAGATAAAAGGAAAAAGAATAGAAATCCTGTGGAGGCTTCTAAACGGAGAGAACATCAAGATAGCCACTACCCTGAAAGCGCTCACCGAAAAGGTGTTCTCACCCGATTTTCTGAGAGAAAACTCCCTGATGATAACAAGATCCACAAAGCTCACATTGTCCCCAGAAAGACTCGTCGAAATGGGATATGAACGTGTTTTCACTGTTCAGAACGTGGGAGAATTTGCCATTCGCGGAGATATAATCGACATTTACTCTCCAGGGAACGACTTTCCTGTGAGGATAGAGCTGTTCGGGGACGAAATCGAAGAAATCCGTTTCTTCAAGGTAGACACCCAGCGTTCATTTCAGAGTGCTGACAAGACTCTGATACTTCCTTTTGTTGATTTATACGGTGAAAGCACCTTGCTTGATTTCGTAAAAACGGATGTTCGCTTCATCTGCGAAGATCTTCAAAAGGTTCTGGATGAATACAGAAAGTTCAGGAAAGAAATGAGGGACCTTTTGAAGGAACGCTACAACGACTTCTTCGATGAAAGAGTAGTCGAAGTGGTACTCAAAAACGTTGAAAAAGCTTCCGTATCGTTATCAACACGTATTGAGAAGAAAGAATCGCTGCCCATTCTGGATGTCGATGAGATCGAAGAGGGTGGACTCGTAGTTCACAGAGAACACGGAATAGCGATTTTCGAAGGGGTTGTTCGGCTCAAGGGAGTTCTCGGAGAGAGGGATTATTTGAAGTTGAAATATGAAGACGCAGTTTTGTACGTTCCCATCGAGAAGATCGACAGAGTTCATAAATACATAGGTGATCCTTCGCAGGTCAAACTCGACCGGATGAACCGCGGAAAATGGAAACAAACACTGAAGAAAGTGAGAGAAGACATCGAGAAAAAGATCAGAGAACTCGTTGAACTTTACATGAAAAGACAGGAGGCCCAGGGTCTTTCTCTTCCAGGTGACCCAGAACTGGAAGAAAAATTCGCGGAATCTTTTCCATACATTGAAACCCCCGATCAGCAACAGAGTATAGAGGAAGTGATGAGTGATCTTGCCTCTGAAAAACCAATGGACAGACTCCTGTGCGGAGATGCGGGTGTTGGAAAAACAGAAGTGGCTCTGCGAGCTGCGTTCCGTGCAGTTGTATCTGGTAAACAGGTAGCGGTGCTTGTACCAACCACCGTTCTGGCAAGACAACACTACGAGAACTCCAAAGAGAGAATGGAAACGTTCGGTGTAAAAGTAGAACTCCTGGACAGTTCAAGAACAGCGAGAGAAAAGAAGGAGATCATCGAAAAGCTGAAGAAGGGAGAAATAGACATCATCATAGGCACGCATTCTTTGCTGAATGAAAGAATCGAATTCTCCGATCTTGGTCTTGTCATCATCGACGAAGAACAAAAGTTTGGAGTTGAGCAAAAAGAAAGGTTCAAGAAACTGAGACTCTCGGTGAACGTGCTAACCCTGAGTGCTACACCTATTCCACGCACCCTCCACATGGCCCTCTCTGGAATGAAAGATTTTTCTGTGATAAATTCTCCTCCCCCTGGAAGAAAACCAGTATACGTTTATGTCGCAGAGTACAGCGATGATCTCGTCAAGGGAGCGGTGATCAGGGAGATAAACAGGGGAGGTCAGGTGATCTACGTTCACAACCGCGTGGAAGAACTACCGGAAGTTTTCGAAAAACTGAAAAGGATGTTCCCAGAGCTGGAAATAGCAGTCGCCCACGGAAAGATGTCTAGAAGAGCTATGGAGAGAATTGTCCACGAGTTCTACCGTGGGAACATCGATGTTCTTCTGTGTACCACAATTATCGAGAATGGTGTTGATATACCGAACGCCAACACACTCATAGTGGACGACGCACACAGATACGGCCTTTCACAGCTTTATCAGCTCAGAGGAAGGGTGGGTAGAAGCGACCGAAGGGCCTTTGCGTACTTTCTGTATCCGAAAGGTACTCCAAGAAGCGCTCTTGAAAGACTGAAGGTGCTAAAATCCTACACAGGCTTTGGAAGCGGTCTTCAAATAGCGTTGAAAGATATGGAACTGAGAGGTGTGGGAGATGTCCTCGGTTTGGAACAGCATGGAAATGTTGTGTCCGTTGGTTTGAAACTGTACAACGAAATCTTGAAAGAGACCATCACGAGATTCAAAGAAAGACGAATCGAAAAGAAACACTCTGTGAACGTTGAAATAGAAAATCCCCCGGGCAGATTTTTCATACCGGAAGATTACGTGCAGAATCCTGTAGAGAGGTTGAGACTTTACAGAAGACTCGCATCCTCTCTTGATGAGGAAGATCTCGAGGAAATACTGGAGGAAATGAGGGATAGATTCGGAGAACCACCCGAAGAAGTGAAGTTACTCGTTGATTACTTCAGATTGAGGATCAGAGCTTCGAAGCTGGGAGTAAAGAAGATCAGATTCGATCACTCAATGGTGGAAATCTTTCCAAACAGAGACTCGCCGTTTTTGAATCATCCGAGATACAATAGACGGTCGGGAAGTGTTGTTCTCTACACCAGGGAGAATCCGGTGGAGTTTCTCATGGACTTACTGAAAAAATGAAAGGGTGAGCAGGGCTCACCCTTCGTTTTCATCCATCAGAGAGAGCAGTGATTTCAGATACTTGCTCCTCGATGGATGTCTCAACTTCCGCAGTGCTTTGACTTCTATCTGCCTGATCCTTTCTCTTGTGACATTGAAATACTGGCCAACTTCTTCAAGCGTTTTTGGTTCTCCATCGAGCAAGCCGTACCTCATTCTCAGAACCATCGCTTCTCTCGGGCTCAGAGTTTTCAAGACTTTCTCGAGCTCTTCCCTCATGAGCATCCTCATGGCCTCTTTCTTTGGAGAGGCTATGGAATCGTCAGCCACAAAGTCTTCGATGGAAGAATCTTCATCTTCACCTATAGGAGATTCCAGGGATATGGTTTCCTTCGCTGCTTCGAGTATTTCCTTTATCTTTTCTGGGGGTTTGCCCATCATCTTTGCGAGTTCTTCTATGGATGGTTCTTCACCGTGTTTCTGATAGTACTCTCTTCTCAACCTGTTCAGTTTGTTTATAGTTTCCACCATGTGGACAGGTATCCTGATGGTCCTTGCCTGATCCGCTATCGCTCTTGCGATTGCCTGTCTGATCCACCAGGTAGCGTACGTACTGAATTTGTAACCCTTCCTCCAGTCGAACTTCTCTACCGCCTTCAGAAGTCCTATGTTTCCTTCCTGTATGAGGTCCTGGAAAGAAAGACCGCGTCCCATGTAGCGCTTAGCTATACTGACAACAAGCCTCAGATTCGATGTTATTAGTTTCTCTTTGGCCTTTTTATCGCCCATCTGTGCTCGTCTTGCGAGTTCACGTTCTTGAGCTGGTGTTAGAAGTGGTATTTTTCCTATCTCTTTGAGATACATCTTGATGGAATCCCTTACGTTGCTCGAATCGTGTATCTCAGGGGATTCTCTCTCCAAAAGTTCTTCTAGTTCCTGTTCGTCACCGGGAACACTCATTTCTTCTTCCTCAGATTCACTTTCCACAATGTTTATTCCATGTTTTTCCAGTTCTTCATGTATTCTCTCTATCAGATTCGTATCAAAGTCTTCGAAGTCTGGAGGAAAAGCTTTATCTATATCCTCATATGTTATGTAACCTTTCTTTTTTCCTAAACTGATGAGTTTTTTTATACGTTTTTCTACCTGAGGAGGAAGCGTTTCTTTCTGTTCCTGTGTCTGCTCCTGCGTCTGCTCCTGGTGCTGTTCCTGAAGAACCTGCTGTTCTTCGTTCATTGTGACTTTTTCCTTCTTCGCCATACCGATCACCTCCTCTTTATTTTTCTGAGGAGATCCAACTTCATAGAGAGAAGAAGACGCCTTTCCTCATCGTTTGAAACCTTTTTTATCATCTCATCTATTTCTGCAATACGTCTCTCTATCCGCCGGATTTTCAACTTTTCGGAGAGGTCAGCGAGAAATTTCTCGGGATCCTTTGGAGGAGGAATGCTTTCTATCGTTTCAAAAACCCAATCTTTCAACTCTTTTGGAAAGTTTTCTATAGCTTCGCTTAAATCTTCATCGGATGAAACCCTCTTGAAAAATTCTTTCGCGTTTTCATCTTCCAGTACCTCTAAGTCCAGCTCCAGAATCTTTCCCCTCAAATCTTCGTAGTTCAAAAACAGGTAAGCAAGTCCTCTTCCCTCATCGTAAACCTTTGACGACCTGGATCCATGAACAAGCATAGTGTTAGACTTTTCACTCTCAAAAAAGTTCAAAATCTGGTTTTCTGGTATCTGGAGAGAAGCCGAAGCTTCCTTCACGAGATTTTCTACATGTTTCAAATATCCTTTCTTTCTCATCCTCTGGACCCAACCTTTGAGGAAAGAAAGGTAGGATCTCACACCCGCGGGGCTGTTTTTGTCAAAGAAGACTTCACCAGCAGTCACCAGGAAATATTCGAACGAACGTGAGTTTTTCAGCATCTTTTTCAGCGAACCTTCCCCTTCCTTCTGAAAGAGTTCATCCGGATCTTTGTAAGGAGAGGGGGTTGCTACAAGCACATTGAATTCGTATTCAAGGAGGTCTTCGAGGGATTTGAGAGTGGCTCTGAAGCCTGCTCTGTCATTATCGAAACACAGTATGACATTTTTCGAATACGCCGAAAGCTTCAGAATTGCTTCCCTTGAAAGACTCGCCCCAAGAACAGCGACCGCCGTTGGTATTCCATCCCTTCTGAATGCGAGCGCGTCGAAGTAGCCTTCAGTGATGACGAAAAAGCCGACCTCTTTTGCCACTTTTTTCGCCTCATCGAAGAGAAAAAGGATTTTCTTCTTCGAAAAATACCTGGTCTCTGGAGAGTTCAAATACTTTGGTTCTTCGTTGCCGAGAGCACGCCCACCAAAAGCCACAATATGTCCACTGTCGTTCTTTATTGGAACAACGATTCTTCCTTCGAATCTATCAACGAATCGATCACCCTTTTTCAGCGCGATACCGTATCTGACAAGTTCTTCCGGTATTATGTTCATGCCTTCTGCAACTTCTATAGAGATGCTGGATCTCTTAGGAACGTACCCAAAGCCAAACTTTGCTATATCTTCTTCAGAAAAGCCTCTGCTTTTTAAATAGTCTTTTGCCTCTTTCGATTTCTCCAGCTCTTTGACGTACCTTTTCCACGTTTCTTCGTACAAACAAATGTATTTTCCGTATTCAGAAGTCCCTTCTGTTCTGTAGAGAGAAAGATCAATCCCAGCTCTCTTGGCAAGTCTTTCCAGCGCTTCCTGGAAACTGATCCCTTCCATTTCCTGAAGAAATTTGATGACATCCCCGCTCGCACCACAGCCGAAACAATGGTATATCTTCAAACCCGGATGAACGTAAAAAGAAGGATTGGTTTCTGAATGAAAGGGACAGAGAGCCCTGTAGGAAGAACCTACCCGGGTGAGATTCACATACTCTGAAATGACTTCTACGATGTCAACTTTTTCCTTTATTTCCTCGATGACCTCTCGAGGAATCACACTCTCACTCCTCGGTTGGTAAACTACCACACCTTACATAAGGTGCGCTTCCCGCTTCAACCCGTGATGGCTCGTAGACCCATTTTGGGTTCCGCCAGAGCACGGTCCACGGGCATGAATTCGAACGGCCCCCCTACTGATGGCATCAAGCCATACCTGGCCAAATTCTTCGCAAGGTGTGATCAAAATGTTTAGCCAGTTTTTTCTTGTTCTTTCGTGGGGTAGATACAAAATTTGTAGGTTTTGAGCATCCTTATCCTTCCTTTGAGATTGCTCCCTAAGAACCTCAAAGCAGAAAAGTTTATCTTTGATTTGCGGGAACTCTTTCTTGATGAGTTTAGACGAGGCACTTTTGCGTTATGGTGCTTTCTTTGCACTTTGTTCGATAAACAGAAAAAGAGAGGTCCGGGAGAACCGGACCCCGCGATTGTCTGCTGCCAGCAAAATCATCTCTTGGAGAACTGAGGAGCTCTTCTTGCCTTTTTCAAGCCGTACTTCTTTCTTTCCACTTCTCTTGGATCCCTTGTGAGCATCTTGTATTTCTTGAGAACAGGCCTCAGATTCTGGTCGTACTGAAGGAGGGCTCTGGCGATGCCAAGCCTCACGGCACCGGACTGGCCAGACAAACCTCCACCGTTAACCCTTATGACAAGATCGAATTTGCCAAGTGTGTTGGTTACTTCGAGAGGCTCTATCGCATGTTTTGTCCACGCAGGATTTTTGAAATAGTCATTCAGACTTTCGTATTCTTTTCCATTGACCTTCACTTTTCCTTCTCCCGGTCTCAGGTAAACTCTTGCAACAGCAGTCTTTCTTCTTCCCGTTCCGTAGTATCCTATCACTTCAGACATCCTTCTCCCTCCTCATTTTTTCACAGTTCAATAGGCTCAGGTTTCTGTGCCTGATGTGGATGTTCGGGCGACGCGTAAACTTTGAGTCTCTTGAGCATTTTTCGGCTCTGCCTGTTCTTCGGAAGCATCCTTTTGACAGCGAGCCATATGAGTCTTTCGGGATGTTTTTCCAGCATCTGCCTTGCTGTCAGAGACTTCAGACCTCCGGGATAACCAGAATGCCAGTAATAAACCTTCTGATCGAGCTTCTTTCCAGTAAGAACCACCTTGTCAGCGTTCACAACGATGACGTAATCCCCCGTGTCAACGTGCGGAGTGTAATTGGGCTTGTGTTTCCCCATCAGTATCTTCGCTATGCGTGTCGCGAGTCTTCCGAGAACTTTCCCGGAAGCATCCACCACGTACCATTTTCTTTCAACCTCTTCGGGTTTTATCGTAGTTGTCTTCTGAACAGGAAAGTACCTAGCCATTGTTGCTCCTCCCTTCCACTGTTTCCAGTTTAAAGATACTGGACACTTTCTTGTAAACAAAGAACGTCACAAACGAGTCGATTCCAAATTTCACCAGATTGAAAGCCAGTATGAACGGGAAAAATTTCAGATAAAGTTCGAACGGAGCCTTGAAGTAAAGCGGCACGATGAGAGCATTCAACCCCAGAGCGAACGCTGTGGTGAAAAGTGTAGCGACAATCATGCCTTTTATTGCCGTTGCTCTGCTCTTGTTTCTGTGATAAATGAGGCCAGCTATTCCCACAAAGGACATTCCCAGCACAGCGTTCATCGCGATTCCCACAGGATCACCGGACTTCATAAGGAAGAAGAGAATGTCCTTCACCAGGACGACAAACATGCCGACCCCGGGCCCCAGCAAGAAACTCACTATGAGCGCCGGTATTTCACTGGGATCGTACTTCAGGAAACTCGCTTGTGGAAATATCGGAAACTCCAAAAACATCACCAGAGTTGCAAGAGCTGAGAAAATCCCCACGAAGGAGATTTTCTTTATGCTGCTCACTCTTTCACTCCTCATAAACGCTCACATACTTTTTGTTGTTTTTCGTTTCAAACTTCACCCTGCCATCCTTCAGTGCGAACAGAGTGAAATCTCTTCCCATACCAACGTTTTTTCCGGGGTAAAATCTTGTTCCTCTCTGTCTCACGAGGATGTTTCCTGCTTTGACAATCTGACCATCTCCCACTTTGACTCCCAGATATTTTGGAAGACTGTCTCTACCGTTCTTCGCAACACCACCACTCTTTTTATGAGCCATTGTCGATCACCTCCACTCTGATCTGAGAAGGAAACTTCTGTTCGAGTTCTTTCAAAGACCTCACCATGGCTGCTAGTACTTTCACTTCGCAGTTTTCGAGTTCTTCAAATTTCACTTTCAGATAACCGGATTCCTTCTCTATTTTCGCTTTTTTCTCGGCTTTCAGAAAGTTCGCCACGTGCTGCGTCAAAAGACTAACTGAAGCGCACAGTGTTTTGTCTGGTGCATGACCTGTTACTTCAAAAAAAGAATTAGTCACAGTCACTTTTATCATAGTTCAATCTTTTCAATTTTGATGGCGGTGTACCACTGTCTGTGACCTTTTTCCACCTTACTGTTCTTTCTGGGTCTGTACTTCACAGTCTTCACTTTTCTAGCCTTTGCGTGTTCCAGAACCTTCCCTACAACCTTAGCTCCTTCAACATAAGGTTTTCCGACGAGCACCTCTCCGTCCTTCCTGACGAACACCACTCTGTCGAAAACGATCTCGTCACCCGGGGAGTAGTCTTTCTGCCTTTCAGTGTAGAGAATCTTTCCTTCTTCGACCCTGTACTGCCTGCCAGCCGTTTCTACGATGGCGTACAACACCTTCACCTCCCAATCACATGGTATACAAGTGCTGGGGTACGTACCCTTGAGGGATTTGAAACGCACCCCACGCACCAGCGAAGAGTATTTTACTACTCTTTCTTTTCGGATATTTTAAAAAAGAATTACTCTCCGCCTTCCTTAGGTATCAAACAGAGAAACTCCACTTCGGAGTCTGTATCGTTCCTGAAGCCGTGTATTTCATTGGGTTCAACGAAGATGTAAAAACCCTCTTCCACCGCTTCCTCGCCTTGCTCCTTCAAAACTGTGAGCTTTCCCTTCAAAACGAAAATCTCGTGCTCCCATGGATGAGAGTGTCTGTCGATGAGACCGCCAGGTTCCACCGTGAAAAGTCTCATGACAAAGTTTGGAGCGTCTTTCAAGCCTATGAGGACTCTTTTACGAACTCCTCGTACCTTATCGGTTGAAATTTCCTGGGGAGTGACATCATATGCTTTCTTTAATATCATGTTTTCTTCTCCCCTCTCGCCTCGTTCCAGAATACTCTATCACAACTCTTCTGTAAGGTTCTACACCGACTGAGTAGCTTATCACACCTCTGTGTTTTCTCACAAGTTTGTGAACAATTTTCCTCTCAAAAGAAAACATGGGATCCAGTACTACTTTGGTCTTCTCGGAAATAGCCTTTTTGACAGCCTCTTCCACTATTTTCTCAAGAGATTTCTTCCGCTTTTCCCTGTAATCTCCCATATCCAGAATCACGTTCAGCTTCGTATCACTCAATCTGTTGAGGAAGATCATCGCTATATGCTGAAGTGCTCCCATGGTTTTTCCGTGTTTACCTATGAGCCTTCCTACGTTTTCACTCTCCACGTCAACAAAGAAACTCCTTCCAGAAGATTTCACAGTTATTTTGACTTCTGAATCTACCACCTGCAAAATCTCAGTTAAAAATTCTTTCAATTTTCTTTCAAAGTAAGCTTTGGTGATCTGCACCTCGACAACCGCTTCTTTTGAAAAGAGGCCGAATATTCCATGAAATCCTTTTTCCAACACGTTGGCCGTGTACTCTCCTTCTCCGAGACCGTATTTTTTGACCACTTTTTCAACCGCTTCCTCCACTGTAGGAGCCCTTTCCACAATTTTCTTCATCTAATCCCCCCTCATGCCTTTTTCGGAAGACCGAGAAGTTCTCTCGTTGTGAGACCTTTTATCTTGTAGCGTTTGTAGGTATAGTAAGTCACCGCAAGTTGAATCAGAGTGTTAGTTGCATAGTACAGAAACAGTCCGCTTGGAAGTCCCACGAACAGGAACGGGAAGATCACCGACATGATGATACCCTGCCAGGCCGTTCTCGCATCCTGGCTTGTGAGAAGCGTTGTGTAGTAACTCGCCACTATGGTGATTATCAGAAACAGCCAGTTGTTGGAAAAACCACCCGCGGAGAGATCCTTCCAGATGAGAAAATTTCCGCTGTAGGCAAATTCTTCGACGTAGTATCTGATGACCGACCACAGAAGCATGAAGATAGGTAGCTGTATGAGGAGCATGAGACAGCCGCTAGCCGGATTCACTCCCGCTTCTCTGTAGAGCTTCAGGAGAGCTTCCTGCTGTTTCGTCGGGTCCTTGTACTTCTTCTTGATGGCTTCTATCTGCGGCTGTAACTTTCTCATGTTTATGAGAGATTTCGTTTGAGCGTGGTAGAGCGGATAGAGTATCAACCTCACGATAAGAGTAAAGAGCACAATCGCCCATCCAAAATTCTTCGTGAGATCTTTCAGCCACCAGAAGAACCAGACCAGACCGTAAAACACAGGATCGTACCACTTGTTGAATCCCGGTATCTTCACAAGAGCTTTTATGAGAACATCGTAATCCTCTGGAAAGGCTTTCTTTATTAGAGTTCTCTTGTTCGGTCCCATGAAAACGATGAAACGCTTTTGTCCGTTTATCTTCAGAGTACCTTCAAAGAGGAGACCTTCGTCATGCTTTAAAAGTACGAGTGTTCGCGTTCCGGGATTGAAGGACGCGAAGTAATTTTCCAGGTATCTATCCGTGGAGGTATCGACAGATACTCTGGGTACCGTCACTTCAACGGGTTTTGAGCTTTCTATATCAACAAAGAAGGTATAATTCTCGTCGTTCTTTATCGTGAAAATCTTCTTCACGTAGCCGTAGTTGTATACGATACTTACCTCGTCGGAGAAACCCTCGGATACTTTTCCCACACCGGTTACTATCGGTTCTTCTATCACTGTCAGAGGTGTTCCCTCATCGAGTACATCGAAGCCATCATTTCCATAGGTGAAAACGTGCTTTCGACCATCGACAAGGGTGTAAAAGTCTTTGAGTATGCCCTTTTCCAGATCGAAGTGATACTCCTCGAACCTGGTGAGAACAACTATTTCTTTCTCGGAGCGAACAACCTTGATCGGTTCCACAGCAAACAAAAAGATTGGAAGTATGGCGAGCAGTATTGCTACAACTTTTCTCAAGACCATCGCCTCCTTGGTTTGAATGAAAATTCCTCGGGAACAGGATCGTAACCACCTTTTGATAGGGGATTGCATCGGAGAATACGCCTGAGGCCCAGGAAGGTCCCCTTCAAGAGCCCATGTTTCTCCAGGGCCTGTATGAAGTAATTCGAACAGGTTGGAGTGAACCTGCAGGTTGGAGGTTTGAGAGGTGAAATGTATCTCTGATAAAACCTTATAAGCATTATAAGCAGTTTTTTCATCCTTCTATCCTCTTCAAGAGATTCAAAAGCTTTTCACGTATGGTCCAGAAATCCACTCGTTCGAATTCTTCTGACAGTTTTTTTCTGGGAATCACTACTATGTCAAAACCCTTTGGAATTACACCTTTGTTCCTTCTGAAGATCTCCCTTACCCATCTTTTCAGTTTGTTTCTTCTGGTCGCCTTTCCGAACTTTCTCTTCACAACTATTCCCAATCTGGAATAATCAAGCCCATTTTTCCTGAAAAGAACCACAAAGTACTCGTTTTGAAGACTTTCTCCCTCTTTGAATATTAACAGGAAATCTCTCCTGAGCCTCAGGCGTTCTCTGCGGGTGAAACTTTCTGTCATACAGTCAGTCTCCAGCGTCCTTTCCTTCTCCTGTTCTTGAGAACTCTTCTTCCACCCGGTGTTCTCTTGCGCGCCAGAAATCCGTGTGTTCTCTTTCTCTTTCTTCTTGAAGGCTGGTACGTTCTTTTCATCCTGCTTGACCTCCTCCTCAACAGTGTCTATTCTCTCAATTAGTATATCATACTCACGAGCGTTTGAGTTTTACCGCAATCTCTCCCGCGAGTTTCACGTTTTCTTCGAGAAGAGCAAGATTCGCCTTCAGAGTTCTTCCGTTTGTCATCTCCACGAGCTTTTTGAGAAGAAAAGGAGTCACTTCTTTTCCTTCAACCTCCAGCTCGATCTTTTCAAGAAGACGTTCTATTTCATCGTGCGGTACTTCGTACTCCTCCGGCACGGGATTCAGCACCATGAGGGTTTTCTCAAGTTCTATTTCTTTCATGGTTTCGTAGATCTTCAGGACTTCCTCTACATTTTCTACCCTTGGAACCCTTCGGCCGCTTTTCCTCGAGAAAAACAATGGGAACTCGTCCGTTCTGAAACCAACCAGAGGAATCTCTAAAGTTTCAAGCATCTCGAAAGTTGCTTCCACATCGAGAATAGACTTTATCCCGCTGGATACGAGAATAGCGCGTGAAGAAGACATCTCGGTGAGATCCTGAGAAACGTCCACACGTCCGGGATGAACGCCCCCAGTTCCTCCGGTTACAACGACCTCTATTCCGATTCGTCTGGAGAGAAAGATGGTGGCACTCACAGTAGTCGCAGCGTTTTTTCCCTCAGCCACCACAATGGGAATTTCTCGAGTGCCTACCTTATCGGCGCCTTCTCTCATCATCGCCTCGAGTTCTTCTTCACTCATGCCAGCGACGATCTTTCCCTTCAGGATGCCTATAACCGCAAGCTGGAACCCTTTTTCTCTAGATATCTCTTTCGCCCTTCTGAACAACTCTATGGCTTCCTTTCTGGGCAGTCCATGAACAAACACTGTGGTTTCCATTCCTACAACGGGCTTTCCTTTTTCTATCCTACTTTCTATGATCACAGGAACACCTCCTAATACTCGATTCCCTTCCTTGCTACAACTCCCTTCTGGTAGTAATGTTTTACCTCTTTCATTTCTGTGACAAGATCGGCCTTCTCTATCAACCACTCAGGAGCGTATCTTCCCGTTATCACGAGCTCCACATTTTCTGGCTTGACGTTCAGAAGATCTTCTATCTCCTCCTTTGAGAAAAGTCCAAGATGCATGGCCACACAGAGTTCGTCCAGTACAACCACATCGTATTTTTCAGAGACGAGCCTTTCTTTCGCATCGGCAAGACCGCCTTTTGCCTTTTTTATCTGTTCTTCCGAAGGATTTCCCACGATGAACTCAGGTGTTCCATACTGAACGATTTCAAAGTTTGGGAGGAATTCGCTTATTTTGAGCTCAGAAGTTTCTCTTCCCTTCAGAAACTGTCCAAAGAACACCTTCAAGCCTGCACACGCTGCTCTTGTTGCGAGTCCGAGCGCTGCCGTTGTCTTTCCTTTTCCGTTGCCCGTGTAAACGTGGATGTATCCCTTCAACTTGCATCCCTCCTTACTCGTATGTTAGCATGAAAAAGGGTGAGAAAATATGATTATCAGAGATGTAGAACTGGTTAAAATAGCCAGAACTCCAGGTGACTATCCTCCTCCCTTGAAAGGTGAGGTCGCTTTCGTTGGAAGATCGAACGTGGGTAAATCTTCTCTTCTCAATGCGCTGTTCAACAGAAAGGTCGCTTTTGTGAGCAAAACTCCCGGAAAGACGAGATCGATAAATTTCTATCTTGTCAACTCAAAATACTACTTCGTGGATCTTCCGGGGTATGGGTACGCGAAAGTTTCCAAGAAAGAACGAATGCTCTGGAAGCGACTCGTGGAGGACTACTTCAAAAACAGATGGTCACTTCAGATGGTCTTTCTCCTTGTGGATGGAAGGATCCCACCTCAGGACAGCGACTTCATGATGATAGAGTGGATGAAAAGCCTGAACATTCCGTTCACCATCGTTCTCACCAAGATGGATAAAGTGAAGATGTCAGAGAGGGCAAAAAAGCTTGAAGAACACCAGAAGGAGTTCTCAAGGTACGGAGAGTACACGATTATACCAACTTCCTCAGTTACCGGAGAAGGAATAAGTGAACTTCTGGATTTGATATCAACACTACTGAAAGAAAATTGATAAAATATGTTGTGAGGGCAGGGGGGATAAAAGTTTGAGCGGAGAGACACGAGATGTGGTCAGCGAAGATCCGGTAACGAGCGAAGCTCTGAGATAAAGCAGTGAAAGGGGGGGAAGCCATGAGAAAGCTCATGAAAATAGTCCTCGTCCTCGGGAGTCTGCTCGGAGCACTGATGGCAGTTGTTGGGGCTAATCAAATCTGGTAATTGATATAATCGCTATATTGACAATTGCTAGTTACACCCCTGCCCTCGTGGTTCTCCGCTTTCTTGATCCTGAAAGGAGTGACGACCCTTGATCAGAAGAAAAAATGAAAATTCAGAAAAATCATTTCTAATTTATTCTTTATCCATACTCGCATTCTATTTCTTTCTGATCTTTGTGTTCAGCGATTATACAGACAATTGGCATGGTTTTGGTTTCGTTTTGATACTTTTTCTCACCAGTGTATTCTTCGATATTGCTAGAACAAAAACTTTTGAGTTTACAGGTGGAAAAGTGGAAACTTCTGCTGTTTTCATTGTAAACATCTTCACGGCAGCGCTTTTGAATCCACTGGAGGCTTCCCTTGTGGCAGCATCATCGGCTATTACTTTTAAGATAATAAAACTCTTCTTCGGAGAACGTTATCCTGTCAGTCGTTATATTTTCAATTTCTCTCAGCTGGCTGTGACCACTTACGTAACAAGCTTCCTCTTCCACCGGCTATCTGGAACAAACACCTTTCAGAACATCCTCGCTATTCTGTTGAGTACTGTTGTCTACTTTCTCATCAACAACATCTTCGTGTTTTTTGGAGTTTACATCCTCACCAAAGGTGATATCCGTGAGACCGCTTCTAAGGTTCTATACGGTCCTGTCACGAGCATGGCTCTCATGATACCGGTCATAGCCGTCATCTACATTCTCTATCAGTACATCGGATTCATAGCCATCCCCGTATCTCTTGCAGCCGTTCTTTCTATTCAGGTAGGAAACTACTACAGATACAAGTACTACGAAGCAAAACTGGAACACCTGAAACTCCTTACAAAGAGTCTTGAAGAAAAAGATGAATACACCCGCGGTCACAGCGAAAGAGTGGCAGAACTCGCAAAGAAAATGGCCAAAAGACTTGGATTTTCACCGAAGATGGTTGAGAGAATCTACAACGCCGCTTTCCTGCACGACATAGGAAAAATAGGGATTCCGGACCACATTCTGAAGAAACCCACCATCCTTTCAAAAGAAGAAATGTCGATAGTGAAGAACCACCCCATCATGGGCGAAGACATACTGAGGGAAGTTGACATATTCAACAACAGAGAAAGCAAATGGGTTAGACACCACCATGAAAGATGGGACGGAAAAGGATACCCCGATGGTCTGAGAGGAGAAGAGATCCCTCTGCCTTCCAGGATAATATCCGTTGCCGATGTGTACGAAGCGCTCACAAGTGATCGACCCTACAGAAAAGCACTCAGTCACGAAGAGGCAAAGGAAATCATGATGAAAAACATGAAGGGAACCGTTCTCGATCCCAGACTCGTCGATCTGCTCTTTGAGATCCTCGAAAAAGAAAAGGAGGAAGAAAAATCATGATGATAGATGTTTTTCTCATAGCTTTGCTTCTTTCGACTCTGACGGGAAACATCAAAAACGTTTTGAAATACAACTACAGAGGGCTCTATCTATTTGCCATTCCTTTCGTGCTTCAGCTTCTTCCATGGAAGGAAATTCTCGTTCCCCTATCGTTTGTGATGCTCTTTCTTTTCTTTATCTGGAACAGAGATATTCCCGGTTTCAAACTGATGGCAGCCGGTGCCATTCTGAACGGCTTCACCATGAGCGTCAACGGTGGAAAGATGCCGGTATGGGAGCCCACCCTTAAACTTCTCAATTTGGATCTCGATTTCAAACACATCGCATTCACTGAATTTTCCTGGAAAACTCTCTTAGCAGACTACATACCCGTTTATCTTCCGTGGGGAAGAAAGTTCGTTATAAGTGTGGGAGACATACTTGTGTTCATCGGTGTTTTCATCTTTTTCGTTCTAAAACCTCGATTCCAAACCCAACCGTCCCGGGCCCCACATGAGTCGTGATCACCTTTCCCATCGGTGATATGATTTCGTCGACAACCTCGTAACTTCTTCTGAGAGCGTTCAAAAGCTCCACGACTCCGGCCTCGTTGTCGGCGTGAACACCTATCACTCTCAACTTCGAGCCTTCAGGAGTATCCTCACGTAGTTTTTCTATGAGGGCTTCTATCGCCTTTTTGTCTCCTCTGACCTTTCTGTAAGGGATGAGTTCTCCGTTCTCTATGTGAAGACACACCCTTATCTTGAGAAGATTTCCCACGAATCCCTGGAACTTCGACACCCTTCCTCCCTTGACAAGGTAGTCGAAATCTGAAACATAGAAGATCGCTTTGAAGTCTTTGTTCTTCATTCTCTCATCGAGTTTTTTCAGTACTTCCTCGATGGTGGCACCATTTTCGAGCATTTCACGAGCCACACGAGCTGGAAGGGGTATCGCACCCGAAGCAAGAAGGGTATCCACAACGTAAACGGGTATGTCCACTTCCTTGGATGCGAGAACGGCGGAATTGTAAGTTCCGGAAAGCTTCGACGATAAAGTGAGAACCAGAACAGCATCGTAACCCTCTTCTTTGTACTTCAGATATCTCTTCTTGAAATCCTCCACACTCGGTTGGGAAGTTTTTGGCACACTGCCTGCCTCTCTTATTCTCTTGTAAAAGTTCATTATCTCTTCCGGCTTTCTTTCGTCAGGCTCGGATCTTCCGTCTTCCCACACCACGTACAGTGGAATGCTGTCCATATCGTATTTTTCCATCCAGGAAAAAGGAACATCGGCTGTGCTGTCAACGAGAATCTTTACCTTCATCAGTTCACCCCCCTATCCTCTCCTTTATTATGGAAGCCGCTCCGAGGATTCCGGCGTCTTCGACGAGAGGGCTCGCCACTATTTCGTAGGTTCCCACAAAGGATGGCATGATGTAATCCACCACTTTCTCTCTCAGGGGACCAAACAGAATCTCTCCCGCTCTTGAAATTCCTCCACCTATGATCACTATCTCCGGGTTGAATATGTGTATGTAGCCCGCTACGGCTCGTGCCAGGGCATCCACCACCCTGTCTCTTATCATCAGAGCGAATCTGTCTCCCTGTCTTGCGGCGTCAAAAAGGTGCTTGGCGTCTGCCTTTTCGGGTGAACCCGCGAGTTTGTAAACCAGAGAGTCGTGATATTTCTTGTAGCCTTCTCTGAGAAATCTCCTTATCGCCGTTGCGGATGACACAGCTTCAAGACAACCCCTTGTACCGCAGTTGCACATGGGGCCATTGGGTTCGACGACAACATGCCCGAGTTCCGCTCCTATTCCATCCCTTCCCGTGAGGAGGTGTCCGTGAGTGACAACTCCTCCGCCAATGCCAGTTCCAAGTGTCAGAGCCACTATGTGATCGTATCCTCTTCCGGCTCCGAACCACTTCTCTCCAAGGACAAACGCGTTCGCATCGTTTTCAAGAAAAACTTTCTTCCCAGTTCTCTTTGCCAGCTCATCAGTTAGTGGAACGTTGTGCCAGTCCGGAAAATTAGGGGAGAATCTGACAATCCCATTCTCTCTATCTATCGAACCTGGAGATCCAATGCCAACGTAAGGCGTTTCTTCTCCATCAGCCACCTCCAGAATCGCTTCGGCGATTCTTCTTATCACATCTTCTTTTCCGTTCTCTACGAGAGTATCCCGAGTTACTTTCTTCAGTATTTTTCCATCTTCACTCACGAGTCCTACCGAGAAGGTAGTTCCTCCAAGATCAACTCCTATGAGCTTCAACTTCGGCACCTCCTGCTCAGTATCTTGCTTTTTCCTTGTCTATCAATTTCAGAAATTCTTCGTTTGAAGAAGTTTCGGAAAGTTTGTTCAGTATGAGCGTCAAACCTTCTTCTTCCGTCATTGCAGAGAGCATCCTTCGTAAGAGCCAAACCTTCTTGAGAGTCTCTTCATCGAGCAACAGCTCTTCCCTTCTTGTTCCGGAAAGCAAAAGATTTATGGCTGGGAAGATTCTCTTGTTCGCCAGCTGTCTTGAGAGAACCAGCTCCATGTTACCTGTTCCTTTGAATTCCTCGAATATGACCTCGTCCATCTTCGAACCCGTTTCCACAAGAGCGGTAGCGATGATCGTGAGGCTTCCACCTTCACGGGTGTTTCTCGCCGCTCCAAAGAATCTCTTGGGTTTGTAAAGGGCGGCTGGATCCACACCTCCCGTTAGAAGTTTTCCGCTGGGAGGAACTACTATGTTGTACACTCGAGCAAGTCTTGTCAGACTGTCAAGGAGTATAACAACATCGTAATTGAATTCCACCAGTCTCTTTGCCATTTCCAGGGTGAGCTCGGCGACCTTTACCTGTTTGTCTGGGGGCATGTCAAAGGGAGCCGCTATGACGATTGCATTCGTTGACTCTTTTATATCCGTAACCTCTTCCGGTCTTTCATCGATCAGTAAGATTATTCTTATGGTATCCGGGTGGTTTTCAGCGATACCGTTCGCTATTTCTTTGAGGATAGTCGTTTTACCGGCTTTTGGAGGTGCCACGATCATTCCTCTTTGTCCCTTCCCAATAGGAGCGAAAAGATCTATTAATCTGGTGGAATATATCTTTGGGTTGGTTTCAAGGATGAAGCGTTCTCTGGGGTAATCCGGAGTCAAGTTGTCAAAGTTTACTCTGTCGTTGACCGCTTCGACTGGTCGATAATTTATCGCTTCGATTTTTATCATGGCGAAGTACTTTTCGCCTTCTTTCGGTTTCCTTATAACCCCGGAAATTATATCTCCCGTGTTCAGGTTGAATTTCCTTATCTGAGAAGGGGATATGTATATATCATCGTTGCTTGGAAGAAGGTTGTCCTCGAGCCTTCTCAAAAAACCAAAACCTTCAGGATGAATTTCCAGTACACCTTCACCGAAAAAATAACCGGTGGATTCGGTTTGGGCTTTCAAAATGGCAAAAATCAAGTCTCTTTTTCGTATAGAAGTGTATCGAGGAATACCCAGGGATTTTGCTATCTCGTAGAGCTGTTTTATGTTCATGGATTCCAGCTCTGATATGCTAATGCCTTTCTGTTCCTCTGTCAATTTTTCACCTCCTACTGATGGAAGGCAACAAGGGAGGGAAAGAAAAAGGAGGCATCAGCCTTCCTGACTGGATGCCTCCACAAGCTGAACGAGCGACATCTCAGCGGCATCTCCTCTTCTGAAACCTATCCTCAGAACCCTCACATAGCCTCCGTGTCTCCCAACGTAGTTCTTCGCTATTTCATCCACAAGTTTGTTTGTCAATCGTCTGTCTCCAAGCACAGCGTTTATCTGCCTCCTCAGATGAACGCTTTTGGCTTTATCATCAGTTGTGGCGGCTTCTATGGCCTTGCTGACAAGTTTATCCATTAATATCTTCAGAGCTTTTGCTTTTGCTGTTGTGGTAACTATCGAACCGTGTTCAACGATTTCTCTTGAAAGGTTTCTCAAGAGACTTTTTCTGTGGCTACCATATCTTCCAAGTCTGTGCCTCTTCACTCTATGTCTCATCTTTCATTCCCCCTTCCTGAGCTCAAGACCGAATTTTTCTTTCAATTTCTCCTTGACCTCATCGAGAGATTTCTGACCAAAATTCTTTATCTTCAAAAGCTCTTCCTCTGTTTTGCTGAGAAGATCTCCGATCGTTTCTATTTTAGCTCTCTTCAAACAGTTGAGAGATCTGACCGAAAGCTCGAGTTCATCTATCTTTCTGTTGTAAACATCCAGATTCTCCCTGTTTTCTTCTTCATGATCAACGGCGGGAATTTCTGCTTCTTCTTCCTCGGATGTGATGATGTATTCCTCGGAGATCTTCAGTTCAGGCAGACCCTCCGTCACGATTTTGAAATGATTTATCAGGATGTCCGCAGCCTTTCTGAGGGCCTCTTCAGGTCTTATCGATTTCTTCGTCCAGATTTCAAGAATGAGCTTGTCGTAATCCGTCCTCTTTCCAACACGAACGTTTTCCGTCAGAAAGTTCACTTTGATCACAGGGCTGAAAACTCCATCTATTGGAATCCATCCCACGTCAGGTCTTTCTTCCCTCTCAGACACGGGAACGAATCCCTTTCCCACTTCTGCGTAGACTTCGAAGAAAAGATCTGCTTTAGAATTCAAGGTGGCGATGTGTAGATCCGGATTCGCCACTTCGATACCAGCCGGTGTCTTTATATCACCCGCGACAAGTTCGCCCGGTCCCTTCTTTTCTACCTCCATCTTTATTGTACCTTTCACAGTCACGTTGACCCGAAACTGAACTTTCTTCAAGTTCAGGATTATATCCAGTATGTCTTCTTTTACTCCTTCAATGTAATCGTATTCATGGTACTTTTCTGGCTTTATGAATCTCACTCCAATGATTGCGAGAGAAGGTATGGAGGAGAGAAGAACTCTCCTCAATGCGTTTCCTATCGTGATGGCATATCCTCTTTCAAGCGGAGAAAGCGAAAATCTTGCATAATAATAGTCCTTTTCCTCTCGTTCTTCCTCCACCTTTAATTTTTTCGGTATCACAAACTCTATCATTCACATCACCTCGAGTAGAATTCGATAACTGTCTGAAGATCGACTGGAAGATCGGTAACTTCCTCAAGGCTCGGATATCTCAGGAAAGTGCCTCTGTAGTTGTCGTAGTCGACTTCTATCCAGGGTACAACGCTTCTTTCTTTGTTGGCTTCTACAGCCTTTTTGATCACTTCGAGGTCTCTGCTTTTTTCTCTCAATTCAACTACATCGTTCGGCTTCAGAAGATAACTCGGTATATTCACTTTCTTTCCATTCACGAGGAAATGTCCGTGATTAACCAGCTGTCTTGCCTGTCTTCTGTTTATAGCGAATCCCATTCTGTACACGACGTTGTCCAGTCTGGCTTCAAGTATCTGGATCAAGTTCTCTCGAGTGTCTCCTGCCTTCTGCATAGCTTTTTCCACGTACCTTTCGAACTGTCTTTCAAGTATGCCGTAGATTCTTTTGACGGTTTGCTTTGCTCTGAGCTGTATACCGTACTGCGTGAGCTTGGCTCTTCTCTGACCGTGCTGACCCGGTGCGTAAGGTCTTCTGTCAAAAGCACACTTATCGGTGTAACACCTTTCTCCTTTAAGATAGAGTTTCATTCCCTCTCTTCTGCAAAGCTTGCAAAGAGGTCCTGTATATCTCGCCATTTCGTTCCCTCCTCACACTCTTCTTCTCTTCTTGGGTCTGCAGCCGTTGAACGGAATAGGAGTAACATCCTTTATCTGGTTGATTTCAAGACCGGCGCCCTGAAGCGTTCTTATCGCAGGTTCTCTTCCCGGGCCAGGTCCCTTCACAAGAATATCGACTTTTTTGATGCCCATTCTGAGAGCTTCTCTTGCCACTTTATCGGCTGCCAGCTGAGCAGCGTAGGGTGTTCCCTTCCTTGTTCCCTCGAATCCCACCGTTCCTCCGCTGGCCCAGGTGAGTGTATTTCCATCTTTGTCAGTGAGAGTAATTATGGTGTTGTTGAAAGTGGATTTTATATGCACCACTCCGTAATCGAAGCCAACTTTCTTCTGTTTCCTTGAAGAGCTGCCTCTCTTTCTTGCCATTCAATTCCCTCCTTTACATTATGAAGACTTCTTTTTGGTCTTTATTCTGCTCGGTCTGGGTCCTTTTCTTGTCCTTGCGTTTGATCGGGTCTTTTGACCTCTAACGGGGAGCCCAAGTTTGTGTCTGATACCTCTGTAACACCCTATCTCTATGAGTCGTCTGATGTTTCTTTCAACCTCGCTTCTGAGTTCTCCTTCTACCTTGAAATGATCCTGGATGTACTTGGTGATCTTGCTGATCTCCTCATCGGTGAGGTCTCCCACTCTCTTTTCCGGATCTATACCAGTGTTTTTCAAAATTTCAAAGGATCTGCTCCTTCCAATTCCATAGATGTAGGTCAGCGCCACCCAGACCTTTTTGTTGTTTGGAAGCTCAACACCTACGATACGAGCCATTCATTTCCCTCCTCCTTAACCTTGCTTCTGATTGTGTTTTGGATTAACCTTACAGATAACATAGACTCTCTTCTTCCTTCTGATTATTTTGCAGTGTTCACATCTCTTCTTCACAGAAGCCTGAACCTTCATTCTCCTCACTCCTTTCGTTACTCTGGTTTTTTTCTATAAACGATTCGCCCTCGAGTGAGATCGTACACAGAGAGTTCAACAATAACCCGATCTCCAGGAACCAGTCTTATAAAATTTTTCCTCATCCTGCCAGAAACGTGGGCGAGCACTTTGTGCCCATTGTCTAATTCTACTCTAAACATAGCGTTAGGTAAAGCCTCTATTATGGTCCCTTCCATCCGGATGACATCTTCCTTTCCCATTTCATCCCTCCTTGGTCAATATCTCCACCCCATTTTCTGTTATCAGAATCGTGTGTTCAAAATGAGCGCATCTGGAACCGTCCACTGTAACGGCTGTCCATCCGTCTTCTTTCACAACAACTCTCCAATCTCCTTCACTCACCATGGGTTCTATGGCCAGTGTCATACCCTTTCTTAATATCACACCCGTTCCGGGTGTTCCGTAATTTGGAATTTGAGGATCTTCGTGGAGTTCTCTCCCCACTCCATGACCCACATAATCCCTGATCACGTTGAAACCTGCCGATTCAACTGTTTCTTGAATGCAGTGCGAAACATCTCCAAGTCTGATGCCGGGTTTTATCATTTTTATAGCTTTTTCCAGTGCCTCTCTTGTTACTCTCACCAGCTCTTTTCCTCTTTCATCGGTTTCTCCAACTATGTATGTAACGGCCGCATCACCGTAAAGTCCCTGATACACCGCTCCAACATCCACAGAGACTATGTCTCCTTCTTTGAAAACCTTCTCCTTGAGGGGAAGACCGTGCACCACTTCCTCATTCACGGAAACACACGTTGCGTACTTGTAACCACCGTATCCCTTGAAAGCCGGCTTGACTCTGAGTTTTTTGAAGATCTCCAGAACAAGAACTTCAACGTCCCATGCGGTTTTCCCCGGAACGATCACTCTTTCAACTTCCCTCAAAGCTACTGCGACCGCTTTTCCGGCTTTTTTCATCTTCTCGATCTCAGAGGGTGTCTTTATTCTTATCATTTATCACTCCACCCTACTATCTTTAACACTTCAGCAATCACGTTGTCTATTCCTATGGTACCATCCACTCGTTTGAGAATGCCCTTTTTATCGTAGTAATCAATCACCGGCTGTGTCTTTTCGAGATAAACCTTGTACCTGTGTCTCACTGTTTCCTCTTTGTCGTCTTCTCTCTGAACGAGCTTCACTTTACAATCATCGCACAGTTCATCCTCTTTTGGAGGAAGTGAAATCAAATTGTAAATTCTTCCACATTTTGGACAGATCCTTCTGGCTGTGAGCCTCTGAACAACCACTTCTTCAGGAACTTCAAAGAGTACAGCAGCCGTGAGCTCTTTGTTTTGAGTTTTCAAAAAGTCGTCGAGGAATTCTGCCTGAGCAACAGTTCTTGGATAACCATCCAGTATGAATCCTCTTTCACAATCTTTTTCTGAGAGTCTTCTTTTCACAACCTCGTTCACGAGTTCATCCGGAACGAGTTCTCCTCTTTCCATGATCTCTTTTATCTTCTTCCCAAGTTCGTCGTTCTCTTTCTTTACAATGTCCCTGAAGATGTCACCAGTGGATATATGTGGAATACCTGTTATTTCCTGTAATCTCTTTGCGTAGGTTCCTTTTCCCGCACCCGGAGGTCCCAGAAAGACGAGGTACGCCATCATCTTCTCCCCCTTATTCTACCCTTTTTGATGAATCCTTCGTAGTGTCTCATCACCATATGGGTTTCCATCTGTTGAATGATGTCAAGAGCGACTCCCACAGCGATCAAAGCGGAAGTGCCTCCAATCCAGACGTTCACCTTTATGGCTCCCTGTATCAGGTAGGGAAGAAGGGCTATAACTACGAGGAAGACCCCTCCGATAAACGTCACTCTGTTCAGAACTCTGTGGAGGTACTGCTCCGTTGATCTTCCAGGTCTCAAACCGGGAATGTAACCCCCATACTTCTGGATGTTTTCGGAAATCTCTCTAGGATCGAATATCACAACGCTGTAAAAGTAAGTGAAGAAGAAAACCAGCAATCCATAGATGAGAAGGTAGAGAAATCCTCCTGCTCTGAAGAGACTTTTAAGAGTCTCGTTGTTCGTTATTGAAGCGATCGCAGAGGGTATTGAAACTATGGCACTCGCAAAGATGATGGGGATCACACCACCCTGGTTCACCTTTATAGGAAGATACGTGCTGGCTCCTCCATACACTCTCCTTCCCGTAACCCTTCTTGCGTACTGGATAGTAACCCTTCTTTCCGCCTGCTGAACGAGTATGATCCCGAATATCGTGATGAGAGCAACAGCTATGAGAAAGATCCATTCCAGGAGATTCAGACCGCCGAGATACGCCTGTCTGATGTAGCTTGGGTACCTTGCCACTATTCCTGCGAAGATCAGGATCGAGATACCGTTTCCTATACCCTTTTCTGTGATCCTTTCACCGAGCCAGAGCAGAAACATGGTTCCCGCAAGCATGGACATGGTGGAGAGAACGGTGAACTGAAGCACATTAACACCGGGAGCTATCATGTCCGGGTTCGATCTTGCAAGGGAAAAGGAAACAAAGAAAGCCTGAAAACCACCTATCAAGAGTGTGAGACGCCTTGTGTATTTCGCAAACTTCCTTCTTCCCTCTTCACCCTCTCTGAGCATCTCCTTGAGTGAAGGCATAACGGATGCCAGAAGCTGAAGGATGATCGATGCGGTTATGTAGGGAGTGACACTCATGGTGAAAACAGAGAACTGACTGAGAGCTCCTCCAGTGAACACATCGTAGAAGCTCAGAATTCCAGCGACACCAGCGGTTTCCGCTATTCTTCTGAAGATTTCCCCCCACGCTTCCAGATTCAATCCAGGAACGGGGATGTAAATCCCCATCCTGAAAACGATCAAAGCAAGGAGTGTGAAAATAATCCTGTCACGAAGCTCTGGTATTTTAAAAGCGTTTTTAAAAGCTTGCCACATTTCATATCACCTCAGCCTTACCACCAGCACTTTCTATCTTTTCTACAGCGCTCTTACTGAAAGCGTGTGCTTTGACTACCAGTGGCTTGGTGAGTTCTCCGTCTCCGAGGATCTTTATCCCATCTTTCAGATCTTTTATGATCTTTCTTTCGATGAGTTTTTCAGGAGTTACTTCTTCGTTGGCTTCGAACCTTTCTTCGAGAACTTTGACATTAACAACCGCATAAACCTTTTTGTTTATGTTGTTGAATCCTCTCTTGGGGAGTCTTCTGTGCAGAGGCGTCTGTCCACCCTCAAACCAGATGTGAACCTTTCCGCTTCCTCTGGCTTTCTGTCCTTTGTGTCCCCTTCCACTGGTTTTTCCGTGCCCAGATCCGGGACCCCTACCGACTCTTTTCCTCTTTTTCATTGCCCCGGGAGTTGGCCTCAGATCTTCAAGCCTCATGCGTTGCTACCCCCTTCCTCAATCTCCTCTACTTCCACCAGATGCCTCACCTTTCTGATCATACCTCTGATCTGTGGTAGGTCATCCTTTACGACTATCTGGTTGAGCTTCCTGAGTCCAAGCCTCTTCACCGTATCCTTTTGATCCCAGGAATAACCGATGGGACTCTTGACCAGTTTTATCTTCAGCTTCTTAGGCATTGTCCTCCCTCCTCACACCTTTGAACACTTCTTCGACTGAGATATCCCTGAGTTTTGCAACTTTTCTTGGATCCAGGAGATTCTTCAGACCGTTCATTGTTGCAAGAGCGAGGTTCAAAGGATTGGTGGACCCGAGCGATTTTGTGAGTATGTTCTGAATACCCGCGAGTTCAACAACTGCTCGGACAGTACCACCTGCGATGATACCTGTACCTGGCGCTGCTGGTCTCAGAAGCACTTTGGAAGCGTCCTGTCTTCCTATGATTTCGTGCGGTATGGTTCCGTTGATTACAGGAACCTCTATGATATTTCTCTTTGCAGCAGATATGGCCTTTCTGATCGCTTCAGGAACCTCTCTTGCCTTTCCTATTCCCAGTCCCACTTTACCGTTTTTGTTTCCAACTATTGCAACAACTCTGAAGCTCAGATTCTTACCACCCTTTGTGACTTTGGAGGTTCTCCTTATTTCTATTATCTTCTCTTCGAATTCTTCATACTGTATTTCTTTCATAACTCCCTGTGTTTCCACAGTACCACCCTCCTTCAGAATTCGAGTCCAGCTTCTCTGGCACCATCCGCCAGTGCCTTAACCCTACCGTGGTACTTGTATCCGCCTCTATCGAACACGACCTTCTTTATTCCCTTTTCGAGAGCCCTTTTTCCTATGAGAAGCCCTACTTCTTTGGCTGCCTCTACGTTCCACGTTTTCTGAAGCTTTTCCCTCAGCTCGGGGTCGAGAGTAGAAGCGGAAACAAGAGTGTGGCCTATAGTGTCATCTATGATCTGTGCGTATATGTGTTTATTGCTTCTGAAAACACAGAGCCTTGGTCTTTCGGGAGTTCCAAACACCTTTTTCCTAACTCTTCTGTGCCTTCTGAGTCGCTGCTCTTTTTTTGACTCCTTCTTTATCATTTCAGCTACCCCCTTTATGCTTTCTTACCTTCTTTCTGTCTCACCACTTCACCAACATACCTGATTCCCTTTCCGGTGTAGACATTTGGTGGTCTGAACGCTCTGATCTCAGCGGCAACCTGTCCAACCCTCTGTTTATCGATGCCAGAAACAACTATCCTGTTCGGTGCAGGAACTTCAATTTTCACATCAGAGGGTATCTCGTAAACAACGGGATGAGCGTAACCAAGGTTCATCACTACTGTATTCCCCTGAAGCTGAGCCCTGTAACCGATTCCTACGATTTCCAGCTCTTTCTTGTAGCCTTCTGTTACACCAACAACCATATTTCTGATGAGGGACCAGTAAGTTCCCTGGAACATCTTTATCTTTCTCCAGTCAGATTTTCTTATAATCTGATTCTCGTTGGGTCTTACCCAGACTTCATTACCTTCAACTTCTATTTTCACGTAAGGGAGAAATTCCTGACTGAGTTCTCCCTTGGGTCCCTTCACCTTAACAACGTTGTCTTTTATTTCAACCGTAACACCCTGTGGTAAGACTATGGGCTTTTTCGCGAGTCGAGACATTCAAAACACCTCCTCACCAGACGTAAGCGATTACTTCTCCGCCGACTCCAAGCTGACGAGCTTCTTTATCTGTTAGAACGCCCTTCGAAGTAGTGAGTATGGCTATTCCAAGACCGTTTTTCACTTTTGGAATATGATCCTTGTCAACGTAAATTCTCCTACCTGAGTGAGACACTCTGACGATACCGTGAATGACTCTTTCTCTGTTCTTCCTTCCGCCTTTGTATTTGAGGTAAACCCTCAGTATTCCCTGCTTTCCATCCTCGATGTATTTGTAGTCCGCTATGAATCCTTCTCTTTTCAGGATCTCGCAGATCTTCTTCTTGAGGTTAGAAGCAGGTATATCCGTATATTCTTTGAAAACCATATTGGCATTTCTGATTCTTGTTAGCATGTCGGCAATTGGATCGCTCCACACAGTACCATCCCTCCCTTACCAGCTTGCCTTCCGAACTCCGGGGAGCTTTCCTTCCAGAGCAAGCTTCCTGAAACAAACCCTGCAGAGTCCGAATTCTCTGTACACCGCTCTCGGGCGTCCACAGATGTGGCACCTTGTGTACTCACGAACCTTGTACTTCTTCGGTTTCTTCCATCTTTCTATCATCGCCTTCTTGGCCATTCATCTCACCTCCGTTATCCTCTCTTGAAAGGCATGCCAAAGAGCTCAAGAAGCCTTCTGGCTTCCTGATCTGTCTTTGCAGTTGTGACGATGGTGATGTCCATTCCTTGTATTCTTCTGACTTCATCCGGACTCAGTTCAGGGAAAACCAGCTGTTCTGAAAGACCAAAGGAGTAATTCCCTCTTCCGTCAAAGGAATTGGGATCGAGTCCCCTGAAGTCCCTCACCTTGGGCAGCACGATGTTTATGAGTTTGTAGAGAAAATTGTACATCCTTGCTCCTCTGAGGGTTACTTTCAAACCTATCGGCATTCCCTTCCTTATCTTGAAGTTGGAAATACTCTTCCTCGCCCTTGTAACGATTGGTTTCTGCCCTGTAATTTTTGCGAGCTCGTTCGCGTGTCGTTCTATGAGGTCGTAGTTTCTGGAACCTTCGCCAATTCCCATGTTTATAACGATTTTGACCAACTTTGGAACCTGATGGATGTTTTTGTAGTTGAACTCTTTCATCAAAGCGGGTACTATTTCCTTTTCGTACTGATCTTTCAGAGGAACGTATTCATATCTCATACCGATTCCTCCCTCAATCTTTGTCAATGATCTCACCACACTTCTTGCAGTATCTTACCTTTTTTCCATCTTCGGTGAACCTGTAGCCAACCCTTGTTCTCTTATCACAAGCAGGACAGACAACCATGACTTTGGATGCGTAAATTGGCGCTTCTCTCTCTATGATTCCACCCTCACGAAGCTGGGGAATAGGTCTCTGGTGCCTTTTCACCATGTTCACATTTTCAACGATGACTTTGTTTTCCTTTGGAATCACTCTGAGTACTTTTCCCCTTTTTCCCTTGTCTTTTCCAGAAATTACTTCGACGAGATCACCCTTTTTTATCCTCATCTCCGTATCACCTCACCAAACTTCTGGTGCGAGGGATACTATTTTCATGAAACCTTTTTCTCTGAGTTCCCTCGCAACCGGTCCAAAGATTCTGGTACCTCTGGGAGCGTTGAACTTGTCAATGAGAACAGCCGCGTTGTCATCGAATCTGATGTAAGTACCATCACTCCTTCTGATTTCCTTCTTTGTTCTCACGATAACTGCTCTGACCACGTCTCCCTTTTTCACATCAGAATTTGGGATGGCTTCTCTGACTGAACACACGACTATATCTCCAACCGTTCCGTACTTTTTATGAAACCCACCGATAACCCTTATAACTCTGAGCTTTTTGGCACCGGAGTTATCAGCCACATTGAGGTAGGTCTCTTGCTGTATCATGATTCAACCCCTCCCTTGCCCTCGACTGCTTCTATTTCTTCCTGAATGTCCTCTTCTTCTTTCAGTACTCTTTCGGGTTCAAACCTTTGAATGATCCTGACGACTCTCCATCTCTTAGTTTTGCTGAGAGGCCTTGTCTCTTCTATTTCAACAACATCTCCTATTTTACATTCGTTCCTTTCATCGTGTGCGTGATATTTTTTCGTCCTTTTCACGTATTTTTTGTAAATCGGGTGCTGAACGAGCTTTTCCACGGCAACAACTACTGTCTTGTCCATTTTATCGCTCACAACTATTCCAGTCAAACGTTTCCTGGGCATATTTTCACCTCCTTATGCCTAACTCCCTCTCTCTAAGAATGGTCTTTATTCTTGCGATGTCTCTTTTAGTGAGCTTTATGAGAGAAGTATTCTTCAGCTGTCCCATTGCAAGTTGGAATCTGAGTTCCATGAGCTGTCTCTTCTTTTCTTCGAGAAGATTCTTCAATTCTTCATCTGTGTAATTCCTGAGTTCGGAAGCCTTCATACTGCCTCACCCCCAATATGGTGACGGGGAACTACCTTAGTAGCTATGGGAAGTTTACTCGCAGCGTACCTGAGAGCTTCATGGGCTGTTTCCTCATCGACTCCCGCCACTTCAAAGAGAATCTTCCCGGGTTTCACAACGGCGACCCATCCTTCAACGTTACCCTTACCTTTTCCCATCCTGGATTCAGGTGGTTTTTTCGTGTAAGGTTTGTCAGGGAATATTCTTATCCAGATCTTTCCGGATCTTTTCATAGCCCTCAGCATGGCAATTCGGCAAGCTTCTATCTGCTGGGCTGTGATCCAAGCTGGTTCGAGTGCTTTGAGACCCCATTCACCGAACTGAACAAATGTTCCTCTCTTGGCTTTTCCTTTCATTCTTCCTCTTTGTTGTTTTCTGTATTTGACCCTTCTTGGCATCAACATGGCAATTACCTCCCTTAGATATCAGCATCTCCTTTGTAGATCCACACTTTGATGCCGATAGTACCGTACTTGGTCCACGCAGTGGCCGTTCCATAATCTATGATCGCCTTCAATTTCTGAAGAGGCAGTCTTCCTCTGAGGTACCATTCTCTTCTGGCGATCTCAGCTCCACCGAGCCTTCCAGCGACCATCACTTTTATTCCCTGTGCACCCTTTCTCATGGCGTTCATTATTGCTCTCTTCATTGCCACTTTGTAAGATGCCCTCTTTTCTATACGGGAAGCTATAGACTCGGCAACAAGCTGTGCATCGAGTTCGGGCGTTTTTATCTCTTCAATATTAATAACAACCCTTCTGTTGAACTTCCTCTCCAGCTCCTCTCTCAAACTCGTTATCTCCGCACCTTTCCTTCCTATGATGATTCCAGGTCTTGCTGTTTTCACGGTTATGTTGATCCTTTCAGCGTCAGGTCTTTCTACGTATATCTCGCTAATCCCAGCATGGTAATACCTGTTCTTTATGAACTTTCTTATCTCTTCATCCTCGAGGAGCCACTCTTTGTAATTCTTTTCGTTGAACCATTTTGCTTGCCAGTCGGCACTCAGACCCAACCTGAAGCCGCGGGGATGCACTTTCTGACCCACCGTATCACCTCACTCTTCGGATGATATCTTCTTTTCTAATTCTTCAAGAGCTTTCCTGTATTCATCTTCTTTACTCCGATCCCTCACCACAATTGTGATGTGGGACATTCTTTTCTGAATGATATCCGCCCTTCCTCTTCCTCTGGGCCAGATTCTTTTCATCCTTGGACCGTCGTTAACGTAGCACTCAGAAACGTAAAGATTCTCGACACTCAACCCAAAGTTATTTTCGGCATTCGCGACAGCCGACTTCAATACCTTTTCCATTATTCTTGCGGCCTTCTTCGGTGAAAAAGCAAGAATCTGGAAAGCTTCTTCGACGGATTTCCCTCTTATTGTGTTTGCTATGGCTCTGGCTTTTCTTGGAGAGATCCTTATGTATCTTGCCACAGCCTTAGCTTCAATCTTCGGAAGAGAAGACGGGAGCTCTTTTCTCTTTTTATGAAAAATTGAACGCTTCAAACTGCTTCTGGGTACCTGGAGCTTCATTCTTTCCCTCCTCACTTCTTCAATTCACCTTTTTTCGCTTTTTTGTCGGCATGACCTCCAAACCTTCTGGTTGGTGCAAATTCTCCAAGTCTGTGTCCGATCATGTTTTCAGTAATGTACACCGGTATGTGTTTCATACCATTGTAAACTGCGATCGTGTGCCCTACCATTTCAGGAATGATCATAGAGGCTCTGCTCCATGTTTTGATAACTTTCTTTTCACCAGTTTCGTTGAGTTTTCTGATCTTTTCGAGTAATTTTTTATCTACATAGGGTCCTTTCTTACTGGAACGACCCATTCAATTCACCTCCTTACGCTTCATTCCTTCTCCTGACGATGAATTTGTCAGAAGGTCTCTTTCCACGTCTCGTCTTGTAGCCCTTGGTTGGCAGGCCCCATGGACTCGTTGGATGGTGACCTTTACCTCTTCCTTCACCACCACCGTGCGGGTGATCCACCGGATTCATGGCAACTCCTCTGACATGCGGTCTTCTACCGAGCCATCTCACTCTTCCAGCCTTTCCGTGGACTTCGTTCTTGTGATCTTCGTTGCCCACAACACCGACGGTGGCGTAGCATTTGATGTGTACCTTTCTCAGTTCTCCAGAAGGCATTCTGAGCAGAGCGTAATTCCCTTCCTTCGCCATGATCTGACAGTATGTACCAGCTGCTCTTGCGATCTGACCACCCTTGCCCGGTGTGAACTCCACGTTGTGGACAAGGGTACCGACGGGTATCTTCTCAAGAGGAAGTGCGTTTCCTGGCCTTATTTCCGCATCGGGTCCGCTCATGAGAGTGTCTCCCACGTTCACACCTTTGGGTGCCAGAATATATCTTTTCTCTCCATCAGCGTAAAGGAGAAGCGCTATTCTGGCTGATCTGTTGGGATCGTATTCAATGGCCAGCACTTTCGCAGGAATTCCAGCTTTGTCGTATCTCTTGAAATCTATTATTCTGTATCTTCTCTTGTGCCCGCCACCTCTGTGCCTTACAGTAACTCTTCCGTGATGATTCCTTCCACCTGTTTTCTTGAGAGGTGCGAGCAACGACTTTTCAGGTTCTGTCTTTGTGATATCCGAAAAATCGGAGATAACCATAAAACGCCTTCCCGGGGTAACCGGTTTGAATCTTTTGAGTCCCATGACTTCACCCCTCTCAGTGTTCGCCTTCCAGTTCTTTGATTGTGTAACCTTCCTTCAAAGTTACAACAGCCTTTTTCCAGCTGCGGGTCTTTCCTTCAAAGATACCCCTTCTTTTCGGCTTGGGCTTCATGTTGAGAATGTTCACCTTTTCTACTTTGACATTGAAGAGCTTTTCAACAGCCTCTTTTACCAGGTTCTTGTTTGCAAGTGGATTGACCTCGAATACGTATTTCCTCTGTTCGCGGAGGATAAGAGCCTTTTCTGTGATGATGGGTCTGATTAGAACATCATTCAGTGAGAGCTTTTCCTGCTTCATTTCCGAGCACCTCCTCTATCTTGGAAACCATGTCCTGGGTGAGCACAAGGTAATCGTACTTGAGCATGTCAAAAACATTGAGTCCATCTATTCTTACTGCCTTCTCACCATTTTTGCTGTTGTTCGGATTGTCCGCAATTATTACCTTCACGTTGGGAAGGTTCTTTCCAGAGAGTTTCACATTCATGTATCCTTCATCTTTCCATGGAAGGACGATCAGTGTTTTCTTGTCGGAAAGCTGAAGGTTCTGGAGGATTTCCTTCAGAAATTTCGTCTTCGGCCTTTCGAGTTTCAGATCATCGAGTACGAAGAGTTTGTTTTCTCTGTACTTCACAGAGAGAGCAGATCGCAGAGCGAGCTTCTTCATTTTCTTGTTGAGCTTTTTGCTCCAGTCTCTCGGTTTAGGTCCGTGTGCAATTCCTCCATGCCTCCAGATGGGGGATCTTATGGAACCGTGTCTTGCTCTTCCGGTGTGTTTCTGCGGCCAGGGTTTTCTGCCACCACCGGAGACTTCTCCTCTTGTTTTCGTAGAGGCAGTTCCAGCTCTCCTGTTGGAGAGCTGCATATCCACGTATCTCCACATCACGTCGTAGTTGGGATCGATGTTGAAAACGAAATCACTGATTTCCAGGGTCCCTACTTTTTCTCCCTTCACATTCAACAGATCCACCTGAGCCATCTTTTATTCCTCCTCCACTGTTACTTTTTCGGGGCCTTGGCGCTCCTGATCAAAACGAGCCCGCCCCTCGCTCCAGGGACTCCACCTTTGACCACTAAAAGGTCGTTTTCAGGATCGATATCCACAACTTGAAGATTTCTGACAGTTGCCCTCTCGTTTCCATATCTTCCGGGCATTTTCTTACCTTTCCATATCTTGGCAGGTTCCGTGTGCTGACCAACAGAACCGAGTTCTCTATGGAATTTGGAACCGTGGCTCTTCGGTCCACCGCTGAATCCCCATCTTTTCATCGCACCAGCGAATCCTCTTCCTTTTGTCCAGCCAGTAACGTCCACGTACTCACCTTTTTCAAACACGTCAACCTTTATTACCTGTCCGGGTTCGTACTCGTCGGGATTTTCTACTCTGAACTCTCTGAGTATTTTCATCGGTTCCACACCGAATTTTTTGAAGTGTCCTGCGAGAGGTTTGTTGACCTTCTTAGCCTTCTCGAATCCAAGCTGCACAGCGTTGTATCCGTCTTTCTCAACGGTTTTTTTCTGGACAACCACACAGGGCCCCGCCTTTATGACTGTAACGGGAACGGAATCATTTCCAACGAATACTCTCGTCATACCGATTTTTCTTCCAATTATCATCTTCATCAAAGACACCTCCAGGGATTACAGTTTGATCTCAACGTCGACACCTGCTGGGAGGTTTATCCTCATCAAAGCATCGATGGTCTTTGGAGATGGGTCTATGATATCTATTAGCCTTTTGTGTACTCTCTTTTCAAAGTGTTCTCTGGAGTCCTTGTGTTTCATGGGAGATCTCAGGACACAATAGAGTGTCCGCTCCGTTGGCAAGGGAATGGGACCGGACACTTTGGAATTCGTGGATTTAGCGGCTTCAGCGATCTTTTTCGCCGATTCGTCGAGTAACTCGTGATCGTAGGCTTTGAGTTTTATCCTTATCTTCTGTCCAGGCATATTCTAAGCACCCTCCCTCTTTTCTCAAAAAGGAGGGGGAAGCGTCCCCCTCACTCGATGACTTCTGTGACCACACCAGCTCCAACTGTTCTTCCACCTTCTCTTACAGCGAATCTCTGTCCCTTTTCAATAGCGACAGGGTAGATGAGTTCTATTTCCATTTCGACGTGGTCTCCAGGCATAACCATTTCGACACCTTCAGGAAGTCCTACGATTTCCCCTGTAACGTCAGCGGTTCTTATGTAGAACTGGGGTTTGTAACCTTTTGTGAACGGTGTATGTCTTCCTCCCTCTTCCTTCTTCAGGACGTAAACCTGAGCCTTGAATCTCTTGTGTGGTTTGATGCTTCCAGGAGCTGCGAGAACCTGTCCTCTCTCAACTTCGTCCTTGTCGATTCCTCTGAGCAGACATCCAACGTTGTCTCCTGCGATTCCTTCATCGAGTTCCTTTCTGAACATTTCCACGCTTGTAACAACGGTTTTCCTGATTTCGTAGCTGAGACCTATGATCTCAACTTCATCACCGGGTTTGATTCTTCCTCTTTCGATCCTTCCTGTAACAACCGTTCCTCTTCCTGTGATTGAGAACACGTCCTCAATAGGCATGAGGAACGGCTTATCAACTTCTCTCTGAGGCTCAGGAATGTAGTTGTCCATAGCGTCGAGGAGCTCCTGGATAGGTTTGTAAGCTTCGTGATTCGGATCGTTAGGAGCTTCGACGGCTTTCAGAGCAGAACCTCTTATGACTGGCACTTCGTCTCCAGGGTAACCGTACTGGCTCAGAAGGTCTCTCACTTCCATCTCGACGAGGTCGATGAGTTCAGGATCGTCAACCATGTCCGTCTTGTTTATGAAGACGATCATGTAGGGAACCTCAACCTGCCTTGCAAGAAGCACGTGTTCCCTTGTCTGAGGCATGGGACCATCGGTTGCAGCGACAACAAGGATGGCTCCGTCCATCTGAGCCGCTCCGGTGATCATGTTCTTGATGTAGTCCGCGTGACCAGGACAGTCAATGTGAGCGTAGTGCCTCTTTTCGGTCTGATACTCAACGTGTGTGATGTTGATGGTGATTCCTCTTGCCTTTTCCTCAGGAGCCTTGTCGATCTGGTCGTAAGGAACATACTGGGCAAGTCCCTTGAGAGAAAGGTACTTTGTTATAGCGGCTGTCAGTGTGGACTTTCCGTGGTCGATATGTCCAATCGTTCCAACGTTAACATGCGGTTTTGTTCTTACAAATTTTTCCTTCGCCATGTTCTCCCTCCTTAAACAACCTTGATGATTTTCTCGGCGATTTTCTCCGGAACTTCCTGGTAGTGCGAGAACTGCATGATGTAGCTCGCTCTACCCTGACTGAGCGATCTCAACACTGTGGCATATCCAAAAGTTTCAGAAAGCGGGATCTTCGCTACAACGATTTTCAAATGTCCTCTTGTTTCGAGAGATTCAATCTTAGCCCTTCTGGAATTGAGATCGGAAATGATGTTGCCCATGTATTCCTCCGGTGTAGTGATCTCAAGCTTCATGATAGGTTCAAGAAGAACCGGTTGCGCTTTTTTCATGGCCTCTTTGAATGCCATCGAAGCAGCTATCTTGAACGCCATTTCTGAGGAGTCAACTTCGTGGTAAGATCCGTCAAGCACAACTGCTCTCACTCTCACAACGGGATATCCCGCAAGAGGCCCAGACATCATAGCCTCCTTGATACCTGCTTCGATAGCGGGCATGAATTCCTTCGGTATCACACCACCGACCGTCTTGTCAATGAATTCGAAGTTCTTTCCTTCCTCTTCGGGTATGGGTTCTATTCTGAGAATCACATGACCGTACTGACCTCTACCACCGGTCTGTCTAATGTATTTTCCTTCGGCTTCAGCAGGCCTCTTGATGGTTTCCCTGTAAGCCACCTGAGGCTGTCCGACTCTCACGTTGACGCCGAACTCTCTCTTCAACCTGTCCACAACTATTTCAAGATGGAGTTCACCCATTCCTGAAATGATGGTTTCTCCCGTTTCTTTGTCAACCCTCACCTGAAGAGAGGGGTCTTCTTCAGAGAGAGCAAGCAGTGCCTTCACGAGTTTTTCCTCATCGGCTTTCGTGGCCGGTTCAATAGCAAGAGAAATAACAGGTTCTGGGAAGTCGATCTTTTCGAGGATTACAGGCTCTTTTTCGTCGCAGAGTGTATCTCCAGTCTGAGAAACTTTGAGGCCGACCCCTGCCGCTATATCACCGGGTCTGACGTAGTCAACTTCCTCTCTCTTGTCTGCGTGCATGAAGACGATCCTCGATATTCTCTCCCTCTGGCCCTTTGTGGAGTTGTAAACGTAACTTCCTTTCTCCAGCCTTCCAGAGTACACTCTGAAGTACACGAGCTTTCCTATGTATGGATCCACCTGCACTTTGAAGACCAGAGCTGTAAAAGGTTCGTTCTCATCGGGTTTTCTGTAGACAATCTCTCCGTCGGAAACCCTCCAGCCCTTCACCGGCGGAAGATCAAGGGGCGACGGCAGATAGTCTATCACCGCGTCCAGAAGCGGTTGTATTCCTTTGTTGGCTTTCGCCGCTCCACAGAGAACGGGAACTGCCCTGTTTTCTATGGTTGCTTTTCTCAAGATTCTCTTTATTTCTTCTTCGGAAATCTCTTCACCTTCGAGGTATTTTTCAAGAATTTCTTCGTCCAGCTCTGCAACTTTTTCAAGCATCTCTTCCCTTCTCATTTCCGCTTCTTCTCTGAGTTCTTCTGGGATCTCTCTCTCCTCGTACACCGATCCGTCTTCGCTAACCCAGTAGATCGCCTTCATTTTTATGAGGTCAATCACACCCTGGAAGTCTTTCTCACTACCGATCGGCATCTGTACTGGAATGGGATTTGCTTTGAGTTTTGTTACAAGAGTTTCGACGGCCATGTAGAAATCTGCTCCCACTTTGTCCATCTTGTTCATGAAAGCGATCCTCGGGACATTGTACTTGTCAGCCTGTCTCCAGACGGTTTCTGACTGAGGCTCGACTCCCGCCGTGGCATCGAAAACAGCTATTGCTCCATCGAGAACGCGGAGCGCCCTTTCAACCTCGGCCGTAAAGTCAACGTGTCCGGGTGTATCAATTATGTTGATTCGATAGCCCTTCCAGAAACACGTTGTGGCAGCAGACTGTATCGTAATGCCTCTTTCCTTTTCCTGAGGCATCCAGTCAGTGGTTGTGTTTCCTTCATCGACGTCTCCCAAAAAGTGTTTCCTTCCCGTGTAATAGAGAATTCTCTCTGTTGTCGTAGTTTTTCCGGCGTCGATATGGGCCATTATACCGATATTTCTAAGCTTATCCAGGTCAACATACCTCGCTTCCACATTTTCCATACTTATCACCACCTGTAATGAGCAAATGCCCTGTTGGCTTCCGCCATTCTGTGAGTGTCTTCCTTCTTCTTAATGGCCGTACCTGTGTTGTTGTATGCTGCTATGATCTCCTCGGCCAGCTTCTCTTTCATTGGCCTTCCTTTTCTGGCTCTTGCAGCTTCAACTATCCATCTGAGAGCAAGAGAGGTCCTCCTCGGTTCCTGAACTTCGATGGGAACCTGGTAAGTTGCACCACCAACCCTTCGCGGTCTTACTTCAAGAACAGGCTTCACATTTTCTACAGCCTGCCTGAAAACTTCAAGAGGATCTTTCTTTGTCTTTTCTCTGATGATATCGAAAGCACCGTAGACGATCTTCTGAGCGGTTGTTTTTTTGCCATCCCACATCACTTTATTTATCAACTTTGCAACAAGCACATCTCCGTACACCGGATCAGGTGGTACCTGTCTTATTTCAGCTCTCCTTCTACGCACCCACAGTCACCTCACTTCTTCTGATCCTTGGGTCTTTTCGCACCGTACTTACTTCTGGACTGTCTTCTTCCCTCGACGCCTGCAGCGTCCAGAGCCCCTCTGATGATCTTGTACCTGACACCAGGTAGGTCCTTGACCCTACCACCTCTGACGAGCACAACAGAGTGTTCCTGCAGGTTGTGACCAATTCCAGGAATATACGCAGTGACTTCTATTCCATTTGAAAGCCTCACCCTTGCGATCTTTCTGAGAGCGGAGTTCGGTTTTTTCGGTGTCATCGTAGAAACTTTTATACACACACCCCTCTTTTGAGGGTTTCCCTGAAGAGCAGGAGCTTTTGACTTTTTCTTCTTCGGTTTCCTGCCGTACCTGATTAATTGATTGATCGTTGGCATCTTCATCCTCCCTTCCGTTTTACTCCAAGCCGAAGTTTAATTTTACTCTTCAATTTGTATATTGTCAACAAAGAAAGCAAGCACCTCTCATCAATTTATCATAAGTAGTTTAAAACTTCATTTAAAGTGACGTGAATTTTGAAAGAACAATCCTTATGATTTCCTCCGGGTTGTCCATCTCCAGAACCAGTTTTTCGAATGGGCACATACTTTTGCCATTTCTTGCGAGGACAAAAGGTATCTTTTTATCGTAGCTGAAAGACTGTCCGTATCCATTCAGTAATTTTAAAGCCGGCTCACTTATAATTTTTGCGTGGATGTGGTCGGGTCTCATTTTCAACAGAAAAGAAACTGCAGCCTTTCCAACCATCTTGTCGATCACCAGACTTCCTTCCAGATTATCGAAGCTTCGGTAGAGTTCTATCACTGGTTTTAGACCACTGCCTTTGCTTTCGAAGATCGTCCGACCGTTATAAACCAGCAAACTCAGCTTCTTCTCCTCAAAGATTTTCAAAGCTGTCTTCAAAAGAGTTTCCTCCATTTCACCACGCTCCTCGTAGTATAATTTCCTTAGAAAGTATACCAGTGTGGAGGTGAAACCCACGGTTGCAGTTAGAAGAATAAGAATTCCAGAAGATGTGGCCGTTTTGGAGATATTCGGACAGTACGACAAGCGCGCGAGGTATCTGAAAAAACTCTTCAACGTGGAATTCGCGGTGAGAGACAGTGAGATTCTTATAAAAGGCATGGATGAGAAAAGTGTCGATGCAGCCCATCGGGTGCTCGATGAGATCATATCCATAACACGGGACGGTCACCTTCTGGACTGGACTGAGTTCGAGTATCTCGTGGAGAGAGTTTCGAACTCAGAAAGTGTGAAAGAAGTGTTCTCAAACGACAGCAGAGGATTGATCATCGGCAAGAAAGTGAAGCCGAAGACACTCGGCCAGAAGAAGTATCTGGAAGCAGTCGAAAAGAACGACGTGGTGTTCGTGATAGGTCCAGCCGGTACAGGAAAAACGTACCTGGCAGTGGCCGTTGCTTTAGACTATCTGAAAATGGGAAAGGTGAACAGAATCATCCTCACAAGACCAGCCGTTGAAGCCGGAGAGAAGCTTGGATACTTGCCGGGAGATCTGTCTGAAAAAGTGGAACCTTATCTCAGACCTCTTTACGACGCCATCATAGATATCACATCCCCGGACAAATTCAACAGCTACCGTGAAAGAGGCATCATAGAGATCGTACCGCTCGCTTACATGAGAGGAAGGACTTTGAATAACTCCTTTATCATTCTGGACGAAGCCCAGAACACCACATACCAGCAGATGAAGATGTTCCTCACCAGACTCGGATTCAATTCCAAGGCGGTCATAACGGGAGACATCACCCAGGTGGATATCGAGAAAGAAAAGTCCGGTCTCATAGAGTGTCAGAAAATTTTAGAAGGAATCTCTGGTATAGAATTCGTGTATCTGAACGAAAGCGATGTTGTGAGGCATCCTCTCGTGAAGAAGATCATAAAGGCCTACGAAGAGTACGAAAGGTCGAGGAAGCCATGAATCGAAAGCGTTTCCTCCTGGTAACGATTACAGTGATTCTTTCTCTGATGCTGGTGCACGTTCGTACAGGAATCCGACCTTTGAATTTCACCTTTGAGGCACTGGTCGCCCTCGTTGTCTGGTTCGCTCTGGTGGAGATGAGCACCAGATATTACAGAAAGTACTGGCTCAGTGAAGTGTTCACCTATACTCATCTGGCTCTGATCCTGCTCGGAGCTTCTTTCATTGGATTTTCTTTCCCGGAGATAGGCCCTTTCGTGACACCTGTATACATACCGGTTGCCCTCATAGAACTCGTGTTCTTTTCCCCAGAAATAGCCATAACAAGTGGATTTTTGATGGCTTTGCTTGCTCTGTATCGATGGAGTTACGATATCTTTCTTCTTCTGCCGTTCATTTCAACAACCTTTGTTGCGGCAGTGACTCTCTCCAAAGCGAACAGAAGACTGGATGTGGTGAAATCTTCTGCCCTCACATCTCTTGCTCTTATGGGAACATCTCTGTTCATGAAGTTTGGACTGAAAATCGAGTACACGCCGTACGACCTGGTAGCTGCTATTTTGAATCCGATCTTTTCAGGTATTCTGGTTCTTGGAATACTGCCTTACGTGGAATACACAAGTCGCCTTTACTCGAATCTTGGGCTCGTAGAGTTTGGAAATCTGAACCATCCGTTGCTCAAGATGCTTTCCATTAAAGCTCCAGGAACTTATTATCACAGTGTGATCGTCGCAAACTTAGCAGAAACTGCAGCGGAGAAAATAGGCGCAAACCCCATTCTGGCAAGAATAGGAGCTTACTATCACGATATAGGGAAGATGAAACGCCCTCACTTCTTCACTGAAAACATTAGAGACGGTAAAAATCCCCACGAAGACATAACCCCCTCTCTCAGCCACCTCGTTTTGAACGAGCACGTGAAGTACGGTGTGGAACTTGCAAGAAAATACCGACTCCCCCTCCTCGTTGAATTCATAATTCCCCAGCATCACGGTACAAGATCGCAGAAGTATTTCTACTACAAGGCGAAACAACAGTTTGAGGACATTCCCGAAGAGGAATTCCGCTATCCGGGCCCCAAGCCACAGTTCAGAGAAGCAGCCATTATCATGCTCGCCGACTCCGTGGAAGCCGCTTCAAGAAGCTTGAAATCACCCTCTGTTTCTCAGATCAAGGAATGTGTCGAAGATGTCATATCTTCCATATTCTTTGAGAGGCAACTCGATGAGTCAGGCATCACTCTGAGTGAGCTCGAAGAGATTTCCGACGCGTTCCTTCAGGTTCTCGTGAACCTGTTCAGTTCCAGAATTGAATACCCCGAGGAAGAAAAAATTCAGAAGGTGGTAAAGATAAATGATAAGAATACTGGGTGAAGGTAAAGGATCGAAACTTCTCGAAAATTTGAAAGAAAAACTCGAAGAAATCGTAAAGAAAGAGATAGGAGACGTACATGTAAACGTGATTCTTGTGAGTGAAGATGAAATTAAGGAGCTCAACCAGCAGTTTCGAGGTCAGGATCTTCCCACAGACGTGCTCACCTTTCCCCTCATGGAAGAAGACGTCTATGGAGAAATTTACGTTTGTCCTCTGATCGTAGAAGAAAATGCGAGGGAGTTCAACAACACCTTCGAAAAGGAATTGCTGGAAGTGGTGATCCACGGGATACTTCACCTTGCAGGATACGATCACGAGTTCGAAGACAGAAACTCCAAAGAGATGTTCGAAAAACAGAAAAAATACGTTGAGGAGGTATGGGGTGAATGGAGATCAAACCCTTCAGAGGATTCAGACCCAGGGAAGAGATAGCCGAAAAATTCGTGGCCAAACCCTACGATGTGGTTTCCTTTCTTGAAGCCAAAGAAACGATAAAGAAAAACCCACTCAGCTTTCTCAGAGTAACTCGCGTTGAAGCAGAAACACACGAAATAGAGATGGATCCTACACCCGAAGACATGGAGAAAGCCAGGATAAATCTTGAAAAGTTCATAGAGGATGGCATCCTTATTCAAGAAGAAAAAGAAGCGTTCTACATTTACCGTCAGAGGATGGGCGACCACACACAAACAGGAATAGTAGCGCTCTTTCCTGTGGAGGAGTACAAAAAGGGTAGAATAAAGAAACACGAGCTTACCCGAAAAAAGAAAGAAGAGGAAAGAGTTCAACACATTCTGAAAACACGTGCACACACAGGACAGGTCTTTCTTTTCTACAGAGCCTTTGAAGAATTCGATAGAAAACTCTCCGAAATTGCTGATTCTCAGGAGCCTGTCTATAGAATACGCGATGATCTCGATGTCATCCATGAGTTTTTCGTTGTCAAGAATGAAAACGAAGTGAATGAAATAAAGAAGCTCTTTGAGAGAGTGGAGGAACTCTACATAGCGGATGGTCACCACAGGGCAGCGGCTGCAGCCAGGGTCAGCGACATACTGGACGAGAAGATAGGAAAAGGACCTCACAATTACTTCATGGCCACAGCGTTCCCCCACAACCAGCTCAGAATATTCGACTACAACAGAGTGGTGAAATCTCAACTCACGCCAGAGGAATTACTCGAAAAACTCCAGGAAAAATTCGAAACGTACAGATCCTACAAGGTACCTGCAAGACCATCCAGAGAACACGAAATAACCATGTACGTGGGCAACAGAAAATGGTACGTCCTGATTCCAAAAAGAGTGCCGGAGGAAATCGTTGAGAGCCTCGATGTGAACATTCTTCAGCGTGAGGTTCTGGAACCCATCTTCGGTATTTCCAATCCTCGCGAAGATGAGAGAATAGACTTCGTTGGTGGAATAAAGGGCCTGTGCGAACTGGAAAGAATGGTGGACAAGGGAGAGTTCGATGTGGCCTTCGCGATGTATCCGGTGAACATAGAAACGCTTATGAAAGTCTCAGATGAAGGAAAGATCATGCCGCCGAAGTCAACATGGTTTGAACCAAAACTTCTGAGTGGTCTGGTGGTGCACATGTTCGGATGAGGAGGTGATACGGTGTTCTTCTTTTTCGACCCAACGTTCATCATACTGATTCCCGGTATTATTCTGGCTTTCTGGGCGCAGATGCGAGTTCAGGCTGCTTACAACAAGTACTCACAGGTAAGGTCCTCCCTTGGACTCACTGGATATGAACTCGCAAAAAGACTCCTTGAGAACGCGGGAATCTACAACGTGAAAATAGAGGTCGTTTCTGGTTTTCTGTCTGACCATTACGATCCCTACCGGAAGGTTCTCAGGCTCTCTCCACAGAATTTCAAAGGTGTTTCCGTCGCTTCACTCGGAGTTGTGGCACACGAAGTGGGGCACGCTCTTCAAGACGCAGAAAAATATCCGATGCTCGCACTGAGGAATTTGATGGTACCAGCGGCCATCACGGGTTCTCAGCTTGCTTGGATTATTCTCATTCTTGGTTTCTTCCTCCAGGCACCGTTTCTGATAAGACTGGGAATTCTTCTGTTCTCTCTGGTGGTGCTTTTTACCCTCATCACGCTTCCTGTTGAGTTCGACGCCAGCAGGCGCGCCGTGAAACTCCTTGAAACAACGATGCTGATGCCGGAGTACGAGCTCAAGGGAGTAAAAGAGGTACTCGGTGCCGCTGCTCTCACTTACGTCGCGTCTTCACTGATGGCGTTCCTCCAGCTCCTCAGAATGATAGTAATCGCTGGTCTGTTCGGTGATAGAAGATGAGAACGAACGTTAGACTGCTCGCCTACAGACTTCTGAGGAAGTACGAGAAGGAAAAATTCATATCGAGAGAGGACGTGGACAGCGTCCTCTCTTTTTTGGACGACAGAGACAGAAGATTTTTCAAAGAGCTCGTGTGGGGAGTTGTGAGGAAAGAAGAACTTCTGGACTGGTACATAAACCAGCTTTTGAAGAAAAAGGACGTTCCACCTGCTGTCAGGGTTGCGTTGAGGATGGGGGCTTATCAGCTCCTCTTCATGGACGGTGTTCCGGATTACGCAGCAGTCAGCGAAACAGTAAAACTGGTGAAGAACGAAAACTTCAAAAAACTGGTGAACGCCGTGCTGAGGAGATTGAGGACCGTCCCCGAACCAAAAGAACTTCACCTCGTCTACTCACATCCAGAGTGGATCGTGAACTACTGGAGATCATTTCTTCCCGAAGAAGCGGTCCTGAGAATAATGAAGTGGAATCAGGAACCTCTCCCTGTCATGCTCCGTGTGAATTCGCTCGCAGCCACTAAGGAGGAAGTCATCAAAATCCTTGCTGAAGAGGGTACGGAGGCAGTCCCGGGAAAACACGCTCCGTTTTCCCTGATTGTGAGGAAACTCGGCGTTCCAATGAACGACTCCAGGGTGATAAACGATGGGCTCGCGAGTGTTCAGGGAGAGTCTTCACAGCTTGTACCTTTCTTCATGGAGCTGAGACCCGGACTGAGAGTACTGGATACCTGCGCGGCACCGGGTGGTAAGACTACCGCCATCGCCGAATTGATGAAGGATCAGGGGAAGATACTGGCCGTTGATATAAGCAGAGAGAAAATCCAGCTCGTCGAAAAACACGCGAAACGTCTGAAACTCTCTTCGATAGAGACAAAGATCGCCGATGCGGAACGACTCACAGAGTACGTCCAGGATACATTTGATAGGGTCCTGGTGGATGCTCCCTGTACCTCGCTGGGCACGGCAAGAAACCATCCGGAAGTTCTGAGGAGAGTGAACAAAGAGGATTTCGAGAAGTTCTCGGAGATTCAGCTGAGGATGGTACAGCAGGCCTGGCAGCTTCTGGAAAAGGGAGGAATTCTCCTCTACAGCACATGTACCGTGACAAAAGAAGAAAACACTGAAGTGGTGAAAAGATTCGTCTACGAACAGAAAGACGCAGAAGTGATCGATATCAGAGACAAGATGAAAGAATTCGAAGTGGAAGGAATCTGGGATGGTTACGGCTTTCTGATGCTTCCAGACGAGACGATAACTCCCTTCTACATCTCCGTTCTCAGAAAGATGGGATGAATGGAGAAGTCTCGCTCCCCACAGCGCTGTTCCACCGATGGGAAGAACATCGAGTAGAAGTTCGTCGCCTTCACGTCAAGATCGATCTGTTCAAGAAAGAGTTGTTTATCAACTGGTAGGTCTGTTTTCTCCAGTACTTTCCTGTAAAGAGACATGTTTGTCACGATCGGAATTTTTGCCTTCTTTCTCATGAGAGAAAGGATCTCTCTTCCCTTCTCTGTGAAGCCGAGGATTCTGATGTACTGAGGCCCTTTTGTGTTGCTTTTTTCAACGAATTCTTTGTTCACTTCGAACACCGAAAGGAGAGCGAGCCTTCTTATTCGAGAAAAGGTGAAGCGTTTGGCTTTTACACACTCCAGAAAATCCCGGTAAGACCCTGTTTGTCTGGCACAGACGTGAAATCTCTTTTCGAGTCCCTCAGAAAAACCGTGGATCTTCTCGAAGAAATCCATGTCTTTCAGTCTGAAAAACGAAAGGAGAAAATCTCCCATGTTCTCGAGGAAAACGGGTCCCCGCCCTTCGTTTATCTCCCTCATGAGAATTTCAAAAGAATCTTCTGGAAGAGAATCTCTCACCTCTTCCCATCTTTTTTCCCTCATAAGATTTCTTATCGCCGTTGCGCTGGAGAATCGCCCCCTGAAACTGGTATCTTTTTCTTCCGCTCCTACCCTTTTTATTGTGTGGAATCTGATGTTCGAGCCTATCTCCAGAGCGGAATGAATGTACTCCATCCCTAAGATATCGTTCGACTTTTCGAGTTTCAATACCTCTTCCTCATTCCAACCCTTCATGGAGAAATACCTCATCAGAGCGTACTTTCTGGCATTGGGAAAAGAGTATCCTTTTTTCAACTCTTCATGCAAAAACTTCCGGTACTCATCGGGTTGCTCGTAAAGGATCCGTGCCGCTCTTTGAAGAAATTCGATATCGTTCGATTCACTTCCAAAGACCACATCTGTGACAACACCCGTTGCGTCCAGCACGCTCACTGCACCGAAAGCAAAACCCCCGGCATCCTGCGTGGCAAAAACAACGGGCAATTCCAGAACAACATCTACCCCCATTCTGAGAGCGATCTCTGCCCGTGCGAATTTATCTATAACGGCTGGCTCGCCTCTCTGGCAGAAATTACCGCTCATCACAGCGATTGTGTAGTCCGGTTCCAAGAGTTCTTTAGCCGAAGTCAGATGATAGAGGTGTCCGTTGTGGAATGGATTGTACTCTACGACAACGCCGAGAACCTTCAGTCTTCATCCCTCCTGATGATCGTGAGGAAATAGGCAAGAGAGACCATTGTGAAGAGAAGAAAAATGAGATAAGCGAGAGCGATCTTTGAAAAAATCCCCCTGAGGACGTACAGTCCATAAATCTCGCTCACAAAAGAGACGGAAAGAACAACAAAACCAAATACAACGAACCACTTGATCCCGGAAGAGGTGTAGAAGTTGAGGAGAACACCTGAGCCGAGTATTGGCAGAAAACATGCCAGAAGAACATTCGCAATATTTTCCGGGAGTTTTATCCCTGCGAATCCCTCGATGTAAGGTGCCAGAAAGTACAACCCTGCCCAGACAACCAGACCCAGAATTCCTATGATCACGAGAAGGAGAGAAAAAAGTTGCGCAAGGTACCTCAATCTTTCACCTTCTTCAAACACTCCTCACAGACACCTTTTATCACCAGTTCGATTTTTTCTCTTTTGCCTTTTATCTCTCCAAGTTTCAGCTCCCTTATTTCTACGTCTTCAATCTTTCCGCACTCTCTGCAAATGAAGTGCCCATGCGGCTCCGGATTGAAATCGAAGATCGTTTTCTGACCATCGCTGAAGGCATAAATAACACCAAGATCCACCAAAAGATAAAGAACACTGTAGAGAGTAGCTATGGAAAGCGAAGGAATTTTCTTCGAAAGGACGGCAAAAATCTCTTTTGCCTCAAAATGCCCTTCTTTCATCTCGGATACGAATTTTATGATCTCCATCCTCTGAGTCGTGAGTTTTACCTTTTTCGATTTCAAGCGTTCAATTATCTCATCTGTGGTCATAATATTCACTCTCCTCAAATGACCATAGCAAGCTCAGCCAAAAGATCCGCCGCCATGGGTATATACCTGTCATTCGGTAAAAAACGCGGGTGGTGAAGCCCGAAACGTTCTCCTTCTCCCACGCCAAACCAGAATGAGAGAGAAGGAAACACCTGCGAGAAATATCCAAAGTCCTCTCCGGTCCACTTCATATCGCATTCAACGAAAGAAAACCCTAACCTCTGACAGGTTGCTCTTAGAGTTTCAAAGAGGTTTTGATTCACCCTCACTTCAGGATAGACACTGCCTCTTTCAACAGCAAAACCAACCCCTGTTTCTTCTTTCAGTTCTCCAAGTTGTTTTACCATGTCGGATATCACTTCTTCTGTTATCCTCAGCGCTTCTGATCTTATCGTTCCTTCCAATTTTATCTCATCTGGAACGATGTTCCTCGCCCGTCCCCCCGAGATTTTGCCAACCCCCACAAGAGCGTTCCATTTTTTGTTGTAGAGCCAGCCGAGAAAAGAAACCGCTGTCTTCAGAGCGTCCTTTCCCTTCTCAGCGAACGCCACGTGTGCCGGGACACCTTTAAAGTATACATCGAATTCCGTGGCAGAGGCAAAAAGCACTCCGGGTCGGGATGCCACAGTTCCAGCATCGTACTCGTCAGTCACGTGGAATCCAACAGCGGCTTTTATTTCGTACCTATATCTGAGAAAGTCCACAACTTTTTTCGCTCCACCACCCGTCTCTTCGGCAGGTTGAAAGACAAAGAGAAAGTTCTTTTTCACGTTCCTGAGTCTCTTCATAGCACCGTAGAGTGCGCTCATGTGAAAGTCGTGTCCGCACGCGTGCATATACTCATTCCGCGACGCAAACTCCCAGCCCGTTTCTTCTTTTATGGGTAGAGCATCCATATCGGCTCTCAGAACAACGTACGGATCTTCCGTTTCTTTCTTCTCTATCACAAGTCCTGTTCCGGCCACTTCTATGATCTTATCGTATCCGATCTCAATCACTGCTCTTCTGAGCGTTTCTTTTGTATTGTATTCCTTGAAAGAAAGCTCCGGATTCATATGGAGAATGTGCCTCAGCTCGATTTCGTTCATTCACATCACCACGTCTTTGAAGATGTCCATCTCCGTTTCCCTTCTTCTTATCAGAGAAATTCTTCCGTTTTCCCCGACGAGTACCTCAGCTGGACGTGTGGTTGAGTTGTAGTTGTTCGACATAGTGTAGCCGTAAGCTCCCGCGTTTTCCACAGCGATGATGTCACCCGGTTCGACCTCTGGAAGCTCCCGGTCGTACGCGATCACGTCACCGCTCTCGCACAGTGGGCCAACCACATCTGCCCTCATCTCTTTACCCTGTTTTCCGAGCACAAAGATCCTGTGATACGCAGAGTAAAGCGCCGGTCTTATGAGGGCATTCATCCCACCATCGACTACGACGAACGCCTTGTTATGTCTTCTTTTGACGAGCACCACTCTGAGGAGCAGATACCCAGAAGGTGCTACGATGTACCTTCCTATTTCGATGATGACTCTTTTGAATCTCTTCAAGGCAGGAACAACCTTTTCTCTGTAGCTGGACAGGTCGAGTTCCTCTCCGCTGTAGTTTATTCCCCAGCCGCCGCCGATGTTGATCTCTTCGAATCCATACCTTTCAGAAGCCCGAACAACTTTATTGAAGGCTTCCACAAAGGGTTCAACCCGGGTTATCTGGGATCCTATGTGAACATGGAGACCCCTTATGTTCATTGAGCCGAATCTTTCCATGAACGAATCCAGATCTTCCAGTGGTATTCCGAACTTGTGCTTTTTCAAGCCGGTGGAGATGTGAGGGTGTGTCTTCGCGTCGACTTCCGGATTCACTCTGATGAAATACTCTACTCCCTCTGGGTTTAATTCTTTCCAGATCTCCATCTCCTCGAACGAATCCACGTTGATGATCCTCACATCTTCTCTCAAAAAGTATTCCATTTGATCCCTGCTCTTTCCGTTGCCGTTCCATACAATGGAACGGGAAGGAACTCCTGCCAGTTTAGCCGCGAGGAGTTCCCCCTTTGTCACCACGTCCATGCCGAAACCCTCTTCTCTTAGAATCCTCAAAAGAACAGGATTGTTGTTCGCCTTCACGGCAAACGTTGGAAGGAGATTCACTCCCTCGAAGACCTCTTTTACAAGACGTGACCTTTTTCGCAGTGTTTCCTCGAAGTACACGTAGGTGGGTGTCCCATGAATCTCTGCCACTTTCCTCAAGATGTCCATTTCTTCACCTCACAGTTCGAATTCTTCGATCACCGATTTCAGTGCCTTTTCAGCTTTCTCTTCAGGAACAAGACAGGAGATCTTTATCTCCGACGTTGTGACGAGCTCTGGTGTGACTCCCGCCCTTTCCAGCGCTTCAAAGAACCTGGCGGCCACACCTGGGCTTGTTCTCATTCCCACTCCAACTATGGAGAGTTTGGCAAAACCTCCTTCGTAGGTGGATTTCCACCCTTCCACGTCCCTGAGAGCCTCTTTGAGCGCTTCGTCCAGATCTTCTTTGTGGTCTTCGAGAATCGTGAAGGAGAGGAAAACCTTTCCGTTCGAAGGAACGAGGGAGATCATGTCCACGTTCAGGGCCCTTTTTCCAACTTCCTCGAATATGGCCGTGATGTACTTCACATCCTTTGGAAGGAAAGATATGGAAACTTTTATTTGACCATGAGAAATTGTCGCTCCTGTTACAACGGGTTCTTCCAGCCACTCCGGAAGTCTTTCTACCACCATGGTTCCCTCCTCTTCGGTGAAAGAAGATGCACAATAGATGGGTATTCCATACTTCTTTGCTATTTCCACGGATCTTGAGTGAAGAACTTTCGCACCGAGAGCGGTAAGCTCGAGAGCTTCGTCGTAGGTGATGTAAGCGAGCTTTTTGGCTCTCGGATGGACACGCGGATCGCAGGTGTATATCCCGTCCACATCGCTGTAGATTTCACACGGCACTCTGAGTTTTGCTGCAAGCGCCACGGCAGATGTATCCGAACCGCCCCTACCGAGTGTGGTCAGATCGCCGTGTTCGTTCACACCCTGAAAGCCCGTTACGACGAGAACGTCGTAATCTTTCAGGTTTTCTCGGATCACACTGTCGTCTATATCCACGATACGAGCGCTCGTGTGATGCGGAGTGGTTTTTATTTTCACCTGGAACGCGTTCAAAGATTTGGCCTTTACTCCGAAATCTTTCAGGGCCATCGAAAGGAGCGCAGCGGAAACCTGTTCTCCCGTTGCAAGAAGCATATCGAGTTCCCTCGAATCCGGTCTTGGAGAGATCTCCTTTGCGAGTTTTATGAGGTTGTCCGTTGTCTTTCCCATAGCAGAGACAACGACCACAACTTTGTACCCTTCATCTACTTTTTTCTTGATTCTCTGTGCGACGTTCTTTATTCTCTCTGGTGTGGCAACGGAGCTTCCTCCGTATTTTTGAACCACCACGTTCATTTCCCAGACCTCCATTCATTCGAGATTTCTGAGCTCATCAACTATTTTTGTTTTCTCCTTCGTTTTCTCGTCTATTTGTTTTATCACACGCGCAGGAACACCAGCCACGACTGTGTAAGGTGGAACATCCTTCGTTACAACCGCACCGGCCGCGACGACCGCACCCTTTCCAACCGTCACCCCTTCAAGGATCACTGCGTTCGCCCCTACAAGCACTTCGTCCTCTATGACAACGGGTTTGGCGCTCGGAGGCTCTATAACACCCGCTATCACCGCACCGGCACCTATGTGGCACTTCTTTCCTATGATCGCCCTTCCACCAACGACCGCGTTCATGTCTATCATCGTTCCTTCACCGATCACCGCACCGACGTTTATAACGGCTCCCATCATGATCACAGCGCCTTCTCCTATTTCCACCATGTCCCTTATGATCGCACCCGGTTCTATTCTGGCTTTGTACTTCGTGAGATCCGCCAGAGGAAGCGCGGAGTTCCTCGCTTTTACTTCGAGATGGTAGTCTTCTATTTTTTCTCTGTGCTCTTCGAGAAGCTTTTTGAAGTCTTCGTACTCTCCAAAGAGAATTCCGAACCTTTCATCACCGAAGAATTTGAAACTGGAGAAATCTATGCCTGCTAAATCGCCTTTTATGTAAGCGACTATGGGAGTTTTCTTTTTGGCTTTGGCTATCATTTCTATGATTTCTCTTGCGTCCAACTCACTCACCTCCAAAGATCACTTCTTCGAAACTGTACATACCGGGATCTTTTCCCACAAGAAACTCCGCCGCTTTCAGGGCTCCTATGGCGAAAACAGTCCTCGAAATCGCCCTGTGCTTTATCTCGATCGTCTCACCTATGTTTCCAAAAACGACCACGTGATCTCCCGGAACACCACCCACTCTCAGTGAGTGAATGGGAACACTCTTTCCCAGTGCGCTCTCCAGAAGAATCGCGGTTCCGGAAGGTGCGTCCTTTTTGAAGCGGTGGTGCGTCTCCACGATCTCAACATCCCAATCTTCGAGGACTTTGACGAGTTCCGAGAGGAACCTCTTCAGAACGTTTATGCCAATGGAGAAGTTGTAAGCCTGAACAACGGGTACTTCTTTCGAAAGCTCCCTCAACATCTGGAGATGTTCTTCTTTCAGGGCAGTTGTTCCCAGAACGAGGCCAGCCCTGTATTTTTTACACAGCTCCACCGTTTTCGGAAGCGCTTCAGGTGAAGAAAAGTCTACCACGACATCTGGAGAACCCAGCTCCTCGACACCGTTCACATCCACCTTCAAAACGAGTTCATGCCCTTTCTCCGAGAAGACCTTCTGGATCTCCTGGCCCATCCTTCCGGAATAACCGACTATTCCGTACTTCATAGCAATCCACTCTCCTTGAGAACGTTTCTGAGAAGTTCCACCGTCTTTTCACTGGCAGGTACAAGCGGTAGTCTCAGCTCGTTCTCGATGAATCCCATGAGATTCAAAGCGGCTTTAACTGGTATCGGATTCGTTTCCGCAAACAGCGCCTTCATGAGAGGTCTGAGTTTTCTGTGAACCTCCCTCGATTTTTCGAGGTTTCCGCTGAAGTACTCTGCGCAGAGTTCTACCATCTGTTTCGGTGCCACGTTCGACACAACAGAGATGACGCCGTCTCCACCCGCGCAGAGGAGATAGAACGTTCTATCATCGTTGCCGGACCACACCATGAAATCGCTTCTTGCCTGTTTTGTCAGTGATACCGTCCTGTCTATCTGGTCTATATCCGGGTTCGCCTCTTTTATTCCCACCACGTTCTTGAGGTCCGCAGCGATCCTTGCAGCAGTTTCCGGGAGAACGTTCACACCGGTTCTTCCGGGCACGTTGTAAACAACGATCCCGAGATCCGTTCTCTCAGAGATGTACTTGTAGTGCTGATAGAGTCCTTCCTGTGTGGGCTTGTTGTAATACGGGGTGACCACAAGAACTCCGTTTGCTCCGAGTTTTTCCGCCTGCTTGACGAGTTTCAGCGTTTTTTCGGTGGAATTCGTTCCCGCTCCCACGATCACAGGGATTTTCCCATCGACGATCTCGAGAGTTCTGGAAACGAGCTTTTCTCTCTCGTCTTCGTTGACGGTTGGTGATTCACCTGTCGTTCCAAGGACGATCAGCGCGTTGACGCCGTTTTCGAGCTGATACCTGACAAGCCTCTCGTAAGACTCAAGATCAAGCTCACCATTTTTGAATGGTGTAACGATAGCAGTTCCTACTCCTCTGAACATCTTTTCACATCCCCCCTGAGAAAGATTTCTCCGTTTTCTTCTTTCAGAAAGAGCGTACCTCCTGGTACCTGGATCTTCACCTCTTTTGCCCCTGTTTTATCTCGATACACGGCGAAAACAGACGTAACACCCGTTCCACAGGCTTTTGTTTCCCTTTCCACTCCTCTTTCGTATGTTCTCACCTTGAGGCGGTCGGGAAGTACCTCGTAGAAATCCACGTTCGCGCCTGTTTTGTACCTGAGATCTCTTCCGAGTTTTTCCACATCCAGTTCGTCGATTCCTTTCACTTCCATAACGAAATGAGGAACGCCCACAACGACGAAATATCCTTCGTAATCATCCACCTTCATCTCTTTCTTTTCTGAAACACCCGGCATCCTCACCCAGATACTGTCGTCAACGATTACCTTTATTTCTCCAGCTCTGGAAAGGAAAGTGAATTCTTTTTCTTTGATCCAGCCCCTGTCTATGAGGTACTGAGAAAAGGCCCTTGCGCCGTTCCCACAGAAGGCCGCCATACTCCCATCGCGGTTGTAGTAGTCCATGAAGTATTTCCCATCGACCAGCTCCACGAATATGACTCCATCCAGATCGCCCACGTTTTCCCTGACAAAATCTGGTTTTTTCTCTTCGGGTATCCTCTTTTGCGTGTTGTCAACTATGAGGAAGGTGTTCCCATTGGCCGAATAGCACACACTATCACACCTTTCCGTTCATCTCAGCGTGCTTCAGAAGAATTCTAACGGCGTTGGTCGCAGCCCCCACACGGATGTTGTCCGCTACGTTCCAGAAAAGAATGGATCTTTCGTCGGCCGCTCTGAGTCGGCAAACGTAAGTTTCGTTCTTTCCTGCGACATCCACCGGTGTTATGAGATCGTCCGTCACCACCACGTCTTCTCCAGAAGCTATGACTTCTCTTACCTTTTCGAGAGACTCGTAGGGTTTCTTGAATCTCACCATGATCGCTTCAGAGTGTCCGTACAGAACGGGCACCCTCACCGTTGTTGGATACACCCTTATCGAGTAGTCGTTCAGAATTTTTCTTGTTTCATTCACCATCTTCATCTCTTCCTGAGAGAAAAGATTTTCCTGTATATCACCTATGAGAGGAATGACGTTTCTGTGAATGGGTTTTGGGAAGACCTTCATCACGTTTTCTCCTCTTTCTTGAGCGAGGAGTTCTTCTATCCCCTTATGACCAGCGCCGGAGACGGACTGATACGTCGACACAAAGATCTCTTCTATTCCGTAAACTTCGTGGAGTTTGTAGATGGAAAGGATCATCTGGATCGTTGAACAGTTCGGATTTGCTATTATTCCTGTGTATCCCTTGAGAAGGTGAGCGTTTACCTCCGGAACCACAAGGGGTATTTCCTTCTCCATTCTGAAAGCAGAAGAGTTATCTATCACGGTCACTCCGTTTTCGGCTGCGATGGGAGCGAACTTTCTGGAAACACTGGCACCCGCGGAAAACAGGAGGTAGTCACACTTCCATTTCATCGATTCTTCCGTGAGAAGCTCGACCTTGAATTTCTCACCTTTGAATTCAATTTCTTTACCCACAGATCTTTCCGAAGCGAAGAGCCTGAGCTCCGTGACGGGAACGTTGAATTCTTCGAGTACTTTTACCATCGTTCTTCCAACTTCTCCCGTGGCACCAACAACTCCTACTTTCACCTTCATCCCTCCTTGAATTAATAAAAAAAGCGTCTCTTCGCTCCCCGAAGAGACGCCAAATCAGGTCTGAAATCTTTTTCTGATTCCAGACCCGATCGGCTCTCCACGGAGAGACCTCCGTGACAGTGGTATGGGTATTCCCCATACCCCCAGGCATGCAGAGCGGGAGGAACTCTGCACCCTTCGGCGCCCTCGCCTTTCAGCCGTCCCCGATTCCTCCCCTGATGGGACAGCCTACTCATCTCGGGCGCGCCTCCGTCGGGTCAATGACTATTTTAGCTTAATTGTATCAGTATTTCAAACCGAAGACAATTAAGGAAAGGTTAACTTTGAAGTGACAATCGATAAGGGATTTGAAGTTAGACAAAAATTTATTTATCAAAATTGATTATGTTTTATGCATACAAACCAGGTTAGTTCCAATCATTCACAAAGTGGGTGATGTGTGTATCTGGCACTGGAAGAACGATACAGAGTATGCAATTACCGGTAACGAAAAATTTCATGCGCCTTTCTGGTACCGGAAGCTATGCGTTAAAAAAGGAATAATGGATGATATGAAGAGACAATATGAAGAGAATTTGTGGTAATCGATGACGTGTAAGTGCTTTGAATTCGAGAAATTAGTAGTTAACTTCTAACACACTGAGGAATACCTTCTTTCATCTATTTGTGAAACATGGAACTAATCGATTTTTACCAGAAACACCCCAAAATGCCCCGACGTAGGTTGATATAATTTATCTTCTGTTTTTTGCTTGTGTTCTTTCGTTGTTTGACTATGCAATTATTCCATTTTTCCAAACAGTACTTGAAGGTGCTCTCTTGTGTGTTAGAATGGTTTATGGAAAGGAAGGATATGGAAGGTCAAAAAACATCTTGCTTTCAGAGTGTGTTTGTGGTATAATTTCTCTTGAACTCAACGGGTTTCAATAGTTCCTTAGAGGTATGGAAACTGGTGTCACGAAGATTTCGTGGCTATACATGGTGGGGGCACAGTTTCAATAGTTCCTTAGAGGTATGGAAACTGATTATTTCGTACGGTTCTCCTACCCAGACTTCAAGTTTCAATAGTTCCTTAGAGGTATGGAAACTAGTTGAAAAGTTGAAACACACGAAGAACACGCTGAGTTTCAATAGTTCCTTAGAGGTATGGAAACGGATTCGATCTAAGTGCAGAAATTGGCAAATGGCACAGTTTCAATAGTTCCTTAGAGGTATGGAAACACGCGCCGTTCTGTGGGGTCTACCAACTGCCTGTTCGTTTCAATACTTCCTTATGAGGTATGGAAACGCTTCCCCCTGTAGTCGTGGCCCACGATATTGAATCAGTTTCAATGCATCTTCAGAGGTACAAGAACAAAAATCCGATAAAAAGAGAAAAGCAGGGATTAATACCCCTGTTTTTTTATTTTTGGGTGTATTTAGTTCTATTTGCGAATTTTCAGATTTTGAATGTAAACATTTTCATAATAAGATGTTTTCTGGAGGTGATAATGGTGGTACTGATGACAAAACCGGGAACATCGGATTTTGTATGGAATGGCATTCCCCTTTCCATGGAGCTGAATCTGTGGAACATAAAGGAATACTCCGGTTCTGTAGCTATGAAATTCGACGGTGAAAAGATAACTTTCGACGCGGACATTCAGAATCTTTCTCCGAAAGAACCGGAAAGGTATATTCTCGGTTATCCCGAGTTTTATTACGGTTACAAACCATGGGAAAATCACACAGCAGAAGGTTCGAAACTTCCAGTACCTGTTTCCTCTATGAAATCATTTTCCGTCGAAGTTTCTTTCGATATTCACCACGAACCGTCTCTGCCTTTGAACTTTGCCATGGAAACATGGCTCACAAGAGAAAAGTACCAGACGGAAGCGTCGATCGGCGATGTTGAAATCATGGTCTGGTTCTATTTCAACAATCTCACACCCGGAGGCGAAAAGATAGAAGAGTTCACGATCCCGTTCGTGCTGAACGGAGAGAGTGTCGAAGGCACCTGGGAACTGTGGCACGCGGAGTGGGGATGGGACTACCTCGCTTTCCGCTTGAAGGATCCCGTGAAGAAGGGAAGGGTGAAGTTCGATGTAAGGCATTTTCTCGATGCCGCCGGAAAAGCTCTTTCGAGTTCTGCTCGAGTGAAAGATTTTGAAGATCTTTACTTCACTGTCTGGGAAATCGGAACAGAGTTTGGAAGTCCGGAGACAAAAAGTGCGCAGTTCGGGTGGAAGTTTGAAAATTTCTCTATTGATCTGGAGGTGAGAGAATGAGGTGGGCAGTTCTCCTGATGGTGGTGTTTTCCGCTCTGCTCTTTTCCTCTGAAGTGGTTCTCACGAGCGTTGGTGCAACAGACATTTCTTTCAACGGATTTCCAGTCACCATGGAGCTCAACTTCTGGAACGTAAAATCCTATGAAGGAGAAACGTGGCTCAAATTCGATGGAGAAAAGGTTGAGTTCTATGCGGATTTGTACAACATCGTTCTTCAGAATCCAGACAGCTGGGTGCATGGATATCCGGAGATCTACTACGGTTACAAGCCCTGGGCGGGGCACAACAGCGGCGTGGAATTTCTTCCTGTGAGGGTGAAAGATCTTCCGGATTTCTACGTGACTCTTGATTACTCGATCTGGTACGAAAACAACCTGCCTATCAACCTTGCTATGGAGACATGGATCACGAAAAGTCCCGACCAGACTTCTGTTTCTTCGGGTGACGCGGAGATCATGGTTTGGTTCTACAACAACGTTCTGATGCCCGGTGGTCAGAAAGTGGATGAGTTCACCACAACAGTCGAGATAAACGGCGTGAAGCAGGAAACAAAGTGGGATGTTTACTTTGCACCGTGGGGATGGGATTACCTTGCCTTCAGACTGACAACACCGATGAAAGAAGGAAAGGTAAAAATCAACGTGAAGGACTTCGTTCAGAAAGCCGCGGAAGTTGTCAAAAAGCACTCAACGAGAATAGACAATTTCGAAGAGCTGTATTTCTGCGTCTGGGAGATCGGAACGGAGTTTGGAGATCCGAACACAACAACGGCGAAATTCGGCTGGACTTTCAGGGACTTCTCCGTCGAAGTTGTAAAATAAAGCACAGAATCACCAACGAGAAAGGCGGGGGGCTTCCCTGCCTTTTTCTTTTGGCAAATTTATACACAAGGCAATGTGTGAAAATCAGAACAATGAGGTGATTCTATGAAAGTAAGTGACATTCTGACGGTGGCCATCAGGCTGGAAGAGGAAGGCGAAAGATTCTACAGGGAACTATCAGAACATTTTAATGGAGAGATAAAGAAGACTTTCCTTGAGCTTGCCGATCAGGAAAGGGCTCACGCGGAAATCTTTAGAAAGATATCAGATCAGGAAAACTGGGATGAGGTGGATTCTTATCTCGCGGGATACGCTTTCTATGAAGTTTTTCCTGACACGAGTGAAATTTTAAGGAGAAAGGATCTAACCTTGAAAGAGGTTCTGGATATAGCCATATCTGTTGAAAAAGACAGCATAATTCTCTACTATGAACTCAAAGGAGGTGATTCTCATGAGAGTGCTCCTCATAAATCCCTACAGCGGTGGGTACTACTACAGACTAGGTGCCGTCTATCCTCCCCTTGGTCTCATGTACATCAGTTCCTCCCTCAAGAGAAAAGGACACAGCGTGGCTCTGATAGACATGAACGTGGAGAAATTCGATCTGGAAAGGTTCAATTTCAGAGATTACGATGTGGTGGGGATATCTGCCGATACTGTGCGGTTTCCCGTTGTGGAAAGGATCGCAGAGAAGGCTAAAGCGCAGAACGTAACGGTGGTGATGGGAGGCCCCCACACGACAGCCTGCTACCATGAGATCCTTCAGAAGGGACTCTGCGATTACGTCGTGCTCGGAGAAGGAGAAAGAGCCTTTTCAGATCTTGTAGAGAGCATAGCGAGCAGTGAAAAATATCCTCTCATACCCGGTGTTGCCTACATGAAGGATGGAGAAGTAATAGCTTTGCCTTCTCGATTTTTGGAGAATCTGGACGATCTGCCGTTCCCCGATAGAGAGAAAGTCCATCTTTATAGAACGAAATTCGCGGGTGAGAGAGCGACGAGTCTGATCACCTCAAGGGGCTGTCCTTTCAACTGCGAGTTCTGCAGTGCTTCTCAGTTCATAGGAAGGAGAATCAGGTGGAGAAGTATCGAAAACGTGATAGATGAGCTGAAAATCTTGAAAAAGTTGGGATACGGATCTGTCATCTTCTTCGATGACAACTTCACGATAAATCCAAAAAGAGTCGTGAATCTGTGTGAGGAAATGATGAGGAAAGACCTTCGTTTCAAGTGGTGGGCGTTTTCGAGGGCTGATGAACTTCTGGGACGAGAAGATATGGTGGAAGCGATGTCGAAGGCCGGTTGTAGAATGCTTTTCATAGGTTTCGAGAGTGCGAACGATGAGGTGCTCGAGGAATACGGAAAGAATTTGAAATCAGATATAGCTTTCGACGTGATGAATCTTTTGAAGAAGTACAAGATAGACGTGTTTGCAAGTTTTGTAATTGGAGCGCTGAAAGACACGAGGAAAACCATAGAGAAAACAGTGAAATTAGCCAAAAAATTGAAGGCCTCCATCGTTCAGTTTTCCATTCTTACACCGTATCCCGGCACCGTCCTTTTCGAAAAACTAAAACACCTGATCTTTGAAAAAGACTGGAGAAAATTCGACGGGACGCACCTGGTTTTCAAGCATCCGAATTTTTCACCAAAGGAGCTGAGGAGACTCTTTATAAAGGCCTACTACGCCGTTTACACGTCACCGAGGCTGATATTCAGACGGGGCATACCGTTCCTTGTACGTCTGCTTTCTCATAGAGAAGCCTACTCTCTCTGAGGAAGGCTGGAAATTTTCTTTCCACCGAGACTCTTCATAACCATGTCGGCCAGAGGGCTCTGCTCTGCGGCGTGTTTCGAATACTCCTGAAGGAGCATTTCTTTGAACCACTTCTCGGCAGTTGTTTCAGGTACGAGATCGTACTTCGGAATCGACTCGTACATCTCCTTGAAGATTCTGTAGAAGAGATCACTCACGAATTCAATGCTCGCGTCCCGCAGATTCTTTATATTAGAAGAAACTCCGTAGACGAACACGCTTTTCACCTCACATGATTATGAGTTCTCCTGTAATGTATCCCGATTCGTAGATCACCTGCAGAATGGCTATGATGTCCTGAGGAGTGGCACCCGCTGCTTTGAGAGCGCTGACGAGATTGGAGATTGTGGCATCTTTATCTCCTATTTTTCCCCCGGTCACACTTATCGTGAAGTTTCCGTAGGAGATCACAAAGTCAGATAGTTTCACATCCCCTCCGAACAGAACGGTTCCTGTTCTTTCGTTCACCACAATTCTTGCCGGAACGTCTGGCTGAACTTCTATCTCTTCAACAAGCGAAAGAAACGTGATGAGGTCATCCTGGAACGCGTTGGGAACGGTCAATTTGATGGCGGATGGATCGATGGCCTTTGCGAGATCCATCTCGAACTTCTCGTTTATCGCCCTCGCCACCCTGGCTGCGGTGGTGATGTCCGGCTGTCTCAGAAGGATCGTCACACTGTCTCCATCGAGCATGTCGGATGGAATGTCCCTTTCCACGATGGCACCCTCTGGAAGATAGCCAACCACTCTGTACCTCTTTTGGAGATTGGAAGAGAGCTTTACGTCTTCTCCTCCGATGATCACGGAACCCTGCGCTACGGCGTACACCTTTCCATCGGCACCGTAGAGAGGTGTCTGGAGGAGATATCCACCTGCAAGTGATTTCGCATCGGCTATGGAAGCGACTACACAGTCTATTCTCATACCTTCTTTGGCAAAAGGAGGAATGTCTGCGAGGACCATCACAAGTGCTGTGTTCTTGGACTTCAGGTCGTTTTCCGAAACCTGAACACCGAACTTTTTCATCATTTCGAGAAGAAGAGGAGAGTTCACGTTACCGGAATCTCCCGTTCCGTTGAGACCAACAACGAGTCCTATTCCAAAGAGCTGGTTGTCACGGGCACCTCTAAAGAACGCTATGTCTTTTATCCTTGTGGTCACAGAGAACGAAAAGGTTATCGTCAGAACTATGACCAGCAAAACGGCCAATCTCTTCTTCATGTTCATCACCTCATGTGAAGAGTCCTGCTAAGAACGCGAGTATCTTGTCGAAGAAACTCTCTTTTCCGGGTTCCTCGCTGAAAACGAGTTTCCCGTTCACCCATATCTCGGAATCTGCAAGCTTGGAGGAATCCACCTCGTTTCCTATCTCTATGTCGTCTGGCCTCACTTTTCCTTTCACGATGATTTCCTGATAGTCCTTGTCCACCTTTATCGTTTTTCTTCCCTCCACCACGAGGTTACCGTAGGGATCGATGTCGACGACCACTGCCGAGATCTTCGCCACGACGGAAGACTGCACCTTTCCACCGCGCTGTCTCTCAGGAGAGTTGTTGTTTATAGGAATGAAGTTGTTGAGGTTGACACCTGCGGCTGCGTTCACAACGTTTCCCAAGATGTTCAAAAGGGTTTTCTGGATCTCGAGACTTTCCCTCTCCGAAGACACGTTGTTGCTTTCCCGGATCACGATGGTGAGGATGTCTCCAACCTTCGAGGCTTTCTGTATGGAAAGGAGATTTTTGTACTCGGATTCGCCCGCAGAGTTCCAAATTGAGAAGGGGAAAATGCTTGTTACGAAAACGATCAACAGCACGATTGATATCTTTTTCACTCTACCACCTCCAGAATTCTCAATACAGGTCCTCTCTCAACTCTTCCAAAGACGTATTTTCTGCTCTCTACGTTCATCGCCCTCACCGTTTCACCGAGATAGCCGTTTTCCAAAACCTCAACGAACGTTGTTACCTTTATGCTGCCCATGTCCACGTAAGCTGGAACCACCTGGCCTTTCACCACGTCGGGGGGATCTTTCACCATGTCCGCAGTCAGAACGGTTCCCTCTTTCAGGTATCTTCTGGATATCTTTCCGACCACCTCTGAAACGTCGAAGAACGGCTCTCCATAGATCTCGAACACGTTTTTCTTTTCCAGTCTCACGTCTTCTTCCTTTATCACATCGCCCACATTTATATTTCTCTTCAGAACCACCACATTCCTTTCTTTGCGTAGCAACATGTTGAGGGTCACGTATGTTTCCGGAAACCTCAGAAAGACGCTGAAGAGATTTTTCGAGATTTTCGTTACTCTGATCGTTTGAGGTTCAAATTTCTCCGGCAGAGTTCCAAAGGTCTTCACCACGAAGGCTTCGAAGTCTTCTGTTTCCGCTTTCTTTCCTATCTCTTCGAAAACAGTGTTTTTGAGACTGCTGGATCCTTCCACAGTTATTCTCACGCTTTCTGGACCTGTGAAATCGTACTCTGGAAATTTTGTTCTGAGGAGATCTCTGGTCACGAGATATTCGAGCCCGGGCAGGAGAATCATCAGGCTCTTTTCAGATTCTACCTTTTCGATTGTGATGTCATCTAAGAAAAGAACTCCTGGCGAAGCCAGGAGCGTTTCCTTCAACGTCAGAGTTTCAGAGAAGAGGAAGGAGGAGATGAGCACCATCAGAACCAAAAGGACCTTCATAACTCATCATCTCTTCACGTTCGTGGCTGTTCTGAGCATCTCATCGGCTGTCTGTATAACTCGAGAATTGAATTCGTAGGCCCTCTGTGCTGTGATCATGTCCACCATTTCCCGCACCACATCAACGTTGGACTTCTCCAGAAAGCCTTGCTTTATAGCACCGAAGCCGTCCTGTCCTGGAACACCCTCGATGGGGTCTCCAGAGGCTGGAGTTGCGATATAGAGGTTGTCTCCTATGGATTTCAAACCAGATGGGTTCACGAATCTCACAAGGGTGATCGTTCCAAGTTCCTGTATCGTACCATCCTGGAGTTCGGCGGAGACGATTCCATCGGGAGAAACGTTTATCGAGACGGCGTTCTCAGGTATGGTGATTTCCGGTACCAGAAGAAGTCCGTTGGAAGTGACTATTCTTCCTTCGCTGTCAATCTTGAAGCTTCCGTCTCTTGTGTAAGCGATTCTACCGTCCTGAAGCTGGATCTGGAAAAATCCGTCTCCGGCTATCGCAAGATCAAGCGCGTTTCCCGTTTGCTCGAAGTTACCCAAGGTGAAGATGCGCGTCGTCGCTGCCGTTCTCACCCCGTGACCCACGTAGAGTCCTGTTGGAAGGGATGACGTCGCGGCGGTTGGAGTTCCAGCGTTCTTCACGTACTGATAGAGAAGATCCTGGAACTCTGCCCTCACTTTTTTGTAGCCTGTTGTGTCCACATTGGCAAGGTTGTTCGCTATGGTATCAAGTTTGAACTGCTGTGCTGACATCCCCGTTGCCGCAGAGTAAAGCGATATCATCATTGCTCAACACCTCCGGTTCATTTCAGACTGGCGAGTGAATTGATCAGCTTTCCGTTTAGTTCGTCGTTCACTGTCACAGCTCTCTGCGATAACTCGTAGTGTCTCATCGCTGAGATCATATCCACCATGGCTTTCAGGGCATCCACATTTGATTTTTCTACGTATCCCTGCATAATCCTAAAGTTCTCCGAAGGTGATGGGTTTTCACCTGTGAAGAGTGTGTTTCCAAATTTTTCTGGGTTTTCCAGATTGTACACACCGATCCTGGTGACAATGTTTCCATATGCGTCTCTCACGTAGCCCTCTTCGTCCACGGTGAAATCATCGAAGAATCTGACTCTTTCACCGTTTTCATCGAGGAGATAGCCTCCGTAATTCGTAACGATGTATCCCTCGCTGTTCACAGTGAATTCCCCGTTTCTTGTGTAGTACTCTCCGCCGTTGAATTCTATTCTGAAGAATCCTTCTCCATTTATCGCGAGGTGGTAAGGAACGTCTGTTTTCTCAACGGGACCCTGGGAGAGATCTGTTCTGACCTCGTCGAGAACGGTAGCGTACTCCAGAGGACCGATCGGCACTTTTTTCGTTCTGCTCTCCACCGGATCTGGTTCTTGCCTGAACACCTCTCGTCTCAGGTAGGCCCTGAAGGCTTCCCGGTCCTGTTTGTAGCCTGCAGTGTCAACGTTTGCCAGATCGTTGGCGATTCTATCGAGTTTGGCCATATCTACAAGCATTCCCATCGCGGCGTTGTATATGCCCCTCGTCATAACATCACCTCGAATAGGTTTCACACACGGTTTTCAGGAGTTTCTCATCTTCGAGGAGAATCCCCGTTCCTCTTGCGACGCAGGTTATGGGGTCGTCTGCCACAATCGTCTTCACGTGTATTTCATCGTATATAGTTCTGTCCAGCCCTCTGAGCAGTGCACCACCGCCGGTCAGACGAATGCCGTTGTTTATGATATCGGCAGAGAGTTCTGGTGGTGTTCTTTCCAAGACGTTCTTGAGCTTTGTAAGAAGCGCAAAAATGATGGGTTCGATCGCTTCTCTCACGTCTTCCGAGCTCACGCGGTCTGTTCTCGGAAGACCCGTCACCACATCTCTTCCCTTTATTTCTATTTCGTAGTTTTCGAAAGCGGGATGTGTTTTTCCTATTCTTTTCTTGATCTCTTCAGCGGTGGATTCTCCGATAATGAGACCGTATTTTTTCCTTATGAACTTCACGATGGCTTCGTCCATCGCGTCTCCAGCCATTCTCACGGACTCTCCCACCACCGTGCCGCCGAGACTGATGACCGCTATATCCGTGGTTCCTCCTCCGATATCCACCACCATGTTTCCCTCTGAAGCCATCACATCTATTCCGGCACCTATCGCAGCTGCGATCGGCTCGGAAACGATGTGAACCCTTCTGGCACCAGCGTTCAAACCGGCTTCGAACACCGCTCTCTTTTCTACCTCTGTTATTTTCGTGGGAACACCTATGATGAGAGAAGGTTTCACGAAGCTGAACCTTCCTATGATTTTCTTCAGAAAGTTTCTTATTATCGCTTCGATCATTCTGTAGTCCGCTATCACACCGTCTTTCATGGGTCTTATCGCTTTGAGGCCTTCTGGAGTTTTACCGAGCATCTTCTTCGCTTCTTCTCCTATGGCGACGATTTCCCCGGTTTTTTCTGAGATCGCAACGACAGAAGGTTCGTGCAGAACAATTCCTTCTCCTCTCTTGTAAACGATTATGGATGCTGTTCCAAGATCTATTCCGATGTCACCTCTTGGCATTTTAAAACCTCCTCGTCATGATATTTCTTCTTCAAAATGTACTTTTCCTAGAAATTAAAAAAATCTGGTGTGCCTGGCGGGACTCGAACCCGCAACCTCTGGATCCGGAGTCCAGCGCTCTATCCGTTGAGCTACAGGCACACCAGTCTACCGTTTTCTTTCAGGTATTTATTCAACTCTTCGCAGTTTTTTCCAGAAATGATCAGGTCGTACTTCTTTTCCCGAAGTTCTCTTTCAACGAAGTATCCATTTTTACTGTAGAAATAAGCAAGAACCGGATTTTTCGTGACCACATCAACTTCTCTTGCTTCGATGTTCAAAGAAGGATCCGGGAACTCGTACAGGAGAACTTCTCCAGTGACTTTTTCCAGAGTCAGATCGACTTTTTTTCTTGGATCTGTGACTTTTTCACATACCGAGGAATTCTCGAAGAAAGACTGAAAAATCAGAGCAGCGCTCACGGCGTCATCTTTTTTCGAGATCCTTTCTCCTATTTTCGTGGTGAGTCTTTCGTCACAGAGATATGTCTCGTACTCTTTTGAAAATTTGAAGGCAACTGCGATTGTTTTGAACGTCTGCTGAGTGTATTTTCCACTCATCGAAAGAGGTAATCCAAAGATTATTTTATCAGGTTTCAGCTTTCTGATGAATTCCTTCAGGTTCTTTGTGGGTATAACAAGACTTTTTTGAGGGAGAATTTCTCCGAATGCGACTCCACATTTCCTTTCTCCGTAATCCACAGCGACTATCACTTTACCACCGTATCCTTGAAAAAGTTGAATATCCACTTCAGATCCTTTGAAAGAACGGAAACCGTCCTTTCGAACTGGGCTATTTCGAGCTCTCTCTCAAGCAATCTCCAAGGTATCCTTTCATCTTCCGAAAAACTCCATCTATCGAAGTTGAACCCGGATTCTTCCAGAAGGTCCAGGTAAATCTTTCTCAAAGTGGCACTGCTCAGATCGTACTCGCTCTCCAAAATCTTCTCCAGTTTTTCTTTGTCTTTCAGATTCATCGCTGTGATCGCTATTTCTTTTAGCTTTTCACGATCCGGAAACAGCTTGTTGAGCTCGTATCGACGCTTTTCAATGTCGGAGGAAGAGTAGCAGAGGTTAACCACCGATTTTCTTCTCAAAAGATCCACTATTTCGTAAATGCTGAGTGGGAAGTCGTAAAAGAAGATATCGCCTTTTATGTGGGTCGGAAGCCCATCGGTGTTGCTTGTGATGATCGCTTTTCGAGCAGAACCGCTCTCCATCAAGCTGATTGCCTTTATTTTCTTTTCCACATCCATGCTTGTGTAGTAAACGACCGCATCTTTGCCAATCTTCCGATAAAGATCTGGTATGAGTTTTTTCTCAGAAACAACCACCGCGAAACTGTGAGCGTCCACAAGAGAACCTAAGTCGAAAGAATTTCTCTGATCGGAGAACAGAAATTTCTCCGGTTCGTCGGTTCTCAGCTCAACGACATCGTATTTTTCCTTTTTCAGAAACTCTTCCAGCTCTGGGTGTTCTATCGAGGCAACGAAGATGAATTTTCCTGGGTGTTTGTCGACTATGTCCAGGAAGTTTTTGACCAGTTCGCTGTCGCGATGCGCCAGAAAATCTTGGAACTCGTTCACCACAAATACTTCAAAATCATCCAGACGGTGTTTCTTCAGAAAACCTGCAAGGGTGAAGAGGACAATATCGCTTTCTTCTTCCTTGGAAAAGGTAGAATTTACAAATCCCAAGTTTTTGGAGGTGTAGTACCTCGAAAGGCACCCCAGAATGTTTTGAGTCGTGGCGTTCGTTAAAGAAACGATCGCCAGTTTTCCCTGAAGCTCTTCCTTTATGGACAGCAGAAGCTTTGTTTTTGATGGGTAAGGTACTTTTATCAGTGTTTTTTCTTCTTTAGGTCTACTCAGTATATGACTCACTTCTCTGTTTTTTACAGAAAGAATAGGCTTTACATCCAGCGAGACAAGATAGTAAGAAATTCCATTTCCCATGGGACGTAGATTCACCACAACGTCTCCTCTGGTGGGAGTTACTGGTAATGTAGAGAGAGAACTCGAGAGGTTCTTGAAATTGTATCCCACAACTTCCAGGTTCTTTTCGCCGTTTTTCAGGTGAAGGAACACGTTGCTACCGTCTTCTCCAAAGAAATGAATCTTTTCTATCAGTACGTCTTTGAAGAGAAGAACAGGTTCCGGATTTCCCTGACCGAAGGGCATGAGTTTTTTTATATCTTCAATGAAGCGATCATCAATATCTTCCATTCTGACTTCAGCATCAACGATCACCTTCTCTTCTCGTCCCTCCAGAGAAATGTTTCTGATGTATTCCCTGAACGATTCCAGTTGGTCTCTTTTCAAGGAGAAACCAACCGCTGAAGAATGGCCACCTATCTCCTCGAATATTTTGAGAATATCTTCGTTGAAAATGTTCATTATGTCATAACCGTTGTAGCTCCTTATGGAACCTTTCGCTATCTTCTCGTCCAGAGAGACGACTGCAACGGTTTTTTCATAACGATTTGCCAGTTTGGCAGCGACTATGCCGATGACTCCCACGTGCCAGTTTTCTTTTGCAACGACTATGACGGGATCTTTCCACAGATCGTTTGTCTCGATTATTTCAATTGCTTCTTTGTATATCGCCCATTCTGTTTTCCTTCTGATGCTGTTCAGCTCCATCAACCTATCCACAACACCGTCCGCTTTCGCTGGATCGTTCATTATCAGTAAATTGAAGGCGTCGTTGGCACTGCCCATACGGCCAGCGGCGTTGAGACGGGGAGCTATTTTGTAACTGATATCGTGCGATGTGAGGTTCTTCAGGCCAAGTCTTTCCAGAAGCCTCTTTAAGCCCACGCGTTTTGTGTTTGAAAGCAGTTCTATTCCTTTTTTCACGAAGTATCTGTTTTCGTCAAGGAGGGAGACCATATCAGCGACCGTTCCAAGAGCTACCAGCTCCAAAAATCTCTCGGGATGGGGATAATTGATCGCCTCAGAAATGGCCTGGACGAGTTTGTAGGTTACACCGACACCCGCAAGATCTCTGAATGGGTAGTTCTCTCCAGGTACTTTCGGGTTCACAATGGCATCGGCGGGGGGGAGGTCACCGTTCACCTCGTGGTGGTCTGTGATGATCACTTTCATTCCGAATTTTTTCGCAAGAGCGACCGAATCCAGTGCGGTTATTCCGCAGTCAACCGTTACAAGACAGGAAACGTTGTTCTCTTTAAAAGTCAAGATGTTTTCCAGCTGAATACCGTATCCCTCTTCGATACGGTGTGGAATATAAACATCAACGCGCCAGCCGTTCTCTTCGAGAAATTCCTTCAATATAACGGTGGAAGTTATCCCATCCACATCGTAGTCTCCGTGAATCAGAACGAGCTCGTTCCTGGACCGGGCTTCAAGCAGGGTTTCAACCGCTTTTTCCATATCGTTGAAGAGAAAGGGATTGTGCTGGTGGGATTCATTGATGAACAGGAAAGCCTCTACCGCTTCTCTGGTGGTGAAGCCTCTGTTCACGAGTATTCTCGATGCAATTTCATTGAGACCAAAATACTGAGAAATCTCTGACACAGCCTTCTCATCAGGCTGTGAAAGTTCCCACTTTTTCATCCTCCGCTTCTCCTTTTCTTTTTTAGTAATTTTACCATATTTCCGAGTGATACAATTTAACAGAAGGGTGGTGATAGCGTGTTTAAAAAGGTTTCAAGGGATCCTGTGCATTCGGAAATATATCTCTATCCACTGGAAATACTAGCCACCGACACGAAAGTGGTTCAGAGGCTTCGCTTTCTTTCGCAGTTGGCAGGGGCGACCGTCGTGTATCCCGGCGCGACTCACACACGCTTTGCACACTCATTGGGAACCATGCACGTTGCCGGATTGTACGCGAGGAATCTTTTCAAAGAAAGCGATCGAATAAGGATAGTGCGTCTTGCCGCTTTGCTGCACGACGTTGGACACGGTCCGTTCAGTCACCAGTTCGACGATGTGGTTTTCAAAAGATACGGTTACGAGGATGGTCACGATGAGTTCAGAAACAAACTCATAACGGAAAAGCTTCCTGAAGAGATGATGAGGGTTTTCAACTCATACAACGAAAGATTGAAACAAGCAGTAATCGAAGATATAAGAGAATCGGTGGGAGAGGTTTCCCTGGAAGACGCCTTTCAGGAGATAGCAAAAAGGGTAGTTGAGGTATACAGAGGAGAGGAAACGGGGAGTGTGGATTTCAACATCATCCAGGGACCGCTGGGAGCCGACAGACTCGACTTTCTGCTGAGGGACTCTTACTACAGCGGAGTGGGGCATTTTGCTCCGATGAACGTGGACAGGGTGCTGAGGAATTCCCTTGTCAAAGAGGTAGATGGAAAAGAGATACTCTGTTACCACGTGAAGGTGGTTGACAACATATATTCGATACTGTTCAGCCGATTCATGATGTACAAAAATGTGTATTTCCACAAAACGTCCCGTGCTGCCGATCTCATGATTCAGGAGATACTCTCAAAGGCCTGTGAGATTCTCGATTTGGAAGAGCGCTTGAAAGATCTCGACGAATTCCTCGAATTGACGGATTATTCCATTCTCAGAGAACTCGAACTGAAGGGGGACAGTGAAACGAAGAAACTCGTGGAGCGGTTCAAAAATCGCGATCTGTGGAAGATGGTGGTTGAGCGTCCTTTCTCCGCTGAAGGGTTTGATCCATCTGAACTCAGCCTGTCTGCAGCCAGAAACCTGATCGATAAGATCGTCGAAAACATAGACCGTGTGTTGTCCAGTGTTAACGTAGAGGATTCAGACAAAAGCATTCTCGAAGAGATTCGCGATAACAAAGAGAAATTCTTCAGGATCGACACACCGTACAAACTCACCATCTTTCATCCCGATGAATTTCTCCAGAACAACGTCTTCCTTTACGACCCCAAACATGATGAGATTCTCACAGTGGACGAGTACGTGAAGAAATACCCTGCATACAGGTTGATGGTGAGCAACATGATTCAGATCGTGAGGGTGTACGTAACCGAGGATGTGCGTGAGGTACTCTTCAAGTACGGAGTTATACCGGAGGATGGGAGAAGGGTGATCACAAGATGGTAAGAAAGGCACTCCTTTTTGTAATCGACGTGGCTCTGACGTACTTTGCGGGTGTAGTGGCGCTCTTTTCGAGGTTTGGTTTTGACTTTCAGGAAATGAGCCGTTATGACGAATCCGTGATCGTATACACCGCTGTCTCGGCTGTTGTCTACATTCTGAACGGAAACTATTCCATCGTGTGGGAATACGCTAATGCCAGAGACTTTCTCATTCTCATAAGAGGAAGCGTTATCTCTTATCTTTCCAACCTTGCGTTTTTTTATGTTTACAGGGGAATAGTTCTTCCCAGATCCGTGGGGTTTGCCACCTTTCTTGGTTCGATGGCCCTTCTTGTGCTGAGCAGGATCACATGGCAGTGGCTGACTGTGAACAGGCTAAGAAAAACCTCAGGGGAGAAGAGAATACTGGTCATAGGGGCAGGAGATGCGGGAGTCTCTATTCTCGAAGAATTTGAGAAACACCCCCATTTAGGAAAAATAGTGGCCTTCGTGGACGATTCTCCCAGAAAGATCGGTCGAAAGGTGAGGGGAGTTCCGGTTTTTGGACCAATAGAGAAAACAATGGAATTCGTGGAGAAAATGAACGTGGACGAAATCGTGATAGCTATACCTTCAGCTTCCAGAGCTGAGATGGAACGAATTCTCAAAAGCATCGATTTGAAAAAGGTCAGAGTAAAGACCCTCCCCAGTGTGAGAGAGCTGATAGAAGGACGTGTCAGGATCTCCCATCTGAAGGAAATATCCATAGAAGATCTTCTGGGTCGCGAAGAAGTGAAGGTGGATTTTCATGAAATAGGAAAATTCTTGAAAGGGAAGAAAATTCTTGTGACCGGAGCAGGAGGCAGTATCGGTTCTGAGCTTTGCAAGCAAATAGCCAGGATGAATCCAGCGGAGATCTTTCTTCTGGGCCACGGAGAAAACAGTATATATCTCATAAACGAGTTTCTCACCGAACACTTTCCGGAGGTGAAGAAAAAAAGGATCATAGCGGATGTTGCCGACAGAAAGATAATGGAACACTGGTTGACCCAGCTGAGGCCGGACGTGATCTTCCACGTGGCAGCACACAAGCACGTTCCTTTGATGGAGGAAAATCCGCTTGAGGCTTTCAGAGTGAACGTTCTGGGAACGATGAATCTCGTGGAACTCTCCGAAAGGCTCGGTGTTAAGTATTTTGTTTTCATCTCGACAGACAAAGCGGTGAATCCCACTTCTGTGATGGGCCTCACCAAGAGGATAGCGGAACTCTACATCCTTTCGAGAGAAAAAAACAGCACGAATTTCTCGATCGTGAGGTTTGGAAACGTTCTTGGAAGCAGGGGAAGCGTAGTGGAAAAATTTCGCCGTCAGATAGAAAAAGGTGGGCCTGTAACGGTGACGGATCCACGAATGAAGCGCTACTTCATGTCCATACCTGAGGCCGTCTCCCTCATTCTCCAGTCCCTTCTCTTCTCTTCCGGAAAGGACCTCTTCATTCTCGACATGGGAGAGCAGATACCCATCCTGAAGCTTGTGGAAACCATGATCATGCTCTCTGGGTACACCCCTTACCAGGACATAAAGATAGTTTTCACCGGAATCAGGCCGGGGGAGAAGATGTACGAAGAGTTGCTCTACCCTTACGAGATGAAAGAGTTGACTCCACACTCGAAAATCTTCAGAGTGAAGACATCCGTTCTTCCAGGGAAAGAGAGCGTAGAACAGGCAATCAACAGAATGAAAGAAGCCTTCGAAAACAGCGACGTAAAAGGACTTCTCACCGAAATGAAAAAATTAGTCCCGGAGGCACAAATAAATGTGGGAAGCGATAATTAGTTTCTTCCTGACTTCGGTGCTGTCTGTTTTTGCGAAGAAGACGGGATTTCTCGATCATCCCGACTCCAGAAAATCCCACGGGAGAGCGGTTCCGCCGGTCGGTGGTGTTTCCATATTCCTGACGCTTCTCATCTTCGAAAGAGACAATCCCTTTTTTCTCTTTTCGATTCCCCTGTTTCTTCTTGGACTTCTGGATGATCTTTTCGACCTCTCCTACAGAATCAAACTCGCTGTGACCACTCTGGTTGCTGTCTGGTTCTCTACCGCTGTGACCATAGAGGTCAGTATCTTTGGAGCGAGGATACATCCTGTCTTTTTCGTGATCTGGTTTGTCGGTATGGTTAACGCGTTCAACGTAGTCGATGGATTGGACGGCCTTTTGAGCGGAATATCTCTATTTTCTTCGCTCATGATTGGAGAAAGGTCTCTTGCGTTTTCGATAATCGGTTTTCTTCCATGGAACCTTCCAGACGCAAAGGTTTTTCTGGGGAACAGTGGTTCGTTTCTTCTTGGAGCTTACCTCTCCACGTCATCGGTGGTTTTCTTCGAGGGAGATCTCGGATACGCCACGCTTTTCCTTGGATTTCCGTTCTACGAGATTGTGTTCAGTTTTGTGAGAAGATTGGTTGTAAAGAAAAACCCGTTCTCTCCGGATGAGAAACATACTCACCACGTGTTTTCCAGAAAGATAGGAAAATGGAAAACACTTTTGATCCTCGTTTCCTTTTCACTGATGTTCAATCTTCTTGGACTATCCCAGAAGTTCTACCTCATCCTCCTTTACGTTGTCCTCTGTTGTGTCCTTCTCTTCACCTACTGCGTACTTCAGCGCGGTGATGGCAACCTCAAGCTGTGAGTCATCTGGTTTTGCCGTGGTCAGGTATTGAAGAAGGTACCCTGGAAGATAGAGAAGCTTCACCAGTCCCTTTCCATTGAAGAAGGCTATGACTTTCAGGAGTTCGTAAGAAATCCCCGCTGCGAAGGGAAGAAGAACGAGCCTTGAAACGATCCTCGTCCAGGTGTTCATCTCCACAACGACACCGACCAGACTGAGAAGAAGGATGGCCACTATTAAAAAGATCATCAAAAAGTTGGTCCCGCATCTTGGATGTATCGTCGAATATTTTCTCACATTTTCCGGTGTGAGTTCCTCTCCATGTTCGTAAGCGTGAATTGTCATATGTTCCGCACCGTGGTACTGAAACACGCGTTTTACATCCTTGAACAGTGAGATGATCCAGACGTAGAGGAGAAAGAGTCCAACCCTTATGAATCCTTCAACAAGCGAATAGAGAAACTCTCCTTTTTTCGTCACCAGGAAATTGGTCAGAAAAATAGGTACTACCACAAAAAGACCAACGGCAAGTCCAACAGCTGTGATGAGAGAAAAGAATTTCTCGCTTTCCTTCAGTTTTTCACCGGAAGAGATTTCGGAGGAAAGATTGAGGGCTTTTATTCCAAAGTAGAGAGAAACAAAAAGCGAATAAAAACCTCTCAAGAAAGGTATCTTCGCCCAACCTGGAAACTTTACTTTCCCGAGTTCCCTGACTTCGATGTTCCCATCTGGATTTCTGACAGCAAGGGAAACCTTTCTTGCGATCATAAGCACTCCTTCTATTACCGCTTGACCACCTGCTTTCACGTTCTATCCTCTCCTTTCTCGATCTCTCAAATTCTATGATACAACAGGTGCTATAATTGTTACAGGTGGTGGGAACATGATAGGCGAGCATCCTTACGTGAAATGGGCAATAAGGGTCATAGAGAATTACGTGAGATATGGAAAAGTGATCGAACCCGATGAAAGTGTTCCTGAAGAGCTCTTCAAAAGAAGAGCAGGGGCTTTTGTGACTCTTCACAAAACGGACGGTTCTCTGAGGGGCTGTATAGGAACCTATCTTCCCACAAAGCCGAATCTCGCTCTTGAGATAAGAGATAACGCCATCGCGGCTGCCACTCAGGACCCAAGGTTTCCTCCGGTCTCGCCCGATGAACTCGACGATATCGTTGTGCACGTGGACATTCTCAGTCCTCCTGAACCGGTGAGGGATATCTCCGAGCTCGACCCGAAAAAATACGGTGTGATAGTAGTTAAGGGCTGGAGGAGAGGGCTCCTTCTTCCTGACATAGAAGGTGTGGATACGGTCGAAGAACAGCTCAGAATAGCGAAGCTGAAAGCCGGAATCCCTGAGTGGGACGACGATGTGGAGATTTACAGGTTCACAGTTGAACGCTACAAATGAGGAGGATGGGACATGGAAAGGATGGCTTTGCACTTTGAAATTCTTGAGAATGGAAAAGTTAAGTGCCTTCTGTGTCCGCATGAATGTGTGCTCGATAACGGACAAATTGGGTTGTGCGGTGTGAGAAAGAACAAAAACGGCTCTCTGGTGAGTCTGAACTACGGTGAAGTAACAGCAATCGCTATGGATCCCATAGAAAAGAAACCGCTTTTCCACTTCAATCCTGGTGAGCAGATATTCTCTGTGGGAACTTTCGGCTGTAATTTCAAGTGCGGTTTCTGTCAGAACTGGGAGATTTCGCAAGCAAAGCCAGAAACCAAAAGAGTCACTCCAGAACAGCTTGTCAAGATAGCCCAGATGAACAGAAACTCAAAAGGAATCGCTTTCACATACAACGAGCCTCTTGTCTGGTACGAGTTCGTTCTCGACACGTCTCGTGTGGCTGTGAGAGAAGGTATGTACTGCGTTCTTGTGACCAACGGTTTTATAAACGAAGAACCTCTGGAACTCCTCTTTCAGTCCGTGCATGCGATGAACATAGATCTCAAGGGATTCAACAGAGATTTCTACAGGGAGATCGGGGGAGATTTGGACGTGGTCCTCAGAAACATAGAGAAGGTTTACAACGCAGGAATTCACGTTGAGCTCACCACGCTGATAATTCCGGGAAAGAACGACGACAAAGAAGACCTGAGGAGAGAATTCGAGTGGATCGCTGATCTGGACAAAGACATCCCTCTTCATATAAGCCGCTACTTTCCAAATTACAAGTACACCATACCTCCAACGCCGATAGAAGAGCTCATCGAGATATACGAGATGGCCAGAGAGTATTTAAATTTCGTCTACCTCGGTAACGTGTGGGACGAAAGATACGAGAGCACTTTCTGCCCGGATTGCGGAAATCTTGTGATCAGAAGACAGGGATATGAAGTGGAAAAAGTGGGACTGGATGAAGAAGGGAAGTGCACAAAATGTGGCCGTCAGATAGCAACGATCATCGGGTAACCAGAAGAAACGTCATCATCTTTTCTTCACTTCTTCTAGGTTCTCTTGCGATTCTCTTGGCTTTACTCCTCATCCGAACGAAAGATCAGTATTATGAGCTCAGAGATTTCGCTCTCGGAACGAGTGTGAGGATAGTCGTTTCCTCTCAGAAGATAAATCCCAGAACGATCGCAGAAGCCATTCTGGAAGACATGAAGAGAATCACCTACAAGTTTTCTTTCACGGATGAAAGAAGTGTTGTGAAAAAGATAAACGATCATCCCAACGAATGGGTCGAGGTGGACGAAGAGACTTACAGTTTGATCAAAGCGGCCTGCGCGTTCGCAGAGCTCACAGATGGAGCGTTTGATCCGACAGTAGGAAGGCTTCTCGAACTCTGGGGGTTTACCGGAAACTACGAAAATCTCAGGGTACCTTCTCGGGAAGAGATCGAAGAGGCTCTGAAGCATACCGGGTATAAAAACGTTCTCTTCGACGATAAGAACATGAGAGTGATGGTTAAAAACGGTGTGAAGATCGATCTTGGTGGTATAGCGAAGGGATACGCCCTCGACAGGGCCAGACAGATAGCACTCTCTTTTGATGAGAACGCAACGGGGTTTGTCGAAGCAGGTGGAGATGTTCGTATCATCGGGCCAAAGTTCGGAAAGTATCCGTGGGTGATAGGAGTAAAAGATCCCAGGGGAGACGATGTGATAGATTACATCTATCTGAAATCTGGAGCGGTTGCGACTTCCGGTGATTACGAAAGATATTTCGTTGTGGACGGTGTCAGGTATCATCATATTCTCGATCCTTCAACAGGGTATCCTGCTCGTGGTGTGTGGAGCGTAACGATCATAGCCGAAGATGCCACCACAGCCGACGCACTCTCCACAGCGGGCTTTGTGATGGCCGGAAAAGACTGGAGAAAAGTGGTGCTCGATTTTCCAAATATGGGAGCTCATCTGCTGATAGTTCTTGAAGGAGGAGCGATCGAAAGGTCTGAGACCTTCAAGCTGTTCGAAAGAGAGTGAAAAAGGTGAGGAGCTTCTTCAGAAAAAAAGATGTGATGCTGATCATTTTGATCTTTGTTGTCCTTATCTTTTCAATACTCGCTTCGGAGAAAAAAGGAAGTAAAGTTGTGGTTCAAGGAAGAGATTTCAGAAAGATTCTGTCGAAACCAGGAACGTACGACATAACAGAGAACGGAAGATTCCTCATGAAGGTGGAATTCCATGGGAACAGGGTCAGAGTCGTCGAGTCAACCTGTCCTTTGAAACTGTGTGTGAAAACGGGATGGGTTGGTCCAGGAGGGACCATCATCTGTGTGCCAAACGAGGTGATAATATTCTTCGAAGAAAAGACAGATTACGATACCGTGACCTGGTGAGGAGAATCACATTTCTTTCTGTTTTGACGGCTCTTTCTTCTACTTTTTATGTCCTGGAGAACTTGCTCCCTTTTCCGGTACCGTTTGGAAGATGGGGATTCTCCAACTCGGTAGTCCTCATGATAGCTTCGGAAATTGGTTTTGGAGATGCTCTGATCGTCGCATCTGCAAAGAGCATTTTGGGTGCTCTCTTTTCCGGCAGGTTTCTTTCTCCATCTTTTCTAACCGGATTCTTCGGTGCCGTTTCCGCTTCCCTGGTGGAATCGTTTCTGGCCCGGTTCGATTTTGGTTACTTGAGCTTGAGTGCAATGGGATCTTTTGTGAACAACCTTGTTCAGCTCATCGTCATATCTTTTCTGGTTGGAAGCACGAAGACCTTCTTACTCTTTCCTTTGATGGTGATACTCGGTCTTGTTTCGGGAACAGTCAACGCCTTCCTGGCAAGCAGGATGGGAGGGATAGTGTTTGAGAATTATTCTCGCTTCTTCTTCGCCCAGAAGAAGGCAACTGATGGAGTTGCTGGGGATAGAGTTCGAAGTTGAAAAGCCTGATGTTGAAGAGGAATTTCTTGAAAGTCCCGAAGAGACCGTTAGAGAACTCTCGTTGAGAAAAGCGGAGTGGGTGTTCAAAAAGAGGAAGGAAGAGGAAATACTCGTCATTGGATCCGATACGGTGGTGGTTTTGGATGGTAACATACTGGGAAAGCCGGAGTCTCTGGAAGAAGCGAAAGGTATGCTGAAGAAGCTTTCTGGAAAATGGCACGTGGTTTACACGGGGGTGGCGTTCGTCTCCAGTGAAACAAAAGACGTGATCGTTTCTTCAACGAAGGTCAGGTTCAGAGAACTTCCAGAGAGTGTGATCGATTACTACGTTGAGAAATACAGACCTCTCGACAAAGCGGGGGCTTATGGGATACAGGATTTCGCGGCCGTCTTCGTTGAAAAAATAGAAGGAGATTTCTTTACTGTGGTGGGATTTCCTCTTGGAATGGTCTGGCAGTACCTCTATGAAAAGGGATGGTGGAAGGTTGCTTCCAAGAGAGAGGATGATAAAGGCGGGGCCAGAGTCGCTTTCGGTTGAAGAACTCGTCGCCATAGTGTTGAGAACTGGAAAGAAGGGAAAACACGTTCTCGAACTTTCAAAGGATCTTCTTGAAAGGTTTGACGGCTCGTTGATAAAACTCTCGAACGCAGGTCTCGAAGAGATAGCTTCGGTCGAAGGGGTCGGTATGGTCAAGGCCATCACCTTGAAAGCTGCTCTGGAGCTTGGAAAAAGACTTCACAGAGAACTGGAAAGGATACCGGAGAAGCTGGACTCTTCCGTGAAAGTTTACAGGTACTGCCAGGAAATGGTGTATCTTGAGAGGGAAATTGTGAAGGTGATCTGTCTCGATACGAAGCTCAACGTTATAGGAGAAAACACACTCACTGTTGGAACTTCTGACAGGAGTTTGATACATCCGCGGGACGTGTTTCGGACGGCTATCAGGGCTAATGCATCTGGAGTGATCGTCGTTCACAACCATCCTTCTGGTGATCCCACTCCCAGCAAAGAAGATCGTTTGATCACGGAAAGATTGAAACAAGCGGGAGAAATCCTTGGGGTGAGTCTTGTGGATCACGTCATTGTATCGAGACGAGGATATTTCAGCTTCAGGGAGGAGGGAGAACTTTGATCAGCAGGGAAAGGGCAATGGAGTTGTTGAAAACCCACGTTAAAACGAAAAATCTTGTGAAGCACTGTCTTGCAGCGGAAGCTGTTATGAGAGCTCTTGCGAGGGAATTCAACGAGGACGAAGAAAAATGGGGTCTTGCCGGACTTCTTCACGATCTGGATTACGACTACACCAAAGATAAACCCGAGGAACATGGCTTGAAGACCCTGGAAATCCTGAAAAATGAGGACGTACCCGAAGACGTTCTCAACGCTATTCTGGCCCACTGTGAAAAGAAAACTCCAGAAACTTTGATGGAGAAGGCTTTGTATGCGGTGGATCCAACCACTGGTTTTATAGTAGCGGCCGCACTGATCAGACCAGAGAAGAAACTGGATGTTATCGATGTGGATTTTCTGCTGAGGAGATTCAAGGAAAAGGCCTTTGCGAAGGGAGCGAGCAGGGAACAGATGAAAACCTGCGAAAACTTTGGGCTCTCGCTTGAGAAATTCTTAGAAATTTCTCTCGAGGCGATGAAAACGATCGCTTCTGAACTCGGTTTGTGAGGTGATTTCTCATGATAGAGTACAGAATTGAGGAGGCAATAGCGAGGTACAGAGAGTACTACGAGTTCAAGCCCGCCAGAGAAAGCGCGGGTATCGAAGATGTGAGAAGTGCTATAGAGCACACGAATCTGAAACCGTTTGCCACACCAGACGATATAAAAAAACTCTGTCTTGAAGCAAGGGAAAATCGTTTCTATGGAGTCTGTGTGAATCCGTGTTATGTGAAACTGGCTCGTGAAGAACTCGAAGGAACCGATGTGAAAGTCGTCACCGTTGTTGGTTTTCCACTGGGAGCGAACGAAACTCGGACGAAAGCCCATGAGGCGATTTTCGCTGTTGAGAGTGGAGCCGATGAGATCGATATGGTCATCAACGTTGGCATGCTCAAGGCAAAAGAGTGGGAGTACGTTTACGAGGATATAAGAAGTGTTGTCGAATCGGTGAAAGGAAAAGTTGTGAAGGTGATCATCGAAACGTGCTATCTGGATACGGAAGAGAAGATAGCGGCGTGTGTCATTTCCAAACTCGCTGGAGCTCATTTCGTGAAGACTTCCACGGGATTTGGAACAGGAGGGGCGACCGCAGAAGACGTTCATCTCATGAAATGGATCGTGGGAGATGAGATGGGTGTAAAAGCTTCCGGAGGGATCAGAACCTTCGAGGACGCTGTTAAAATGATCATGTACGGTGCTGATAGAATAGGAACGAGTTCGGGAGTTAAGATCGTTCAGGAGGGAGAAGAGAGATATGGAGGTTGAACGCCTTTCGCTCAAAGAATTCTGCGATATGGTTGCAGAGAGAAAGCCAACTCCTGGTGGGGGAGCGGTTGGATCAGTCGTGGGAGCCATGGCATGTGCCCTCGCTGAAATGGTTGCGAATTTCACCAGGAAGAAAAAGGGTTACGAAGATGTGGAACCGGAGATGGAGAGGATAGTTGAGGCAATGGAAGAAGCGAGACTGAAACTCTTCGATCTTGCAAAGAAAGACATGGAAGCCTTTGAAAAGGTCATGAAAGCTTACAAATCCTCTGAAGGAGAGCTTCAGAATGCTCTGAAGGAAGCTGCTTCTGTACCGATGGACGTGATAAGGGTGATGAAAGACCTCGCACACGAGCTCGAGAAGCTCGCCGAATTTGGAAACAAGAATCTGGCATCGGACACGTTGAACGCCGCAGATCTCTGCCACGCGGTCTTTCAGGTTGAGAAGGTGAACGTTCTGATCAATTTGAAAGAGATTTCAGACGAGACTTTCAGGAAAAACATGCTGGAAGAGCTCGAAGAACAGGAAGCACAGATTGAAGGCTGTTATCAAAGGGTGAAGAAGATGCTGGAGGGAATCGTGTGGAGTTCGAAGTGAAAAAACTTTCGGAAAAGCAAGACTGGGTGTCATGAAGCTTCACCACGGAGCTGTTGAAACTCCTGTTTTCATGCCGGTTGGAACCAACGCAAACGTGAAGCTTCTCACTCCCAGAGATCTGGAAGAAGCAGGAGCGGAGATAATTCTTTCGAACACGTTTCATCTCATGTTGAAACCCGGTGTGGAGATCATAAAGCTTCACAGGGGACTTCACAACTTCATGGGATGGAAAAGACCGATACTCACCGACAGCGGAGGTTTTCAAGTTTTCAGCCTTCCAAAGATCAGGATAGACGATGAAGGTGTGGTCTTCAGATCTCCTATTGACGGTTCGAAAATTTTCCTGAATCCAGAGATATCCATGGAGGTTCAGATCGCTCTGGGATCGGATATCTGCATGGTCTTCGATCACTGTCCTGTACCCGATGCCGATTACGAAGAGGTGAAAGAGGCAACAGAGAGAACCTATCGATGGGCTCTGAGATCTAAAAAGGCTTTCAAAACGGAGAATCAAGCACTCTTTGGAATCGTTCAAGGAGGGATCTACCCGGATCTGCGGAGAGAAAGCGCCCTTCAGATCACATCGATTGGATTCGATGGATACGCCATAGGAGGATTGAGCATAGGTGAAGAAAGATCCCTCACTCTTGAAATGACCGAAGTCACGGTGGAGTTTCTTCCAGAAGATAAACCCCGTTACTTCATGGGAGGAGGGTCTCCAGAACTCATACTCGAACTCGTTAATCGAGGAGTGGATATGTTCGACAGCGTCTTCCCAACCAGGATAGCAAGACACGGAACTGCGCTCACCTGGAATGGAAAACTCAACCTCAAGGCCTCTTACAACAAGCGGTCCCTCGAACCAGTGGACGAAAGGTGCGGGTGTTATACCTGCAAGAATTTCACGCGGTCTTACATCCATCACCTCTTCGATCGAGGAGAAGTCCTTGGGCAGATACTCCTCACGATTCACAACATCAACTTCATGATCTCTTTGATGAAGGAAGTAAGGCGTTCTATAGAGGATGGAACTTTCAATGAACTGAAAAGCAGAGTGGTAGAAGTATATTCTTCAGGGGGTGTGAATGTATGAAGAGAGTCTTTCTTTTGATTTTCGTGATTTCAACACTGGCGGTGGCTTCCCAGCTCGAGATTTTTTCCTCTTCTGGTGAGCGGGCTTTCTTCGAAAATCCCGCACGGCTTCTTTCCATGAACAAACAGGGAGTCATGGGTTCGTATCAGGTGTTTTCAGGCGAGGGTGAATCTCTGGGAACCTTCCTGGTTGGACTCTTCCAGACTCCCGCACCGAACATCGCTGGAGTGTTGTATTTGAAAAGAAGCACTCTAACGGAATCCAGCTACAGGACCACGATCGAATACGATGCGGTCTTTTCGCCAGAAGAAAGCTTGAATGTCGGAGCCGGTGTTTCTTTCACCATGGATCAGGAAGAAAGAAAAGAGATCGATCTCCACGGGGGTGTCTCTGGTTACCTGTTCAAAGATGTTGGTTTTGGTGCCAGCGTTCGGGATTTCACTCTCTGGAGTCAGAAAGGAAATTACATGGGAGGAACTTATCTTTTGAAGCTTTTCTACGATTCTTCCAGGAAAAACAGATTCTCCTACTCTCTGGTATTTGACCAGGAAGTGCTGGAAAACAGGATAGATTTCGCGATCGGATCGGAACAAAAAGCGGGTCTGGGAGTTTCGATGCTGAGCAACACCAAAACGAAAGAAAGCGCCGTGAAAATCTCTCTTGGTTTCTACGCAACTGTGAACAACGTCTCTGTAGGTTTTAGCACGTTCATCATCAGTTCACCCGTGAGTAGTGATCCGTTCTCGGAGTACTACTACACTCAAGGAACAGGTATCAGATTTGCTGTGAGGTGGTGAAAACTTGCTCACCAGACTGATCCTAACGGCGGTAACGGTTGTTGTTTCTTATCTGGTTTTCAAATGGCTGTTCAAGCTCATTGAAAAGAGTGTGGAAAAGCTCGGAAAAGAGCTTCAAATGAGAAACACCCTCAGATTTTTCCTGGGATTGATCATCTCTGTGATCGCGGTGATGATAATTCTCGACATCTGGGATTTAAGTTTTGCACCACTTCTCGCTGGAGTGGGTATCGGAGGTCTTGTCATAGGTCTTGCTCTTCAGGAACCGCTGGCCAATTTCTTCTCAGGGTTGTTCCTTCTAGTGTCTCGGGCTGTCAAGGAAGGAGAGGCTCTGGAGGCCGGTGGAGTCTCCGGAACCGTTGAAGTGGTGAATTTGAATCATACCGTGATCAGGACCTGGGATGGTCGAAGAGTGATGATACCGAACAAAGCCGTCTGGAACGACAAGATAATACATTTCTGGCCTTCGAACGTTAGAAGACAGGAAATTGTGGTGGGAGTTCCTTACTCGGCTGATTTGAGGAAAGTGGTGGAGATCTTCCAGAAGGCGCTGGAAGACGAAGAGACTGTTGAAAAAGATCCAGCACCAGCTATCGTTTTCTCTGCCTTCAACAGCTCTTCCATAGACTTCATTATCAGATTCTGGGTCAACCGTGATAACTTCTTCGAAGGTATGAAGAGATTGGCTTTCAGAATAAAGGATTATCTGGAAAAAGAGGGAATCTACATACCTTTCCCACAACTCGATGTGCATTTTGACGAAGAATTCATAAGGGCGTGGAAGCATGAAGGCTCTGAAAATAAGAGTTGAGGGGATTGTTCAAGGAGTGGGCTTTCGATATTTCACAAGAAGAGTTGCGAAGTCTCTTGGTGTGAAGGGTTACGTGATGAACATGGATGATGGGTCTGTTTTCATACACGCCGAAGGTGATGAAAATGCCCTTCGGCGTTTTCTGAATGAGGTAGCGAAAGGCCCACCTGCGGCGGTTGTGACGAACGTGAGTGTGGAAGAAACTACGCCTGAAGGATACGAGGACTTCACGATCAAGTATTATTAAAAACATGTGTAGTTTAGTAGGTGGATTAAGTTAAACCACCTATTCATTGAAAATAAATTGTAACATTAAGTGCGCTACTCCTTAGATGATTGGAAACCTGGTATTAATGAGAAGCGTCTAATATGAGAGAAGGTCCTTCGGAGGTGTTTCGATGTTCGAGAATCTTCAGGAGAAGCTGTCCAGAGTTTTCAAGAATCTGTCTGGACGCGGAAAGATCACAGAAAAGAATGTAAAAGACGCGATCAGGGAAGTGAAACTTTCCCTGCTCGAAGCCGATGTCAACTACAAAGTTGTGAAAGAATTCGTGGACCACGTCCTCCAGAAAGCTCTCGGAGAGGAAGTTCTCAGGAGTCTCACACCGGACCAGCAGTTCATAAAGATAGTGAGAGACGAGCTTGTAAGAATCATGGGAGAAAAGAACGAACCATTGAGACTCGTCCACAGACCAGCTCCCATAATGATGGTGGGACTTCAGGGAAGTGGAAAGACCACAACGTGTGCGAAACTCGCAAAACTCCTCAAAAAAGAGGGAAGGAATCCTTTGCTTGTCGCAGCGGATCTGTACCGTCCCGCAGCCGTTGATCAGCTTGTGAAGCTTGGAAATCAGATTGGTATAAACGTTGTTCACGATTACAACAAAACACCCGTTGAGATAGTGAAAGAAGCTGTAGACGTTGCTGAGAGTACAGGAAAAGATATTCTGATAGTGGATACCGCTGGTCGACTTCACATAGACGAAGAGATGATGAAAGAGCTGGAAGAGATAAAGAAAATCCTGAACCCAGATGAGATCCTGCTCGTCGTTGACGCGATGATGGGGCAGGACGCAGTCAATACCGCCAAGGTGTTCGATGAAAGGCTCGATTTAACAGGATTCGTCGTAACAAAGATGGACGGAGATGCAAGAGGCGGAGTCATTCTCTCCATAAAGTACGTGACGGGGAAGCCCGTCAAATTCATTGGAACGAGTGAAAAAATCGACGGTCTGGAGCCGTTCCATCCAGACAGAATCGCAAACCGAATCCTGGGAATGGGGGACGTTCTTTCACTGATCGAAAAAGTGGAAAAGGAACTCGATCAGGAAAAGATGAAGAAAAGCGCAGAAAAGTTCCTGAAGGCAGAGTTCACCCTGGAAGATTTCAAAGAACAGCTTCAGGAGATGAAAAAACTCGGACCTCTTTCTTCCATTCTTGAGATGCTTCCAGGTGCACCAAAGGTCGATGTGGAGATGAGTGAAAAGGAGCTGAAAAAGATCGAGGCCATCATAAATTCGATGACCATAGAAGAGAGAAGAAATCCCGGTATAATAAACGCCAGTAGAAAAAGGAGAATTGCACGTGGAAGTGGAACCACTGTCCAGGATGTGAACAAACTTCTCAAAAGCTATGAACAGATGAAAGCTCTAATGAAGAGGATGAAAAAAGGTAGATTCAAAATACCATTTGGATTCTGAGGAGGTGTGTTCGGTGGTAAGGATCAGACTCACAAGGATGGGAAAAAGACACCAGCCTTTCTACAGGATAGTCGTTGTTGATAGCAGGAAGAGGAGAGATGGTGCTTACATCGAGTCTCTTGGATACTACAACCCTCTGAAAGAAGGGGAAATAAAGATCGATGTGGAAAGAGCCGTGGAATGGATTCTGAAAGGAGCTCAGCCGAGCGACACTGTGAGGGATATCTTCAGAAAATTCGGGGTTATGAAGAGGGTCCACGAGATAAAGTACGGAAAGAAAGAGGAGGCCACGGCTGAATGAAGGAGCTCCTCGAGAAGATTCTTCGGGGAATAGTGAAGCATCCCGAAGAGGTTGTGGTCATGGAGTTCGACGAAGAAGGAAAGAAAGTATACGAAATCGTTGTGAACGAAGAAGATGTTGGACAGGTCATAGGAAAAGATGGAAGAACGATAAAATCTTTGAAGATACTTTTGAGTGCGCTCATGGGAGATTCTAAGGAGATCACCATCAAGGTGGTCCGGTGAGAGTATGATAAGAACCATTCAAGACCTGTTGAATGAAAGAGTAGCGATTGGAAAGATCGTCAACACACACGGCCTCAAGGGAGAGGTCAAGTTCTTTCCTTACACGAACTCTGAAGAAATCGTGAAGAACCTCTCCGATGTGATTCTTTATAACAGCGAGAAGAAGGCGTTTTACAACCTCACCGTTGAGTCTGTGAGGAGGATGAACAAGCTCTTTCTCATCAGGTTCAAATCGATAGACACGATAGAAGCCGCAGAAAAGATCAAAGGCTGTGAAGTCTTCGTAAAATACGAGGAACTACCAAAGCTCAACGAAGACGAATACTACTTTTACGAAATACTGGACTGCGATGTTTTCTACGAGTCTGGTGAAAACGTTGGAAAAGTAGTTGACATAATAGAAACCGGTTCGAACGACGTACTCGTGGTGAGGAAAAAGAAGAAAGAAACCCTGATCCCCATGACGAAGGACTGTATCGTTGAGATCGATAAAGGTGCGAAAAGGATCATAGCAAAGGAAATGGAGTGGATTTGATGAGGATCACCATTGTAACAATATTCCCTGAAATGGTCGAAGTTATAAAAAAGTACGGCGTCATAGCCCGGGCGGTAGAGAGAGGTATCGTGGAGATAAACGTGGAGAATTTGAGGGATTACACCACCGACAGACACAGAACGGTTGACGATTATCAATACGGCGGCGGATACGGCATGGTGATGAAACCTGAACCTTTCTTCAGATTCTACGAAAGTTACGTAGAAAAATACGGAAAACCTTACGTTGTTCTCACAAGTCCGCAGGGAAGAATTTTCAACTACAAGATAGCAGAAGAACTTTCAAAAAAGGAAGACATCGTTATATTCTGTGGAAGGTACGAAGGAATAGATGAAAGAGTGATGAGCATCGTTGACGATGAAATATCCATAGGAGACTACATACTCACAGGTGGAGAGCTACCCGCAATGGTCATAACTGACGCTGTTGTGAGGCTTGTACCGGGTGTTGTCGAGAGAGAATCTGTAGAAAGAGAATCGTTTCATCAGGGACTGCTTGATCATCCCGTTTACACACGGCCTTATGAGTACAAGGGTATGAAAGTTCCAGATGTTCTCCTCTCTGGAGACCACGAAAAGGTGGAACTCTGGAGAAGAAAGGAGAGCATAAAGAAAACACTGGCAAAGAGGCCAGATCTTTTCTTAGCGAAGGAACTGGACGAAATGGACAAATTGGCTATAATAGAGTTGTTCAGGGAGATGATGGAGAAATGTTAGAGAAGGTGTACGTGGCCCTGATTCACTACCCAATAAAAGGAAAAGACGGCAGCATCATATCAACGGCCGTGACAAACCTTGATGTCCACGATATAGCAAGGACCGCGAGAACGTACAACCTCAAGGGATACTACATTGTGACTAACCTCAGAGCGCAGCAGGATATGGTAAGCAAGATGCTGAAGTTCTGGAGAGAAGGTTTTGGAAGCCGGTACAACCCTTCCAGAACGGAATCTCTCACACTTGTGAAGCTCAAATCCTATCTGGAAGATGTGCTGGAAGACATAGAAAGTGTCGAAGGAGAAAGACCTTTGATCTTCTTCACCTCTGCGAAAAAACGCGAAAATGATATTTCTTTCGAAGAGGGAAGAAGAATAATCATGGAAACCGAGAAACCTGTTCTCATACTTCTCGGTACAGGCTGGGGTCTTCCCGATGAAATTCTCGAGATATCCGATTACGTACTGGAGCCCATAAGGGCGCAGTCTGATTTCAACCATCTTTCCGTGAGAGCGGCTGCTGCCATCATCATCGATCGGTTGATAGGAGAAAATTACGCGAGGAGGGATTGAAGATGGATCATCTTGTGAAAATCATCGAAAAGAAATATGAAAAAAAGGAGATTCCCGATTTCAGACCAGGAGACACCGTGAGGGTGCACGTGAAAGTTATAGAAGGTGACAGAGAAAGAACACAGGTGTTTGAAGGAATCGTCATCGCAAAGAGAGGTTCCGGAATAAACAAAACGTTCACAGTGAGAAGAATAGGCAGCCACGGTGTTGGAGTAGAAAGGATCTTCCCCGTCCACTCCCCGGTTGTTGAGAAGATCGAGGTTGTGAGAAAGGGTAAGGTGAGGAGAGCCAAGCTCTACTACCTCAGGAACGTCAGAGGTAAGATCAGGATCAAGGAGCGCAGAGATTGATGAACCTGAAAAAAGAATCCGTGGAATGGATCAAGGCACTACTTTACGCACTGGTTGCAGCTACGATCGTGAGGCTCTACATATTCGAGACTATGCTGGTTCCAACTGGGTCGATGATCCCAACGATACAGATTGGGGATCGACTCTTCGTCGAAAAGATCACGTACACTGTATGTGAACCGCAGATAGGAGAGATTGTGGTTTTCTGGTCACCGTTCGTGGATGAAAGAGCAAGCCACATGCTTCGACTTTTCGATAAATTCATGGATCTCTTTTCTCCCAGTAAGTTCAGGGGTCATGTAAAGTACGTGAAGCGTCTCGTTGGAAAGGGTGGAGACGTCCTCGAAATAAAGGACGGAAAGCTCTACGTGAACGGTGAAATTCCGGAAGTTTTGAAGGACAGGTACTACGAACCGGAGGGAATCTTCAAGTACGAAGATTTTTACGATTGGCTGTACACGGCCAGCAAGCTGAGAAAAGACAAACAGGCGTACAGAGATTTCATATACGATATCGCGAAGAATTACGGTAGAACAGCGGCAGTTCTTGTTTTCTCCCTCATCGGGGAGGAAGGTCTAAGCTACGGAGAAGCTTTCCTCCCCGGTTTGTTGAACTATTTCGATCCATCCATGGTTTACTACGACGAGAAAACGAAATCCTATTACATCCCAGGAATGATCTACCATGAGTTTTACGAGGAATATTACTCCAAACTCGATCTCAAGAAGTACATCGGAAAAACAGATGATGGTACGATCAGAATAAGGGTGCCGGAAGGATTTTACTTTCTGATGGGGGACAACACAAAGGAAAGTCTTGACTGCAGATATTTCGGTTTTGTCCCGAAGGACCACATCATAGGATGGCCAATTTTGAGGATCTGGCCCTTTGAAAGATTCGGTCCTATTCAGAAATACTAAGGATGAACAGAATCGAAGAAACAGTAGAGATTTCCACTTCTGGTGACAACCACTACACGTTCTTCACCAACAACGGGTTCTACGGTACTCTCCCCGACCTTTCTTTCCCATCTTCTCTTTCCATCGAGCGTGAAGGAGTAAAGAACGCCCTCAGACACGAAGTATACGTATCCTTCCTTTGAAACAGCCACCGGAGAAGGAGTGGAAGCTGAAATGATTCTTTTCACATTACCGGAAAGGTCGATCGAGTAGATTCCATCTTCCGCGTTCACAAAAACGGTACCTTCGAAAGCTGAAAGTTGTGAATTCAGCGAGAGAGGAAGTTTCTTTTTCCAGACCACGTTACCGTTTGTTCTGTTAACGCGCAACAACCAGCCTGAGTTACTTCCAGTGATCACATATCTGTCGATGATTATTGGTTTCATCGTTAGAAGATATCCTGTGCGGGTTTTCCATCTCAAGGAACCATTTGAATAGAGAGAGTACAGACTTCTCGAAGTTCCAAAATAGACGACTCCGTTTTCATCGACCGTTACACCGGTTGAAATCCACTCTTCGTCTTTGAATCGCCACACGATGGAAGAATCGTGATCGATGAAGTACACTTCGCCGCTGTCGGTGGCAAGGTAAATACCGTAGGAATTCACTTCAAAAGGCTTTGAAACATCAGCCCCAAGATCGATTTTCCACACCAGCTGACCGTTTTGAGATATGGCGTAGAGGAAGTTGTCCCAGCTCGTTACGTAGATCCTTTCCATGAAAACGCGGGGTGGTGCCGTTATGACGAAACCTGTTCTGTAACTCCAGAGTTTTCCACCGCTCATCGAGATAGCGTGAACGATTCCTTCTACATCCGCCACAACCAGCAGATTCTCAAAAATGACGGGTGAAGATCTCACCTCGGCTTCCAGATTCAGCTGCCAGATCAGATCTCCCGGTGTGTACATCTCACCCTGAGCAAGAACCGGAAAAACCCTTTGAGCTGTTCCGATCTTCTTCAGAGAGAAGACTCCCACTCTGTAGAGGTCGTTACCTTTTGTGAAGAGGATTGAATCCAGGAGTTTTACAACCGATGTGGTGTTCCCGCTTGCAATATACTCTTTGAACGCTCTGGGAGACGTCAATTTTGCCGCGTTCATGGTGATCACTTTGTTTCTGAAAAAGACGATCAGAAAGTCTTCGATCCATTCTAAGTCTTCTGCTTCTTCAAATTTCGAGAAGAAAACGACCTTCGGTGCCAAAACGTTTTCCAAATCCACCAGAAAAATCGTTCCATCGGAAGTTAAAGCGGCGAACGCTTTTTTCTCTTTGTTTACAGAAATCTTGTTTATCTCTGCCTCGGCCTCTATCTTCCAGATCTCTTCACTGTTCTTCATGAGAGAAACGTATTTTCCATGACTCACCAGCAGGTAGCCTTCGTAGAAATCGACGTCAGAAACGGATTGTTGAAAACTGATCTTGCTGTATTTGAAAGAAACGGGATCCAGAAGCAGAACCTCTTTTTCGCAGATCACCACCAAACGTTCATCGTTCCACTTCAATTTCTTTGCCGGTATTTTCAGCGATCGGATGATTTCTTTGCTCTTCAGATTGTACTCCAGAAGAGCGTTTCCGGTCGCAAAATATGCCGTATCTGAAACCACGACTCCATCGAGAGGAGAGAATGGAAAGGTGACCTCCAGGTTCTTCTTCAAGGAGTCTCCTTCCACTTCCACGAGGGAGGCGAGGTTTCCCTGGACGACCATGAGTTGTGCTGAGAAAAGGTAAGACACAAGGAAGATGCAAAAGAGGACGGTTTTTCTCCACATGTGTTTCAACTCCGGCTGTTAAAATATGATCTGGTACAGTAAAAATATAGCACGAATCGGGGTGAAAAGATGAAGCGCGTGGCGGCAGTGATCGAGTACGATGGAAGTAATTTCTTTGGATACCAGGGGCAACCCGATGTCAGAACGGTTCAGGGAGTTATAGAAGACGCTCTTGAGAGGATATTCAAACAGAGAATCTACACCCAGGCAGCGGGAAGAACGGACGCTGGTGTTCATGCGAACGGTCAGCTCATCGCTTTCAACTGTCCGAACGATCGAATGACCACCGAGGACATAAGAAACGCCATGAACGCGAATCTTCCGGATGATGTTTATGTGAAAGAGGTTTTCGAAGTTCCTGTGAATTTTCATCCCCGTTTCGATGTGACAAAGAGAATCTATCACTACTTCATTCTGACTTCGAGGCAGAAGAACGTTTTCCTCAGAAAATACGTCTGGTGGTTTCCCTACGAGCTCGATCTCGATGCGATGCGAAAAGCGGCGAAGTATCTGGAAGGTACCCACGACTTCACCTCTTTCAAGACGGGGAGTGATGAAAGAGATCCTGTGCGGACCATATACAGAATCAGAATTTTGAGGTTAAAAAACGATCTTGTTCTCATAAGGGTGGAGGGAAGGTCCTTTCTGAGAAGAATGGTTCGAAACATCGTTGCCGCTCTTGTGAAAGTTGGTCTGAAGCAGTGGGAACCTGAGAAGATGAAGGAGGTGCTCGAAGCACGCGACAGGAGCGCGGCGGCTGGTACCGCACCTGCACATGGCTTGTACTTTTACAAAGTGCTGTTTTGATTCTTGCTTTCAATTACAGGATTGAGGAAAACGGAGTACTTTACTTCCTCGGTGATGCGACTCCGACGTCATCTGAAATCGAGATCATCGAGGAATGGAAACGGCTTCCTGTGGTGACGCTTGTTTACGATGGACCCTCTGAGTACGAAGGCGTTGTGAGAGATCTTCTCTCTGAAGAAGGAGTACTGACTGGTTCGGGAACACCCCTCATTGTCAAGATTCGAACTAAGGAAAATTACGTTGCCTTTCAGTTGATATTCGAAGAAAAGTCCGTGGATAACTTTGAAAATCTCTCAACAAAAGACACCTTCCCGGAACACTTCAGAAAAGCTATTAGGGAAATCTTTCCAGATTCTCAGCTTCCCGATGAGTTTTTCCTCGTCGTTTACAGAGATGGAAAGCTTGAAAAGAGTCTTCAACCGACTACGACTTTTGCGGGAAGAAAAGCTCCCGTTGTGATAATTCCTCAGTGGAAAGAGAAACATACTCTGGAAATAGGAAACTACAGAAAGGTGGTTGACGAAGAGTTTTACCAGATCGGCGGGAAAATGATATACGCAGGAAGGGACATTTTCATAGAAGACGTCCCAGGGCTCTACAGGAATATCGATATGGTCTTTTTGGACGGAGAAAAAGAGTGCATCTATCGCGATGGATTTCTTATGATGGAAGAAAAAATCCTAAAGATCGAAGAACCCGTTGATGTGGTTGATGGAATAGTGATCACCAGACACAGGATGGGAAGTAAAGAGATCGATGATACAATTCTGTTCAGGTGGAACAATTTTGTTTTAACGGCATCGGGGTCCCTTGTGGATATAAGAGGAAAATGGTCGTGGAAAGTTTCAAATACACCGGTAGAGTTTTCCTTTCAGGGTGATGTTTTCTACGTACTCGATGTGTGCGGTTTCTTGAGAAGTTACAATCTCAAAACAAGACGGCTTCTCTGGGAGAAGAAATTCGAAGGAGCCTGGGGACTGGATTCTTCTAAGGATCGGGTTTTCCTGGGTGCTGGAGACGAAGTACTCGTTTTGAACGCGCAGGACGGAGAAACGATCGAAAGAATGGTAGCAGATGATTTCGCTGTGTGGAAGGGTAGACTGCTCGTTTACAAAGATGGAAAGGTAGATGGAGAGGATATGGAAGGGTTCTTCATCAGAAACTTTGGGATGCCTCTCTTCGTTTCGGGAAAGCGAGTTGTGATGTTTGGTACGGAGAAAAAGGAGTTCGAAGAAGTTGAGAAAGTGCGTCTTTTTGACTGGGGAACGGTGATAAAGGCAGGGGATGAATTGTGGCTGATAAGAAGAGATTAGACCAGCTTGTTTTAGAAAGGGGACTCGTGGAGAGCAGAGAAAAAGCGAAGACGTTAATCATGGCGGGGAAGGTCCTCGTGAACGGAGAAAAAGTCACAAAGGCCAGCAAACTCGTTCCAGAAGATGCCGATGTCGAACTCCTCGAGGAGCCAAAGTATGTGAGCAGAGGAGGGTACAAACTCGAGTCTGCCTTCGAGAGTTTCAAAATAGACGTTTCAGGGAAAGTCGCGTGCGACATAGGAGCGTCTACGGGGGGATTCACGGATTTTCTCCTCCAGTGTGGGGCAAAGAAAGTGTACGCTGTGGATGTGGGATACGGCCAGCTTCACTGGAAATTGAGAAACGACCCCCGGGTTGTTGTGATGGAAAAGGTGAACGCTCGCTATTTAACTCCTGAAGATCTAGGGGAGAAAGTGGATGTTGTAACCTGCGATGTGTCTTTCATCTCTCTGGAAAAGATCATCCCTGCCATTTCCAGGATACTGAAGAACACCGGTGATGCTGTTTTGCTCGTAAAACCTCAGTTCGAAGCTCCAAGAAGATTCGTAAAAAGGGGTATCGTAAAAGATCCTGATGTCCACCTTGAAGTACTGGGGGAAATACGAAAGAGATTAATCGAAAACGGTTTTATTTTGAAAGGATGCTGTTTTTCAAAAATCAAAGGAACGGAAGGGAACATAGAGTACTTTTTCTGGGTCAAAAAGGAAGGAGAGAACGCTGAAATAGACCTGAGAAAAATCGTGGAAGAAGCCTGGAGGTTTTTTGGGGAGAGGGAAAGATGAAGAAAACAGTATTTTTTCTGCTTTTAATAGCTTCTCTGTCTTTTTCAGTACCTGTTCTGCAGAACTACGATTACTTTATCCATATAAAGAATACCGGAGAGTTCTACTCGGCTTTGAAAGAACTGCCGCTCTTTGAATTTTTGTTCTCGAAAGGTGTCGGTTACGAAGAAACAGTTGTGAAATGGGTGGAAAGTCGATTGAACGATCCTGAAGAGTTCTTTCAGGGCATTTCAAACGAGATAGTGATCTGCGGAAAGGAAGATATTTCGAACCTCTTCACTCTGGATATCAACGATATTCTCTCCTTACCAGAAAAAATAGATGGATTCATAGCCTTCAAGACAACGGCTCCAGAAAGGTTCATTGAGGATTTTGCAAAGGTGAAGGACCGCACCTTCATCAAAAGAGACGATCTCTATGTTCTGGGAAACACCACACCTCTTTTCTCGAAAATTTCAGGAAACTACGTCTTGATCTCCTCGACAGAGACCGTGTTCGAAAAGATAGGAGAGAGTGAAGACACGACTGATAAACCGCTATTTGCCCGTATCAAGAAAATGAGCTTGTTTGGGAAAGAAGGCGAAGTCGAAATCGTGGGACAAGTGGAAGAATCGCACCTCACCGTTGAGATCACGCAGAAGGCCAGTCCGTTCAGGGTATCAGCCAGAGAAGATATCGGTAAACTGCCGTATCTGGGAGATCTTTTTGCATTCACAAGCGATCCTGAGATCCTTAGGTGGTTTTTCATGAATATGTTCAGAGGAAGCGATGTGGAGAAGTTTTTCAACACGATTTCTTCTGAGGGGAGCTCTATGTTTCTGGTTTCTCTGTACGGAACACCACGGTTCGCTTTCCTGATGGAGAATAAAACGCTGGATGAGGTGACGTCCGATCTCGTCAGCCGTGGTGCGAAACTTGTGGGAGAAGAACTGCAGCTCGATGTGGGAGGTTTGCTTCTTCACTTCTTCGATTACAACGGGAAACTCGTTGTTTCATCCATAAAAAAAGTGGAATTTCTGCAGACTTTGAACAGAAAAAGACTCGAAAATCACCCGAGCTTCGTCTTTCTGGAAAAAGAAGCACCTCAAAGCGTTTTTCTCGAGGTGTTCGTTGACCTTTACACACTCTTCGATAAGCTCCTCGGATTTTCTCCAAGGTCGAGTCTTCTTCTGATAGGCTATGAGGAAGATGGTCTCATAAAATACAGATTGGAGGTAATGTGAAATGATGCTCTTCGATAAGAACAAGCGCATTTTGAAAAAATACGAGAAGATGGTCTCAAAAATAAATCAAATAGAGTCCGATTTACGCTCAAAGAAAAACAGCGAGCTGATAAGACTTTCCACGGAACTGAAGGAAAAAGTGAATTCCTTTGAGAACGCCGATGAACACCTTTTTGAAGCGTTCGCGTTGGTTAGAGAAGCAGCACGAAGAACACTCGGGATGAGACCCTTCGATGTCCAAGTGATGGGTGGTATAGCGCTCCACGAAGGGAAAGTGGCCGAGATGAAGACCGGTGAAGGAAAAACCCTCGCCGCCACCATGCCGATTTATTTGAACGCCCTCATCGGAAAGGGTGTTCATCTGGTCACGGTCAACGACTATCTGGCCAGAAGAGACGCGCTCTGGATGGGGCCTGTATATCTGTTCCTTGGTTTGAGAGTTGGTGTGATAAATTCTCTGGGAAAGTCATACGAAGTGGTTTGGAAAAACCCTGATCTCGCCAGAAAAGCAATAGAAGAAAACTGGAGCGTCTGGCCTGATGGGTTCAACGGAGAAGTTTTGAAAGAGGAATCTATGAACAAGGAAGCCGTTGAGGCCTTCCAGGTGGAACTCAAAGAGATAACCAGAAAAGAAGCCTATCTATGCGATGTTACCTACGGCACGAACAACGAATTCGGCTTTGACTACCTGAGGGACAACCTCGTTCTCGATTACAACGACAAGGTGCAGAGGGGACACTTCTACGCTATTGTGGACGAAGCCGACAGCGTGCTCATAGACGAAGCAAGGACCCCACTGATCATCTCCGGTCCTTCCAAAGAGAGTCCTTCTGTGTACAGGAGATTCGCTCAGATCGCTAAGAAATTTGTTAAAGATAAGGACTTCACGGTAGATGAAAAAGCGAGGACCATCATTCTCACCGAAGAGGGTGTGGCGAAAGCGGAGAAGATCATCGGTGTCGAAAATCTTTACGATCCGGGAAACGTGTCTCTTCTCTACCATCTCATAAACGCTTTGAAAGCGCTGCACCTGTTCAAGAAGGATGTCGATTACGTCGTCATGAACGGTGAAGTTATTATCGTTGACGAGTTCACAGGAAGACTGCTACCTGGCAGACGCTACAGTGGAGGACTCCACCAGGCTATTGAAGCCAAAGAAGGAGTGCCCATAAAAGAAGAATCCATCACCTACGCGACGATCACATTTCAGAACTACTTCAGAATGTACGAAAAGCTCGCCGGTATGACAGGAACAGCCAAAACAGAGGAAAGCGAATTCGTACAGGTTTACGGTATGGAAGTGGTGGTTATTCCCACTCACAAGCCCATGATAAGGAAGGACCACGATGACTTGGTCTTCAGGACTCAGAAAGAGAAGTACGAAAAGATCGTGGAAGAAATCGAAAAGCGCTATAAAAAAGGTCAGCCAGTTCTTGTCGGAACAACCTCTATTGAAAAGAGTGAACTTCTCAGTTCCATGCTGAAAAAGAAAGGAATCCCCCATCAAGTTTTGAACGCGAAATACCACGAAAAAGAAGCTGAGATCGTTGCCAAAGCCGGGCAAAAAGGCATGGTGACGATCGCCACCAACATGGCTGGGAGAGGAACGGATATAAAACTCGGCCCGGGGGTGGCGGAACTTGGAGGACTGTGTATCATAGGAACGGAAAGACACGAGAGCAGAAGAATCGATAATCAGCTGAGGGGACGTGCCGGTAGGCAGGGAGATCCAGGAGAGTCCATCTTCTTCCTCTCTCTCGAAGACGATCTTCTGAGAATCTTCGGTAGTGAACAGATTGGAAAAGTGATGAACATACTCAAAATAGAGGAAGGACAGCCTATACAGCATCCGATGCTTTCAAAGCTCATCGAAAACATTCAGAAGAAGGTTGAGGGTATCAACTTCTCGATAAGAAAAACCTTGATGGAAATGGACGATGTCCTCGACAAACAAAGAAGAGCGGTGTACTCGCTTCGCGATCAGATCCTTCTCGAAAGAGACTACGACGAATATCTGAAGGATATCTTCGAAGATGTTGTCAGTACAAGGGTTGAGGAGTTCTGCTCCGGAAAAAATTGGGATATCGAAAGCCTCAAGAACTCTCTCTCTTTCTTCCCGGCTGGTTTGTTTGACCTGGACGGAAAGCAATTCAGTTCTTCTGAAGAACTTCACGACTATCTGTTCAATAGACTTTGGGAGGAGTATCAAAGAAAGAAGCAGGAAATAGGTGAAGATTACAGGAAAGTGATCAGATTCTTGATGCTCAGAATAATAGACGACCACTGGAGACGATACCTGGAAGAGGTAGAGAACGTTAAGGAAGCCGTTCAGCTGAGGTCTTACGGTCAGAAAGATCCTATCGTTGAGTTCAAAAAGGAAACGTACTACATGTTTGATGAGATGATGAGGAGAATAAACGATACGATAGCCAACTACGTTCTCAGAGTTGTTAAAGTTTCGGAGAAGGATGAAAAAGAGGCCAAAGAAGAACTTGGTAAAATTAGACTCGTGCATGAAGAATTCAATCTTGTGAACAGAGCGATGAGAAGAGCCACAGAGAAGAAAAAGAAAAAAGATGGATTACCCAGCTTTGGTAGAATAAGAGTGAAGAGGTGATGGGTATGATCAGTTTCGAAACTAGAACAAGGATAGAGGAACTTGAAAAAAAGTATAAGGACGTACTTTCTGTGGTTAATGAAAACGAGGTTGATAAAGAGATCGAAGAAATAGAAAAAAAGCTCACAGACCCGTCGGTTTGGGACGACCAGAAAAAAGCGCGCGAGTACACCCAGAAACTGAAGAGGCTGAAGAGCATCTCTGAAGATTTGAAGAGAGTGAGATCTTTGTTCGAAGATCTGGAAGTTGCCATAGAACTTTCCGACGAGGATCAGGAGATGGCTCAGCACGTGGAAGAAATAGTCCAGGAACTGGAGGACGCCGTCAAAAAGCTGGAACTTGAGATCATTCTGAACGGAAAATACGATCCGAACAACGCTTATCTGTCGGTCCATCCAGGTGCAGGTGGTACTGAGTCCCAGGACTGGGCGCAGATGCTTCTCAGAATGTACATGAGATGGGCGGAGAGAAAAGGTTTCGATGTTGAGATTGTAGAGCTGCAGCCAGGAGAGGAAGCTGGCATCAAGGATGCCACGATCCTCATAAAAGGTGAATACGCTTACGGTTACTTGAAACACGAATCCGGAGTTCACAGACTGGTTAGGATCTCACCCTTCGACGCGGCCAGGAGAAGGCACACTTCTTTCGCCTCTGTGAATGTGATTCCGGAAATAGATGACGACGTGGATATAGAGATCAGACCGGAAGATCTAAAGATAGAAACCTTCAGAGCTTCTGGACACGGTGGACAGTACGTCAACAAAACCGAATCTGCCGTGAGAATCACGCATCTGCCAACTGGGATTGTGGTCTCCTGTCAAAACGAAAGATCGCAGCACCAGAACAAACAAACCGCGCTGAAGATACTCAAGGCGAAACTGTACCAACTCGAGATGAAAAAAAAGCAAAGAGAAATACAGGAGATTCAGGGAGAGCTCAAAGACATTTCCTGGGGAAACCAGATAAGATCTTACGTTTTTCATCCGTACACGATGGTCAAGGATCACAGAACCGGAGTAGAAACGGCAAACGTTGACGCCGTTATGGATGGAGATATAGACATGTTCATAGAAGCTGAACTGGTCTATTTTGCACGCCGATCAGGTTAAGCCGTATTTCTTCATCTTGTAAGACAGGGTCTTGTAGTTCATATTCAGAACTTCACACACTTTCTTTCGATTGCCCTCGTTTTCCTCGAGGGCTTTCTTTATGACCTTTTTTTCCACGAATTCAACCAGAGAGTCAACAAATTCCTTCAGGTTCAGACCTTTTATCTCATCGATTCCGCTGGCAATTTTCATCGCCTGATCGATGGGATTCTCCAGAGTAATTATTTCATAGACCTTCTCGAGAAATTCCTGTGTGTTCCCGGGCCAGTGGTACTCTATCAGGAGCTTTGTCAGATCGTCATCGATTTTCACCGTTTTCCCCTGGAACTGAAGAGACTTTATGACCCCGTCAAGCATGTAGGGGATATCCATCTTTCTTTCTCTCAAAGGCGGTATTTCGACGAAGGGGATGTTGTTTTTCGGTGTGCTGTCCATTCCCAGTATTATCTTTCTGCCACCAAGGCCAGCAGGCGAGAAATCTGGAGGCACATCGTCGATGAAAACAGTGTGCGAATTTATGTTCAGCGGAAGATCTTCATGATAGGTGAGAGAAAGATAATTTCCACCCGTTACAAAATCTACGTACGCGTGCCTGTGAACTCCTTTCTCTGAAACCAGCGCAAAAATTGAAAAAGAGTTGTAAAATTTCAAAACTCGGAACAGAATTTCCTTTATCTTGGCTCCCTGAAGCTCTGGGGTGTAGAGTAAAAGGTTGAATCTTGCCTTGATGGTTTCAAGATCCTTTCTGGCAGCCGCGTACTTCAAGGCAAGTTCCAGCTCCCTCAAAGACTGGACAAAAAGGGTGTCTTCCATTTCCAGAATTTTTTCACCGAAAACTACATCCCACTTTTCGGCAAGGATCTTGTCTCTGTAGTCTTCTCCTTCGTACAGGTCCCAGATCACATCGTGGGATATCTCTGATATCATATCTTTGAAGGTGTTGACAATATCCTTTCTGATGAGGACCCTCAACACGGTATCAGCCCCGTTGTCCGTTGCTTCCGTTTCAAATCTTACCACACGAAAGGGAGGAAAGAGGAACGGAATGGAGCTCAAAAAACTGGATGAAGGTCTTTTCTGGCCGGATTACAAAAACTCTATCGTCAATTTTTCAAATTCGATTCTCGAGTTGTTCGACGAAAAACCACTACATAGGCCTTTCAGGTTCCCCAAGCGAGTTCTTGAAAACGTGAGAAAAGTGATCGTTATGGTAATAGACGGCCTCAGTTTTGAGATCTTTTCGGACACGATTCATGATGACGATGTTCAGGTTTTTCCCTGTTCGGCTGTTTTCCCAACCACCACCGCTGCTGCTCTTCCCAGTCTCTACTCTGCCCTCACACCGTTAGAACACGGCTTTTTGGGCTACATCCTTTATCTCAGAGAAGTGGGAAGCCTTGTGAACATGATAGAGATGTCCCCTCCGGGCCTTCCCAGAGACAGCGTGCTCAGGTTTCACGATTTCAAGTTCACCACTATCTTTCAGAGACTTCAGAGCAAAGTGAAGAGCTTCTTTCTTATTCCAAGGTATCTTCTGGGAACGGGTTTTTCCAGAATAATGTCCCGGGGATCGGAGCAGATCGGATTTTCGAGTTTTGGGGACATGATTGAAAAAACTCTTGAGATTCTTGAAAACCCTGACAGAACGCTGGTTTTTATCTATTGGCCAACGTTGGATTCGATAGCGCACAAAAACGGTGTTGGAAGAGAGTATATCAGAGAGCTGAGATGGATTTACAGGATCCTGAAGTTCGAACTTCTCCGCAGGCTGAAGCAGGACACACTCTTTTTCCTTGTGAGCGACCACGGGCAGATTTCAACACCTCAAGACAACGAAATATGGTGGGATTTTTCTTCTGAAGTCATGAGGTTTCTTGACAGACCCCCCACTGGAGAACAGAGAATGATGTTTCTTTATACGAAAAAAAGAGAGCTTTGATAGAATATCTTAAGGAGAAATACGGAGATTTTGCCGTTTTTCTCGATCCAAAAGATTTCGTCCATCTTTTTGGAACTGGAAGAAAGCACTCGGAATTTTTCAGCAGAGTGGGAGACGCTGTTCTGATAACAAAAGAGACTTTTTCCTTTAACTACAGGTACACAGGAAAGGAAGAGAGCTTGTCTGGAAGACACGGGAGCCTTTCTTATCAGGAACTGGTGGTGCCGTTGGTAGTCTACAGGAGGTGGTAGGTTCCGTTATCTGAAGAGTCCAACCTGGGGAAAAGTGGATTACAGAACAGTTCAAGAGCTCGTAAAAAAGTTTACAGAAGGATACAAATACAGCGTGTTCGTCGGGACGGACAGCGATGTGAAGGACGGGAAAGTGATATATGCCACGGCACTCGTGGTGTATCGTTTTGGGAGCGGTGCCACTTACTTCTACACGGTGTACAGGGACGGAAATGGAAAAGATCTGTACTCGCGGATTTTCAGAGAAGCGGAGATGAGCCTCGAGATGGCCAGATTCGTAGAGGAGATATTGAAACTGGGAAAACCCGTTATCCACCTCGACATAGGTTACGAAGGTCTCACAAAAGATCTCGTGTCCAGTGTGATAGGTTACGTGAAGGGGGTTGGGTACCCCTATCAGATAAAACCCGATTCGTTTGCCGCCACGAAAATTGCGCATAAACACACCAAATAGGGAGGTATAGTTGTGAGAATCCTTCTGAGTGTCTCCATATTCGAAGACGAACTGATTGAAATTCTCGATGGACTCGATGAAACATACGAAATCTTAGCTGATGACGACTGCTTCGAGATTCTCAAAGATAGAATCCCCAGGATAAGACCGTTTGAAAGAGACGACTTCGATCTTCTTTATCTGAACTGGAAAGATTTGCCTTCCGAGAAACGAGAGGAAAAGATTCTTTCGACCGTCGATGAGAACAGAACTCTCCTTTTTCTGAAGGCGATCAAGAATTATCGTGAAAAGCTTGTAGCGACCTCCTTGGAGGATTTGAAACTCACCTTCTCTGAGATAGAAAGAGCGGGGGACGTTTCCCTTCAAACTAGGAGGTACCTTCTTCTCAAAGGGCTGGCATATTTTTTGAAAGTTCATTCCGAAGTTCTTGAGAGCCTGTCTGATCTATTTTTCATAAAGGATTGGAAAGCAATCGTCCTGGAAAGGTTACAAGAGGGTATCAAAGCGCCTGTCAGTCTCCTGCCAGTGAGCATTCCTCCAGAACTGGTTGAGGATATCGGTCTCGCTTCGCATCTGATAAGGTTCCTGCCCCAGAAAGCGTGCGTTCTGGTTAAAAACGGGAAGATCGTTTACGCTTCATCGACGGGTGATCTTCCAGAAATCGAGGGTGGTGTTTTCGCACTCAAAGGTGTGTTCAGAGGAGAGAAGAAGTTTGACTTCATCCTGGCAGAGGATTTCGAAGGTGATGTGGAGGGTTTGAGGATAAAGGACTTGCTCCATCAAGAAGAGGGCCTCGTTCTTTTGGGAGCGTCTGGATACCTGAGAGAACCCGTTCCAACAAACGACTTCACAGAGGTGCTCTCTATGCACCCGGTTTTCGACAGCTGCGCTGTGACGAAAGAAGGAAAACTCGTCCTTCACGTTGTGGAACTGAACAGAAGCGATGTCATAAATGCCCTTGAGAAAATTGACCTTTCGGGCACGGAGGTGGCGTTCAACTTTCCCATCTCTGATGAAGAGAAAGCCGAGCTGAAACAAAAGGGGGTAAAGAAGGTATCCTGGATAGATTCGAGAAGAATCTGGAGAAGGTGCTGAACTATCTTTTTGAGAATAACTGCCTTCTCTGTGGCAAGGAAGTGTCACCACTCAGATCTTTGTGTGAGAACTGCGAAGAGAAGGTCCTCAAAAATGGACCTTCTTTTTATCGTGAAGTTCACAGAAAATACGAGCTTTTTGTGTACTCTGACTACACGGATGAAATTGAACGCATCATAAGGCTTTACAAATATCATGGTGAAGTTTCTCTTTCCGGAACATTGGTGAAGCTTTTTCTGAAACTTTACAGTTATTTTCCCAGAGAAGCCAACCTCATCACATGGGTTCCTTCTTCGCTTGATTCTCTCGAAGACAGAGGCTTCGATCACATGAGACTTCTAGCGAAGAGGATAAGCAAAGAGTTGGGCATACCGTTTGACGCTGTTCTGGAAAACGTGTCGGAAGGAAGACAGGTGGAAAAGAGCAAAGAAGAGAGGAAAAGAACCGGAAGATTCATCTGTAAGAAAGATCCTCCTCAGAACGTGATACTGATAGACGATGTTTTGACGACGGGAACCAGTGTAAGAGACTGCGTGGAAACCCTTTTCAGGAATGGAGTCAGCAAAGTTTTCGTTTATGTTCTGGCGAAAACTAGACGATGAGGCCTATTATCAAGTCGTTGACGTTCGTTCCCGTAGGTCCTGTTATCAAGAGCGCTCCAGATTTTTTCAGAGCGTTGTACGAATCGTTGTTCTTCAGATACTGGTAGGGGTCTTCTCCCATTGCTTTCAGCGTTTTTGCCGTGCTTCCATCCACGATTCCTCCAGCTGCGTCTGTGGGGCCGTCCGTTCCATCTGTTCCTGCTGAACACAGAATCACTCCTTCTATCCCTTCGAGGGCTATCGCTGCTGAGAGGGTAAGTTCTTGGTTTCTTCCTCCGATGCCGTTTCCTTTCACATGAACGACTGTTTCTCCACCGAAGATCAACGCGGCTGGTTTTTTCAGAGGTCTGTCTTTGAACTTGACCTCCTTCATGATGCTCGCTATGAACCTTCCCGCTTCTCTGGCCTCGCAGTCCAGAGAAGTGGTTATTATCTCCGCGTTGAACCCTTTTTCTTTTGCCAGTTTTTTAGCTTCGTCACACACCTTTTGAACGTTTCCTATCAAATCTATCTCCACGTTCGATAGATGCTTCGGTGTTTCTCGAAGGATCGCTCTTTTCACCGATTCGCTGGTTTCTATTCCGTACTTTTCCAGAACTTTCAGAGCGTCTTCGGAGGTGGAGCTATCAGGCCAGGCAGGACCGGATGCTATCACGTCCAGTCTGTCACCGAGTACATCGGAGAGGACGAGCGCTACGACTTTAGCGGGAAACACCCTCTCCGCGAATCGACCACCTTTCACCTGCGACAGGTGTTTCCTCACGGTGTTTATCTCTTCTATGCTTGCACCACTTTTCAAGAGAGCGCTGGTTAGCTTTTGAATTTCTTCGAGAGACACTCCTTCTAAAGGCAACTCGAAGAGGGAAGAACCTCCTCCAGAAAGAAGAAAAAGGACTGTGTCGTTCTCATTCAGCTGATCAACAAGTTCTAAGACTCTCCTGGTGGTTTTTATGGTGTTTTCATCGGGAACCGGATGGCCTGCCTCGTAGATTTCAAAATCATCTATCGGTCCTTCGCTGTGGCCGTACTTTGTTACAACCACACCTTTTCTTATCTTCTTCCCAAGAACTTCATAAGCAGCTTTTGCCATTCGCCACGCTGCTTTCCCAACGGCAACGAGAATCACTCGATCGAGGTTCAACTTCGGCAGCGTTTCTTTCACTGCTCTGTCGGGAAAAACCGCTTCTATGGATTTTTTGACTATTTCTATCGCTAATTTCTTCAAGGATTCAGGATCAAACAATACGTATCCTCCCCTCTTTTTTGTATCACAGGTTCTCTTTTGAATATCTCCCGGGCTGTGAGGTACGCGTGTGACAGGGCTATTCCCAGGTCTACAGGCCTTTCCGAAGAGATGCAGAGTTCACCGCCGGTGTATTTGATTTTCCACGGCTGTCTGTTCAGGGCAGACGGTGCCAGGATCGTCATCTCAACGATTTTTACGATCTCGGGTGGAAGTTCTTCCAGGTCGTTTTCGAGAAAGGAGGTGATGGGTCTTCTCTTTCTGGTGAAATTTCTGGTCCTGGGATATCCGAAGACGATGATGTAAGGAACATCAGGATGGGGTGATCGGGCCATCCAGCACGTTCCAAAACCCTGCGCTGTGAGAAAAAGGACTATTTGTTCTCCCTGAAAACCGTATTCGACGAGTTCGTCAAAATGTTTTTCAGCTTTTGCGTAAATGTAACTTGGAAATGAGGAAAGATTTATTTTCCAGTCCAGTTTCTTTGTGATAAACTTTACTAAAAGATTTTCAATATCATCTTTTACTCTCTCCGGCATTTTCCTTTCCAAAAAATCCCGCACTGAGTGCCTGTTTCCAATCGCTTCAAAGATGTTCACCTCTACCACCTCCGGGGGTGAGCGACGTGAGAAAATCACTGGCTTTTTTGATTATTTCTGTTCTGCTTTCAATTTCTTTTGGGGATTTCCTGTATCTTGTGCCGCTCTCGGTGGATTTTCCCGAGGAACTCTACGAGAGCACGGGAACCAGGTCGTTCCTTGTGAAATATTTTACTCTTTTCGAAGACGAATTCCAAAAGGGAATCGTTTTTTCTGGATGGATCTTTTCACCCAGCGATCAAGCCACAGCCACCGTGGAAGTGAAGCTCGAGGGTGAAAAAGAGCAGCACAGCTTCTCTGTGGAAGCGAAGCGGAAGGGTTTTTACCTTGTGATCCCTCCACATCTTCTGGTGTTTCCAAAGGATTTGAAGGTCTTCATTGGAAAATACGAAGTGGGGGGTGAGCCTCGTTGATAGAGATGATCACCCATTTAACGGCTGCTGTGCTTCTTTTCTTCTTCGTCGTTATCGTGAGAAAGTACGCAAGGAGCCTGGGGAGTTATTTTCTGGAACTTGGAGTTTCTATCATAACAGGGGGGCTTTTACTTACAGAGATCAACGGAACATTTGGATATAATATCATACTTGTTGGGATAGTGGTTACCTTTTTTGGCGTAACAAAAATCTTCAAGAGATTAAAAGAAATAGCCATAAAAGACTATCTCACAGGACTTTACACGAGGTACTACTTCTTTGAGGAGTGGCTCCCAAGGGAAATGGAAAGGCAAAAAAGAAAGAGTGGAAAGGGCATCTCCTTTCTCATCATCGATCTGGATGATTTCAAATTCTCATAGAATGGGCGACAAACTTTTGAAGTACGTTGCAAGTGAGATCATCAAAAACATCAGGAAAACCGATTGTGCGGTTAGATTCGGCGGAGACGAAATTCTTATTGCTTTCCCGGATACCGACAAAAAAACTGTTGAAAACATTGTGAAAAGACTTGAGAAAAAATTAATTTTCAACCCTGTGGGACTCCCGGTAGAATTTTCTTATGGAATAGAGACCTGGAAACCCGGTGAAAATGTGGAAGGAATTGTTCAAAACGCAGATCTTCAGATGTACGCTCTGAAGAACCTGAAAAAGCAAAAGCGCGTTCTGACGGAAGAGCCAGAGGTTGACTAACTCAAAATTTTAAGGTAATATATTCAATGCGGTGGGAGCGTAGCTCAGGGGGAGAGCGCCTGCCTTACAAGCAGGAGGTCGTAGGTTCAAGTCCTGCCGCTCCCACCAGAGATGTTAGGTGGCCAGGTAGCTCAGTTGGTAGAGCACTGGACTGAAAATCCAGGTGTCGGCGGTTCGATTCCGCCCCTGGCCACCAGCTCGTACCGTTGAAACCTGGATTTTCAGCTCGGTCATTTTGACTGACCGGGCTTTTTGTTTTAAAGATCCAGATTTTCTTAAAAACAGGGGTTGAACATACTTCATGCTCATGCTATAATCTTCTTCGGCGCGTCTGAACTGGTCTTTTCAAAGGAAAAGGATTGTGTTATAATATAAAGACGAGGTGGGGCCGTAGCTCAGCTGGGAGAGCGCTACCATGGCACGGTAGAGGTCGTGGGTTCAAGTCCCATCGGCTCCACCAGCGGGGGCCCCCGTAGTTCAACGGATAGAACGGCGGATTCCTAATCCGCAAATGGAGGTTCGACTCCTCCCGGGGGCACCACTCCCGGAAGGAATATGTGGTGGGCCGTTAGCTCAATAGGTAGAGCACCTGATTCTTAATCAGGGGGTTGCAGGTTCGAGTCCTGCACGGCCCACCAGATTTCATTAAAAAAGTAAGTGGAGGCCAGCCCGGCTTCCCACCCTGGGGCAGAAGGCTACCAGGGTAAATATCCCTGAAAGATTCAGCTTCGAGGGGAAGCGGGCTTTTTGCCCGCTATTTTTTATAGTGTAAGGAGGCGATAGATATCGGTGTAAACACGGATCTTCCGAGAAACGAGCAGATAAAAGTTCCAAAAGTCAAAGTGGTGGACGAAAATGGGAAGATGATAGGTGTCATGCCAACCAGAAAAGCTCTGGAACTTGCAAGGGAGAAGGGGCTTGACCTTGTTCTCGTTGCTCCCAACGAGAATCCACCTGTTGCCAAAATTATGGACTACGGAAAGTACAAGTACCAGCTCACAAAGAAACAGAAAGAAAGCAAGAAGAAGCCTGTTCAGATGAAACAGATGAAGTTTCGCTTGAAGATTGACGAGCACGACTATCAAACCAAGGTGAAGCATATAAGGAGATTCCTGGAAGATGGTCACAAAGTCAGGGTGGTTGTGATGTTTATAGGAAGAGAAATGATGTTCGCAGAAAAGGGTAAAGAAATCTTGGAAAGAGTTATCAAAGACACTGAGGATCTGGCTACGGTGGAAAGTCCTCCCAAGATGGAAGGAAGAGACATGTGGATGGTGCTGAAACCCAAAAATTCGTGAAGGAGGTCCTGGATATGCCGAAGGTGAAAACAAACAGGAGTGCCGCAAAGAGATTCAGGATAACAAAGAACGGTAAGATAATGAGAAATCACGCTTACAGAAGTCATAAAACGGGAAAGAAAAGAAGAAATGCCCTCAGGGAACTGAGGAAGAAAGACGTTGTGTCCAGCGCTGACGAATACAGAGTTCTCAGACTTCTTGGAAAAAAGTGAGGAGGGATAAATCATGCGCGTAAAAAGAGCTGTACACGCGAAAAAGAAGAGAAAGAAATATTTGAAGGCTGTCAAGGGATACAGAGGAGCTCTCAGCAGAAGGTACAAGCTCGCCAAGCAGATGTATGTAAGATCGAAATGGTACTCCTATGTTGGAAGAAAGCAGAAGAAGAGAGATATGAGAAAGCTCTGGATCACGAGAATCAACATTGCTGCAAGGAACGAAGGACTCAAATACAGCGAGCTCATTCACGGTTTGAAGCTTGCCGGTGTTTCCATAAACAGAAAGATGCTCTCTGAACTCGCAGTGAACGATCCTGAAGCTTTCAAAGAATACGTGAAGATAGCGAAAGAAGCTCTCGCATCCTGAGGTGTTGAGAATGGAAAAAACGAAGAAGATAGCTGTGATGAGTGGTAAAGGTGGCGTTGGAAAAACTACTGTAGCGGTGAACCTTGCTGTTGCACTGGCGGCTGAGGGTTACCAGGTTGGTCTTCTCGATCTCGACCTCCACGGACCAAACGTTCAAAGGATGCTCGGTGTTTCTCTGCCACCTTCCGAAGGTGAAAAGATCGTTCCAGCAAAGTATGGAGATTCTTTGAAAGTCTTTTCATTAGCAATGATTCTCCAGGAAGGTGCTCCCGTCATATGGAGAGGTCCTCTCAAACACAAGGCGATTGAACAGCTCACAAGAGATGTAGAATGGGGTGACCTCGACTACCTGATCTGTGACCTTCCACCGGGAACAGGGGACGAAGCGCTTTCCACCTTTCAAATAATAAAACCTGACGCTGTGATAGTCGTTTCCACTCCTCAAAAAGTGGCTGGAGACGATGTGAGAAGAGCGATAAACTTTGTCAAAAGATTGAGTGGAAAGATACTCGGACTGGTGGAAAACATGTCCTATCTGGTCTGCCCAAACTGTGGTGAGAAGATATACGTTTTTGGAAAGGGAGAGACAGAAAAACTGGCAGAAGAATTTGGTATCCCTCTTCTTGCCAGGACACCCATGGATCCAGAGGTGGTTTCCCTCTCAGACGAAGGAAGGCCTGCGGTGGTTTATAAGAGAGGAACCACAATAGAAGAAGAATTCAAGAAGATCGTCGAGAAAGTACTTTCTCTGTGACCACAGAGTTCTTTCCAAGAGTTTTTGCCAGGTAGAGGGCCTCATCGGCCCTTTTTATTGTTTCAAAGGGGTCCTCGCCGTTTTTGTATTCTGCCACTCCAAAACTCAGAGTGATGTGATAGGTGTTCTCTGGATCTTCCATAACGGCCTTTCTCAGCTTCTCTGCTACAATCTTTGCCTCTTCCAGGGAAGTTCCCGGGAGAGCTATAATGAACTCTTCCCCTCCGTATCTTCCCACAAGATCGCTCTTTCTCAAAACGGACTTCATCTTTCTTCCCAGCCAGCCGAGAGTTTTGTCACCCGCAACGTGTCCAAATTGATCGTTTATCTTTTTGAAGTCATCGGCATCGCACATAATGATGGAAAGGGGAGATTTATACCTCGAAGATTTGTACGCCTCTTCCTCAAGACGTTCCATGAAGTACCACCTGGACAGAACTCCCGTGAGAGGATCCTTCATACTTCTGTCTCTGTAGAGACGTTCTCTGAGAATGGTGGTGAGAATGTTTCCAAATTGTTCGAGCGTTTCCACCAGCTCCCAGGCTGTCTTTTCGTCACATTCAAGGTTGGTCTCGACACCAACGATCATGTCGTGCTTCATATCGAGATGGAAGGACATGACCGTTCTGAAGGGTGAAATTTCGAGGAAGTCCTTCTCCATAGGTGGAGTGATTGGAGATGTTGAATATTCTTCCATCACCTTTTTCGTTGTTCTCTCAATTATTCGAATTGAAAAAACTTCGTATGGAATTACTTCTGAAAGCCTTGCCGAAGCAAACTCCATCATATCAGAAAATTCCTTTTCTGTTTCTATGAAACCCAGCAATAGATAAAACGGTGCTTTTTTCTCTTCAATTTGAGTTTTTTCTTCCACTTCCAGCTTGACCGAAACTTCTCTCAAGCCTATCAGGTTGTAAACAAAAATCGCCCTTCTGAGATAACGCTTGGCTTTGAAGTTTTCTCCAAGGGCACTGTAGAATTTGTAAAAGGTTTCATAAACCAGAGCGAGTGTGAGATTTGAAGAGTTTTCGACGTTTTCCCTTTCAAGTTCGAGCAGAAAATCTTCGAAGCCTTCTGGATCCAATTTTGCTAACCTTTCTGTAAAAACGTAAGCGATTTCTTCGTTGAAGAATTTCTGAGGAGTTTCAAGCCTTTCTTTCCAGATTTTCAAGAGCTCTGAATCGTCTTTTGCAAGAACCAGCCTCTTGAGAAAATCGAATCCGAATCTATCGAACTCGGGTTCATCCTTTTCCAGAAGACTTTTAGCGGATTCAACGTCTCCAGAAAACAGATAGTTAATGACCAGTCCTCTGAGTGCTCTTCTTTCTATTCCGTGTCTTTCTTCCAGTTCGAGTTCTGTTCTGAAGACTTCTTCTGCTTTTTGGAAATCTTTCTTGTGGATGTAGTAGAGCCCTTCGAGAAAGTAGGTGTAAGAAAGGATGGGCATGTCTTCAAAGAGCCTTGCCTGTTTTCTCAGTCTTTCAAGCTGGACGAGGAAGTTCGTTATTTTTCCCTCGTAGAGCAAGCTCCATGTCAAATTGCTTTCGTCCACGATGGAAAGTGATGGGTCTATTTTTCTTGAAAGCTCTAAAGAGTGATGGAAGTAGTAGTTGCTCATCGCTCTCGTTCTTGAAAGAACTCCCAAAGCTCTGTAACCCATCACTTGAAGGTCGAGGAAACCTTCCGAGGTGGCAATGTTCATCATCTCTTTCAGTGCTTCCCGATCTTCAGTTGAAGAAAAGAGATCGTAGAGAAGATGAGCCTTCAGATAAAGCCTTTCTCTTGTGGAGAAGTTTTTCTCTTTGAGCTCTCTTTTGATGGTGTTGAGAATTTCCTGAGGGGCTTTCTTTCCCGCTCTTATGTGAAAACGGGAAAGAACGACGAGATTGTATAGATCATAATAAGACAGTGAGTCTTTTTGCAAGATCGATTCAACATCTATTTCTCTGAGGGTTTTGAATCTGCGAAAATGAAAATTCTCCTTTTCTACACCCAGAGGATCTATTCTGAAAATAAGCTTCATCTTCAAGCTTTCTATGGAATAATAGGGCTTTTCGAAAAACTCTTCCAGTCTTCTCAGGTATTCAATGAGCGATCTGGTCTTTTCATAATCCCAGAAGTGCTTTCTCACGTATCTCAGCACGTAGAAAAACTTTAATTTTGGGTCTTCCAGAGATAGAGCGTGTTTTATTGCGAGGTCGTCCGGGAGATTTTCGAACAGTTTTTCGTGGAGATTTTTCTTTTTGTTCTCTGAAAGCTTGTTGTAGTAGTAGTATTTCCAGAATTCTCTAAGTGCGAATCTGTAGAGTCCTTCTTCTGTCGTTATCACACCAGAATCATATGCGGACATCAAAGTGTCATGGTAGTCTTTTCCGGTTATCTTTTCAAGAACCCTCAATTCGCTTCCGGTGAACTTCTGTCCCAGAACGCTCAGTTCTCTGATTTCTGCGGAATCCAGCTCTCGAAGAAGAGGTTTTAAGATTCCAACGATGTTTTCTCTGAGATTGGATTTGTTGAAGAATTTCAACAATTCTACCATGTATCCCGGTAATCCCTTGCTGAGACTGTGAATCAACTTAACTTGATCCTCGCTGATTTTTCCAATCGCTCTCTCAAGAAAGATACGAGTTTCCTCAACTGTGAAAGGAGAGAGCCTGTACACCTTGTGGAAGAATTGAAAAGCCTTTGTAGAAGTTGTTAGAACGATTATTTTGGTGATAGTGGAGAGTCCGGAAAACTCCTCGAGAAACGATAACAAGTCTGAACCTTCAAACAAGTCGTCGATCAAGATCACCTTTTTTTGACCGTCGTCGAGTTTGGTGAGAAGATCGAGTTCGTCTGAAGCATCGTACCATACACGGAGATCTTCAAGAGATGAGATCTGGTGAATCATATATCCTCTTTCTCTCAATTCATCGACCAGAACAGACGCGAGTTTCGTTTTTCCCACCCTCTGTTCACCTGTGATCAGAATGAAGAGAGGAAATTTTTGGGAAGTTTCTATGTCTCTTTTTATCAGTTCTTCTTCTTTCCTGTGAATGTAGGGAATTCTGATCTCTCTGGAGTCGAACGAGGGCTCTCTGGTCTCCAGATGAGGTTCTATTCCGTGGATTTTCAAAAAACGCCTGCACACTTCTTCGGTTGCCCGGGAAGATCTCTCTGGAGAAAAAACAACGCCCTTCACATCGTCCGGAATGTTCGAGATGAGTGCAGGGATCAAAAAAACTCCGTCGTTCACCAGTACGTCGTCCATCCCGAGCGCGGGAACAGTGACGCCCGCTCTCGAGAGAAAAAGAAACATCTTGAGAAGCTGTTTTGCGACCTGCTCGCTCAGATTTTCGAGAGGTGCGAGGTTGTGGTAGTAGGGATAGAACAGCAGGAACTTCCCATCAGAGATTTTCAACCTTTCAGGCAGAAGAACGTTTGGCAGATTGAGACGTTTCAATTTCGCGTATTCGTTGAAGAAGAAAGATCTATCCACGGGAGCTCTTACGATTTTCAAAACTTGATCTTCACCGTCATCTTCTATGAGAAATTCATCCCCCCAGTACGTCTCCCTCAGGAATTTTTTCACTCTCACTTTCCACACCTTCTTTGAACTTCTTCAAGAGATGATTTATAACCCTGGGAATCACTTCTTCTATTTTCTTCCCCTCGAAAGTCACACCCGCTGCTCGAGGGTGCCCCCCTCCTCCAAGCTCAAAGGCAACCTCGTTGACGTTGAACCAGTCTTTTGATCTCATGCTGACATGTATTTTACCACGTGGAAACTCCATGAAGAGCACAGCCACTTCCACGCCTCTTATGGAACGAAGCTCACCGACAAATCCCGCGCTGTCCTCATCGGTGCAGTTGTGTCTGAGATAGGTGTCGTAATCGATGTAGGAGTAAGCGATCTTTCCATTTTCAAGCAGCTGGAGTCTTTCGAGGACTTCAGCGAACAGTTTGAACTGTTCGAATCTCTTGTTCTCCAGGATCTCTTTGGCAACGAAATGTGCATCTGCTCCCATCTTCACCAGTTTGTAAGCGTCTTCGAACACTCTGACATCTGCGTTGGAGTGCCTGAAAAACCCTGTGTCGGTTGCGATCCCAAGGTAGTTCAAAGTGGCAAGGTTCGAATCGTACTCTACACCAAGCGCCATGTTGATTCTGAATATCATCTGAGCGGTGGCTGCAAAAGACGGATCCACCCAGTTCCAGTTTCCGAAATTCGTGTTCGTTGAGTGGTGATCGATCACAACAGAAGGAACCTTATCCAGGAGATCCTGAAACTTTCCGATTCTGTCGGGAGAGGAGACATCGACCACCACAAGAAGCTCCGGATCAAAATTCGGATTCTCTTCTATTTTATCTATGTAAGGGAATTTCTCGAATACGTAAGGAATTTTGTAATCTACAGCAGCCTTCACTTCTTTTCCTAATTTTTCCAGTCCGAGTGTGAGGCTCAGAACGGAACTCACACAATCACCATCTGGCATTATGTGACCTACGACGAGTATTCTATCGTGTTGAGAGAGCACTTTGACGATCTCGTCCACTTAGAACACCTCCACTGCAGTGGTGAGAGCTTTTTCTATTTTACCCTGTGCCATTTTCGTTGTTCTCACCACTTCTTCGTGTGACAGTCTTCCGTGGGTGATACCGGCTGCCATGTTCGTCACACAGGAGAATACAACCACCTTGAGCCCGCAATGTTTTGCAGCGATCACTTCCGGAACGGTTGACATTCCAACAAGATCGGCTCCGAGCTTTTCAAAGGCGCGTATTTCAGCTGGCGTCTCGTAACTTGGTCCAAGAACACCGATGTAAACCCCCTCCTTCAGTCTGAGTCTTTCCTGGATTTTCCTCGCCCATTCAGGATCAACAACCGAGGACATATCGGGAAACCTCGGACCTATCTTTTCGTCGTTTGGACCTCTGAGAGGATTTCTGAACATGAAGTTTATTATGTCTCTCACCAGAATGATTTCTCCAGGTTTGAACTCCGGGTTTATCGCACCGGCGGCGTTGGTTACAACGACACCTTTCACTCCCACGTATTTTGCCAGATACACGGGAAAAGCCACCGTTGCTGGATCGTGACCCTCATAAAGGTGAAACCTTCCTGCCATGATCATAACTGGCTTATCGCTTATTCTTCCAAAAACGAGTTTCCCGCTGTGACCTTCCACGGTAGGTTGTGGGAAGTGAGGAATATCTTTATAATCTATAATAACAGGGTCTTCCACTTTTTCTATGAAAGGCCCAAAACCGGATCCCAGGATGATCAAAATGTCCGGTGAAAGGTTCGTTCTTTCACTTATAAACGTCCTTGCTTCTTCGATCTTTTTCATCATAACTTGTGATCACCTCCACGTAACTATTCTACTATAAAGTGAGGTGTTGATGGTGTATCCCAGGCTTCTGATAAATCTAAAAGAGATAGAAGAAAACGCAAGAAAAGTGGTCGAAATGGCTTCCAGAAGAGGTATAGAAATAGTTGGTGTTACCAAGGTGACTCTTGGTGATCCCCGTTTTGCGGAAACGCTCAGAAAAGCGGGTATCGGGATACTGGGTGAGTCCAGGATAAGGAACGTTCTCAGAATGAAAAAAGCGGGAATCGAAGGACCGTTCATGCTCCTGAGACTTCCCATGATGAGTGAACTTGTTGAAGATGTGAAGCACTTCGATTACATAATGGTCTCCGATCCTGATGTAGCAAAGAAAGTGGATGAGCTCTCCAGAGAGATGAAGAGAAACGTGAAGATCATATACATGATAGACGTGGGAGATCTCAGAGAAGGTGTTTGGTTTGAGAAGGCCGTTGAAGAAATAGCTCAATGCAGGGGAGCCAACATCGTGGGAATAGGCACCAATTTTGGATGCTACGGTGGTATCATACCAACGAGAGAAAAGTTCGAAATCCTGCTCGATATAAAGGAAAAGCTGGAAAAAAATCACGGATTCAACATAGAGATAGTCTCCGGTGGAAACACTCCGGCGCTCTACGCACTGGAGAATGGAGAGATTCCTGAGGGAATAAACCAGCTCAGGATAGGAGAGGCCATTGTTCTGGGAAGGGACATAACGAACAATCGAGTCATAGACTGGCTTTCTCAGAACACCTTTCTGATCGAGGCTGAAGTGATAGAAGTGAAGGAGAAACCCTCCGTCCCCCTGGGAAAGAGAGGACTCGATGTCTTTGGAAGGAAGGTTGACTTCGTGGACAGGGGTATAAGGAAAAGAGCGATCTGCGCTCTTGGAGAGCAAGATATAGACAGCAGAGGGCTCATTCCCGTGGACAAAGGAGTTGAGGTACTGCACGCTTCGAGCGATCATATCGTCCTCGATGTTACGGATTTTGGAGATGTGAAAGTCGGTGACGTGTTCAGATTCAGAATGACTTACTCCTGTCTTTTGAAGGCTATGACTTCTCCATTCGTGGAGAAGGTGTATGAACCCTCAATCTGAGGGGAAAGTCTTAATACGAGGAGGAAACGGTTTTGAACGAAAAAAAACTCGTCGAAGCCCTCAAAAGGAAAGAAGACTGGGCATACGAGGTTCTATACAGAGAATTCGCTCCAAAAATAGGGAGTATAGCAAAGAGCTTTTTGAACACCGACGATGTGGATGATGTCGTTCAGGATGTGTTTTTGAGGATTTTCAAAGGGATAAAGAAATTCAGAGGTGATTCGAAGCTCTCTACGTGGATCTACAGGATAGCCGTGAATGTCTGTAAGGACTACCTTCAGAAGTACAAGAAGAGAAACGAGTTTTTGACAGATTTTCAGGAGAAAGACAACGAGGAAGAAATCTATATCCAGCCAGAAGCGAAAGAGAACGTACTCGATGAAGTGCTTCGCTCAATCACCGCTGAGAGGGTTCAAAAGGCTCTGGAAAAGCTCTCACCGGAGGACAGGCTGCTCATAAAACTGAGGGATATAGACGGGTTGAGCTATGAAGAAATAGCGTCCGTTTTGCAAAAACCTGTTGGAACTGTAAAAAGCCGTCTTCACTACGCAAGAAAGAGGCTGGGAAACTTGTTGAAAGAGGGTGAAACTGTTGAAAGATGACAGATTGAACAGGATTCTTGACGGTGAAGAGCCCATAGAGGGGCTTCCTGAGGAACTCCTCAGAGATTACCGAGTTTACAGGGAGGCTATCACTCTCTACAGAATACGATGCGAGTACGTTCCAAGTGAACGTCTGATGAGGAAGATCCTGAAAAAAAGGCGAAAGAAACTCGTCCTTTCAACAGTTTTCGCTGGGATCGCAGTTTCCCTGCTGCTTCTTTCTGTAGTCCTCGACATTTTCCCTGTCTCTCCGTCTCGAAAAGTTGTTCAAAAACAAAATCCTGTTGTTAAAGAGTTAATAGATTACATAAAAACAGTGGAAGTAGTGAGCGATGGATGGTGATAGTGTGAAAAAGTACGTTCTGGTAGTTTTGTTTTTCCTCGCAGCTACGATTTTTGCACTACCTGAAATCGTGGAAAAGTGGATGTACGCGAACTATTACGCGAAGAGGATAATGGTTGAAATTGGTTTGAAAAGCCGTTTCAGATACGAAGAGGTGTACAAGTGGGGAGCGGACAAGATGGTTCTGGTACACGAACCCGTCAGTGTGAACTGGGTGAGACTGGGTCAGAGCTGTTACATGGGATCCGGTACCACCTTGAAGAGATCTCCCATGCTCATTCTCGATCTTGAGGATCTTGCCTTCAAGGAGATTCTGCAGGGAAGAGATCTGAAAATTGAAGAAACAAACGAAGGGTACGAGATATACATTCATGACACGGGAGAATACCGCGTGCTTCTCTCATCCGATGGATTCCCAAAAGAGATCGAAAGAAACTACATGGACACGAAGAGCAAGCTGATCTACGAAGAAGTGAAACCGCTTTCTGCCGATAAGAATGAAATTTTGAAAGACTACACTCTTGTGGACTCTGGAGTGGAATTTCCAAAAGAACTGGTTGACATCCTGAGTAACTTTCGTTTCCTCATAATCAGAGAAGGAACATCGGGGCTCGAGATAGAGGGTATCTACAAAAACGGTCAAAAAGTAGAGATATTCATAGGAAACGACCTTCCAAAGGGTGGTTTACAAGTCAACATCAACGGACTCAAGATAGCCATCGTTGCCGATGAAAAAACTCTTGAGGAGATAAAGGTGATTCTTGGACAATGAGAGCGCTCATAGTGGACGGTTACATAGACGAGCCCGCCGCCTTTGGTGTCCCACCTTATGTGAGTCCGTACGTCAGGTACCTCGCAGGTGCACTTGTGGTTCATGATGTAGAAGTCGATTATGTCACCATAGACAAAATGAGAAAGGAATCACTCTGGGAAATTGCGAACGAATACGATTTTCTTTTTGTTTTTGGTGGAATCACCGTGCCAGGTCGATACAAGGGCGGAACACCTCTCACCCTTTCAGAGCTTCAGAGGATTCTCAGCATCGCAAGAAGACCCATAAAAATAGTGGGTGGTCCAATAGTTGGGGGATATTCACTCAGAGGGGGATCTGTGGCAAGACGATTTGACATACAGGCGGATTATCTGGTGAGTGGAGATATGGAGGCTTTTGTAGTCTCCTATTTTCAGGGTGTACCCGATCCAGAGGCAAAAAGCGATTATGAGCTGATCGATGCGGTGGCACCTTATGGGGCCGTTGTCCTTGAGAAACATCCGAACTTTCCGCATGTCATATGCGAAATAGAAGTCTCGAGAGGTTGTGAAAGAAGAACGTTCTGTTCTTTTTGCACAGAACCGCTTCTCCATGGAAGGTTGAAATCTCGAGATGTACAGGCCATACTGAAAGAGATAGAGTCCCTCTACAGAGCTGGATGCAGAGCATTTCGCTTCGGAAGGGCTGCGAATATTCTGGCGTTTGGATCTGACAGGAACGGAGGGAAGCCCTCTCCGGAGATCCTGGAGGAGTTGTATTCGGGTACCAGAGAAGTAGCTCCTCATCTGGAAGTTCTCCACACGGATAACGCCAACCCATCCTACCTTGTTACATACGAAAAGGAATGTAGAAAGATAGTTGAAACCATTGTCAGATACAACACACCAGGCGATGTGTTCTCCTTTGGAGTGGAGTCCTTCGACGAAAATGTCCTGAAGAAGAACAACGTTCAGGGTTCGCCGGAAGAGTTTTTGAAAGCCATCGCTGTTGTGAACGAGATAGGTGGAGTGCGGGTGGATGGAATACCAAAACTCCTTCCCGGTGTGAATCTGATCTTTGGTCTTCCGGGGGAAACGGAAGAAACCCTCAAAAAGAATTATTCATATCTGAAGCGCATTCTCGATGAAGGTTATCTTCTGAGAAGGATAAACATCAGAAAACTTCTCGCTTATCCGGGAACTCCGGTATACGAGTATTTAAAGAATAAAAAGCACAGAATCAAAAGTTATCTTCATGATCAGTGGAAAAGAAGGATAAGGGAAGAGATAGATCGTGAAATGCTGAAGAGAGTCTTCCCTGCCGGCACTGTTCTAAAAAAGGTGATAGTTGAGTACAGAGAAGGAAAAATCTCTTTTGGAAGACAGCTAGGGAGTTATCCGATACTCGTCGGCATTCCAGGAAATCACAGTGGTGTGCTGGACGTGGTTGTGGTTTCCCACGGCGAACGATCGGTGACTGCCCTGCCTTACCCTTCCTTCATAAACTCCATGTCACTGGAAGAACTCACAGCGATACCCGGAATCGGAAACGCCCTCGCCAGAAAGATCATTCTGAATCGTCCCTTCAGAAGCTGGGAAGATCTCAAGAAAGTAGTTCCCGCCGAGACAGCGAACTTTCTCAGAAATCTTGGCATTTCTTTACAGCAGGTGTAAAATATGCTCGGGTGATGCACATGAAAACCGTTAGACAGGAAAGATTGAAGTCCATCGTAAGGATTCTCGAGAGATCAAAAGAACCTGTCAGTGGAGCTCAGCTGGCAGAAGAACTCAGTGTGAGCAGGCAGGTGATCGTTCAGGATATCGCCTACTTGAGAAGTCTTGGTTACAACATCGTGGCCACGCCAAGGGGATACGTGCTTGCGGGTGGAAAGTCTGGAGTCTCGAGGCTTGTAGCTGTGAAGCACGCGCCAGAAGAGATAAAAGAAGAATTACTCTGTGTGGTGAGAAACGGTGGAAGAATAGTCGATGTGATTGTGGAACATCCGGTTTACGGTGAAATAAGAGGTATCATCGATGTTTCCTCCGAGGAAGAGGTCTTGAAATTTGTAAACTTGATGGAGATGGCAAAGACAGAACCTCTCTTAACTCTCTCTGGAGGAGTTCATCTTCACACCATAGAGGCACCGGATGAAGAAACAATGGAAAGAATCATGAGAGAGCTGAAGAAAAAAGGTTTCCTGATAGAGGAGGGATAAAAGATGAGAATAGACGAAATAGTTGAAAAATACGTGGACAGAAAAACTCAGAGAAGGTTTCTCATCCTCACTTCTATCGCCTGGATGTTCGATGCTGCCGGTGTTATGCTTCTTTCTTTTGTGCTTCCTTACGTGATAAAGGAATGGAATCTCACCTCTACTCAGGGAGCTACCATAGCAAGTGCTACCTTCCTTGGAATGCTTTTTGGAGCGCTTTCTGTGGGGTTCGTGGCTGACCTTCTTGGAAGGAAAGTTTCCAATCTGTTCTTTTTCATCGTAACGATCACCTTCACTTTTCTGTCCGGCTTTTCCTCATCGTTCGAAACTCTTTTAGTTCTGAGAGGCCTTTCGGGTTTTGGGTATGGAGGCTTGATGCCTTCGTTCAACGCGTATCTTGCAGAATTCACGAGTATCAGACTCAGGGGAAGGTATCTTGTGCTTCTGGAGTCGAGCTGGGCGGTTGGGAGTATACTGATAGGACTCTTCGCAGTGAATGTTCTCCCGAACTGGAGATGGGTCTTCTGGATCTTCTCCATCGGGTACCTTTTTGTTCCGGTGTTTCTTAGGATGCCCGAAACCCCAAAGTACGCGTTTTTGAAGGGTGGAAAAGAAGCGCTGGAGAGGTCTCTGGGTAAAAGAGTGGAGGAAGAGGTGGAGCTTCCAAAAAAAGAGAAAGTTCCCATCCTGGCTCTTTTGAAGAGGGAACATTTGAAAGACACAGTTGTGATCTGGATAGCGTGGTTCGTTGTGAGCTTCGTGTATTACGCTCTGTTCACCTGGGCTCCCAGGATCTTCTCCTCGCTGGGTGTGAGTGTTGTCAAATCTTCCTGGTTCACATTCTACATGATGGTGGCACAGCTTCCCGGGTACCTTTCGGCAGCCTACTTCATAGAAAAATGGGGAAGAAAGGCTTCTCTTGGTGTTTACTTCATAGGAACAGGACTTGCCGCTCTGCTGTGGGCCAACGTGAGAGGAGATGCTTCGCTTCTTGCAGCTGCTTTGGTCCTTTCTTTCTTCTGTCTTGGAGTGTGGGGACTGGTCTACGCTTACACACCGGAGCTGTATCCCACGTCGCTCAGGGGGACTGGAAACGGAGCAGCGGGAGTATGGGCAAGGATAGCGGGTATAATAGCTCCTTACTACACAGGCTTCATGATGGAGAAAGGAAAAAGCATCGCGGAAACCCTCGCATGGATCTCCGCGATGGCAATGTTTGCCGGTGTGATCGTTCTGATGTTTGGAAGAGAAACAAAGGGGAAATACGTGGATTAATCTGGAACAACGGTGCTTCCCACGTCTTCTCCCTTCAGCGCTTTCAGAAGAGTTCCTGGTTCGAAGAAATTGATCACCTTCACTGTGATCCCAAGCTTCTTACACAGTGCGAAGGCTTCGGCGTCCATGACCTTGAGCCCCATTTTCATCGCTTCTGAGAACGTGAGATGAGGGATCTTCTTAGCATCGGGAAATTTCTTTGGGTCTTTATCGTACACACCATCCACTTTTGTGGCTTTCACCACCAGTTTTGCTTTCATCTCCTGGGCTCTCAGAACGGCTGCCGTGTCCGTTGTGAAAAATGGATTGCTCGTACCTCCAGCGAAGATCAGAATGCTGTTTTCTCTTAGGGCAGATTCTATAGAATCGTAGTTCACCCTTTCCACATCCGGAAGATTCACTATCTGTGAATAAATTCGAGCTTTCAATCCGGATCTTTCGAAGATGTCTTTCAAATATACGGAATTCATCACGGTTCCGAGAAGACCGATCTGATCGGCCCTTGTCATGGTGAGATTCTTCAGCTCGACACCCCTGAAGAGATTCCCTGCTCCCACAACGATACCTATTTTGAAACCTTCTTCAATGGCGCTTTTAATCTCGTTGACTATGTAGTTCACTCTTTCTGGATCGAACCCTCTGCCTCCTTCTCCCGAGAGTGCTTCCCCACTCAGCTTCACCAGTACTCTCATGATCCATACCTCCAAAAAAAGGGTGAGCTTTTCGCTCACCCTCGCTTATGTGTGTCGTTGATCAATCTTCATAGCCCTCTCCTATCTCGTATCTTGTGAACCTTGAAACTCTTATGTTTTCACCTGTTTTCGCTATCAGTTCGTTTATGAGATCTTTCACCTTTTTTGTATCGTCGAATATGTAAGTCTGTTCGTAGAGACACACCTGTTCAAAGAATTTCTCGAGCTTTCCTTCTACGATCTTTTCCACGATGTTTTCAGGTTTATCTTTTATCTGAGCTCTGTAGATTTCTTTCTCTTTTTCTATGACTTCTGCCGGAACGTCCTCTCTTCTGACGTACAGAGGTTTCATTGCAGCAACCTGTTTTGCGAGGTTGTAAGCGAGTTCTTTGAACTCATCGGTTCTGGCCACGAAGTCCGTTTCACAGTTCATCTCGAGCAGAACACCTATTCTTCCGTTGAAGTGAACGTATGCAACGATGATTCCTTCTTTGGTAGTTCTTCCAGCTTTCTTTTCAGCTGTTGCAGCACCCTTTTTTCTGAGAATCTCCACCGCTTTTTCCATATCACCGTTGGCTTCTTCGAGGGCTTTTTTACAATCCAGAATACCTGCACCTGTCATTTCTCTGAGCTTTTTGATTAGGTCCATGGATATTTCCATGTCACTTTCCTCCTTTCTTGGTCTTCGCCTTGATCTCGTAAGAATTTGGATCGTGCCAGCCATAATCCAGGTTTAGTTTTACTTTGAATTCCTTTTGAAGCTTTTCTAAATCTTCCTTTTTGAAGTATCCTGACATGTTCGGATGAACTTTCAATGTTACTTCCTCAAAATCTTTCAATTTTTTCAAATCTTCTCTGATTCTCTTAAGCAGAATCTTTTGAGAAAGTACTTTTCCCGTTCCCGAACACACGGGGCACCGGGTGAAAAGAAGTGTATCCAGAGGTCTTGTCGTTCTTTTTCTTGTTATTTCCAGAAGCCCAAGATTTGTGAATCCAAAGATTTCGATTCTTGTTCCGTCTCTTTTTGCAACCTCTTTGAATCGTGAAAGAAGCTTTTCATAACTCTTCGGATCTTTCTGCTTTATGAAATCTATTACCACGATTCCTCCAATGTTTCTGAGTATCAACTGACGAACGATTTCTTCGATGGCCTCCATGTTCGTTTTCAAAGCGAGTTCCTCCTGGTTTTCAGCGTCTGTGTAGCTTTCCGAGTTTACATCTATAACGGTGAGCGCTTCTGTTCGATCTATGACGATGTTTCCTCCGCTTTTCAATGGAACAGTGCGGGAGAGAAGTTTTTTCAAACGTTCGTAAACGGAAAACTTTTCAAACAGGTCACCTTCTACGTACTCGATCTCCGGTTTTTTCGGAAGATTTTGAAGATATTTCTGTAAGGTCTCAAGGAGTGATCTGTCGTTGTAAATCAATTTGTCTATCTTCGAATTCACCTTTTCTTTGATGATCTGTTCTACAGGATCTTCTTCGTATAGCAACTTCGGTTTTCTCGATCTTCTGAACTTTTGAAGTACCTGGTTCCATTTTTCTAATGCCCTTTCGAAATTCTTTATGATCTCCTCTTCGTCCACACCTTCCGCTGCTGTCCTCATTATTACACCGACACCGTATTTTTTTCTCAGAGAAAAGGCTATGGTTCTCAATCTGCGTCTTTCTGAAGCATCTTCTATCTTTCTTGAAACACCTATCACTTTTTTGAAAGGAAATATGACAACGAATCTGTCGGCTATCCCTATCTGGGGTGTTACCTGAGGTCCTTTTTTTCCCGAAGCATCCTTTTTCACCTGTACGAGTATCTTCTGGCCTTCTTTTACTTCTTGTCCTTTCAGAACAGTTTTCCTGTAGGCTTCATTAATCTCGCTGAGTTTCAAAAAGGCGTTCCTGCCCTTTCCAATTTTCACGAAGGCTGCTTCGAGTCCTGGTACAATTTTTTCGATCCTTCCAAGGTAAATTTTCCCTGCGATCGTTTCTATCTCATCGAAAAAGATCTCTTCGAGTTCTCCATCGTTCATTACAGCGTAGGACAGACTGTCTGATTGAACATTAAGGAGAAATTCTCTTATATCCTTGACACCTCCGGTTTACTCTGCCATCTCGATGAGATGAATGTCTCCGTTTTCGTCCCTGTAGAGGAGATTTATTTCGCCAGTATTGACGTTTCTGAAAACGAGGAATCGATGGTTCAACTCATCCATCTGCATAACTGCTTCATCGAGATCGAGGTTGAGAAGAGAAACTCTTTTTACAGAAGAGACCTTGTCAGATGGGGAAAATTCACCTGGCTCTTCAAGAGGAGTTTCAACGAGTGCAGAACTTCTATGAGGGTGGTTCTTCAGCCTCTCTTTCAATCTTTTCACCTGTTTTTCTAGAGCATCCGAGGCAAAATCTATCGCGGTGTAAATATCCGGGTGTCTTTCTTCTACATTGATGATGTTCCCTTTCAGATTCATATTGAACTTAACCACATATTGATTCTTACCATCTTTTTCTATTCTAACGTTGAAGGAAACGAGGTCATCATCGTAAATCACCCTGTCAATTTTATCGAGCCTTTTTTCCAGATAATTTTTGATGGCTTCGGAAATTTCTACACCCTTTCCCGTTATCCTGTACTCCATAAAAGCACCTCCCTTACAGTATGAATACACCTGCTCCGAACATCTTGGGACCAGAATGAACAGCAAGGGTGGGAGGCAATCTCACGATGTCCACCCTTTCGATGTGTTCGTCTTTCAGTTTTTCTTCTATTTCAAGAACGATCTCCTTCATTTCTTCCCCGGCATAAACAAGTCCCAGCATTTTTCTTCCGTCTATTTTCAGGTCCTGAACAATTTTCTCTACAACATTCTTTAAACCACGTTTTTTCGCTACCACTCTGAGTTCTCCATCTTCAATGCTCAGAATGGGATGTATCTTTATGAGATTCCCGAGCATTCCTGTTATCGCTTTTACCCTTCCACTCTTCATGAGATAATCGAATTCCAGCACTGAGAAGCGGATCTTTATTCTTTCGTTTGCTTCCTGAACAACTCTTTCAAGATCCTCTCTGCCGTCTTTCACCGATTCCATCAACTTTAGAAGAACATATCCTGCACCTATTGAAACTTGTCTGGTGTCAATAACCCTGAATGTCACCGATGGGAACTTTTCTTTTAGACGTTCGGTTACGCTCTTCATCAACGTTATAGAAAGCACTCAGCTTTGAAGAAAGGTGAACGCAGTATATACGGGTACAACCTTCAGAAATTATATCACGAAGCACCCTCTCCATTTCAAGCGGAGAGGGGACGGCTGTTCTGAAGTTTTTTGCCTTTCCAAAAAGACTGTAAAAAGCTTCTTTATCGATGTCTACGTCGTCTGTGTACTCTTTATCGTCGATGTAGACCTTTATACCGATCGTTCTTACAGGAAACGGAAGTTCCCAATTGCCAACTGTGACAGCGCTGTCTATAACGAAGACTGGAAGAATCGTCTCACCCTTTCCACTCTTTCCCTTGCTTCCATGAATCTATCAGGGGAGATGTCTTCTTCTCTTCCGGCTTCTTCCGTGATTATGATCACATCTTTTCCATCGCAGAGCAAAAAACCACCCGCAACTTTCAGATGGTATTCATCATCACCCGATTTTATTTTTACATCGCACACGGAGAGCTGGGTTACTATGGGAGCCCTCCTGGGGAGGATTCCCATGGATCCTTCCACCGTTCTGAAAGAAATGAAGTCGCTTTCTCTGTCGTACACGATCCCATAGGGTGTAACGATTTTTACCTTCACATTTTCAACTCCTCATTTCTTTTGCTCTTTCTTTAACTTCGTCGATGTTTCCGGCCATGAGAAACGCCTGTTCAGGTACATCGTCGAGTTTTCCGTCGAGAATCTCCTTGAATCCTCTAATTGTTTCTTCAATGGGTACGTATCTTCCAGGACGACCTGTGAACCTTTCTGCTACGTGGAACGGCTGGCTGAGGAACCTTTGAATTCTTCTGGCACGGTGAACCACAAGTTTGTCTTCCGGAGAGAGTTCCTCCACACCGAGTATGGCGATAATATCCTGAAGGTCCTTGTATCTCTGAAGAACTTCCTGAACACCTCTTGCCACTTCGTAATGCTCTCTTCCAACGATCGCTGGATCCAGAATTTTCGAGGAGGAGTCGAGAGGATCAACCGCCGGGTAAAGTCCAAGTTCTGCTATTCTTCGTGACAGAACCACAGTGGCATCAAGATGGGCGAAGGTGGTTGCCGGTGCCGGGTCGGTTATGTCGTCCGCAGGAACGTATATGGCCTGAACGGATGTGATGGAACCTCTCCTCGTCGAAGTGATTCTCTCCTGAAGTTCTCCCATATCGGTTGCGAGGGTGGGCTGATATCCCACAGCAGACGGCATTCTTCCGAGAAGTGCCGAGACTTCACTTCCAGCTTGGACAAACCTGAATATGTTGTCTATGAAGAGAAGAACGTCTCTTCCTTCTACGTCTCTGAAGTACTCAGCGATGGTGAGGGCGGTAAGAGCCACTCTGAACCTTGCTCCCGGGGGCTCGTTCATCTGGCCAAAAACGAGAACGGTGTTTCCAAGAACTCCGCTTTCCTGCATTTCGAGCCAGAGTTCGTTACCTTCTCTTGTTCTCTCCCCGACACCTGCGAACACTGAAAATCCCTTGTGTTCTATTGCGATGTTTCTGATGAGTTCCATAACGAGCACGGTCTTTCCAACGCCCGCTCCTCCGAAGAAACCGATCTTTCCGCCCTTTGGGAACGGAGCGAGAAGATCGATCACCTTTATACCGGTCTCGAGGATTTCTATCTCTGTGGATTGTTCCACAAGCTCAGGGGCTGGTCTGTGAATGGGCCATCTTTCTTTGGCTTTTATTTCTCCTGCTTCGTCGACAGGTTCACCTATCACGTTCAGGATCCTTCCAAGGACTTCTTTCCCCACAGGTGCTGTTATGGGAGCTCCTGTATCTACCACTTCCAGACCTTTGGTTAAACCGTCTGTTGAATCCATAGCCACCGTTCTAACAACTCCATCGCCGATGAGCTGCTCCACCTCGAGCACTACCTTCTGCCCCGTTTGGGGATTTACAACTTCGAGGGCGTTGTATATATCCGGGAGTTCCTCTTCGGGAAATTTCACGTCCACAACAGGTCCCATAATACTCACAATGAATCCTTTCGAACCCTTTGCCATGCCATATCACCTCATTTTTCTATTTCCTTCAGAGCTTCTGCTCCCGTAACGATCTCTATGAGTTCCTGGGTGATCGAAGCCTGACGCGCTTTGTTGTACGCCAGTGTCAGCTCCCTGATCACTTCCTGGGCGTTGTCTGTGGCGTTCTTCATGGCGTTCTGTCTTGCGTAGTATTCTCCTATCTTCGTCTGAAACATGAGTTCCATGAGTGTGGCCGAGAGATAGTAATGAAAGATCAGCGGAGCAATTTGCTCTAGGCGTGGTTCGTATTCGAAGTCTTCTCTCTTTTTTTCTTCCTTTTTGATGGGAAGAAGTTCGTGCACTTCTGGCCTCTGTATAAGAACGTTTTTGAATCGGCTGAAAATCACTCTGACTCTCGCGGGTTTCCCATCGAGAAAATTGAGAATATCTTCCACGATCGTAGAGCCGTTTCTAAAGTCGGGTATTTCGTAGAATCTGTCGTACATTTTCAACACTTTTCCGTCCTTGAAATGGTTTATGGCTTTGAGACCTACGAGTATGAGGTGTGGATCCCTGGATTCGGAGATCACTCTTTCTGCCTCTCTCAAGATTTCACTGTTGAAGGAACCACACAGTCCCATATCGCTTGTTATCACCACGATCAGGTCTCTGTTCCCTTCTTCAAAAAAGATCGGATCGAGAGATTCCGCTGGAACCAGCGCCCACAATCTTTTCACTTCGTCGTAGAAGGGCTTGAATTTTTGATACTCCGACTCTATTTTTCTCACCTTTGCGCGCGCTACCATCTCCATAGCGCGCGTGATCTTCATCAGTGATTGTGTTGCGTTTATCTTTCTCTTTATCTGTAGCATTCGACCTCTACTCATTGCACATCACACCCTGAAAGTGGTTTTGAATTCTTCAATGGCTTTCTTGAGTTTTTCCTCCGTTTCCGAAGTCAGTTCTTTCTTCGTCTTTATGTCGTCGAGGATATCCTGGTGCTTTTCGTGCATAAATCTGAGAAATTCCTTCTCGAATCTTCTGACTTCTTCCACCGGGAGATCATCGAGGTATCCCCTGACACCTGCGAAGAGAACGACGACCTGCTCTTCAACGGGCATAGGACTGTACTGTTCCTGTTTCAGAAGTTCCATGAGCCTCTGTCCTCTTATGATCTGGGCTCTGGTAGCTGGATCCAGTTCTGTGGCAAACTGAGCGAACGTTTCGAGTTCTCTGTACTGTGCAAGATCAATTCTCAACATACCGGCGACCTGCTTCATTGCTTTTATCTGCGCAGATCCTCCAACCCTGGAAACGGACAGACCAACGTTGATAGCAGGTCTCTGACCGGCGTAGAACAATCCGGGCTCGAGGTATATCTGACCGTCAGTGATGGATATCACGTTCGTTGGAATGTAGGCGGATATATCGTTCGCCTGAGTTTCAACGATGGGTAGAGCCGTGAGGGATCCTCCACCGAGTTTGTCGTTCAGTCTGACGGCCCTCTCAAGGAGTCTGGAGTGTAGATAGAAGATGTCCCCAGGATAAGCCTCTCTTCCCGGGGGCCTTCTCATGAGAAGTGAGAGCTGTCTGTAGGCGACGGCGTGCTTCGAAAGATCGTCATAGACCACGAGGGCATCCCTTCCGGAATATGCGAAGTACTCTCCCATGGCACAGCCCGCGTACGGTGCTATGTACTGGAGAGATGCCGGGTCGGAAGCGGAGGCCACAACCACCGTTGTGTACTCCATGGCTCCGTACTGTCTGAGTTTATCGATGATCCTTGCAATAGCGGACTTTTTCTGACCTATCGCCACGTAAATGCAGTACACACCCTGTCCTTTCTGGTTGATGATGGTGTCTATAGCGATGGCCGTTTTTCCCGTCTGCCTATCTCCTATGATCAGCTCTCTTTGGCCTCTCCCGATGGGAATCATGGAGTCGATCGCCTTTATTCCTGTCTGGAGAGGTGTATCGACGGGTTTCCTGTAGATGACACCGGGGGCTTTTATTTCTATCGGTCTGAAGTTCTTTGCGTTTATTGGGCCCTTTCCATCGAGCGGTTCTCCGAGCGGATTGACCACCCTACCGAGGAGCTCTTCTCCAACCGGTACTTCTATGATCCTTTTCAATCTTCTGACGGTGTGACCCTCTTTTATATCTTTGTATTCACCGAGTATGATGATACCAACGTTGTCCTCTTCCAGATTGAAGGCGACTCCTTTGACTCCAGTTTCGACGAATTCCACGAGCTCACTCACCATCACTTTATTCAACCCGTACGCACGGGCTATACCGTCTCCAACCTGGATGACCTTACCAGTGTCTTCGAGATCGATCTTCTCCTCGAAACTTTTTATCTTCTCTTCGAGAACCTTCGTGATTTCTCCAGGATTTATCCTCAACTCATCTCACCCCTTTTGAGGGCTTCTCGGGCGATTCTTTTCAGTCTGCCCTGAACCGTCGTGTCCAGTCTGAATCCTTCGAATTCAACGAGAGCACCCGCTATGAGAGATTCGTCGATGGAAATATCGAAAACAGGATCCTTGAGAGCGTACTTTCTGACGAACTTTCTGAGGAGAGAAAGTTCTTCATCTTCTGGGCTGTGGGCTATCGATAGATTTGCCGGAACTTTCTGCTCCGACAGGATCTTCTCGTACTCGAACAGATCCCTGATGTTTCTCAGAAGTTTCTGTCTTTTTCTCTCAAACACGAGCGTTAAAAATCGTTCCTGAAACTCATCCATTTCCTGGCCGAAACTTTTCATTATCTCTTTTATGAGAGAAATCTTCTTTTCTGGTTTCAAGATGGGATTGTCAAACAGTTCCCTGCTTGATTCGTAAATCTGGCACACAAGATCCAGGAATCTCAGGTATTCCTCTTCTTTTTCTTTTTCTATTGCAACGTTTAAAAGTGCTCTGGCGTACCTTCCCGCCACCGCAGAGAACCTCATGACTTTTCTATCTCCTCTTTGAGGATTTTGACGAGATACTCTCTTCTTGCTCTTTCATCCTGAAACACCTTTTGGAGAAGCTTGGTAGCGAGTATCACGGAGAGTTCCGCTGCTCTTTCCTGAACCTGTTCCAGAGCCTTTTTGTATTCAACTTCTATCTGTGTTTTTGCGGACTCTACGATGTTCTGCGCTTCTTTCTTTGCCTTTTCACGAGCTTCTTCAACAATCGCTTCGGCTTCTTTTCTGGCACTTTCTACGATTTCGTCTGCTCTCTGCCTTGCTTCGGAGAGAAATCTCTCGGCTTCAGATCTCATCTTTTCGGCTTCTTCCTTCAGTTGCTCAGCGCTTTTCAGGTCCTCTTCCACCTTTTTTCTTCTCTTCTCCGCCATCTCAATGAACGGTGTGTAGAGGAATTTGTTTAGAAAATACACCATGAGAACGAAGAGCATCAGCATTGCCGCTGAGGTCCAGTTTATCTCCAGAAAGCCCAAAGTTCTCCCCTCCTCACACCACGAGGAGGATCATGAAGGCTATGAGAAGAGAGTATATACCCGTTGTTTCGGCAACGGCGTCGGCAAGAAGCATCCTCGTGGTGATGGTACCGACCATTTCAGGTTGTCTCGCCATGGCGTCCATCGCGTGGGCTCCTATGTTACCTTCTCCTATTCCAGGACCGATGGCTCCTATTCCCATACATAGTCCTGCACCGAGATATTTTCCAAGAAGCGCCAGTCCCTGAGCGAGATCTCCAAGATTTTCCATCTTTGACCCCTCCTTACGAAAGTTGTGAACTGATGTATGCAACTGCGAGCATACTGAACACGAACGCCTGTACCAGACCAACGAAGATACCGAAGAATCCCCAGAAAATGATGGGAGCGAAGAAGTACTTCGTCATGTAAGAGAGGATGTAAACGAGTATTGCTCCACCTCCTATATTACCAAACAACCTCAGAGAATGGGAGATGGGTTTTGCCAGTTCGCCGATGAGGTTTATAGGGAACATAACCGGATTTGGATAGAACCAGGACTTCAGCCACTCTTTGAATCCCTTGGACTTTATGGCGAAAGCATGGCTGATGATGAGGACCATGACGGCGTAGGTGAGATCGGTGTTCAGATCTCCTGTTGGTGCCGGCCAGGTGTCGTTGAAGAGTACTACTTTCTGAACAGCTCCAGTTTCATCGGCGACCACACTCACGCCCGGCACCGCTCCACCTATTATGTTCGAGATGGTGATGAAGAGGAAAAGTGTGGTTGCGACTACAAAAGTGGGTTTCACGAATCGCTTATCTGGGATCGATTCGTCAACGATCTCGTAAAACATCTCGAGGATCGACTCCATGAAAGCCTGCTTTCTGTTTGGAATCATTTCGAACTTTCTCAGTCTGTACGCGAGCACTATTAGAAAGATCGCTATAGCCGTTCCAACGATGATGGTCATGGGATTGATCCTGAAGCCGTTTATATCCACAATCCACCTTTTACCGAGACCACCGAAGATCTCTTCCATGGGTGTCCGTTTCAGCTGCTGGATGTTCAAGACGGCGACGAGAACGTAGAGGGAAATGAAGACAGCGAGAAATATTTTCTCTTTTTTTGAAAACGTGATCTTCAATCCGTCCACCTCCAGGCTATGAAAGAGACTATCTTCAAATTCATCAAACCAAAGAAAACTCCCAGAAGAGTTTCAAAAGACACAAGACCACCCAGAAGAAGAAGCGCCGCGCTGAAGGTGTATCTTCCCAAGTATCCAAAGACCCATCCCTTTGTGGTTCCCCTGGAAGCCATCTTTTCTATGTCGTTTTTCAAAGAAAAGAGATTCAGTACAGCTCCTGCACTTCCAAGGAGTGGGCTCCAGCTCTTTTCGAAGCCACTTATCAAGCCAAAAACGAGTGCTTCAACCATTCCCATTATCATTATCGTCACTGCCATCTTTTTCGTTAACCTTTTCACTTTTATCATACCTCTCAGTTTCTTTCAAAAGAATTTTGAAACCGTTATAGAAACCTGAAACAATTCCTAAAATTATGAAAATAAACAGTAAAATCCCATTTTTGAAGGTCCATTTGTCCAGATAATACCCGATCAAAGCACCGACAACGATGTTCGAAGCCAGAGTCGTTATGAACATAACGACTATGTTGTATTTTCCAAAGTCCCTGAAAAGATTTCTGGAAATAGGCATCACCCTCCGCTCTTCACTGAAAGATGAAGATCGAAATCCTCTTCCGAAAAGACAGAGATCGGAAGTTTCAAAATAACACCAAAACTCTTTATTTTGAGATCTCTTCCACTCACCACAGTTGGCGGGGTGATATCCACATGTTTTCCCAAGTGTTCGAGTTTCATCGCCAGCTTCCCGGCTGTCATGTTTCCAAGTTCTCCTATCGCGCTCAGAGCGAGTTCATCGAGTTGATTGTATTCCATTCCACCCATCATAGCGGAAACAACTTTCAGTGCCGTCTCCGACGAAAAAGAATAGATCAGACTGCCTTCTATTCCACCTGTTATTCCAATGACGGTTACCAGCGAGTGGGGAATCTCTATGTGTGATACGGTGCTGGGTTTTCCTGTTTTCGGCTCTATCCCCAGAACATCTCTGATGGTTTCATAAACCGATCCAATGAGGGCGTTCACGATTCTTGCATCCACAGATAACACCTCCTCACGACCATGTTTTGCCGATGGTTACATCCACTTCGAGCGGCACTGAAAGCTTTACCACATTCGTCATTCTGTCTTTCACCAGCTCGACGAGCGCGTCCTTTTCCTCATTGGGCACTTCAAAAACCAGTTCGTCGTGGACCTGTATGATCATCTTCGATCTCATTTTTCTTTCTTTCAGTTCCCTGTCTATTTCTATCATAGCCAGCTTTATTATATCCGCTGCTGTACCCTGTATGGGAGTGTTTATGGCAATTCGTTCTCCTTCAGCCTGTGTGTTCCTGTCCCGGGCCATGAGCTGTGGTATGTCTCTTTTTCTTCCAAACAGCGTTCTAACATAGCCTTTTTCTTTCGCTTCCGATACGACCCTCTGAATGTAATCGCGCACCTTTGGGTAGAGGACGAAGTAGTTGACGATCATCTTTTCTGCTTCTTTCACAGGTACTCCAAGCCTCACAGACAGACCGTAAGGTGTTACACCGTATATGATGGAAAAATTAACCATTTTACCAGCGCGGCGCATTTCTTCGGTTACTTCTTCGGGTTTCACGTTGAATATTCTGGAAGCTGTTAGAGTGTGGACGTCGATGCCCTCTTCGAATGCCCTCAAAAGATTCTCATCACCACTGAGATGGGCAAGAATCCTCAGTTCTATCTGGGAGTAGTCGGCGCTGACGATCCACCAGTTTGGATCCTGAGGAACTATCGCTTTCCTGATTTCTTTTCCCTCTTCGCTTTTCGTCGGGAGGTTCTGAAGATTTGGATCGCTGCTGCTGAGTCTTCCAGTGGCAGTCCCCGTTTGATTGAAAGAAGCATGAATTCTTCCGGTCTTTGGGTTGACCATCTTGGGGAGGGCGTCTATGTAGGTTGATTTCAATTTCTGTATCTTTCTGTATTCGAGAATCAGAGGAATGATTTCGTGTTCACCGGCAAGTTCCTCGAGGACTTCTATGCGTGTTGAGTAGTCTCCCGTTTTCGTCGTTTTACCACGTGGTTTTATGCCGAGTTTTTCAAAAAGGATCCTTGAAACCTGCTTCGGTGAGTTTATGTTGAACGGCTCTCCAGCTATCCTGTATATTTCCTCTGCCAGTTCTTCGAGTTTTTTTCCGTACTCTTCTGAGAGTTTCTTCAGGAACTCTGTGTCCACGTACACACCGTTCAGTTCCATCCGTGCAAGCACGCTCACAAGAGGCATTTCTATCTTGTAGAACACGTTCTCCAGATCTGCCTCGTGGAGTTTTAAGCTCAGGATCTTGTAGAGTCTGTAGGTGATGTCTGCATCTTCACAGGAATAGTTCGCTGCTTTTTCTACAGGAACATCGGCAAAACTGAAACCAAACAGCGGAGAAGAGAAGGACATGAGTTCCTGGTAAGAGGTCATTTTGTATCCAAGAAATTTCAATGCGAGATCGTCCAGATTGAACTTCTTTTCGTTCGGCTCAAGAAGGTAAGCCGCTATCATCGTGTCGAAGTGAGGAGGGACAGGTTCAACACCCTTTACCATCAACACCTTGTAATCGAATTTCAAATTCTGACCAACGATCTTTGCTCCGGGGTCCTCCAGGATTTCTTTTAGCTTTTTCAGAACTTCTTTTTCATCCAGGTTCTGGGCGTTTCTATGATGGAGTGGTATGTAGTACGCTTCCTTTGGTTTGAAAGACACAGAGATACCGACAATGTCGCAGTCGAAAGGATCGAGGGAAGACGTCTCAAGATCTATGGCGAACGAAGGGGATTCTCTCAGTTTCTCTATGAGTTTTTCAAATTCCACCAGGTCTTTCACTATTCTGTATCCAACGGGTTCGGATTCCTCGTACAGTTGAAGTTCCTTCATGATGGATGCGAATTCCAGTTCTTTCAAAAGTGGTAAGAGTTTTTCTCTGTCGTAACCCTGGTAGCGGAGTTCTTCCCAGTTTATTTCAATGGGAACGTTTGTTTCCAGAATCGCCAGCTTTTTGCTGAGAACGGCGCTTTCTCTGTCTCGAAGCAGGGCTTTTCTCAACTTTTGAGGAAGTTCGCGAACATGATTCAGTATGTCTTCGAGGTCTTTGTACTTCTCTAGAAGCTGAACAGCAGTCTTTTCACCTATCCCAGTTACACCGGGGATGTTGTCTATTTCATCTCCGGTTAGAGCCAGAAGATCCGGGATCTGCTGGGGTTCAACACCGTATTTTTCCTTCACCTTCTGCGCATCGTAAAGTTCCAGATCGGATATCCCTTTTATGATTCGCCACACCTTGATATTTTCGTTCACAAGCTGAAGCATGTCTTTATCTCCGGTCACTATGAATATTTCATCAAAGAGCGGAAGCCCCTTCACAGCCAGAGTGGCAATTATATCGTCCGCTTCGTATCCTTCTACCTCCAGCACCTTCATTCCAAGTGCTTCGACCAGCTTCTTTATGTACGGAAGCTGCTGAATCAGGAGATCCGGCGTCTTAGGTCTTTGAGCCTTGTAAGTCTCGAGGAGCTTGTGTCTGAAGGTGGCAGCTTTTTTGTCGAAAGCCACAGCAACGTAGTCTTTTCCGACAATGATATGGTCTTTGATGAATCTCACCAGCATCCTCGCCACACCGTATGTGGCGTTTGTGGGAATGCCGGTGGAAGTAGAAAGCGATCTATCGAGCGCATAGTACGCTCTGTAGGCCAGAGCAGTTCCATCAAAGAGAAATAGTCTCGCCATTTTTCTCCATCTCCCTCAGCTCTTCAAGGAATCCCACAGCTCTTCTCAAGTGCGGTATCACGATAGAGCCACCAACCACGAGGGCGATGTCAAGGGCTTCGAAGATCTCTTCGTCGCTCGCTCCTTCCTGAACACACCTCACAAGGTGGTACCTTATACAATCATCGCACCTGAGAACCGTGGATGCTACGAGCCCCATCAGTTCTTTGGTCTTTACATCGAGTTTCCCGGGCCTGTAAACGGCGGAGTCGAGATTGAAGAATCTCTTCGTGTTCAGAGTTCCACGGGATAACACCTTCTCGTTCAGCTCTCTTCTTGTTTCCACAAACTTTTTGTACTCCACAGCTTTTCACCTCAACTTCACGAAGAGTTCCACTTCGTCCGTGATAACCCCGTCTATTTCTCTGCGTATCTTTCGATAAATTTCCGGATCGTTCAGCGTCCAGACAAAGATCACGATTCCTTTTTTTCTGAAACTTCTCAAAACCTCTACTGCGTATTCTAATTCGAACGCCTGGTACGGTACGTGGAGCGAGTAAGGACGTTCTTTTTCAACTCTCTCGACAAAGTTTTCGATACTTCCGTAGTTCTCTTCATCTATCAGATAGCCGTATTTTGTTCCCTTGAATTTCTCGTCGAGCAGGTCCAGATCGAAAGAAGAGAATATCAGATTCTTCCTTCTTTTCGAAATTTCCAGAACGACATCTGCCGCTTCCCTTTCTTTTATCTCGATGTTAATGATTTTATCATCAGAAACGTTTTCGAACACTTCTTTCAAAGTGGTTATCTTTCCATCTGTTAATTCTTTCAGCTCAGACACAGTGGCATCTCTTATCTTCACGTCTATCCCGAACAGTCTTTTCAGATCTTCGTCGTGTGAGACAACAACTTCTCCATCTTTCGACAGCCTCACGTCCAGCTCCACACCGTTTGCCCCTGCCTCTACCGCCTTCATAAACGCTTCGAGGGTGTTTTCAAGGTATTTCGCAGAGTACCCCCTGTGCCCCAGAACGATCACTGTTTCATCTCCTCATAGACTCTATAAACGTGCTTCACAAATTCTTCTACACCATTTTTCCCTTCGACGATGAAAAGCCAGTTTTTTCTCCACCAGGCGACGATCTTCTTTCCATTCGATACTGTGGAGAATTTTCCCATGTTGGGCAGGTCCAGAACGCTTCTTATGGAAACAAACCCGGCTCTGCCGTTCAATTTCTTCCAGATCTTCTTCGCTTCTTCGCCTTTGTAGACGTAGAGGAAAACAGGACCATACTCCGTTTCAAAAACCGCCACTTTGCCCTTCATTTCCACGTCTCCATAACTGTCTATCTCCTTCACATCCGACAATCTGTAATCTCTGGTTTCCAGAACGAAGATGGCTGTATCCAGAGAATAGGCCTCCGGCGGTACCACTACTTTTATCAACGTACAGGAAGAAAGCATCAGGAGTACAACAACGAGAAGCAAAGAGCGCCTCACTTTTCTTCCTCCTCTCCTATTTTGAGAAGAGCCAGGAACGCTTCCTGCGGTATGGTGACCTGTCCGATTTCCCTGAGTTTCTTTTTACCCTCTTTTTGTTTTTCGAGGAGTTTCATTTTCCTCGTCACATCTCCACCGTAACATTTTGCCAGAACGTCTTTTCTGAGAGCTTTTATGTCCGCTCTTGCTATTATTCTGCCGTCAGCCTTAGCTTGGATGGGAATCTGGAACTGGTGTCGTGGAATCAAATCTTTCAGTTTATCCACCATCTTTCGAGCTATCTGGTACGCTTTCGAGCGATGTGCTATGAACGACAGTGCGTCGACTGGTTCTTTGTTTACTAGTATGGTAACCTTCACCAGATCGCTCTTTCTGTACTCTTTGAACTCGTAATCCATGGAGGCATAGCCTCTGCTCACCGCTTTCATCTTATCGAAGAAATCGTATATTATCTCGGCAAGTGGAGCGTCGAATTTTAGAATGACGCGGTTTTTTCCTGCATTCTCGGTTATTCTGAGTTCCCCTCTCTTTTCATTTTGAACGAGATTTATTATCGCTCCGATGTATTCGCTCGGTGTTATGATCGAAAGATCAACGTACGGTTCGTACGCTTCCAGTATCTCGCCTTCATCGGGAAATTTGGAAGGATCCGTGATCTCTATTTCCTCACCGTTTCTGAGCTTCACCTTGTATCTGACGTTCGGTGCGGTGAGAATAACTGCGAGATCGAATTCTCTCTCTATCCTTTCCCGCACCACTTCCATGTGGAGGGGTCCCAGAAAACCACATCGAAAGCCAAAACCCATAGCTGGGGACACCGTGGGTTCGAAATACAGCGCGGAATCGTTGAGTTTCAGCTTTTCAAGGGCTTTTCTGAGTTCTTCGTAGTATTCGGGAAGCCCAGGAAACATCCCGGCGAAGACCATCGGTTTTATCTCTCTGTATCCTGGAAGAGCTTCATCCACCGGATCGTTCGCCGATGTGATCGTGTCTCCCACCCGCGCGTCCGACACCTCTTTTATTCCTGCGATGATGTATCCCACTTCACCTGCACTGAGTGAATCTACCGGTTTCATCTCCGGCAGAAACACTCCTACTTCCTGGACTTCGTAGACTTTTTTGTTGGAGAAAGTCATTATTTTATCGCCGGGCTTCACCTGACCGTCGAAGAGACGAACGTGTACGATCACACCCTTGTAGTTGTCGTATTTTGCGTCGAATATAAGCGCCTTGAGTTTACCGTTGATGTCTCCCTTCGGAGGAGGAACTCTTTTGACGATGGCTTCGAGGAGTTCTTTCACACCCGTTCCTTCCTTGGCACTGACGAGCAAGATCTCGTCTTCACTTGCACCGAGAAGGTCCTTTATTTCGAGGGCAGTTTCTTCAATGTTTGCATTCGGAAGATCGATCTTGTTGATCACCGGAATTATCTCCAGATCATGTTCTATGGCAAGGTAGGTGTGGGCAACCGTTTGGGCTTCCACTCCCTGCGTTGCATCAACAAGCAGGATAGCACCTTCACAGGCCGCCATGCTCCTTCCTACTTCGTAAGAAAAATCCACATGTCCCGGCGTGTCTATGATGTTTATCTCGTAGGTGTTTCCATCTTCTGCCGTGTACATGACCTTCACAGGCTGTGCCTTTATGGTGATTCCTCTTTCTCTCTCTATATCCATCATGTCCAGGTACTGCTCTCTCATTTTTCTCTTGTCCACCGTGTTCGTGATTTCAAGAATCCTGTCCACCAGAGTTGTTTTTCCATGATCGATATGTGCTATTATGCATATATTTCTGATCAGGTCGGGTCTGTACACTCCTCGATCACCTCCGGAAAAATTAACCTCTCTTTTGAATTTTACCATTTCGTTTTTTCATAGAGAGTGTGATATACATTCATGAGGAGGTGATAACGTGAAAAGAATCGACCTGAACGGTTTCTGGAGTGTTAGGGATAACGAAGGGAGATTTTCGTTTGAAGGGACTGTGCCAGGGGTTGTCCAGGCAGACCTGGTCAGAGAAGGCCTCCTTCCACACCCGTACGTTGGGATGAACGAAGATCTCTTCAAAGAAATAGAAGACAGAGAGTGGATCTACGAGAGGGAGTTCGAGTTCAAAGAAGATGTGGAAGAGGGGGAACGTGTCGATCTCGTTTTTGAAGGTGTCGACACGCTGTCGGATGTTTATCTGAACGGTGTTTATCTTGGAAGCACCGAAGACATGTTCATCGAGTATCGCTTCGATGTCACGAACGTGTTGAAAGAAAAGAATCACCTGAAGGTGTACATAAAATCTCCCATCAGAGTTCCGAAAATTCTCGAGCAGAACTACGGGGTCCTCGGCGGTCCTGAAGATCCCATCAGAGGATACATAAGAAAGGCCCAGTATTCGTACGGATGGGACTGGGGTGCCAGAATGGTCACAAGCGGTATTTGGAAACCCGTCTATCTCGAGGTGTACAAGGCACGTCTTCAGGATTCAACGGCTTATCTGCTGGAGCTTGAGGGAAAAGATGCCCTTGTGAGGGTGAACGGTTTTGTATACGGGGAAGGAAATCTCAGTGTGGAAGTTTATGTGAACGGTGAAAAGATAGGGGAGTTTCCTGTTCTTGAAAAGAACGGAGAAAGACTCTTCGATGGAGTGTTTCACCTGGAAGATGTGAAACTATGGTATCCGTGGAACGTGGGGGAACCGTACCTGTACGATTTCGCCTTCGTATTGAAAGATTCGAATGGAGAAATCTACAGAGAAGAAAAGAAAATCGGTTTGAGAAGAGTCAGAATCGTTCAGGAGCCCGATGAAGAAGGAAAAACTTTCATATTCGAGATCAACGGTGAGAAAGTCTTCGCGAAGGGTGCTAACTGGATTCCCTCAGAAAACATCCTCACGTGGTTGAAAGACGAAGATTACGAAAAGCTCGTCAAAATGGCAAGGAGTGCCAATATGAACATGCTCAGGGTCTGGGGAGGAGGAATCTACGAGAGAGAGCTTCTACAGACTCTGTGATGAACTCGGTATCATGGTGTGGCAGGATTTCATGTACGCGTGCCTTGAATATCCGGATCATCTTCCGTGGTTCAGAAAACTCGCGAACGAAGAGGCAAGAAAGATTGTGAGAAAACTCAGATACCATCCTTCCATTGTTCTCTGGTGTGGAAACAACGAAAACAACTGGGGATTCGATGAATGGGGAAATATGACCAGAAAAGTGGATGGTATCAATCTCGGAAACAGGCTCTACCTCTTCGATTTTCCTAAGATCTGTGCCGAAGAAGATCCATCCACTCCCTATTGGCCGTCCAGTCCATACGGCGGTGAAAAGGCGAACAGCGAAAAAGAAGGAGACAGGCACGTTTGGTATGTGTGGAGTGGCTGGATGAACTATGAAAACTACGAAAAAGACACCGGAAGATTCATCAGCGAGTTTGGATTTCAGGGTGCTCCCCATCCAGAGACGATAGAGTTCTTTTCAAAACCCGAGGAAAGAGAGATATTCCATCCCGTCATGCTGAAGCACAACAAACAGGTGGAAGGACAGGAAAGATTGATCAGGTTCATATTCGGGAATTTTGGGAAGTGTAAAGATTTCGACAGTTTTGTGTATCTGTCCCAGCTCAACCAGGCGGAGGCGATCAAGTTCGGTGTTGAACACTGGCGAAGCAGGAAGTACAAAACGGCCGGTACTCTCTTCTGGCAGCTCAACGACAGCTGGCCGGTCTTCAGCTGGTCCGCAGTCGATTACTTCAAGAGGCCCAAAGCCCTCTACTACTATGCGAGGAGATTCTTCGCTGAAGTTCTACCCGTTTTGAAGAAGAGAGACAACAAAATAGAACTTCTGATGGTGAGCGATCTGAGGGAGACAAAAGAAGTCTCTCTCAGGCTTGCAGCCTACGAGAAGAAGGGAGAAAAGGTATTCGAAAAGACTTACAGAACGGTACTCCCAGCAGACGGTGTGAGTTCTGTTGATAGAGTAGAGCTACCCGATGATCTTTTCTTCTTCGTCGAGGCAGAAGTGGATGGGGTTAAATACAGGAACTACAGGGTTTTCAGAAAGTGGCGCGATCTGGAACTTCCAGATCCAGAGATTTCGCTTGAGGACATGGGAGAGCTCATAGAGTTGACTGCGAAGAAGCCAGCTTTTGGTGTCAAGATTCTCTCTGATGAAGTACCCGAGGATGATTTTCTGTTCCTTGAACCAGGAAGGAGCATCACGCTAAAGAAACCAGATGGAGTGAGAGGAGTGAAATCTCTGTTCGATTACCTGAGATGATGAAAAGCCCCTTCGGGGGCTTTTCATTTTACTGTTTTGTTTTTGATTTGAAGTATGAGTTGTTTCAAACGATTGGCTTTCCTGTAGTCTTCGTTCTTTATCGCCTCATTTAATTTTCTTTCGAGGAAAGTGATTTTTCTTTCATTTTCAAAGTTTTCTCTCTCCTGATCTGACCAGATTTTTCCGAACATTTCCTCCAGAATTCTCAAAGGTGTCTCCACAAAAATCACCATTTCTCCATCGAAGGAAAGATGCCTTTTTTTTCTCATCGAGTCCTCTGAGGGAGATGGAGTTTTTTTGAGTGGAACACTCTCTTTCAAAACATCCATCAAGCACTTTTGACAGTATGCGATCTCTTTTTCCACACCGTCGAAGTCTACTTTATATGACTTTGAAGTTTCATGGCCACATTTCAAGCATTTCATACTCTCACCTCTAAGGAATTGTAGATAGACATTGCTTTTTCTATTCCTTCGACGAGAATCACCTCAAGGGCTTCTTTCATTACTTCAAACACTTTGTTAAGTATAATCCACTCCTCGTCTGAGAATTCTCCCAGCACGAAATCTACAAGATCCATTCCTTCTGGTTTATCGCCTATTCCTACCCTTATACGTTTTATCTCCTGTGTTCCAAGCGCCTGTATAATGGATTTCATACCGTTGTGTCCACCGTCGGAACCTTTCTTCCTGATACGGATCTTCCCGAGTTTCAAACTCACGTCATCGTACACTACTATTATATCATCAAGACTGGCATTGAAGAATTTCAAAACATGGGGCATCGCCAAACCACTGAGGTTCATATAGGTCAATGGTTTCACCAACGCCACGTCGTTTCCGGCCAGCTTGATTCTGCTCCATGCAAAATATTTTTCAGTTTTCCAGTCTTTATTTTTCAAAAAGTCCAGAAACAGAAAACCCACGTTATGCCGGGTGAAGGCATAACGTGGGCCTGGATTCCCCAGACCAACAACAACCATGTGTTATTCCTCTTCCTTTCTCTTTATAACTTCAGGTTCTGCAACTTCTTCCGCTTCTGCGGTCTCTTCAATCACCACTTCTTTCGGAACGAGAACGGAAACAACCGCTTCATCATCTTCGAGAAGGCACTTGACACCTTCTGGGAGTTTCAGATCTTTTGCATGAATCACGTCTCCGAGATCGAGAGAGGAGACGTCCACTTCTATTTCCTGTGGGACTTTGTCGGGATCGGTCTCAACGGGTATCTCTTCGTGGAACACTTCGAGGAAGCCGCCCTTTTCAACACCGACGGGTTTTCCAACAACCTTGAGAGGCACATTGATTCTCATTCTGTGGCCTTTTGTCGGTTCGTAGAAGTCGAGGTGAACGACCGTTTCGGAGACCTTGTCCCTCTGAACCATCTTGAGAAACACGGTTTTTTCCGCCACCGTGTTTCCCTGATCGTCTTTGATTATCAATTGAATGGGAGTTGCTTCGGATATGGTGTGGAATACCTTCTCGAGGACCGATCTTTTGATTTTCACGGGTATAGGTTCAGTTGCTGGTCCGTACACTACAGCTGGTACTTCTCCACTCCTTCTGAGGCGCCTCGCTTCTCTTTTTCCCTTCACTTCTCTCACTCTTGCTTCCAGACTTACCATCTTTTCTCCCTCCCGTAGGTCTTCGCATTGTCATCTGAAGAGTGTGCTCACAGACAGATGCTTCCTTATTCGCATGATGGCTTCTCCTATGAGATTTGCTACCGAGATCACCTTAACCTTTTCTGGAAGATCCTCATGATATATCGTGTCGGTTATGTATACGGTGTCTATCGGGGAATTCTCTATTCTTTCCAGAGCTCTATCGGAAAAAACACCGTGTGTTGCACAGGCTATGATCTTCTTTGCACCCGCGTTTTTCAGTGCTTCTGCACCTTTCACCATAGAGTGAGCAGTATCTATTATATCATCGAACATAATAACCACTTTATCTTTAACCTCTCCTATTATGTTGACTACTTCCGCGACGTTGTCGCTTGGTCTTCTTTTATCGAGAATTGCAAGAGAAGTTTTCAACCTTTCGGCCATTCTTCTTGCCCTTCTCACACCACCCACATCAGGTGACACAACCACTGTTTCCTCAGGAACGATGTTTTCTCTTTTTAGAAGTTCCTCTGCGAAAACGGGGTAGCTCCAGAGATTGTCAACGGGAATGTCGAAGAACCCCTGTATCTGTTCCGCGTGGAGATCCACCGTCAGAACGCGGGTTGCTCCGGCCACGGTGATGAGGTTTGCAACCAGCTTGGCACTGATAGGATCCCTTCCCTTTGCCTTCCTATCCTGTCTCGCGTATCCGTAGTAGGGAATCACGACGGCAATGGTGTTGGCCGATGCTCGTTTGAATGCGTCGATCATTATGAGAAGTTCCATGAGGTTTTCGTTCACCGGAGGTGAGGTGGGCTGAATGAGAAAGATATCGTGCCCTCTCACCGTTTCGTTTATACGGACGTTTATCTCTCCATCGGCGAACCTTCCAACCTCACAGTCACCGAGTTGAAGGTTGAGATAGTTCGCTATCTTCTCGGCCAGAGGTCTGTTGGCGTTCCCAGAAAAAACTTTCATTTCGTTTGAGAAAGACATATCATTCCTCCTTTCGCTTTTTCAATACCCAACCTTCTTTCACAACCTGCATCGCTCTACCCAAACCGAGGGAATACGGTGGAACATCCTCTGTTATTACCGATCCCGCTCCTATCAGAGCTCCTTCTCCAATACGAACGGGTGCCACCAAAGATGAGTTGCTTCCTATGAATGCTCCATCTTCAATGAAGGTGGGATTCTTTTTCTTACCATCGTAATTACAGGTGATTGTCCCTGCACCTATGTTCACATTTTTTCCAACGAACGCGTCCCCTATGTAACTGAGGTGTTGAGCTTTGGTTCCCTCTCCAATTGTACTTTTTTTGATTTCAACGAAGTTTCCAATTTTTGAAGATTTCTTCAAAATCGTTCCTTCTCTCAACCTCGCAAACGGACCAACGGAAACATCGTCTTCTATCACACTTTTGAAGCATTCAGATCTTGTGATTTTCACGTTGTTTCCTATTTCACAGTCGACTATTCTCGTCATGGGGCCTATTTCACAGTTTTCTCCCACGCGGGTTCTGCCTTCTATGAAAGTCATAGGATGAATGACAGTGTCCATACCGATTTCGACGGAGTAGTGAATGTAAGTGGTGGCTGGATCTAAGATGGTAACACCGTTTTCCAAAAGCTCTTCTATTTTTCTCATTCTGAGCTGTTCCTCGAGCCAGACAAGAGTCTTTCTGGTGTTCACTCCTGTTATTTCAAGCAGATCATCAGTTTTCACAACCCTCACTTTTTCGGCGAAATTGACCGCGTCCGTGAGATAGTACTCTCCCTTTGCGTTTTCATTTTTTATCTCCGGTAGTACTCTTAAAAGAAAATCACCGGAGAACACGTAAAATCCGGTGTTGATCGTTGTTACACTCTTCAATTCTTCTGGCAGATCCGCGTCCTCTATTATTCTGTATTTGTCCCCGTCTTGTATGACTCTACCGTACCCGGATGGGTCTTCGAGGTCAGCCACCAAGATGGTCACATCCGCACCTTTTCTGTGTTCTTCGATCATTCTTTTCAAGGTGTTTTCGCTTATGAGAGGAACGTCTCCGTAGAGAATCAAAACGTCATCTCCGGGTTCGATGAAATCTTTTGCACACATCACAGCGTGTGCGGTGCCCAGCTGTTCTTCCTGAACGAAGACGTCTACCCACTCCGGAAGAGTTTTTCTGACCAATTCCGCTTCAAAACCGAGGACAACGCCAACTTTCTGCGCTACTTTCCCGGCTGTTTCAACCACCCACTCTATCATGGGCTTTCCAGAAAGTGGGTGTAACACTTTTGGTATCTTTGATTTCATCCTTGTACCCTTCCCCGCTGCGAGAACGAGGGCTCTCATACTTTCACCTCTTAAAACCAGTTTCTCTTTTCAAGATCGAGCTCGTTCATTTCCCCTTTCAGGAAGAGTTCTATTTCCTCTCTGGTCAGATCTTCCTCCACGAAAATCCTTTTTTCTCTCGGATAATCTTCAAAAACACGGTGAATTATGGGTTTCTGAGAAATCTCCATGGCAAACAGTATCATCTGGAGCGCTTCGTTTATTTCATCGTCTGAATACTTCTTTCTGAGCTGGTGTATGTGTTTTCCGACAAGATCAAAGAGATCTTCCTGGGTTGCTTCGAGAACACTGAGAATCTCATCCAGAGCGTTCACACTCTCTCCTCCATCATCTTTTTAAACTGCAAAGCGTTCATCGCCGCCTGACCTTTGTAACAGTTGTTGAAGAAGACATAAGTTTCCTTCACTCTTCGTGAAAGTTCTACAACATCTTCAAAGAGAGTTTTCAGTTCTTCCTCACTGTAGAGGTAATCGTACCTTTCTTCCCCTTCGGCTTCGAACCACCTTTCGTTCCTTCCATGAAATCTGAAGTAGGCGTAATCAGTTGTCGTGATGGGACGATAGGGGAACAATCCGGGAAGCTTTGGTTCGTCCACCACCACAAAGGTTATACCATGATTTCTCAAGAATTCATATGTTTCTTCTCTGTCCCAGGAGTAGTGTCTGAACTCCACAGCGATTTCGTACGGGTAGCTTTCTCTCAATTTTTCAAGATATTCCACGTTTTTTCTGGAGAGTTTGAAAGAGAATGGAAACTGTGCTAAAGTCATCTTTAGTCTTTGTTCTTCTATTAGAGGCTCTATTTGACGTGTGAAATTTTCCATGTCCTCTTTTGGATCTTTTCCCTCTTTCCAGAGAACGTGCGTGACGCTTGCTGGTGTCTTTACGGTAAAATAGAAATCGGGAGGGGTCTTTCTCAACATCTGAACAAAGGAGCGCCACGATGGTTGGGTGTAATAAGTGAAATTGAGTTCCACTATTCTGAATCCGAGCACCGCCCAGTAGTACTTCAGAAACTGGGAAGGTTTCAGATGTTCGGGGTACACCACTCCTTTCCAATCTTCAAAGGAAAAACCGCTCGTTCCCACGTAAACCATTCGCTGTGTCTCCTTCCGGAGGGATTCAATATGTATTGTACAACACTGTGGGGGAACAGAAAATGAGACATTTGCGGTTTAAAAATTTAACCGAAGAGCAGTTGAAAAGACTCGCAAAAATTCTCACTGGGAATCTCAAGGGCGGAGAGGTGGTGATACTCTCCGGAAATCTCGGAGCTGGAAAAACAACGTTTGTGAAGGGTATGATCAGAGCGATAGGTCTCGATGAAAAAATGGTGAAGAGTCCAACTTTCACCCTCATGAACGTTTATCCAGGTTTGAAAACAATATACCACCTTGATCTTTACAGACTTCAGGACTCAGACTTTCTCAGTCTCGATGTTGAAGACATACTGGAGGACGAAGACGGAATCATGGTGGTAGAATGGGGAGATCTGTTCGATGGATTCTGGCCTGAGGACTCGATAAAGGTGAAGATAGAGATAGCGGACGAGAGTCACAGAAACGTGGAGATCCTTATACCCGAGGAGGTGAACTTCCTTGCCGAAAAAATCGAAAGATACCGAAAAGAGCTTCAAAATACTTGAGAAATACGCCAGTCAGCAGGAAAAAGAACTGGAGATACCTGACAGCTTGCCGTGTATTCCTTTGAGAAACGGGATGGGAGTTTTTCCAAACACCGTTGTTCCTTTCTACGTGGGAAGGACCGGCTCTCTTATAGCACTCGAAGAAGCCATGGAAAAGTACAACAGACTTCTTCTGGTGGTCAATCAGAAAGATCCATCCGTTGAGACACCAGAACCGGAAGACCTCTACAAAGTGGGAACGGTTGTGAAGGTGCTTCAGATAATGAAGCTTCCAGATGACACGTTCAAGGTGCTCGTGGAAGGGCTGGAGAGAGCTCAAATCGAGGAATTCGTCTCGACTGATCCTTTCTTCCTCACGAAGATAAAAATACTGAAGGTGAAATACAGAAAAACGAAGAAACTCGAAGCACTTATGAGAAGCGTCAAAGACAAGGCAGTCAGATATTTCAACCTGACCCACAGGTTTCCTCAGGAGACGCTCGTTACCCTTAAAGAAATGCAGGATCCGGACAAGCTCGCAGACTTCGTTGCTTCGATTCTTCCCGTTCCTCTGGAGACGAAGCAGGAACTCCTCGAGACGATTCATCCTCTTGAACGTCTCGAGAAGATACTCTCAATACTGGTGAAAGAAATCGAGATTCTCGAGATAGAAGAAGAAATTGAGAAAAAGGTGAAGGACAGAATAGAGAAGACCCAGAGAGAATACGTGCTCCGCGAAAAGCTCAGGGCTATAAAAGAAGAACTCGGAGCGGAAGAGGAGTTAGAGATCAAGGAGCTCTACGAGAAGGTAGAAAAAGGTGATTACCCAGACTACGTGAAGGAAAAGGCTTACAAAGAGATTCAAAGGCTCGAGAAGATGTCGCCCTACAGTGCCGAGGCGACGGTTGTCAGGACCTATCTTGACTGGCTTCTGAACCTTCCATGGAGCGCTGCCAGCGAGGATAGACTCGACATAAAGGAAGCGGGGAAGATCCTGGATAAGAACCATTACGGGCTCGAAGAGGTCAAGGAGAGAATACTGGAGTATCTCGTGGCCAGGAAGTTTTCAAAGAATCTCAAAGCTCCCATTCTCTGCCTTGTGGGACCTCCGGGAGTGGGGAAAACGTCGCTGGGCAGAACCATCGCAGAAGCGATGGGAAGAAAGTTCGGAAGAATGTCCCTTGGAGGCCTCAGAGACGAGGCAGAAATAAAGGGACACAGGCGTACTTATGTGGGGGCGCTTCCGGGAAGAATCATACAGATCATAAGAAGGCTGGGAACGAAGAATCCCGTTATTCTGCTCGACGAAGTGGACAAGATGGGAATCAGTTTTCAGGGTGATCCGGCGTCTGCTCTGCTCGAAGTTCTCGATCCCGAACAGAACAAGGACTTCGTCGATCACTATCTCGAAGTACCCTTCGATCTCTCTCAGGTGCTGTTCATTACAACCGCGAACGTGCTTCACACCATTCCTCCCGCGCTGAGGGACAGAATGGAGATCATAGAGATACCAGGGTACTCGGATCCAGAGAAGTACCACATAGCCAGGGACTACATAATACCGAAGATTGCACAGGCTTATGGCCTGTCAAAGGTGATGTTTACTCCTGGAGCGATCAAAAAGATCATCAGGGAGTACACAAAAGAAGCGGGTGTGAGAAATCTCGAGAGAGTCATAGAAAAGGTGATAAGAAAAAGTCTTGTGAAGGGCGAGAAGAAGTCTTTCAAAATAACCACTAAGGATATCGAAGAGCTTCTCGGACCTCCTGTTTTCAAGGAGGAGGAGATTTTGGAAGAAGACACAGTGGGAGCAGTTACAGGCCTTGCCTGGACTCCAGTTGGTGGAAGTGTTCTCATCGTGGAGAGTCTGCTGGTCCCCGGAAAAGGCAATCTCATTTTAACAGGAAACATGGGTGACGTGATGAAAGAATCTGCCAGAATAGCCCTCAGTGTGGTCAGGAAGATGTGTGGAGAAGAATGCAGAGAGGTCTTCGAGAAGAACGACATCCACATCCACGTTCCAGAAGGAGCCGTTCCAAAGGATGGCCCCTCCGCCGGCATAACGATCACGGTGGCCCTGTACTCTGCCGTCACCGGTAAAAAAGTCAGAAGGGATGTAGCCATGACGGGTGAGATCACGTTGAGGGGTAAAATACTCCCGGTGGGAGGGATAAGAGAGAAATTGCTCGCGGCAAAGAGAGCCGGCATAAAAAAAGTAATCCTTCCTTCGAGAAACAGACCAGACGTGGAAAAGATACCGAAGGAATATCTGAACGGGATGGAGATCGTTTACTGTAGTGAAATACAGGAAGTTCTCAAGGAGGCCATTGTGAGGTGAAGAGAGACATATTCTACGTGATCATTCTGACAGTCTTCGCGGTTCTTTTTATGCTCACGTATTTTTCCTACAGAAATCTTGCCGTGAAGCTCACCCGTATGGAAAAAACGTTGAAAGCATACGAGCTTTACATTTTCTCCGATTACGAGAGTTTTGAAAACTACGTGAAGAAAGAGGGATTGAAAATAGAAGGAATGGAACTTTTGAAAGAAAAGAAGGCCAGGTCTCTCATCGCTGAAGGAAAGGATCTGTTCGAGACTGCCAACTATGGAGAAGCCCTTGTTTTCTTTGAGAAAGCTTTGAATCTCTCTGACAACGAGGAGATAAAGAAAATAGCCAGTTTTTATCTGGAAGAATGCAGGAAAAAGCTGGCGGGTGATTGATTTGAAGGAGCTCAGAATACTCCACACGTCCGACTGGCACCTCGGTGTCACCTCGTGGACCAGTTCGCGTCCAGTAGATAGACGTGAAGAACTGAAGAAAGCGCTCGATAAAGTAGTCGAAGAAGCCGAAAAGAGAGGGGTCGATCTGATTCTTTTAACGGGTGATCTTCTTCACTCGAGGAACAATCCCTCAGTCGTCGCTCTGCACGATCTTCTGGATTATCTGAAGAGGATGATGAGAACAGCGCCTGTGGTAGTACTTCCTGGAAACCACGACTGGAAGGGCTTGAAACTCTTTGGAAATTTCATAACATCGATCTCGAGCGACATAACCTTTGTCATGTCTTTCGAACCTGTGGATGTAGAAGCCAAACGGGGCCAGAAGGTGAGAATTCTCCCCTTCCCGTATCCTGACGAGTCGGAAGCTTTGAGAAAAAACGAGGGAGACTTCCGGTTCTTCCTCGAATCCAGACTCAATAAACTTTACGAAGAAGCGCTGAAGAAGGAAGATTTCGCTATCTTCATGGGTCACTTCACTGTTGAAGGGCTCTCGGGTTATGCTGGAATCGAGCAAGGAAGAGAGATCATTATAAACAGAGCGTTGATTCCGTCGGTGGTTGATTACGCTGCGCTCGGGCACATTCATAGTTTCCGAGAGATTCAGAAGCAACCTCTCACCATATACCCTGGCTCTCTCATAAAGATAGATTTCGGAGAAGAAGCGGACGAAAAGGGAGCGGTCTTTGTTGAGCTGAAAAGAGGAGAACCGCCCAGGTATGAAAGAATAGACGTTGTCCCTCTTCCGTTGAAAACTCTCTACTACAAAAAGATAGACACCTCTGCCTTGAAAAGCATAAGGGATTTCTGCAGGAATTTTCCTGGTTACGTGAGGGTGGTTTATGAAGAAGACTTCGGTATTCTTCCCGACCTGATGGGAGAGATAGATAATCTGGTGAAGATAGAAAGAAAGTCAAAAAGAGAGATAGAGGAGGTGCTTCGAGAAAGCCCGGAAGAGTTCAAAGAAGAGCTGGACAAACTTGATTACTTCGAACTCTTCAAGGAGTATTTGAAGAAGAGAGAAGAAAACCACGAAAAGCTGTTGAAAATCCTGGATGAGCTTCTCGATGAGGTGAAAAAGAGTGAGGCCTGAAAGACTCACCGTTAGAAACTTTCTCGGACTGAAAAACGTCGATATAGAATTCCAGAGCGGAATAACGGTTGTAGAGGGTCCGAACGGTGCCGGAAAGTCGTCCCTCTTCGAAGCCATTTCTTTCGCACTTTTCGGGAACGGGATAAGGTATCCCAACTCGTACGATTACGTGAACAGGAACGCCGTCGATGGAACTGCCCGTCTCGTGTTTCAATTCGAACGTGGAGGGAAAAGATACGAAATCATAAGAGAGATAAATGCCCTGCAGAGAAAACACAACGCGAAGCTCTCCGAGATACTGGAAAATGGAAAAAAAGCGGCCATAGCAGCAAAACCTACCAGTGTTAAGCAGGAAGTGGAAAAAATTCTGGGAATAGAACACAGAACCTTCATAAGAACGGTTTTCCTCCCACAGGGGGAAATAGACAAGCTTTTGACTTCTCCTCCATCGGAGATCACCGAGATCATCTCCGATGTTTTCCAAAGCAAAGAAACACTCGAAAAGCTGGAAAAACTCCTCAAAGAGAAGATGAAAAAGTTGGAGAACGAGATATCCTCCCTGCAAGCTCTCTACGCCGCCAGCTGGAAGTATCTGGAAGAGAACGATCTGGAAGTTCTGAAGAGCGAGCTGAAAACCGTCTCGGAGAAAAAGAAAGAACTTCTCAAAAAAAGAGAAGAACTCCAGAAAGAAGAAGAGCAGCTCAAGAGGCTTCTTGAAAAATATCGGGAACTCGTGAAAAAGAAAGAGAGGCTCAAGGTGCTTTCTCTGAGAAAGAACGAATTGCAAAAAGAAGTGGTCCACGAACAGAAGGTGAAAAAAGCGAAAGAACTGGAGCCGCTCTTTCGAGAACTCTACCTCAGACAGAGGGAATTTGAGAGGCTCTCACAGGATTTGAACAGCAGGGAAGAGAGATACAAAGAACTCGAAAAGAAAAAGGAAGCGATCTCAAAAGAAATCCCTGTTCACAGGGAAAGACTTTCCAAGCTGGAGGAGATGGCAGAAAAGATCAACGAAGAACTGGATCTTCTTGAAAAGGTCTTGAAGGCCTCTCGGCCGCTTCTTGAGCAAAGAATAAGATTGAAAGAAAATCTCATAAGGCTCGAGGAAGAGATCAGAAGACTCGTCGGAGAAAAAGAAAAGAGGAAAAAAGAGCTGTTTTCGATTGAAAAGACAGAGAATGAAACGAAGGATGAGCTGGAAAAACTGCTCGAAGAACTCTCAGTTTTGAAGAAAGACCACATGAAATGGCTGGCCTATCAGATAGCTTCCAGTCTGAACGAAGGTGACACCTGCCCTGTATGCGGTGGAGTGTTCCATGGAAAAGTGGAAGCCGTCGAATTCAATGTCGATGAACTTGAGAAGCTCGATCAAAAAAGAAGCGAACTGGAAAACACCTTGAACGTTCTGAAAGAGAGAAAGAAAAGCCTTTCCAGCCTCATAGAAGATCTTCTGATGAAAACCGAAGAGGGGAAGAAAAATCTGAAGAGCATTCGAAATCAGATTGAAAAAATTGAAGAAGAACTGCACAGATTGGGTTATTCGGAAGATCTGGAGGAAAAACTGGATGAAAAAAGAAAAAGCTTAGAAAAATAGAAGAAGAGAGGCATTCTATTTCCCAGAAGATCACAGCGGCCGACGTTCAGATTTCGCAGATCGAAAACCAGCTGAAAGAAATAAAAGGAGAGATCGAAGCCAAAAGGGAAACTCTGAAAGAACAGCGCGAAGAGATGGACCAGTTGAAAAGAGATTTCTTCGATCGTTTAGGGGAGATAGGAATCGGCTTTGAAGAGTTCAGGATCCTCGTCAAAGAGGAAGTAAAGGACGCGGAAAAAGAATTGGGAATTGTAGAGACGGAGATCAGGCTTCTTGAGGGAAGCCTAAAGGAGCTCGAATCAGAGAATGTTCGAGATGTGAGTGAAGATTACGAAAGGGTTCGAAATCAACTGGAAGCTCTCTCACAGGAAATATCGGATCTTGAGAGAAAAGAAGGACGGCTCAATCATCTCATCGAAGAAACACTCAGAAGAGAGCGAGAGTTGAAGAGTCTGGAGAAGAAGCTGAAAGAGCTGAGCGATGAATACAACAATCTGGATCTTCTGAGGAAATATCTGTTCGATAAAAGTAACTTCTCAAGATACTTCACAGGGAGAGTTCTCGAAGCGGTCCTGAAAAGAACGAAGGCATATCTCGACATTCTGACGAACGGAAGGTTCGACATAGATTTTGACGACGAAAAAGGTGGTTTCATCATAAAAGATTGGGGCATCGAAAGACCAGCGAGGGGACTTTCCGGTGGAGAAAGAGCTCTCATTTCCATATCTCTTGCCATGTCCCTTGCAGAGGTAGCCTCCGGCAGGCTGGACGCGTTCTTCATCGATGAAGGGTTTTCCAGTCTCGACACGGAGAACAAAGAGAAGATCGCTTCCGTTTTGAAGGAACTCGAAAGATTGAACAAGGTGATCGTTTTCATCACGCACGACAGGGAGTTCTCGGAGGCTTTCGACAGGAAGCTGAGAATAATGGGAGGAGTTGTGGTGAATGAGTGACGAAAAAAGGAGAAAGAAAGAAGAACTGATAGAGAGAATCGTGAGTGAAAAGGGAGAGGAAGCGTTTCCGAAACTGCTTGAGCTTCTGGAGGACGAAGACCCGGAAGTGAAAGAAATCGTCTCTGAAGTCTTCTACAGACTCGGTGATCGGGCAAGGGAGTTTCTCTTCAACGAAATTCAAAAGAGAAGGGAAAGAGGTTTCGAGAAGAACGACATCACGAATCTCTACATAATCGATATACTCGGAGATCTCGGTGAAAAAAGAATGAAGAACGTTCTTTACGAACTCATGGAAAGGTACGACTCGGAAGAAGCACTTCTCATTATATACGAAGCGCTCGCTAAAATAGGAGAAGGGGAAGTCTTCCTGCCGGAACTGGAATACCTGATGTTCGAGGATGCCTACAGAAAGGAACTTTGCGAACAGGTGGCGATGGTGCTTGCCAACATTCCAACGGAGAGATCCCTGAGAATCCTCCTGAAGGCTCTGAAGAACAAAGAGTTTTCGGAAGGCCAGAAGGAGTTCTTTAGAAGGGCAGTGGAGATGATTCTGTACAGAAAACCGGAGCTTTCTAAGTATGTGACCGATGAGGAAAGAAAGGAGCTGGGATTATAGTTGTAGTCGCGGAAAACTTGAAAAAATCTTACGGGAAGAAGAAGGTTCTGGATGGAGTTTCGTTTTCTCTCGAGAAAGGAAAATCCCTCGGCATTGTTGGACAGAATTCTGCGGGGAAGACCACTCTTTTGAAGATACTCGCCACCATCCTGAAACCGGACGAAGGAAGACTCTTTCTCTTCGAAAAAGACGCACTGAAGGACCTGTCGTACATTCGAAAGAGAATAGCCTTCGTTCCCGAGTTCCCTGCTCTGCTTGAAGAACTCACAGTTCGTGAGAACCTTCTTTTCTTTTCCAGACTCAGAGGGGTGAAGATGGAAAGCTTCATTGTCTCTGAGTTCATGCTGGAACCTTTCATGGGAACCCTTGTTCGAAACGCTTCAAAAGGCGTGAAACAGAGAACGGCTCTTGCAGCGGCTCTATTTGGAAACCCTGAACTTCTGATCCTCGACGAGCCGACCAGCGGTCTCGACGTTGAATCGGCCAGCATCGTCAGGAGTAAACTGAAACGACTCAAAGAAGAAGGAATCACGGTGATAATATCTTCTCACATAAGGGAGGACATCGAAGAACTCTGCGACGAAATTCTGGTGATCAACGGTGAGAGTGGGGGGAGCAATCTTGAACGAGATCGTTAAGAAGACGAAAATCGCAGAAGATGTGTTCGATTTCTGGGTTCATTCACCCTCTGTTTCAAAAGAAGCGGGACCGGGGCAATTTGTTGTGATAAGGCTCCACGAAAAGGGAGAGCGAATCCCTCTAACAGTGGCCGACACAAGGCCCGAGAAAGGACTGTTCAGGATGGTCGTGAAGGTCGTCGGAAAAACCACTCACGAGCTTTCTCTGAAAAAAGAAGGGGACACCATTCTCGATGTGGTGGGACCTCTCGGGAACCCGAGTGAGATCAAAAACTACGGGAACGTCCTGCTCGTGGGTGGAGGAGTGGGAATAGCGACGCTCTATCCCATAGCGAAAGCGCTGAAAAACGTGGGGAACAACATCACAACCGTTCTCGGTGCAAGAACGAAAGACTACTTGATCATGGTGGATGAATTCAAAAAGATATCCGATGTTCTGCTTGTAACGGACGACGGAAGCGCTGGAATGAAAGGTGTCGTAACGGACGCGATGGATAAACTCTTCAGGGAGAGAAAGTTCGATATCTGCTGGGCTGTTGGACCCACCATCATGATGAAATTCTGCACGCTGAAAGCAAGAGAATTCGGAGTTCCGATATGGGTCTCTCTAAACCCGATAATGGTGGACGGAACGGGAATGTGCGGTGCCTGCAGGGTCACGGTTTCTGGTCAGATCAAGTTCGCCTGTGTGGACGGCCCCGAGTTCAGGGGAGAAGAAGTGGACTGGGACGAACTTCTGAAAAGGCTCGCACAGTACAGAGAGCAGGAAAAGATCTCGTACGAAAGATTTTTGAGAGCGGCAGGTGAATCAGAATGAAAAACAGAAAAACTCCGATGAAGGAACAATCACCGGAATCGAGGAGAAGGAACTTCGAAGAAGTAGCGCTCGGCTACACGCTCGAAGAGGCTGTGGCGGAGGCTCAGAGGTGTCTTCAGTGTCCCACACATCCGTGCGTCTCCGGATGTCCTGTGGGAATCGACATTCCCGGCTTCATAAGGAAACTCAGAGAGGGAAAACTCGAGGAATCTTACAGAATTCTCAAAAGCTACAACAACCTTCCCGCGGTCTGTGGAAGAGTCTGTCCCCAGGAAGTTCAATGTGAGTCGAGGTGTGTCGTGGGAAAAATGAAAGACAGCGAACCCGTTGCGATCGGAAGGCTGGAACGATTCGTCGCGGACTGGGCAGCCGAGAACCTCGAAGAAGAAGTGAAACCTCTGGCCGGGTCAAAAAAGGAGAAAGTCGCCGTCGTTGGTTCAGGTCCAGCGGGACTGACAGCTGCGGCAGACCTCGCGAAGATGGGATACCACGTTGACGTTTTTGAAGCTTTTCACAAACCGGGTGGTGTTCTCGTGTATGGAATTCCGGAGTTTCGTCTTCCAAAGGGGATCGTTGAAAGAGAAGTCAACTACATAAGGAAACTCGGGGTTAACTTCTATCTCAACACGGTTGTTGGTAAGACTGTCAAAGTGAAAGAGCTCCTTTCGGAGTACGACGCCGTCTTCATAGGTACCGGTGCGGGAACACCGAAATTCATGGGAATTCCGGGAACGAATCTGAACGGAGTGTACTCCGCCAACGAGTTTCTCACGAGGGTCAATCTCATGAAAGCCTATCTCTTCCCTGAGTACGACACACCCATCCGTGTGGGAAAGAAGGTGGCTGTGATAGGAGCTGGAAACACTGCTATGGATGCGGCAAGAAGCGCGCTCAGATTAGGAGCCGAAAAGGTGTACATTGTCTACAGGAGAACGGAACGTGAGATGCCCGCCAGAAGAGAGGAATACCACCATGCACTGGAGGAAGGAATTGAGTTTCTGTGGCTCACTCTCCCGATACGATACATCGGGGACGCCAACGGAAACGTGGAAGCCGTGGAGTGCGTAAGGATGGAGCTGAAGGAAGCAGACGGTTCGGGAAGGCCAAGACCTGTTCCCATCGAGGGAAGCAACTTCATTCTCGAGGTTGACATGGTGATAGAAGCTATAGGGCAGGGTCCAAACAGGGTGCTTCTCTCTGAGTTCCCAGGCTTGAAACTGAACGAACACGGATACATCAAAGCGGACGAGGACACAGGAGCAACGAGCGTGAAAGGCGTCTTCGCAGGTGGAGACATCGTAACAGGTGCAGCGACGGTGATAAAGGCCATGGGAGCTGGAAAGAAAGCGGCGCAGTTCATCCACTCTTACCTCACAGGGGAATGGAACCCATGGCAAAAGTGATTTTCGTTCTTGCGATGGACGTCTCCGGAAAAATAGCTTCCTCTGTTGAAGGCTGGAACTCATTTGAGGACAGAAAAAATTTCAGAGAGATCACCACAGAGATCGGAAACGTTGTGATGGGAAGGGTCACATTCGAAGAAATAGGAAGACCTCTTCCAGAGAGGCTGAACGTTGTTTTGACGAGAAGACGCAGGTCTTCCAACGATCCTTCACTTGTTTTTTTCAACGGTTCACCTGGGGATGTGGTAAAATTCCTCGAAGGAAAAGGCTACGAAAAGGTGGCTGTCATAGGAGGAAAGACCGTGTTCACGGAATTTCTGAGAGAAAAACTGGTAGATGAGCTTTTCGTCACCGTCGAACCGTACGTGTTCGGGAAGGGAATACCTTTCTTCGATGAATTCGAAGGTTACTTTCCTTTGAAACTTCTGGAGATGAGGCGTTTGAACGAAAGAGGCACACTTTTTCTCAAATATTCTGTAGAAAAATCGCACCGTTAGGTGCGATATTTTTTTGTCTGAAGGGGGTATTGTGAATGAAACGGGATTTTCTCGGCAGAACCCTCGCAGTCATAGAAGATCTGAGCGTGGAGGAGCAGATGTTCCTCTATGAGAAAACCAGAGAGCTCAAACAGAGATGGTACAACGGAGAGGATGTATCGGATTTCAGGATAAAGAAGAGAAACGTTGGAATATACATCGTTTTCGTTGAACCAAGCACGAGGACGAAAGAATCCTTCATAAACGCTGCAAAGTTTCACTCGGGTCCAAACGTGAAGGTGAACGTTTTCGATTCGGAACATTCCTCCTTCAACAAACAAGAAAGCTACACGGACACCTTCTCCATGCTCACAGGCTACAGCGACTACTCCATATTCGTTGTGAGAACAAGACTCGAAGGAGTCTGTAGACTCCTGGAAAGAAGAATATCAGAATTCGCAAGCAGGAACGGTATAGAAGTACCCTCTTTTATAAACGCGGGCGACGGAAAGCACGAGCATCCAACACAGGAACTTCTGGATGAATACACCTTTCTCGAGCAGAATGGTTTTGACAACTCGTTCATACATGTGGCACTCGTTGGTGACCTGCTTCACGGCCGAACGGTTCATTCCAAAGTGAACGGCTTGAAGATATTCAAAAATGTGAAGGTGGATCTTGTGGCACCGGAAGAGCTCATGATGCCAGAGCATTACGTAGAAAAGATGAAAAAGAACGGTTTCGAGGTCAGGATTTTCTCTTCGATCAGAGAGTATCTCAGCCAGAAAGATGTGGCAAAGATCTGGTACTTCACACGGCTTCAACTCGAAAGAATGGGAGAAGACATTCTCGAGAAGGTTCATATTCTGAGAGAAGCAGTCACTTTCAAAAAAGAGTATCTGGACGCACTGCCGGAAGGAGTGAAGTTCTACCATCCGCTTCCAAGGCACAAGGTTTATCCGACGATACCGAACTTCCTGGACACACTCCCTCTGAACGGATGGGAAACACAGGCGAGGAACGGTTACTGGGTGAGGATCGTGCTTCTTTCCATGTTCGGTGGAGCGCTGGAAGCACCTTTCGATACCTCGAAGAAAGAAGAAAAGCCAGAAGAAGACTTCATAATCCCTGCTCCCATCACACACGGATCAAAGGGGGTTCAAAAGGAAGGAAAAAGAGGTATAAAACCCATTGAAAACGGAACGGTGATAGACCACATAGCCAAAGGAAAGACACCGGAGGAAATTTACTCAACAATTGTGAAAATAAGGAAAATTCTGAGACTCTACGATGTGGACAGTGCGGATGGTATTTTCCGGTCGAGTGATGGAAACTTCAAGGGCTACATCAGCCTGCCGGATCGTTATCTCTCCAAGAGAGAAATAAAAAAACTCTCGGCGATTTCTCCAAACACCACAGTCAACATCATAAAAAACAGCACGGTTGTTGAAAAATACAGAATAAAGCTTCCACCAACGATCTATGGATTTGAGGAACTCCGATGCAAAAACGAGAACTGCATCACCAATCCCGCACACGGCGAAAATGCTTCACCTTCCTTTGTGAGAGACGAAAAAGGACAGTTTATATGCGAGTACTGTGAAACACCGCATTCTTTCGAAGAAATCTGGAGTATTTGAGAAATCTACAAGAAAAAGAAAGCAGGGGAATTTTCCCCTGCTCTTTTTATTTTATAACCCTTTAAAAGCTTATGTGAACTTGGTTAATGTTTCTATACCTCAAATCAGGCCCGTTAGAGCCGGGTTTCCATACCTCTAAGGAATTATTGAAACATATCACCTTACAAGACAAAAACGAAGACAAAATTTGTTTCCATACCTCTAAGGAATTATTGAAACTCAGGCTGACTGACAAAATGAATAGACTTGAGAAATGTTTCCATACCTCTAAGGAATTATTGAAACCGACAATGAATCCATCACGGGTTTTCAGAACGCACTGTTTCCATACCTCTAAGGAATTATTGAAACACAAAAACGTTTCCCAAATCTCTCAGCATTCCCACCGGTTTCCATACCTCTAAGGAATTATTGAAACAATGAAAGCCCAGAGTAGCGGGAAAGCCCCCGAAAAAAGTTTCCATACCTCTAAGGAATTATTGAAACCGTCAAAGCCCTAGCGTGCGACCTCGTTGCTGTAGCGTTTCCATACCTCTAAGGAATTATTGAAACAAGATGCATTACAACTGTATAGAGAACTCTTACCAGGGTTTCCATACCTCTAAGGAATTATTGAAACAGATTCGAGCAAGATTTGGCCATATGGTCGAAGCAAGTTTCCATACCTCTAAGGAATTATTGAAACTGGTTCAGAGTATGGCAAAACCATCTGAAATACAAAGTTTCCATACCTCTAAGGAATTATTGAAACTAGTCCAAAGCCCTTGCATGGTCAAAGCCTATGCCGTGTTTCCATACCTCTAAGGAATTATTGAAACCCCGTGACCTTGTGAAGCGCAATTCGATGACATACGTTTGTTTCCATACCTCTAAGGAATTATTGAAACTAGCCGCCTATTGCCTATTTTGTAACGTAGATGTAACTGTTTCCATACCTCTAAAGAATTATTGAAACAAGCCGAGTGGGAAAAGCTCGCAGAAGAAGAGCCGACGTTTCCATACCTCTAAGGAATTATTGAAACTTTTGCGTCCTTTGTTGGTTCTATCTCAAATGTGAAGAGTTTCCATACCTCTAAGGAATTATTGAAACTGATGAAGTTGGATTCAATATCGTAAAAGTCAACGCGTTTCCATACCTCTAAGGAATTATTGAAACACATGAAAGTAGTTGAAAATGGCTGTGGAATGGTGCTAGTTTCCATACCTCTAAGGAATTATTGAAACGTCTCGACCGTGATCTTTCACATAAAACGTTCCGTGGTTTCCATACCTCTAAGGAATTATTGAAACAGAGATAAACACCTATTACAATCTCTACTCGGGAGGTTTCCATACCTCTAAGGAATTATTGAAACTGAAGTGTATGCAACAGAACGAACTTTTTGGAATCGTTTCCATACCTCTAAGGAATTATTGAAACCCGTTGAGTTCAAGAGAAATTATACCACAAACACAATCTGAAAGCAAGATGTTTTTTTATCTTCCATATCCTCCCTTTCCATAAACCATTCTAACACACAAGAGAGCACCTTCAAGTACTGTTTGGAAAAATGGAATAATTGCATAGTCAAACAAGAAAAGAACACAAGCAAAAAACAGATGATAAATTATATCAACCTACGTCAGGGCATTTTGGGGTGTTTCTGGTAAAAATCGATTAGTTCCATGTTTCACAAATAGATGAAAGAAGGTATTCCTCAGTGTGTTAGAAGTTAACTGTTAACTTCTCTAATTAAAAGCACTTACACGTCATCGATTACCACAAATTCTCTTCATATTGTCTCTTCATATCATCCATTATTCCCTTTTTAACGCATAGCTTCCGGTACCACAAACCCGCATAAAATTTTTCGTTACCGGTAATTGCATACTCTGTATCGTTCTTCCAATGCCAAGTACACACATCACCTACTTTGTGAATGATTGGAACTAATTCTATTTGGATGCATAAAATAATCTTGTTGGATATTAATATTTTTCACACTAATATTACAGCGACTTTTGATCAAAACAACTTGTCTTTTGTTTACAGCAGGTGTAAACTTATTTCTGGGGGTGTTGAGCATGACTGTTCTGATCATCGGAATGGGAAATATTGGGAAAAAACTCGTAGAACTGGGAAATTTCGAGAAAATCTACGCTTACGACAGGATTTCAAAAGACATTCCGGGAGTCGTTCGCCTCGGTGAATTCCAGGTTCCTTCAGACGTCAGCACGGTTGTCGAATGCGCTTCTCCAGAAGCCGTTAAAGAATACTCACTTCAGATCCTGAAAAGTCCTGTGAACTACATCATAATCAGCACCAGCGCTTTCGCAGACGAAGTCTTCAGGGAAAGGTTTTTCAACGAGCTGAAAAATTCACCAGCCAGGGTCTTTTTCCCATCCGGTGCCATCGGCGGTCTCGATGTTCTCTCTTCCATTAAAGATTTCGTCGAAAACGTCCGCATAGAAACGATAAAACATCCAAAGAGTCTCGGCCTGGATTTGAAAGGCAAAACAGTCGTGTTCGAAGGAAGTGTCGAGGAAGCGTCAAAACTCTTTCCAAGAAACATCAACGTAGCGTCGACTATCGGTCTTGTAGTGGGCTTTGAAAAGGTAAAGGTAACAATAGTAGCAGATCCTGACGCGAATCACAACGTTCATATAGTGAGAATCTCCTCCGCCATCGGAAACTACGAGTTCAAAATAGAGAACATTCCATCACCAGAAAACCCAAAAACAAGTATGCTAACAGTCTATTCGATTCTCAGAACCTTGAGAAACCTCGAATCAAAAATCGTATTCGGATGAGGAGGAAAAAACATGGTGGATGAAATTCTCAAACTGAAAAAAGAAAAAGGCTACATCATTCTTGCGCACAACTATCAGATTCCAGAGCTTCAGGACATAGCCGATTTCGTCGGTGATTCCCTTCAGCTCGCAAGGAAGGCAATGGAGCTCTCAGAAAAGAAAATTCTTTTTCTTGGGGTAGATTTCATGGCGGAACTGGTCAAGATACTGAATCCAGACAAAAAAGTGATCGTCCCGGACAGAAGCGCGACCTGTCCCATGGCGAACCATTTGACACCGGAAATCATCAGAGAGTACAGAGAAAAATTCCCGGATGTACCGGTGGTTCTCTACGTGAACAGCACGTCCGAATGTAAAGCGCTCGCCGACGTTATCTGTACGTCTGCCAACGCCGTGGAAGTCGTGAAAAAACTGGATTCCAGTGTGGTCATCTTTGGTCCGGATAGAAATCTTGGAGAGTACGTCGCGGAAAAAACGGGAAAGAAGGTCATCACGATACCCGAGAATGGCCACTGCCCAGTTCATCAGTTCAACGCTGAATCCATCGACGCTGTGAGGAAGAAATATCCGGATGCCAAAGTAATCGTTCATCCAGAGTCTCCAAAACCAGTGAGAGACAAAGCCGATTACGTGGGAAGCACGGGACAAATGGAAAAGATCCCAGAGAAAGACCCTTCCAGGATCTTTGTGATTGGAACAGAGATAGGGATGATCCACAAACTGAAGAAAAAGTTCCCTGACAGAGAATTCGTGCCACTCGAGATGGCAGTGTGTGTGAACATGAAGAAAAACACACTGGAGAACACTCTCCACGCTCTACAGACCGAATCTTTCGAGGTAATTCTCCCAAAAGAAGTGATCGAGAAGGCAAAGAAACCGATCCTTCGAATGTTCGAACTCATGGGGTGATATGATGGAGAAAATTCTCGACCTTTTGATGAGTTTTGTCAAAGAAGATGAAGGAAAACTTGACCTCGCTTCCTTTCCGCTTCGAAACACAACTACCAGCGCTCATCTTCTTTTGAAAGCGGAAAACGTGGTTGCCTCTGGTATAGAGGTTTCTCGAATGTTCCTGGAAAAAATGGGATTGCTTTCAAAATTTCGTGTGGAAGATGGAGAGTACCTGGAAAAAGCAGGTGTGATAGGAGAGATAGAAGGCAACACCTACAAGCTTTTGGTCGCGGAAAGAACTCTCCTCAACGTTCTCTCCGTTATGTTTTCTGTGGCTACAACAACAAGAAGGTTCGCCGAAAAACTCAAACACGCAAAGATAGCAGCGACGAGGAAGACCCTGCCCGGTCTGGGAGTTCTTCAAAAGATCGCTGTGGTGCACGGAGGAGGAGATCCCCACAGGCTCGATCTGAGCGGATGTGTGATGATAAAAGACAACCATCTGAAGATGTACGGCAGTGTCGAACGGGCTGTTCAGGAGGTCAGAAAGATAATACCCTTCACCACAAAAATAGAAGTCGAAGTGGAAAATCTGGAGGATGCACTGAGAGCGGTTGAAGCTGGAGCGGATATTGTCATGCTGGACAATCTCTCTCCCGAAGAAGTGAAGGACATATCCAGGAGAATAAAAGATATCAATCCTAACGTGATCGTGGAAGTGTCCGGTGGAATCACGGAAGAGAACGTTTCTCTCTATGACTTTGAAACAGTCGATGTGATCTCCTCGAGTAGGCTGACACTACAGGAAGTGTTCGTGGATCTCTCACTCGAGATTCAGCGGTAGAGGTTGAGGATCAGGCCGTTTATCTCTTCTATCCTGGCGGCCAAATTTATGGTCGGCCGCTCGTTTTTCATGATTTTCTCCGTGAGATCCATCAGTTTTTCGTTCACTTCTTCGACTACCACGTGGAGCCTTGCACGACCGCTGTTCATATCGAAACTTCCAGCCAGTTTGTAGATTTTCTTTTCTATGAGTTTCAAGAACTCCTTTATAGCGTTTTTGTATCTCTTCAAGTTGGAAGGAGTGGGAGAGCGCACGAGCTCGTTTCCTGAGTCGATCACTTCCTCCACAGCTTCTTCGAGGAGTTTTTCGAAGTGATCCTCTTTCACATCTTCCAGAATATCGAAAAACTCCTTTTTTTCGACTCACCAATTCTGGAAGCCTTTCCGGATTTTTTACCCTTCACTTCCTGGTTCTTCAGAGACTCTCCACCGAGGGGATCTATCCTCACCTTTTCATCTCCTCGGAGATGGCCTTGAGTTTCTCCGAGTCCAGATACAGTCTCTCGTACTTCTTGCCTTGAACTTCTATCAAAATGGGCTTTTCCGTCACCGTCGGCGCTTCGAAAACGTCTACGGCGTAGTTCGAGATCTTCTCAAAGAACTTGTAGAGAGAGAACCTGTTCAGATTGTTGAAACCGAACTTCTTCAACCAGCTTCCAACGAAGAGAAAGTCGAAGAACTTCAGCTTTCTTTTGGAGAACTCTTTAACGAAGTCCGGAAAACTCTCACACTGCTTTCCGAGAAGATTTTGGCAGAGTTTTAGAAATTCCTCTTCAGACATAACGGAGTAGAAGGCTCTTTCGGCTTTTACTTCCAGAAGGTTCTCCATCTTCTCGAGATCGCTCAGAGGCCTTTCAGAAATGATTGCTTCTCTTCTTTCGGGATTAAAGGATTCCTTTGGAAAAGAAACGACGAAGACCATCCTCTTCGAATCGTCTATTCTCACGAAGTAGCTATTGTCTCCCACTCTGAAGAGATAGTGAACCTCCGCTGCTCTGTAATCCGAAGAGGTGAGGAACGACCTGTAGTAAAGGAACAAAACAGCAGTAAGAGCAACAGCAATCAGCACAACTACCAGTACGATTTTACTCGACCTCTTCATCGACGAGACCTCCTCTTCTCATAAGAATGCTGTTCCACAGTTCAACGGTCTCCGGGATCAACAGGTAGTTCTTCCCGACCGCGTAAAAGATCTTGTTTTTCAAAACCTGAAAGAATCCTTCTTCCAGGTTCCTGAAAGCGATCCTTCGAAGCTCATCCACCCCTGGAAAGTCACGTGTGAATTCCAGAGAATCGGCTATGAACAGAATCTTTCCCACTGTCCTGAAACTAACATGTCCTGAAGTGTGATAGGCTACCGCGTTTAGAACTTCTTCGTCTTCCACATTGAAGCGCCTTTTCAAGAACTCCGCTGCCACCTTTCCGTGCAGAAGAACGGGGTGTGTTCTCTCCAGTTCCGAAATCTTCAGACCATAAGCTTGGGCCATTTTCAAAAGCTTCCTTGGTGGAACGTCTCTGAAGAGGTCGTGAGAGAGAGCCGCCAGTTCTATTTTATTTGAATCCGCACCGTACATTTCTCCCAGTTTCCTCGAAAATTCCACCACCGATCGCACGTGATTGATCCTCTTTCTTGAAAGAAGCCTCTCCATGATGCTTTCAAGCTCGTTCGTTATCACGACCATTCACCACACCTCTCTTTCGATCTCTTCCACTTCCATTCCCGGATAAAGATCCAGATAATCGATGATCGAATCGAAAACTCTCTCAATAACGGCTCTGTCAGTGTTCACCATGGCGATTCCTATTTCAAAGAAGCTCTTCGAATCGTGCGCTCCTACTTCAGAGATGGAGATGTTGTACTTTTTTCTCAAATCGTTCATCAGTCTCTTCAGGATTCCTCTTTTTTCTTTCAAAGATCTCACGCCGAAGAGCCTCACTCTCAGACTCACAACACCTACACTCATTCTACCACCCACTCTCAGTAGAGCACGAAAGAGAGTATCAGAGGTTCTTTTCCTATCTCAACAATCGCACGGGAATTTTTCACAGGAACTCGAACGATCTCATCGTTGAACACGTTCTTCGAATGGATACACGCGCTTTCCCAGATACCGGAGAAGTCGAGAGTTACTTTTGTGTTTTCAAGAAGGGGATTCAGCACACAGAGAATGTATCTGTTTTCGTACCTCCAGAGATAAGATATCACCTTCTCTGGTTGATCGTTTTTCACAAAAAGCATCTCTCCTTCAGTAAAAACACCGGTTCCGTATCTGTAGTGTGCGAGTTTTCTGTGAAGAATCGAAACCCTGTTCTCTTCCATGGGAAACGGTAGCGTGTACTCGTTGAATATGTCCACGTCCTCCTTGAGACCGTACTCCTGTCCGTTGTGAACGAGCGGAACTCCCTTGAAGGTGAAAAGAAAAGCTATCCAGTGGATCAATGAATCTTCTTCGATGAATTTCGCAATTCTCGGTTGGTCGTGGTTTTCCAGAAATCTCATCTTTATGTAACCTCTGGGATAAATGTGATCCTGCATCCTCAGGAAATCCACATACTCCCTCAAACTACCTCTTCCTTCTATGAAATCCCTGAACCTGTAGTAGCCATCGTAGTCGTAGGTGATATCGAACGCCTGGTACATGTATGGATCATGTGTCTCAGAAAGCCAGATGAGTCTCTTCACAGGATCGAGTTCTTTCCTTGCCTGCAGCCAGAAGTCCAGTGGGACAAGTCCTGCTACATCGCATCTGAATCCATCGACGTCGAATTCTTCGACCCAGTACTTCATCATGTTGATCATGTACTTTCTCAGCTCTCCATTCGAATAGTCGAAATCGACTATGTCCGTCCAGTCTGGAACTTTCCTTGTGGGATTTCCATTTTCATCCCTGAGGAACCACTCGGGGTGTTTCCTGACTAAGACGTTGTCAGCTGCCGCGTGGTTCAAGACCATGTCCATCAAAACGTACATGTTCAATTCGTGAGCTCTCTTCACGAATCTTTTGAAGTCATCTTTTGTTCCTATGAAGGGATCTATCTCGTAGTAATCGCGTATGGCGTATGGAGATCCCAGAGTGCCCTTTCTTCCTTCTATTCCAGTAGGATGAATGGGCATCAACCACACCGTGTTGATGCCCATTCCTTTCAGTCTTTCAAGATCTTTTATGAGAGAATCGAATTTCTTTCCTTTTTCTCCTGGATAAGCGCGTGCAAAGGCTTCGTATATTATCAGTCTTTTGAAGTTCATCTCACTTCTCCTGTTCCTGCATCTCTCTTCTTCTCTCTTCGATGATCTTCTCCTGTATGTTCGGAGGCACTATTTCGTACCTCTGGAACCTCATTGTGAAGTATCCTCTACCGCTTGTAATGGAAGAAAGTTTGCTGGAAAAGTCGAGCATCTCAGCGAGTGGGACTTCCGCTTTCACCTTTACCATGCCTTTTCCAGACGGCTCCATTCCGAGGGGTCTTCCCCTTCTACTGGAGATCTCTCCCATCACGTCTCCTGCGTTCTCTTCCGGAACGAAGACCTCAACCTCCATTATGGGTTCCAGGATGACGGGTTTTGCCGCTTCCATTCCTTTTTTGAAGGCCTGAATGGCGGCTATCTGGAACGAGATGTCCGAAGAGTCCACTTCATGGTAAGAACCATCAAAGAGTATGACTCTGACATCTGTCACAGGGTATCCTGCCAGAACTCCTTTCTTCATGGCTTCTCTGATACCCTTATCGACAGATGGTATGAAGTTTCTCGGGATCACTCCGCCAACGATCTTGTCAACGAATTCGTATCCTTGTCCCCTTGGAAGAGGCTCCAGCTGTATCTTCACGTGACCGTACTGACCGTGTCCACCAGTCTGTTTCTTGTGCTTGTGTTCGGCAACAGCGGTTGTCGTGATCGTCTCTCTGTAGGCGATCTTCGGCTTTCCAACTTCCACATCGACACCGAAGATCTTCTTCAATCTCTCTATCATGACGTCAAGGTGCATCGCACCAAGACCGGAAACGACGGTTTCTCCTGTTTCAGAATCGTATTCCCACACGAACGTTGGATCGGAATCTGAAAGTCTCGAAAGTCCATTGCTGATCTTGTCGATATCGGACTTCGATTTTGGATGAACAGACCTGGAGAACATGGGTTCCGGGAAAGCAGGAGGCACTATCTTCACCCTTCTATCTCTGTGTGCGAGTGTTTCTCCAACAGCACCTTCTTTGAGCTTCAGAAGAACAACGATCTCACCGGGACCAGCGGATTCAACTTCCTTCTGCTGTTTGAGAATTGGAACATAAATGTGCCCTAATTTCTCCGAGACATCCTTCTGAACATTCACAATGGTGTCACCAGATCTGAGAACTCCTGCGATAACTTTAGCAAAGGTGATTCTTCCAACGAACTGGTCAACCACGGATTTGAAAATGTAAGCACAGAACGGCTCTTCTTCAGAGAACTTCACTTCTATCTCCGTTCCATCCTCCAGGAGCGCCTTGTACGAAGGAGCTTCCTCGGGAGAAACGCCTATGTCTCCCAGATAATCGAGAAGAAGATCCAATCCTATTCCTTTCAATGCGGATCCCGAAAGTACAGGCACGATTTCTCCCTTTTTGTAACTCTCCCTGAGTACCCTCATGAGCTCATCGTATCCGATCTCTTCACCGTCGAGATACCTCATCATCAACTCTTCATCCTGTTCCACGATATCTTCGAGAATCTCTGATCTCATATCGTTGAAATTCTCCGGCATGTCTTCTTCCTGAACTTTATCTCCATCGTACCTGTAGACTTTTTTCTTCAAAAGATCCACGACACCTTCGAAGTTTTCAGCCGCACCGATTGGAACAACCACCGGGACGATCTTTCTGGAGAACCTCTCTTTCAGTTCTGCCACTACATTCTCAAAATTGGCTCTCTCTTTATCCATCTGGTTGACGAAAACTATGATGGGTTTTTTCATCTCATCCGCCATGTTCCATGTTCTTTCGGTCTGTATTTCCACACCGGCAACGGCGTTCACCACGGAGATGATGTTTTCAGAAACGAAAATCCCGTTTATAACCTCCGATATGAAATCCGAGAATCCAGGGGTATCTATCAGATACACCTTTTTGCCTTTCCATTCAAGGGACGCCACGTGTGAGGAGAAACTGGCTCCTTTTTCCTCTTCTACAGGATCGTAATCCACGTACTTTGTATCTGCTTTGTCAATCAGACCTGATTTGTAAAGAATCTGCGCGAGAAGGAGAGATTTACCCGATCCGTTGTGTCCTATCAAAGTAGCCGAACGCACATTCTGAAGTCCTCCCATCACTCACCCACCTCCGTCTTCTTTTTCTCCCAGACTACGATTCCCACAGGTATCGCGGCTGTGCTGTTCTCCGTCCTGCCAAAGAGACTGCCAGCCACTGCCATTACGGAGGAGCTTCCCCCATCTACACACATGGCGTCTTCGAACCCCCTGGAAACGAGAAAATCCACGAGTTCATCATAAGTCAATCCCCTCGTTATATGATTATAACCTTCGAAGACAAGAAACCAAAGCTTTCCATCTTTTGTGGCAATAACCGTCCTTGGAGCCTTCGCGTACGCTATTCCACCACCGTACCTTGCCTTCTCTTCCAAGGCATCTGGAATCGGGGCACCGTTCTGAATGAGAAGAGGACCTCCTTCAACTGCTTGCTTTATACGCAGCGGAATGTTTGGCTGAAGAGATATATACACTTCGTCTCCTTCTTTGAGATCAGAAAGGTATTCTTCGTACTTCTTGCTAATAGAAACAACATACTCAGAATTTTCCGCGTGGCTTTTGTATCCAATTTGCGATACTTTGTTGTCTTTCACCACGAAGTAGATTTTGTCGTCTTTCTTTGGTATTTCTTTGGAGAATTCCTTTGTATAAACGAGGACTTCACCTTCTCCGAGGGTGTTTATTCCCTTCACGAGAAAGAGGACATCCTTCACCATGAGTGTGACATCCACTATAACCCTTCCTATGAACACCTCGTTGTCCTCGGTGATGGCAAAAACCGGTCTTCCGCTGAACATGGCAGAATACGGTTTCCCATCTATAACAACAAGACCGATGGGGAACTTTGTGATCGGGTCGAAGTAGTTGCCGTTTATCCCGGCGATACCTCCCACTCTTTTCACCATTTCGTCGAGCCGCTCGATGGTCCCAAAACCGTTTTCCACCACAACCGGTTTTATCGTTACCTTCTCTGGATCCATTATGAGATAATTGACAACTGTCTTCTCACCCTCGTCGAATTCTTCGATTTTCCTTTCGAAGACTACTCCATCTGCGACCTCCTGTCTTCCAAAGAAACCTTCGACGAGGAGAAACCGGAAAAGCAGTTTTCCATCCCCAATGGAGTACTCCACGTCTGGATAAAAGTTTCCCACATCTACAACAAACGAGAGACCATTTTTCTCAAGTTCAACCTTTATGTCTTCAGAAACATTTGGAAGACTCACCACGACAGGAGACAGATTTATTCTAACTTTTCCCATGCTTTTCTCTACACTCACCATATCCGGTACGATCGTTCCCGTGTATGTTATCGTAACTCCATTTTTTTCCTTCGCCGCTGAAAGCACGATCGGAAGGGAATCGTAGATCAGAACCTTCTCACCTTTCGTGTACACCTGATAGCCTTCCATCACCTTTTTTAAGGCATCGATAGGCACGAAAAGAAGGCCATCTGCGAAGATCGGAGGGGAGAGCTTTTCCACAAAATCAAAAATCGTCTCATGCTCTTTTATGAAGAGCACGTGGTTGTCGTAGACGATGTAGTGGTAGCCGTTCGAATGTATGTAACCAACTCCGGCAGGTGCGAGATCTTCGGCGCACACATAATAAATCCCTTCACTGAAGACGGTTCTCAACGGAAAAGCCTTTCCACCGCTGATCAGGTAAGAACCAAAAACGACACTTGCGAAGATCAAAAGAACCAGAATTATTTGCTTCATTTGATCACCTCTTCAACAACTCTGGGTGGTTCTGAAGGAGAGTCAGAGATCACATACGCTTCTCTCAGAAGTTTCAGAGCGCTTTCAACATCACTCCTGTCTGACACAAAGAGTCTCGCTATCGTCTCTCCCTTTTTCACAGAGTCGCCGAGCTTTTTCTCAACGATGATTCCAACACTATGATCGATTCGATCTTCTTTCTTCTTCCTTCCCGCTCCGAGCAACATCGACGCAGCCCCCACTTTCTCCGCGTCTATCTTTGAAACATAGCCCTCTCTCTCTGCAGAGAAATCCACCACCTGTCCCGCAACCGGGAGCACTCTCCAAGGGTCGTCCACCACTCTTTCGTCTCCTCCCTGAGCTTTGACGAGAAGCCGAAACTTATCCAGAGCCTCTCCTGTTTCTAGTTTTTTCCGCAAGATTTTCTTTCCCTCTTCAAAATTCGCCACTCCAGCGAGTTCCAGCATGAGAGCTCCCAGAGTAAGCGACAGTTCCTTCAAATCCTCAGGGCCATTTCCTTTCAGGGTTTCTATCGCCTCTATCACTTCCAAGGAATTTCCAACAGCCCTTCCGAGGGGTTGATCCATATTCGAGAGAACAGCGGCCGCTTTTTTCCCATGTTGCTGGGCTATTCTGAGCATGAGAAAGGCGAGTTTTTTCGCATCTTCGAATCCCTTCATGAAAGCACCTGTTCCGAACTTCACGTCCAGAACGAAGGCATCGCTCCCGCCAGCGAGTTTTTTGCTCATGATACTGGAAGCGATCAGAGAAATCTCGTCAACGGTTGCCGTTGCGTCGCGGAGTGCGTATATCTTCTTGTCGGCGGGAACAAGATTCCCCGTCTGCCCTACAATCGCTATTCCATACTTTTTAACGTTTTCGATGAATTCTTCAAGGGAAAGTTCTGTTCGAAATCCAGGGATCGACTCCAATTTGTCGATGGTTCCTCCTGTGTGACCCAGGGCCCTTCCAGACATCTTGGCAACAGGTACCCCAGCAGAAGCCACAAGAGGTGCAACAACCAAGGTTGTTTTGTCACCAACTCCCCCCGTCGAGTGCTTGTCCACCTTCGTTCCCGGTATTTCCGATAGGTCGAGCACCTCTCCCGATCTCATCATCGTTTCTGTGAAGTAGTAAGTTTCTTCTTCGTCGAGGTGGCGAAAGTAAACAGCCATCAAAAAAGCTGCCATCTGGTAGTCCGGAATCTCACCTTTCACGTATCCACCAACCATGAACTCTATTTCTTCTCTCGAAAGCTTCTCCCCGTTTCTCTTCTTGAGTATCACATCGTAAGCTCTCACTTTTTCACCCTCTTTTCGGCAGGAAAACTCTCATCACCGTTCCCTGGTTGATCTCACTCTCAACCTCTATCTTTCCTCCATGCTTGTCAACGATCGTTTTCACTATCGTGAGACCCAAACCTGTTCCGCCCATCTTTCTGGAACGCGCTTTATCAACTCTGTAGAACTTTTCGAAGATTCTGCTCTGGGATTCCTTAGGTATTCCAGGTCCCGTGTCTTCTACCTCAACAACCACCCAGTCCGGTGTATCGTAGGCCCTCACCCAGACCTTCTTTTCTCCTTTTTCCTTCAAAGATGTGTATTTAACAGCGTTGTCCACAAGATTCAGGAGCATCTGAATCAGCCTTTCTTTGTTTCCCTTAACCACAACATCCTCGCATTCAACGATGAGATCCACTTCGTTCTCCTCAGCTGTTGGCTGTATGATTTTGTAAACGTATTCTACCACTTCACACAGATCCACATCTTTCATTTCAAAATTGACTTCACTTTCTTCCATTTTCTCAAGGTCGAGAAGATCGTTGATGAGGCGTGTCATTCGAGCGGATTCTTCCTCTATGATCTTCAAAAACCTTTTGACCAGTTCTTTGTCCTCCAGATCATCTTCAAGGAGCGTTTCCGCATAACCGTGGATGGAAGTGAGGGGAGTTCTGAGTTCGTGTGAAACTGTGGCTATGAATTCTCTTCTCATCTCGTCGAGCTTTCTTTCCTTGGTCACATCGTGGAAGAGAATGACAAAGATTTTGTCGCCGCTCTTCAGCTCGACGGGTATCACCTTCACATGGAAGTATTTCTTTTCGTTACCAACATAGGTAACGAGAGTTCCTTCCTGCGGTTCTTCACTTTTGATGGTCTCTTCCACCATCTCGTTTATGTAGTAATCTTCAAATATTTCGTAATAAGGCCTTCCTTCGGGATTGATCCTGCCCTGCACAAGTTCACGGGCAATTTCGTTCAAAAACGTGATCTTCCCCTCTCGATCCAGAATGAATATGGGTTCACTGAGGCTGCTCAAAATCGTGAGGAAGTTGTCTCTGTTCACCTCAACACGCGAAATTGTTTCTTTCAGATTGTCTACGTACTTTTTCAGTCTCTCGAAAAGATAAAGCGGGGGAACGTCCTTTTCCCCCAGCATATCTGACAGCTTTTCGATGAAGATTCTGTACTCAGATAGGCGCTTCCTGAACACCAAAAAGAGCAGGACGAATAGAACAGCTACTACGACAAACAGGAAAATACTCATTGATCAGTCTTCCTTTCCGGGATCCCTGAATTTGTATCCCTTTCCTCTCACAGTGATTATGTATTTCGGATTCGAAGGATCTTCTTCTATCTTCGTTCTCAGCCTTCTTATGTGAACATCTACAGTTCTCGTATCTCCGTAATAATCGTATCCCCAGAGTTTATCAAGGAGAACATCCCTGCTGAAAACTTTTCCTTCGTTTTCCGCGAGGAATCGGAGCAGTTCAAATTCGAGAGGAGTGAGGTTCACTTTTTTCCCTCTCACTTTCACTTCGTACTTTTCCACATCGATTTCAAGATCCTTGGCTATGATCTTCTTAGGCCTTTCTTCCTTGCTCTGAGTAGCGGTGGAAAGCCTTCTGAATATAGCCTTCACCCTCGCAAGAAGCTCTCTCACGCTGAACGGCTTGGTGATGTAGTCGTCCGCACCGAGCTCCAGCCCAAGCACCTTGTCGAATTCTTCTCCCTTCGCGCTCAGGAAGATCACGGGGGTGTTCTTGTATTTCTCTATAGCCCTGATCTTCCTGACCAGCTCGAAACCGTCAATTCCAGGAAGCATGATATCCACTATGAACATATCCACATCCTCGTCGTTGGCAATTTTGAGTGCTTCTTCTCCATCGTAAGCCTTGAGCACCTCGTATCCTTCTTTGGAAAGGTTGTATCCTACCAGCTCGAGAATTGCCGGGTCGTCGTCAACCACCAGAATCTTCTTTTTCGCCATCTTCGATCCCCCGAGGGGGTACACCTCCTTTCAGATCTGGTTTCTATACTATTTTAACATTTACGAACTAGTTTTTTGATAGGATCTTTTCCTGAAAGTGAACCATGCAGAAAGAAACAGAAAGAGCAGAAAAAGAGACACGTAGAAGAAGATCATCATCTTGTTCGCAAAGAGAGATTCCGGTTTAAACTCCACACCAAAGAGTCCGGAAAGGTAGAACAAAACCAGCACTGAAAAAATCGCAGCACCCACCACAACTGAGAGGATTCTCGCAAATTCTTTTTCCTTGCGGTAAGCAGTCAATCCAGCTAAAAGTCCAATGAAAACGGAAAGTCCAAACGTTATCCAGTTCATGTACTGAACACTTTGAAGGTTAAAAGAACTCACCAGAAAGTTTATAACGTAGTAAGCGACGAAGGTCACGGTGACGAGAGCAGCGAGGAACACCAGGTATCTGTACAGAACGTAAAGCACAACTGCGGTTAAAACACCTGTTGCCACCAGTACAACAACCTTCACATTCTCATTCGTGAGATAGGATTTGAGAAATTCGATATTCGAAAGAAGAGGAAACACGAAGTTGATACCGATTACAAAACCGATCACCGCAAAAGCTATGTGTTCAACATACCTGGCAGCGAACATGAGAAAAAGAGCGGCGGGTAGGGAAAAATACCAGTTTTTAATAATCAACCTGAAGAAATCCCCTATCAACCCCTCCACGCACAATCCCTCCCTTTAAAATCAGAAATGCCCCGCAAGGGGGCCAGCTTTCAAAAACAGCAAGAAATTCACTCCTGAATTGTTTCGAGAGTTCTCAGGTATTCGTTCACCTTCTCGAAAAGTCTCGCTTTTCTTCTCGCACCCTGATTCTTGTGGATGACTCCCTTGGAAACGGCTTTGTCTATGGCAGCCTGCGCTTTCCTGGTGAGTTCAAGAACGACTTCTTTCGGTTCTTTGTTCTCGATAGCTTTGAGAACCTCTTTTATTCTGTTCTTGAAGAAAGTCTTGTAAGCCTTGTTTCTGAGTCTTCTCTTTTCAGAAACTCTGACCCTTTTCTTTGCAGATTTGATATTCGGCACTACTTGATCCCTCCCTTACATATTGAAAGCTCTTTTCAACTCATCTACCATGTCGAGTTTCTCCCATGTGAATTCCTCTTCGTTCCTTCCAAAGTGACCGTAGGCGGCTGTTTTCCTGTAAATAGGTCTCAAAAGATTCAGTTTCTTTATGATCGCACCCGGTCTGAAATCGAACAGTTCAGTGATCACCTTGAGAAGTTTGTCTTCATCCACCTTCGCGGTTCCATACGTGTCGATCATTATGGAAACGGGTTTCGCGACACCTATAGCGTAAGAAAGCTGTATGAGGAACTTGTCCGCAAGACCTGCAGCCACAACGTTCTTCGCTACATATCTTGCCATATAGTGAGCCGATCTGTCAACCTTTGTGGGATCTTTTCCGCTGAACGCCCCTCCGCCGTGGGGTACCCAACCACCGTAAGTGTCAACGATGATCTTTCTCCCTGTGAGCCCCGTGTCGGCCATGGGACCTCCAAGAACGAATCTTCCTGTTGGATTCACCAGTATCTTCATTTTGTCGTCCCTGTACTGTTCTGGAATCACAGGATTTATGACGTGTTCTATTATCGCCTCTCTCAGATCTGCCTGGGAGATATCCGGATCGTGCTGAGTTGAAATAAGCACTGTGTCGACACGGACTGGTTTGTCGTCCTCGTATTCTATGGTCACCTGTGTCTTTCCATCTGGCCTGAGGAAAGGAAGAGTCCCGTTCTTTCTGACCTCAGCGAGTCTCATGGCGAGTTTGTGGGCGAGAGTTATGGGAAGGGGCATGTACTCAGGGGTTTCGTTGGTGGCGTAGCCGAACATGATTCCCTGGTCGCCAGCTCCGAGCGCCTCGAACTCGTCAGCCACTTCCTCTCCTGTTTTGACCTCGAGCGCCTTGTCTACACCGAGAGCTATGTCAGGAGACTGACTGTGGATGCTGGTGAGCACTCCGCAGGTTTCCCCATCGAATCCGTACTTCGCCCTCGTGTATCCTATCTCCAGAATGGTCTTTCTCGCTATATCGGGGATCTCAACATAAGCTCTGGTGGTAACCTCTCCCGCGATGATGACAAGCCCTGTTGTTACGAGTGTTTCAACGGCAACCCTGCTCCTTGGATCCTGCTCGAGCATGGCGTCGAGTATGGCGTCGGAAATCTGGTCGGCGATTTTGTCCGGATGCCCTTCTGTTACGCTCTCGCTGGTGAAAAGTCTTCTCATCTCCCATCCTCCTTTCGCTGATCTTATAACAGCCTTGATAGTTTATCACAATCTTTCTTAAAAAAGGTTACATCATTGTTTTTGCGATTCTTCAAATTCTTCTCGGGTTATAAAAGTTCCACCCTCCAGAGAAACAGACACCGGTTTATAAGAAGACGTGAAGGTCGCAACAAGATGTATCTTGTTGGGACATTTTGAACCCACATAGAGCTTGTCTATCTTGTAAGGAACGCCCGGGTTATCGTAATCCACGATGAAATCGTACCCCGTTCTCAGATGACTTCTGAAGACTTCCCCACATCTGTCACATTTTATGTAAATTACAAGAGCCCCTTTTTCCCTGTAAAACGGATTTTTGTTCAGGTCTTTCTTTTTTTTCCCAAAAAACAGAAAGAGCATGATTTCACCTCCGCTGCAGGTAGAAAGAAAATTCCTTCTTCATGCCCCAGATATCTTCAATAACGACTGTGTATTTGGCAAAATCTGGGGCTTTTCCCAATTCGGGAAATTTGTTCACCTTTATCATCGAAGAAAACGTTTCGGGGAACAATTTGTACCAGAGCTCAAACCTGTACGCGGCCGAAACGGACTTCCTATCGTACACTCCCCAGACGTTTGTGAACTCGGACCAGGGAATCTGATCGAAAGAGATCTGATAGATCTCTTCACCTTCCAAAAGGAGTGAGATCTTCTTGAGTCCTAACGTGTTGTTGAACCCTTTCGAATAGGCTTTGATCGCAAGATCCGGGAAATTTCCACTGAACGGGTACGTCCTCCCCTCGACGAAATCGTACACACTGTCTCCTATCTTTATTTTTTCCAGAACAATATCCTCATCCACGGGTTTTGGAAGGTTCAAGAAAGTCGAAGGGTCGTAGGAAACTTCCTCGTTCCTGTCTCTTATCTCGAAGTGTGCGTGGGGAATGGGTGCCTCTCCTGTGGTTCCTGAGTATCCGACGACTTCACCTTTTTCGAACCAGATCTCTTTCTCAGGGAAGTTCACGACGATCCTCACATTCCCGAACTCTTGTTTCAAAGAACTCGCTACCGTTTCCAGTTTTTTCGAGAATCTGCTCAGATGGGCGTAGAGCGTTCTGTATCCATTCTCGTGTTCCAGAACCACTGTGTAGCCGTATATATCGTCCTCGTCTATTTCGATTCTGACGAGCCAGCCTCTCTCGGAGGCGTATATGGGAACTCCTTCTTTCAATCCCGTAGAAAAGTCGATTCCCATGTGAAAATGAGGTCCTCTGTTTCCACTCCCTCTGTACTCACCGAAAGTTGCCGAAACCCTTGGAGAATCAACGGGTGCGGAGAACGAAAACACAACCGCGGAGAACACCATCAAGGAAATCAAAAGCAACCACCTTTTCACGTCTCTTCCCTCCTCATCTCTTAACGGTTCTTGCTATGTCCATGAGTTTCTTTCTGAGCAAAAGGCGCTTCGCTGGACTGATTCGATCGATGATCAAAACTCCGTTCAGATGATCGAACTCGTGCTGAAAAACCCTTGCAGCGTAACCTTCCAGTTCTTCTTCCACGTATTCTCCCCTTGTGTTCTGGTATTTGACCTTTATTCTTTTGCTCCTTTCTATCTCGACGAAGATCTCGGGAAAGCTGAGGCACCCCTCTTCTGCTACTTCAGTTTCTGGATCGATTTCAAGAATCTCCGGATTTATCACGGCAACCGGACCATTTCCAACGTCCATGACGAAGAACCTCTGAGATATTCCAACCTGCGGTGCCGCGAGTCCCACACCGTCGTAGTGATACATCGTCTCTATCATTCTTTCTATGGTCTTTTTCAGGTTCTCGTCGAACTTTGTAACGGGTTTTGCCCTCTTTCTCAAGACGGGATCTCCAAAGACTCTTATTCTGTACATCAGTCGTACACCTCCCTTAACTTCTTCAGACACTGTTCGTTCGTGAGAAAGGGATGTATCGGAGTGATGGAGACGTACCCTTCTCTAACCGCCTTGTAGTCAACATCGTCTCTATCGTCGTCTTCGATGACCTCTCCCATCATCCAGTAGTACTTCTCCCCAAAGGGTGAGACTCTCTCTTCGAAGTAATCGTTCCACCTTCTTCTGCTCTGCCTTGTGAATCTCCATCCCTTTATCTCACCAGCAGGTACGTTTATGTTCAGCATGGTGAAAGGATCGAGGAGTGAGAAGTCGAATTCTTTCAGAAAGTCGATCAAAAAACGTGCCGCTCCTTCGAAATCGGGACTCTCGTAGTTAGCACTCGATATGGCAATCGAAGGAATGTTCATCATGGCACCTTCCATCGCACCCGAGACCGTCCCAGAGTAGAGAATATCCATGCCCATGTTGGGCCCCCTGTTCACACCACTCACGATGAGATCGACCCTTTTATCCATGACCACGTTGTAGGCGAGTTTCACACAGTCCGCGGGCGTTCCTGTGGTGGAGTACGCAACCACCCTCTCTGAGATGAAAACCTTCTTCATCCAGAGCGGAACGTGTATGGTGATGCTGTGACCAGTTGCGCTCCTTTCTTTATCTGGAGCCACCACGAAAACCTCGTGTTCCTCGGAAAGAAGCTCTGCGAGGACGATGATCCCCTTAGACTGTATCCCGTCGTCGTTGGTTACCAGAATTCTCATACCGATCCTCCCACAGGTTTATCTTCCCACATTTCTTCCAGAGTTTCCACTTGAAAGGAATCTCCACATCGTCGAACTCTCTCTCCACGAATTCCTCCCAGCTTCCACAGAAATCGATTGTACCATTCGAGATGTGGAGTATGAAGTCCATATCATCCAGATACTCCAGCTCGTGTGTTACCAGTATTATTCCCTTTCCTTCATTCTTGAGGCTCTCGAGCACCTGAAATATCTCCCTCTGAGAGGGAGGGTCCAGCATGGAAACCGGTTCATCTAAAGCGAGAAAGCGTGTATCCCGAGCGAGCATCGAGGCAATCGCAAGCCTCTGTTTCTGGCCTCCTGAAAGGTTCAGCGGGTCTTCCTTTTCGAGACCGGAGAGTCCCACCAGTTCCAGGACCTTCTTTATTCTCTTTCTCATTTCGCTCTCGTCGAGCCCCATTATCTCCAGCGAAAAGGCCACGTCCTCCTCCACGGTGGCACCTATGATCTGTGAAGACGGATTCTGGAAGACGTAGCCCACGTTCTTTCTCAAAAGAAACGGATCCGCTGGTGAACCGTCCAGGAAAATCTCTCCCTCGGCTTCCAGGAGTCCTGCGAGGATCTTCAAAAGGGTGGTCTTCCCGGAGCCGTTTTTTCCCACCACAACGTAGATCTTCCCCGTTTCGAACTCGGCGTTCACGTCCTTCAAAACGTAGTCTCCGTTGTATCTGAAGGAAACGCTATTCAGCGTTATCTTCATCTTCTTTCAATCCTTTCACGGACCTGTAAACCCTTATTCCACCGGTTTTGCAGAGCTCCTCCACGTTCCCGAAAACCTCTTTCATGAAATCTCTGATCCTTCTGCCACCTTTGTTGTGGTAAGCGACGATCTGAAGGCTTCCGCCTTCTTCAAGGAACTCGGGGGCACTCTTCACTATTTCCATCCAGACTTTCTTTCCTGCAACGATCGGAGGATTACACACGATCATGTCGAACTTCATATCTTCCCACGGCTCGTAGAGATTCCCCCACCTTATATCGACTTCGACGTTGTGGTCCTTCGCGTTTATCTTGGCGAATTCCACTGCGCGCTTGTTTATGTCGCTCATGTAAACTTCAAGATCTGGATATTCTTTTTTCAAAACGATTCCTATCACACCGTAGCCGCATCCAAGATCGAGCACCTTCTTTCCGTGAACTTTCAGGTTTTCAAGGAGCACCTGCGTGGCTTTGTCTATCTTTCCGTAAGAATACACACCGGAAGGCGTTTTGAAAATGTATTCATGGCCGTTTTTCAAAACGAGTCTCGCTTCTCTGACCTTCAGCTTCGATGTGGGTTCCACCGTGTAGTAGTGTTCGAATTTTTCACTCATTGTTTTCACCTCCTTTCAATTCTCTCTCAAGACTCTCCAGAGTTTCGAAGAGAAAAACCGCAAAACTGGGGCTCTCCGGGTCCCAGAGTCCTTTCTCCCTCAGTTCGATGGTATTTATCTCATAACCGTCTCCATTCTTCTTTCTGATGATGTACCAGTTCACATCGGGATCAGAAAGAATGAGACTCGCGAGTGCTCCGGCTACGTCCCCAACCGGCTGGCAATCCACACTTTTCAGATTGAACCGCGCTTCTACTTTCGTTCCCTTTCCTCTTTCTGTGTGTAATTTAACGAATCCTCCCGTCTGTTCCGCGGCCTGTTTCAAAAATGGAAGACCGAGCCCCACTTTTCTCAGCCTGGGATCCCTTGTGGTGAAGAAGGGATCGAACACCCTCTCTGGATTCTCTATCCCCGGTCCGTCGTCTTCCACGACGAAACTGAACCATTCATCGGTCTCTTCTATCTCTATCTTTATATTCTTTGCTCCCGCTTTCACGGCGTTTTGCGCGACATCCATGAGGTGATCGGCGATCGTTCTGAGCAATCGATTCACCTCTCAGTTCCGAGAAGTGCGAACACCTTCGCATCTTCCACCATGTGCGATATCCTTCGGTACTCGTTGGGCTGATGAGCAGTCCCGTCTATTGTGCTCCAGACGACAGCGGGCCAGCCTTTCTTTCTGAAGAACGCGGCGCAGGTGCCTCCACCTATACCTCCCACTTTCGCTTCCAGCCCTCTTAGACTTCTCAAAACATCGGAAAGTTTCACCACGAGTTCCGAATCGGGTGGAGTTGGCTTGGGTGCGGGCTGTTTCACAACGACCTCCAGCTCTGCACCTCTTCCGTCTAGAATCGACTCGATGGTGGACAGCACTTCGTTGAGATCGTAGCGGGGCAGAACCCTGCAGTCAAAGTAAAAAACGAACCTGCCGGGAACGGTGTTCACGTTGTCCACAGTTTTTTCAGCTCGAGTGGGTTCGAACGTGCTGAGCGGTTCATCGAAGAGTTCGTCTATATCGGAGTATTTCCTGTGAAGCGCTTCATCTATCTCCGCTATGAGATACACACCTTTTCTGAGAGCGTTCTCCGTTGTCCTCGGTCTTGAAGCGTGTCCCTGTTTTCCGTTCACCGTCACTTTGAACCACAGGATACTCTTCTCTGCGATCTCGATGAAGTCTCCCTTTTCGTTTCCGGCATCCGGGACCAGGAACATGTCTTCTGGGCTGAACAACCCTTTTTCTATCAGATATTGGATTCCATATCCGCTTCCTGCCTCCTCGTCGGCGACGAGCGCAAGACCGAAGTTGTACTCAGGAGTGATACCAAGGTCGATGAGGACCTTCCCAGCGTATATGGAGGCTATCATGGAACCTCCGTTGTCTTCGGCTCCCCTACCGTAAACCTTCCCGTCTTTCACAACGGGCACGAAAGGATCCGTCTCCCACAAAGAGAGATCTCCCGGTGGTACGGTATCGATGTGAGTCACGATCCAAAGCGTTTTTTCTCTGTTTCTTCCTGGAATCTTTGCTACAACGTTCGATCGCCATATGCCCCTATCGTCTTTCACATCGTAGCGTTCGACCTCGAAACCGAAATCCCTGAGGAGACCTTCGAGCCAGTCGGCCTTTTCTTTCTCTCCTGGGCCTCCAAAGGCGGGATTCACCGAATTGATGGAGATGAATTTTTTCAGGGACTCCACCATTTCTTCTCCGAGTTCTTCTATTCTTTTTGTGATCTCCATTGAAAACACCTCCCAGATTCAAGTATATCCTAAAAAAATATTTGAAATGATACCCCAAGATTGTATATAATTGATTGATAGAAAAAATTTAGGGAGGTGTTTACATGATGGAATTTTTCCCAGAAATCCCAAAGATTCAGTTTGAAGGCAAGGAAAGCACGAATCCGCTGGCGTTCAAGTTCTACGATCCGAACGAGGTGATCGATGGAAAGCCTCTCAAGGATCACCTGAAGTTTTCCGTCGCCTTCTGGCACACCTTCGTGAACGAGGGAAGAGATCCGTTTGGAGATCCAACCGCTGAACGCCCATGGAACAGGTTCTCCGATCCCATGGACAAAGCTTTTGCGAGGGTGGACGCTCTCTTCGAGTTCTGCGAAAAGCTCAACATCGAGTACTTCTGTTTCCACGACAGAGACATCGCTCCCGAAGGAAAAACGCTCAGAGAGACAAACAAGATACTGGACAAAGTGGTGGAAAGAATAAAGGAAAGAATGAAGGACAGCAACGTGAAACTCCTCTGGGGAACGGCGAATCTGTTCTCCCATCCGAGGTACATGCACGGCGCCGCGACGACCTGCAGTGCGGATGTCTTTGCCTACGCGGCAGCCCAGGTGAAGAAAGCCCTCGAGATCACAAAAGAACTAGGAGGAGAAGGCTACGTCTTCTGGGGTGGAAGAGAAGGCTATGAAACTCTTCTCAACACAGATCTCGGGCTGGAACTCGAAAATCTCGCGAGATTTCTCAGAATGGCAGTAGAGTACGCAAAGAAGATCGGCTTCACCGGACAGTTCCTCATAGAACCCAAGCCGAAAGAACCCACCAAGCACCAGTACGATTTCGATGTGGCAACGGCCTACGCTTTCCTGAAGAACCACGGCCTTGATGAGTACTTCAAGTTCAACATCGAAGCGAACCACGCGACGCTTGCCGGCCACACCTTCCAGCACGAACTGAGGATGGCAAGGATCCTCGGAAAACTCGGAAGCATCGACGCCAACCAGGGAGATCTCCTGCTCGGCTGGGACACCGACCAGTTCCCAACGAACATCTACGACACAACACTTGCCATGTACGAAGTGATAAAAGCAGGAGGATTCACAAAAGGTGGCCTCAACTTCGACGCGAAGGTGAGGAGGGCTTCCTACAAGGTAGAAGATCTCTTCATCGGTCACATCGCAGGAATGGACACCTTCGCTCTCGGCTTCAAAATAGCGTACAAACTCGTAAAAGACGGAGTATTCGACAAGTTCATCGAGGAAAAATACAGAAGCTTCAAAGAAGGTATTGGAAAAGAGATCGTAGAAGGAAAAACCGATTTCGAAAAACTCGAAGAGTATATAATAGACAAAGAAGATATCGAACTTCCATCTGGAAAGCAGGAGTACCTCGAAAGCCTGCTCAACAGCTACATAGTGAAGACAATAGCAGAACTGAGGTGATGTGGGGTTTGAGACCCCTTTTCTTGAGACTTCAAAAGTTTCTTCTGCCGCTTCTGATCACGATCGGAATAGTTGTTTTAGTCGTTGCATCCGGACAGAGCGACAGGGTGAAGTTCCCAAAAGGAAAAATTGTGATCACAGATGGTGAAAAGTCACTCAAACTGGATGTGGAGATAGCAAACACCCCTACTCTTCGCTCCATTGGTCTGATGTACAGAAAGAGCATCCCGGACGATTTCGGGATGCTCTTTGTCTTTGAAGAGGACACCCGCTCGGGTTTCTGGATGAAGAACACGTACGTTCCCCTTGAGATCGCTTTCATAGACAGAAACGGTGTCATATTCTCCATTCAGGAGATGGAGCCGTGCAGAGAGGAACCCTGCAAGATCTACTACGCACCAGGCCCTTTCAGGTACGCTCTCGAGGTGAAGAAAGGCTTCTTTGAAAGGCACAGATTCGGCGTGGGAAGCAGGGTTTCAATAGAGAAATGATCACAATATGGGCTGTGTCTTTGGGTACAGTCTAACTTCGGTTCCTTCACTTGTATGTACGATGTCCAGCGAGAAGAAGTAGTACTTTCCATCCACCGATATCATCGGCCACTGAACCACCGTGGTCGTTTCATCCTCCGTCGTGCACTTCAGAGAAAGGAAATAGGTCTTGTCGACGAAATCTGGTTTGTTGTTAAGGAGAAATGGGATGAACTTTGTGTTGTATTCTGTTATTCCCTCGATTTCGATCGATGTGACGGTTGCAGGCATAAAGAAACTTACCTGAAACACATAGTAGAGATACTGCCAGCCTTCTGCCAACACGAGTTGTTCGAAATCACTTGGAATGTAGATCATAGAGGAGGCACCTTTATTTCAAACGAAGATGTGTTGCTTATCACCGCTTGAAGCTGATTGACGAGTCCCCTCGCCGCTTCTGAAAGCGTGTCAGCTTCCTGTGTTCCGCTGAGAAGATCAAACAGGCCAGAAAACACACTTTCTTTTCCATGATCATCCCCCTGTCATTGAATGAAGTTTTAATGTTGTATTATATTAAAATTTCGTCTGAAAAAGCAAGGTGTTTTTTGAGAATCGCTGGAAAGCAGAAAGATACCAGTTAAAACAAAAACAGGGATGCCTTTGGCATCCCTTTACACTTCTGCTATTTCATCTGGCAGCCCCACGGGGAATCGAACCCCGACCTCCGGACTGAGAATCCGGCGGACTGGCCGTTATCCTATGGGGCCATCCAAGGGTAATTTTAAACCATATCAGAAAGAAAATCAAGTGGGGGAGTTAAACTTTTCCAGATACCACCACATCTGACAGCTCTACAAAAGATCAAATCCCGATCTCCAGACTGAAAATCCATAAGGGTTGAAATCTTCACATCCTGTGATAAAATATAAAAACGGCGGGGCGTGGCGCAGGTGGCTAGCGCGCTTGCATGGGGCGCAAGAGGTCGCTGGTTCAAGTCCAGTCGCCCCGACCACGCAGAGGTCCCCACGTTCGGGGACCTCTTTTCATTTGTCGTATCTTTTCAGAAAGGCGTATATCTCAGCGATTACAAGGTACATCTCTTCAGGAATCTCTGAGAAAAGATCAAGTCTCAAAAGATCGTCTATGATATCCGGCCTTTCTTCTATTGGTATGCCATACCTTTTGGCCACCTCGATTATCCTTTCTGCAACTTCACCCACACCCTTTGCCACAACCTCAGGTGCACTCGTTCTGGAGGGATCGTATTTCAAAGCCACTGCTTTTTTTATCTCATCCGTATGCATTGAATCCCTCCCAGTTCATGGGATCTTTTCTCAAAAAGAAGACGTGCGCGATCAATCCCAATCTTTCGAATTCCTTCTGAAGCTCTTCGCTGTGAGCAGACAATTCCTCCGAATTCTTTTCAGCGTAGAATTTCACCGAAAGGGATCTGCCTTCCAAAATCACGTCGGCAACGACCCTGCCGAACCGCACAGAGTTAACAACAAGGATCACTCTATTGTTTTCTTTCTCCCACCACATTTCCTGAATGCCGAAAGAAGGCATCGAAGCGAACCTGACGTTTTTTTCCAGAAGGCTGTTCAAAAGAAAGACGGCATCTAAGAGGTCATCGTCCACCAGTTTTTCAGGTCTTGGGAGGAGTTCTTTGTCTGGAAGTTCAAACTCCATCATTTCTCTGTCTTTCCAGATGAGGACCCAGCCGTTTTCTCTTTTCTCAACCGCTACTTTGTCGTTCACAAAATCTTCAAAGAAGGTCAGATCCGGCCCCTCCTTGAGTTTGAATTCGACAAACGGAAAGTTTCTCCTTCTGAAAACAACAATCTGGTACTTTCCAGAGAAAGGCAGTGCCATGTAGTTCTTACCTACGAATCCCTTAGAGAGCGGTTCATTCACCTGATAGACATCGTACTCTTCGGTGGAAAAGATGGGTCTTTTCAAAGTGAATGTTCTTCTGAGAGCCTCTTCATTTATATTCCGATTGATTGGAAAGTTCTTTTGAACGTACTCAAAGAAGCTCTTGACGGAAAACCTGATTCGAAAGCTGGAAGGTCCTGACTCGAAAACCTCAGGAAGAGATTTCATTATGATCTTCTTTTCTTCATCGTTCATCTTGAGGAATCGAGATGGAACGAGGTACTTCATGAACAACTTCACGAAGTGAACGTACTTCTTATCAAACCCGCGGGAAATGTCGTGCAAGAACTCCAGAAGACCCGGCACTTTGAGAACCTTGAGGGAGAGTTCTTCATCGAAGCGCGCCAGGAGCTTCGCTTTGAGCTCCTTTCCGGTCATAACCTTGTTGTTCCAGACTCTCACACTCTCTCCCGGCTTCGGTGCCTTACCGTTTATCTCGAGGATGAGGATGCTGTTTTTCCTCGAGAGAACGAGTACGTTGCTGTATCTTCCCAGGACTTTCCAGACGTCCATTCTTCATCCTCCCCCTATGATTATCGACAGTCGTTTAAAATCATAAACGTGGAGGTGGAAGGATGTTCCTTCAAAAAATCATCGGAGCATTTCTGGTAACACCCGGTCTTTTCATACTCCTGTTGATCGTGGGGAGTTTCTTTTTCAAAAAAGCAAGATGGTTCCTCTTGGCTTTGGCAGTGACCGCGTATCTTTTCAGCAGTTACGTGGGGGAGTTTCTCTTTCTCTGGTCTCTCGAGAAAAACCTCGATGTTCCTGCAACGCTTCCAAACGATGCTGTGATCGTTGTTCTCGGTGGTGGTGTGGAAAGAAACACGAAGGCGGGTGACAACCTCAGCGATGCCACTCTGAGAAGGCTTCTGACAGGTGTACAGATCTACCAGAAGACAAAAATGCCTATACTCGTAACCGGTGGTAGCCTAACCGGGCTGAGGCCGGAAGCGATGATAATGAAAGACTACCTTGTTTCGCTGGGTGTTCCCGAGGAGAAGATCACCGTTGAAGACAGATCGAGAAACACGTACGAAAACGCCTTTTTCACGAGGGAAAAAATAGGAGATGTGCCCATCATTCTGGTAACCGATTCGATTCACATGAGAAGGGCTGTTTCCACTTTCAAAAGTTTTTTCCAGAGTGTAACACCGTACCCCGCTGGATTCTACTTTGGAGATCCGGAGTTCGTAGATTTCCTTCCGAATGCCACCTCTTTCTATCTGAATTCACGGGCCATCTACGAGTGGATCGGTCTTGTCTGGTACAATTTCAGGTGGAGGTGATACGATGAATCTTTCCACTGCGAAAACGTTAGCGGGGGTAGGGATGATATTCAAACTGTTCGGTGCGGTGCCAGTGGTAGGGTGGATCTTTTCTCTTGTGGGGCTCATACTGTTTCTCATCGGCATATACAACATTTCACAGCAAGTGGGGGAAAGAAGAATCTTCAACTACCTCTTGATACCCGCTGTTTTGCTGTTGATCGTTTCTGTGATCTTCTCTGTTTCACTCGTTGCTTCACTCTTCGCGGGCGGTCTGTTCGCTGGTGGTGTGACTTAGCCGGCTTCGTAACCATCGTTGTTCTTGGAATAATAGCCCTCGTTTACAAGGTGAAAGCCTACAGGATGCTCGCCGAGAGTTTGAAAATCTCAGTCTTCAACACCACCGCGTCTTTCTACAAATGGGGAGCGATCCTTCTTGTTGTTTTCGGGGTGGGTTTCATACTCATGTTCGTGGGTGATATTCTCGCGATAGTTGGCTTTTTCTCAAAACCATCCGAAGAAGCGGCTTGAAAAAACTCGGGGGGATGATTTTTGTATCTGAAACGTTACAAATGGATTTTCTTAGTCGTCGCAATGCTCATTTTCTTTGGAGTGGCTTTTGTTCAAATCCACTACCAGAAGAAACTGGAAGACTATCAACTCGAGGTTTTCAAAACTATCGTTCAGCGGTCTGTAGATCTCGTATCGAGTGGATACTTTCAGTGGACAGAACTGAAAGAAGCGATAGAAAAAAACGATGAAGAATTCAACGAAGAAGCCTTTGAGGAAATAAAGTCTTTAGATCCACACATCAAAGAAATAAAGATCCTTAATCAACCCCCGAGTTTCGAAGAAGAATACTACAGAGTGGAATCGGATGGGGAAAGACTCTGGGCACTGTTCAAAATATACGACAGCATGGGGGAAGAAATGATAGCTGACAGGACAGCGTATGTAGAATGGGATGTGGCCAGTATTTTGAACTCAATCGGTGCTTCTGTGGAGTTTCGAAAGGGAGGAAAGAAGACGTTCTGGGGTTTAGAGTACAAGAGTAAGCCCGGCAATAAATGGTTTGCAGCTTCTTTCTGGAGTTCACTTGGAGGACTCGCAATTATACTCATCATTCGCTCCATTTTTGTGAGGTCTATTTTGAAGTTTCACTATGAAACAGAAGGGCTCGAAAGACTGATCAAAATTATCGACAAGAAAGATCACTACACAGCCCTTCACCCGGAATACACTTCGAGAATCGCTGTTCTCTTAGGAAAGAAATTGGGACTTAACAAGAAAGAACTGAAAGAGCTTGGAATAGCAGGCCGACTCCATGACAGAACCCCAACCACGCAAGCTATCCCCCTTCAGGGGGATAGTAAGTGGTTGTTGTAGTTCAACTGTGTTACAATTAGCACGAGGAGTGGGAAAATGCCCGGACACGTGTGATACGAACCTACAAACTCGCCGTACCAGGACACCTGAGTCAAACATGCGAAGAACTCAACCGCACAACAGCAAGAATTTACAACAAAACGATGTCTCTTGTGCGAAAGATACACCAAAAGAAAGGCTTCTGGCTGTCCTGGCCCACCGCAGACAAATACATCCTCCGCTGGGCAGAAAACATCAAAATCCACGTCCATTCAAAGCAGGCATTTGTTCAGCTCTACTTTCAAGCCCTCAAAGGGTACTTCAAAGCAGCCAAAAAGAATCAAGATGCAAAACCTCCCCACAAGAAAAAACGCTATCTGCCGTTCATATGGAAAGAAAGCGCTGTAAAACTTCTGCCAGACGGTACCCTAAGACTGTCTTTGGGCAAAGAACGAGAATCATTTGTTGTACAAACACCTCTCAAACCTCCCCTTCGCATCAAACAGACAAGACTTGTCTTTGAAGATGGATACTATCTCCACCTTGCGATAGAGGTGGAGATTGAAGAGAAGAATGCTGGCTCTGGTGTTATGGCGGTCGACCTTGGAGTGCTCCGTCCCATTACGTGCTTTGATGGAAAAGAAGTCATCAGCTACCACGGAGGAGTCCTCAGCAGCACTCTTCGCTATCGAAACAAACGCCTTGCAAGTTTTCAGTCTGCCATAGCAGAGTGCAAGAAGGGATCAAGAAGGTACAACAAGCTTGTTCGTGCAAAGAAAAGAGTCCTGAGACGGCTCAGAAACCAGATCAACGACATCATGCACAAGATCACAAGTCAGCTTCATCGGACTGTGCCTCAGAAAGCAAATCAGAACCATCGTGATAGGAGACGTCACAGGGATCAGAGAAAGAGCGGACTACAGCGACAACGCGAACCAGAAGATCCACCAGTGGCAGTTCAGAAAACTCATCGAGATGATAAGGTACAAAGCAGAGCAGTTCGGAATCGAAGTGAAACTCATCTCAGAAGCGAATACAAGCAAGACGTGCCCTGTCTGTGGTGCAAAGAACAAGCCGAATGGAAGAAGATACCACTGCAAAGCCTGCGGTTTTGAGTATCACAGGGACGGAGTTGGAGCAATCAACATCTGGAAAAGGTATCCTGGCACAGGCCAGGTAGTAGCGGGCTTGGCCCCCGTCAGAGGTGTGAGGTTTCATCCACACCTCTGTGGCCATGGAGCATCTTTGGCTCCATGGAAGGTGGCCTGAGAGCCACCAAAAGTCCCATCCCCTTTAGGGGATTGGGAGGAGGTCAAATAGGAAAGATCGCTGTACCAGAACACATCTTGAACAAACCCGGAAAGCTCACAGATGAAGAATTCGAGGAAATCAAAAAACACTCCATCGTTGGTGCAGACATATTGAGGGAATATCCGGAGCTGTCCTTTGCTGTCCCTGTGGTTCTATACCATCACGAAAGGATGGATGGTTCTGGATATCCTTTCGGTTTGAAAGATGGAGAGATACCGCTCCTTGCCAGGATTTTAGCGGTAGCGGATGTGTTCGACGCCCTTACCAGCGACAGGCCCTACAGAAAAGCTATGAAGCCAGAAGACGCTGTAGCTCTCATGAAGAAAATGCCTCTCGATCAAGAGGTCGTGGGAATCCTTGAAAAATATCTTTCGGAGTTTTTCAGGCTGAAACCTCAAGTTTCAAACCCGCGTAGCAATCCATGATTTTTCCGAGGAATTCTCTTTTGAAGATATCAACTGCTCTTTCACCCGTGCAGTGACAGGGGACCACGGTTTCAACTCCAAGCTCGTTGAAAACCTTCACGATTTTCTCTATCTCATCATCGGAAGATTTCAGAAGATGGAAGCCTCCCATTACCATTTTGATGCGCTCGTTGAAGGTCTCCGCGATGTCGAGGAGAATGTTGTCGATCCCGCGGTGAGAACACCCAGTTATGACAACCAGACCTTCCTTTGTTCTCACAACCAGAGTCTGTTCGTCCTCGAAGAGATCTTTTCGCCTCTCACCGTTTCTCTCAACGAAGAAGTCTCCTGTGGGGACCTTTCCTCTCAGATTCGCTGGTCCCAGAAGGAACATGTTTTTCCCGATCTCGGTGATCTTTTCGATCACGAGCTTCCCTGTGTTCTTCTTGAATATTTCATTCCAGTCGGCTCCTGCGTATCTTTCTCCGGAATACTTCGGATCCAGGGCTTCTTTTCTGAGCCACACTCTTTTTCCTGAAAGATACAAAAGACCCCCCGCGTGATCGTAGTGACCATGACTGATGAGCACGTCCTTTGGAAGATCAATTCCCAGCTTTCGCGCGTTTTTGAGAAACACATCGGATTTCCCCGTATCGAAAAGAACGGAATCCACAAGAACAGAAAAACCGTGTTCGCTTTCAAATCCATTTTGAGATGAATCATCACACAGAACGTGTATTCGCATCTTTTTCCCTCCGCTCAAAAACTGAAGGGGGTTGATACCCCCTTCATATTACCACCAGCCTCTCCATCCTCTTCCATGTCTCCGGGCAAGGCCCATTCCAAATGGCCATCCTCTTCTCCATCCATAACCAAAACCTCTCCACCATCTCCAGGGTCTTGCCCAGCTACCACCGAACCTGCACCATCCGAGACCTCTGCCCGTCATCGGCCCAAGTCCCATCGGGCCCGTTCCGTCGAGCCTCGGCATACCACTCACTTCCTGTTTTCAAGCTCTTTCAGTCTCTCTTCAACGTATCTGAGCTCTTCTTCCAGGTATCTTTTGTAATCCAGAAGCATTTCTTTTTTCTCTTCAGGAGAAGGTGGCACTGGAGGGCAATCGTAGTAAGCCCACCATGGCCCTCCTCCAAAACCGAATCCTCCTCGCCAGCCCCAGCCTTTTCTCCATCCGTATCCTCTGCCCCACCACATATTCTCACCTCCTATATATGTATTTTACATATATATGAGGAAAAGTCAAGCTGTTTTCGACTTCCAGCATCACTTATTCACTGTATGTTTGTTCCCAGATTTCTCTAATCTTTTCGTGTTTTTCTCTGAAAATCTCGATCAGCTTGGGATGAAAATTTGACGGTGAGGTTCTTCCATCTCCCTCGAGAATCACCCTGACGGCCTCTTCATGGGACAAAGCTTTTTTGTAAGGTCCTTCTGAGCGCAGGGCATCGTAAACATCAACTATCTTGACGATCTGCGCTTCTATGGGGATCTCGTCGTCTTTCAGGCCGAATGGATAGCCCGTTCCGTCGTAGTTTTCGTGGTGGTAGAGGGCTATGTTTCTTGCAACTTCCAGTTCTTTTCTGCCTGAGAGTAGCTCTCCACCCCAAATTGTGTGCTTCTTCATGATTTCCCATTCTTCTGCCGTGAGCTTTCCCTTTTTGTTCAAAATCTCCTTGGGGACCTTTATCTTTCCAATGTCGTGGAGCGGAGCGTACAGATATATTTTGTGAACAAGATCCTCATCGAGACCCATCTCTTCGGCGAAAAACTTCGACAGTTCCTGAACTCTTCTGACGTGGTTTCCAGTCGGCTCGTCGAAACCTTCCACAATATCCACCAGTTTGTAGGTGAAAAATTCGTACGCTTCTTCGACAGCTCGGCTTTTTTCCTCTATCTCCTGTGCCATCTTTTGAAGTTCAGAGTAAGACGCTTCGAGCTCCTCGTAAGATGCTTCGAGCTCTTCTCTCTGGGATTCAATGATGGTGATCATATCGGAGACTTCATCGATGAGCTGGTTGATCTCCAGGATGTTTGAGGATACATCTCCAAGATCAAAGATTCTGGAACGCAGGTACTCTTTTGAAGCTTTCGAGAACACTTCGAGTGGAATTCTGAGTTCCCTGTCGATCAACTTAGACACTTTTCGAACGATCGGGAAAGAAATTATGAAGGCTAACCCTATAACATAACCCAAGTGAAGAAGAGAATTTCTGAGAAAGACAAAGAGCGGTACCTGGATCACAAAGACCGTGGATCCCGTTTTTCTGAAAAATGCAACACCAGACATGCTTATTTTCGCACCGCGATCTGTCGATTCGAAGTCTTCGGGATCGAGTTTCACATAGATATCACCGTTTTGAAGAAGAACCGTTCCGTCTTCTGAAAGAACGTACATGCCCGGCTGCAGAAGATCTTTCATCACCTTTGATGGAACGATATCGATTCCAAGAACACCGAGAAGGTTTCCACGTTCGTCAAAGATTGCCCTTGAAATGGCGAAAGTGACGACACCGAGAATCCTGTGAGTTAAGGGCGGGGTAATCACAGCAGAGTTGGGGTTCTCGACAGCAACTTTATACCAGGGTCTCTCCCTTGGGTCGAAATCGGGAGGAAACGTGTAAAGGGGATATATGTAGTAAGTGCCATCCGGAGTAGCAAAGATGGGATAAGCTATGTAATCTCCGAAGTGTTCACGAATCAGCTTCAAAACCTGGAGAATCGTTCCGGGGTTTTCAAAATCTTTACTGCGATCTGCGAAGAAATCGAGGACATCGTAATAGTGATCGATTGTCCTTTCCCACTCGTTCGAAACAAGGGTGATCTTTTCGAGCCAGTCTTTTTGGTCAATGTAGTAGGTTACTATAAAAACAAAAACAGCTATCACGAACGATAGAAGAAAAATGAAAATCAGATTTTTCTTGTAAACAAAGCTTCTTATGATATCGCTCAATTTTCTCGGTGCCACATCATCACCCCTCGATGTTCTTATTTTACTACACAAGACAGAAAGTACATCCCATTTTGGGGATTGGAATTCAATACATCTTGACATATCCATCTACGAAGTGTTATGATTGATCAGTACCATCTTTTGTTAAGGAGGCATGTGTTATGAGAGGAAAGGTTAAGTGGTTCGATGCCAAGAAGGGCTACGGATTCATTACAAAGGACGAAGGAGGAGACGTGTTCGTACACTGGTCAGCCATCGAAATGGAAGGTTTCAAAACTCTGAAGGAAGGTCAGGTCGTCGAGTTCGAGATTCAGGAAGGCAAGAAAGGTCCACAGGCAGCGCACGTGAAAGTGGTTCAGTAAAGAGACGAATCAGCCCCCGCCCGGGGGCTTAAATTTTCTTTCTCCACTTGATTTTTGGTCTCACATATGGTACCATTTGGCATGTGAGACGTAATAATATTCATGGAGAGGTGAGGACACGGTGAAAAAGGGAATACATCCAGAGATGAAGCTCGTAACTGTTAAGTGTGCGTGTGGTGCTGAGCACACTTTTTACACGACGGTTGACAATATAAGAATCGACGTGTGTTCCAAATGCCATCCGTTCTACACCTCCGGTGGAAAAGGTGGCGTTCTCATAGTGGATACGGAGGGTAGAGTGGAGAAGTTCAGAAGGAAGTACGGAGACAACTATTGAGAGGCAATATCACTTTTGTGAGGAGGGTTTTTTGTGAAAGTTGGTGAACTTGTGAAGGGAAAGGTTTCTAAGATCGTGAAGTACGGAGCCTTCGTGGATATCGAAGGGGGGGAAAGAGGATTCATCCACATTTCCAAGATCTCCAAAAACTATGTGAAGAGAATCGAAGATTACCTTCACGAGGGGCAGGAGATATCCGCGAAGGTGATAGGAAGAGCCAGAAACGGCGGCTGGGAACTTTCCCTGAAAGATCTTGAAGAAGAAACACCAAAGACAGGTGAGAAATCGGAAGAGAAGAAAAATGCGGATTTCGAGAAGAAGCTATCCAGATTCTTGAAAGAAAGCAGTCAGAAGCTTTCCGAATACAAGAAGAGACTCGAGAAAAAAGGCAGAAGAAGCGCATGGTAAAAAAAGCGGGGGTAATCCCCGCTTTCATTTTTTTAATAGATCCTTTCTGGAAATTCTTTATCTTCCTTCACCACCACAACTTCCGTTCCAACACCAGCGAAAGCGTCGATTTCTTCCACATCTCTGTTGAACATCCTGATACAACCGTGCGAGATCCTTTTTCCTATTTCCCACGGTTTCGAGGTGCCGTGTATCGCATACGTGGGATCCGATAACTGCAGATACCTCGTTCCAAGTCCGTTGAGAGGGGTTCTGGGGGATATGTACTCCCCAAACCAGTAGAGGGCAGGATCTATCTCTTTTCTGAGAACCCAGTAACGTCCCGGAGGTGTGGCGTCACTCCTTCCAAGGGCCACGGGATAAACTTTGAGCAGAACCCCATCGTAGTAAAGAGCGAGCTTAGACGAAAACAGATTCACAACTATCGTAACCGGATTCTCCCGGAAATAGACCCTTCCGATCTTCAAAACCTGACCAGCCACTATCCTGTCGGGATCTTCCAGGCGGTTTATCAAAACGATGTCTCCAACTCTCACACCGTATTGATTGGCTATGTTCCAGAGTGTTTCTCCTCTCTTCACAACGTGCTCGGCAAACACAGTGTAGTCGAAAGCGCCATCTTCTCCCCTCATAGGTACCGCAACGCGTTTTATAACGTAGATTTCTTTCTTCAAGCTGAAGGTGTAACCGTATGGACCGTTGAAAGTAATTTCCAGTTCGTGCGCACCATCTTCGAGAAAGGACTTGAAGACGCAGATCCACTTCCCTTCCAGGTTGAAGAATCTGAATCTCTTTCCCTCCAGGTTTAACGAGACAGGTACCACACCTTCTGGAGACTGAATGAACACGTACACCAGAACTTCTCCGTTTTTTATGTCCGAGATCACTCTTATTTCGGGTTTCTCCAGAGGTACCCTTAAAACCTGAGGTGCCACACGGTACATTCTCTTCCCGAAAGAATTCACACCTTCAACAATTGGAAAGAAGGGGCCTTCGAAATCCACCTCGAAGGTGTAATCGCTGTTTTTCACTTTTTCAGGGAGCACAAATCCCGTTGGGGAGTAGAGAAGAAAGGTCGTTATTTCTCCTTCGTAGAGTTTTTTCACAGAGAGAGTCACACGATCTTCAGAAACGCTCTTCAGTTCAAGAAGGTGATCCGCCAGCAAGGTCTGAAACAACATCAAGAATACCGCGAGCCACACGAATCTTGTCATCTTCATCAATCCTTTTGATGAAACCGTCTCTGCCGTATATATAGACCTCCACTCTGTCGGAAGAGAACGCTTTTCGAGCATCGTTCAGCACGAGCAAATCCAGATTCTTTTCCTTCAGTTTCTTCACAGCGTTCTCCTCGAAATTTTCAACCTCAGCCGCGAATCCCACAAGAATCTGATGTGACTTTCTCTGTCCGAGCTCCTTGAGAATATCCTTCGTTCTTTCGAGATGGAGAACGAGCTCGTCCTCTGTTTTCTTCAGCTTTCCTTCAAAGACCTTCTTCGGCCTGTAATCTCCCACGGCGGCGTTCATTATCACGATGTCCGTATCTTCGAATCTCTTCATCACCTCTTCGTACATCTCTTCAGCGCTTTCCACTCTCACAAATTCATCAACATAGTAAGGTGGTTTCAAAGACGTTGGGCCGGATACAAGAGAAACACGGGCTCCCATCCTCTTTGCGACAGTTGCCAGCGCGTATCCCATCTTTCCAGAACTCGCATTGGTGATGAACCTCACAGCGTCTATACGCTCTCTTGTTGGTCCCGCGGTGATAAGAACCTTTTTTCCGGCGAGCTTCTTTGGAAAAGTCAAAAGGTGTATTGCTTCGACTATCTTCTCGTTCTCCGGATATCTTCCCTTTCCGACCTCACCGCACGCGAGATGGCCTTCTTCGGGTTCCACAACGAACCAGCCGTTGTTTTTTAGCTTTTCAAGATTCTCTTGAAACAGTTTGTTGCTGTACATACGGTAATTCATCGTGGGAACGAGAATCTTCGCGTCTTTATCAAAAGCGAGAGCGACGAGTGTGAGAAGATTGTCCGCTATTCCATTCGCGATCTTTGAAATGGTGTTCGCGGTTGCGGGGGCAACAACGAGCACGTCTGTCGTTCTGGAAAGATCGGTGTGCGGGATCCAGCCATTCCTGACATCCATCCAGTCGTGGTACACAGAACAGTTTCCAACGGCAGAAAACACCACCGGAGAAATCATTCTGGTGGCGTCCGGCGTCATCACCACGTAAAGTTCATGTCCTTCTTTTCTCAACTTACTTGCCAGGTCCACGGCTTTGTATATCGCTATGCCACTGCTGACACCGAGTATTATCTTCACCTTCACTTCACCTTCGGAATGAGCGCTTTCAGTATCTCCTCGTTTTTGATCCTGATGTAATTCAGGCTGAGCTCCATGAAGGCGATACTTACAGGATTCTCATCATCTGTGATCACAAACGGTTTGGCGTATTCTCTGATCGCTTCCGCACGCTTTGCCACAACAACGGGTATGGCGTACTTATACGGTATTTTCTTAAGCAGTTCATCGTACTTGATGTTGAACTTCACCATCTTTTCCATCCTTTCACCTCCATCTTGAAGCGTTCTATCCTCTCTTGATTTCTGGTGACTTTCGCTCTTTCGGACCTCACAATCGACATGACCATCTCTACAGCATCTTCGAGATTTTCGTTTATCACGATGTAATCGAACTCATCCATGAACATGAGTTCCCACTTGGCATTTTCGAGTCTTACAAGCACGTCCGCTTCTCTCTCCGTTCCCCTTTTGAGGATGCGCTCCCTCAGATCCGCATAGGATGGAGGAGCCACGTAAATGAACACCGCGTTTGAGTATTTCTTCTTTACCGAGAGAGCACCCTGAACGTCTATGTCGAGTACAACATCTTTTCCTTCATTGATATGAGATTCCACAAAGGAGCGAAGGGTCCCATAGAGATGGCCGTGGACACGGGCCCACTCGAGGAACTCCCCTCTTTCGACGCGCTTCAGAAACTCTTCCTCTGTGATGAAGAAATAATCCTTGCCATCCTCCTCGTGAGGGCGCTTCGGCCTTGTCGTGCAGGAAACGGAGAAAACTACGTTGTCCAGTCTTTTGAGAACTTCTTTGATTATACTGGTTTTCCCCGCACCGGAAGGACCACAGATGACGAAAAGCTGTCCTTTCATTGGTCACACTCCTATTTTTTCGTTTCTCTCAATACTCTTTCTATCTCGTAGAAGTTCTCCATGAATCTCTGAGCGATCGTTTCCGGCTGGATGGCACTCAGAATGATATGGTTGCTGTCCGTGATGATGATCGATCTTGTTTTTCTTCCATACGTGGCATCAATGAGCTTTCCTTCAAGCTTCGCCTCGTCTTTCATTCTCTTCAAAAGAGAGGACTTGGGGTTCACGATAGCGATCACACGGTCACCCGCTACCACGTTTCCAAAACCGATGTTGATCAGACCGTACATACTTTCTCCCCCTCACTCAACGTTCTGAATCTGCTCCCTGAACTGAGAAACCAGTACCTTCCCCTCGAGAGCAAGGCTGGTTATCTCACCGGAGATAGACTTGGAAAGGATTGTGTTCAACTCCCTCAACATCTCCTGACCGAGAAAATCCAGATTCATTCCGACCGGCTCGTCACTTTCTATTAGCTCAAGAGCTCTTTTTATGTGACTTCTGAGCCGGGTGATCTCTTCTCTTATGTCGGCTTTGGTGGCCATGAAAGCCACGTGATTCTCCAGAATGTCTTCTTTCACGGAGACATCCTGTGGAAGGATCTTCTCCACTTCTTCCTTTATCTTTTCACGGTAAAGTGCAGGAAGCTGATCAGAGATTTTTTCTATTTCTTCAACTCGAGACGAAAGGTCTTCCAAAATCCTCTTCAGATCCGCACCTATTTTTTGACCCTCTTTTTTTCTTTCCTCAACGAGCTTTTCCAAGGCCTCTCTGAGAATGAGAACCAGATGGTTCCAGATATTTTCTATTTCCTCGTCTGAAAGCTCTATTCGAAAGACCTCTCTGAAGTTCAGAAGGTCTGAGAGTTTCACAGGTTCAGGAAGAGAAAGTTCCCCGACTATCTCATCGAGCATCGAATAATACGCCCTGACAACGTTTTTGTCTATTTCGAGCACCTTGGGAGGTTCCAGGAACTTCACCTGAACTCGAGTTTGGACTTTTCCTCTGCTCACGTACTCCTGAACGAGGTTGTTCAGCTCTATCTCTTTCATGGAAAGATACCCGGGCAGCTGGTTTATGATGTTCAGGCCTTTCGAATTCAAAGACTTCATCTCGACTCTGAACTGATAGGGACCAGACACCTTTTCAACTCTGCCGAAGCCGGTCATGCTTTTTATCACCAGATATTCCCCCTTCTGGTTGAAATTATACCATTATCGGCGATTATTTCCAGTTAAATCCAGAAAACTGAGAATTTCTTCGATTTTCTTGAGGAAGTAATCCACTTCTTCCTCCGTGTTGTATTTGCAGAGGCTGATTCTGATGGCTCCCTGGGCAATTCTCCTGTCTACCCCCATCGCATCCAGGACATGGCTCAATCTTTCGTCCTTGCTGGTGCAGGCCGATGAGGTTGAAACGTAAATACCATAGCCGGAGAGAAGATTCTGAAGAGTGGAACCTCTGATGTTCGGAAAAGAGACGGAGAGGGTGTTGGGAAGGGATATCTCCAGGGGAGTTATGATGTGGGCTCCCAGGTTCATCAGACCCGATACGAGTTTGCTTCTGAGCTTTTCCATGTGTTTTGCTGCTTCGCTCAGCTCTTCAACGGCAATTTCCATAGCGCGGGCTGCTCCGACGATTCCCGGAACATTCTGCGTTCCAGATCTGAGCCCTCTTTCCTGTCCACCGCCGTGTATGAGGGGTCTGATAGGAACTCCCTTCCTGATGTAGGTTATTCCAACGCCTTTCGGTCCGTGAAATTTGTGCGCGCTGAAACTCGCGTAGTCCACTTCCAGTTTCTCGAGGGAAAATGGAATTTTCCCTATCGTCTGAACGGCATCGACATGAACGAGGGCCTCTTTGTTCTTTTTCTTCACTATCCTAGTCACATCTTCAACGGGCTGGATAGTTCCCACCTCGTTGTTCGCAGCCATGATGCTGACAAGGAACGTGTCCTCATCTACAAGTTTTTCCAGTTCTTCCAGTTTCACAACACCTCTGGAATCAACGGGAACGTACTTCACTTTGAAACCTTTCATCGATAGATATTTCATCGTTTCGAGAACGGCTTTGTGCTCTATGAGAGTTGTGATGATGGTTCTTTTTCTTTTTTCGAACGTCTCAGCGACCGTTTTGAGAATCCAGTTTATCGACTCCGTTGCACAGGAGGTGAAGAATATTTCTGAAGGTGAGACACCGAGTACCTTTGCCACCTTTTCTCTCGCTTTTTCCATGTGTAAATTCGCCTCTATACCCATGCCGTGAGCAGAATTGGGATTTCCATACTTTTCGCGGTAGAAAACAATCATCTCTTCGAGAACCCGATCGTCCACCCTCGTCGTTGCGTTGTTGTCAAAATAAACCCTCATTTCGACCACCTCGCTTTTAACTCTTCAACTCCCCTTTTCACAACCTCTTCCACGTATTTTCTGAGTTCTTCCTCGCTCGAAAACCCTTTCGGATCGACCGGCTCGTGTATCTTGAGAAAGACCTTCCCAGGAGTGAACGTCCATCTTCCCTTTGGAATCAGATGATAAGTTCCCCAGATGGAAACGGGAAGAACTGGAACACCGGTCTTCACAGCGATCATGAGGCTGTCTTTTTTGAAAGGAAGAACCTTTCCGTCCGGTGATCTCGTTCCCTCCGGAAAGACGATGAAGGTAACTCCGTTTTTGAGCTTTTCAATAGCTTCCCTGAGTGCTTTCACCGCTCTCCTCGGATTTTTCCTGTCAAGAAATACACCGTTCAGATATCTTATGTACCAGTTCACCCCCGGAATTTTTCTCAGTTCTTCCTTCGCTATGAACGCGCCTGTGGCAACGAAGCCGAGGATCAACGGGATATCCATAAGGCTCTGATGATTCGCAACCACTATGAAATTTCTGTCCTTCGGAATATTTTCGCTGCTTTCAACTACCACATCAGAAAAAAGCCATGTGAAGGCTCTTTTCCCGAATTTTTCTATCTCCTTCAAAACGTACTTTCTGGCTTTTTCACGGTCTCTCATTAAAAATGATCTGAAAAGTACGAATCCCCCGTAAAAAACAATGTATACGGTGGCTATGAAGTAGAAGTACAGCGTCAGCAGAAGATCTCTGATTTTTCTCACTCTATCACCTCGACTTTTCTGGAGGTGAACGCTTCTTCTTCGAGAACGGGAAGATCTGGAACCTGCTGTTCCAGCTTCTCGAGGATCGAGGGATGAGATCTCGTTGCAGGATTTTTCGGGGCGAAGAAGACGCAGCTGTCCTGGTAAGGCTTTATAGAGATCTCGTAGGTTCCGATCTCTTTCGCCTTTTCGACGATCTCTGTTTTGTCGAAACCGGAAAGAGGCCTTATCACGGGTCTTGTAGTCACGCTCTCTATAGACCAGAGGTTTTCCAGCGTCTGGCTCGCCACCTGTCCTATGTTCTCCCCCGTGTAAAAAGCAACCGCACCGGTTTCCTCTGCTATTTTTTCCGCTATTCTGAACATGGACCTTCTGTACATGATCAGCGAGTATTTGTCCGGTACGTTCTTTTTGACCTCAAGCTGCAGCTTTGTGAGATTCACAATGTGCAATCTCAAGGGATGACCTCCACTGAACTCCCTGAGAACTCTCAATATGTCTCTCACTTTTTCCACGGCCCCCTCCGATGTAAACGGAGGAGACACGAACGTGACGGACTCTATGAGAACTCCTCTTTTCAGTGCGTACCAGCCTGCCACAGGACTGTCTATTCCTCCAGAGAGAAGAAGAACCGCTTTTCCTCCCGTTCCCACGGGAAGTCCACCGTAGCACTCCACCCTGTCTGTGAAAATCAGAACCCCTTCCGGTCTCACTTCCACCCCGAGAACAAAATCCGGATTGTGTACATCAACGGAAAGTTCCTTGAAGTTTTTGAGTATCAAGGCACCGAGCTCACTGTTTATTTCGTATATACTTTTTTTGTATTCCTTGTAGGTCTTTTTGGCCTGCACCTTGAAAGTTCTGTAATTTCCTTTTTCCAGCTTTTCTTTCACCGCGATCAGTGAATATTTCTTCACTTCCTCGAAATCGTGACTCACCAGAAATCCTTTGCTGAAATTCTGAATTCCAAAGATTTTCTTCAGCTTGTCATCGAGTGTTACGTTTTCATCTATTGGAATGAGAAATCTTCCCCACTGTCTCTTCACCTTCATTCCGGTTACTCTCTCGATGTTTCTTCTAAGAGCTTCTTCAAAATCTTTTCTGTTCTTTCCTTTGAGACCTATCTCGGAATATCTCACTATGTAAACTCTCAACTCTTTCACCTCCGGATAAGATTTTAGCAGAAGAAACACAGAATTTGCCGTTTCCTGGTTTATAATGTAAAATGAATATGAACCGCAAGTTTCAGGAGGGATGGCTGATGGCAGAACATATAATAACACTTGTCTTATCTGGAGAAAGGCTGGATGTTACCACTTCAACGCCTTTTGTTGTGGCTCTCAGGGATCTCCTCTACGAAGGAGACTGGGAACTCTTAAAAGAAGATATGAAGAAAAAAGAAAACATAATGAAAGAAGTACAAACCTGCGAAAAACTGGAGAAGGTGGTTCATCTCGATGAGACCGTTTATGAACCTCTCATCTTTCCCGAATTTCAAGAATGGCTCAGAGAAGAGAACATAACCCCAAAAGATTTCAAAAATGTCTCTCTCTCAAGGGTCTGTACGATCTTGCGCTGGAGTACGCTGATCGAAACCTTTACGATATAGCGCATGATATCATAAAGTTCATGCTCGACATAGACGAAAACTACGCTCCAGCCTACGAGCTGAAAGGCTCTCTTCTCGTTGAGCAGGGCAAGATAGAAGAGGGAATAAAATTCCTCGACAAGGCCGTGGAGATAGATCCATGGCTGGTTCAAGCGTACGCCTCTCTCGGGGAAGCCTACTACAACCTGGGGGATTATGAAAAGGCAATTCATTACTGGGAAAGAGAACTGGAATACAACCCAAGCGACAAGATCACATACTTCATGATCACAGAAGCCTATCATGAAATGAACCGCAAAGACCTCGCCGTGAAAGCGCTGGAGCGCCTTTTAGAAATCGATCCAGATAATATACCTGCCCTGTACCAGCTTTCGCAGCTTTACAGAGAACTCGGCAACGAAGAAAAGGCACGGGAAATGGAAGAGAAGATCATGAACTGTAAACCCAAGTATCCCACGGAATTGGAACCATGGGCTCGTGTGATGCTGAAACACGGAAGATACAAAGAAGTCGTCGAAGAGCTTGAAAAGATCGTTGAATCCTCTCCTCTGAACACCCTGGCACGGCTGCTCCTCGTGGTTCCCTATGTGAAACTCGGTCAAATCGATAAGGCGAGAGAAATCCTCGATGATATTGGACAGAACAATTTCTGGTATTATTATGGAAAAAAGGAGATACTGGACGAACTTCTCACGGAGGAGGAAAAACGGGCTTGTGGTATCTCCTGACGTTCGTGATAGGCACCATAATTGGAAGTTTTTTGAACGTTGTCATATACAGATCTACGAAGGAGGATCTCAAGCTGTGGGATCCTCCTCATTCATTCTGTCCTAACTGTAAAAGGAAAATAGAGTGGTACGACAACATTCCCGTTATCAGCTATATTCTTCTGAGGGGAAAATGCCGGCACTGTGGATGGAGAATTCCGATCAGATACCCCATCGTGGAGATCTCAACAGGGGCTTTGTTTCTGGTGAATCGTGTCCTCATAAAAGATACTCTGCTGTTTGTATCTTCGTGCGTGATTGCCTCTGCCCTCATCGCGATATCACTCATAGACCTTGAAACGTACCTGATTCCGGATTACCTGAATTTTACCGTTTTGATCTTTTCCTTCGTGGTGGCTCTGAGAACCTCCTTTCTGGAGCATCTGATTTCCTTTCTCATCGTGACGATCATGTTTCTGATTTTGAAAGCGATGTACAGAGACGGTCTGGGAACAGGTGACGTGATCCTTGCGATGGGAATAGGCTTCCTCCTCCCACCAGTTCCTTCCATTTTTGCCATCTTGATCGCTTCAATTTCTGGAATACTCTATGCACTGATCAAAGGAAAAGGTAAAATGGATATAAAAACGCGTATACCATTCGGCCCCTTCCTTGCCCTTGGAGGTTACACTCTCTTTCTCATATCGTACGGAATGGGGTGGTTGTAGTTGGCAAAGGTGTTTCTAAAGAGGATGAATCGAAGGATCTCAGGCGGTCATCTGTGGATCTTTTACAACGAGATTCTGAAAGTCGAAGGAGAGTATGAAAACGGAAGTGTCGTGGATGTTTTCAGACCCGACGGTTCTTTCTTCGGAAAAGGATACATAAACGACAACTCGAAGATCAGGGTGAGAATTCTCACCTGGAGAAACGAAATCATCGATCTAAGTTTCATAAAGAACAGGATAGAGAGTGCTCTGAAGAGGAAGAAAAAACTAGTGAAAGAAACGACGGCCTTCAGAGTTGTGCACAGCGAGGGGGACTTTCTGCCAGGTCTCATAGTTGACCTTTTTGGGGATTATCTTGTCTTTCAAATAACGACTCTGGGAATGGAAAAGATGAAAGATTGGATCCTAGATAGTCTCATCGAGATATTCAAGCCGAAGGGAATATACGAGAAATCAGAGGGCACCTTCAGAGAGAAAGAAGGGCTTGATAATCGAGAAGAATGGGTTTACGGTAAGGGTCCTGAACTGATAGAGTTCGAGATGAACGGCTTCAAATTCCTTGCTGACACCAGAGGACAGAAAACGGGTTTCTTCCTGGACCAGAGGGAAAACGCCAGAATGGTGATGGATCTAGCTGAGGAAAAAGTCTGTTTGGACGTGTTTTCTTACACTGGAAACTTCGCGGTGCACCTCCTCAAGGGAGGAGCGAAACACGTTACCCTCGTCGACTATTCGGAGAGGGCTCTCGAGGTTGCCAGAGAGACCTTGAAACTGAACGGTTTTGACAGCAGCAGGTACGATCTACTTCCGGGAAACGCTTTCGATATCTTGAAAAGCTTCGACAGAGAAGGACAAAAGTACGATCTCGTGGTTCTTGATCCTCCATCTTTTGCGAAGAGTTCGAGCAATCTGGAAAGTGCAAAAAGAGGATACAAGGAGATAAACCTGAGAGCGATGAGGATATTGAAAAAACCAGGTGTTCTCGTGACCTCTTCCTGCACTCAGATAGTTTCTGAAGAGCTGTTCAGAGAAATCCTTTTTGATGCGTCCTTCGACACGAAAACGAGTTTGACCGTTTTGAGAAGGGGAGGGCAACCTCCTGATCACCCAGTTCTCATGAACGTTCCAGAAACGCAGTACCTGAAGTTTTATATCCTTCAGGTTGACAAGAGGTGATGGATGTGTTCTCCGATCGCGTCCTGCTGACCGAGGAAAGCCCAATCAGAAAACTGGTTCCCTTCGCTGAAATGGCAAAGAAGCGAGGAGTAAGGATACACCACCTGAACATAGGACAGCCCGATCTGAAAACTCCCGAGGTGTTTTTTGAGCGCATCTACGAAAACAAGCCGGAAGTGGTGTACTACTCTCACTCTGCGGGTATCTGGGAATTGAGAGAGGCTTTCGCATCTTACTACAAAAGAAGACAGAGGGTAGATGTGAAACCGGAAAACGTTCTGGTGACGAACGGTGGAAGCGAAGCCATTCTTTTTTCATTCGCTGTGATAGCAAATCCTGGTGACGAGATCCTCGTTCTGGAACCGTTCTACGCGAATTACAACGCTTTCGCGAAGATCGCCGGTGTGAAATTGATTCCCGTAACGAGGAGAATGGAAGAAGGATTCGCCATCCCTCAGAACCTCGAAAGTTTCATAAACGAAAGAACGAGGGGAATAGTACTTTCAAATCCCTGCAATCCGACCGGGGTGGTTTATGGAAAAGACGAGATGAGATATCTCGTGGAAATAGCGGAAAGACACGGACTCTTTCTGATCGTCGACGAGGTGTACAGCGAAATCGTGTTTCGGGGAGAATTCGCAAGTGCCCTCAGCATTGAAAGTGACAAAGTCGTAGTGATAGACAGTGTATCGAAGAAGTTCAGCGCCTGTGGGGCGAGGGTAGGATGTCTGATCACGAGAAACGAAGAATTGATATCACACGCCATGAAACTGGCTCAGGGGAGGCTCGCTCCACCTCTGTTAGAACAAATCGGATCCGTTGGTTTGCTGAATCTCGACGATTCCTTTTTTGATTTCGTGAGGGAAACGTACAGAGAGAGAGTCGAAACAGTATTGAAGAAACTCGAAGAACACGGTTTGAAACGTTTCACAAAACCCTCAGGTGCCTTCTACATAACCGCGGAACTCCCCGTGGAGGACGCGGAAGAATTCGCAAGGTGGATGCTGACAGATTTCAACATGGATGGTGAAACAACCATGGTCGCTCCCCTGAGGGGATTCTATTTGACTCCAGGGCTTGGAAAAAAAGAGATAAGAATCGCGTGCGTGCTTGAGAAGGATCTCCTTTCCAGGGCCATTGACGTGTTGATGGAAGGTTTGAAGATGTTTTGCTCGAGCCGCATCTCCTGTTGAAAAAAATGTTCATCAAGTATCGCAGGAGGTTATTGAAAGTGACGGAAAAAATGGAAAAACTCATCAATCTCCTCGAGATTTCTCTGGTTGTTCTCCTTTCCAGCTTCTCTTTTTTAGAAATTCTCAAAGGCAACTTACTGTCCCTTGCCTACCCCTGCCTCGTTTTCGCCGTGTTTCTTTCCCTGTTTAGGCGAAGATGGTACAGAAATTTGAAGAATGAGATGAACGAGAAGAGTGAAGAGATGTCTGCAATGAATCAAGAACTCACAGCGTTAAACCAGCAACTCACAGCCGTGAATCAGGAGCTGGAAGCCTCTTACGAAAGCCTTCAGATCCTCTCCACCCAGCTGGCCAGAATCATGGAAACCATGGGAGAAATGGATCTTGAGGTCGATCCTGTTCCTACTCTTGAAAGGATTTTTTACGATGTGAAGAAACTGGTAGAACCGCTGTCGGGACTCGAGTTGAAAAACTCACAGAGATCCATTGCTGTTGGTGAATTCACAGAAAATCTGCTCTACAAAGAAGCCGGAAAGACATCCGCCAAGATCTTTGTAAGCAGAGAACTCGAAAGGGATGAAGAAATGTTCCTGAACTCCGTTCTGAATTTTTCCCTCTTTCTTCTGAACGCCCACGATTCGTATCTTGAGGTTATGAAGAACAGAGACACGCTCTCAAGGATGATCAGCTCTCTGGAAGAGGTTTTAGGTGTTTCAAGAAGAACAGAACTCATAGAGAAGATACTACACTATTTGAAAGACATGTTCCCCGGCATCGTGCTGTCGTCCGTTTCTCTTCTCGAAGGTGGAAAAATAAAAACCTTCTTTCTGAAAAACGGCCAGATCGAGGTGGTCAATCTCAAAAGAGGTATCGTGGTAAAAGCTTTTGAAACAAAGGGAGATCTTTTCATAAACGATGTGAGGGATTTCCCAGAGTTTTACGATGTCACGAATGGAAGAACAAGATCCGCAGCCGCCATCTTCTTCGAGTACGAAAACACTCCCCTCGTCCTCGAAATTGAAAAGGATTCGGAAATCACTGAATACGAACTCTCATCCCTCAAAATGATGGCGAGAATCCTGGCGATCTTCTTCTCACGTTTGAGCCTCTACAGGAAACTCCGAAAAACCTTTTTCCAAACAATAGAAGCGTTCTCGTACGCGGTGGAGTTAAAAGATCCCTACACCAGCGGACACAGCCTGAGAGTCGCTGATTATTCACAGGAAATAGCCAGAAGAATGGGTCTTCCAGATCAGGTGGTGGAGAGAATCAGGATAGCCGCTGTTCTCCACGATATAGGAAAGATAGGTGTCAGAGGTGCCATTCTCAACAAAACCTCTAAGCTCACAAAAGAAGAATACGAAGAAGTGAAGAAGCATCCAGAACTAGGTGAAAAACTGATCAGCAAAATCGAAGACTTCTCCGATATAGCGAAGATAGTGAGACACCATCACGAATGGTACAGCGGTCAGGGATACCCGGATGGACTTCGCGGGGAAGAAATACCGTTGGAATCGAGGATCATCGCCATAGCTGACGCATTCGATGCGATGACCAGCGACAGACCGTACAGAAAAGCCATGGATAGAAAAACAGCCCTCGAAATTCTTCGCAGAAACGAGGGACCCCAGTGGGATCCTGAAATTCTGAAGATCGCCTTAGACTACTTCAGCGGACTCTGATGAACTTCATCCCCAACTTTTCACACACTCCATCGTTCAATTCGTCGTCCCCGTACATAACACAGTCTTCCGGAGAAACTCTCATCTTTTCACATATCTCGAGGTAGTACCTCGGATCTGGCTTGCAAAAATGGAAGCTCTCCATGTCCGTTATCAAGTGAAAATCGTCTTCTGACAATCCAATCCAGTTCAGTCGCTTCAAAATAGCGATTCTTGGAAAGACAGGGTTCGTTGCCAGAACAACCTTCCCTTCTTTTTCCTTCTCTTTCAAAAGGTCCACTGTCCCCTTCACGGGTTTAACCGTATCTTTGAGCGAATCGAAAAGTTCGCTTTCATAAAACTCCATGAAGAGTTCTTTCCATTTCTCTGCACACTGTGACGTTCTCTTTCCAAGGCATTTCATGTATCTCTCCAGATTGGTTGATCCATCCGGATTCCTGGTTATTTCCTCCACACAGCCAAGAACCAGCTCTGGAGAGATCGAAACACCTCTATCTCTGAAAAAAGAAACGAGTTTTCTAAAATATTTCTCTGCGAACCCGTTGTCTTCGGCCAGTGTGCCGTCGTAATCGAAAAGGAAAATTCTCACACTCATCCCTCCTTTTTAACTATCCTAACACTGGTTCGATGATAGAATCTTTAACGGGAGGTGACCGGTTCTGGAAAGAGAAACCATCGGAATAAAACTTCTGAGAGGAGATCCCAGAAAAGCCATAGTGAAACTCTCAATCCCCATGATGCTTGCCATGTTAGTTCAGACGATTTACAACCTGGCCGATGGTATTTGGGTTGCGGGACTGGGGCCTTATGCGCTGGCAGCGATAGGATTGTTCTTCCCTGTTTTCATGGTGATCATCTCCCTCGCCGCAGGTATAGGGGTTGGAGCGAGTTCGGTGGTGTCCCAAAAGATCGGAGAAAGAGACAAGGAAGGAGCAGATACCGCGGCTTCTGTTTCCATCCTGCTTTCAATCGTCATTGGTTTTTTGAGCATTGCTGTTATCCTTCCCTTTATTTCTGACATCCTCATCTTCGCGGGGGCTCAGGGGGAAACTCTCAGACTGGCCCTCGAGTATTCGGTGATCCTCGTGTATTTCATTCCCCTTATCATGTTCAACAACGTAGCAAACGGTGTTTTCAGAGGTGAGGGAGACGCGAAAAGAGCGATGGTGGCCATAACTATAGGTTCCCTTCTGAACATAGGTCTGGATCCCGTGTTCATCTACGTCTTCGGTATGGGGGTCAGAGGAGCAGCGTACGCCACCGTAGTATCAATCGCTGTTTCTTCCCTTCTGATTGCGTACTGGATGTTTTTCAAGAAGGACACGTACGTATCCTTCCGTTTGAAATGGGATGGAGAAATTCTGAAGAGAATATTGAAGATCGGTATTCCGGCTTCCCTGGCGCAGGCCTCGATGTCGGTGGCGATCTACGTGCTCAACGTCTTCGCGGTGAGAGCAGGAGGAGACTATGGAGTTGCGGTTTTCACAAGTGCGTGGCGTGTCATAAACTTTGGGACTGTCCCGCTCATCGGGATGGCCATGGCTGTGACATCCGTTACAGGCGCCGCTTTTGGTGAGAGAAACGGAGAAAAACTCGAAACGGCACATCTCTACGCCGTGAAACTCGGATTTTTCGTAGGGCTGGCAGTGATGTTCACAATCTTGATTTTTGCCCCATACATCGCAAGGCTGTTCACTTATTCTCAGGAAGGTGAAAAATTATACAGCGATCTGGTGAAAGCCCTCAGAATCCTGAGTCTTTTTCTTCCAGGTGTCCCATTTGGAATGTTCACCTCCTCCATGTTCCAGGGAGTGGGTCAGGGACTCAAAAGTCTGATTGTCACCATCATGAGAACTGTGATTATGCAGGTTGTCTTTTCGTGGCTGTTCGTCTTCGTTCTGAGAATAGGACTTGTGGGTGTCTGGTGGGGCATAGTCCTTGGAAACGCCACATCGGCTTTCATCACTTTCAACTGGGGAAGGTTCACAGTGAAACACCTCAAAAGAGATTTTCAGAAAAACATCGTATAGGAGGGGTTTGAATGCTCAAGTTAGAGGCTAATTACTCTACGATCGAGAAGATCGTTCTGAAAAGCACCGAAGGATTTTCTCAATTCTCACTTTCGAAGGAGGATGAAAACCTTAAAGTGAAACTGAAGCACGGTTCCTTTCCTTTTTCCCTGTCGGTGAAAGTCAAAGTAGTATCGACGCAGAAAACACCCGATGATCCCATCATCCTGAAAGTAGGTGTGCCCTCTTTCCTAATGGAAATGCTGAAAAGCAGAATAGAGCGAGAAGGACTGGAAGTTCACGGGAACGAGATTCACATCTACCCCAAAAAGATAGCGAGATTTCTCGAGGATCTGATCGTATCGAGATTGGAATTCGAAGACGACAGAGTGATACTTCACCTCGAGGAGGTCTGATCCTTGGCGACCTTCTGCAGAGGCTGACAGTTTCTGAGGATGAAGTATCTGGAAGCCTCTATTTGCTGTATGGCCTTTACATAGCCATCTAAAAACTCCACGTACCTTTGAGGAGTACCATTTTTTCTGTCGACAGCCAAACTCTTATCCAGTCTACCGTCCCATGAGACAATGAACACTCGGTTGTCGTCTATGAAAGATCCGTCCGGAACGTGATATCTCAAAGCAGCAAAACCATGTTTCGCGTTCAGAAGATCCTGCCCCATGAAGAAACCTTCTCTGTAATTTATTCCCATCACATTCAGGATCGTGGGAAGAAAGTCTATCTGTCCTCCAGGGATGTTGACCACTCTACGAATGTTCTTTCCAGGGATGTGGATAGCAAAGGGAATGTTGAGGGCGATTTCGAAAGAAAATTCTCTATCCAGGATCTCGGGTATCTTCGTTTTGACTTCCCTGTTGAATGGATACAGGCCCGCGTGGTCACCGTAGAGAACGATCACAGAGTTTTCGTAGAGGCCAGCTCGTTTCAATTCATCAAGAAAAACACCGAACGCTTCATCGGCGTAATGTATAGCCTGCAGATAGTGTCCAACGATGGTATCTGATATGTCTTCAGGAAGTTCGAGTTTTCTGTGCTCTTCAGGAATAACAAAGGGAGTGTGACTGGATATAGTTATCAAAAAAGCGTAGAAGGGTTGTGGATAGTTTCGCAGTTTCTGAACAGCCTGCTTGAAGAAAGAAACATCTGCCAGTCCCATCCCGAAAACCTCATCCTGTTGGAAATCTTCAAGACTCACGAATTCATCGAAACCGATATGTTTGTAAACCTCTTCTCTGTTCCAGAACCAGCCAACGTTTCCATGAAACGCTATTGTGTGATAGCCGTTTTGTTTCATAATTCTGGGCAAAGCAGGAAGGTTTATCACGGGGTACTCTTCATAGACCACACTGTCTCCCAGTGTGTGAAGAGAGGTGTTCACAACAAACTCGGCGTCGGCTGTGTTCCCGCTCCCCACCTGCTGGTAGCAGCTTGAGAAATAGACGGTTCCGGAGTCTCTCAAAAATGAATTTATGTTCGGCGTGACTTCTTGCCCGTTTACTTTAAGACCGATCACAAAATTTTGCAGTGATTCCATCTGAACGACTATCACGTTTTTCCCTTTTCCTATTCCGAAGAAGCTTTTTTGAGAAGGTTTTGTCGTTTCATTTCTAACAGAAGAAACCGCCAAATCGTTGTTTTCTTCTTTCTTGTTCACAAAGAGATTGATGATGTCCTGAACGTGATAATCAAAAACACCGTATCTGTTGAAGACAAACTTCGACTGCAGATTCTGAGAGGTGTGGACGGCACCGAGAAAGGTGAAAGACAGAACCAGGACAAAAAGCGATGACAGAGAAAACGTTCGCTTCGTGTTTTCTTTGAAGAAGAACCACACAAAAGGAAGATCTGCCACAAAGAGAAGAGAGTACAAATCGATGAAGTACTTGATTTCACCGCCGAGATCTCCCACCTGAGGAAGCAGAACTACTTCCTTAATGGATGGAAGGTTTCCGAAGTTCTGAAAATACAAAAAATCAACGAATAACATAAGGGAGAGCACCGTGTAAAGAAGCTTGTGCCCTCCCTTAAAAACCAGAAGCAGCAACATCAACCATCCCGCGGTACTGAAAACAACGGAAACACTGAAAGAACTCAAAGTAGGTACGTAGAAAAGAACGATCTTTGCTGCCAAGAAAACAACCAGAAGATAGTCGCTCATTTCATTCTCCTGTCGATGTAGAAGGTGTAGATTCTTCTGATGCTTTCATGGCTTCGAGAATTGATTCCACCTGATTGTAGGCAGATTCGTAATCCATGAAGTTTGGATCGATTTTTTTCATCTCATCGAGGTAGTACTTCGCAGATGTGGGATCGTTCAGTGCAAGGCTCATATCGTAGAGCATGTAATAAGAGTCGAGACGTATGCTGGTAGAAGCGTCCGTTGCATTGGCCACTGTGTAGAGACCGAGAAGAACCCCAAATATCTGGTTCGGATCGTAGGTTCCAGTTGACAGATAAGGTTTGATTTGATTGTAAAGATTGGCGTAATAGTTGTACTTGATGTTTATGTCGTTGGGGTGCAAGCGGTACGCGTATTCCAGTACATACGTGGAAGACGGGTAGTTCTCGTAAAGATAATCCACAACTGCTCTTTTTTGTTTTCCAACTCTGCTTTTTTCTTTTCAAGCTCTTCTTTTCTTGCGTCGACTTCCTCGATCGAAAGTTTCCCGTACTTCTTTATAAGATCCTCATCTGGTTCCTGAGAATTTTCAAGCGCTGTTCTGTACTGAGTCAATTCGGCTATCTGTTTGGTGAGTTCCTGGATCTTGCTGTCGGAGAGAAGGACGAAGAGAGATTTCAGCTCATCTGGTGTTTCTACCGCCAGGTTTTCTCCCTGGAAGAGAAGGTTCGCCAGTTTTCCGTAGAGGTCTTCTTCGTTCTTGAAGTACTTCCACCAGTATTCAAGAACCTGATCGTTGAACGCGTACGATAGATTTTCTTCCTTCATGAACTCTTCCAACCACTTCTGGAATTTTTCCTGTTCCAGTTTCGTTTTCACATCACTGTACGCGTCGCTGTTCTCGAAGGCGTTGAAATCCGTGAGAACCGAGGAAGTCTTCACCCTGAACACGTACCACTGATCGAGGAAAAAGAACGGTCCAACAATCGAACCTGGAGTGGCACTGAACAGAGCCGTGTCTATTTCATCCGGGAAAATCCCCCTTGTAGCGTTGGAAAAAGGTTGAACAGTAACATTCATACTGGAAGCTGCTTCATCGAAACCCACCTCACTTGCTTTTGCAATGAACCCCTGAGCCGTGGAACTGCTGTCGAACGACACAGCTTCTATGTCAACTCTGTCGTACTGCTTCTGAAGGTCTTCCTTGTTTTCCTCGAAATATTTCTTTATTTCATCCTCGGTGACAACTCCCACTTTTTCCTGAACCTTCTTGATGGTGAGCTGAACTCGAATTTGAGGCTCCAGGTAGTTCTTCTCGTAGTTCGAAAGACTTCCGTACGTTCTCTCTATCCGGTTGAGCTGATTTTGATCGTTCTTTATTGTTTGGATAACGTTGTTCACTTCCTGGTTGATTTCTTTCTTGGAAGGCTTTATGTCGTTCTTTTCCGCATAGTAAAGAACCACTTTCTGCTGGAGAAAGACGTCCGCTATCAGAGCTTTGAGTCTGGGTTCCTCAAAAAGTGGATCTAGAGATATGATCTGATAAGAACTCAACAGGTTGGAGTAGTAGTCGTTCACTTCCCACGGCATGAGCCAGTAGGTAGGATCGTTCAGAGCCGTTCCGTCTTTTGTGATGTAAGCAAGACTCTGTTCGAGGGAGTATTTAACGTTGTTCTGGGTGTTTCTGAGGTTGATCGACACCGACCACCAGATCATACCCGCCACGAACGCAATAGCAATCGTCCAGATAATGACCCCTTGCCACTTTTTCATCCATTTTCTCATTCTTCAAACCCTCCTTCGAATTCCGCCTCTTCTTCCTCGAACTTTTTGGGTTTCACAATTGGGAAGGGAATCACATCCCTTATTGTGGGGGAATCCGTGATGAACATGAAGAGCCTGTCAAGACCGATTCCCAGTCCTCCCGTGGGAGGCATTCCATACTCGAGGGCCCTCACAAAATCGAGATCCATCATGTGTGCTTCTTCATCTCCCTCTTCTCTCATTTTCGCCTGTTCGAGAAATCTCTGGTATTGATCAACGGGATCGTTCAGCTCACTGAACGCGTTCGCGATCTCTCTTCCGAATATGATGAGTTCGAACCTTTCCGTGAGTCTGGGATCCTCTCGGTGCCTTTTGGCAAGAGGAGAAATCACTACAGGATGATCGATTATGAAGGTGGGATTCACCAGTTCTTCTTCCACCAGATCTCTGAGTTTGTCTATGAGGTGTGCTCTGTTCTTTATTTCCAGTTCTACCCCATGTTCTTCGAGCTTCTTCAACAACACTTCATCGGGATCTTCGAGGATGTCCACCCCGAGTTTTTCTTTGAGAAAGTCTCTCATTCTCACTCTTTTCCAGGGTGGTGTGAAGTCTATCTCCTTGCCCTGGTAGGAGATTTTCAAGGTGCCACATGTTCTTTTCACAACTTCCACTATCAACTCTTCAGTGAGATCCATCATATCGTTGTAATCCGCGTAAGCCTGGTAGATCTCTATGCTGGTGAACTCGGGACTGTGTTTGTAAGATATTCCCTCGTTTCTGAAGTTCTTTCCTATCTCGTATATCTTCTCGAAACCGCCAACGATTAGCCTTTTCAGGTAAAGCTCCGGTGCGATTCTCAAATACATATCGATATCAAAAACGTTGAGATGGGTCACAAAAGGCCTCGCTTCCGCACCACCCGTGACGTAATGAAGAATAGGTGTTTCCACTTCGATGAATCCCCTGCTGTTGAGAAATTCTCGTATCACCCGGACAGCCTTGAATCGCTTTTTGAACCTCTCAATAGCCTCGTCGTTCACGATGAGTTCGAGGTACCTCTGCCTGTATATGATTTCCTTATCTTTTATGCCGTGCCACTTCTCGGGCAAGGGACGTAGAGCCTTACTCAGAAGCGTGTATTCTTGAACGTAAATGGTCAACTCTCCGGTTTTGCTTTTGAACGGAAAGCCTCTTACTCCTATAAAGTCACCTATTTTGACGTGTCTTTTGAAGAGATCCATTTTTTCCTTTCCAACAGAATCTGCCCTTACGTAAGCCTGGATTCGACCTGTGTCATCTTTCATGTGAAAGAAGGCCGTCTTTCCATGGTGGCGTATCGACATGACTCTCCCTGCGAAAGAGAGCTTTTCAGATTCAAGAACTTCTCCAGCTTGAAGATAGTCGTACTTTTCCCTTATTTCTCTGGCCGTGAGTTCCTTTTCGAATTTGTAAGGATATGGCTCTATACCCATAGAACGAAGTTCCTGTATCTCTTTGAGTCGTTGTTCTTTGAACTCTTTCAGCACACAACCACCTCCGTTACTTGTTCATTACCGCTATCACCTGATAACGCTGAACACCACTGGGAGCTTTTACCTTTACCACATCTCCCACCTTTCTACCGAGAAGACTTTTGCCCAGTGGAGAATCGGAGCTCAGCTTCTGAGCGAAAAAGTCCGCTTCCTGAGGTGTGACGATTCGAAATTTGTGTTCTTCACCGGTATCCAGGTTCCTTATAACAACCCATTTTCCCAGTGTAATTTCATCGTTTTCCTCAGAATCTTCTATGATCTCCGCGTTGCTCAGAATCTGTTCGATCTCCATGATCCTGCTTCCAACACGCCCCTGTTCGTTCTTCGCAGCTTCGTACTCCGAGTTTTCCGATAGGTCTCCGAGTTCCCTCGCTTCTTTTATTCTTTCAGAGATCTCGTACATGAATTTCCTTTTCAGATCTTCCAATTCCTTCTTCAGCTTCTCATAGCCTTCACGGGTGAGACGAACTTTCTTCATTGTTCTTCGCCCTCCTTCTCTCTTTTTAGTTCTTTCACAATTTCCAAAAATTGATCCACTTCCCTGAAATCACGATAGACTGAAGCGAATCGTACGTAAGCAACCTGGTCCAATTTCTTCAATTCCTCCATAACCAGTTCTCCTATTCGTTTCGTTTCAACTTCGAAGGATCCTTCTTCTCTGAGTTTCAAGCAGATTCTGTTCACAGCTTCCTCGATCTGCTCGTAGGTGACAGGTCTCTTCTCACAAGCTTTTATCATACCATTTTTTATCTTTTCCCTGTCAAACTTCTCCCGCCTGCCATCCTTTTTTACAACAAGAACAGGTGCTTCTTCGTATCTCTCGTAAGTGGTGAATCTTTTACCACAAGAAGAGCACTCTCTGCGTCTCCTGATAGCGGTTCCATCGAGAGTGGGCCTCGAATCAAGCACTCTCGTGTCCATCGAACCACAAAACGGGCACTTCATTTTACATCACCAAACCTTTCAGCTATTTTGATAATTCTTTTCAGTTTCGAGTATATTTGAGATTTTGTGAGATTCAACTTTTTCCCCAGCTCTCTGAGTGAGAGCTCTTTGTTTTTCAATCGAACCAGGGCGACTCTTCTCAAATCTTCGGGTAAGTTTTCGAGTCCCATGTTCTCTTTTATAACCTCTATCGCACGTATCTGACGAGCTGTACTGTTGGCCGTTCTGATGGCGTTCGCTTCTATAAAGTTTACTGTTCTGTTCACATCACCGATCACTTTTCTTTCAGTGACGATTCGATCTATCTCTTCAAGCTTTCTCTGAACCCCTACGGCTTCGAGGAACACAAGAATATCCTTTATAGACTTTATATAAAGTTTTCTTGTATTCCTGAGTTCTACAATGCCTGCGTTTATGTTGAAGAAATCTTTCAAACTTTTCTTTGTGAGAGCGAGCGTTTCTTCCTCAAACAGATTGATTTCCAGATGATAATGATACCTTGGATTCGTCATGGATCCTCCGCTGAGAAACAACCCTCTCAAAAATGAAACAAATAGGGCTACGTCGAAGAACGGTTCTATCACCATGAAACTTTCCGAATACTCCGCGGTGATTTTTATGTACCTCTTCTTTATGTTGTGTGATTTCTCTACAATTATCTCCGAAACGGGTTTTGAGAGATACTTCATTAAATTCAAAAGCCGCCTCGAGGCGGCAAAAGAATGCAAAGAAAAAACGATATGCCTGCTCTTGACGTCCAGATCACCTCGCGCTTTTATGAAACCCAATAGTTCCGCTATAGCCTCATCACGACTTCCAAAAGGGACGTTCACGAGTTCCTCTTTTATCTCCTCAGAGAAAGTTCGCCTCAAGAGGCTCACCACCTCGAAATTCTCTCTATCACATCCGCCAGCTTCACAGAGTCGTGTCTTATCTTTCTTTGACCATCTGAGGGGTCAACTATCTCTACAAGAAAGGGCTCTGCCAGAATGGTGTTCTGTATGTTTTCAGCGTCGATCTCCACGAAATCGCTTCCCTCTTTTCTATACCTTTCGAGCACCTCTTCAGAGGGCTTGCGGGTGTTCACCAGCACGAAATCCACGTTTTGCTCCAGGTACCTTTCGAGTTCTTTGACGTGGTCCGAAACCCTGTATCCTGTTGTTTCACCTGGCTGGGTCATGAGGTTACACACGTATATTTTCTTCGCTCTTGATCTTTTTATCGCATCCTTCACACCGTTTACGAGAACGTTTGTGATGATACTCGTGTAGAGACTCCCTGGACCAAAGATGATGATATCGGCCCTTTCAATCGCCTCGAGGACTTCAGGAAGTGCATCGATCGGTCTATCCAGCCTGACTTCGACTATTTTTCCACCTCTTCTGACGATGTTCGTTTCACCGATCACCTCTTCTCCGTCTTCGAACCTTGCCACAAGTCTTGCGTGATCTTCGCTTACGGGTAGGACTCTCCCTTTTATAGCGAGCACCCTCTCCAAGATCCTTATGGCCTCCGAAAAACTTCCTTCGATCTTGGTAAGAGCCGCTATTATCAGGTTTCCCAGACTGTGTCCCTTAAAAGACCCCTCACTGAAACGATAGCTCATCAGCTTCGCAAGAAGATCTTCATCTTTTGCCAGAGCCACGATGTTGTTTTTCACATCACCGGGAGGAGGTACGTTCAGCTCTTTTCTTAACTTTCCGGAGCTTCCCCCTTCGTCCGTAACTGAGACAACAGCGGTTATTTCAAAAGAATCGATGTTTTTCAAGCCTTTCAAAAGAGTGGAAAGTCCCGTCCCTCCACCTACAGCGACCACCTTCACCGCTCACACCTTCTCTATGTCCCTGTGTTTCTCAATGACCGTAAAACCTTCTTTTTCCAGCATTTCTTTCAGCCTGTGTGCGATATACACGGATCTATGCTTGCCGCCGGTACATCCTATTCCCACAGTGATTATCCTTCTTCCAGTTCTCTGGTACTCTTCTATCGCCACCTTTAGTACTTCATAAATCTTTTCGATGAACTCTTCCACCACCGGATAATTTTTAAAGTACGCTTCTACCTTGCTATCCAAACCCGTCTTTGAAGAAAGTTCCGGTACGTAGTGTGGGTTCGGGAGAAAACGAGCATCAAAAACGAAATCCGCGTCCATTGGGATTCCGTGTTTGAATCCGAAACTCATTATTCTGACAGAGGTTCCACCGGACTGGTTCACGAGAAAGTGCGTCAGAGTTTCGCGCAGTTGATGTGTGTTCATGCTGGTTGTATCTATCACAACGTCCGCAATTTCCTTTATACGAGACAGGATTTTCCTCTCCTTCTCTATGGCATCTTCCAGCCCTATTCCGTCCTTCTGAAGAGGATGCCTTCTTCTCGTTAGAGCGTATCTCCTCAAAAGTTCTTCCGTGGATGCTTCCAAAAAAATCACCAGAGTGTTTGTCTTTTCTTTTATTCTTTCAACCGCTGATATGGGATCTCCGAGGTGTTCGCTTCGCACATCAATGGCCATCGCCATCTTTTCGAGGTCGGAACTCATGAAAAGCTTCAAAAGTTCCTCCAGTATGTTACCGGGAACGTTATCAACACAAAAATACCCCAGATCCTCCAGAAAACCCATCGCGGTGGTTTTACCTGCTCCCGAAAGCCCGGACACAACGACTATTCTTTTCAAGGTTCCTGATCACCTTCCCTGAGTGCTTGAGAGAGTTTTTTCTTCAGATTTTTAATCCTCTCACTCATTTTCACATTTTCGAGCACAGTGTTGGCCAACATGACGAACAGGATGTTATCTATCCCCACTTCGTCGATGAATTCTTCATACCGCTTGAAGTCTTTTTCTATTTTCTCTATGGTTTGATTGACTATCTCCAGATCCTCATCAGTAACGAGATTGTACACTTTCTTTCCAAGTCTAACGCTTATTTTCTTCCTCATCCTGTATCATCCCCTGATCGGTTGTGAGGGAGAGAAAACGCTGAATTTTCTCCACAAGCGTGTTCAGGGACCTTTTGTGTTGCTCGATGGTCTTTTCCAGCTGCTCCTTCTCCTTTTCTAAGTGAAGTATCCTTTCATTCAACTGTTTCACCTTCGACCACAGTTCTCTGTTTTCTTCTTTCAGCTTTCTGTAATCTTCTATCATTGTATCGAGAATCCTTTCGAGATCCTCCAGTTCTTTCATTTGTTTTCCCCCCTTCGTGATTATATTAACACATCACGAATCGTTTTTATAACCAGGTTTTCAGGTACTTCAAGACCTCGGAGCAGGATCTTTGCACCCCTTTCTGTATAGTCCATCTCAACAAGCTCCAAATCCATCATCTCCACAATTCTGAACACGTTGTTCAATTCCTGATAATCTACCTCCACTTCGAATTCTTTCATGAGCCTCAGCTTTCTCAACTCCGCCCCCTTGACCGCCATCTCAGCAGCTGAAGAGTAAGCTTCTATGAGCCCACGAACACCCAGTTTCACTCCACCGAAATATCTTGTGACAACGATCGCTGTGTTCATAAGATCGTATTTTTTTAGAACCCCGAGGATTGGTCTGCCCGCCGTTCCGCTCGGCTCACCGTCGTCCGAACTGTGTTCAAGGATACCGTTCGGAGAGAAAATTCTGTAAGCCCAGCAGTTGTGAGTGGCATCCCTTTTCGAAACTTCTTTCAACTTCTCACGAAAGTCTTTTTCATTCGTTATCGGAAATATGGTGGCATAGAACTCTGATCTTTTAACGTTGATTCTTTCCGTGTGGGTTTTCACCACTGTCTTCCATTCCACCAAATTTCAACCTCCGTTTCCAACTCCACACCGTATTTCTCTTTCACCTTTTTTCTCACAAACTCAATGAGTTTCATCACGTCATCGAAAGTAGCACTTCCTGTATTCACAATGAATCCCGCGTGTTTTTCCGATATCTGAGCTCCTCCAATTCTGTAACCCTTCAACCCTAAGGATTCTATGGCCTTTCCCACGTAGAAATCCTCTCTTGGTCTCTTGAAAACGCTTCCCGCACTTGGAAGGTCAAGGGGTTGTTTCTCCAAACGCCTCCTCATGTAATCCTCCATCTTCGCTTTTATAGTTTCCTTCTTTTCTTTTTTGAAACTCATCATCGCACGTGTTATGATTAATTTCTCCCTTTTGAACGTACTGTCTCTGTAGCCGAAAAAAATCTCGTTCTTCGAAAGCCAAATTTTTCTTCCATCTTTTAAAACCTCGACTGCTTCGATGAACTCTCCGATCTCTCCACCGTACGCCCCCGCGTTCATAAAGATAGCTCCCCCCACGCTCCCCGGTATCCCGTACGCGAACTCCAGCTCTCCGAGTTCCGCTTCCATCAAAAATAGACAGAGCCTCTTCAGGGGAGTTCCACTTTCTACCAGTACCTTCTCTCCCTTTATTTCAATTTGATTCAACCTTTCTGTTTTCAACACTGCGATATCCAGATCTTCATCTTGAACCAGAAGGTTCGTACCGAGTCCCATTATTTGAAACGGAAAATCCTTCAGAACGGTGATGGCTCGTTCTAAGGAAAAAACATCGTTTGGAAGGACAAGATATTTCACCCTTCCACCGATTTTTATGCTGGTGTGGCAGGAAAGTTTTTCGAACATCCTCACGTCACAGCCTGCTTTGTAAAGAGATTCAAAGATTTTGTCCAAAGATATCCCTCCTTAGACTCTATAGTATAATTTCAAACTGGGAGGTGTTGACTTGAAGAATCTACTCGATCTTTCTTACGAAGAACTGGTAGCCGAAGTCACGAGCCTGGGTCTCGAGCGCTACAGGGCAGATCAGATTCTGGACTGGGTGTTCAACAAAAAAGTGAACAACTTCGATGAGATGACAAACCTTTCAAAACAGCACCGTGCTCTTTTGAAAGAGCACTTCTCCATTCCTTTCTTGAAACTCCTCGACAAGAAGGTTTCCAGAATAGATGGTACCACCAAATTCCTCTGGGAACTCGAGGACGGGAACACAATAGAATCTGTGATGCTTTTCCATCCGGACAGAATAACGGCCTGCATCTCAACCCAGGTCGGATGTCCTGTGAAATGCATCTTTTGTGCCACAGGAATGAGCGGATTTGTCAGAAATCTGACCACAGGAGAAATAGTAGCACAGATCCTTTCCATGGAAAGAGAAGAGAAGAAAAAAATAGGAAACGTTGTGTACATGGGAATGGGAGAACCTCTTCTGAACTATGAAAACACAATAAAAAGTATAAGAATACTGAACCACAAAAAGATGGGAAACATAGGTATCAGGAGGATCACGATTTCGACAGTTGGAATCCCGGACAGAATAATCCAGCTGGCTGAAGAGGGGCTCGATGTGAAGCTCGCTCTTTCACTCCACGCACCGACGAACTTCAAGAGAGATCAGCTCGTTCCCTTGAACAAAAAGTACTCCATCGAAGAGATCCTGAATGCGGTGAAGATCTATCAGAGAAAGACGGGAAACCGTGTAACTATAGAATACGTGCTCATAAGGGGCATAAACGATGAAATAAGCGACGCAAAGAAACTGGCCGAAATCTTGAAGAACATGAAAATCTTCGTGAATCTGATCCCCGTGAATCCAACGGCGGAAGACCTAAAAAACCATCGCGAGAACGACTTTTGGCCTTCAAGAGGATACTGTTGGAAAACGGAATCGAAGCAGAAATCAGACGGGAAAAAGGTAGCGACATCGAAGCGGCCTGTGGTCAGCTGAGGCTGAAGAGAATAAAATCAACATCATGAAGGTGTTTCTCGGAATATTAACGGGCATTGCGGTTGGTGGTCTTCTCTTTCTGTTCGCAGTGAAGCTTTATCAGAATCTGTACAGCACGGTACCGGATGTTGTCGGGCTTTCTGGAACAGAAGCGTGTGAAAGACTGAAGGCATCTGGTTTGTTTTGCGACACGTCTTCTTCCGAAACGGTGTTGGAGACCTATCCACGAGCCGGTTCAAGGGTGAAAAAGGGGAGAACGGTAAACCTCTATTACGAAAATCCCCAGAAAAAAATTGTGCCTCGTCTTTCACAGCTGAATCTCTCAGTTGCAGAAGAGATCCTGAAAAGGCTCGGATGGAATTACGAAACCGTTTATTTTCCTTTCGGCACAGAAAAAGACAGGGTTCTCGCAACCTATCCGGAAGAGGGGCAGATCTACAAAGGAAAATTAATTCTTCTGATCGATACAGGTGAAAAAGAAAACTATTTTTTGGTGGAAAATTTCGTGGGTAAGAAGATCGATGAATTGAAAGACAATTCTCACATTTTACTTCTTGGAATGGGTGATACGGTGGTGGCACAGTACCCTCCTGAAGGTTCCATAGCAACGGAAGTTATCCTCATCCTTGGGGAGGAATGAATTTGAGAAGAAAAGGAATAGTGGTGAGTTTTCACTCGAACATGGTCACAGTCGAAGACGAGGAAACCGGTGAAAGAATCCTCTGCAAACTGAGAGGAAAATTCCGTCTGCAGAACCTCAAGATATACGTTGGAGACAGGGTGGAGTACACACCGGATGAAACAGGATCCGGAGTCATAGAGAACGTGCTGCACAGAAAAAATCTGCTCACCAAACCTCACGTTGCAAATGTGGACCAGGTGATCCTTGTGGTGACAGTGAAAATGCCGGAAACTTCGACCTACATAATCGATAAATTTCTTGTTCTCGCCGAAAAAAACGAACTGGAAACGGTGATGGTCTTCAACAAGATGGACCTCTACGACGAGGCCGACCTGAAGAAAGTGAGAGAACTGGAAGAGATCTATTCTGAACTCTATCCAATCGTTAAAACCAGTGCGAAAACTGGAATGGGGATTGAGGAGCTCAAGGAATATCTGAAGGGAAAGATCAGCACAATGGCCGGACTCTCCGGAGTTGGAAAAAGTAGCTTGCTCAACGCCATAAATCCGGGCTTGAAGCTTCGCGTGAGCGAAGTTTCAGAGAAACTCCAGAGAGGAAGACATACCACAACAACTGCCCAGCTCTTGAAATTCGATTTCGGTGGTTATGTGGTCGATACTCCGGGCTTCGCAAATCTGGAGATCAGCGACATAGAACCCGAGGAACTGAAAAACTACTTCAAGGAATTTGGAGACAAACAGTGTTTCTTCTCAGATTGCAACCACGTGGATGAACCGGATTGTGGAGTGAAAGAAGCCGTGGAGAACGGAGAAATCGCAGAGAGTCGATACGAGAATTACGTGAAGATGTTTTACGAGCTTCTGGGAAGGAGGAAAAAGTAATGGCGAAAATAGCAGCTTCAATTCTCGCATGTGACCTTGCAAGACTGGCCGATGAAGTGAAAAGAGTGGAGGAGCACGTGGATATGATCCATTTCGATGTCATGGATGGTCACTTTGTTCCAAACATTTCCTTTGGACTTCCCGTTCTGAAAGCCCTCAGGAAAGAAACAAAACTTCCCATAAGTGTACATCTGATGATCACCAATCCCGAAGATTACATCGACCGCTTCATAGAAGAAGGCGCAGATATGGTTGCCATCCATTACGAATCGACCTTTCATCTCCACAGGTTGGTCCATCGTGTTAAAGACCTTGGAGCACAGGCCTTTGTTGCCATAAATCCGCATACCCCCATCAATCTTCTTTCAGAGATCATAACCGACGTCGATGGTGTACTGGTGATGAGCGTCAATCCCGGTTTCTCTGGTCAGAGGTTCATAGCAAGGAGTCTTGAGAAAATAAGAAACCTGAGAAAGATGGTGAAAGAACTGGGACTGGAAACGGAAATCATGGTCGACGGCGGTGTAAACGAAGAGAACGCATCGATACTGGTTAAAAACGGTGCGACGATCCTTGTGATGGGATACGGTATCTTCAGAAACGACAATTACGTTGAACTGATAAAGAGCATCAAACAGGAAAGAGAGGAATCTGCTGACTGAATCTGTTCGATTTTCCGTTTTTCTTCGTGTGGTTTTTGAAATTCCTCTCCAGAATTTCATAAGCTCTGTTTATGACCCTGTCGGGGATACCCGCTATCTTTGCGACCTCTATTCCGTAACTTCTGTCTGCCACACCGTCCACCACCTTGTGGGTGAATATCACGTTTTTGCCTTCTTCTTTTACCAGAATGGTTTTGTTCTGGACCTGCGGAAAGTGTTTTTCGAGTTCGGTGAGTTCTGTGAAGTGAGTGGCAAACAGCACCTTACATCCTCTCTTTATGAGTTCCTCTGAGATTGCCCAGGCTATGCTGACGCCGTCCTGGGTGCTCGTACCTCTTCCCACCTCGTCCAAGAGAACCAGGCTCTTTTCCGTTGATTTCAGCAGGATGAGTGCCATCTCGTTCATCTCGACAAGGAACGTACTTCTACCACCAGCGAGATCGTCTCTGGCACCCATTCGCGTGAAAATCCTGTCGAACACGGGAAGAATCGCCTTCTGCGCCGGCACAAACGATCCTATCTGCGCCATGAGGGATATGAGACCCACCTGTCTGATGAAAGTGGACTTCCCGCTCATGTTGGGACCCGTTATTACCACAAATCTCTTCTCGTTGTCCATGTAAATATCGTTTTCAACAAAATTCTGTGTGAACCTTTCAACGACCGGGTGTCTTCCACCTTTGATCTCCAGTCTGTCTTCTGAAAAGACGGGTTTTGTGTAGTTGTACAGGATAGCATCGTAGGCCAATGTCGAAAGCACATCCATCTTTGCCAGATCCTCTGAGAGCTTGAGGAGAACTTCTTTGTGCTTTTTCACCTCCTCACACACGCTTTTGAAGAGTTCCTTTTCCATTTCTTCTATCCTCTCTTTAGCGGCCATTATCTTTGTCTCGAATTCCTTCAATTCAGGTGTGATGAATCTTTCAGAATTGACGAGTGTTTGTTTTCTTTCGTAATCATCGGGAATCTTGTCCAGATTCGCTTTCGTCACCTCTATGTAGTAACCAAAGACCTGGTTGTATCCAACCCGCAGTTTTTGGATACCCGTTCTTTCTCTCTCCTTCTCTTCGAACTCTTTGAGCCTCTCTTCGGCATGTTCCAGAAGATCCCTGTATTCATCGAGTTCAGATGAGAATCCTCTCTTTATAACCTTTCCCTCGCCGGGGCTTCCCAGCGGATCATCTTCGATGGCTCTTCGAAGCAGATCAACCAGTTCTTCCGGGAAAGCGAGTTTATTGAACACACCGAAGTTTGAAAGAATTTCGTTCAGTTTCGGAATGATCTCCAGTGTCTCTCTGAGTGCCACTAAGTCCCTGGGAACGGATCTGTTGTATTCCACCCGCGAAACGATCCGCTCCACATCCCTCATGTTCGAAAGAAAGTTCCTCATCTCCTCCAGGCTCACCCTGTCGTTCACCAGTCTTTCCACAGCCTCGAGCCTTTCTTCGATCTGCTTTCTGTCGACCAGAGGGTGGAGAATCCACTTTTTCAAAAGACGAGCCCCCATAGGAGTTTCCGTGTTGTTCAGCACATCGAAAAGATTCTTTCCCCTGTCACCGGGAATCAAAGAAAGATTTTCCACCGTTGCGGAATCGAGTATCATGTAGTCTCTCTGGGAGATGAGAAGAGGGGGTTTCAGATTCAGATCTTCCGTGATCATCGTGTACTTGACATACTTTATAAGTGCTGCAAGGATCTTCAGCGCAAGGGGTGAAAGTTCGAAATGATGAATGTCCTTCAGATTGTAGGCTTTTCCACTTCTTCCAGATCGGAGAAATACCACTCGCTTATGGATTCTGTGTAAACACCTGGAAAGCGTTCCCTCAAAGAAGATTTCAGGTGCTCTGAACAAACGATCTGGGAAATGGAGTAATTCTTCAGCAGGTCCAACGTTTCCTGTTCGTCTGAACTTTCATGAACCAGGACCTCACCTGTCGAGACATCACAGAAAACCGTACAGTACCTTCCCTTCTCTTCTGAAACAACGGCCATGTAGTTGTTCGTTTCGCTGAGAAACTCATCCTCTACGATAGAGCCAGGAGTGACAACGCGCGTGACTTCCCTTCTGATCAATTTCTTCGACTTCGAAGGTTCTTCCATTTGATCGCAGATTGCCACCTTGTAGCCCGCTTCGACGAGCTTTTTCAGGTAGGTGTTCAGCGCGTGGTACGGAATGCCCGCCATGGGAGCGTCCTGCCTTCTTGTGAGAACTATGTTCAGAACCTTTGAAACGATCTTTGCGTCTTCGAAAAACGCCTCGTAAAAATCTCCCAGACGAAACAGCAGAATGGAATCTTTGTACTGTTCTTTTATTCTCAGGTACTGTTCCATGAGGGGAGTTACCTTCACCGTTTCACCACCTTCACCATCCTCAAGTGCGGAATGTTCGCTTCGTAGAAGATCTCTCCTTCCGCCCTGTAACCGAGTCTCTCGTAGAACTCTCTCACCTGGATTTGAGCGTTTAAAACGATTTTTCGAACTCCTTTAGAGAAAAGCTCTCTTTCCACACTCTCCATGAGAAATCTTCCGTATCCCTTTCCTCTTTCTTCCTTCAGAATCGCCACACGTTCTATCTTGAACGTTCCATCATCGATCTTTCTTATCCTTGCGGTTCCTATGAATTTTCCTTCCTTTTCGAGAAGCACGTGAACACTCTCAGGATCTTTCCCATCGAGTTCTTCTTCCTCAGGAACTCCCTGCTCTTCTATGAAAACCTTTCTTCTGATGTTCAAAGCTTCTCTCAGGAGTTCTTCGTCGTTCTCAAAAAAGATCACCTTCATCTCGAATCACCTCTCAGGATATTTTAACCCCGGGTGATAGAATCTTCAGGAGGAGGTGAAAATTATGAGAAGCTTGTTGTTTCTTTTATTCGCATCGACAACGATCTTTGCAGCACCCGTTCTCATTCTTTTTCAGGACAGTGCGATCCTCATGGAAAGTTTATCCGTGAGCGGTACAGAAACCATCTCCGTTCCTCAGGGATGGGACGTGATGGATGTAATCGGAGCAAAAAGCTGGTACGTGGTTTCGGAAAAAGAACCTTCCTGGGAAGAAATTATAAAAGGAAAAACCGTCAAAGCGGTGGACGAACCTCCCTCACAGTTCGAAGTGATAAGTACTTCTCCTCTCGTTTTGAAAAAAGACACGAAGTACTACGTATACAACTCCGCGTTGAAAAAGTGGCTTGTTCTGGAATACGAAGAACCCCAGATCGGTCGGAAACTCGTGATGAACGGACAGGGAAAGGTAACTTTGCTTCTGCGTTCCTCAGGAAGCTGGAACGTCAGGTACTATCTCTTCGAAGATACTCTCACAGGAAACGCCTTTCTATCGGTCTCTGGTGTGGAAAGCGCGGATGTTTTTTTAATTTCCAGGCCCGCTGGGGAAACTTCCATTTGGAAAGGGATGTACCTCAGCGTTTCGGCCTCAAGAGAAATGCCCGAAGAACACGAGTCTGAGGAAGTCAAGGTTTATCACCTCGGCAAGTTGAAAGATCTGGACAAATCCCCTGTTGTGAATCTCATAGAAACGAATTTGCCCATCACTAACGAGTACTACTCGTACTCTTTTGCAGTGAATGACTCGAGTTTCGATTATCAGAAAACCACCTTCACGAGAAGTTTCAAGACTCCTGTGGATCTTCCGGGAGGCACGGTGAGCATATTCTCTAACATTTCCGGTGTGGATATAATGATCGGGGAAACAAGCATCCCCGACACTCCGAAAAACTCCCTTCTGGAGCTTCCCGTAACGAAATCCTGGGACGTTCGCGTGAGAGGAGAGATTCTGGACGAAAGAAACTACAAAGACACATACGAATACGAAAGGACCTGGAGAGTGACCGTTCAGAACCTGAACGAAACAGAATCGAAGGTGAGAATCAACGTCTACGGAAATATGCTGAGACTGCTCAGATTTTCCATCAAACCGTTGAAAGAAACTTCAGACCAGATCGTTTTCGAATTGATCGTTCCGGCCAATTCAGAAAAAGAATTCGAATTCACAGTGAGAAGCGGGTGGTGAAGATTGGTAAAGGCACTCTTCAGTTTACTCTTCGTTGCGTTCATCTGGGGATCGACATTTCCTATACAGAAGATCGTACTGGTGGGAGTCTCTCCCACCTTTTATATCGCCGTTAGATTCTTCATCGCAGCACTGGTTTCTTATTTTCTATTTGGAAAGGGGAACGTCAAGTACGGATCGATCCTTGGAACACTCCTGGGAATTGCCTACACCACACAAACGTGGGGACTCACGATCACCACCTCCACGAAGAGCGGTTTCATCACATCGATGTACATCGTTTTCGTTCCGGTCTTTGCGTATCTTCTGGAGAGAGAAATTCCAACGATATTCCAGATCGTTTCCTTTTTTGTCGCAAGCCTGGGACTTTACATGATCTCTGGTGGAATCAAAGGCTTCAACTTCGGGGACTTTCTCACCTTGATCTGTGCGGTGAGCTTTGCCTTGCACGTTGTCCTGATAACGATGTTCTCAAAGCGAGTCAAAGAAGTGGATCTCCTCTTTCCACAGTTTCTGGTAGTGGGGATTTTGAACCTGATACTGAATGTTTTCTGGAAGAACTGGAACTTCACACTCCCGGCTCTTGGGAGCGCAGTCTTCACCGCTCTTGCGGCCACCATTCTGGCCATCTACCTTCAGGCAAAATACCAGAAAGCGCTTGGAAACAACGTGTCTGCGATTGTTTTCCTGGGAGAACCTGTTTTCGCAGCAGTTGTTTCTTATTTCATGCTGGGCGAGACGATGGCAGGGAAACAGCTTTTAGGGGCAATCCTCCTTTTGATCTCCATGGTGTTTTCCAGTCTGGAACGTGTTAAAATAGTTCGTGAAGCGAACCAAAAGGGGAGGGATGAGTGTGAAGATTCTCTTTAAAAACGCCACGGTCTTTCCCATAACTTCCAGACCCTTCAAAGGAGATGTGCTTGTCTCGAACGGAAAAGTGGAAAAGTTGGGAGAAAACATAGAAGATCCCGACGCGGAAATCGTTGATCTGACGGGAAAATTCCTGTTTCCTGGTTTCATCGACGCGCACTCCCACATCGGGCTCTTTGAGGAAGGAGTAGGGTACTATTACAGTGATGGAAACGAAGCTACGGATCCCGTCACACCGCATGTGAAAGCACTCGATGGTTTCAATCCGCAGGATCCGGCCATAGAGCGGGCTCTTGCCGGTGGAGTCACATCCGTGATGATCGTTCCTGGAAGCGCCAACCCGGTGGGTGGACAGGGAAGTGTGATAAAGTTCAGGTCCATAATTGTGGAAGAGTGCGTTGTGAAGGATCCCGCAGGTTTGAAGATGGCGTTCGGAGAAAATCCAAAGAGGGTCTACGGTGAGAGGAAACAAACTCCTTCAACGAGAATGGGAACAGCGGGAGTGATCAGAGACTACTTCACTAAAGTGAAGAATTACATGAAGAAAAAGGAACTCGCCCAGAAAGAAGGAAAAGAATTCACCGAAACCGACCTGAAAATGGAAGTCGGCGAGATGGTCCTCAGAAAGAAGATTCCTGCCAGGATGCACGCCCACCGAGCGGACGACATCCTCACCGCCATCAGAATAGCAGAGGAGTTCGGTTTCAACCTCGTCATAGAACACGGAACGGAAGCGTACAAGATTTCTAAGGTGCTAGCGGAGAAAAAGATACCCGTCGTTGTGGGACCACTCCTCACCTTCAGAACAAAGCTGGAACTGAAAGATCTGACGATGGAAACTATCGCAAAACTCCTGAAAGATGGGGTTCTTATAGCCTTGATGTGTGATCACCCGGTGATTCCTCTCGAGTTTGCAACCGTTCAGGCGGCAACTGCCATGAGGTACGGTGCAAAGGAAGAAGATCTGCTGAAGATCCTGACGGTGAATCCTGCTAAGATCCTCGGCCTCGAAGATAGAATCGGTTCCATTGAACCTGGAAAGGACGCGGATCTTGTGGTCTGGAGCGGACATCCGTTCGATATGAAATCCGTGGTGGAAAGGGTTTACATAGACGGAGTGGAAGTCTTCAGAAGATGAGGGGCCTCAGATCACGAGGCCCCCATCTATTCCTATCACCTGTCCGGTGACGTAACTCGACTCGTCCGATGCGAGAAAGAGTATAACCTGCGCCACCTCTTCTGGCTTCCCAAACCTTCCCAGCGGTATTCTGGAAAGGGCTGCTTCACGTGCTTTTTCTGGAAGTTTTTCGGTCATGGGGGTTTCTATGAATCCGGGTGCCACAGCGTTCACCCTGATGTTTCTTCCAGCGAGTTCCTTCGCCCACGTCTTGGTCATCCCTATGACTCCCGCCTTCGACGCCGCGTAATTCGTCTGACCGGGATTCCCGTATATTCCAACGACAGAGGAGACGTTCACGATCGAACCGTTCCTCTGTTTGATCATGTAGGGCACCACCATCTGAGTCACGTTGAAAACACCCTTCAGATTCACGTTTATTACCGCATCCCAGTCTTCTTCTTTCATCCTCACAAGAAGCGCATCCTTTGTTATTCCCGCGTTGTTCACCAGAACATCGATTCGACCGTACTTTTGAACGACTTTTTCCACGACTTCTTTTATCTGATCCCTGTCAGCCACGTTCAAAACGTAGGGATCAACCTTCCCCGGAAGTCCTTCTGCCTCTTTCACAAGAGAGTCGAGATTTTCTTTCGAGATATCGCCAGCGATCACCGTAGCTCCTTCCTGTGCGAAAAGAAGCGTGGTGGCTTTCCCTATCCCGCTTGCAGCCCCTGTGATCAAACACACCTTCCCTTCAAGCCTCATGAACGCACCTCCTTGCGTTTTTTTAAATTGTATCACGTGTTCTATTTAAGAAGCCATTAAAGTTACCCCGAAGGGGGTATAATCCTCTCATAAGGAGGTGGAACGACGCGCTCCTTTTTGATAGGAATAGTAATTACCATGATCGGACTGTCCGTTTTGAAGGTTCTGGATACTTACCTGTTCGTTGTACCGGAGAAAGATCTGGTGTATCAAAACATCAGCAGTGTTGAAAAAGAAAATTTAAAAGACGATTTCACTTTCATTGTCTTTGGTGACAACAAAAATTCCATCTCCACCTTTTCCAAGCTCATAGACGCAGTGAACAGAGAACAAAACGCAGCATTCGCTGTAAACACGGGAGATATGGTCTTCGATGGATCTCTGTTCAAATGGGAGTTGTACCTGGAACAGCTCAGAAGATTCAAAATACCAGTTCTTCCCGTCCCGGGTAATCACGACCTCGCTGACGATCCCGGAAACTATTTGAAGATTTTCGGACCTCTCTACTACTCCTTCCATACGGGAAACTCATATTTCATAGTCCTCAACAACGCGAACGAGAAATATGTGGACGCGTATCAATTAGAATGGTTGAAAAAAGAACTGGAGAAATCCCAGTCTTACAGATACCGGTTCGTTTTTATGCACGTACCGGTGTACGACCCACGTAAGGAAAAACAACCTGGCCACTCCATGAAGGATTTGGAAAATGCCCAAACGCTCTTGAATATTCTGAAGGAATACAACGTCAAAATGGTTTTTGCCGGTCACATTCACGGTTACTTCAGGGGAGAATGGAACGGTGTGTCGTACATCATCACGGGTGGAGCAGGAGCAGAGCTTTTTGGTACCGACCCAGAGCACTACTTTTACCATTTTATAAGGGTTCATGTGTCCCCAACTGGAGTAAAATACGATGTAATAAAGCTTCCGACTCCTGGTTTCAACATGATCGATCGAACGGTGCATACTCTGTGGATCTACACCTATTCCTTCGTGATCCAGAACTACTGGATCGTTCTGCTTGGAACGGGATTGTTCGCGTTGAGCGCCATTGTTCTGTCGGGTAAAGAGCGAGAGGTGGGAAAATTTCTGATGAGGAGAAGACTCGTCAGGTTTGCGGTGAAACTCTGGAGGTTCTTTGGAAATTACGGAAGGGGGAGAAGCTGATGGAGATCGATCTTGCAACGATAGTGAAGAACCTTGTGGATAGAGAGAAACATTTCAAAGAAGAGGTCAAGAAAATAGAAGAAGAGATGGAAAATGAATATAAAAAAGAGATCGAAAAGCTCAGAGAATTCAAGGAACAGCGGAAAAAATTGATAGACGAACACTACAGGGAACTGATCGAAAACGTGAAACTGGAGATGAGTAGAATCGAATCCAAAGCCAAAAGGGAGCAATCGGAGCTGAGGAAACGAATGGAGGATCTGGAATCACATCTTGATGAACTCGTTAGTGAAATAGTAGATATGCTCCTGTCAGAGGAGTGATGAAATGAAGCTCATGGGGCTTTCCGCAAAAGTGAAGGCTATGAAGTCGAAGATGCTCACCAAAGAGGACTTCAAGAACCTCATGAAAACGAACAGCGTGATAGAGATAGCAGATTATTTGAAACAGCACACACATTATCAGAGGTTCTTGAAAGATGTAGACGTATCGAAGATCCACAGAAGGGATCTGGAAATCCTGTTAAGGGGAGCCATTGTCCATGATCTGTACAGAATCTACTTCTACCTTCCGTACGATATAAGGAAAATCTTTTTCATGTTCGAAAAAAGATTTGAGATCGAAAACGTAAAATTCATCATTCGAATAGTCCATTCCGGATACTTCGAGAACCTCAGTGAGTCAAAACTCTATCCTCTCTATCATATAAAGTGTCGATGAATCCTCGCTTCTCTCAGCAAAAAACATGGAAGAACTCTGGAAAGTACTCGAAAAAACGGAGTATCGCGTGCCACTGGAGAACGCTTACAGGAACTACCAGACCTCTGGAAAGGTTTACTATCTGTTGAACGCTTTGGATCTGTGGCACTTCCTAACGATGAAGAGGAAGCTAAGTGGATCTTCTTTCTGTACAGAGGGAATCAGAGATCTGTTTTACTTACAGATAGACATGACGAACATAGAATGGATATACAGAGCGCGCCTTTTGTTCAAGCTTCAACCTTCCGAAGTTCTGAATTTACTCATTCCACTCAGGGGTTTACTCGAAAGACAGCTTTTCGTGGAGCTTTCCACCGTGTCCTCTACAGAAGAATTTCTCAAAAAACTTTCTCAAACTCCGTATGGAAAGTTCTTCAAGGATGTAAAGGAAGACGATCTGCCGTTCGTTCTGGAAAGAATATGTGATCGAATACTTCTCGATAAAGCGAGGAGGCTATCAAACAATTTGCAAAACGGGTGCGATGTTGCAGGTGGTTACGTCTATATTCGTGAGTACGAATACAAAGATCTCGTGACCATCATAGAAACAAAGAGATACAGCCTGAGTTTTGAAGAAGCCAAAGGATACCTTGTGACTTTTGAGGAGTGATCTGTATGCAAGAGAAACTCAGTGCGTTCAGCATCATAGCACCTGTTGATGAATCCGAAAGATTGCTGAAAAGAATCCTCGATACGGAGAGTGTGGAAATGATTCCGCTGGAGTCTATTCTCGAAGAGGAGACCCTGAATCTTCTTAGAACCCCAGACCATACCTTTTACGATGATATTTACAGCAAGTTCATGAACCTCTACGAGATGATTGGTGAAACACCATCACCGGAACCCCAGAATGTGGACATTTCGAAAATGAATATCTCACTGAAAGATGTGAATGCGTTCATAGAAAAAGTACTTCCCGTTGTTGAAACTCTACACAGAAAAATGAACGATTTGAAGCAGGAAAGAGAAAAGAAAACGAAAGATCTCGAGATAGTTGAAAGACTTCGGATGATAGATGTGAATCTGAAAGATTTAAGAGAATCTGAATTCTTCCGATACCACTTTGGAAACATAGGTAACGATTACGTGGAAAGATTGAAAGAGAGCGTCAAAGATGAAGATGTGTTGATACTGGAAGTAGCAGTCGAGGAGGAAAAAACATGGCTTTTCGTTATCCATCGAAAGGAATTGGACTTGGAGAGCACGTTAACGACAGCCGGTTTCGTGGAGTACTCTCTCTCCGAGAGCTACTCCGGTACTCCTTCTGAAATCTCCTTACAGCTCGAAGATGAACTGAAGGTGCTGGATTCAGAAATAGAGATACTGAATTCAACCATAAGAAGGGAGTTCTACAAGAACAGACGGCTTGTGAAAAATTATTTTGAGTACATCTACATCTTGAAAAATATCCACAATCTCCTCCAAAAAACGAAATCAACGGAGAATTTCCTCGTGATCTCGGGCTGGACAACCCATCAGAACCTGGAAGAAATGAAACGATTCCTGGAATCCAATCCCCGGATGGTTCTCCTGTCGTGCCAACCGAATACGAAACCCCCAACACTCTTGAAAAACAGAGGATTTTTCAAACATTTCGAGTCCATAACACGAATGTTCGGCATACCTTCCAGTGACGAAATAGATCCCACCCCTTTTGTTGCCATAATGTTTCTGGCGTTCTTTGGAATGATGTTCGGTGATGTTGGGCACGGTCTGGTTCTGGCGCTGTTCGGCTTTGGATTGTACTGGAGATTAAAAAACGATCTTCTCTATGTAATTGGATCGGCAGGAGTATCTTCTTCTATATTCGGGATGCTTTACGGGAGCGTATTCGGCTACGAGATCATTCCTTCTATCTGGAAAAGGCCCATGGAAAACATAAACTACTTCCTCGCTTTTTCCATATATATTGGAATAGCCACCATCACGTTCGCAATGATTTTGAACATTGTCAACAATCTAAAAAATCGAGAAAAACGAGAACTACTTTTCAACCACAACGGGATACTCGGACTGCTTTTCTACTGGATCGCCGTCGTATCGGTTTTGATCTTTTTCATGAATGGGTCTTTCCCAAGGTTTGGACTCATATCCATGGGTGTCCTCGTGGGTGTTATGTATGTGTACAGTTTCATATTCACAGAAGCCCCTTTATCAGAAAGAATTGTACAGGCTTTCTTCGAAGTTTTCGAGATTCTAATAAGCTACTTCAGCAACACCCTCTCCTTTGTGAGGCTTGGAGCTTTTGCCTTGAACCACGCCGGACTTTTCCTTGCATTTTACACCATGGCAAAAATGGCAAAGAATCCTGTTGTGACGTTCGTGATACTCTTTCTTGGAAACATCATAATAATCGGTCTGGAGGGACTCGTCGTATTCATTCAGACTTTGAGGCTTGAATTTTACGAATTTTTCACAAGATTCTTCAAAGACAGTGGAAGGGAATTCAATCCAGAAAGATACAAACTCTGATTGGAGGTGTAAGCATGGTTTTTCTGGTAGCAGCGATGATTCTTGTGGTGGCAACGTTGATTGGTGGTTTTTTCCTTTCTAGGAAAACTACCAAGAAAAAACAGCTTTTGGTATTCTTCTCGGCAACGTGGTTGCGTTTTCATTGATAGTTTTCCTCGCCGTTGTTAGCCTTTCTTCGAGCGCGTTCGCACAGAACGTCCCCACCACACAGGCTCCATCATCGCAATCTTCAAATGGCCTTGGATTGATGGCAGTTGCCCTATCCACAGGACTGGCAGCGGTTGGAGCAGGCATAGCAGTGGGAATGACAGGAGCGGCTTCAGTTGGAGCCATAAGTGAAAAACCAGAACTGCTTGGAAGAACTCTCATTTACGTTGGTCTTGCCGAAGGAATAGTTATATACGGTCTTATCGTGAGTATCATGATACTCGGGAGGTTATGAGATGAGGTTTTTCCTCATCAGTGACAACATAGACACCGCCATTGGTCTTCGGTTGGCAGGTGTTGCGGGTACAGTTGTCCACGGAAGGGAAGAAACACTGGAGGCCTTCAAAAAAGCAATAGAAGACAAAACCATTGGAATCCTCCTCGTCACAGAACTCGCCGCGAAAGAAATACCAGAAGAGATCAAATCACACAAAATTTCCGGGAAACTTCCCCTGGTATTCGTCATACCTGACAGACACGGCTGGCGAGGCGACAGGAATTTCATTACAAGATACGTGGAAGACGTGGTGGGGGTGAAGCTCAATGAATGAGATAGAGACAAAACTTGAAAATCTCTACTCCGTTTTTGAACAACGCTTGAGAGAAATTCGCGAAGAGTTGAAAGAGAAGTACGATCGACTCATTGAAGAAGAGAAGAAGCACATCGAAAAGGAACTCAAAGAGTACGAAGAGACATTGATGAGAAAAGCGGAGCTGGAGAGAAAACAGATGATAGATAGAAAAACTTCCCAGATCACGTCGGAATTGCGAAAAGAGAAACTCCTCTACAATAAGAAATTGATATCCAGAGTATTCTCATCGTTGAGAGAACGGCTTCTCAATTTGCCCATCGAAGAGAAAAAGATACTTTACAGAAAACTCTACAACGACGCTTTGAGATTGATAGAGAGCGAAGATTTTGTGATAGTCTGCAATCCTGAAGACGCCGAAATCGTTTCTGAAATAGCAGGGGACAAGAGAGTGGAAACGAGCTCAGAAGTAACTGGAGGAATCCTTTTAAAGAAGGACAGAACAATCGTTCGAAGCACCGTGGATACTTTCCTCGAAGAACGAAAAAGCGAAATATTCACCTTCATAACGAAGAAGGCAGGTGAAATATGATGCGTGTTCTGGAAATAAACGGTCCTGTTGTACGCGTTGAAAACACGGAAGGGCTGTTCATGCATGAAGTGATTTACGTTGGAAAGATGAGATTGACCGGAGAAGTGATTGCGCTGGACGAAAAAACAGCGATCGTTCAGGTCTATGAAGAAACCTCCATGCTGGAACCCGGCGAACTCGTTGAGAGAACAGGAAAGATGCTCTCGGTTGCTCTGGGACCGGGGCTCCTTGGAAACATATACGATGGAATACAGCGACCGCTGAAGGTACTTCTTGAAAGCTCGGGGCCTTTCATAGGAAGGGGAATTCAAGCCTTTGGGTTGGACACTGAAAAATTCTGGTCTGTCAATGTGCTGAAAAAAGAAGGAGATAGAGTAAGAGGAGGAGAAGTGATAGCCGAGGTCCAGGAAACGGGTAGTGTGAAGCATAAAATAATGATTCCTCCTCACATAAAAGAAGGGACCTTATTGAATGTGAAACAAAGTGGTGATTACAAAGTAACCGACACTATAGCTGTGGTGAAAACAGAAAACGGAGAAGAGGAAATAAAGCTTTACCAGGAATGGCCCGTTCGTGTCCCGAGGCCAGTGAAGAGGTTTCTGGAGCTTTCGATTCCTTTGATTACGGGACAGAGAGTCATCGACATCTTCTTTCCGATCAGCAAAGGAGGGACCGCTGCCATACCTGGAGGTTTTGGAACAGGCAAAACCATCACACAACATCAGCTGGCGAAATGGGCAGACGCAGACGTGGTCGTGTACATAGGTTGTGGAGAGCGAGGTAACGAGATGACAGAGGTTTTGGAAGAATTCCCTCACCTTCAGGATCCACGTACCGGAAAACCTCTGATGGATAGAACCGTCTTGATAGCCAACACTTCGAACATGCCTGTTTCCGCGAGAGAAGCCTCCATATACACGGGTATCACCATTGCAGAGTACTTCAGAGACATGGGTTACCACGTGGCTCTCATGGCAGATTCCACTTCCAGATGGGCTGAGGCACTGCGTGAACTCTCCGGGAGACTGGAAGAGATGCCTGTGGAGGAAGGGTATCCCGCTTATCTTGCTTCCAGAATCGCTCAATTCTATGAAAGGGCCGGTCTTTGTGAGAACCTCAACGGAACCACCGGATCTGTGACCATCATAGGTGCTGTTTCACCTCCAGGTGGAGACTTCTCAGAACCGGTCACACAGCACACGAAGAGATTCGTCAGATGCTTCTGGGCTCTGGATAGAAACCTGGCGTACTCGAGACATTATCCTTCCATAAACTGGATCACGAGTTACAGTGAGTACGCTGAAGTGTTGGAAGACTGGTTCAAGGAAAATGTGAACGAGAAGTGGCCAGAATACCGTCAGGAAGCAATTGACATTCTTGTAGAAGACGATAGGCTTCAGCAGATTATAAAGATAATGGGGGAAGACGTCCTTCCAGACGATCAGAAATTAACGGTGTTGGTGGCCAGAATCATAAAGGTCGGTGTTCTACAGCAAAATGCTTTTAGTGAGGTGGACGCTTTCTGCCCTCCTGAGAAGCAGTTCAGAATTTTGAAGCTCATTGTCGATACATACCGCAGTGCACGAAAGTTCATCGAAAAATCGATTCCTGTTGGGAAAATTCTTCCACCGGAAATCGTTTCAAAGCTCTCTACGCTGAAAGAAAGCAGGAATTTCGAAGAAGAAATCGTAAAAACCGAAAAAATCATCAAAGATCATTTTGAACAGCTTGAAAAACTCTATGCAACAGGAACGAGGTGATACGATGGCTGTGAAAGAACAAACCGGCCTCTCTGAGATAAAAGGCCCAATTATGGTCATGGAAAACGTGAGCGGTGTCCGATACGATGAGGTTGTCGAAATAGTTCTGGAAAATGGAGAAAGAAGAATGGGAAGAGTCATCATAGCGAAAGAAAAAGCGGTCGTGATTCAGGTGTTCGAAGGAACTGACGGGATAGACGTTGGAAAAACGAAGGTTAGATTCCTCGGCAGACCTCTGGAAGTCAAACTCTCTCGTGATCTGCTTGGAAGGACACTCGACGGCCTCGGAAACCCAAGAGACGACCTCGGTGAGATCATTCCTGAAAAAACTATGGATATAAATGGTTCCGCGATAAATCCTGCTGCGAGGGAATATCCCAGAAATTTCATTCAGACGGGTATATCCAGTATAGATGTCCTGATGACTTTGATAAGAGGGCAGAAACTTCCCATATTCGCCGGAAACGGTCTTCCTTACAACAGGCTCGCGGTCCAGATAGCGCGTCAGGCGAAGGTGACAACAGGCGAGGAATTCGCGGTGGTCTTTGGTGCAATAGGACTGAGAAAGGACGATGCTAGTTTTGTGGTGAAGAGTCTTGAGGAAAGCGGAGCTATAAAAAACATGGTCGTGGTTCTGAATCTGGCGAACGATTCCGTGGCAGAGAGAATAGCTACTCCACGGGTAGCTCTCACGATAGCCGAGTATCTTGCCTTCGATCTCGGTATGCATGTTCTGGTCATTCTCAACGATATGACCAACTACTGCGAAGCTCTGAGAGAACTTTCAAACTACAGAGGAGAAGTACCCGGGAGAAAAGGTTACCCCGGGTATCTGTACTCAGATCTGGCTTCCATCTACGAGAGGGCTGGTATCATAAGAGGGAAGAACGGTTCGATCACTCAGATACCGATACTCACTATGCCGAACGACGACATAACGCATCCAATACCTGACCTCACCGGATACATAACAGAGGGACAGATCGTCATGTCCAGAAACCTTTTCAGCAGGGGAATATATCCTCCACTCGACGTTCTATCGTCCCTCTCGAGGCTCATGAAGGACGGAATAGGGAAAGGTTACACAAGAGAAGATCATCCGGATGTCGCTTCACAGCTCTTCTCTGCCTATTCCAGGGTGATGGAGGTAAAATCCATCGCTTCTATCGTGGGTGAAGAGGACCTGCCGGATATCGACAGACTGTATCTCAAATTCGGTGAGGAGTTTGAACACTCTTTCGTGAATCAGGGTTTTGACGAAGAAAGGACGATAGAACAATCCCTGGATCTGGCGTGGAAAACCTTATCGATCCTTCCGAAAAATGAACTCACGAGGATCAAAGAGGAACACATAGAGAAGTACTACAGAGAAGGTGAAAAAACGTGAGTGTGGCTCCAACCCGCGGCAACCTGATCGCTCTGAAAGAACGTCTTTCCTTAGCACTTCAGGGATACGATCTTCTGGAAAGAAAACGAACGGTCATCATGAGGGAACTTGTGAGCCTCATAGAAGAAGCAAGGAAACTTCAGGAGGAATTGCTCAAGGTCTTCGAAAAAGCTTACCGTTCCCTTCAGAGAGCTAATCTGGACCTGGGAATAGAGAGTGTGGAAGAATACGCCAGCGGGATTTCTGAGTTCAGCGCTCTGAAGATCGTTTTCAGAAGTGTCATGGGAGTTGAGGTACCTGAGATGGAAATAGAAGGTTTCGATACGGAAATACCTTACGAGATTTACAGCACAAACGCAGCTCTCGATCAGGCCTATCTCGCCTTCAGGAAAGCGCTCGAGCTGGTAGCAAAAGTTGCGGTGATTGAGAACAAGGTCTATAGACTGGCTTACGAGGCAAAAAAAGTGAAGAAAAGGGTCAATGCTCTGGAGAACGTGGTGATCCCCCAGCTCAAAGAAACGATAAAATACATTCAGGATACCCTCGAAGAACAAGAAAGAGAAGAGTTCTTCAAGATCAAGCGATTGAAAGAAAGGGTGCAGGTTGGAAGAAGATGACTGCGGGTAGAATAAGAATAGACGAGGTTATAAAAGATGGTGAGAAAATCATCGCCGTTTCGAGAACAAGCCCTTTCTATACAGACGGAAAGGGTGGACAGCTTGGTGATAGAGGAAAGATCGGTCCTGCAAATGTTCTGAAGGTGAAGGAAAAGAATGGATACATCCTTCATTATCTGGATGCTCATCTCGAACCGGGTGAGTACGAGTACGAAATAGACCTTGCCAGGAGAAAAGACATCGCCTGTCAGCACACCGCTCAGCACATCCTCTCAGCCGCTTTTCTGAAAGTGGCCGATCTTGAAACGGTGAGTTTCCTCATGGGAGAGAGGGTCTCCACCATAGATCTGAACGCTCCGTTCGTTCTCGAAGATGTTCTGGAAGAAGCTGAGGATCTGGCCAACGAAGTGGTGAGAAGCTGTGAGAGAGTTGAAATTCTCGAGATAGAAAAAGAAGAAGCAGAGAAAATGAACCTCAGAAAACTGCCCAATGTGGAAGGAAAAGTCAGAGTGGTGAAGATAGGAGATTTCGATGTCACCGCCTGCGGAGGGTTTCATGTAGAAAACACTGGAGAAATCGGTCTGATAAAGATCGTGGACACGGAGAAGGTGAAGAAGGTGCTAACAAGGATCTATTTCGTTGCAGGCGATCGAGCCCTGAAAGATTACAGAGAAAAAGATAAACTCTTGAAGTCACTCTCCAGAGTGCTGACCACATCCACAAAGGAACTCCTGAAGAGAGCAGAGAACCTTCTCGAAGAAGTCAAAGAGAAGAGTGCAAAGCTCGACAAACTGTCGGAAAAGTACGCCGAGATTCTCTCAAAAGTAGCAGAACCAGAAAAGATCGGAAAGTACTATCTGTATCACTTCTCTGGAACTCCAGAGGAAATGAAGTACTTACCCAAGTTCCTCGCAGATCGCAAAGACACAATCGTTCTTTTAGAGCATCCTGACCGGGTAGAGATCGTTTCGAACTGGATAGATTGCAGAAAGATCTTCGAGAAATTGAAAGAACAGTTGAACATAGAAGGCGGATCGAGCCAGAAGAGGGCTGTGATAACAGCAAACTCCACTTCGAGAATCGTTGAAAAATTGAGGGAGATATTGAAATGGTTCTGAACTTTGTGGGCACCGGAACCCTCACGAGGTTTTTTCTTGAGTGTTTGAAAGATCGGTGTGAAATAGGATACATCCTGTCCCGCAGTATAGATAAGGCTCGAAACCTTGCTGAAGTTTACGGGGGAAAAGCTGCCACGATAGAAAAGCACCCTGAGTTGAACGGTGTGGTCTTCGTTATCGTCCCGGACAGATACATAGAAACGGTGGCGAACCACTTGAATCTCGGAGACGCTGTTTTGGTACATTGTTCTGGATTTCTCTCGTCGGAGATTTTCAAAAAGAGTGGAAGAGCATCGATCCACCCGAACTTTTCTTTTTCCAGCCTCGAAAAAGCCCTTGAAATGAAAGACCAGATCGTCTTTGGATTGGAAGGAGACGAAAGAGGTCTCGCGGTTGTGAAAAAAATCGCAGAAGAGATCTCCGGAAGGTACTTCGTGATCCCTTCGGAAAAAAAGAAAGCTTACCATCTCGCCGCTGTCATCGCTTCGAATTTCCCGGTGGCACTTGCCTATCTTTCAAAGAGGATATACACTCTTCTTGGTCTGGATGAACCGGAACTCCTCATTCACACCCTGATGAAAGGTGTGGCGGACAACATAAAGAAGATGAGAGTGGAATGTTCTCTGACAGGCCCTGTGAAAAGAGGAGACTGGCAGGTGGTAGAGGAAGAGCGCAGGGAGTACGAAAGGATCTTCGGAAACACCGTGCTCTACGATGAGATTGTGAAGCTGCTCAGGGAGGTGGCAGAAAGTGAACGTCGAGAAGCTCAAGAAGATGAAAGGTAAGGAAAAGATCGTGATGGTCACCGCGTACGATGCTCCCAGCGCCAGAATCGCGAGAGATGCCGGCATAGATGTCATTCTCGTTGGAGACTCCCTTGGAAACAACGTTCTCGGGTACGAAAACACGATTCCCGTAACTATGGAAGAAATGCTGATACACGTGGCAGCCGTGAAAAGGGGAGCCCCAGACGCTTTCATAGTAGCAGACATGCCTTTCCTTTCCTACCAGACTTCCGTGGAAAAAGCCGTGGAGAACGCTGGGAAGTTCTTGAAGGTCGGTGCGAATGCCGTGAAAATAGAGGGTGGAGAGGAATTCGGTGAACTCGTTCAAAAACTGGTCGAAAGCGGTATTCCGGTGATGGGCCACATAGGCCTCACACCTCAGTTCGTGAACCGTTTCGGTGGTTACAGAGTCCAAGGAAAGACGGAAAAAAACAGAGAATACCTCTTGAGGAGCGCCAGGGAGCTTGAAAAGAGGGGGGCTTTTGCTATCGTTCTGGAGCTCGTTGTTGAGGAAGTCGCTAAGGAGATCACCGAGAGCGTCTCCATTCCAACCATTGGCATCGGTTCAGGCCGTTTCTGTGATGGTCAGGTTCTCGTCTGGCACGACCTTCTCGGTCTGAATCCGGACTTCGCACCTCGCTTTTCCAAGAAATACGCAAACCTGTACGAAGTCATATTGAAAGCTTTGCAAGAGTTCAGAAGAGAGGTAAAAGAGGGTCTGTTCCCCACCGAAGAACATTCATTCACAGATAAATCCAAAGGAGGTGTGTCTTCATGAAGAAGCTTCTGGTGTTCGTTCTGATGCTTGGAGCATTCGTCGGAATTTCACAGCAGTTCAAAGACGTTCCCGTCAACCACTGGGCCTACGAAGCGGTAATGGAGATGTCAAAACTCGGTGTTCTCACTGGAATGCCGGATGGAACGTTCCAGGGTAACTCCTACCTCACCAGGTATCAGGCAGCGGTGGCGTTCTACAGACTCTACAACATACTCAAACAACCTTCTGCGGACGTTTCCGGACTGATAAACAAGGTCTCTACTCTCGAGGATCTCGTCAGCACAGCTTTGATGAAGGTTCAGAACCTATCTGACAATTTTGGGGGAGTAACGTCCGATCTTGAAACTCTCAAGAACGATGTGGCGAACTTGAAAGCCACTCTCGTTGACCTCAAAAACCTCAGAGTCGAAGTCATGAGTCAGGTTCAGAGTCAGTCAGATGAACTCCAGAGCCTGGATGCTAAAGTGAACGAAGCGCTTTCGAAAATCGCCGCTCTCGAATCCAAACTTTCGGGGGACTTCGTGAACAAAGACTACGTCGACAGCAAGATCGCCCAGACCGTCTCGAAACTGAGCGATCTCGAAGGAAGGCTCTCCGCCGTTGAGACGAAAACGGCGAACCTTGAGGCACTAGTGAGAAATTCCGAGGTTTCTCTCAAAGATTACGTGGAAAAAACTCTCAAATCCTACACAGATACTCTCGATCAGAAACTCTCCGAACTCTCTGCCAGTGTCGAGAAAAACAACACCGCTCTGTCTGGAGAGATAGGAAACCTCAAGGTGCTCGTCTCCAAACTCCAGAGCGACCTTGAAACTCAGCAGAAGACGGCAAGAGCTCTCGATGCTCGTGTGAGCGTTCTTGAAGGTCAGATCACGACCGTGAACAGCCGTGTTGAGAGTCTGGAAAAGAGAGTTTCTCAGGTGGAGTCGGCAGTTGACAAGGTGAACTCACTCGAAAGAAGCATGGGAGCAGTCACAGCAAGAGTCACCAAAGTCGAAGAAGAAGTTAAGAATCTCAATCAGAGTAACGCAGAACTCTCCCAGAAAGTTGACGAGGTCGTCTCTTCGAAACCATGGATGGAAGATGTAAACAGCGTGAGCGCCACCCTCAGCAAGAAGATCTCCGATGTTCAGACCATGGCCCTTGCGGGTGTCGCCATCGGAATCGTCGGTGTGATAATCGGTTTTGTGATGGGAAGTGGCAAATGATCTCCTTTTTCAGAGAAGAAAAGGGGGCGCAAGCCCCCTTTTTTGTTCGAGTGGTATAATTTTTTCAAGAAAAAGAAAAACAGAAGAGGTGGAAAGGTGAGTGAATTTCTCACACCTGAAAGGACCGTTTACGACTCTGGTGTACAGTTTCTAAGGCCCAAAAGCCTCGATGAATTCATTGGTCAGGAAAACGTGAAAAAGAAACTCTCCCTCGCTCTCGAAGCAGCGAAGATGAGGGGAGAAGTACTCGATCATGTCCTCCTCGCAGGACCACCGGGACTCGGAAAGACTACCCTTGCACACATAATCGCCAGCGAACTCCAGACGAACATCCACGTTACGAGCGGACCGGTTCTTGTGAAACAGGGAGATATGGCCGCCATCCTCACAAGTCTGGAACGGGGAGACGTTCTCTTCATAGACGAAATACACCGATTGAACAAAGCAGTGGAGGAGCTTCTTTACTCTGCCATCGAAGACTTCCAGATAGACATCATGATCGGAAAGGGTCCGAGTGCGAAGTCCATCAGGATAGACATCCAGCCTTTTACGCTCGTTGGAGCCACGACGAGAAGTGGTCTTTTGAGTTCTCCTCTCAGAAGCAGGTTTGGTATCATCCTCGAACTGGACTTCTACACTGTGAAAGAACTGAAGGAAATCATAAAAAGAGCGGCCAGCTTGATGGACGTTGAAATAGAAGATTCAGCAGCAGAGATGATCGCGAAAAGATCGAGAGGCACACCGAGGATCGCTATAAGACTCACGAAGAGAGTGAGGGACATGCTCACGGTGGTAAAGGCAGACAGAATCAATACCGATATCGTTTTGAAGACCATGGAAGTGTTGAACATAGACGCCGAGGGGCTGGATGAGTTCGACAGGAAGATTCTGAAGACGATCATAGAGATTTACAGGGGAGGACCCGTCGGATTGAACGCCCTCGCCGCTTCACTCGGTGTGGAAGCGGACACTCTGAGCGAAGTTTATGAACCTTACCTCCTCCAGGCGGGATTTCTCGCCAGAACTCCAAGAGGAAGGGTCGCCACTGAAAAGGCTTACAAACACCTGAAGTACGAAGTCCCGGAAAACCGTCTCTTCTGAGGTGATCTCCCATGGGATTGAAAGAAAACCTCGAAAGGGTTCTCAACAGAATGAAAAACGCTGCTCTTCGAGCAAACAGGGATCCCTTCGAAGTGAGGCTCGTAGTCGCTTCAAAATACGCCAGCGTCCAGCAGATGGAAGAACTCGTGTTCCTTGGTATCAGAGAGTTCGGAGAAAACAGAGCGCAGGATCTCGTCAAAAAGAGCGAATATTTCAAGGGCAAACCCATCATCTGGCACTTCATTGGAAGAATACAGACGAACAAGGTGAAATACATCGTACCGAGATGTGAACTGATCCACTCCGTCTGGAGGGAAGAGGAGCTGAAAGAAATAGAAAAAAGGGCAGAAAAACTTGGGAAAATCCAGAAGATTCTCCTTGAGGTGAACGTCTTCAAAGAAGAAACGAAGGCCGGGCTTCTGGTCGAAGAAGTGGAAGAGTTCTTGAAACTCTGTCAGGAATTCCCACACGTCGAAGTTCTCGGCTTTATGACCATGGCTCCCTACGCTGAAAACCCCGAAGAAGTTCGGTGGGGTTTCAGAACTCTCAGAGAGCTAAGGGACGAGCTCGCCAGCAGGTTCAACGGGAACGTGAAACTCAAGGAGCTTTCCATGGGCATGAGCAACGATTTCGAAGTAGCGATAGAAGAAGGAGCAACCATGGTGAGGATTGGAAGCGCCATATTCGAAGGAGGGAAGTGAATGTTCGTGATAGCCAATCTGCTCAGATCGATCGCGGTGGTTCTGAGAACGTTCATATACGTGGAGATTGTGTCCATCGTTGTCTCTGCGATCTTCAGCTGGACCACACCTTACTATTATCACCCTGTAAGAAGGTTCTTTGATGCTTTATCTTCGATCGTTTTGAATCCTATTCGACGCGTTGTGCCTCCAATAGGTTCTGTTGACATATCTCCTATGATTGCCATCTTCATTCTCATGTTCCTGGACGGTTTCCTCGTACAGACCCTCTTCGATCTGGCGGTGAGACTTTCATGAAAATCGCCATTCTTTACAGAGAAGAGCGAGAAAAAGAGGGAAAATTCCTGAAAGAAAAGATTTCAAAAGAACACGAAGTAATCGAGTTCGGTAAAGCGAACGCTCCAGGAAGGGTTACGGCAGATTTGATAGTGGTGGTTGGAGGAGACGGAACCGTGCTCAAGGCAGCGAAAAAAGCGGCCGATGGAACACCAATGGTGGGCTTCAAGGCAGGCAGACTGGGGTTCCTCACATCCTACACCCTCGATGAGATAGATCGATTTCTCGAGGATCTCAGAAACTGGAACTTCCGGGAAGAAACAAGATGGTTCATACAGATCGAAAGTGAACTCGGAAACCATCTCGCCCTGAACGATGTCACCCTCGAACGTGACCTGAGTGGAAAGATGGTCGAAATAGAGGTCGAGGTGGAGCACCACTCTTCCATGTGGTTCTTCGCAGACGGTGTGGTGATTTCCACACCAACGGGTTCCACGGCTTATTCTCTTTCCATAGGAGGTCCCATAATATTCCCGGAATGCGAGGTGCTGGAGATCTCTCCCATTGCACCACAATTCTTTCTCACCCGAAGCGTTGTGATACCCTCGAATTTCAAAGTGGTGGTTGAATCCCAGAGAGATATAAACATGCTGGTGGATGGAGTCCTGACGGGAAAAACAAAACGAATCGAAGTAAAGAAATCCAGAAGGTACGTTAGAATTCTGAGACCTCCTGAGTACGATTACGTGACGGTGATAAGAGACAAACTCGGTTACGGGAGGCGTATCGAGTGAATAGACTCTTAAACGAAAAGGTGGAAGAATTCAAGAAAGGCGTTCTCAAAGCGGGATGGTTCATAGAAAAGATGTTCAGAAACTCCATATCCTCACTTGTCGAAAGAAACGAGTCCCTCGCCAGGGAAGTGATCGCAGATGAAGAGGTTGTCGATCAGATGGAAGTGGAGATTCAGGAAAAAGCAATGGAGGTGCTCGGCCTCTTTTCTCCCATAGGAAAGCCCCTTCTCACAGTAACAGCGGGTATAAGGGTGGCAGAGCTCATTGAAAATATAGCCGACAAATGCCATGACATCGCAAAGAACGTCCTTGAACTCATGGAAGAACCTCCCTTGAAACCTCTCGAAGACATTCCAGCCATGGCGAATCAAACTTCAGAAATGTTGAAGTTCGCTCTCAGGATGTTCGCCGATGTGAACGTAGAAAAGTCTTTCGAAGTTTGCAGGATGGATTCGAAGGTTGATGACCTGTACGAGAAGGTGCGTGAAGAACTCTTGCTCTACATGATGGAGTCACCCAAATATGTGAAAAGGGCTCTTCTCCTCTTAGAAATAGCCGGCAACATAGAGATCATAGCCGATTACGCCACCAACATCGTGGAAGTCTCCGTTTACATGGTTCAGGGAGAGGCCTACAAGTGCTACCACGATGAACTCCTTCTCTTCAAAAAATCCGGAGGGGTGCTCTTTGAAAGTTCTGATTAAGTATCTTCTGAAACTCTCCGTTGTCCCTTTCTTGATCGGTCTTGGTGGTTTCATCGTTTTCGTCAGTCTTGAGATTCTCTACCAGCTCTCCGATCTGATAGTGAGGCACAGGGTGGGAATCGAAAAACTCTTTCTCATGCTGTACTACTACCTTCCTTACTTCGTCGCAATGGGTGTTCCCGTTGGAGTACTCCTCGCCATCTTCTGGACGTTCTCACGACTCTCCGAAGAAAGAGAGCTCATGGCCATACAGGTTCACGGAATCTCCCAAAAAAATTTGATCGTTCCCTTTCTGATTCTTGGAGCCCTTCTCTCCATAGCCGTCTTCTTCCTCAGCGATCAAATCGTTCCCGAGTACCAATCAAAAGCAGAAGAAGCAATGTCGAAGTACGTTCTGAAAAAACCCGAGGTTTTTGTCGTTGAAAACGTCATCTCAAAGATAGGAGACGACCAGTATTTCTATGTGGAAAAATACGACGAAAGAACAAGCACGATGTGGAACGTGGTTATTTTCAGATACGGGCATGAAGAGACGATAGTCACCGCAAAAAGGGTGCAGAAAAAAGGTAACGACTGGTACCTCTTCGATGGAAATTACTACACCGTCGATAAAGATGGCTTCTTAAAACTCGACGTGCACTTTTCTGAGATGAAACTGGATATTACAGAAGACATAGAAAAACTCCTTCGTGTGGGAAAGACGCCGAGAGAGATGACTGGAAGAGAACTCAAGGAAAAGATAGAATTCTTCAAAAAAGTGGGAGTGAAACCTTCTCCCTGGGTCGTAGAGCTTCACAGCAGATACGCGAACTCTTTGACGCCGATAGTGATAGTGCTCGTTGGAGTGCCTCTCTCTCTTCTCTTTCAGCTGAGAAGCAAATCCTGGGGTGTGATCTTCACTTTCGTACTCGTTGTCCTTTATCAGGGAAGCGGTGCGTGGCTCAGCGCCATGGGAAAGGAAAATCTCCTCGATCCCGTGCTCGCACCGTGGATTCCAAACATCGTGTTCACGATCGTTGGAACGCTCCTGTTTATCCTTCTCGACACCTTTCTCGCCTACAGAATCACAGAATTTCTCTCGAGACTGTTTTTCGTTGCCTTCATCTTCACCGTCTCTTCTCTTTTTTCATCACAGGTTGTCATAGTGTCCGATCGAATGGAAAGGTTTCCGGAGGAAATGGTCTTTCATGGAAGCGTTGAAATATCGTACAAAGATATGACCGTCCAGGCGAGCGAAGCCACGGTTCAGCTCACCGAAGAAGGGAAAGCGAAAAAACTCGAAGCTTCAGGTGGAGTGATATACAGAAAGGCAGACACGATCTTGATTGGTGAGCATTTGATCTTCTATCTGGAAAATGAAAAAAGCGTTCTTACTCACATTCGGGGAAGCACTGTCCTCGAAATAGAAAAAGAAAAGAAAAAAATTTACCTGTCCGGTGAAGATCTCACCTCTGAAGGCTCGAGAACGATCGTGGACATGGGTTCCATCTCCACCTGCTCGGAAACTCCGCCCCATTACAAGCTCAAGGCCAGGTACATAGAAATAAAAGAGAACGACTACCTCCTGGCAAAGGATGTGGTTTTCTATCTTCTGGAAATACCGCTGTTTTATCAACCCATCTTTTTCACTTCACTATCCGACAAACCGCAACCGTTCTCCGTTGAAGTGGGTGTGGGAGATAACCCGTACCTGAAAACCTCTTACAACGTGTCTTACCCCTCTGGACTACTGTATTTCTCAACCAAAAGTGTATTGAGCGGAGACCTGTCTAAGGAACTCAACTGGAACCACAAGATGGGAAGCTGGTCCATCAATTTAGACTACAAAGAATCGACATCCCACAGCGTTTTGGTGAAGATCTTCGACAGTAAAAACACCTTCCTTTTCTCACAGAAAAACGAAGAGAGAATCTATCAGTTCGAAAGAAAGGAGAAGATCCTGAACGGAAGTCTGAACGTGGTTCTCAAAAAAGAATCGGACGGCGAAGACAGTTACATACTCCCACAAGTAACTGTGAAAAAAGTGAGCGTCAAGACGGGTGTAGGAACTTTTTCTGTGGACAGTTTCAATCACGAAACCCGCATAGAAGATCAAGAAAAGAGGAACTCCGGGTCGGTGAGCCTTTCTTTTCGTTCTGTTCCCTTCTTGCTTTTTCAGTCCGTGAGCGTCAGTACCACTGGAAAGTACTTGTTTGAAAACCAAAACCTCGACGAACGAACGAGCTACCTCAAAACAGATTCCATATGGGATTTTCAGAACCTTTCCCTCGGGAAGTTTCTCGTACTGGATGATAAAATATACGCTGGCGTGTACAGATCGAACGAAGACGGCTACCGTGTTGGAAATCTGTTCACAACCACACTCAGAGTGCCTCTGGGGCCTTTTTCCTTCGAGAGTTACTACAAACTCTTCACGGTTTCCGGAGAAAACCTCAGAAAGTTTTCCCAGAATGAATCAAAAAACGAGGTGGATCTGAAAGTATCGTTCTCTTATGAAAATTTCAAATCTTCCTTAGAAACAACCTACGATTTCCTCGAAAAGGAGTTCTCGGATCCGTATCTCAAAACCTCTTACTCGTTCAAAACAGGAGATATCACTCACACTGTGGACTCCACTACCCGGTTCGTTCTGGACGAGATCAGCAGAAGTTACACCACCTGGAACTTCCAGCAGAGAATGGGAGCTTTCCTGAACAGATTCTACTTCACCTACTACTACAGAGAACCACACGTTAAGTACGTCGAGGATCAGATGAGGATATACGGAAAGAATTTCCTTTTCATGGAAAACCCGCGAATAACCACGTACACAAAGCTGAGCGTTGATCCCTTTGAACTGGATGAATTCTGGATACGCGGGACGTTTAAAAAAGGAGAGTCCACCCACTCTTTGAAAATGAGTTATTCCAGTGACAACCTGGAATTTTCTTATCAGACAAAGAACGGTGATCCGGCGCTGGAAATATCTTTTTCATTAAAGGACTGGAACGTGGAGAAGTTTTCTCTGTCTGTTGAAAAGGCTTTGCACTGTCTTGGAACGAAGATTTCAACTTCATTCGGCAGGAATTTCACTCTTGAGAGTTTCTCCATTCTTTTCTTCATAAGAGATTTTCCGAACAGCGGTATCGGTTTCGACACGGAAGAAGGGATAGGGCTCAACGTTTTTTGAGAGGTGAGAACATGCGTGTTCCCCCGCACAACTTAGAGGCCGAAGTTGCTGTGCTCGGAAGCATATTGATAGATCCGTCGGTAATAAACGACGTTCTTGAAATTTTGAGCCACGAAGATTTCTATCTGAAAAAACACCAACACATCTTCAGAGCGATGGAAGAGCTTTACGACGAAGGAAAACCGGTGGACGTGGTTTCCGTCTGTGACAAGCTTCAAAGCATGGGAAAACTCGAGGAAGTAGGTGGAGATCTGGAAGTGGCCCAGCTCGCTGAGGCTGTGCCCAGTTCTGCACACGCACTTCACTACGCGGAGATCGTCAAGGAAAAATCCATTCTGAGGAAACTCATTGAGATCTCCAGAAAAATCTCAGAAAGTGCCTACATGGAAGAAGATGTGGAGATCCTGCTCGACAACGCAGAAAAGATGATCTTCGAGATCTCAGAGATGAAAACGACAAAATCCTACGATCATCTGAGAGGCATCATGCACCGGGTGTTTGAAAACCTGGAGAACTTCAGGGAAAGAGCCAACCTTATAGAACCCGGTGTGCTCATAACGGGACTACCAACGGGATTCAAAAGTCTGGACAAACAGACCACAGGGTTCCACAGCTCCGATCTGGTGATAATAGCAGCGAGACCCTCCATGGGAAAAACCTCCTTCGCACTCTCAATAGCGAGGAACATGGCTGTCAATTTCGAAATCCCCGTCGGAATATTCAGTCTCGAGATGTCCAAGGAACAGCTCGCTCAAAGACTACTCAGCATGGAGTCCGGTGTGGATCTTTACAGCATCAGAACAGGATACCTGGATCAGGAGAAGTGGGAAAGACTCACAATAGCGGCTTCTAAACTCTACAAAGCACCCATAGTTGTGGACGATGAGTCACTCCTCGATCCGCGATCGTTGAGGGCAAAAGCGAGAAGGATGAAAAAAGAATACGATGTAAAAGCCATTTTTGTCGACTATCTCCAGCTCATGCACCTGAAAGGAAGAAAAGAAAGCAGACAGCAGGAGATATCCGAGATCTCGAGATCTCTGAAGCTCCTTGCGAGGGAACTCGACATAGTGGTGATAGCGCTTTCACAGCTTTCGAGGGCCGTAGAACAGAGAGAAGACAAAAGACCGAGGCTGAGTGACCTCAGGGAATCCGGTGCGATAGAACAGGACGCAGACACAGTCATCTTCATCTACAGGGAGGAATATTACAGGAGCAAAAAATCCAAAGAGGAAAGCAAGCTTCACGAACCTCACGAAGCTGAAATCATAATAGGTAAACAGAGAAACGGTCCCGTTGGAACGATCACTCTGATCTTCGACCCCAGAACGGTTACGTTCCATGAAGTCGATGTGGTGCATTCATGATAGAATTTTCTTGAAAAAGACCAGGGAGGTGTTCGACGTGGACATAAAGGCCTACAAAGAAAGAGTGGAAAAAGCGGTTGAATATCTGAAAGGTCAGATCGATGAAACACCCGAAATAGCGATAATACTGGGTTCTGGTCTTTCCGTCATAGCGGATGAGGTGGAAAAGGAGGGAACCTCCAAGAAGATACCCTACAGCGAGATACCAGGATTTCCCATTTCCACAGCTCCGGGTCACAAGGGTGAGCTGATCTTCGGAAAACTCTTTGGAAAGAACGTCATGCTGATGAACGGAAGGTTTCACTACTATGAAGGATATTCAATGAAGGAAGTCACATTCCCCATCAGAGTGATGCAGCTTCTCGGTGTTGAAATTCTGATTGTTACCAACGCCGCTGGTGGGTTGAATCCGGATTTCGAAGTGGGAAGACCCATGATCATAACCGATCACATCAACTTCATGGGTGACAATCCTCTCATAGGTCCTAACGTGGATGAGTGGGGTCCCAGGTTTCCGGACATGTCGGAACCCTACGACAAGGAACTCATAGAACTCGCCTACAACAGTGCAAGAGAACTGGGAATTCCCGTCTATCAGGGTGTCTATGTGGCCGTTACAGGTCCGTGCTTCGAAACGCCCGCTGAGCTCAGAATGCTCAGAAAATTCGGGGCCGATGCAGTTGGAATGTCAACCGTTCCGGAAGTCATAGTGGCAAGACACGGTCAGATAAGGGTCCTTGGAATTTCTGCCATCACCGACAGGGCCGTCCCTGAAGATCTCAAGCCACTCACCGCAGAGGAAGTCCTGGAAGTCGCTGAGAAGACGGGAAGAAAGATCGCTCAGATCATCTTCGAGGTCGTCAGAAAGCTCTGAGGTGAAAAGATGGTTCTCAAGGGGATCCTCTACAGCACGATCGCGGGAATGGCAACCTCGCTCGGTGCGTTGCCGTTCCTTTTTTTAAAACCGCACCACACAAGTGATAAGGTGATCGACTCTTTCTTGGGGTTCGCTGCCGGTGTCATGCTGGCTGCGAGTGCCTTCAGCTTGGTCGCTCCCTCCCTCGAAATGGGAGGAATCGTCAGATTCCTGATAGGCTTCGTCCTGGGTGGTCTTTTCGTCAACCTCGCAGACAAACTCATTCCCCACGAACATCTGCTCAAAGGTCACGAAGGGCCTGACACCAAAAGACTGAAAGGTGTGTGGCTCTTCATCATCGCCATCACAATACACAATTTTCCCGAAGGAATGGCGGTGGGGGTTTCCGCCTTCACACCTCAGGCCCTCGCAATCGCCATCGCAATCGGGGTTCAGAACATTCCCGAAGGAGCCGCCGTGATGGCCTCTCTGATACCCATGAAGTACAAAAAAGGCAAAGCCTTTTTGATAACTTTCCTCACAGGACTCGTCGAAGCGATAGGTGGTCTCCTCGGCGCGGGAATCGTGTCGATCTCCCAACGACTTCTTCCTTACATGATGGCCTTCGCTGCTGGTGCAATGATATACGTTGTCAGCGACGAAGTGATTCCGGAAACCCATTCGAAGGGGAACGAACTGCTTTCCACGTGGTGGATTATGGTGGGATTCCTGGTGATGGCTTCCCTCGACGTGGCACTGGGGTGATGCAGGTGCGTATCGAAAGAGTGGAAAGAATTGAAAGTGAACTGGAAGAACACGTGGGAGATCAGACTTTTGTGGAAGAATCAAGATTTTTGGAGGAAGACGAACAGGGAGAAGGGAAAATTCTCGATCAGATCATCTTCGTCGATGGCAAAAGAAGAAGCTTTGTGCGGATAACAACAGACGAAGGGATCACCGGTATATTCGCGGAACTCTGTGTTGGAGCGGTCATCTGGGATAGAGAAGGTGGTACAAAAACGCTCTTCTCTCCAGACAAACCACCAGTCAAAGAGAGAGTCCTTGGATTTTCCCAGAGCTTCCAAGAAGAAGGATACGAGGAAGTCGGAGGTATTCTCTTCAAAGTTGTAAAAGAAGGCAAAGACGCCATGCAATCGATAGATCTGTACATGAGGTCCTTGGAGATAGAAGAAGTGAGAAAGCACATGGACAAAAACACTCTCATCGTGAAGGATGGACCAGCTGCCCGGGAACTTCCGTTCGAGGAAAACGTGGGACCCATCGGTCTTGTGAAGAACATCGGTGTCACCGAGTTGAGCAAAGAGGACTTCAAGAAACTGCGCTTTCTCAAAAAGGGAGAGCGAAGCAAGATGTTCGTTTCATCGAGGGAAACACCTCTGAAAAAAGTAGGAGCGTACGTGAAACTGATCGATGGAGAAGGTATAAGGGGTCTTGTCAGGTTAGAAACCTACGTGAAGGACGATGATCAGATCCCGTACGTCAGAAAAGTGTTCGACGATCTGGCAAAGACGTTACCACATCTCACGGCAGACCTTCCCATCCCAAGACTTCCGGAAAATATTCTTCCGATACAGTTTCTGGAAGAGAACCTATCGTACTATCTCACCGACAAGAACTACATGAACACGAGACTGTTCGCCTACATCGGGAGATGAAAGAGTGGAAAAACTCTTCAGATTCGAAGCAGAACCGGAGAAACTGCCACCGGCCGTTCTCGCGTACCTGGGAGATGCCGTTCTGGAGCTCATCTTCAGATCGAGATTCACAGGAGATTACAGAATGTCCGTCATACACGAGAGGGTCAAGGAACACACTTCGAAACACGGTCAGGCATGGATGCTGGAGAATATATGGAATCTCCTCGGCGAAAAGGAGCGAGAAATAGTTAAAAGAGCGATGAATTCGAAGGCAGCAAAAAGACACGGGAACGACCCTACATACAGAAAGAGCACCGGTTTCGAAGCTTTGATCGGGTATCTATTCTTGAAAAGAGAATTCGACAGAATTGAAGAACTACTCCGGGTGGTGATGGATCTTGAGAGTCTACGGAAGAAAAATCCTGGAGGAAGCGCTCAGGAATAACGTTCCGATAAAGAAAGTATTCTTCCAAAAAATGCAGAACCCAGGCAGTTACTTTCTCTCCCTCGTGGAAGAAGTCGAAAAGAGAGGTATCAAGTACTCTTTTGAATCAGAAGAAAAGTTGAAGAACCTCTCAGGAACAAAGAAGCATCAAGGGGTTGTTTTCGATATAGAAGAGTACCGGTACAGTTCTGTAGAGGAAATTCTTGAAGCAAAGACTCCACCCTTGATAGTTCTTCTCGATCAGATTCAGGATCCACACAACCTCGGTGCAATCGTGAGGACATCCGTGGGAGCAGGAGCGAACGGAATTATCATCCCAAAGGACAAGTCAGTGAAGGTAACAGAAACCGTCGTGAAGGTTTCGGTTGGAACGGTTTTCAGAGCCAGAATCGCCGTTGTGACCAATCTGGCAAGAACGATAGAAGAGTTGAAGGAAAAAGGTGTCTGGACTTACGCTTCAGACATAGACGGTACACCCATCTACGAGGAAGATTTCACCTTCCCCACCGCCTTCGTCTTTGGTAACGAGGGAGAAGGCATCAGAAGACTCGTGAGAGAGAAGTGCGACAGAGTGGTCACCATTCCGATGGAGAACGACATAGATTCTCTGAACGTTTCGGTGAGTGTGGGAGTGGTTCTCTTCGAAGCTGTGAGACAGAGGAGGATGAAAGGTGCTGGATAAAATAGAACTCTTCATTTTAGATATGGACGGGACTTTCTATCTGGACGATTCGCTTCTTCCCGGATCTTTGGAATTCCTGGAGACTTTGAAAGAGAAAAACAAAAGATTCGTCTTTTTCACCAACAACTCCTCGCTCGGCGCACAGGACTACGTGAGGAAGCTGAGAAACATGGGAGTGAACGTGCCGAACGATGCCGTTGTAACCTCTGGAGAAATCACTGTGGAGTACATGCTGAAACGGTTCGGAAAGTGCCGTATCTTTCTTCTGGGAACCCCTCAGCTGAAGAAGGTCTTCGAGGCTTACGGACACGTCATAGATGAGGAAAATCCGGATTTTGTGGTCCTGGGTTTCGACAAAACACTGACGTATGAAAGGCTGAAAAAAGCCTGCATTTTACTCAGAAAGGGAAAATTCTACATAGCCACCCATCCGGACATCAACTGTCCCTCGAAAGAAGGACCCGTTCCAGACGCTGGAAGCATCATGGCAGCGATAGAAGCCTCGACGGGAAGAAAGCCAGACTTGATCGCTGGGAAACCCAATCCACTGGTTGTGGATGTGATATCCGAGAAGTTCGGTGTTCCAAAAGAAAGAATGGCAATGGTAGGAGACAGGCTGTACACGGATGTGAAACTGGGAAAGAACGCCGGGATAGTCTCCATTCTCGTTCTCACCGGTGAGACTACCCCGGAAGACCTTGAAAGGGCTGAAACAAAACCGGATTTCGTCTTCAAAAACCTTGGAGAATTAGCCAAGGCTGTCCAGTAGCTTCATTTCCTCTTCGGAAAGTTTGATCTCCGCTGCTTTTAGATTCTCCCTGAGATGTTCTACACTGCCGGCCTTTGGAATGGCAACAACATTTGGTTTTGCGAGAAGCCACGCGAGCATAATCTGATAGATGGTTGCTCCATGATTCTTCGCTATTTCTTCGAGTGTTCTCTTCGTTTTTTCTGAAAGAAGAGTTCTTCTCAGTGGAGAGTAGGCCACCAGGGTCACTCCGTTCTTTTGGCAGAACTCGAGAAGTCCATCTCTTTCTGGATCTCTGTCTTCTATGTTGTACTTGACCTGATCGCAGACTATGGGTTCTTGAGACTTGCTGATGGCCTCCTCGAGGAGTCTTCTGTCGAAATTCGAAACTCCTATGTACCTGATGAGCCCCTGCCTGACGCCCTCTGCCATTGCGGAAAGGGTCTCTTCGAGGGGAATCTCTGGATTCGGCCAGTGAATCAGGTAAAGATCCACGTAGTCCGTGTCGAGTCGTTTGAGGGTGTTCTCGAGGGAGCGCAAAAGATCGTCCCTTCTCAGATGCGTCGGCCACACCTTGGACACTATGAAAAGATCCTCACGCCTGAAATCCTTTATCGCCTTGCCGATGAGTTCCTCTGTGTGCCCTCCACCGTAGTACTCTGCCGTGTCTATGTGTGTGTATCCCATTTTGATCGCCGTCTTCAAAAGCTCAACCATCTCTTCGTCTCTGGAGTAATCGGGTGTTTCAAAACCGCCGATACCCCAGGTGCCCAGACCCAGAGCCGGAATCTCTTCTGCTGTTCTTCCAAGTTCTTTGTATAACATTCCAACCACCTCCTGAATTAGTCTAGTATTATTATTGTTATAACCTGAGGTGTTAAAATTCAATCAAATCGTGTGGGAGGTGACAGGATGATCGATCTCAGGTCCGACACCGTTACAAAACCAACAGAAGAGATGAGAAAAGCCATGGCACAGGCTGAGGTGGGAGACGATGTGTACGGAGAAGATCCAACCATCAACGAACTCGAAAGGCTCGCCGCAGAGACCTTTGGAAAGGAAGCGGCTCTCTTTGTACCCTCCGGCACCATGGGAAATCAAGTGAGCATAATGGCTCACACCCAGAGGGGCGATGAAGTGATACTGGAGGCAGACAGCCACATCTTTTGGTACGAAGTCGGAGCCATGGCGGTTCTCTCCGGAGTCATGCCCCATCCTGTACCTGGAAAAAATGGAGCCATGGATCCCGATGATGTGAAAAAAGCCATAAGACCCAGAAACATACACTTCCCCAGAACTTCGCTCATCGCCATCGAAAACACACACAACCGTTCTGGTGGAAGAGTGGTCCCGCTTGAAAACATAAAAGAGATCTACACGATAGCCAAAGAACACGGCATAAACGTTCACATAGATGGTGCGAGGATCTTCAACGCCTCAATCGCTTCAGGTGTTCCCGTGAAGGAGTACGCCAAATACGCCGATTCCGTGATGTTCTGTCTTTCAAAAGGTCTCTGCGCACCCGTCGGTTCGATAGTTGTAGGAGACAGAGACTTCATAGAAAGAGCGAGAAAGGCAAGAAAGATGCTCGGTGGAGGGATGAGACAGGCAGGTGTTCTCGCTGCCGCTGGGATAATCGCCTTGACAAAGATGGTAGATCGATTGAAAGAAGATCATGAAAACGCCAGATTTCTCGCCCTGAAGCTGAAAGAAATAGGGTACTCCGTGAATCCCGAAGATGTGGAAACCAACATGGTGATTCTGAGGACCGACAATCTGAAGGTGAACGCGCACGAGTTCATAGAAGAGCTCAGAAACAGCGGGGTACTCGCGAACGCCGTATCCAACACGGAGATCAGACTGGTAACCCACAAAGACGTTTCGGGAAACGACATAGAAGAGGCTTTGAACATCTTCGAAAAACTCTTCAGAACATTCTCCTGAAACAGGAAAAAATTTCACGTTTTTTTCACGGTCGGAGCATTAAGATGAAGCTGGAGACTCTGAAGAGGAGGTGGAAGTATGAAAAGGTTTTTTGTGGTGATGCTCGTACTGACAGTGGCACTGGGTGTGTTCGCGGCGGGCTACAAAGGTTTCTCGGAAAGACCAGCTTTTGAAAGACAGCCCATGGGCTACGCTCAGCAGTTCCCGGGTTGCGGAGGAGGTCCCGGATACGGTCCCAACGCTCCCATGTATGAAAGGCCTCAGATGAGAGCCGAAAGAGGTTTCGGCTACGGTCTCAAACTCCAGATCAGAGACGAAGAACAGCTGAAACTCGCTCTCAAGACAAGGATCGCAGAAGCACTGAACAACTTGGATCTAAACGACGATCAGTTGAAAGAGCTCTACAATGTCGCGAAAGAAACAAAAGAACAGCTCGATTCCCTGAAAGAAAAGTTCGTTCAGCTCCATGAGGAGTACTACAACGCTCTCGTAAAAAGAGACACAAAGACAGCAGAAGACCTGAAAGACCAGATAGACGACCTCAGAGATGAAGTGCAGGATATCTACAAAGATTTCGCTGACAAAGTGGACGACATCATCACCGTGGATCAGTACAGAAAATTCAGAGGCAGCGAAAGAATGTTCCTCGTTCTCCTCAGCGACGAAGGCTTTGAAGTGCTGGAAGAAATGGTTCAGGAGTAACTCTCTTTCCCCACACCCCGGCGGGCCCGCAATGGGCCCGTCTTTCTTCCTCTCTCAAAATGTTGACAAATTTTGATCTTGATGTTTCTGTATGGTAATATTCTTATAGAACACTACATAAAAATTTATGTAATCTTTTGTCAACATAAGAGGTGATCGGATGTACAGAATTCTCGTGATAAATCCAGGTTCATCCTCCACGAAGGTAGCTGTGTTTGAAGATGAAAAAAAGATCGCTGAAAAGAATATCTTCCACAGCGTTGAAGAGCTGAAGAAATTCAAAAGGTCTACGGATCAGGAACCTTTGAGAAGAAAAGCGGTGGAAGACTTCATAGACGAGGTCGGCTACAGGATAGAAGATTTCAGCGCGATCGCTGCTAGAGGTGGTGTACTCGAGCCGGTTCCGGGGGGAACTTATGTTGTAGATGAATACATGGTGGATTACCTCATCAATCGTTCTCCTGTTGACCATGTGTCCAATCTGGCAGCTGTGATCAGCTACAAACTGGGAAAACCCTACGGAATACCCTGTTTTGTGGTAGATCCGGTTTCAGTGGACGAAATGTGTGATGAAGCGCGTTTCTCTGGAATCCCTGAAATCGAGAGAAAAAGCTATTCTCACGCTCTAAACATTAAAGCGGTATTGAGAAAAGTTTCCAGAGAGATGGGCAGAACACCAGAAGAGGTGAAGATCGTAGTGGCACATCTTGGAAGCGGAATCTCTGTTTGTGCCTGTAAAAACGGAAAGATAATAGACGTGAACAACGCCAACGACGAAGGACCCTTCAGTATAGAGCGAACGGGAGAGCTTCCCGTTGGAGACGTTGTGAAGACGGCCTACTCGAGTAAACACTCAGCCGCCAAACTGAAAGAAGAATTCACCAAAAAAGGAGGACTTTTAGCGTACCTTGGAACAAAGGACCTCAGGAAAGCTCTCGATAGTATGGAAACCTCGAGGAAAGCGAAACTGGTCGTTGAAGCCATGGCCTATCAGATCGCTAAAGAAATCGGTGGAATGTGCGCTGTCCTTGGAGACAAACCCGACGCCATAGTGATAACAGGTGGCATGGCCCACGAAAACAGATTCGTCCGGATGATCACAGATTACATCGAAAAGTTCGGAAAAGTAGAGGTAATTCCAGGAGAGCTGGAAATGGAAGCCCTCGCACTCGGTGTTTTGAGGGTTCTCAGAGGAGAGGAAAAAGCGAAGGATTATCGGAGTGTGATCGAATGAAAAATCTCCTGGAGATGGTTGAACTGGTTCGGGGAAAAAGAATGAAGATCGCTGTTGTAGCCGCAGAGGATGAAGAGGTTTTGAAAGCCGTTGTAAGAGCTAAGAAGGAAGAAATCGTAGATCCGGTGCTCTTTGGAAAGAGAAAAGAAATAGAGACACTCGTGGAACGAATGAACCTCGAACTGGAAGCAGAAATCGTTCATGCTGAAGATCACTTTGAAGCAGTCAGGAAAGCTGTCGAAAGCGCATCAAGGAATGAAACGCAGATACTGATGAAAGGAAAAATCAAAACGGGTGATCTGTTCTCCGTGTTTCTCAAGAAAGAGTACGGTCTCAGAACCGGTAGAACTCTTTCCGCTGTCAGCGTCCATGAAGTCCCTGGATACCACAAAATTCTGATCATCTCGGATGGTGGTCTCGTCATCTCACCGGATCTTCAGCAAAGAATGGACATCGTGGAAAATTCGATCCTGGTCGCCCGATCCCTCGGCATAGAGAAACCAAAGATCGCACTCTTAGGAACGGGCGATTTGAGAAATCCTTTAACCCTCGAGATCGCTGCACTATCGAAGATCCTCCAGCAAAGGAACGACTGCATCGTCGACGGGCCCTTAACACTTGAGATGGCCATCAGTGAAGAGTTGGCTTCGAAAGCAGGGAACAGTCCAATAGCGGGAGACGCCGATGTACTGATAGTCCCCAGCATAGAAGCAGGAAACATCCTCAGCAAATCGCTCATATACATGGCTCGTGGAAAAGCAGCGATTGTTGTTGTCGGTGGTAGAGTACCTGTTGTCCTCACTTCCAGAGCAGACGACGAGGAAACGAGATTTCTTTCCATCGCTTTGAGCGTGCTGGTCGCACAGAAAAAGGGGTGATCGTGTGTTCAGAATCCTCACCATAAATCCCGGTTCTACATCCACAAAGCTGTCCATATTCGAAGACGAAAGAATGGTGAAGATGCAAAATTTCAGTCATTCACCGGATGAACTCGGCAGATTCCAGAGAATCCTGGATCAGCTCGAATTCAGAGAAAAGATAGTGAGACAGTTCGTCGAAGAAACTGGATACAGTCTGAGTTCTTTTTCCGCTTTTGTCAGCCGGGGAGGGCTCCTCGATCCCATACCCGGAGGAGTGTACCTGGTGGACGACCTGATGATAGAAACCCTGAAATCAGCAAAAAACGGAGAGCACGCTTCAAATCTGGGAGTGATCATAGCCCACAGATTCTCGGCTGAAACGGGTGTGCCTGCTTACGTGGTGGATCCCGTCGTTGTCGATGAAATGGAAGATGTTGCACGTGTCAGCGGACATCCAAACTATCAGAGAAAATCCATATTTCACGCTTTGAACCAGAAGGCCGTCGCAAAAGAAGTTGCCAGGATGGTGAATAAAAGATACGAAGAGATGAACCTCGTTGTGGCTCACATGGGTGGAGGCATCTCAATCGCCGCACACAGAAAGGGAAGGGTGATCGACGTGAACAACGCTCTGGACGGGGACGGACCGTTCACACCTGAGAGAAGCGGAACGCTGCCTCTGACACAGCTTGTTGACCTTTGTTTCAGCGGGAAATTCACTTACGAAGAGATGAAGAAGCGTATCGTGGGAAACGGTGGACTCGTGGCGTATCTTGGAACCAGCGATGCCAGAGAGGTGGTCAGAAGAATCAAACAGGGTGATGAGTGGGCGAAGAGGGTTTACAGAGCGATGGCCTATCAGATAGCCAAGTGGATCGGTAAGATGGCAGCCGTTTTGAAAGGTGAGGTTGATTTCATAGTTCTCACAGGTGGTCTGGCTCATGAAAAAGAGTTTCTGGTCCCATGGATCACCGAAAGGGTGAGTTTCATAGCACCGGTGCTTGTCTTTCCAGGAAGCAACGAGGAGAAAGCACTTGCTCTTTCGGCACTGCGGGTGCTGAGAGGTGAAGAAAAGCCAAAAAATTATTCTGAAGAATCTCGAAGGTGGAGAGAAAGGTATGATTCGTATCTTGATGGGATCTTACGGTAGCGGGAAAACGGAAATATCGATCAATCTGGCCTTAAAACTGAAGAGTTCGGGGAAGGACGTATCACTGGTCGATCTGGATGTGGTAACACCTTATTTCAGATTGAGAGACCTGAAGAAAGAGTTAGAAGAAATCGGAATCCACGTTGTGACAGTGGAGGACAACCTCAGATACAGCGACTTGCCGATCATACCAAAGAACACAGACTGGCTGTCCAGTGAAGAAGCCGTCATCGACACAGGAGGAGAAAGTGGGGCAAAAGCGGTAGGAGCCCTAAGACACCTCATGAATGGAAAAGACACTCACACGTATTTTATCGTAAATGTCTTCAGACCGTTCTGTGAACGTCCGGAAGATATCATCGAAAACTTGGAGAAGATATCCACTCTTTCCAGGATGAAGATCGATTTCCTGATAAACAATTCCAATCTTGGAGACATGACCACATCAGAAGCTGTTCTCGAAGGGGAGCGAATAGTTTCAGAAGTTTCCAGGAAAACAGGGATAAAGGTTCTTTTCACCGTGGTCCCAGAAGAGCTGATCGATCTTCCTGAGACTGAATATCCTCTTTTCATCATCAGAAGATTCATGAAAAGAAAACTGGGAATCGGGGGGATGAGAACATGAGAGGCTACATAACGATAGATTCAGAAAGGTGCAAGGGTTGCGGTCTGTGCATCTCCGTGTGTCCTGCAAAGGTGATCGAGTTCTCCCACAGATACAACTCGAAAGGTTATCACCCCGCTGTGTACAAGGGAGATGGTTGCATAGCCTGCGGGTTCTGCTATCTCACGTGCCCGGATGTTTGTATAACCGTGTTCAGAGAGGTTCAGAAGAAAGTCAACGTGAAGGTTTGAGGAGTGATGTTTATGAAAAAACTCATGATGAAAGGAAACGAAGCGATAGCAGAATCTGCGATAAGAGCGGGTTGCAGATTGTACTTTGCCTATCCAATCACTCCCCAGAGCGAAATAGCGGAATACATGGCGAGAAGACTTCCTGAAGTAGGAGGGGTTTTCCTTCAGACCGAAAGTGAAATAGCAACGGTCAACATGGTTTATGGAGCAGCTTGCACCGGAAAACGTGTTATGACATCTACATCTTCTCCTGGTTTCAGCCTGATGCAGGAGGGGATCTCATACATTGCAGGCGCAGAGCTTCCCTGCGTTTTTGTCAACGTGGTACGTGGAGGTCCTGGACTTGGAAACATCCAGCCTTCTCAGGGTGATTATTTTCAAGCGGTGAAAGGAGGAGGCCACGGGGATTACAGACTGATCGTTCTTGCACCATCAACACTTCAGGAAGCTGTAGATCTGACCCAGCTGGCTTTTGATCTCGCTGACAGATACAGAAATCCCGTTCTCATACTGGCGGATGGAATGATCGGCCAGATGATGGAACCCGTTGAGCTACCGGAGATGAGAGATTTGTCCACCCTTCCGGATCATTCGGATTGGGCGCTTCGAGGTGCCAGAAACAGAGAGCCACACAGAATAGCCGCTTTCAACATAGATCCTGTCGGTCTTGAGAAAATGAACAAGCGCTTACAGGAAAAGTACAGGCTGATAGAAGCGTCAGAGCAGCGATGGGAAGAGTACAGGGTGGACGGTGCAGAGTATCTGATGGTTGGCTACGGTACGATAGGAAGAATCCTCAAGAGCGTTGTGGACTCTCTGAGAGAAGAAGGAATACCGGCTGGCCTGTTCAGACCTGTGACACTCTGGCCTTTCCCGAAAAGAAGGCTCAAAGAACTGGCCAAAAAAGTGCAACTCATCTTCGTTGTGGAAATGAGTTCCGGACAGATGGTCGAAGACGTTCAGATTTCGGTAGAAGGGAAAGTGCCGGTACACTTCTACGGACGCATGGGAGGAGTTGTTCCAACACCCGAAGAAATACTGTTTGCTTTCAAGGAGGTGAGGAAATGGAAGTGATATTCAAAAGACCGAAAGCCTTGAGTGATAGAGAATTCACTTACTGTCCAGGATGCCACCATGGAATAATACACAGGCTGATAGCAGAAGTGATAGATGAGCTGGGCATTCAGGAAAAAACCATAATGGTTGCCCCCGTTGGATGCTCTGTTTTCGCTTACGAATTTTTCGATGTGGATGGGACAGTGGCTCCGCACGGTAGAGCACTCGCAGTAGCAACCGGTATAAAAAGAGCACTCCCGGACAGGATAGTCTTCACCTATCAGGGGGATGGAGATCTCGCGGCCATTGGAATTGCAGAGACAATCCACGCGGCGAACCGTGGAGAAAAGTTGACAACGATATTTGTCAACAACGCGGTGTACGGTATGACGGGTGGACAGATGGCACCCACCACCCTTTTGGGGCAGAAAACCACCACGACCCCATATGGCAGAACCGCAGCAAATGACGGATATCCTCTTCACGTTTCCGAAGCTTTGAGTACTATCGATGGAGTTGCTTACCTTGAACGTACAACGGTGAGTACCACAAAGGATATTCTGAACACAAAAAAAGCCATAAAGAAAGCTTTTCTCGCACAGATAAAGGGACTGGGATTCGGAATGGTGGAAGTGCTCAGCACCTGTCCCACAAACTGGGGGATGAGTCCAGTTGAAGCTCAGAACTGGCTTCTGGAGAACATGGTAAAGGAATTTCCACCGAAAGTTTTTGTTGACAAGGTGGGCGATTGATATGGCGTATCACGCGATAATAATAGCCGGTTTTGGCGGTCAGGGAATCATGCTCACAGGCCAAATAATTGCCGCAGCTGCCGTTATAGAAGGGAAAAACTCCACCTGGCTTCCTTCGTACGGTCCCGAAATGAGAGGAGGCACCGCCAACTGCACTGTGATCGTGGATGAAAAACCAATCACTTCCCCCGTTGTCGATCATCCCACGGAAGTAATAGCGATGAACTTTCCCTCCATGATGAAATTCGGAGCAAAACTCAGATCTGGTGGTTTGCTCTTGGTCAATTCTTCTGTTGTTGAACAGATCATAGAAAGGAACGATATAGAAACGATTGAAATACCAGCGAACGAAATAGCGGAAGAAGCAGGAAGCGTGAAAGCCGCAAACATGGTGATGCTCGGAGCCTTTCTGGAACTAACAAGAACAGTGAGCTTTGAAGCTGTAGAAGAAGTACTCAGAGAGAAACTTTCAAAAACCAAGGAAGATCTTCTCAAAATCGATCTGATCGCTATAAAAAAGGGCAGGGAATTCATCGGTAGTTTGCACCACAAATCCTCTTGACAACCCGTGACTTTTCTGAGAAAATAGTATTCGGTTCAGGGGACGTGGTGCAGCCTGGTTAGCATGCCGGTCTGTCACACCGGTGGTCGCGGGTTCAAATCCCGTCGTCCCCGCCAGAAAGAAAAAAGGGGCTCAAAGCCCCTTTTTCTTTTTTATCTCTTCCCTGATTCTGAACAGCTCATCCCTCAAGGCCGCTGCGTCTTCATATCTGAGCTCACTCGCAGCCCGATACATTTCCTCTTCGAGAACGGCCATGTACTCCTCCGGAGAGAGCGTTTTCTTCATCTCAAAGATGTTTTTCACAGTGTCTCCGTACCTCTCAGGCTCTTCTTTCACCATGAACTGTTCGAACACTTCTATCTCCAGAGGCTTTATCACAGAACGTGGAGTGATCCCGTGTTTTTTATTGTACTCGAGCTGAATTCTCCTTCTTCTGTTCGTTTCTTCGATAGCTCTCTTCATCGCGTTTGTTATCCTGTCGGCGTACATGATGACCTTCCCGTTGATGTTCCTTGCGGTTCTCCCTATGATCTGGATGAGCGTTGTTTCAGATCGAAGGAAGCCTTCCACGTCCGCGTCCATGATCGCTACCAGTGACACCTCGGGAAGATCGAGACCCTCCCTCAGAAGGTTCACACCAACGACCACGTCCACGTCTCCCCGCCTCAGTTTCTTCAAAACCTCAACCCTCTCTATGGCGTCCAGTTCGGAGTGAAGATAGAGCGATCTTATTCCAAGTTCCGTCAGATGTTCACTCAAAAGCTCTGCCGTTTTTTTGGTGAGCACCGTAACAAGGGCTCTTTCCCCTCTTTCTTTCACTTTCACGATCTCGTTCACAAGATCATCCACTTGCCCCGCGGTGGGACGTACCTCCACCTCTGGATCCACGAGTCCTGTGGGTCTAATGATCTGCTCGACGACCTGTTCAGAGATCGAGAGTTCGAAGTCTCCCGGCGTAGCGGAAACAAAGATGATCTGGCCTGTTTTTTTCAAAAATTCTTCGAAAGTCAGCGGTCTGTTGTCGTAAGCGGAAGGTAGACGAAAACCGTATTCAACCAGATTTTTCTTTCTGGATCTGTCTCCGTTGTACATGGCCCTGAGTTGAGGAACCGTGATGTGTGACTCGTCTATGAAAACGATGAAATCTTTATCGAAATAATCGAGAAGAGTGTACGGAGGCTCTCCCGGCTTTCTTCCATCGAAGTGCCTGGAGTAGTTCTCTATTCCAGGACAGTATCCCATGGTCTCCAGCAGCTCTATGTCGTTCAGAGTTCTCTGCTTCAAGCGTTCGTACTCGAGGATCTTTCCCTGTTTTTTGAGCTCTGAGAGTCTTTCGTTAAGCTCCTCCCTTATTGATTCGACGGCTCTTTTGAGTTTCTCCTCCGTTGTGATAAATTCAACGGCGGGATAGATGATGATCTTGTCAAGGTGCTCCAGTGTGGTGCGATTGAATCTGTCTATCAACGTTATCGAGTCCACTTCGTCTCCGAAGAATTCGATCCTGATCCCTTCATCCTGATACGTCGGGTAGATCTCCACCGTGTCTCCCTTCAGCCTGAAACATCCAGAAAGAGACACATCCTCCGTTCTCTGATAGCCTATCCTTGCCAGTCTTTCCGCGAGTTCCAGAACGTCTATTCTATCTCCAACAGCGAGATTTATGTTCATCCTATCGAAATCGTTCGGGTCTCCCGTGGCGTAAATACACGAAACACTCGCAACTACCACCACATCGCGACGAGTTCTCACAGATTTCAACGTGGACATTCTCATTCGCACGATCACATCGTTGATGTCAGCGTTCTTCTCTATGTAAAGATCTTTTGTTGGAATGTAGGCCTCCGGTTGATAGTAATCGTAGTAACTTATGAAGAACTCCACTCGATTTTCCGGGAAGAACGCTTTGAACTCCTGATAAAGCTGGGCGGCGAGCGTCTTGTTCGGTGAGATCACAAGGGCGGGTCTGTTCACGCGCGCTATCACGTTGGCCATGGTGAAAGTCTTTCCGCTCCCCGTAACACCGAGGAGCGTTTGAAATCTCATTCCTCTGTTCAAACCTTCCACAAGTTTCTCTATAGCCTGCGGCTGGTCACCTGTTGGCTCAAATTCACTCACCAGCTTGAACACAATTTTTTCCTCCTAGAAAACTTTTTAACATATCTATAATGGTAGAATCTCAATAGATGTGAATACTTCTTGCCACTATTATGACCCATTTGCGGGAGGTGAGGTTTAACGATGGAAAGGTTTCCCTATGAAAAGCTTCCAGAAAGCGAACTCAAAGAGTTGAAAGAACTCGGAAGGCTCTGCCGTGGCGACATACTGAAAATGACCTACATAGCTGACTCAGGCCATCCTGGAGGCTCCATGTCTTCGATCGATCTTTATCTTACCGTCTTCAAGTACGCAAAACTCAGACCCGTCGATGATCCCGCAAGAGACAGAATCGTGATCAGCCACGGTCACACTTCTCCGGGGGTTTACGCAGCTATGGCTCGTTTAGGATTTGTCGAGCTCGATGAAGTCCTCACGGGATTCAGGCACCACGCTTCCGTTTTTGAAGGACACGTGACCCGAGGTGTTGGGATCATCGACTGGACAACCGGAAACCTCGGTCAGGGTCTTTCAGCCGGACTCGGTTTTGCCCTCGCATCCAGGTTCACAGGAAAAGATTACCACGTCTTTGTTCTCATGAGTGACGCAGAACAGGCAAAAGGACAGGTGGCGGAGGCAAGAAGAGTGGCGAAAAAGTACGGTGTCACGAATCTCACGGTGATCATCGACTACAACGACGCCCAGATCAGCGGCCGTGCCAGAGACGTCATGCCCGTGAACATAAAGGAAAACTACTTAGCGGACGGCTGGAGGGTCATCGAGATCGACGGACACGACTACGAACAGATCTATCTCGCACTGAAAGAAGCGGTAGAAGACGAACTGAATCCCGTTGCCATACTCGCTAAAACGGTCATGGGAAAAGGCGTATCCTTCATGGAAAACGAGGTTAAATACCATGGAAAGCCCCTGAACAGAGAAGAACTCGAAAAGGCCCTCGCTGAACTCGGCATCGAAAACGATGTGGATGTGTACATCGAAAAAAGAAAACAACTTCCAATGGAAAAGCACAAGAAAGTTTACAAGACTTACCCGATCAAGATCGACACGGGAGAGCCCATCACCTACACCTCACCGACCGACAACAGAGGTGCGTTCGGAAAAGCCCTTCTGGATCTGGTGAAGAAGAACGCGAACAATCCAGAAGCCACTCCCATCGTCGCTGTGGACTGCGACCTGAAGGGATCGGTCAAACTCGATCTGCTCGACAAAGAGTTCCCTGAGAGACTCTTGGAAGTGGGTGTTCAAGAACACAACGCCGCCGCTATGGCTGGGGCACTCTCCGCAGAGGGTGTTATCACGTTCTTCGCTGATTTTGGTGTTTTTGGAATTTCTGAAACCTACAACCAGCACAGGTTGAACGCCATCAATGGAACGAACCTCAAAGTCGTTGTCACACACTGTGGACTCAACGTGGGAGAGGACGGAAAGACTCACCACGGAATCGACTACGTTTCCGGGCCGATGAACTGGTACGGTTTCAAAGTGATCGTCCCCGGTGATCCCAACCAAACAGACAGAGCTGTGAGGTACGCCGCGAAGGAGTACGGAAACTTTGTGATCGCCATGGGAAGGTCGAAGCTTCCCATCATCCTCGATGAAAACGGGAAACCTTTCTTCGGAGAGGGTTACACCTTCGAATACGGAAAGATCGATGTCGTTAGAAACGGAGACGACGCGGTGATAATAACTTACGGTTCCACACTCTGTGAAGCCGTAAGCGCTGCAGACGAACTCAAGAAAGAAGGAGTAAACGTAGCAGTTCTGAACGTCTCCTGTCCGGTGGATCTCGATATAGAGACCTTGAAGATGGTCGATGGAAAACCCGTTCTCGTTGTGGAAGATCACAACGTTTTCACCGGGCTTGGAAGTTACCTCGGAACCACCCTTCTTGAAAACGGCATCATCCCGAAGAAGTACGTGAGAGTAGGTGTTCCAGAGTTCGCTGTGTCCGGCAGTTACGAAATGCTCTACAAATTATATGGTCTGGATAAGGAAGGAATAATTTCCAGACTCAGAGAAATGCTCTGAAAAAATCGATTATGATAAAATTCTACGAGGGGAGAAAATCCCCTCGTAGATTTTGTTGTAAGGAGGTGTTCACATGATAGAAGTGGGTGACCTGAAAAAGGGTATGTTCATCATCTACGATGGAGAAATATACAGAGTCCTCGAGGCGAGCAAACACTTCATGGGAAGAGGGAGCGGACTCATCAGGACAAAACTCAAGAACGTGAAAACAGGACTCGTAAGGGAAGTGAACTTTCCAAGCGGTGATAAGGTACCGGAAGCAGAACTCTCTTTCAGAAAAGCCCAGTATCTTTACAGAGACGGAGATCACTATTATTTCATGACACTTGATGACTACGAGCAGTACGCTCTCAGTGAAGAGGAAATAGGCGATGCAAAATACTACCTGGTCGAAAACATGGAAGTGGACCTTGTATTTCACGAAGGAACACCCATAGGAATCGAGCTTCCAACCACCGTTGAACTGACAGTGGTAGAGACAGAACCTTCCTTCAAAGGTGATACTGTTTCCGGGGGAGGAAAACCAGCAGTCCTCGAAACTGGACTGAAGATCACTGTACCTTACTTTATCGAAGTTGGTGATAAAATAAAAGTTGATACGAGAACAGGGGAGTACGTTGGAAGAGCATAAAAAGGGGGGATCCTCATGGCGGAAGAATACAAGAACATCGAAATATCCGACGGAGTGATAAAAGAAATCGCAATCAGAAGCATCGAAGAGTTTTTGGGGGATGTGAGTTCAAAGGTTATCAAGAAGATCAGGAAGAGCCTCGATGTTACCAGAAACCCCGATGACAGCCTTGTGATCGAGTTCAAAATCGATGTACCCTACGGTGAGTCGATTCCGGAATACGTTTCCAAACTCACCGAAAAAGTCAAACACGACGTCGAAATGATGACATCCATGAAAGTGGAATCCATCAACGTCACGGTGGAGAACGTCTTTGAGAAAGAAGAGGAGCTGGAAGAAGAACCAGAAGAAATCAAGGAGGATGAAGAAAAGAAAGAATAAAATCTGGAAAGGAGATCCAGACATGAAAACACCGAGGCGAAGAATGAGGCTTGCTGTCTTCAAAGCCCTGTTTCAGCATGAATTCAGAAGAGACGAAGATCTTGAACAAATTCTCGAGGAAATTCTGGATGAAACCTACGATAAAAAGGCAAAGGAAGATGCCAGGCGCTACATAAGAGGTATAAAAGAAAACCTTCCCATGATAGACAATCTCATTTCCCGATACCTAGAAAAGTGGTCTTTAAACCGACTATCAGCTGTGGACAGAAACGTTCTGAGACTCGCCACTTATGAACTGCTCTTCGAAAAGGACATCCCCATAGAAGTGACCATCGATGAAGCCATAGAAATAGCCAAGAGATACGGCACGGAGAACAGTGGAAAATTCGTCAACGGAATACTGGACAGAATCGCCAAAGAACACGCTCCAAAAGAAAAATTCGAACTTTGAAGGTGATAATTTTGAAACCGATCAAAGAGATCGCCGATCAGTTGGGATTGAAAGACGACGTTCTCTATCCTTACGGCCACTACATAGCGAAGATAGACCACAGATTCTTGAAAAGCCTTGAAAATCGTGAAGATGGGAAACTGATCCTCGTAACGGCAGTTACTCCTACCCCTGCAGGTGAAGGAAAAACTACCACCAGCATAGGACTTTCCATGTCTCTGAACAGAATCGGTAAGAAATCGATAGTTACTCTGAGAGAGCCTTCCCTCGGCCCCACCCTTGGATTGAAAGGCGGTGCAACAGGAGGTGGCAGGTCGAGGGTTCTTCCTTCTGATGAGATAAACCTTCATTTCACCGGAGACATGCACGCCGTGGCCTCCGCCCACAATCTGCTGGCGGCCGTTCTGGATTCGCACATAAAACACGGCAACGAGCTCAAGATAGACATAACAAGAGTATTTTGGAAGCGAACCATGGACATGAACGACCGTGCTTTGAGAAGCATAGTGATCGGTCTTGGAGGCTCAGCGAACGGATTTCCAAGAGAAGACAGTTTCATCATCACGGCCGCTTCCGAAGTGATGGCCGTTCTTGCTCTGTCCGAGAACATGAAGGACCTGAAAGAAAGACTTGGAAAAATAATCGTAGCGCTCAACACTGACAGGAAAATCGTCAGGGTCTCTGATCTTGGAATTCAGGGGGCCATGGCCGTTCTTTTGAAAGATGCCATAAATCCCAACCTTGTTCAGACAACCGAAGGAACTCCAGCGCTCATACACTGCGGACCTTTCGCCAACATCGCGCACGGCACCAATTCCATCATAGCGACGAAGATGGCCATGAAGCTCTCCGAATACACGGTCACGGAAGCGGGTTTTGGAGCAGACCTCGGTGCCGAAAAATTCATCGACTTTGTTTCCCGTGTCGGTGGTTTTTATCCGAACGCGGCCGTTCTTGTGGCCACAGTACGAGCACTGAAATACCACGGTGGTGCGGACCTCAAAAACATACACGAGGAAAACCTGGAAGCCCTCAAAGAAGGATTCAAAAATCTCAGGGTACACTTGGAAAACCTGAGGAAATTCAATCTACCCGTCGTGGTAGCGCTGAACAGGTTCATCACGGACACAGAAAAGGAAATAGCCTACGTGGTGAAAGAGTGCGAAAAACTCGGTGTGAGGGTAGCAGTCAGTGAGGTTTTTGAAAAGGGCAGCGAAGGTGGTGTCGAACTCGCAAAAGCCGTGACAGAAGCTGTGAAGGACGTAAAACCGGTTTATCTCTACGAAATGAACGATCCTGTGGAAAAGAAGATAGAGATTCTCGCAAAGGAGATCTACAGAGCGGGAAGAGTGGAGTTTTCCGATACTGCAAAAAATGCCCTCAAATTCATTAAAAAACACGGTTTTGATGAGCTTCCCGTGATCGTTGCCAAAACTCCAAAGTCCATTTCCCACGATCCGTCTCTCAGAGGTGCACCCGAAGGATACACGTTCGTTGTCAGCGACCTCTTCGTTTCCGCCGGGGCAGGCTTTGTCGTTGCGCTTTCAGGAGACATAAATCTGATGCCCGGTCTTCCAGAAAGGCCGAACGCCCTGAACATGGACGTAGACGACAGCGGTAACATAGTAGGTGTTTCGTGAAGGAGGTCACACCGTGTGGATCGACTGTAGGACAATAGCTCGAAGTATAGAGGAAAGAACGAAAGAGAGAGTAGAAAAGCTCGGTTTCACTCCCAAACTGGTCAGCGTTGCGTGTACAGATGATCCATCGGCCCTTTCTTATCTGAAATCTCAGAGAAAAAAAGCTGAGAAACTCGGAATAGCCTTTGAAATACTGAACGTTTCTCCAGAGGAGATAGTTTCCACGCTGAAAAAACTCGGATCGGATGAAAGTGTGAATGGGGTTTTCGTTGCAAGGCCTTTTCCTCCAAGTTTTGACGAGAAAGAAATCCTTTCCTCAGTTCCCGTTGAAAAAGATGTTGAAGGTGTGAATCCTGCAAACCTCGGACTTCTTCTTTACGACGAAGAGATCTTTCCTCCATGCACGGCCGAAGCCGCTGTGAGAATACTCGAAAGAGAGACAAACCTTTCTGGGAAAAGAGTCACCGTTGTTGGAAGGAGTGTCACCGTTGGGAAGCCTCTCGCTTTGATGCTCTTGAAGAAGGGAAGGGACGCAACCGTCACGGTTTGTCACTCCAGAACGGTGAACCTCGAAGAGATAACAAAAAACAGTGACATCGTGGTGGTAGCCGTCGGTAGAGCACACTTTCTGAAGAAGAACATGGTAAAAGAAGGAGCTATCGTGATAGACGTGGGGATAAATTACGTGGACGGAAAACTCCAGGGAGATGTCGATCCATCGGTTGAAGAAATCGCCAGAGTGACTCCCGTTCCAGGGGGTGTGGGACAGGTAACAACCGCACTCCTGTTCGAACACGTTGTGAGAGCGGCGGAGAGACAAAGGAAATGAAAGATTACACTTATTCTGTCACAGAGATAAACGAGTACATAAAAGACCTGATAGAAGGAGATCCTTATCTCACCAACGTGAGCGTTTACGGTGAGATTTCCGGTGTGCGCCCCAGGAAGGGGCATATTTTTTCTCTTTAGTCGAGGAAAACGCCAGGCTGGAGTGTGTGATATTCGGCGGAGACAACATGGGAATTCGCCTTCAGGAAGGTAGAATGGCCCTTGTTGAGGGAAGTGTCAGTGTTTACATTCCTCATGGAACCTACAGATTCATCTGCTCGAACGTGAGATACCTGGATCAAGCTGGTATGTATCAGATAAAGTTCGAAACCACCCTGAAGAAACTCCTTGAGGAAGGCCTCCTCTCCAGACCAAAGAAAACCGTTCCCAGATTTCCCAGGAAAATCGGCATCATCACCTCTCGAGACTCCGCCGCCCTGCAGGATGTGATAAGAACTGCCAGAGAAAGAAAGGCCCCAATCGAAATTTACGTCTTCCACACCTCCGTTCAGGGTGATTCTGCAAGAGAGGAGCTCATAAAAGCCCTGCGAAAAGCAAACGAATACGATCTCGATCTCGTTATGATCGTGAGAGGCGGTGGTTCCAAGGAGGACCTCTGGGTCTTCAACGAAGAGGATGTGATTCGTGAGATCCTCAAGCTTCGACATCCCGTTGTAACGGGGATAGGACACGAAATAGACCGTGTGATAGCGGACTTCGTGGCAGATGTATCGATGCACACCCCAACGGGTGCCGCCGAGTATGTGATACCGGATGCGAGTGAAATACACGAAGACCTTGATTCATTCCTCGAAAAGTTGATAGCTTCCCTGTCGAACAGATTCGATATGGAAGAGAGAAGATTGGAGACTCTTTATTTTCGCCTCAGAATGATCGGACGAAGAAAACTCGAGCTAAACGAATTTAAAATAGAAAGGGTCAAAGAATTGGCCGCAAAGTTGAGAAAGAAACTCATGGATTGTTTTGAACAAGATCAAGAGAAACTCGAAAGTCTCGGCAGAATGCTCGAAAGTTTGAACCCGTTGAGACCTCTCGAAAGAGGGTTCGTCCTGGTGAAAAAAGAAGGAGAGATCGTCAAAGAATCTTCCGATCTGAAACGAGGAGATGTAGTGTCGCTTGTTTTCAAGGATGGAACGAAGAAAGCGCAGGTGATAGGGTGAATTTCGAGGAAATGATGAAAGAACTGGAGGAAATCGTAAACAGACTGGAAAACGAGGATCTTCCACTCGAAGAATCCATCAAACTCTTTGAACGCGGAGTGGAGCTCTACAGAAAGTGCAAAGAGATTCTTCAGCAAAACAGGCTGAAGATCATAGACGTGATGAAAGAGCTGGAAGGTGAGATAGATGCTTCTGGACGAGATCAAGAGAATGAGCTACGATGAGCTGAAAAGACTGGCAGAAGACATCCGAAAGAAGATCACAGAAGTTGTCTTGAAGAACGGGGGACACCTCGCATCGAATCTCGGAACAATAGAATTGACCCTCGCCCTCTACAGGGTCTTCGACCCGAGGGAAGATGCTATTATCTGGGACACTGGCCACCAGGCTTACACACACAAAATTCTCACCGGTCGCGATGAACTGTTTCACACGATAAGAACCTTCGGCGGTCTCAGTGGTTTTGTGACGAGAAGAGAATCTCCACTCGACTGGTTTGGAACGGGCCACGCCGGAACCTCCATAGCCGCGGGCCTTGGTTTCGAAAAAGCATTCGAGCTGCTCGGAGAGAAAAGGCACGTTGTGGTCGTCATCGGTGATGGTGCACTCACCTCCGGCATGGCACTCGAGGCACTGAACCAGCTGAAGAATATCAACTCGAAGATGAAGATCATACTGAACGACAACGGCATGTCCATCTCGCCAAACGTAGGTGGGCTCGCCTATCACCTCTCAAAATTGAGAACCAGTCCAATCTACCTGAAAGGAAAAAAAGTCCTGAAGAAAGTTCTCGAAAAAACAGAGATCGGGTTCGAAGTCGAAGAAGAAATGAAGTATCTGAGAGACAGTCTCAAAGGAATGATACAGGGAACCAACTTCTTTGAATCCCTCGGTTTGAAATATTTTGGTCCTTTCGACGGTCACAACATAGAGTTACTGGAGAAAGTTTTCAAGCGGATCAGAGACTACGATTATTCATCGGTCGTCCACGTGGTAACCAAAAAAGGAAAAGGGTTCACCGCCGCGGAAAAAGATCCCACGAAGTACCACAGCGCTTCACCATCTGGAAAACCGAAAATGCTCTCCTACAGCGATCTGCTGGGACACACCCTCTCAGGAATAGCGAGAGAAGACAAGAAAATCGTCGCCATAACGGCTGCGATGGCCGACGGAACAGGACTTTCCATATTCCAGAGAGAACATCCCGATCGCTTCTTCGATCTTGGAATAACAGAGCAGACCTGCGTAACCTTTGGAGCCGCTCTCGGTCTTCACGGAATGAAGCCTGTGGTCGCCATATACTCCACCTTCCTGCAGAGAGCGTACGATCAGATCATTCACGATGTGGCTTTGCAGAACGCTCCCGTTCTCTTTGCGATCGACAGATCCGGTGTGGTGGGAGAAGACGGTCCCACACACCACGGCTTGTTCGACATGAATTACCTGCTTTCAGTCCCGAACATGAAGATCATTTCTCCGTCTTCTCCTGAGGAGTTCGTGAGTTCACTGTACACCGTTCTAAAGCACCTCGATGGTCCCGTTGCCATTCGCTATCCCAAAGAGTCCTTCTACGGTGAAGTCAAATCCCTCCTGGAGAACATGAAAGAGATCGACCTTGGCTGGAAGATATTGAAGAGAGGAAGGGAAGCCGCGATAATAGCGACCGGCACCATTTTGAACGAAGTTTTGAAGATACCTCTCGATGTGACTGTGGTGAACGCTCTCACGGTGAAACCGCTGGACACGACCGTTTTAAAAGAAATCGCCAGGGAACACGATCTCATTATCACCGTTGAAGAAGCCATGAAAATCGGTGGTTTTGGATCCTTCGTTGCTCAGAGACTTCAAGAAATGGGATGGCAGGGAAAGATCGTTAATTTAGGTGTCGAAGATATCTTCGTTCCCCATGGGAGTAGAAAGGAACTTCTCAGCATGCTGGGGCTGGATTCGGAGGGACTCACAAAAACTGTGCTAACATATATTAAGGCCAGAAGTAGGGAGGGGAAAGTATGAGGATCATGCTGGAAAATGGGGAACTCGAAATCACACTCAACGCACTGAAAAAAATCGTGTACTTTGCAACTCTGGAGAGTTATGGAACGGTAGGGCTGGGAGATTCTCGTTCCTTCTTTGAGAGGATCTTTGGAGGAGACAGGGGCATTAAAATCGAGGAACTGGAAGATTCTTCCCTCAACGTTGATGTGTACATCGAAGTGGAATACGGAGTGAACATCAGGGAAGTCGCCAAGAACATAGCGGACAACGTGGCTCACAAGCTGAAGACTCTTGCGGGTTGTGAGAAGCTGAACATAACAGTCCATGTAGTAGGTATCAGGTGAAACGGAGGTAGAGACTTTGAAAAAGATCACGGGAAGATTTCTCAAGATCATCATAAAGAAGGCAACTGAAAATCTATTAAAACACAGAGATGAAGTAAACGCCCTGAACGTGTTTCCCGTTCCAGACGGAGATACAGGATCCAACATGTGTTCCACCATGCTGGAAGCGTGCAAGTACATAGACAACGTTAAAAGCGACGATCTCCTTGAAGTATGGAGAGCCGTAAAAGAAGGCGCACTGATGGGAGCCCGGGGAAACTCCGGGGTGATACTGTCCCAGATTCTGAGGGGAATGGCGGACGCTTCTCCTAGAGAGTACATCACACCAGCGGATTTCGTAAAAATGATCTCAAACGCTAGAAAAGTCGCTTACAGCGCCGTCATAAGACCTGTTGAAGGAACGATGCTGACGGTTGTGAAAGTTCTGGATGAACAGCTACAAAACAAGAATTTTGAAACTTTCGAGGAACTCTTCGACTGGATCGTCGAAACAGTGAAAGACACTGTGAACCGAACCCCACACATGCTTCAAAAACTCAGAGAAGCCGGTGTAGTAGATGCCGGTGCGAAAGGCCTCTATTACATATTCGAAGGTATGAGGGATGCCATAAAGGGAAACATACAAGTTAATCTGGAAGAGGTAGAACAGGCCTCCGTTGAAGAGCTCCAGAGGATGGCCTTTGAAGAGATAACGAACCGCTACTGCACGGAAGTGGCAGTCAAAAGGAACCAGGTGGTTGAAAAAAGCGAACTCGAAGCTTTCCTCAACGAGATCGGTGACTCTGTTGTCCTTGTCGAACAGGATGACCTGATAAAACTGCACGTTCACACGAATCATCCAGGTCAGGTACTGGAAAAAATCATTGAATTCGGAGAAATAGTGAAGGTGAAAATAGACAACATGAAGCTTCAGCACGAACACGTGATTTCTACACAGCCCACAAAGGAAATCGGGGTTGTTGCTGTTTCTCCCGGAAAGGGTATCTCAGATATACTGAAGAGCCTTGGAGTGGACGTGATAGTGCCTGGCGGTCAGACCATGAATCCCAGCTTTGCCGATCTGAAAGCGGCCGTGGAACAGACACACGCCAGGAATGTCTTTTTGTTCCCGAACAACGCAAACGTCCTTCTCACAGCAAAACAAGTAGCGGATGCGTTCGACGATAGAAGAGTGATCGTTGTTCCAACTTCCTTCGTTCAAGAGTGTGTGGCCGCCATGGTGGAGTACGATCCCGACGCGGAACCGGAAGACCTTCTAAAGAGGTTTGAAGAAGCCATCTCCCAGTGTGTTCCCATCTCCGTTACAAAGGCAGTGAGAGATTCCAGATACGGAAACAGACGAATAAGGAAAGGTGAGTATCTGCTGTTTGTCAGAAAGGAGCTCGTGTCCCACGGGTTCAGTCTCGTGAAGGTCTTGAAAGAAGCCCTGGAAAAGGAAAACGCACACGAAAAAGAGATTCTGACGGTTTTTCTGGGAGACAATTACAGAAAACCAGAACTCAAAAATATTCAAAAACTCATAGGAGAAGAATTTCCAAATCTCGATCTTGAAATCTACGAAGGAAAACAGCCCCACTATCCTTATTTGATGCTTCTACAATGAGAGGTGGAAATATAAAGGCAATCGTCTATCTTCCGCTGGCTCCAGAAAAAGCGAAACAGAATAATCTTCCAGTGAAACTCCCTGTCCTCGCTGAAGATCTCCCGAAGGTACTGGAAGAAGACAGGATACCCCTTGATGTCATATTGAGGGGTCTGGAAGCCCAGTACGAGCTCACAAAGGATGAATACTACAGATCCTACTATGTGTTCTTCCTCTACGAGAAATTCAAACAGCTCCTGCGCGAAGGAAAGCTCGACGAAGCCGAGAAAATCCTGGAAAAAGCCAAGGAAGTTCAGTACGACTACCGCTATCATTTCTACCGCGGACTTCTCCTGAAACACAGAGGAGAGCTCGGAGAAGCAGAAATCGAAATGAGGCTTGCCATTTCGATGAACGACCGTTTCGCACCAGCATATTTTGAACTCGCAGGCATACTCAAAGAGAAAAATGAGATCGAAGACAGTCTTCTCTTCTACGAAAAAGCCTACGAAGTCAACAAAGAGTTTCTCTTACCACTCCTCAAGAAAGGAGATCTCCTTCTGGAAGAAGGAAGACTCGAAGAAGCGATCGAAGAATACAGGAGAATCCTTGAGAAAGACTCCAATTTTGTTGAAGTTTACGAAAGACTGGGAGTTATCTACAATCAGCTCCAACGATTCAAAGAAGCAGAGAAGTTCTTCAAAAAAGGCTCTGGAAATAGAACGAAAAGATCATGTGGAGTACAATCTCTCTTACACTCTCATAAAACTCGGAAAGCTCTTCGAAGCTCTCGAAATCTTAAAGAGACTTTATGAAAAAAACCCTGATGATCCCATGGTAGCCAACGAATACGGGCTCCTCCTCAAAACACTCGGGCTGTACGAAGAAGCCCTCGAGGTCTTTGAGGATGCTTACCGCAGGCATAAAGAAGAGGAGATTCTGAAGTACAACTATGGAACGATCCTGCTTCACTTTGAGAAGGAGAAAGCCATATCCATCCTCTCGGAAATCTCAGGTGAGCTGAAAGATAGAGCCGAATTCATGATCTCACTCGCAGAAAAGGATGTGGTGATCCCCTCTTACGAGGAATTCGAATGGCTGAAAGATTACTTTTTCGAGGGTACCATCGATGTTGTTGCTCTTTCGGAAGAAATCGATTCAGAAGACGAGGATGTGAAAAGGCGAATAGAGAAACTCAGAGAAGGGGAATTTCCGTTTTACGATACAACACTGGACTTTTCAGAAATGCTCGAAGTGATCCTTGGTATCATGTTCGAATCCCCTGATATCTTCAAAATGGAAGAAAACGCCGTGAAATTCGTCTCCGCGTTTTACGGTAGCTCTGTGATGATCGCCTCCACAATCGTTTTGACGAGAACTTTCCAGTATTTTCTCGCTGAAGAAGAACCTACCATGGAGGAACTTTTGAGAGAACTGGTCGCGGAGATTCAAGACGTGAACTGGAAGTTTTCTCTGAGGCTCGCCAGATTCAGGCATGCAGACAGGTTTGATTTCAACAGGCTCTCGGATCTTGTAATCGCGTTTCTGCAATCCATAGAGCAGGGAACACCCGTATCGGATGACGAAAGGTTAAAATATCTACTGGAGAAACTGACTTCTCAGAAGGAGGGATAGAGATGTTCGATAAACAGGAATTCGTATCGAAACTCGTCACGGAAGAGAAAGCAAAGATTGTTCTCCTCGTAATGGATGGTCTTGGGGACATTCCCGTGAATGGAAAAACACCTCTTCAGGCTGCGAACACTCCGAATCTGGACAACCTAGCAAAGGAAAGCGATCTTGGACAGACGATACCCGTTCTTCCTGGAATCACCCCGGGAAGCGGACCAGGACATCTTTCGCTCTTTGGATACGATCCCATAAAGTACCAGATTGGAAGAGGAATCCTCGAAGCTCTCGGTATAGGTGTTGAAGTGGGAGAAAAAGACGTCGTTGCAAGGGCAAATTTCGCCACCTGGGATGGAAAAGTGGTCCTCGACAGAAGAGCCGGAAGGCCTGCCACAGAAGAATCCGCCAAGGTGGTTCAGCTGCTCTCGGAAAAGATAAAGAAGATCGAAGACGTTGAGATCACTTTCTATCCTGGAAAAGAACACAGGTTTGTCGTGAAATTCACGGGGGAAGGACTCGGAGATAAAGTGACGGACGCAGATCCTCAAAAAGAAGGACATCCCATGGCTTGGGCTGAAGGTCTGGACGAACCTTCGAAAAAAACGGCAAGGATCGTCAACGAACTGATCAAAAAGATAGCGGAAGTCCTGAAAGACAACTCGAAGATAAACTTCGCCCTCATCAGAGGCTTCTCCAAATACCCGGATCTTCCGAAATTCCCTCAAGTTTACAAGATGAAAGCGGGAGCCATAGCAACTTATCCGATGTACAGGGGACTTGCAAAACTCGTGGGAATGGAAATAATAGAAACGGGCCAGACAGTGGCCGACGAGATAAAAACGCTGAAGGAAAAATGGAACGACTACGACTTCTTCTACGTCCACGTGAAGAAAACCGATTCTTACGGTGAGGATGGAAAATTCGAAGAAAAGGTGAAGGTGATAGAAGAAGTCGATGCAATCATTCCAGAGATTGTCTCTCTGAATCCCGACGTTCTTGTGATCACGGGTGATCATTCCACTCCCGTTCCGCTGAAAGCACACAGCTGGCATCCCGTACCTCTTCTCATCTGGTCCAAATACACAAGAAGAGGTCTCTCTCAGGCTTTCAACGAGTTCGAATGCGCGAGGGGCACACTTGGAACGATCCACGCAAGCGATGTCATGACACTGGCGCTCGCGTACGCCGGAAGGCTGGAAAAATTCGGAGCATGATACTCGTTTTCTTCTCCCTGTGTCTCGGGGCGCTGATCGGCGCCCTTTTTCGTTTTCCATGGTACATGCTTTTTCTACTGGCAGCTATTTTCTGGAAAAGAAACAAAGATATTTCTGTGGTGATATTTTTCACTCTTCTGAGCGCTTCCCTCTACCAGATTGGAACCCTTCCCGCTGGAAACTACGAACTGGTGGGGTACGCTGAAAAGGGAAGACTGAAACAGGCAAAAGTGTTTCAAGAAGAGTGGAAGAGGATACACCCTGTGAGAATAGAAACCCAAGAAGAGGGATACGTCTACGCAATCGGATACCTCGATGGAAAGGCCTTTCACCCTTCGTACATAAAAAAGGTCGAAAAGCCCTCCTTCAAGACCCTGAAAGAGTCTTTCTCCAGAATGACGAACGGAACAGTTCTTTCCGTGCTCTTTGGGGAGAAAAACGAAGATATTTACAGAAGTGGTTTGGGACACTTCTTTGCGGTTTCAGGACTGCACGTGGGAATAGCTTTCTCACTCTACACAACGCTGTTGTCTTTTCTGACATGGAGAAGAACGTACCAGGAACTTGCCGCGCTTTTGCTACTCGTTCCCTATGTGATCACAGTGGGAACGCCTTCTGTGATCAGGGCTTACCTGACCGTTTTTCTCTGGGTAGTGTTCAGAACTGCCGGTTTCAGGACGACTCCCCTTCATACAACGGCAACGGTGGGATCCTTTATGATGATCGTGGATCCCACCGTTGTTTTCACTCCCTCTTTCCTGTTGTCCTTCTTTGTCACCCTTTGCATACTGGAGTCGAAAAACATTTTCGAACTGACAGTGAAGGCTTATCTGTCGGCTCTACCGTTTCTCTGTCTTTTCTTTGGAGGAACCAATATCTCGGCTCTGCTTTTTTCCATTCCTGTGTCTTTTCTTATGATACCAGTAACGTGGCTCGCTCACCTTTCGTTTCTTCTATTCCTCCTGGGTCTCAAAACATCCGCTTTGATCGCAGCAGAGATAACAAACATCGTCTCGCTTCCTCTGAACTGGTTCATAAAACTGGCGAATCTGTTCCCTGAAGTTCCTCTCCCACAGCATCTTTACTTCATTTTGATCCTTTTTCCTCTTCTTTTTCTTTCGTCTGACATTCGGGACATATTCCGTAAAATTTCAGGTCGTGCCATTTTATAACGTAACCTGTTTTTTCAGAGATGTCTGATATTATCTTATTCACCTGTTCCGAGTTTATCTCCACGATCCTCCCGCACTTCTGACAAATCACGTGCTGATGCGATTCCCTGTTAGATCGTTCGGCCAGCTCGTACCTGTAAAGCCCTTCTCCAAAGTTCAGCTTTCTCAGAAATCCAAGCTCCACAAGAAGTTCCACCGATCTATAAACCGTGGCTTTGCTTATTCGAACGTTCCTGTTCAGAAGTTCCCGGTAAACCTCTTCTACTCCCAGATGTCTTCCTCGTGACTCCAGAAAAATCTTGAGAATCATTTCTCTCTGTGCCGTGATTCTGTATTTTCTCTTCTTCAATTCGTTTCGAAGTTCTTCGTACATCTGAGCACCTCCTTCTGCTTCACAGGTTCATGATCGGTTTTATGTCTATTTTCCATCCTGTGAGCTTTGCAGCGAGTCTCGCGTTCTGCCCTCCTTTTCCTATGGCGAGGGAAAGCTGTGTCGGAGGAACTAGAACGCGTGCGGCCTTGTTCTCTTTGTCGAGTATCTCCACTTCTATGACGGTAGCCGGCGCGAGGGCGTTCGCTATGAGCTGTTTAGGATCGTCCGACCACTTCAGAACGTCGAGTTTTTCACCCTTGAGCTCCTTCAGTATGGCGGCTATCCTTGATCCTCCTTCACCGATGCAGGCACCTATGGGATCCACGTTCGGATCGTTCGATGCAACTGCCACCTTTGTTCGAACACCGGGTTCTCTGGCGATAGCCTTTATTTCCACGATTCCATTCTCCACTTCCGGAATTTCGAGTTTCATCAGGCCAATTACGAACTCCGGTACTCTCCTGCTCACGAGTATCTTCGGCCCCTTGGTTGTTTTAACCACATCGATGATGTAGACCTTCACCAGATCACCGGCTTTGATTTCCTCACCGGGGATCCACTCTTTCTTTGGAAGCCTTGTCTCGAGTTTTCCTATTCTGATATCCGCCCACTCGCTTGTGACTCTTATGACTTCAGCGGTTGTAACCGTTCCTTTGAGCTCGGAATACTTCTCGAACTGTTTTTCCTTCTCGAGTTCTCTGATTCTCTGGATGAGAACCTGCTTTGCCGTCTGCGCGGCTATTCTTCCAAAATTCTTAACGTTTAGCTCCTTCTTCACAATAGATCCAACTTCCGCGAGGGGATCGATCTTTTTCGCCTCCTCGAGAGATATCTGTGTCGCTGGATCTTCCACTTCTTCCACAACCTCGAGGAGTTGATATACCCTTATGTTTCCTGTGTTCCTATCTATAACAACCTCCACGTTCTTGGAATTTCCAAAGTTCTTCCTGTAGGCGCTCACCAGCGCTTTTTCGAGGATAGGGATGACCTCTTCTTTGGAAATTCCTTTTTCTTCCTCCAGCTGATCGAGGGCTTCCAGCAAGCCTATGTTCATAATGCCACCTCCTTAAAATTCCACTTCCAGATTCGCTCTCTTCACATCATCGATGTTTATTTCGTATTTCTTCTTCCCGTCCGAGATCGTGATCGTTCCATCGACAAAAGATTCAATTCTTCCTATGAAGGTCTTTCCATCCTTTGTTACTATTTTTGCGAGCTTTCCAGTGAAACGAACGTAATCTCTCGGACCCTCAGAGGTCTGTCGAGTCCCGGCGAAGAGACTTCGAGTGTGTAGGAGTGCTCTATGAGGTCTTCACGATCCAAAAATCGTTCTATCTCCCTCGAAAAGAGTTCACAATCTCTTACACTCACATAACCCATGGGATTGTCTATGATGATTCTGAGGATCCATCCTCTGCTCTCACGTCTGTATTGAACATCGAATATTTCCAGCCCTTGCTCTTCTGCTATCCTTTCCGCTTCTTTTCTTACCTTCTCGAGGATCATTTCTTCAAACATGCTCTCACCCACCCCGTATGATGAATGAAAAACCGGGACCTGAAAAGTCCCGGTCTTTCTCTGGCGGAGAGGGTGGGATTTGAACCCACGGGTGGCTTTTGGCCACCACACGCTCTCCAGGCGTGCGCCTTAGACCCCTCGGCCACCTCTCCTCTCCACACCAGAAAAATATTATACACTCAATCGTTTATTCGTTCAAGTTTTCATTTGGCAAAAACGAAAAGCGTAAAGATATGGAAGATTCCCAATATTGACAGAGATTCCCTTTCCGTAATTGATATTCATAAACACGAAAATAATATGTGGATCGTATCCTTTACAAAACTGAAAATAACAGTGAAAAAACACTTCATATAAATCATTTCAAATAATCCTATAATTATGCTATCAAGAAAAAAGAGGAGGGTTCATCATGAAAGAGAAAGTTGTTCTTGCATACAGCGGTGGTCTCGATACTTCCGTCATTTTGAAGTGGCTCTGCGAAAAAGGTTTCGAAGTGATAGCCTACGTTGCGAACATTGGTCAGAAAGACGATTTCAATGCAATCAGAGAGAAGGCATTGAAAACAGGCGCTTCAAAAGTCTACGTGGAAGACCTCAGAAGGGAATTCGTCACAGATTACATATTCACCGCACTCCTTGGAAACGCCATGTACGAAGGAAGGTACCTTCTTGGAACCGCTATTGCAAGACCTCTCATAGCCAAAAGACAGGTGGAAATAGCCGAGAAAGAAGGGGCACAGTACGTTGCGCACGGTGCGACCGGGAAAGGAAACGACCAGGTGAGGTTCGAGCTCACCTACGCCGCTTTGAATCCAAATCTCAAAGTTATCTCACCCTGGAAAGACCCCGAATTTCTCGCCAAATTCAAGGGCAGAACAGATCTCATAAACTACGCCATGGAGAAAGGGATTCCAATCAAAGTCTCCAAAAAAGACCCTACAGCGAAGACGAAAACCTCATGCACATTTCCCACGAAGCGGGCAAACTGGAGGATCCCGCTTACATACCTGATGAAGACGTGTTCACATGGACAGTCTCCCCAAAGGACGCTCCGGATGAAGAAACCTTGCTCGAGATCCATTTCGAAAACGGCATTCCGGTGAAAGTTGTGAACCTCAAAGATGGAACAGAGAAAACAGATCCCCTCGAACTCTTCGAATATCTGAACGAAGTAGGTGCGAAAAACGGGGTGGGAAGACTCGACATGGTTGAAAACAGATTCATAGGTATAAAATCAAGGGGGGTGTACGAAACCCCAGGTGCGACGATCCTGTGGACCGCCCACAGAGATCTCGAAGGAATCACCATGGACAAAGAAGTCATGCACTTGAGAGACATGCTCGCTCCGAAGTTTGCGGAGCTCATATACAACGGTTTCTGGTTTTCTCCAGAAATGGAGTTCCTCCTCGCAGCGTTCAGAAAAGCACAGGAGAACGTGACCGGAAAGGTGACAGTATCCATATACAAAGGAAACGTCATGCCCGTTGCGAGGTATTCACCGTATTCGCTGTACAATCCGGAACTTTCGAGCATGGACGTCGAAGGAGGATTCAATGCCACTGACTCGAAAGGCTTCATCAACATTCACGCCCTGAGGTTGAAGGTCCACCAGCTCGTGAAAAAGGGGTATCAAAAATGAGCGAAAAACTCTGGGAAAAGGGCTACAAAGTCAACGAAGAAGTAGAAAAATTCACCGTCGGAGACGATTACGTAACGGACATGAAGATCATAGAATACGACATAAAGGCCTCCATAGTACACTCCAGGATGCTACACAAAATAGGCCTTCTGAGTGCGGAAGAACAAAAGAAAATAGAAGAAGCGCTCAGTGAACTCCTCAATCTTGTAAAAGAAGGAAAGTTCCAGATAAAACCGGAGGAGGAAGACTGCCACACTGCCATCGAGAACTTCCTCGTGAAAAAGCTTGGAGAGATCGGAAAAAAGATACACACCGCTCGCTCAAGGAACGATCAGGTCTTAACCGCACTGAGACTCATGTACAAGGAAGAATTGAAAGAGATAGAAAACCTCATCAGAGAGCTCCAAAAGAGCCTGGAAAGATTCATAGAAAAGTTCGGTGACGTGAAATTTCCAGGATACACCCACACCAGAAAGGCGATGCCAACTGATTTTGCAACGTGGGCTGGGGCGCTGAAAGACGCCCTCGAAGACGATCTGAAACTTCTAAAAACAACTTACGAAATCGTAGATCAATCTCCTCTGGGGACGGGAGCTGGCTACGGTGTTCCCATCGACATAGACAGAGAGTTCACAGCGAAAGAACTCGGATTCTCGAGGGTCCAGTGGAATCCCATCTACACCCAGAACAGCAGGGGAAAGTTCGAATATCTTATTCTTCACACGCTCTCTCAGATATCTTACGATCTGAACCGGTTCGCCTCCGATATCATATTCTTTTCTCTTCCAGAGATAGGTTATCTCAAGCTACCAAAAGAGCTCTGCACAGGAAGTTCCATCATGCCGCACAAAATAAATCCGGATCCACTGGAACTCGTAAGGGCCTACCACCACGCGATAGTTTCGAAGATGCTGATGACGGTCACCCTGCCGTCGAATCTCATCTTCGGTTACCACAGAGATTTCCAGCTTCTGAAGAAGCCGGTGATAGAGGCTTTCGAAGTTGTTAAGAATATCGTAAGAATAATGAAAATAATTTTTGACCATCTTGAAGTTGATAAAGAAAGATCCGAGTCTAGTATTACTGAGGAAGTACTGGCCACACACAAGGTCTATGAACTTGTGAAACAGGGAGTGCCGTTCCGTGACGCTTACAGGATGGTGGCGGAAAAGTACGGGAGGGAAAAAGATTGATCAGAGCTGGAATAATAGGTGTGACAGGGTATACAGGGCTGGAACTCGTCAGGCTTTTGAAGAGCCATCCCGAGGTGAAGATAACCTATCTGTCCTCGAGAACCTACGCTGGAAAGAAACTCGAAGAAGTCTTCCCTTCGACACTAGAAGACAGTGTGCTCAGCGAGTTCGATCCAGAGGAAGTTTCAAAGAATTGCGATGTTCTTTTCACAGCGCTTCCGGCCGGTGCGAGCTATGATCTCGTCAAAGAGATTGAAGGTGTTAGGGTAATAGATCTTGGCGCGGATTTTCGTTTCGACAATCCGAAGGTGTACAAAGAGTGGTACGAAAAAGAGCTACCGGGATACGAGAATGTAAAAAGAGTCTATGGACTTCCAGAACTCCATCGTGAGGAGATAAAGAACGCTCAGGTGGTGGGAAACCCCGGATGTTATCCCACGAGCGTCATCCTCGCTCTCGCTCCCGCACTGAAGCACAACCTTGTGGATCCGGAAACGATACTGGTCGACGCGAAATCTGGAGTTTCCGGAGCGGGAAGAAAAGAAAAGGTGGATTATCTCTTTTCCGAGGTGAACGAAAGTCTCAGACCTTACAACGTGGCAAAGCACAGACACGTTCCCGAGATGGAACAGGAACTTGAGAAGATCTCAGGTAAGAAAGTGAACGTGGTGTTTACACCTCATCTTGTTCCCATGACACGTGGTATCCTCTCGACGATATACGTGAAAACGGATAAATCCCTCGAAGAGATATACGAAGCGTACCTCGAATTCTACAGGAACGAACCGTTCGTTCATGTTCTTCCCACGGGAATTTATCCCTCAACAAAATGGTGCTATGGATCCAACCACGTGTTCATTGGTATGCAGATGGAAGAAAGAACAAACACTCTCATACTGATGAGTGCAATAGACAATCTCGTGAAGGGGGCGTCGGGGCAGGCAGTTCAGAATATGAACATCATGTTCGGGCTGGCCGAGACAAAAGGACTCGAATTCACTCCAATATATCCATGAAAGGGGTTGAAAAAGAGTGTTCACTCCCAAGGGCTTCAGGTTCGCAGGAGTACACTGCAAGATAAAGAAGAAAAGAAGAGACCTCGGGATCATCTTCTCTGAAGCGCCGTGTGTTGCAGCGGGAGTCTTCACCACCAACGTTGTTAAAGCAGCACCGGTGATTTACGACATGGAGATACTGAAGAAGAATCCGAACGGCATCAGAGCGATCGTTGTGAACAGCGGTGTGGCCAACGCATGTACCGGTGAACAGGGAATGATCAACGCAAGGAGGATGGCAGAGAAAGCGGCTGAAGAGCTCGGTGTTCCTGTTGAAAGCGTCCTCGTCTCTTCCACAGGGGTAATAGGGGTTCAGCTTCCCATGGACAAGGTGGAAAACGGTATAGAAGAAGCGGTGAAGGTGCTTTCAAACGATCCTCTTCCGTTTGCCGAGGCAATCATGACAACCGACACAAAGGTGAAGATGCACAGCACCAAGGTGACGATCGACGGAAAAGAAATCACCGTTCTAGGAATCGCCAAGGGATCCGGCATGATTCATCCCAACATGGCGACCATGCTTTCGTTCATAACGACAGACGCGAAAATTTCCGAAGAAGCCCTGAAAAAACTCTTAAAGCTCTCAGTCGATGATTCCTACAACATGATAGACGTCGATGGAGACACGAGCACGAACGACATGGTGATCGTTCTCGCAAACGGTCTTGCGGGCAACACAACGATCCAGCCCGAAACGGATGGTTTCTGGAAGCTCTACGAAGCCGTTCACGAGGTGAATCAGGTTCTCGCGGAGAAAATAGTGGAAGACGGCGAAGGAGCAACGAAAGTCATGGAAGTTCATGTTGTCAACGCCCCAGATATGAAATCAGCGAGACTGATCGCCAGATCGATCGTTTCCTCAAACCTCGTGAAGACAGCCGTATACGGGGAGGACGCGAACTGGGGAAGGATCATCGCCGCGGCGGGGTACTCCGGTGCAACTTTCGATCCCGACAAACTCGACCTGTTCTTTGAAAGCGAGGCAGGAAGGATAAAGGTGGCGGAAAACGGGCAGGGAGTACCTTTCGACGAGGAAGAGGCGAAGAAGATTCTCAGCGAAAAGAAGATAAGAATAATCCTCGACATGAAACAGGGAAAAGAGACCGCAAAAGCGTGGGGATGTGATCTCACAGAGAAGTACGTTGAGATAAACGGGAGGTACAGAACATGAGGATCGACACGGTCAACGTTCTCCTCGAAGCTCTTCCATACATAAAGGAATTCTACGGAAAAACCTTTGTCATAAAGTTCGGCGGCAGTGCGATGAAGCAGGAGAACGCAAAGAAAGCCTTCATCCAGGATATAATTCTCCTGAAGTACACCGGGATAAAACCGATCATCGTTCACGGTGGAGGGCCTGCCATCTCCCAGATGATGAAGGACCTCGGTATAGAACCTGTTTTCAAGAACGGGCACAGGGTGACCGACGAGAAAACCATGGAGATCGTTGAGATGGTCCTCGTTGGAAAGATCAACAAAGAAATCGTGATGAACTTGAACCTGCACAGTGGACGGGCCGTTGGAATCTGTGGAAAAGATTCAAAACTCATAGTGGCAGAAAAGGAGACGAAACACGGAGACATAGGTTACGTTGGAAAAGTGAAGAAGGTCAATCCAGAAATTCTTCATGCACTGATAGAAAACGATTACATCCCGGTGATCGCCCCTGTGGGAATAGGAGAAGACGGTCACTCCTACAACATAAACGCCGATACCGCAGCTGCAGAGATAGCGAAAAGCCTGATGGCAGAAAAGCTCATCCTCCTCACGGACGTGGACGGTGTTCTGAAGGGTGATAAACTCATCTCCACTCTGACACCGGACGAAGCAGAGGATCTGATCAGAGACGGCACAGTGACGGGGGGAATGATTCCAAAGGTTGAATGCGCCGTGTCTGCAGTGAGGGGGGGGAGTGGGAGCCGTTCACATCATAAACGGGGGATTGGAACACGCGATCCTGCTGGAGATATTCAGCAGGAAGGGTATCGGAACCATGATAAAAGAACTGGAGGGGTAAAGATGTATCTGATGAACACTTACAGCAGGTTTTCAGCAACGTTTGTCTATGGCAAAGGCTCCTGGATCTATGACGAAAAAGGAAACGCGTATCTCGATTTCACTTCAGGAATAGCGGTGAACGTCCTCGGACACTCTCATCCTCGACTGGTGGAGGCCATAAAGGATCAGGCAGAGAAACTCATTCACTGTTCAAATCTTTTCTGGAACCGTCCGCAGATGGAACTGGCAGAACTTCTGTCGAAGAACACGTTCGGTGGCAATGTTTTCTTCGCGAACACGGGAACCGAAGCGAACGAAGCCGCCATAAAGATAGCGAGAAAATACGGAAAGAAAAAGAGTGAAAAAAAATACAAAATCCTCTCCGCCCACAACTCTTTCCACGGAAGAACTCTGGGCTCCCTCACAGCGACGGGACAGCCGAAATATCAGAAACCTTTCGAACCGCTCGTTCCCGGTTTTGAATACTTCGAGTTCAACAACATAGAAGATCTGAGAAAAAAGATGTCAGAAGACGTGTGTGCTGTGTTCCTCGAACCGATTCAGGGAGAAAGCGGAATAGTACCAGCCACCAAAGAATTCCTTGAAGGGGCTAGAAAACTCTGCGACGAGTACGATGCACTTCTTGTGTTCGACGAGGTTCAGTGTGGAATGGGAAGGACAGGAAAACTCTTCGCGTATCAAAGGTACGGAGTCGTTCCGGACGTTCTCACAACCGCCAAGGGACTCGGTGGGGGAGTCCCCATCGGAGCTGTCATCGTGAACGAAAGGGCGGATGTTCTGGAGCCGGGAGATCACGGCACCACGTTCGGAGGAAACCCGCTCGCCTGTAGGGCCGGGGTGACCGTGATCAAAGAGTTGACGAAGGAAGGCTTCCTCGAAGAAGTGGAAGAGAAAGGAAACTACCTCATGAAAAAGCTCCAGGAAATGAAAGAAGAATTCGACTTGGTAGCCGACGTGAGGGGAATGGGGCTTATGATAGGGATTCAGTTTAGAGAGGAAGTGAACAACAGAGAGATCGCCACGAAATGCTTTGAAAATAAACTGCTCGTCGTTCCGGCAGGCAACAACACAATCAGACTTTTACCACCGCTCACGGTAGAGTACGGAGAGATAGACCTGGCGGTTGAGACACTCAAAAAAGTCCTGAGAGAAATTTGAAAGGGAGGCAAAGCCTCCCTCATTTTTTCTTCTTTTTTTTGCTTTCTTCCTCTTCTTTTTCCATTTCCATCACTTCTCCTTCTTCACCCAGCTGTTCGAGCTCTCCGCCGCATTTTTCGCAGTATTTGTTCAGCTGATATTCAATGGACGTTGCGGAGTAGTAGATTGCTCCACATTTTTTGCATCTGTATATGTAAGGCATGAAAACACCCCCTCGTGAATATTACCGCGTCTTATGAGACTTCGCTTCGCTCCTGTGATATATTCTAATACTTTATTTGGACAGTTTCAAGTTTTCAGAATGAATAATACAAGTCCTACCACTGCAACTATAAAACCGATGATTTCAAAAAATGTTACAGTTTCACCCAAAAGAAGAAAAGACCACAGAATAGAAAGAACCGGCTCTCCAACCAGAACAACACCCACTACGCTTGAAGGTAAATATTTGAGCGAGAGATTGATGAAAAGATACCCCAGAAACGAACATCCCACCCCCAGACCGATGAGAATGAACCACTCCCTCGCTTCAACGACCCTGAACGATGGCACAAGAAAAGCCAGAACAGTCGAAGCTAAGGCGTGTGTTTTCAGGCTGAAGTTCATACTTCCCATGGCCCTGTTCAGGTATCTTCCAAGAACAAGGTATCCACAAAAGAACACCACACCGATAACTGCGAGCAAATCACCCCTCGAAATACCTGAAAAACCCTCTTTTCCAGCAAGAGCCAGTACCACCCCCGCAACGACCGTGCTTCCCGTGACGATTCTGAAAGGGCCGAGCCTTTCACCGTAGACCAGCCACGAGAGCAATCCCGTTAAAACAGGCTGAAGCGTCAAAGGTATAACGGCTCCGGCAACGGTGGTGTGGTTGAAGGCAGAAACCCAGAAGAAAAAGTGCATCGCAAGGAAAAAGCCAGCAGCCAAAGAGAGAACTTCCTTTTTCAAAGAAAAAAGCTCAACTCTTCTCTTCACCAGAAAGAAAAACAGTGAAGCGATGAAAACCCTGTAGAAAGCGATGGTCGCAGGTGGAAGAGAAGAGAGTTTTATGAGTATCCCCGAAAAGGACGCCGCTAAAACACTGAGTAAAAGATAGAAAACGGGTTTCAAGTGCTTCACATCCCCCGAAAACGTTGTTGAGCTGTTTATCATTTTACAATACCAGGTCAAAAGCAAGTGTTCGAATACTCTTGGGGATGCCAGCCACATAGAATGATAAGTATTTTCCTCAAAATTTCATGAAACCGTTTCATTAACGACTTGACTTTGAATCACGGGAGGATATAACATATGAACAGATGATCATATGTTTATTTACTTGCTCAGAGGTGATGACCGTGGTTGACAGCTTTAGTATGGAAAACGAATTCGATCTGGAAAAATTCGCTTGCAAGCAGTGGATAGAAGCAAACGATGAGATGATAGAGCATTTATCGGATTTTTCTCGATGTTTTCAAATCCAACAAGACTCAGAATACTGCTCCTCCTCTCGAAAAAAGAGATGTGCGTTGGAAAGATAGCCGAGATCCTGAGGATGGATCAATCGGCAGTGTCAGCTCAGCTCAAAGTTCTGCGACATCTGAACCTCGTAAAAGCCAAACGTCACGGTAGATACATGCGATACAAACTGAACAACAAACACGTCAAAAATGTGCTCAGGGAAGGTTTTAAGTACGTTTTAAAAATTTCCCAATGAGAGGAGGGATTGGTATGTCTTGGAGAGGTTGGCTTGTCCTCATCTTCTCGCTCTGGTTGATCGTTGCTTCCCTCATTCCTGGAATCGTCGGCAGCAAAGGAGCGAACATTGCGGATTTTCTGATCGTCGGTGTTGTTCTTCTGATAGCGGGTATTTTCATGCTTGGAACCTCAAAAGTTGCTGGCTGGATTGAGCTCTTGCTGGGAATCTGGTTGATCATAGCCGCTTTCATTCCGGGTATAACCGGTTCCAAAGGAGCAGCGCTTGCGAACGGCCTGGTAGTTGGTATAATCGCTCTGATCTTTGCTTTCTTCGACAGAAAGAAACAGTAAAGAGATAACGGGGGCCTCGTGGCCCCCTTGATTTTTGGATGAACACTGGAAGTTATTAAATCGTACTGGTAAACCGGTTGCTATACTGAACAAATGAACTACGAGTGTGATTCTGGGATCAAAAAGATAGAAGACAGTAATTCACATGAAGCATTATCCCGTAACGATTTATTTACATCCTCGACCACTTGAACAATTCCGTATTTTATAGTATATTTCTTTCTGGTGCATACCTCATGCCCCCATCGTCTAGCGGCCTAGGACACTGGCCTTTCAAGCCAGAGGCAGGGGTTCGAATCCCCTTGGGGGCGCCATGATTGAAGGGATGTCGAAGAGACATCCCTTTTCTTTTTTTGATTTACCCCATGCATTTTTGAAATTGAACACCGGAAAAATCCGATAGTAAACGTATTCCAATGCCTTTTTCAGGGCTATATTTATGGGATATCTTTCTTGCGCGAGGAAGAAGTCTATGGCGAGCAGTTTTGAGTATACTTCACTGCAGTTTGGAAGGCTTTCAATAAGACTGGAAAGCACAGGTTTCAGATATTTGCATCCCCACACTTCTGGTTTTTCCTTTCTAAGAACATAACTTCCCGAGAAGAGGCGACACACCAGCGGTCTGAAAGAGTGATACGAACAACCACCACGTTCAGAGTGTGGATCGAAGAGTACACATCGATCCAGTTCATCAACGTTCTCAAGTATTTCTAGCCACTTCTCTATTGAATCGTTTTGCAAGAGGTGAATTGCGAGGGGAATAAACTCGAGAACGGTGGCTTCAATATTAACAGAGGGAGTATTACAACACTCCCTACATCCACCACAGGTGGGAAGGTCTTTCTGAATACCATCCAGTTCCTCGTAAAGTTTTATAACCTGGGAAGAAAGTTCTATCAGCCTTTCCACGAAGGATATTTATAACTTGCCGAAGTTAAAAAACAGATAAGAATTCTGAAAAAAGGAGGAATAAAAATTGAAAAATCATGAACGCAGGAGATATAGTGCTCTCATTCCCTTTGCTTTGTACATCCTCATATCCGCTACTTTCAAAAGTTCTTCAAGATTTTCCCCGTCTTCGGGAAATCCGGCAACACCTATGTTCGATGCAACAGTTAAAACTGTGTTTCTCACTCTGACGGGTTCTCTGAAGGCGGAAAGAATTCTTTCCAGGAAAGATTTCAGATACTCTTCTTTCATATCGTAGAGGAGAATGGTAAACTCATCGCCACCGTATCGGGCCACCACATCGCTTCTTCTTACCCTGTCCAGAATCCTTTTTGAAACTGTCCTCAATATCTCATCACCTACCAAGTGGCCGTATGTGTCATTTATCGCCTTAAACCCAGCAAGATCCATAAAAAGAACGAATACCTTCTTTCCCTCACGCTTTGCTAAATCCAGATATCTTTTTCCTAACTCAAAGAGATAGCGTCTGTTTGGAAGCCCTGTTAACGGATCGTGATAGGCCATGTATTCCAGTTCTTTTATACCAAACGAAAGATCTTCCCTTTCAAAGGTCGTCAGCAGAGTCTGAATCAAAAGAAGAGCATCTTTGCTCAAAGGCCTTTTTAGATATAGGATCAAAGACCTTCTATACTTACTGTCTTTCAATACTGAGATAATTGCAGATGTGCTACTACATACATTGATAAGATGAGTCAGTTCCTCTGAAGTAAAGAAAAACCCCTCTTTGAAAAAGGGAGGAACTTTCCCCTCGGAAACTCTCACAGAGAGCTTTCCATTCTCACTGTCGCTTTCCAGAAGAACAAAACCAATTACAGGTTGTAAAGAATAAAACACTTTTTTCAAAAATTCAAAATGACCGTTATTCACAGTTGTCACCTTCTGAGATTCAACTTTTTATTGTCTGAATTTTATCACAGTATTCTTTCAAAAATGACAGAAAAATAGCCTCGCAAGCCCTTCCGCTTCAGTGGGACTGGTGAGAGGCTTGTTGGTCATGTTCGTGTTATGATTGGGTGTTGTCGCTATCGATCCAACCGGATCATGTGCATCTTTTTGTTTCTGCGCCTCCTCGGTTAGCTCCGGCACAAATAGTCAACCTGTTCAAAGGGGTGTCTTCAAAAAAGCTTCTCGAAAAATTCCCGCACCTGAGAACAAGAGAAGGATTGTGGAGCAGAACATACTATGTGGGCTCAGCGGGCACCGTTTCAGAAGAAACCATCAGGAGGCACATTGAAGAGTGTCAAGATATGTGAGAACCTACAAAGTCCCTGTGCCAGTGGAATTGTATCCTTTGTGTTCTGAACTGAACAGGATCGCCGCTCGGATCTACAACAAAACCATGTCGCTGGTCAAAAAGATCAAAAACAAGAGAGGAAAAATTTTCTGCCGTTCATTTGGAAAGATCAAGCCATCAAGCTTTTGCCGGATGGGAAAGTCAAGCTCTCGATGGGACGCAATCGAGAGCCATTTGTAATCCCCACAACGTTGCCAGCCGGTACAACAATCAGGCAAGCCAAGTTGGTTTACGAAGCCGGTCGGTATTATCTTCACCTTGCGATAGAGGTGAAGAGTGAGCACAAGAGAGGCCAGAGCCAGAAAGTTATGTCCGTAGACGTCGGAATACTCCGCCCGATAACCTGTTTCGATGGTTCTGAGGTGATTTCATATCACGGTGGTGTTCTCAACAGCATACTCAGATACCGAAACAAAAGACTAGCAGATATCCAGGGGGCTTTGAGTCGATGCCAAAAGGGCTCACGAAGGTATAAAAAACTGTCGAGAGCCAAAAGAAGGGTGCTGTACAAGACGAGAAACCAAATCAACGACGTGCTCCACAAAATCACGAGCCACTTCATCGGTTTATGCGTGCAAAAGAACATAAGCACCATTGTCGTCGGAGACATTACGAACATAAGAGAACGCACAAACGGCAACGATAATTTCAATCAAAAACTGCACCAATGGGCCTTCAGAAAGCTCATGAGCCAGATAGAATACAAAGCGCAAATATTCGGCATCGAGGTTGTGCGCATTTCTGAAAGCGCATACAAGCAAAACGTGTCCTGTATGCGGCACTCAAAACAGGCCGTCTGGACGAAATTACAAGTGCGCCGGCTGTGGTTTTGAGTATCACAGGGACGGAGTTGGAGCAATCAACATTTGGAAAAGGTATCTTGGGACGAAGTCCCAAGTAGTAGCGGGATTGGCACCCGCCAGAGGTGTGAGGTTTAACCCACACCTCTGTGGTCATGGAGCGATTAGCGCTCCATGGAAGGCAGCCTAAGAGCTGCCAAGAATCCCATCCCCTTTAGGGGATCGGGAGTGTCAACAAATAATTTTCGATGGTGTGATATAAGAGGAAAAACCACCTCTACTGAGATGTAAAAGGTTCAGATCTTTTAGTAGGTTTCTTTTCTGCTTCGATTTGAAAAACGAGCCATTTGTTATCTATCAAAATCCAGAGATCAGATGGTGTTTTGAGTTCAGTTTTGACCCTTTTTGCCGCGGGTACTGCCAGACCTGCCATGGTCGCTGGTACCTCGTACAGGTACCACCATCTTAGCTTCTGAAGACGTTGCAATCCCTCGTTCTTAGTCAGGACATCTTTGAGCTTAATTTCTCCCGCATGATTACGCCTGCACATATCCAGCGTGCTGATATCTCCCACAAAAATCATCGTACCAAACACCTCCTTAAAGAACTCTCAAAAGCGCATTTCAAAGGGTTATAAAATTCTTATCCATATTTTCAGTGCCTTTTTTGATCGAAACCCACAGATGATCTATCTTGATCTTTTTATCTAAATACCTCACAGTTGTTATAAGAATTGTTTTTTTCGAGAAAGGACTTCCTGTGGTACCAAACACTTTGATTTTCCCTCTAACAGAAACTCTCTTTCCAACAAAAGTTCGTTTTTAATTTTTTTCTTGTCTTGCTTGATATCCCATCCATCCCCCTTGAGTACAGATTTCAAAAAATGTGTAAGAAAAAAGCCCCGCTTGATGCGGGAATTCTTATTGATTTATGATTTCTCATTAGGAGGATAAAAAATAGCAGTGGTTCACCTTTCCATCTATCACATCACGCCATTCATATTCCTCTTAGGAAGATAAAAACGAGGCTATTACTACTCATATCAAATTGGGGCTTTCCGAGTTCATATTCCTCTTAGGAAGATAAAACTAGTAGGCTGTGCGGTTTCGGTTACTGCTTGTTTTGATGTTCATATTCCTCTTAGGAAGATAAAAACGCTCCCTTCCATTCTTTGTAGGGAAATTTCAACTCGCGTTCATATTCCTCTTAGGAAGATAAAAACGTAGTTGTCAATCGCAGGCTTGCTAACGGTCTCCACAGTTCATATTCCTCTTAGGAAGATAAAAACGGCCAAGGGATATAGGCGATTTGCGAATATAGCCAATGTTCATATTCCTCTTAGGAAGATAAAAACTTGGATTGATAACCGCTATTCGGCGTTGACGGCGCCATAGTTCATATTCCTCTTAGGAAGATAAAAACTTCGACATACAAATAGAGATCGGTGTATGTGTTGATGGTTCATATTCCTCTTAGGAAGATAAAAACTGCACCGTCCTCTGCAACCTCCATTACAATTGCCCGGGTTCATATTCCTCTTAGGAAGATAAAAACTGAGCATAACATCTACAGAATTAACTCTCGAATTATAGTTCATATTCCTCTTAGGAAGATAAAAACCCTTTTCGATCGGAAAGTACATCACCCAGCAGATCACGTTCATATTCCTCTTAGGAAGATAAAAACTCTTTTCCCTTCAGTGTCCACATCGTCTATGAAAAGGTTCATATTCCTCTTAGGAAGATAAAAACTGACAGTAAAAAGAGAGATAGTTGTCTACGACGAAAGTTCATATTCCTCTTAGGAAGATAAAAACCTTCCTTTCTCATTCAGATTCGCTTTTGCTCTGTGGAGTTCATATTCCTCTTAGGAAGATAAAAACTAATATCGAACAGGAGATCAAGAAGCTTACACAGAAAGTTCATATTCCTCTTAGGAAGATAAAAACCAGGGGTGACTACGATCTTTTCGAAAACGCCGACATAGTTCATATTCCTCTTAGGAAGATAAAAACGAGGAAGAAAAAGAGCAAGCAAGAGAGGCCATTTTGTTCATATTCCTCTTAGGAAGATAAAAACATACAGAGAGGAGAAGCAAAAGGAGGGAGATGAAGGGTTCATATTCCTCTTAGGAAGATAAAAACGAAAGACTCTCACTCTCAAGCTACAGGTGTTTCCATTGTTCATATTCCTCTTAGGAAGATAAAAACCAGTACCCTTCCTATGAAACTTCGTGTTGTGTCTATGTCGTTCATATTCCTCTTAGGAAGATAAAAACGATTGAAACGATCTGACATTCGAATTTCAAAGGTGTGTTCATATTCCTCTTAGGAAGATAAAAACGCGTAGTCCGAAAGGGAGATCGTTTCGTATGTTCCAGCGTTCATATTCCTCTTAGGAAGATAAAAACTTCTTTTGAGTTTCTCCTCTGGTACATATTTTTCTAGTTCATATTCCTCTTAGGAAGATAAAAACCCTACACATGGTACTACGATCTCTTTGCTTTAGGAGCGTTCATATTCCTCTTAGGAAGATAAAAACTATTGTGTTCTTTAAAAATAGAATACCACATATAGTGTTCATATTCCTCTTAGGAAGATAAAAACTCAGTATGTCCACATCGCTTATACCTGTGATCTGCGTTCATATTCCTCTTAGGAAGATAAAAACTCAGCATCGCTGTCCTCTCAATCCTGGCATTCGTCATGTTCATATTCCTCTTAGGAAGATAAAAACTTCGTATCGAGAAACGTATGCCTTCACTGGGTATATCGTTCATATTCCTCTTAGGAAGATAAAAACCTTAACCAGTCAAGTAATTTCCATTCAACAAGGATCGTTCATATTCCTCTTAGGAAGATAAAAACAAAATGGGTCTTTCACAGTACAAAATAGCTGAAATTCTGTTCATATTCCTCTTAGGAAGATAAAAACGCAGTTGTGGTCAGAAAGATGTTCGAACTTTTTCTGCGTTCATATTCCTCTTAGGAAGATAAAAACGACTACAGCCCTCCCGTGCAGAAACACAGTGCCGTCGTTCATATTCCTCTTAGGAAGATAAAAACAAAAAAACAGAACACAAAGTGCAAATCGGCATCGATCGTTCATATTCCTCTTAGGAAGATAAAAACTGGAGTTCCCAGAACTACTTATGCAAAGAAGTAAGCGTTCATATTCCTCTTAGGAAGATAAAAACCGCATTCAGCTTTTCAGTAAAAAAACACATTATAGAACATTTGTTAGATGAGTATTGCGTCAAACCTCCGGTTTTGTTTAAATGAAATTAGATGTTGGATCGTCCGTGTTGGTCAGGATGTCTCTTTCTATCATAATAGAAGGTGGCATTTTGTAAATTATCACAAAGTCTTCGTCATTATCAATGATGCATTGTAGTTCAAATTTCAGTTTCTCGATTTCTCCCTCCGTTAGTTCACCTTCAAAAACTGACTTTTGAACATGGTCTAGATATCTTCTAGCTATTTTCCTTACTCTGTTTAATCGCCTCACTCCTTCTTTTGTCTCAGTAGAAATGTCGTAAACCAAAATTACCCTCATTGATATCACCTACCACCAGACTTTGAGAGGCCTGTACTCATCTTCTCCAAGCAGATGTTTGATTATTTTATAAGCCTCCAATCTTATGAAAGATTGATATTTAACCTTTCTCTTCAGCTTTCTATGAAGAACTGTTTGTTGAAGCATATTTTCAAATTCCTCCACAAATATTCTTCGACCTTCATCGTTTAAAAACACTCCATTAGACTCTTGAAGGAAATGTTTTTCACGCTTAATCTTTCTAAGATTTATGAGTTTGAATATTATTCTATCAACAAAAATAGGTTTAAATATCTCCGATATGTCCAAAGCAAGGGAAAACCTTTTGGTACCAGGTTCATGAAGATAACTAACGGTAGGATTCAAATGTGTGTGATAAAGTTCCTTCAGAACAATGGAGTAGGTAAGAGAGTTTCCAAAGGAAATAAGAGCATTCAGTTCATTCAAAGGTGGTTGCATACTTCTCTCCTCAAACGGCCAGCCTGTTATATCTTCCCAGATAGAGTAATAGAGCTTTCTGGCGTGCGCTTCACAACTCATGAGTTCTGGAATTGTCGCTACGTGTTTTATTCTTTCCTGATATTCGGATATTTTACTGACAATATCAAATCCTCTTTTTTCAATGTTTCGTTTGAAGTTATGGATTGCTCCTTCCACAAACTTTCTCGCCAAACTCAATCTTTTCTCACTATCCAGATAGTGTTCCACCTGTCTTACCAAAAGTTCCCCTGAGAGAAATTTTTCCCTTGGATAAAAAGAGCCGGTGTAATATCCATAATAGTTGAAAAAATGAAGAACGATATTGTTTTTTGCAGCAAAATCCAGAAATTTTGAATTCAAATCAACCTCACCCAGGAAAAATATCTGTTCAACATTCTCTACCGGAATGAATCTTTTTTGCTGTTTCCCATCCCTATCCTGATATTCTATTAAGATACTATTTTCCCGTCTTCGGATTCTTCCAGAAGAAAACACATAATAGTTCTTTCCCATAAAGATCACCTACACATAACACAGTTCGTAATACGAACATTTTTTACAAAAAGATCTGTTCAGTACAGGCGGAGGTATCTTTTTACTCACTATTTGCTTTATTTCTATTAAAGCGTTTTGTATCTTCTCTTCATCTCCATCTTCAAAATTTACCTCTAATTTCCTCATCAGTTTTGGATAATGAATGACACCGTGGGTAACATTCAATCCGTATTTTCTCAAAACAAACATGTAGTATTTTGTCTGCCAAACATGTGCTTCCTCAAACTTCTTGCTCTTTTTGGTCTCGTGAACTATTACTTCACCTCGGAAAGTGAGAAAGTCTATCATACAGTCTTCAATTTCTATTTCTTTATGTCTTTCTCGTTTGAACCTTTCAAAATTCAAAAGTTTTCCGATTATGAGATCAGTTGTTGGCTGTGTTTGTTCCATATCAATATTTTTGGCAAAAAGCCAGAGTTTTCTCTTACATGTGAAATAATAAGAAACCATGGTACCAGAAACGTTGAGCATATCAAAATCTTCCAAGTTCATTTCTCCTCCAGGAAAATTCCCAGACCTTTTTCGTACCTGCTACCCTTCAACACATAAAGTGCGCTTGCCCATTTCAATACTTGTTCATTCTCTGCTTCTACCTCCAAAGGTTCCAGGGCTCCACTTTTTATGTGATGGAGTGGAACATCAACAAGATATTTTGCAGTAACTTGTCTGAAGTTAAAGTAACTCAATACACTCTTCAGTTCACACTTAAGATCTTCTTTCAAATTTTCTGGAACAACACTCATCGATGCTACCCTTCTGAAAATTTTGTGAGCTTCATGCTTTTTTTCTGAAGAATAACCACTATCTAAAACATCAAGAGTTTCACGGAATTTCTTTAAATAGTTACTCTCTTGAGAAAGTGCTTGATAGGTATCTTCCACCCATTTTCTTTTCGATAACTCATCCAGCTTAAATGGTTTTTCTATGTCAAACATATCTTTTAGCGATTTTAAAGTTGCAGATACCACTTCCTCGCTGTAAACTCCAGTTATAAGCTCCTTTCGCTCTTTCTCATTACTACCGGCGTATATGAAAGTATTTGGAAATTCTTCAGTCCACTCCCTTTTCCTACAGATTCTCCCCATTCTCTGCACCAGAGAATCCGCTGGTGCTATATCCGTAAGCAGAATATCAAAATCAATGTCCATTGAAGCCTCTACAACCTGCGTTGATACGAGTATAATGTTTCTTCCCTTCTCTCCTGGTCGGTAATCTTCCAAGGTTTTTTCCACCTTTCTTCGATCCTCCAGAGTCATCCGGGAATGTATCAGTAGAACGTCCTCTTTTCCCAGTTCTTCTACAAGTTTTCGGTAAGTTTCTATCGCATTTCGTACAGTATTTCTTACAATCAAAACCCTCCATCCTTCTTTGAAAAATTCAACAGCTTTTTCCACGGGATCCAAGCTTCTTTCAACTTTAACCAAATTTCGTAGCAAATTTCCCTGAGGAATACTCTCGTAAACATCTTTTATATTCTTTTCCTCCAGTTCAGCTCTTTTTAAGATCTCATTTCTGATGAATCCAGGAAGTGTAGCTGTCATTATCAAGAAGCGCCCTCCGAGTAGTTTCACATCTTCAGCTGTCTTGACTATTATTGCTGCGGCTTCGGGAGAGTAAGCCTGTATTTCGTCTATCACAAGATAGGAATTAGCTAAGATTGAATAGATCATCTCATATCCTGGATATTTCAAAGCAGAAGGAAAGACTTGATCCCCCGTTGATATTACGAAAGGATAAGAGAAGAATCTTGATTGTTCCACTATCTGAAGCACTTCTCCCTCCCTGTCTTCAAAACTGTTTTTCAGAAAACTGGAGAAAAACAGATAAACAGCAGAATCGGAATGGAGAAGACCGACGTTTTCTTCACCAAAATAATTCTTAACTCTTTCGTACATCATGTTTGTTGCGCTCTGAAGAGGAAGAGTAAACAGGGTCTTTCCTTTGCTCCACATCAGGGCGAATTCTGTTTTTCCAGTTCCGGTCGGTGCCACAAGTATGATATTTTCTCCCCGACAATCTTTCAGAAGATCCAGTTGCCACACTTTGCTGGATATTCTCTCCAAATATCTTCGAACGGTCTCAAGCTGATCTCCTTCCAGTCTTTTATCTGCTTTCTTGAGAAGCTCTTTATTTCCAGCCGTTTCTACGTAAGACGCGAATCTATCGGCTCGCATGACCGTTCCAGAGGTGATTATGTAACGCTTGTAATTTTCATCTTTTATATTCAGCTCCTTGAGGATGATACTCGGAAGCAGAGAAATCAAATGAGGAGGGAATACTAAGCCACTGTCAATTATCGAGTTATGTGATAAGTATTCACACAGCGGTCTGTTCAATTCAATTTCACAGAGATCTCTCATTTCTTCTTTGAGAAGTCGAACTATCTCATCACCTACTTCAAGAAGTCTTTTGTAAGCTTTACAAACACTTTCTTTTTTTCTTCCAAACAGATAGTCAAGATAGGTTTCTCGCCAGTGATGGTAAAGAACCGCTGAAAGGAAAATGCGAGAAAGTCCTTCTCCAAGTTCTCTGAGAGTATTCTCCGGGATAAATGCTATACTCAGAAAACTGTGTGGAACATTGGGAATACCATCTTCCGGGACATTTCCTCCAACTTTTCTTTGAAATGCATATATCACTTTACCCAAGTCATGATAAAGGATAGCTTTCCTAACAAGTTCTTTTACACCGGAATCCACCTGGAGATTCTCCAGTACTTCCAATAAATCCACTACGTGTTCTCTGAGAGTAACACCGTTGCTCTTGGCAAGAATTTTGGGCATGGTCATCCCCCTCTATCTGACTTCCTGATCTTTGCGAGGAAAATGGGTATGTTATTCCAGGAGAGTATTTCAGGAACATCGAAATGAACCAGAGGAATGGATCCATAAAAAAGCTTTGCGGGAATAATATCAAAAACTCTTTTGTTGTTCTTAATAGTGTAAATAGAAGATACCTTATAAGACGATCCTATTATCTCCTGGTACAGCTCGTCATAGTTATCGCAAACTTCGCCAGCGAATTCTGGAGAAGGTATCCATGTGTAACCACCTGTGCTGAAAACCTTTTTCTTTTCACAGTTTACGAACTCATAATTTATCTCATCAACTGTATCTTCGGATCTTCCAAGATGTATCTTTGAAATGTACTCTGAATTCTCCAAAGATTGTTTTATCATCTCAAGAACGTCCTCTCTTGCTTTGATGAACAAATTAATCCTTGGATTCACAAGAGTCTGGATTCTCGTCGGCATCTGTCCTCCAGGATGTTCTATTCCATGGTTTATTTCTCTGTTCTTTAAAATCTTGAACTTTTCGATGTGAGAGTCTTTTTTTAGGTTCCTGAGCCAGGTGTACTCTTCCACTACTCCTTCGTGGTTTCCCACAATAGCCATAGAGAATTCTGAGTTCAAGAAGGACTCTATTTTTGAATCATCGTTGAGGATGTTGCAGATGAGACCTATTGCGGTGGAATACATCGGTATAGGAAAGGTTTTTCTTTCAAAGATGAAAAAAGGAATAGCAAAATGAGCGGTTGACGCTCTGATTTCTATCCTTAACAACTTCATGAGTTCTCTTCGCCTCCAATGACTTCACGTAACCACTCATTCAGATCATTTAATCCTGTACACAACTTTTCCGAGCTTCCTTTCAGGATAGAAGGTATTCCCCACATCCTGTAATCCTTAATATTTGTGTTTCCTTTCGCTATCTGGGATATTGTTTCAACGTCTATTTTTCCTCTGTCGAGCCTCACATAAGGATTGAAAAGTGTTACGGGTAGCCTGGTGAAAGCTATGATTATGAACACAGGTGCAACACACCAGCTTTCTGTGGAGGAATGTATTTCAAAGCCGTTCATTATCACGTCGAAGAACTGTCCCAAACGTTTTTGTTTTTCTTTTTCATTAAGAAGCACAGAAATTTTATAAGCTTTTTCAGATTTCTCAATCAGTATTTTTCCTTTTTGAAATGGGTATTCACCTTCCTTTATATCCACACCAAACAACTTATCCACACCAAACAACTTCTTCAGCTTTTCCTTTTCCTTTTCAGTAATGAAAACTACATCTTTACCAATGTTTTCAAGATCCACCACAACGGAGTATTTATAAAAGGAAAAATGCTCCTCCTTTGAAAACGGATTGGGATTTGCTTCTTCCCCTTTCTCACGGGCTCTTTGAACCAAATCATGATTCGCGTAGAACGCCATGTCCCCTTCCCATCTTTCCATAGAAACTGCTTTTGTCAGGCCAACGGGTGCTTTTCTCGAGAGAGAAACTCCTTTTTCTTCGTTGTTTTTCTTTTTACTGCTTTTATCTTCTTTAAAAGTTCCCATGTATCCAAAAAAGTCGAGTTCCTCGGAAGTCAGGATACTTTCTTCCTTAATATCGAATTGTATAACGTCCTGATCTTTAGTAACTTCAGCTGGTTTCCAGCCATGTTTTCTGACAAGGGCATTGAAAATATGATGTCTCATACTGGAACGAGAGAAGAAAGTGTAAACTCCATCTTCTCTCCGAAGTTTCTTCAGAGATTGAATGTTGTTTGCTATATTTTCATCTCTATTCACAGCGGAAGCCTCGAAAACCACAGTAGCAGTGATCGCCTTCACATCATTCATTCTCTTCACCTCCACTTATTATTCCACTGACGTAAGAAAACATTAGATTTTTGAAGTTTTCGTCGTCCTCTGAGAAAACCCTATTCAGCTCTTCGGGAAATGGTTTCTTGTTCGCCATGTAAGTTTTCAAAAGCAAATGATACACTTCATCCTTTTTTGCAAGCCTTATCAACTCTAAAAGTCTGTATTTGGTGCGTTCAAAAAGCTGAGAAACTTCCCTCCCGAGTTCTCTCATTTTCCAGACAGGAACCACTGTTTCCACCCCCAAAGTATTTCGTGCTTCCTGAAAGAGTTCGGGTATTACTCGAGCATAATCTCCTTTTTTCTTGGGATCGAATACTTCTATGTATTCTTTTATTTTGGAATTGTCTCCTGGTTTGAGAATGTACTTTAGCAGGAGATACTCAACTTCAATTAGTTTGCTTAGTCTTTCCGGATAGATGACTGCTTCAAAAATTTTGATGCTGTTTATGAAGTTCAAGATAGAAGCTATCCTTGTGTTCAGTAGAAGATCTATGGTTCTTTGAGGCATATAGTATACGCTATAAGATTTCCCATCATAGTTCACAATTTCTACATTTTGTCTCTCCCAAACACCTAAAAGTCTCTGAAGTTTCATATGAACTTCGGCTACTGCTCTGGAAACTGAAAGTTCTACATTCAGATCCCTGTAAGCTTTTATTGCCTCGTTCAAATACCATATGGCTTTAAAAGAAGGAACGTTTACAAAGATTTCTTTCTCGCTATTTTTTGGAAAGACAAAGTGTCTAAATAAAGCGAGTTGGGAACATAGATCACATAAGTGATACTCATTGCTTATGTTCCAAAATGAATTTGGGAACTTTCCTTCTGAGGATGAAAATTCTTTGAAAAGAATCCTTGAAAATTGCTTCCTTTGACGAATAGATATGCTCTCGCTTACCTCCAAAGGATTTCCACAGAGGAAACATCTTTCTGAGCCAGACAAATTTGGCTTTCTAAATATCGAGCAAATAATTTCTGATAGGTGGCTTCTGAATTTTTCTTTTTCAAACTGTAATAAAAGGTTTCTAATTTCCTCGAGATCTCTACCATCAAACTTTGATAAGAGCTCTTTGGATTTCTTTTTGATTTGCGGTATCTTAATTTTTTCTCCTTAACTTGTAATAAAATCTCTCTTTGTTGTTCATTATCAACTCTTTGCAAAAGCTCGTCAATCTTTTTATCTATAAGGCCAATCTGTGCTATATAATTTTCATAATATCCGATATTACCTTTAAAGCAATTGTATGCTTTTTCTATACTTCCCTCTCTTTTTGCTGTTTCTTCCATTATAAAAACAAACAGTCGAGGAAAGGGCACTCCTTCAAAATTGTCACTTTCGTACAACTCATCCAACATTTCATCCAGCAAAACAACTGTTCCATCATCCTTGAGAATGTCCATGACACCGAAAGAAATCCTTCCTTCTTTTGATTTTTCGTTTATAACTTTCAAAAACCATAGACATTGGCGTTGTGAAGCCAACTCTGCGGATATATAACTATCGCCACTCTTTCACCACCTTTAGCATTCCAAATCCCTGACCTGTCCTCACTCCTAGCCCGTTTTCGTAGAGGAAATTCAGGATATCAGGATTTCCAGAGAGTGTTACTGTGCCGGAGAACGCTTCTATAAATCCTCCGTAATGTTTAACAGGAACTTTCTTAAGATTTTTGTTCACGATACTTATGGGTTCGAATTTTGGTACCTTAACTCCAAACTTTTCAAGGAGATCCTTCAAAAGATCAAGCCGAACTTTCAAAGAGTGGTTCAAAGCCTCTTCAAAATCATCATCCTCAGGATTCACGTAGTACTTTTCTGTTTCTGGGCGAGTTAGTACGGCGCTTCCAAGTATCTTGAAGGTTACTATCTCAGAGGTTATTGTTATGGGAATGGGAAGATCCACAGAAATTTCTGCGTCCTTAAAAAATGATTTGATGCGACCAAGATGATTGTACATATAACCTACCATCTGTGGAATAGATGAAGAGAAATTAAAAAAACAGGAGACTCAAACATAATGGAGTCTCCTGAGATTTCCTTTATTCTCTTGAATCCAACGCTGAAAACGTACGGCTTTGGAACTCTATCATGGGACAGTACTATTTCCTCAAACGGAGTTCCTTCATAGACCCGCTTCAACACGGACATGAAGATACGCCTGTAGTCAACCGGAAAACTCCCCTGGGAATTATCTTCAAAAAAGATCCTGAAAAATATTCTCATTGTAAAGACCTCCTAATTATAAAGAATCCAGTGAGATCAAAAGTTAGAAAATACGATAGCAGAGATCTTGCTCCAAATTCAACAAGAGGCAACTCAATATTAAAGAATCATGGGATTAAATAAAAAAGAACCAATGGAAAGTGTTCATTTTCTCATACCTCTTAGGAAATATTGAAACTGAGGTCAAAACTTGGGAAGGAAGCTACTTCTACGGGTTTCCATACCTCTAAGGAAGTATTGAAACTATTTCTCTTTCGAACCTAGCGAAACTGCGAAGCTTGTTTCCATACCTCTAAGGAACTATTGAAACCCGTTGGGTTCAAGAGAAATTATACCACAAACACACTCTGAAAGCAAGATGTTTTTTGAACTTCCATATCCTCCCTTTCCATAAACCATTCTAACACACAAGAGAGCACCTTCAAGTACTGTTTGGAAAAATGGAATAATTGCATAGTCAAACAAGAAAAGAACACAAGCAAAAAACAGAAGATAAATTATATCAACCTAGGTCAGGGCATTTTGGGGTGTTTCTGGTAAAAATCGATTAGTTCCATGTTTCACAAATAGATGAAAGAAGGTATTCCTCAGTGTGTTAGAAGTTAACTATTAACTTCTCGAATTCAAAGCACTTACACGTCATCGATTACCACAAATTCTCTTCATATTGTCTCTTCATATCATCCATTATTCCTTTTTAACGCATAGCTTCCGGTACCAGAAAGGCGCATGAAATTTTTCGTTACCGGTAATTGCATACTCTGTATCGATCTTCCAATGCCAAGTACACACATCACCTACTTTGTGAATGATTGGAACTAACCTGGTTTGTATGCATAAAATACATTAAGATTAGACTAATAAAGATTTTTCTAACATCATCTTCTGAAATGCTCCCAGATGTTAAAATATCAGAGAAGCTTTCGCCGTGGAGGAGATCTTTGTGAATCCCTACGAAGTCCTTGGTGTTCCACCCGGTGCTTCAAAAGAAGAGATAGAGAAAGCTTACAGAGAGCTGGTGAAAAAGTACCATCCAGACCGATACAAGGATCATCCTCTCAGGGATCTTGCGGAAGAAAAAATGAAGCAGATCAACGAAGCGTACGCTGTATTGATGAGTGGTGAGTTTTCAGAAACGCCCAGGCAGGAAAATGTGTTTAACACGTTCTATTCCATGGGATACAGATACAGAGGGAACGACGACTGCCGTGACATACTTGCATGTCTTGGGTGTGCGTGGTGTACAGATACCTGCTGTGAAGCGTGCGGGGGGGGACTGCATCCCTTGCATGTGAAGAAAGTCGCTTATGGGGGGCTCATTTCCGCTCTCGTTGTTCTTCTACTCTACATTGGAAACTTCACGAAGAGCAAGATATTCTTTGCCGCTTTGAGCAGTGTTTTCACAGGGGTTCTTGTGGAACTTTTCGGGGTCGGATCTGTTCCAATCATAATCGCTACGAATGTTCTTGTGTTTCTTCTTGTTCCTAATCCAGGCTATGCTTCGCTCTTTTTCGTGCTTTCTTTTTACGGTTTTCTCAGAAAGAAACCGATTCTCATCAGGTTTCTCTACTTGAACGCTTCTACACTGCTTTTGGTGCTTTTTGCCTCAAAATTCTTCAATGCTGAACTACCTGATGTTTCCTTTTTTCTCTACGCACTCGGCTTTCTTGGAGTTCAGGTTGCGTTCTTTGTCTACGACTACCTGTACAACAGGATCCTTCAAGAATTTCTCAGAATCATCAGGAGGAAAAATTGATGTTTGGATATATCAAACCCTTGAAGTGCGAACTGAAAGTGAAGGAGTACGAAGAATTTAGAAGGTACTACTGCGGTGTCTGCAAAGCTTTGAAAAAGTATTCAATCATTCCGCGTTTCCTCCTCACCTACGAAGCCGCATCACTTGGACTTCTTTTTTCAAGTCTGAACAACAGCGATTTGAAAAGAAAAAGAGAACTCTGCATCTTCACCCTCAAAAAGGTGGATTTTTACTCCTCGAGTGAAATAGACGAAGTGGCTCGTATCTTCGTTGCTCTCCTCCGTGAAAAGTTGAAAGACAACTACATAGACAGAAAAAATCCTGTTTATCTATTTGCAAGCGCTTTTTTGAAGAAAGATCCCGAAATATCCAGACTTTTTGAGAACTTCTACGAAATGGAAAGAAAGGAACAAGATTTCGAAATCCTCGCAGAAAAACAGGGCAAAATAGTTGGAACAATCCTCAGCAAAATGGTTAAGGAAGAAACCCAGAGAAAAATTCTTTACTACCTTGGTCTGTCCCTTGGAAAATGGCTCTACATCATAGACGCACTGGATGACTTTGAAAAGGATAAGAGAAAAAACGTGTTCAACCCGCTCGTCAAGAAATACAACGGTGACCTTGAAAAGGCGCGATCCGAACTGAGACCCCAACTGAAGAAATGTATTGATGAAATGTGGAAGGCTTACGACCTTCTCGATATAAAGAGGAACAAGACTATACTTGATAACATCGTATACCTTGGGATACCATTCATCACAGAAAACGTTTTGATAGGCAAAACCTGTAACTTAAATCACTCAACGATCCTGTAGATCTCCACATCTCCATGTCCGTACCTTCTGTTCTCACCGGTACCGCAAAGCCTCGAGAGTTTCACCAGAGCGGTTGTTTCAGGGGTGAGGGTTTTCAAGGTCATGATAACACCGTTTTTTGTGCTTCTCAGAGAAACCGGCTGAAAGGCAGGTTCAACCTCGACACCGAGGAAGAGTTTCATGTCTTCTTTCGTCTGCTTCAGTGAGAAACCCTTTGCTCCTTTCACCTTCAAAGTGAACACCCCGGGTGAGTCGAAAAGATCTCTCTTTTCGTATATTTCGACGTAGGCTCTTCCGGGTTTCACGACTGCGTTCAAAACACGGGGAACGTTGAGAACCAAGAAGTGAAAGAGCGAAGAAAGGGGCGAGGAGATAACAAGAGCGTAACCACTCCTCGCCCGAAACGGACCGATCACCCTCATTGTTCCATCCGGTGCTTCTTCCACGAAGGAAGCCACCGCTGGATCGATGGACTCGATTTTTGAGAGGACAAACTCCCACTTCTTTTCATCCGATATGAACTCTTCTTCTACGTAGATTGGGAATCTTCCAACCACAGCGCGCACCATCCTATCGGAGATATCACTCTGTAACTGTTGTTTTCACTCTGAACGAGGTATCTCCTCGTGAGAGGAGCTTCGTCTTTTCCATGGTTCTTTATGATGTTTCTCACCTGCTTTCTTGTTTCCTCGTCAAGGAGAATGAAGAGCGAATTTGCCATGAGTCCTCCTCCGTATCCTACGTGTATGAGTACGTACTTCTTGCTTTGAAGCACTTTCTCTATCTTTTGGAATCTCTCTTCGATCTTGCTGGTGTCAAATCCTTTAAAATTCTCCTTTGCCTTTTCAAAGCGTTCTTTCTCGAACTTGAAAACTTCGGAGTAGAACTCGTTCACGATCGAAAAGATCTCTTCAATACTTTTGGGAAGTTCTACTCTGTAGTGTTTTCTCACGTGTGTGAGAAAGTAATCGTATTCTTCTTTCACAAACCTCACATCAAAGACGAAATCTCTGTTGATAGGAACAAACTCCAGAGAGAAAGTTCTGGGGTGAGTGTTGGGACGAGCTACGTAGAAGATCCCGACATCGTGCACAACCACCTGGGTTTTCAGTGTTTGAGAATCAGAAATTCTGAGAAAGCGGAAGTAGTCGGTGTTGATCCCTCTTGGATCGAATCTGAACAATCCATTCAGAAATTCATTGGTCCCGTAGAATGTTCTTTTATGATTTTTTTTATGATTTTTAATATCTTCCTGTACCCTCTTGCGGAATTCTTCAAGAAGATTCCTGTTGTTCCTCAAAACGTGCCAGGTGAGTGCAAGTCTTATAGCACCTTTCAACGAACTTCCTGGGACATAAACGCTTCCGTCGGGATGGTGAACAACTTCAGGAATCTCCGGATTTCTTTTTCCAGTTGAGAAATCTGAGTAGAGGCTTACTTCATAGAAAACTCCATCCTCCACGTTTTCTACTTCTTTAAAACTGAGGGGTTTAGAGATATTTTCAGAGATGTTTTGCTTGATTTCAGGGTGTTTCTCCAAAACTTCAAGAAATTTTCTTGTGGTAAGCCTCACAGCTGTTTTTTTGTTGTCTTCTTCTTTCAGAACAACGAGATTGCAAGGAGGATATTTTTCACCGCTTCCTATGTGAAGGGGGGTCAGTGTTTTGAGAGTCACCTTCATTTCTTATCACCACCGAAGGCCACACAGAGTGGCGACGTCTGAACAAAATAGTCCTCTATCTTCAACACCCCACGGCCCTCTGGCTTGAAAGGAAACACAGAACCTTCCTGAACATAGAAAAGCTCTTTCTTCACTTTCATTTCGTCGTGTTTCACGCCACGTCTTTTTACTACCCTGTAGTATCCTTCGTTCATCTTTGATCTCTCTTCTGCAGAAGGTACAAACAGCGACAGGGTTAGATAGTACTCACCCTCTTCCGGTAAATCTGGAGCATTTTCGAACTCAGCATCGAAAAGCCCGTATCCGTAAGTTGAGTCAGCGCCTATTCCGCTGTCTCCCAGAGATTTGACGGCTGTTTTGAAAAGCCCCTCGTATTCATCGGGAAATTCTGCCAGAAATGCTGGGGTGAACCCCTCTTTTACGAAAGCAACTTCCACAAAGTAGAGATTGGAGGAACTCGTTATCCTGTCGAGGGAATTTCTTGGAACCCTCACTATCTCCACCGGATTTTCCTTGCAGACAGCACCGCTCGCTTTCTTTATCGACTGATAATTAGCAAGCTTGTCCAGGAAAACGTAACTTGCTTTCTTCAAATCCTTTGGACTTTCCTCATCTTCTTCCAATGAATAGGTGTTGTAAAGAAAAGGTTTTGGAACAAGAAGGCGATCACCGCGAATGAACAGAAGAGAAGAGACCTTCAACTTCTTTGCGAAGTCTTCGGCTTTCTCAGACCACTTGAAAGCGTGATACACGACAGCACCGTAGATGGTATCGGAATGGATGGTGGGGAGGGTGGAATCGGTTTCGTTCCCCCTACCCACCCTGAAACCACTTCTGAAACTCATCTTCACCAGAAGGCGCACTCCTATCACCCTTTCACGATTTCGGGAATGGCTTTCTTAAAACCCTCAACACCACCTTTGACCTCTTTTTCTACGGGTGTTCCCTCTCCTTTGTAGTAATCGGCGCTCTTGAAGATCACTTTTTCTATACTGAACTTCACTTTTCCGTATCCTCTGCTTCCGTTTCCACCGAGATAGTCGTCTTCGAGAAGCTCCAGAGCTGTGGCTATATTTTCGAGGTCTTCCTTTATGTGCTTTTCGTTCTCTGCTGTGTAGATGATCTCGAATTCAAACTCCGCACCTGCGGGAATTCTTTCAAAGCTTCTCGGATCGGCTTTACAGGTGACTCTGTCCAGTGCGTTCTCTGTTTTCCATTCCGTGTATGGAAGGTCGGTCTCCATGCTGAGGAGTTTTGTTTTTGAATCTTCTGTGAGGAACGCGTCTCTGACAAGAAGGCGTGAAGGGATGTTGTTTCCATTTTTCGAAGTCGAAGTCGAACCGAACACCCTGCAAACTTTACATTCCTTATCTTCGCATTCGTGTCTTCTTACCTTGTTCCCAGATATATCCAGATTCAACAACCTTTCCATCAGGCTTCTCATCTTTCCTTTCACAGAGCTTCCGGGGATGTAGGGTTCTCCCGTGAGAGGATTTCTGATAACGGGATTGTCTATACCACCGATGTTCACACCGAGCTCCTGACCTCCGATCCTAAGACCTGTTTCCAGAATGATCTTTCCCTTTATGATGTACTTTCCGAGTATCGGCCTTTCCACCGCTCATCCCTCCTTATCTTCTAGCTGTCCTTCTGTTGCTTTTTTCGGATTCAGAATGGAATTTGTGATACGCAAGGATTGCATCGTAGAACTTTTTGAATTTCTCAAACTCGTCAGGAGTCTTTATCTCGTTTATGAGAGGTTCAAGTATTTCCTTCAATTCTTTGATACCTTCGATATCCCTTCCAACCTGATATGCAAGAAATATTTTCATGAAGTGAAGCTCGTTAAGGATCTCTTCGTTGAACTTCTCTGGGTTATCCCTGTAGTCCTTCTTTTTGTAGATGTAGTTGCTCCAGATTTTGGTTAAGTGACCATGAAACTTTCTAAGCTGGTTTGTCTTCAGCTTTCCAGAAAGTTCCCTTCCGATTTCCTCTGCCTTTTTCACAAGGTCCTTCAAATCTTCTTTGAGAGAAACGCTCTGAGAAACTGCCACCGCTCATCCCTCCTTCAGCTTTTTCTTGAGAGAAGATCCACAAACTGGAGGATTACATTCAAGGCGTTTTCACCGAGGTGATCTATGTTCTCTCTCATGAGATTTGCCACTCTTTTGTCTTCGTCTTTGTTCTCCCTTGCTTCTATGTAGGCGAGGAAGGCTTTGTTCAGAGGAGACTCTTCTCTTGTGAGATTCAAAGCCTTTCTAATGACACTTCTGTCCACTTTGTCTGCTATTTCCTTCAACTCTTGATAAAAGTTGTACATTTCGAAGAAGGTGTTCCACTTTACCGCATAGTAGTTTCTGTTCGAAAATGCTATGCTGTTCTTCCCGGATTTCTTGGCAGCGCTTTCGGCTCTTTCAGACATTTCTCTTATGAGGCTCATACTCGTTTTCTCATCGGTGATCACGTATCCCGCGGAGAACGTCATGAAGTCGTTCGTTGTGAATCTTCCAAACGCCTCTCTCAACTCTTTTGCCACATCCAGAACATCGTTCCATCCGCCAACCAGATAGAGATCGTCTCCGCCGGAATAAATCACCATAACGTTCTTTCCTTCAACAATACTCTCTACTCTTTCTTTGAAGAAAAAGCTCATGAGCCTTGAGAGGGTGCTGTATCTGGAAAGGGTCTTTTTCTTTAAACCTTTGAGAAAGATCTTTCCAAGGTTGTCAACGTCAACAAGGAGGCTCGCTATTTTTTTGCCAGGTGCTTTTTCTGCGATTTTCTCGAACTCCTGTTCTTTGAAATACGTCACCACCTGTATTCTTCTGACGTTCTTTTCTTTTTCCGAGAATTCGTATATCCTTCTCAACTTGTAGCTGAAACCCTCTCCCGGTTCTCTCGAGAAATCGAATTTTCTCTTAAAAATCTCGAACTTTCCATTCTTCCTTTCAGCAAGATACACGTGAGACTCTTCAAGAAGTTCTCTTCCAAGCTCGTACATTTCCTTGCAGAAGTCACAGGCGATTTCTTCTTCTCCTTCTCGAATGGAAAAGAGCTTGTCTACTCTGTTTCCACAGATTTTGCAGGTGTGGTTTCCCTTCTCCTGGATCAGATTCAAATCATCGGGGAAGATCGCTTCGAGGTCTTTTTCTGTGTACATTCTGTATTTTCTTTCGTTCAACTTTTCACCGATCTTCTTGAAAACCTTGGACATGTCTTCCACGTCTTTCACCGAAAATTCAACAGATTCGATCACAAGGTGGAGTGAAAGACCCCTATTTCTGAACCATTCGTTCAGCTCGTTTCTGATCTCTTCGAGGGCTTTCTTCACCTTCTCTGTGTTGGAAAGGACAAGGTAGAAATGTCCTCCTCCTATGAAGTGAACGTTTGTCCTGTAAAAGCCTGTTTTATCAAGAATCTCATCCACAACGACTTCCTGGAGAATTTCTATGAAGAAACTCCTTCCTCTGTAGGATCTGAGAGCTCCTTTTGAAGAGACGTTGGCAATAAAATTCTGTATCCCGGAGACATCTCCCCCAACAAGTAGGAAGGGTTTCACGTTGGAATTCTCAAAGTGTGATTTCATCTCCTGGTAGGATTCAAATTTGAGGTCGTTTTCCTTTGCGTAGTCATAGAGCGAGAGAGCAAGCATAGCCGTGACCTTCAGATGGTCGTAGAGCGATATATCCATGTCTCCTTCCACTCTTGTTTCCTGAGGAATGAACGAGAAGTACTTGTAAGTGAGAAAATTCACATCATCTGGTGTGGGAAAAATCTCCTGAACGTCTTCTGGTGTGGGAGAAATCTTCTGAGCGTCTTCGACAAATCTCCTGTAGAGATCCTCGTAGGTTTTCTGATCTTCTTTCATATCCTTTACCGCTTCCACCACTTCGTTGGCTGGTTTTGCAGGAAAGTAAGTGACGTTTCTGGAAGATTCCCCCTCCGGGATCTTTGAGAGGAGGTTGACCATTCTTCGAAGTTCTTCAAACTTCTGATCTTCGGTCATTCTTTCTTTGCTCGAGAGGTTGTCTGCGAAGCACACGTACCAAACCTTTTCGTTTTCCAAACTTTTTTTCAGAAGATCCTTTTCATGATGGTAGTGAATGTAATCCTGAATTACAGCGAATTTCTTCACTTTGTTTGTAAAATCGTATCCGGCAATCTGATGTCTTCTGTCATCCCCCGCCCTTCTTACGACCTTTCCTATGTCGTGCAGGAGAGCCCCAACAACAAGCTCTTCTCTGTCTTTCAAGGAAGATTCACCTCCTTTTCTCAATCAAGCTCCAGAATTTCACCCACCACAAAAGGATTCTGCTTTTGTTCTTCGTAAGTTCTCTTGTCCACAGCCAGGATAGTTTTTACTTTTCTTCCGTATCTAATTTGATTTTTGGCACGCTCGATAACGTACGTAAGAAAAGTGGTTCCACCTGTGAGATTGACGATCACTTCATCCACGTCAGAAAGATGTTCTTTGATTTCGGATACTACTCGATCTATTTCACTTACACCCATAAAAGGGTCTTCGAGAAGGATTACCCTAAATTCACCCTTGAATTCAGCTTTCTCCAGAATTTCTGAAAGAATAGCTTTTCCCTGTTTTGAAGTTATAACCAGGAGTAGATCAGGTGAAATTTTTTTCAGAACGGTGTATAAAGCACCTTTTGTCGTACCGAGAGGAGTGAGAAGAGCTCTTTTTCTGTTTCGCTGAGTTTTTCTCGCAGACTCCAGAAGTTGTTCCGGTGGGGTTTGAACAAGCACTTTCAGGTGATCTTCTATCTTTTTCAAGGAGGGAAGCTGGAGTTTGTTGAATCCGAAATGAGCAACATGATTTCTTGCCTGAAGGATGGTATCATAACCAAACGTTGAAATGCTCACAGACTCTCTAACATTTCTATCCAAGAAATCACTCTTCTCCCCTCCAGACATCAAATAGACATTTATAAGATATTCTCTTGCCAAACGAAGAGCCATACCTAAATCTCCTGTTTGAAGATAGAAATCCAGTAACTCTTTTTCAGATTCCAATTCTTTTTCGCTCAGTTCAAAATTCTCCGATTTCACATGTATAACCCTGTATCTTTTTTCGATCCCATCTAAGAGAGCCGCAATCTCTGGAACAAAAACCTCCGTCTCCTCTCTTATTCTTGCTTTATTTCTATCAATAAAATTGAAGAAATTGGTTAAATTCTTCCTTATGGCTACTATGGATCCAAGACGTATAGAAGACGAAAGATCCTGAAGTTTTTGAGACATAGAACCAAGTAGCTTTGGTTTTTTCGAACTTTGACTTCTCCTGTATATTTCTTCATTTCTCTTTTTTATCAAATCAGCGAGTTCTTTCGCATATCCATACTCTTTGAACAATCGAACAGCATATATCCATGATGTAGCTTTAGTTAGTGGGGTCAAATCTTCGCACTCTGTTACTTTTGTTTCTTTATTGTACTTGCCGTAAACTACACTCACATTAACATCTTTGGCCTCTTTAAGGTACAGGGCTACTACACTTGCCATCAATGGAATACTTCTGAACGAATGAGTAACATCCAGTATAACTCTGTCCCCTTCTTCCAAATTTTCCACAAGGTTTCTTACAAGGAAATTCATCAAGTTACTTGAAGATTCTCCTTCCGGTATTTCAAAATCTTTAATATTTGATCTCAAAAATCTTCTACACTCATCCCATGTTTTGCTTTCTTTCACGGTTTTTGTTAGGAAGAATATTGTTTCAACTTGTTTTCCTATATGATTCAGATATTCAATTAATGCTAGTGGGAAAATCGATTGTCGAACACAAAAAATATCCTGGGAGCCATCATTTTTTACACACCCATCTAAAAGATTCCCATTAATTTTAATTTCGCTTTCTTCATACTTACCCAGGCCAAGAAATGTAACCAGTTTTACAACTTCGCCCATCTTTTCACCTCTCATATTTTTTCAAGGCTACCATTCCGAATCCCATGCTATTTTTCTCTCCAAAACCCGCTTCATAGCCGATCTCTACAAGTTTTTTCTCGCCCCTGATTTTGAACGGGAAAACCACAGCTCTGACGAACGCGTTTTTCAATTTGATCCTTTTGGTTATCCGCTGACGTGATTTGATGTAATCCCAATCGGGAATGACTTCAACAGTGCCTTCTGGTTCTTTTCCGTAAAAAGCCCTGTACTTCTTCACAAGATTCTTTCTGAAAACTTCGTAGAACTCTTCTTCTTCCGGATGAAGATACCTGTGGTAAAGCTTTCCGTTGTTTTCTTCTGGTACACTGACCACAAGTGGTGACAGCATGACAAAGTGGTACTCCGACTGATCAGGAAGAGAATTTTCGATGTCAATGGATTTCACGATGAACTCTGTTTTTTCCACCCTGATCACGGGATCTTCGGAGAGAGAAGAAAACATGTACCTGACGAACTCAATAACTGGTGATGAGATGTACCACCACCCCTTTCCTGGAAATATTAATATTTTCTCACCGCTGACTCTGGAATTTTCAAAGAAAAGTTGTGAAAAAGTGAAAAACTTGAACCTCTTCCCATAACCCTTCTCGTGAAGGAATCTGGCAAAGTTTTCATTCTGTGAAGCCAATCTCTTGTAGATGAAAGAAGAAAGAAAATAGTTGTAATTCAACGGAATAGTGCTTTCCATCGCCTGAAAAGAAACTTTCAATCTCATACTGTTTCCCCCTTGAATGTCTTTGTGATAATTTTATCATTAAAATTTTCTTTGCATACTATCCTTTTTTTCTTTGAATAGTCATTATCGATGATCTTTCTGATTTAATGGTCAAGAAAAATTCCCCAAACTCTGCAATTTTTTGTTTGACCAAATATATGCAAAAAGTATATAATTTCCCTGAGGTGAGAGTCGTGAGAAAGGTCTGTCAGTGCTGGTGGTGCGGGTATTGATGTCCCCTTCCCTTACCACGAAGAAGAACAAAACGGGGAGGGAAGACTATGGCAGAGGCAAAGAACGCTCCGTTGATTGGAAAGGATGCCCTTGGTCGAGAAGTTCGTGATCTTTCTAAAGTCCCATGGTGGGGCGTGGACAGGAAAGAAATAGAGTGGTACCCAACCATCGATTACGATAAATGTGTGACATGTGGAATCTGCTTTGTAACCTGCGGAAGACGAGTGTTCGACTTCGACAAAAAAGAGGGAAAAGTGATAGTGGCGCGTCCTTACAACTGTATGGTCGCGTGTCAGACGTGCATGAACCTTTGTCCAACAGGAGCGATAAGTTTCCCCGATGCTTCCTATATAAAAAAGCTGGTTGCGCAGAACAAAATTGTGAAGAAAGCCTTTGAGATAATAAAGCCTCTCCTGGCCGAAGATCATCTGTCACCAAAGGAAACGGAAACCAAACCCGAACCCTGAGAGGAGGTGAGACAATGATCATAGCCATTCCCGTCTCCGAAAACAGAGGAAAAGATTCTCCCATATCGGAACACTTCGGTAGGGCACCGTATTTCGCATTCGTGAAGGTGAAGGACAACACGATAGTGGATATCAGTGTTGAAGAAAACCCTCTTGCACAGGATCATGTTCACGGTGCTGTCCCAAATTTTGTGAAAGAAAAAGGAGCGGAGCTGGTGATAGTGAGAGGTATCGGAAGAAGAGCCATCGCTGCCTTCGAAGCCATGGGTGTAAAAGTGATAAGGGGTGCATCTGGAACGGTGAAAGAAGTGGTGAACCAGTATCTCTCAGGACAACTGAAAGATTCAGACTACGAAGTTCACGATCATCACCACCACGAACATCACTGAAAAACAAAGAGGGGCTTTGGCCCCTCTTTTTCATTCTAGATCTCTGAGGATGGATTCGAGCCTTGCGAGACGTTCCCTGTTGGTGTTGAGTTTTTCTTTCGTTTCTTCGATCACTTCCTCAGGTGCCTTTTCGACAAAGTCTTTGTTTGCGAGTTTCTTCTCCAGACGATCTATTTCTTTCTGGATCTTCTCCATGATCTGTTTCAATCTCTCTTTTTCCTTTTCGAAATCTATGAGCCCTCCAAGATCCACGTAGACCTCTATTTCTTCCTCAACGTAGGCTGTTGCTGTCTTCGGTGGTTTTTCGTTCACGAAACTCACTTCTTCTATGTTTCCAAGGGTTTCGAGAAGAAGTTTTTCCTCTTCCGTGATCTCGTAACCCTTGATGTACACCTTCACTTTCTGAGACTGCGGCAGATTCATCTCAGCCCTCACATTCCTGACACCACGCACCATGTTCATGAGCCTGGTGAATTCCTTCTCTGCGGTTTCATCGATGAGTTCTCTCTCGACCTCTGGCCACTTCGCTATCGCTATGGATTCACCGGCCACAGGAAGTTTCTGCCAGAGTTCTTCTGTGAGGAACGGCATGAACGGGTGAAGGAGTCTCAAGGACGCATCCAGCACCTTCACAAGCACCGTCTGAACAAGGTACCTCTCTTCGGTCTTCAACCTCGGCTTTGAAGCCTCTATGTACCAGTCACAGAAATCATCCCAGAAGAAGTTGTAAATGGTCCTTGCTGCGATGTTGAAGTCGTAGTTCTCGAGAGCGTTTGTGACTTCTTCCACCGTTTTGTTGAGTCTCGTGAGAATCCATTTGTCGACTGTCTTGAGGTTTTCGAGAGGAACTTCTTTGTAATCTTCAAGGTTCATCAGAACAAACCTCGTGGCGTTCCATATCTTGTTCGCGAACTTCTTGTAAGCGTCGAAGTACCTCGGATCGAGCTTTATGTCTCTTCCCTGAGCGGCGAGTATCGCGAGGGTGAATCTCATCGGATCGGCACCGTATTCGTCTATCACCTCGAGAGGATCGATACCGTTTCCGAGGGATTTGCTCATCTTCCTTCCGTACTTGTCCCTGACAAGCTGGTGTATGTACACATGACTGAAAGGCTTGTCGTTCATGAACTCGTATCCCATCATGATCATCCTTGCGACCCAGAAGAAGATGATGTCAAAACCCGTAACGAGAAGGTCGGTTGGGTAATACCTCTTGAGATCTTCGGTTTCTTCGGGCCAGCCGAGGGTCGAGAACGGCCAGAGTGCGGAGGAGAACCACGTATCGAGTACGTCTTCGTCTTGTTTCAGATTTTTGGAGCCACACTTTTCGCACTTTTCCACGTCTTCTTCGGAGACGTTCAGATGGCCGCAATCCTGACAGTACCAGACGGGAATCCTGTGGCCCCACCAGAGCTGTCTGGAGATACACCAGTCCCTGATTTCGTACATCCAGTTCAGATAGACCTTCGTCCATCTCTCCGGGAAGAACCTTATCTCTCCATTTTCTACGGCCTCAATAGCTCTTTTGGCAAGCGGTTTTGTGGAAACGAACCACTGGTCGGAAAGCTTCGGTTCTATCACCGTGTCACATCTGTAGCAGTGCCCAACAGAATGAGTGTAATCCTCTATCTTGACGAGAAAGCCCTGTTCTTCAAGATCCTTCACTATTTTCTCTCTCGCCTCGTACCTGTCCAGTCCTTTGTATTTTCCACCGTTTTCGTTTATCCTCGCGTTGTCATCGAAGATTTCTATCATTGGAAGGTTGTGTCTTTGAGCTATGAGATAGTCGTTCGGGTCGTGCGCAGGGGTTACCTTCACCGCACCCGTTCCGAACTTCGGGTCAACGTACTTGTCCGCGACAACGGGTATTTCTCTTCCAACGAGCGGAAGAATGAGCGTCTTACCGACGAAGTTTTTGTACCTTTCATCCTCCGGGTGAACGGCGACGGCCGTGTCACCGAGCATCGTCTCGGGTCTTGTGGTTGCCACAACGATGTACTCATCGGAATCTTTGACGGGATACTTCACGTAGTAGAGTTTGGACTTGTGTTCCTTGTGTTCGACTTCCTCGTCCGAGAGCACCGTTTTACACCTTGGACACCAGTTCACTATGTACTTTCCTCTGTATATCAGACCCTTCCTGTAGAGCTCAACAAACACCTTCCTTACGGCTCTGCTAAGCCCCTCGTCCAGTGTGAACCTCTCCCTTGTCCAGTCCACCGAGGCTCCAAGAGCCTTTATCTGTTCTCTTATTTCCCTCCTGTATTTGTTAGCCCACTCCCAGGTGATCTCAAGGAACTTTTCTCTTCCGATTTCCTCCCTCGTCTTTCCCTGTGTTTGAAGAAGGAACTTTTCCACCGCGTTCTGCGTAGCGATACCCGCGTGGTCTTCTCCGGGTACCCAGAGGACATCGTACCCTTTCATTCTCTTGTATCTGACCACGATATCCTGGAGAGTTATGTTCAGAGCGTGCCCCATGTGGATCCTTCCGGTGATGTTTGGAGGCGGTATCACAATGGAGAATTTCTCTCCGACACCTTTCGGTGTGAAGTAGCCTTTTTCTTCCCAGTATCTGTACCATTTGGTCTCTATCTCAGCTGGATTGTATCTCGTCGAGAGTTCTGCCACTCTCAGCACCTCCTTTTCCTGTGATATTTTATCAGAAACCGAGGATCGCTCCGATCACTCCACACCCAAAAATGATGAAAAGAGGGTGCACCTTGAAGAAAGAACACACAAAAGCGGCAGCAGAAAGCAGGATCAACACAGGATTCTGAACGGAACTGAGAAGCGAAAGGAGCGTCACGATCAAAAGGGTTGTGGTGGCCCCTTCGAGCGCTTTCATCAACCTCACTCTCTGAAGCTTCACGTATTTTCTGAGGAAAATAGCAGTGGTGATAACCAGAATGGGAGCCCCAAGGAAAGCGAGTGTGTTCAACACAGCACCTATCAGACCAAAGAATTTGTATCCCGTGTAAGTTGCCAGGTTTATCGCAACGGGACCTGGAGTCATTTGAGCGATCGAAACCGCCTGAGAGAACTCCTCAGGAGAGAGAAAGCCACCGGTGACGAGTTCGTTCTTGAGTATTCCAACGATCGCCCATCCACCGCCAAAAGAAAGAAAACCGATCTTCAGAAAAATGAAGGCGAGTTTCAGCAAGGTTCATACCTCCTTCAGATACAGAAGCAGAACGAGCAAAATGACCACCGGAATCACGAGGGATCCATTGAGAAGCAGAACGAAAACCGCTACTCCTATCATAACGGCTCTGTAGAGATTCCAGCGCTGGTTTTTCACAAGCCGGTACAGAACACTCCCTACAAGTCCGATTATGGAAGCGTAAGCACCTCTCAGAAAACTCCGAACGTAGCTGATTCCTGAAAGAGCGCGTATCACTTCTGCAACCGCAACTATGGCAAAAAACGGTGGTAGCACAACGGCCAATCCAGAGGCGATCGCACCGTAGATACCTGCGAGTCTCCTTCCCACAAGCACCGCAGTGTTGAAGGCGATAGGACCCGGTACCACCTGAGCTGTGCTCACGATACGAAAGAATTCTTTCTCCGTCAAAAGGCCGGATCTTTCCAGTTCCCATTTCATCACGGGAATCATGGCGTATCCTCCACCTATGGTGAGGGCGGAGATCCTCAAGAAAAGGAAGAACAGTCTTCCAATCAAATTCGATCCCTCCTGAACTTCGATTTTAGAACTTTTTCCTTCAACACAAATTTCCATTGAGTTAAATCTGAATATGATTTAATAGTATCAAAAGAAACCGGGAGGGATCGAGTTGGTACTCGTCGTGGATTACGGCTCTCAGTATTCCAGACTCATAACGAGAAGGATCAGAGAAAACGAGGTCTATTCCGAAGTGGTTTTCCCCGATGACAAGGTGGACCTTTCAAAAGTAGACGCCGTGATCCTCTCCGGTGGTCCAAGAAGCGTTTATGAAGAGGACGCCCCAAAGCTTCCAGAGTGGTTCCAAGAATACAAAGGCCCAGTACTCGCTATTTGTTATGGAATGCAGCTGATCGTGAAAGAACTAGGAGGAGAGGTCAGGAGAGGACGAGGGGAGTACGGAAGAACCCTCGTGGAGCTCTCGAGGGATCCGATATTCGAAGGAATTCCGGAGAAGGTTCACGTCTGGATGAGCCACGGCGATGAGGTGGTGAGACTTCCGGAAGGGTTCCACCCGATCGCTGTGTCCGAAACGGGTGTGATCGCCGCTGCCACAGATGGAAAAAGGTTCTGGCTGCTCCAGTTCCACCCGGAAGTGCACCACACCGAGTACGGTGATCGTATGATTTCCAACTTCCTCTTCAATGTGTGTAAGCTTGAGAAAAACTGGAAGATAGGAGACCTCGTGGAAGAGAAAATAAGACACATCAAAGAGACCATAGGGAACAAAAAAGCGATCCTCGCGCTTTCTGGAGGGGTAGATTCTTCCGTTGCAGCGGTCCTCGTGCACAGAGCGATAGGAAAGAACCTCGTGTGTGTCTTCGTGGACCACGGCCTTCTCAGAAAGAACGAGCGAGAAGAAGTGGAGAGAGTCTTCAAGGAACACTTCGACATGAATCTGGTTGTTGTGGATGCCAGGAAGAGATTTCTCGAAAAACTCAGAGGAGTCACGGATCCGGAGAAGAAGAGGAAGATCATAGGAGAAGAATTCATACGAGTGTTCGAAGAGGAAGCGAAAAAACACGATGTGGAATTTCTTGTTCAGGGAACGATCTATTCAGACGTCATAGAAAGCGCCGCATCCGGAAAGACGACTGCGAAGATAAAGAGCCACCACAACGTGGGCGGTCTTCCAGAGAAGATGAACCTGAAACTGGTAGAACCCCTCAGAGACCTCTTCAAAGACGAGGTGAGAAAAGTAGGAAAGTATCTCGGCATACCGGACAGGATCATAAACAGGCATCCGTTCCCTGGCCCTGGACTCGCCGTGAGGGTGCTGGGAGAGGTCACGGAAGAAAAGCTCGAAATCCTGAGAGAAGCGGACTACATATTCATAGAAACTCTCAGAAAGCATGACTACTACGATAAAGTGTGGCAGGCGTTTGCGGTTCTTCTTCCTATAAAAAGCGTAGGCGTGAAGGGTGACGCGAGGGCGTATGAGTACGTGGTGGCGCTTCGAGCCGTGAACAGCGTGGAGGGGATGACCGCAGACTGGTCCAGGATTCCGCATGATATACTGGACGAGGCAGCAAGAAGGATCACAAGAGAAGTGAAAGGTATCGGCAGAGTGGTCTACGATATAACTTCAAAACCGCCTGCAACTATAGAGTGGGAGTGAGAACTTGGAAGAACTGCTGAAAGAACTTGAAAGGATACGAGAAGAAGCAAAACCGCTCGTTGAACAGCGGTTCGAAGAGTTCAAAAGATTGGGCGAAGAAGGAACAGAAGAGGATCTCTTCTGTGAACTCTCTTTCTGTGTTCTCACAGCCAACTGGAGTGCGGAAGGTGGAATTAGAGCGCAGAAAGAAATCGGAAAGGGTTTTGTGCATCTTCCCCTTGAGGAACTCGCGGAGAAACTGAGAGAGGTTGGACACAGGTATCCTCAAAAGAGAGCCGAGTTCATAGTAGAAAACAGAAAACTGCTGGGAAAGTTGAAGAACCTTGTGAAGGGTGATCCTTTTCAATCCAGAGAGTTCCTAGTAAGAAACGCAAAGGGGATCGGCTGGAAAGAGGCAAGCCACTTTCTCAGAAACACCGGTGTGGAAGACCTCGCCATTTTGGATAAACACGTTTTGAGACTCATGAAAAGACACGGCCTGATTCAGGAGATACCAAAAGGATGGAGTAAGAAAAGATATCTCTACGTGGAAGAGATCCTCAGAAAAGTCGCCGAAGCGTTTGGAGAATCTCCCGGGAAGTTCGATCTCTACCTGTGGTACCTTGTGAAGGGAAAGGTGGATAAATAGGGGGTGATGGGGTGCGAAAATACGTGTGGATAGTCGTTTTCATTGTGCTGGGAATCTACTTTCTCACCGGTGTGTATCAGGTAGGACCCTCCGAAGTCACCCTCCTCAAGACTTTTGGAAGATTCACCTCGGTCGTTCCTTCAGGAATCCACTACCACCTGCCATATCCGATTCAGTCTCATGTGACCGTCGACGTCACAACTGTGAGAAAGATCGAAATAGGATTCAGAAGCATTCAACGAGGGGAGAGGATCTCTTACCAGTCGGTTCCTCAAGAAGCCATAATGATCACAGGAGACAACAACCTCGTGAGTGTGGAAGCGGTGGTTCAGTACAGGGTGAAAGACCCCGTCGCTTACGCCTTCAACATCACAGAAGCGGATTCCATCGTGAGATTCACAACAGAATCTGTTCTTCGTGAGAAGGTAGCGATGAGAAGCATCGACGACGTGCTCACCTCAGGAAGAGATGAAATAGGATTCGAAACTGCCCGGATGCTCCAGGAGATTCTCGATTCCTACAACTGCGGTATAAAGGTGGAAAACGTTTATCTCCAGGAAGTGGTCCCGCCAGATCCCGTTGTTGACGCCTTCGACGATGTGAACAACGCTCGTCAGGACAAAGAACGTCTCATAAACGAGGCAAGAAAATACGCCAACGACGTTGTTCCAAAAGCCCAGGGACAGGCACAAGAGATACTGAGACAGGCAGAGGCCTACGCTCAGGAAGTTTATTTGAAAGCACTCGGCGAAGCGAAAAGATTCGAAGAGGTGCTGGAAGAATACTCAAAGGCTCCTGATATCACGAGAAAACGAATGCTCCTCGACGCTCTCCAATCTTTGCTTGAAAAATCCGAAAACAAGGTTTTCTTCGTGGGAAACGGTGATTCTCTGAACATTCTCAACATTTCCGACCTTCTGAAGGGGATGGGAAAATGAAAATCTGGATGATTTCTCTTCTGATCATTCTGATCGTGGTGGGTGCGATCCTTCTTTTTACGTCCTGGATCAGACACAGCAAGCGGTGGTTCTGAGGTTCGGAAAGATCGTTGCAGTAGAAACGGAACCTGGGCTTCACTTCAAACAGCCGTTCGTTGATAATGTGGTGAGATTCGATAAAAGAATCCTCCTCTACGATATAGAACCAGAAAAGATCATAGCCGCCGACAAGAAAACACTCGTGATAGACACGTACGTTCTCTGGAGGATAAAAGATGCGGAAGCGTTCATAAAATCACTGAAGAGCGTGAAGCTCGCTCTTCCAAGAATCGACGATGTGGTTTACTCACACGTGAGGAACATCTTCGCAAAAGCGAACTTCGACGAGATCATCTCCGAGAAGAGAGAAGACCTTTTGAGGGAAGTCACGGCTCTTTCAAGAGAAGATCTGAAGGACTTCGGCATAGAAGCGGTCGATGTGAGGGTGAAGCACGCCGACCTCCCCGCTGAGAACGAAAAGGCCGTGTACGAAAGAATGAAAGCGGAGAGATACAGCATCGCTGCACAGATCAGGGCTGAAGGTGAGAAAGAGGCAAGAAAGATACGTGCGGAAGCCGACAAAACAGCGAAGGTTCTGATCGCGGAAGCTCAAAGCAAAGCAGAGCAAATCAAGGGAACCGGAGAAGCAAGCGCGGTGAAGATCTACGCGGAGGTGTTTTCAAAAGACAAGGACTTCTACGAATTCTGGAGAACGATGGAGGTTTACAGATCCATCGAGAAAGGAATTCTCATAATTGGAGACGAACTCGATGCACTGAAATACCTCAAAACGAAGTGAGGGAGAGTTCCCTCACTTCATTTTCAGAAAGTTACTCACGCTGAAGAGCATTCTGAACATCCATATGTTGAACTTGTTTACCCTGTTCTTTCCGGGGCCGTAACCGAAATCTTTCACCGGTCTGAGAAATCTGTACCTCCCAGCGTTGTGAACGATGGGAATGAGTTCACCATTTTCGAGATAGAACTTCGAATCTTTCACGTAGAATTTTTCTCGGGCCGTTGAAGGGATGAAGTTGTACTTCGAAGGAAGTTCCACATGAGGATTCTTGTAGATCACGTAGTTTCCAATGACAGTATCTCCACCCCAGACGTTTATGTTTTTCAGACGTCTCTCCATTGTTCTTGCGAACTCGAGGAAACCTTCCCTTGGTGCTATTATCACACCCACGTTGAAGAGCTTTTTGTTTGAAAGAAAAGACTTTATCTCCTTTCCATTCACAAGGTCTTCTTCCTTCACCACGAGATCAATGGGTGGACTCAACTGCTCCACAACCGCTCGAAAAGCATCTCTGTGTTCCTCGAATAGGTGCGAGATGTCACTCTGGAAGATGATGTCTCCGCCATCACAAAACAGGATCTGATCGTACTCAGGATGATTCTCAAGAAAAATGGCAAGATTGATGAAACGCGTGTTGTTTATGAGTCCAGAACGCTCCACAGCCGGAAAGTTGATAACCTCTTTAGGAAGTCCTGTGAGACCGTAGTTTATGACGAGAACGTCTGTGTTGCTCAGATCCACATTTTCCTTCAGAGATCTGTACCAGTCGTTCACAAGAAAGTCCCTTATTCTGTCGTTACCTGCCGTTGCTATCAGATTCAAAAACATCCCTCCTGAGTCTCTTTCTGAGATTTGCCATTTCGATCGCTACCATCGCTGCTTCAAAACCTTTGTTTCCACTCTTTGCTCCGGCTCTGTTGAGGGCCTGTTCAAGGGTGTCCGTGGTGAGAACGCCGAAAACAATAGGAATATCAGAGGTCATGTTGAACTGCGCCACTGCTTTACCTATCTCGTTCGCCACCACGTTGAAGTGGTACGTCTCTCCCCTTATCACAGCACCGAGAACGATTATAGCATCATGCACACCGAGATCGAGGAGTCTCTTGAGCGTGTATATCGCTTCCATACTTCCCGGAATTCTCACAACCGTTATGTTCTCGTCTGAGACACCGTGTCTTTTCAGCCCGTCGAGCGCTCCCTCGAGGAGTTTCGAAGTGACAAGGTCGTTGAACCTAGGAACGACTACGGCTATCTTCAAACCTTCTCCTCTGTAGTCTCCCTGAACAACCTTCATGAATTCACCTCCCTGAAGATTTCTTCGAGTTCGTGTCCGAGCTTTTTCATTTTTGTCGAAAGATAGAACCTGTTGTGAGGTGTTACTCTTCCGTACAGTCTCTTCGTTTCGACAACTTCGATCCCGTATTTTTCAAGACCAACCGTCTTTCTTTGGTTGTTGGTGAAGAGAAGAACCCTTTCGATGCCAAGGGCTTTCAAGATCTGCACCGCCGGTGCGTAATCTCTTTCGTCTTCAGAAAAACCAAGAACTCTGTTTGCCTCCACCGTGTCCAAACCTTTGTCCTGAAGAGAATAGGCTGCAATTTTGTTCGAAAGGCCGATTCCTCTCCCTTCCTGTCTCAAATAGATCAGGATACCTCCGTGAGCTGACATGTATCTGAGAAAATTCGCCAGCTGTGAACCGCAGTCACACCTCAAAGAAGAGAGAACATCCCCGGTCACGCATTCGGAGTGTATTCTCACAGCAACGGGATCTTCGAGGGGTTCCTTAACGATTGCGAAGTGTTCTTTGCCATCGAGGTGGTTTTCGAAAGAAACAACCTTGAAGACACCGAAATCCGTTGGAAGTGTTGCTTCTGCTTTTTTCTTCATGAGAAGCTTTCTCTTCACAAATTCACGCCAGACATCGTCCATCTCCAGAACGGGGAGGGAAAATTTTTCTGAGAGCTTCAAAACATAATCCAAATTGTGAGAATTTCCCTTCTCATCCAGAATTTCCACGATCACGGCGTGACGGCTGAAGCCCGCGAGCTCAGAAATTTCCAGAGATGCCTCCGTGTGTCCTTTTCGTCTCTGGAAACCGATTCCTCCTATCACCGTGACGTGACCCGGGTATCTGAACTCATGAAAATACCTGCCTTCTGCAAGCTTTCTGCACGTTTCTGCCCTCTCCAACGCTGAAATCCCCGTGCCAGTGCCCCAGTCCACCGGCACGAAGTAGTTCGCTCCGTAGTTCGAGGAAAGTTTTACGAACCCTCTCTTCAAAAGATCTTCCTCGTCGGCTGTAACACAGAAGAGTCCCTTCCCGTATGTAACGAAAAAGCTCACAACGTCTTCGGTGATCAGTTGAGCGGGAAAAACGAAATCTGCTTCGTTCTCTCTATTTCTGTCGATCAAAATGACGGGCTTTCCTTCCTCAAAAGCCTCTCTCAGTTCTTCCACGGTCTATCACCCCTTTCAGGTAGCGAGCGATGATATCGATCTCGTAGTTAACGGGATCTCCGGGCACCAGATACTGGAGGTTCGTGTTCTCGAACGTGTGTGGGATCACCTGAACACTGAACGTGTCCAGAGAAGTTTCAACGACGGTGAGGCTGATACCGTTCAACGTGATAGAACCTTTTGGAACGATCGCCCATCTTTCCGACGGCATCGAAAAGAACATGAAATAGCTGTTTCCGCGCCTTTCCATTCCGACAAACCTGACGGTACCGTCCACATGGCCTGTTACCAGGTGTCCTTCAACTCTGCTGCCGAGAGCCAGAGATTTTTCAAGATTGTAAAAACGAGAAACGAAAAGATTGGTTCTCCTCCTCGTTTCCTCACCCACATCGAACCAGTACTCTTCTTCTGAAAGCCCGGAGACAGTCAGACACACACCGTTCACCGCTATACTCTCTCCCAGTTTCACTTCCCACGTTCTTTTGAAGAAGATCCTCTCTCCTCTGATGTGCCCTCTTTCCACCTTCTGAACTATTCCCGTGAACACGGTCTCATCTCCACCAGAAACTCCGAATCGGAAAACTCCACGTTCACCACTTTGAACTTCGGAGGAACCGAAACATCTGACAGATAACCGGAGAAGACATCAAGCCCCTTTCCGAAAATCTTCGTCGAATAAAAACCAAAAACCACATCTGCGTGATCCAAAAATTCACTGAACACCTTCGATCCGCCTTCCACCAAGACAGAATCGATATCCCTTTCATACAGATTTCTCAATATACTCTCCACAGAACAATCGCTCAGGGCCTTCTCCACGTGTGGTGGATATTCCGCCTCTTCACTTTCTGTGAAAACGATCACCCGAGCGTTTTCTTCGAACACTCTGAACACTTTCCCACTCAAAACACCCTTTCTGTCGAGGATCACCCTCACAGGATTTCTGCCTTCTTTCAGTCTGCAGGTTAGCTGAGGATTGTCCTTCAAAACCGTTCCAGCACCGACGAGAACAGCAGAGTAGATGTTTCTTATCTCGTGAACCTTGAATCTGAGTTTGTCTGTGATCCACTTGGAATCTCCTCTGTGATCAGCTATTTTCCCATCTAAGGTGGACGCGTACTTCAGCGCAACGAACGGCCTTTTCTTTGTCACATAAGTGATGAAAAACTCACACAGCTTTTTCACCTCTTCTTCCAAAACACCTTCTATCACTTCAATACCGTGATTTCTGAATTTTTCCACACCGTTTCCCGAAACAGGATTTGGATCCCTTGTTCCAATCACAACGGTTTTTATTCCACTTTCTATGATCAGATCCGTGCATGGAGGTGTCTTTCCATGATGATCACAGGGTTCAAGGGTAACTATGAGAGTTGCACCTCGTAAATCTTCTCCTTTCTTTCTTGCACTTTCTATTGCCATCCTTTCAGCGTGCGGACCTCCAAAATAGGGATGAAAACCCTCCGCGATTATCCTGCCGTCTTTCACAACGACCGCACCAACTGGTGGGTTGGGATTCACCCTTCCAAGTCCTTTCTTTGCAAGCTCTATCGCTCTTTTCATGAAAGTTTCATACATACAACACCCTCCCTGTGTAAAAGAAAAGGGACCCTCTCGGGTCCCATATAATCTCCACATCACGCTCTCTCCCATCCGGACTTTCACCGTCGGCCCCGGAATTCCACCGGGTCAACCCTCCTGAGAGGGCTCGCGGGCTTTCACCGCCGGTCGGGAATTCCACCCTGCCCCGAGAGCGTTTCTTTTGTATTCAGTTTTCTCCATTCTATCAAGGATTTATTTCCAGAAGGTGAACAGATCTTTTAACTTCATCTGCCGATCACTCTGTTTTTTCCACGCTGTTTTGCCAGATAGAGGTTATCGTCTGCTTCTTTGAGAAGATCGTCTATTGTCTCATGATCTTTCATTTCGCAAACACCGATGCTCACGGTTACATTCAAGCCGTTTTCAAAGACTTCTTTCTCGATCTTAGTCCTGATTCTCTCAGCGAGGCTCACCGCTTCGTTCAACTTCGTTTCAGGACAGAGGATCAAAAACTCTTCTCCACCCCACCTCGCAATCACTTGACCTCCTCCCAATCCCCTGAAGGGGATGGGACTTTTGGTGGCTCTCAGGCCACCTTCCATGGAGCCAAAGATGCTCCATGGCCACAGAGGTGTGGATGAAACCTCACACCTCTGACGGGGGCCAAGCCCGCTACTACCTGGCCTGTGCCAGGATACCTTTTCCAGATGTTGATTGCTCCAACTCCGTCCCTGTGATACTCAAAACCNCAGGCTTTGCAGTGGTATCTTCTTCCATTCGGCTTGTTCTTTGCACCACAGACAGGGCACGTCTTGCTTGTATTCGCTTCTGAGATGAGTTTCACTTCGATTCCGAACTGCTCTGCTTTGTACCTTATCATCTCGATGAGTTTTCTGAACTGCCACTGGTGGATCTTCTGGTTCGCGTTGTCGCTGTAGTCCGCTCTTTCTCTGATCCCTGTGACGTCTCCTATCACGATGGTTCTGATTTGCTTTCTGAGGCACAGTCCGATGAAGTTACTTGTGATCTTGTGCATGATGTCGTTGATCTGGTTTCTGAGCCGTCTCAGGACTCTTTTCTTTGCACGAACAAGCTTGTTGTACCTTCTTGATCCCTTCTTGCACTCTGCTATGGCAGACTGAAAACTTGCAAGGCGTTTGTTTCGATAGCGAAGAGTGCTGCTGAGGACTCCTCCGTGGTAGCTGATGACTTCTTTTCCATCAAAGCACGTAATGGGACGGAGCACTCCAAGGTCGACCGCCATAACACCAGAGCCAGCATTCTTCTCTTCAATCTCCACCTCTATCGCAAGGTGGAGATAGTATCCATCTTCAAAGACAAGTCTTGCCTGTTTGATGCGAAGGGGAGGTTTGAGAGGTGTTTGTACAACAAATGATTCTCGTTCTTTGCCCAAAGACAGTCTTAGGGTACCGTCTGGCAGAAGTTTTACAGCGCTTTCTTTCCATATGAACGGCAGATAGCGTTTTTTCTTGTAGGGAGGTTTTGCATCTGGATTCTTTTTGGTTGCTTTGAAGTACCCTTTGAGGGCTTGAAAGTAGAGCTGAACAAATGCCTGCTTTGAGTGGACGTGGATTTTGATGTTTTCTGCCCAGCGGAGGATGTATTTGTCTGCGGTGGGCCAGGACAGCCAGAAGCCTTTCTTTTGGTGTATCTTTCGCACAAGAGACATCGTTTTGTTGTAGATTCTTGCTGCAGTGCGGTTGAGTTCTTCGCATGTTTGACTCAGGTGTCCTGGTACGGCGAGTTTGTAGGTTCGTATCACACGTCTTGACATTCCTCGATGTACCTCCTGATAGTTTCTTCAGAAACATTACCGGCTGTTCCAACGTAGTAACTTCGAGCCCAAAGGCCCTCTTTGGTTCTAAGCTCTGGAAATTTCTCCAGCAGTTTCCTCGCTGAAACGCCCTTGAACAGGTTTGCTATCTCAGCCGGTGAAAATCTTGGAGGCGCCGATACAAACAAATGAACATGATCAGGCTGAATAGAGAGGGCCAGTATTTCTATTCCGTGTTGTTTTGCTGTGTTGCGGAGTATTCGTTCAAGTTCTTCAGCTATGGAGCCGACCAGGATTTTTCTGCGGTATTTAGGTATCCACGCAAAATGATAGTTCAGATTATAATGACTCCACCTTGTCTTCTTGATATGCATACCTATCACCCCATTCAATTATATCATAAGATAATTAACACCACAACAAACCTATCCCCCTGAAGGGGAATAGCTTGCGTGGTTGGGGTTCTGTCACAGTTTCATGGTTATCAAAAGAATGAGGAAAATTACTCAAAAGTCTCTCCAGGAGTGTTTCAACAGATATCACACCGGTCACGTTTCCCTCGTCGTCCGTGATCACCTTGCTCACGGAAAACAAAAGCTCTTTTGTTTTGAACTCCCTGTAGGGAATCCCACCGGTGGGTTTAGGTCGGGATTCGAGGGCGGCTCTGTACCAGGGTCTTACTCTTGGATCGTATCCTTCTGCGGGTTCGTAATCGTTGATCAGAAGAAGTCCATTCTCGTATCCCGAGTACAGATAGTATATATCTCTGTCTGCCTCCTGGAAAATTCTGTAGATTTCCAACACTTTTCGTCTTTCCTCATCGGTCAGATAAGGTGCATATCGTACTTCAGGAATGCGGCTCAAAACATCAACAACATAGAATTTTCTGAAATATCCGTTTATGAAGGACGTCACAGTATTGTTCACGTTTCTTATGAAATCACGGGCAGTTTTTATTCCGGAAAAGTAAAGCTGAAAGATACTCAGAACACATATCACAACAAATGCAACGATAAGAGCTATTGTTATCTTCCAGAAAAGTTCTTTTTTAAGAGAACTCATCTTTTCCCCCACTATCTTCTTTGGATTTTCCAACACATTATATTATACATAAAGGGGCCTTTCAGGCCCCTTTCAGATCCTTTCATCTCTTCAGATAATGTTTCCGCATCTCTTCGTTTTCTGGAAGTGCGAGGATCTCCTCGATCACCTTTTCTACCTGTTCATCGCTCTTTGTCCTTGGATCTCTGTAGAGAAGTTCTTTTATGATCCTTATGTCCCCCGTGAGGAACGCCTCCAGAGCCATTTCCATCCTCATGATTCTGGGTCTCAGGTAGTACTTGACCACGCGATCTGGAAGCGGTGGTTCGATCTTCTCGGGATGGATTCCGTTCTTGTCCACAAGGGCTGGGACTTCAACAACCACGTCATCGTCTATTCCGTGAATGATACCTTTATTTGGTATGTTCACCACGAATCTTGCCTTGTTATCGTTCAGCAGCGCATCGATGAATGGGATGTGCTGCTCTCCACTCTTTCTTTCTGGATCGAGAATTTTCTCCACTTCGAGCACAAACTGCTTTTCTGAGAGGTCTTTCCCCAGAACACTTCCAAGGTCGGAGAGCCTCACGGACGGATTTTCTTTGATGAACTTTGCCACCTTCTTTGTGATCTCCGTGACCTTTCCAAGCGTGTCTTGGTACCATTTCCAGCCTATTTCAGAATCTGCTCCTCCCCAGGGTTCACCGTACCACTTCTTCTTGGTCTCAAGATCCCTGTGGTACCTCCACGAAGAGTTTCTCACGGTGTCACCGATGGGCATCACACCGTAGAATCTGTACATGTCTATCGCGGCGGGAGAGAGCTGGTCGTTGAAGGGGTTCTCTGGTTTCCAATCTTTTGATTTTTCCTCGATCCACCTGTCAAGGAGGGGATACGCGTTCTCCCCGTTGTATCTGAACCTATTCAGCCAGATACCGTGGTTCACTCCTGCGACCTGCCAATCTACTTTTTCTTCTTCCAGCCCCAGTTTCTCTACGATCTCCATCACGCCGTAGTGTCCATGGCAGAATCCCACTGCCTTTATGGGAACCGTTCTTGTCACAAGGGTTGTTCCCTCGAAAACGGGGTTCGCTGCCTGCAAGTACCAGGCTTTTGGGGAGAGCTTCTCTATCTTCCTTGCTATGTCAACGAAGTACTTGAGCTGGTTGTAGTTGGAGAAGGTGTAGTAGTCGGAGACCATGTTAAACTCCTGAGCGTCTATTCCTCTGTAGTAGCCGTATTTCTCACTGATCTGTCTGACTTTCTCCAAGTAGGTATGGCCACCCACCATTGCTGTGTTTATCACAAAATCCGCGTCGATGATGACGTCATCTAAATTCATGGTTTTTTCGAATTTCAGATCCGCTCCCACTTCTTCAACGTATTTTTTCGCGATGGTCAGAACAGCGTCGAGTCTTTCTTCGTCGATATCCATGAGGGTGACCGTGCTGCCAGAGAGTCCCGGCGTTTTGCAAAGATCACTCACAAGCCTCAAAGAGAATACCGCGCTCCCCGCACCGATGATACCGATCTTCACAGATGGCATATATTCACACCTCCTCAGAGATTTTTATGGTTCCATTAGAATACAAAAAACACTTTACTGATCTACCCTTTTCCACATGAACAAATGGTGGTTCTTTCTTCTTACAAATTTCTTTAGCATAAGGACATCTAGTAACGAATTTACATCCCACAAGACTATATTCTTTTACTTCCATATCAGAAAGTTTGATCCTCCTTTCCCATTTTCTATCTGGATCTGGTTTTGGAATGGATTCTAAAAGCAGCTGCGTGTAGGGATGATAAGGTTTGGAAAGTACTTCATCAACTGGTCCAAGTTCCACAATTACTCCTCTAAACATAATAGCGATCCTGTCGCTTACGTAATAAGCAGTCGCTAGATCATGCGTGATATATATGATTGACACTCCGTGATCTTTGTTTAGATTCCTAAAAAGATTTAAAATGGACATTCTAAGAGATGCATCAACCATTGAAACAGGTTCATCTGCTATAAGAAGTGAGGGTTTTGCTACCAAAGCTCTTGCTATTGAAAGTCTCTGCAATTGACCACCTGAAAATTCGCTTGGATATCTATCCTTTATCTCCTCGAGACTCATTCCTACCGCTTTTACAGCTTGCGATATATTCTCCAAAACTTCATCCTTTGTTTTTAACAAAAGCAGATTTTTGGCGGTCTCAAATAAATATGATTCTACTTTTTTTAAAGGATTGAAAGCCTCAAAAGGATTTTGAAATATCGGCTGCACTTCTCTTTTAAACCAAAGTTTATCTTTCCTGTTTTTTAGGGTATTTATATCTCTTCCTTTGAAAATAATCCTTCCCGATGAAGGTTCTATAAGTCCAAGTATCATTCTAGCCAAAGTAGTTTTGCCGCTCCCACTTTCACCAGCAAGTGCGAAAATTTCCGGTTTACTTCCTTCCATCTCGATATTAGCGTTACTAACAGCCACCAACTTAGAACCAGTTATTCTTCCACCAATTCTAAAAATTTTAGTTACATTTTCTATTCTCAAAAGAATTCCTTGCTCAATCATCTTTTTCATCCCCTCCAACTCTGAAACATGCAACAAAATGTTCTGGAAGAATCTCTTTAAAAGGTGGTTCTTTCTCTGAACATACCCTCATGGCTAAGGGACATCTCGGATGAAATCTGCAACCAGTTGGTGGATTTGCAAGGGAAGGTGGAGATCCAGGAGCACTATTCTTGATGGTTTTTTCGCCAATTTGTGGAACCGAATTTATCAAAAATTTTGTGTAAGGATGTAATGGATTCTTAAATATTTCACGCGTTGAACTCAACTCTACCATCTTCCCAGCGTACATAACTGCCAACCTATCAGTAAGCTCAGCATGCACAGCTATGTCGTGCGTTACCATTATTATCGTGTTTCTATACATTTTTTGAAGATCTTTCAGAAGCTGTAACACACCTCTTTGCACCACCACATCAAGCGCAGTTGTTGGCTCGTCTGCGAATATTATTCTTGGAGTAAGAACCGTAGCTAGGGCAATGGTTACTCTTTGCCTCATTCCTCCTGAGAGCTGATGAGGATAAGAATTCAAAACCTCTCTTGGAAGGCCCAAATTTTTTATGTGTTCAACCACCATTTCTTCCAGATCTCCTTTTGCTTTTTCTTTATGGTGCACCTTTAAAATGTTCGTGAATTGCTTTTTTATCCTTAAAAGAGGATTCAAAACATTCATAGAGCCCTGTGGTATATAAGATACGACTTTCCAATAAAGTTTTTCCTTTTTATCTTCAATATCCATTGCCAAAATGTCAACAGGTTGGTTCAAATGGTACAATACTTTTCCACTTTTTACATACAAAGGAGGTTTTAGGATTCCATACAATACCTTTATTAACGTGGATTTCCCACATCCTGATTCTCCTGCCAATCCAAGTATTTCATCTTCATAAACTTCGAAAGATATGTTATCGACCGCCTTAACGGTTCTCTCTATTCCAAACACCTTAACATCATAATAAGCCTTTAAATTTTCTACTGACAATATTTTCTTCATCTTTCAATTACCCCCTAACACTTATACGTTGAAGTCTGGTACGAGGATCCAGATATTCACTAATCGCCGAAGAAACAAAAAAGAAAGATACAAACAAGAAAACAGACGCTATTACCGGTGTAAGGATCCACCACCAAATCCCTCTAAATAGAGCCTGGTATTGATTCGCCCAATAGATCATCGTTCCAATGGTTGGCATCTCTAAGCTCGATAACCCAAAAACCGCTAAACTTACTTCCATACCTATCGACCATAATATGGTATTTATAAAGTTAGCCACCACCCACGGAAAAACAAATGGAAAGTGCTCAGTAAACACTATTTTAAGCATTCCCATTCCTGAAAAATCCGCTGCATATGTAAATTCTCTTTCCCTGAGACTCAAAATCATTGATCTAACTTGTCTTCCACCCCAGGGCCATGAGAACATAGAAAGGATTGCTCCCAGAGTCACTACATTTAGGTTTTCTCTTAAAGTAAAAGCTAAAAAGATAAGAATTGGAAAACTTGGAAGAACTATGAAAGTATCATTTAAAGACATTAGCACTCTGTCAAGTATTCCTCCACGATATCCAGCAATTAATCCAACAGCAGTACCAATCGTAATAGAGATCAAAGCAGTTACCATTCCCAGAGTTAGAGAATTTTTAAGAGCAAAACAAAGCGTCCAGAATACATCCTGGCCCACACTCGTTGTCCCCAACAAATATTTAAAAGATGGTGGTTTGTCCTTTGGTACTTGGTTCCAAGCTTTTGGATTATATGGAGAAAAGAACGATAGAATTGCTAAAGTTATGATAACTATAATGACAATAAAACCAAAACGAAATTCTTTATTGAACCTAAAAAGATCTCTTATTATGGCCAACATTTTTTAACCTCCTCAATTATTGATACCGTATCCTTGGATCAATCAATGGATACAACAAATCGATCAGAAGAGTCGCTGTTGCAATTGCTACAACCGCCATTGTAGAGATCCCCATCATCAAATTAAAATCACCATTTGTAACTGCCATATAAAGAGTTTGCCCCATGCCGGGATAAGAAAAACATATTCGGTAACCAAAGCACCGTTAAAAATACCACCTATTTGTAGTGCAAGATTTGTGATTTGAGGGAGTAAAGAATTTTTCATGACATAACTGAAAAGGATTTTACTTTCAGGAATACCTGTTATCTCAGCGTAGACTACAAAATCTTCAGATTTTACGGAAGATGACAAAGCTTTCATACTAAGAAACCACCATCCAATACCAACTATGATTATGGATAAAGCCGGCAAAAAAGCATGCTTTAGAAGGTCAACTACAAAATGCCAAGAAAATGAAGGTTGTATGCCTATACTAAGACCCCCAAATATTGGAAAAACAGGAATTAGATATCCAAAAACAATTACTAAGATGATAGCCATAAAGTAGTAAGGTATAGGATAGATAGAAGCAGCTATTACAGACAACACTCTTGCCCAACGTTTTTCATTAAAATAACCCGCAATCCCACCAATAAAATTACCTATGATCCAGGAAAGAAGTGCAGAAACTATTAATAAACCTACTGTCCATGGAAGTGATGTGGATATCACTTCCATAACTGGTGTGGGGAAAATAACCAAAGAGGGGCCAAAATCACCTTTCAAAAGTCTTTTCCAAAAACGTACATATTGTTCAAATATATTTCCTTTCAATCCATAAAGATCGGCTAGTGTTTCTTTCAGATGCTCCAAAGTTTCCGCATCTAGATATTGTGCTCCATAACTCATAACTCTGTTTAACGTCATTTGTACAGGATCCAGAGGAGTAAACCTAGGAACGAAAAAGGAGATCGTGATTCCAACAAATATAACCACTAGATACTGTATAATTCTGGGAATTATGTATTTCCATAGAACTTTCACAATTACTTTCCTCCTTTTTTAATCCCCCGCTCCTTAAGGAGCGGGGGATTAATCTTCATTATCCTCTAAGACTCACTTCCCATATTCACTACTTGGAGCTCTTCCTGTTGGCTCAAGGAAAGGCAACAGGAATTTGAAAGTACCCCACCACCAAGCAGTACTCATATACGGATTTTCGGCGCTTGGGAAATTAGTCCAAACATAAGTGTCATATGCGTTGAATTTTTTGTTTATAACAGTATTTATGAAAGGCATCTCTTCCACAAACACTTTAAACAGATCTCTGGAGTATTCTATCAAACGAGGATCATCAGGTTTCAATGTTGCCATTTTATCAATAATATCACTAGCTATATTGTTAACCCATCTTATCTGGTTAGAAGCCGCTGATTCCCCGGTTGGCCGGTAATATCTCTTGTGCCATCCTGGCCCGATGTCTATGATACCGGATGCTGAAGCTGGCCAGTAAGATCCTGCATCGAAGTCACCAAGCGCCCATCTGGTCCAGAACACACCAGCTTCAACACTCTGAACAGTCACGTCTATGCCAAATTTTCGCCACTGGTCTGCTACCGCAAAGGCCAATCTTACAGAATCAATCTCAGCTGGCAAGCCGAGGATAGTAATCTTCCAAGGTTCTCCATTAGGTAAGTACCATTTTCCATTCTCTTTTTTGAATCCCGCACTGATAAGCAATTTTTCTGCCACATCAGGAGCATACTTCCACCAACCAATTCCCCAAATATCCTCAGGATCCATAGTTACTTTATAACCTTGTTCTTTCGCCCACTCAGCAATTTGTTGTGGTAACGTGTCATCAAATGGTTTAAATTTACCATAACCTGGTACTAGAAGTTCGAATTCTTTCAGCCACTCCTTGAGAGGCTTATCATAATATTTCATAAAAGCAGTTGTGGGGGCTTCATGGAGTGGAGCCATTCTTTCGATTCCATTGAATCCGCTTATAATAACTTCTTTTATATCTATAGCAAGAGCCAACGCCCATCTTACTTCCTTGAGATTGTATGGGAATTTTTCAAGATTGAAACAAATTCCCCTCGCTGCTACATCATCCATCCATGCCCACGGGAAATCATCATACCAAACTTTAGAATATGGATTCATCTTTCTCAAGGTTTCCCAAGCTTCAGGTGTTAGGTCAAATATACAATCCAGTTGGTGCTGAGCTTGTGCCATAACTTTTTTCTCATCAGTGCCATAGTAAATAAACAATACATACTTCGGTTTTGGCTTACCATAAACCATTCCAACGCTTGTTCTTTGCCAGTCTTCTCTTCTTTCAAAAAACCACCAATATCCAGCCTTATCATAATCTTTTAACACATACGGACCAAGACTCACAGGAGGATCAAATCTAAATTTGAGAGGATCCTCTACTTTTTCAAACACGTGTTTTGGCATTATGTAACAAGCACCATATATTAGAACCGTAAAGAAGTTATGGAAACGGGGATAAGGTTTTGTTAGTTCAAATACAACTGTATACTTGTCCTTCGCATACACATTCTTAACATAAGTCTTAAAAGGCCCCGAGTAATTGAAGCCGGGATTTTCCATCTGCAATTTCACGGTAAAAACCACATCGTCCGCTGTAAATTCCACACCGTCACTCCAATAGATTCCTTTTCTAAGCTTTACTGTCATAACTGTCGAATCTTCATTGTAAATTGGTGGTTCTTCCGCAAGAGCGTTAATCCACTCTCCGCTAGTCGGATCAACGTACCAAAGGGTGTCCATTAACATTTGCTGTATTCCGTTTCCTGCCTGAGTACCAGGTTTCCATATGTTAAAATCTGTTACAGCCAATCTTCCATGCAAAGCATCGACTATCAGCAAATCTCCCCTGGGTACGTTCGGCAAAACCGGGGCTCCAAGAACTACTGTTGTTGCAAGAAACAGAGCAAATGCTAAAATGAAAAATCTTCCAGCTTTCTTCATACTTACCCCTCCTTGTTAAATTTGTGATCCACTCAATTAAATGCTCTTTGCCATTAGTATAGGATATTTGCAGCTGAAACGTCAAGATAAAATTAAGGGATTTTTTGGAGGATTTTAGTAAGTATTTGCTAATATTTAACCAATACCGTCGATATTCAATAATTTCTACGATTCAAAGTCAACTCAAATTAGATCCTTTTGTACAACCTGTACTTACCCACTCTCAGGTCCTCGGGCTTGAGAATTCTGAAAGATCTCGCTGGAAGGGGAAGCTTCACAACCCCGCCGTCAACGTGGAATCTTTCTCCGCTGAACACATCGACAAGGGGAGTGGTGTTCATAATTTTCCCGTCGGGAATGGAGAGAACCAGCACCTTCTCTTCTCCTGGGTTCACCACCACGATGGTGTTTTGAAGAGGATGAGGAGCCTTTCTGAGAAACGCGAGAGGTGAGTCGTTCAGCAAGACAAACTCTCCAAAGCGCAAACCTGGATCCGTCCTTCTCAGTCTGATCATCTTCTTGTAGAACTCGAACAGATCAACATCCCATTTCTCTCTGTTCCATTCCATGGTGGCACGACACTCTGGATCTTCTCCACCTGTGAGACCTATCTCTGTTCCATAGTAAACGAGCGGAACACCGGGATAAGTGAACTGAAGAACTACAGCGAGTTTTCTCAGGTCTCTGTCGGGAACCATTGTGGCGAGTCTCGGGGTGTCGTGACTGTCAAGCATGTTCCAGCAACCGAATATGTTCTTCGTCTCCCTGTAAGCTCTTTCCAGGTGAAAACCTATGGAATCCGTCTCGCCGTTCACATATCTCAGTACGAGGTTTCTGAAGTTGTAATTCATCAGACCATCAACCATATCCCATCCTGCCGGGTAAGTCCATATCTCACTCACGAGGTACTTTTCTGCTGAGAACTCTTTCACTTTCATGTTGATCCACAGGTTGACGGTAGGTCCAAGATCGTGGCCACAATCCAGCCTCCAACCGTCTATCCCCAGTTTCAGGTAGTGCTCGACAACTTTCAAAATGTATTCCTTCACTTCTTCGACTTCCACGTTCAGCTCGGGAAGGCTTCCAACGTCGAACCACGATCTGTGCCTATCTTTGTAAAGGAAAAATCTGTTCACGTACTCTGGATCGTTTTTCTTCGCTTTTTTGAACCACGGATGCTGACTCCCAACGTGGTTGAACACACCATCGAGAATGAGTTTCATACTCCTCTCATGGAGAACCCTCAAAAGGTGCAGAAAAGCCCTCTCTCCGCCGAACTGTGGATCCACCCTGAAGTAATCGATCGTGTCGTACTTGTGATTGGTATCGGACAAAAAGATAGGAGTGAGGTACAGAACGTTGATTCCAAGTTCTTCAAAATAATCGACCTTCTCGGCTATTCCCCACAGATCTCCTCCGTAGAAGATCTTCACGTGCTGAGCACCGGGAAGTTTGCGGGGAGGAACTCCCCATTTCTCTATGACTCCTCCCCGCTTCAGGTACAGATCCTTTTTGTCTTCCACCGTTTTTCCCTTTCCGATGAAAAATCTATCTGGAAAGATCTGATACACGACACTGTCGTAAACCCAAGACGGCATCGGGTACATCATCCTTTCACCGATCCTTTCGTGAGTCCACCCACTATGTACTTCTGGAGGGACAGGAAGAGTATCACCATCGGTGTCATACCGAGGAGAGCGGCAGCCGTGAAAAGGCCCCACTCTGTTTCATAAGCACCCGTTGAGAACGTCCAAAGACCGAGAGCGTAGGTGTAGTTTTTCACATCCTGAAGAATGATCCTTGCAAGGACGAACTCGTTGAACGTCCCGATGAAGGTGAGTATCACTATGACCGTGAGGATCGGAAGAGCGAGTGGAACGACTATCTTGTAGAAGGTCTGGAATCTGGTTGCACCGTCGATCATAGCGGCCTCTTCGAGAGACGAAGGAATGGTGTCGTAGAATCCCTTTATGAGGTACATGTTGTAAGCTATGTTACCGAGATAAGCGAATATCAAGCCTCCGAGAGAATCCAGTCCCAAGAATGGAAGGAACTGACCGATGAGCTTCAAAAGACCGTATATTGCAACCATGTACATGATGGCTGGGAACATCTGAATGAGAAGAAGAGCCATGATTCCGTACTGCCTTCCCCAGAATCTCATTCTGCTGAACGGATAGGCCGCCAGGGCACAAACAGCCGTGGTGATGAGTGAAACAAGGCCTGCAACGATCACCGAGTTCATGACCCATCTGAGGAAGTAATGCTTTGTCTTCTGCTCCCATATCTGTGCGAGCCTGTAGAGATCTCCATCGATCTTTTTGAGATCGGACTTCAATTCTTTCAAAGGAATGGTGTCCATCAGGGTTCCTGCCTTTCTCGAAGCCACTGCTGTGTTCGTGAGAACTTCTTGAACGAAGTTCATTTTCACAAGGTCGTACAGCATTTCAAGGTGCTCAGAGGAAACGTAAAGTCCTTTGAAGGAAAGATCGAGAAGATTCGAATAACTTCCCTTGAAGTCATCGAGGATATTCTGAGCTTTTTCAACGATTTCCACAGCGTTTTTGTAACCTGTTTCTACCCTTCTGTTCAGATCTCTGTAGTCTTCTATCCAGGAGAGCTTCGCTGCCAGTTTTCTTATCTTTCCGATGAAATCGTCTCCTCCGTACTCCGACACATAGCTACTTACAAAGTCCTTGAGAGTCTTGTATATCGAAAGAAGCTTTATCTGCGCGGCGCTGTTGAAAGATTTCATATCTTCAAGAGAATCGATTCTGCTCTGGATCTGATGGTTGAAGATCTTGAGATCCAGATACATCTTCGCCGAAGAAATTTCTTTCTCTTTCTCAGAGAGGGAGGATCTCACATTGTTCAAGCTTTTCTCTAGGCCATCGAGTTTTGCTGTTAGTACCACGATTTCGTTTTCTATATCTTTCAAATCCTTTATCTTCTGAACGAAATCGTCGATTCCGTCGCTCACTTTCTCTACAATTCCTTCAACAATAGGAACTGTCTCTTCAAAAGATTGAACAAAGCTTCCATAGAGGGCTTTTTTGGAAATGTCACCATCTTCGCTTACCACATTGTTTATCTCTTCTAAAGAACTCTTCATGGCAAAGATCTTTTCTGAGAGATCCGAAAGATCTGAAAAAGCAGAGATTTTGTTGTAGAGAGTGTTGAGTTCGGACAGGAGTTTTTCGAGTGAAGATTTCAATTTTGAGTCTTCATAAGGGAAAGCAGTTTCCACTTTACTGTTTCTGACACTGTGCACCATATCTTTGAGTTTGACGAGAACTTCGCTCACGGAATCGATGTCAGGCTTCAAAACCTCGAGTACTTTTTGTTTTTCCAAGATTTCTTTTTCAAGGGTTTCCTTCTGCTTCTCAAGGACGGCTATTTCTCTCTGAAGGGTTTCAATTTCACCTTCGAGTTTTTCAATTTCTTTCATGAACGTTCCTACCTCTTTCTCGTAAACCAGTCCAAGTTCAGAAAGAGCATCGTTCAGAGTGTCCTGATTCTCAACGCTGTAACCCACTACTTTCTCGATCACGTCCTTCAAAGCCTGAAATTCAGCACTTCTAAAGTTTTTACCCTTCAATATTTCATAGAGTGCAACAGCGATCCTCTGTGAATCGGGCAATGGGGTTTTATCCATCTGCTCCTGAGTCAATTTCTTTGCCTCTTCCAGAACATCTTTTGTGTAAGACAACACATCGGAGAACCTCTGGGAAAGCGTCTCTTCTATTTTCGAATTTCTCGCGTTGACATCCTCCAAAAGATTCTTCGTTTCAGCGAGGTAATTTTCAAATCTTCTGATTCGATCTTCGATGAGACGGTCTGCTTTCTCTCTGGAAACGTTGTCGAAAGGTTCCACTCTGGAAACGAGGTTCTGCATCTCCTGTATGAGAACGGGAAGGTTTTTTTCAGGGACCACTAGATCTTTGTAGTGCTGAAGGGTGAGACGAGACGAGAAGAGTTTCGGGGAGAAAGCCGCCTCATCCCTCCTGAAAGAGGTAGAAACAACCCAAACGATGGGAAAGAGAACCACAACAACAAGAAGTGTTAGAAGAGCATACGTGAGCCATCTATTCTTTTTTCTCACCATCATTCACTCACCTCTTCAAACGCACCAGAGAGTTTGAAGTTCACAAAGCTGATTCCTCCAACGAGGAAGAATATGATGATGGATATGGCGCTGGCAAAACCAAAGTCCTGCCCCCTTCCTCCTTCAAACGCGAGTTTGTAAACGTAGGAGATCAGAATGTCTGTGTGACCAACGGGAGTCGTGGTTCCAGCCATTGCGGGACCTCCACCGGTGAGCAGATATATGTTCACAAAGTTGTTGAAGTTGAAAGCAAAACTTCCGACCAACAGAGGAGCCACAGTGGTCATCAGAAGCGGAAACGTGATAGTCCAGAATCTCCTCCATTTTCCAGCACCATCGATCGCAGCGGCTTCGTAGAGCTCCTCTGGAATGCTCTGCAAAGCTCCGAGTGAGACGGCCATCATGTACGGAAATCCCAGCCACGTGTTGACGGTGAGAACTGCGACCTTCGCCCAGAACGGATCGTTGAACCACTTCACCGGATCCAATCCCAAGAACGGAAGAACAAATCGGTTGAGAATTCCATAAGTCTCGTTGAACATCCCGTTTCTCCAGACGAGAACGGAAATGAAAGCTGGCACAGCCCATGGAATAATGAGTAACGTCCTGTACACGTTCTTTCCCTTCAGTGTTTTATCGTTTAAAACGAGAGCGAGGGAAAAACCTATCGCGAACGTGAAAAGAACGCTGAGGGCTGCCCAGGTGAACGTCCAGGTGAAAACCTTGAAAAAAGGACCAGCGATCTTCGGATCGGTGAATATCCTGGAGAAGTTCTTGAAACCAATGTATTCCATGTATCCAATCACGAAAAATTCCCTTCCATTTTCATCGTAATCGTAAAAAGCACCTTCTCTCTCAACGAGATGCCTTCCAGTGAGATTGTTCTTCACCACAAGTTTCGTTGTTATCCTTCCGTTTTCGAGGGATTCTTCGAAAGACAGAGAGTAAATCCTCTTCACCGGATAAAAGTTCCATTCCCCATTTTCACCTATTCTGAACATGTAGCTTTGATCCTCGAGCCAAAACTCCGCCCTGTTGAGATACTTCTGAACCACATTTACCTTGAAGAAAGGTTCGTACCTCTTCAGGGAAACCTCTTCAGGTGAGTAAAGCGGTTTGTAAATTTTACCGTCTGAATAGACGGCGTTCACCTCTTTTATGGAAGCGGGCCAGGGGACTATTTCATAAACCTTCCCATTCACTTCGGCGGTCCCATCCTTCACGGGAAAGAGAGTTGACTCTCTCAAAAGGATCTCTTTACCACTTCTTTTTGTGACAACGGGGCGCTCCGCGATGTAGATGTTCCCATCTTTCTCGAAGAGAACAACAAAATCTTCGGTAGGATTCAGACCATCGAACACGGAGAAGACCATGTATTCAACAGGTTCAGCGTTCTCTGGAACATAAGTGTAATTCGGGTCGAAAAGGATTCTCTCGATGGCCTCTTGTTTCGTCATGAGGTGTCCTGTTCCATAATTGGTGAACGCAACCTTCACCGTGAAGTATATGGGATAGAGAACGAGCACAAAAAGTAATATCAAAGCGGGAATGGTGTATCTGTAAGGGTAAGCCTTCGGATTGAAAATGAAGTAATCTATGAGTACGAGAAGCGTGAGAAGAACGATTCCAAGTTCATAATAAGAATTTTGAAGCAGGAAAATTCCTGCCCATACCATTCCTGAGTTGAATACAGCAAGAAACAATATCAGAAAGATTTTGAGAAGCCCTTTCACAGCGATCAGACCTCCCTGAATTTTTAAAAGAGGGGGAAAACCCCCTCTTCTTTGACTATATCACAATGGCGTCACTTTGAATTATTCTTCTATCTGCGACTTGATCTTCTCCACAGCTTCTTTGAGAGCCTCTTCGACACTGGCCTGTCCGTTGATAATGATGCTGAGAGCGTCTCCCATGGCAGACCAGACAGGAGCCATTTCCGGCACGTTTGGCATCGGTGTTCCCATGGAAGCACTCTGAGTGAACGCAACAACATCGGGATTGTCTTTGACGAGTTCGAGAACATCTTTTCTCGCAGGAAGTCTTGGATCTGCGAGGTATATCTTGTACATGGTCTCTTTTCTCGCAATGAAGTTCGTGAGAAATTCCATGGCGATCACTTTGTTTGGAGACTTGGCGTTGATCATGAATCCCTGAACACCAACGAATGGTTTGGCAGGAACACCCGGTTCGAGCTCAGGAATGGGAGCAACTCCGTAGTTTATACCCGCGTCTTTGTAAGATTTTATAGCCCAAGGTCCGTTGATGATCATAGCCGCGAGACCTTCTTTGAACATGGAATCCATCGTTCCGTAGTTGTCACCAGGGGTGAGAACACCTTCATCGATCATTCTCTTTATGAGTTTCGCTCCTTTGATTGCTCCTTCGTTCGCGAGTCCAATGTCTGTCACGTCGAGTCCCTGAGGTGTTTCCTTGAAGACGTATCCTCCGTAACCCAGAATGAACGGCGCAGAGAAGTAGAAGTTGGCGACATCGTAGATGAAACCTCTGACTTCTCCTCCGTATTCCTCATCTATCTGTTTTGCTTTTTCTATGAGCTCGTCCATGGTCTTAGGAACAGAATCAACGTAGTCCTTGTTGTAGATGAGAGCAACCGCTTCCATGGCGTACGGGACTCCGTAGAGTTTTCCACCGTAAGAGAAAGCTTTGAGAGCCGTGTCATAGAAATTCTTCAGATCAGAGAAGTTGGGAATGGGTTCGATCAAACCGTTGACGGCGAGTTCTCCTACCCAGTCGTGCGCTCCAACAATGATGTCTGCACCCTGTCCCTGTGGAGCCGCCGTCAGGAATTTGGATTTGATGCTTCCAAAATCAACGTACTGAACTTCAACAGGGATTCCGTACTTTGCCTTGAATTCTTCCCCGAGTTTCTGGAGGATGTCAACCTGCTTTTCGGAACACCAGATGGTGAGCTTTGTTTGTGCTAACACAAGGGCAGAAACCACAACAAGCATTAAAACGAGCAGTCTCTTCACCATAGACACCTCCTTTGGATTACAAAGAGTTTACTGTCAGAAAATTCACAAAATGTTTCACTAAGGATTTTAACACCGAATTTTCGTGATGTCAATCTGGATTCGAATCGGTGTTTTTAAATTATTCATCAACCGTTTCATTCAGAAATATCGAAATTCCGTTACCCCTATTGACACGTTGCGAATTGGGTGTTAATATAAACAGACGGATTTGTGTTAATTTATTGATTGTGGAATGTTTCGAAAAGAGGAGTGGAGGTTGTGAAGAAGACTTTTTTACTGCTTGCTCTGGTATTTTTACTCTTCCTCACCTCCTGCTTTCAAACGTCTATGAGTCAATCCCTCGTTTCAAGTAATCCACATTCAAACAGCACAAACACAGGTGATTCAGCCTCCAACCTTTCTATTGGTGATTCAGCCTCCAACCTTTCTATTAATGAAGTAAAATACCCCGTCGTCTACGAAATTTTCATTCGCTCCTTTTACGACAGCGACGGAGATGGTGTGGGAGACATAAACGGTGTTTCTCAGAAAGTTGACTATCTGAGGAAACTCGGCATTGACGCTGTGTGGTTTATGCCCTTCAACGAGGCTGTTTCATACCATGGATACGACATAACAGACTACTACAACGTCGAGAAAGACTACGGCACCATGGAAGATCTCGAAAACATGATCCAGGTGCTCCATGAGAACGGAATAAAGGTAATAATGGATCTCGTGATCAACCACACATCCGATGAGCATCCCTGGTTCAAAGACGCCGTGGAAAACACGACCAGCTCTCCGTACTGGGACTACTACATAATGAGTCTTGAAGATCATTCTGGTCAGGATCACTGGCACTGGAAGGTGAATTCCAGGGGTCAGAAAGTCTGGTACTTTGGACTTTTTGGTTACACAATGCCCGACTTGAACCACGACAATACTTCTGTGAAAGATGAAGTGAAAAAAATAGTGGATTTTTGGCTATCCAAAGGTGTGGACGGTTTCAGAATAGACGCTGCAAAGCACATATACGGATGGTCGTGGGATGACGGTGTTGTAGCATCTGCTGAGTATTTTGAGTGGTTCAAAGATTACGTTCTTTCAAAAAAACCCGATGCAATAATCGTGGGTGAGGTATTCAGTGGAAACGTATCTGATCTTTCGATTTACCCCATTTCCGTTTTCAACTTCGCCCTCATGTATGGAATACGAAACAACCTCGAGGGAATAGATGGTCTTCTGGAGAACAACTGGGTTGAAAATTCTTTTCCTTTTCTGGAAAATCACGATCTGAACCGCTTTTTCTCACACGTTCAGGATGTATACAACTTGTTCGACGCTTCTGGCTACGAACTCATAAAAAAGCGCGTGGCTTTGTGGTATTTTCTGCTTTTCACGTTGAAGGGATCTCCTGTGATCTACTATGGAGGGGAAATAGGAACAAGGGGTTTCAAGTGGTACGGTCCCATCTACGATGAACCCCTGAGAGAACCCATGCAGTGGTACGCAGAAGGTAGTGGTGAGGGACAGACTTTCTGGACCAGGGAAATATACGATGCTCGTGGTGTGACATATGGAAACGCAAATGTCGATGGATGTGTGTACGATGACCCGTTCGATGGATTCTCAGTTGAGGAACAGGAGAACGATCCTAAGAGTCTTTTGAACTTCTTCAAGTTCATGCTGGGTTTTCGAAAAGAACATGAATCCATTTTGAATGGAGATCAGAGAATCTTCAGAGACTGGAAAAATCTGATAGCGTTTTACAGATACTCTTCCAACGAAGAATTACTCGTCGTCGTGAATCCAGATCCGGTCTGGCCAAACAGTTTCAGTTTCGAAAAAGATATGACCATGATCCTCGAGGTGGACTTCGAGAATTTCACCTGGAGCGAAAAAAACAATTTCTTTTCTTCAGGAGAAAACTTCGAGGTTTCCCCCATGAAGGGATACATTTTCAAAAGTGAGGAGGTGCGAAAATGAAGAAACTTCTTCTGGTTCTTCTGGTCGTTTCGTTTCTACTCTACGGATGTCTGAGAACACCGCCCGTTGTTAAGGAAATGGTTTCTGTGGATGGGAATCTGAGTGACTGGGGAGAAAAAGTAAAGTCCGATCCCACTGACGATTCAAAGTGGGGAGCAGACAACGAACTCTTGAAGGCAGGGCTTTTGTTCGATGGAGAAAATGTGTACATTTCTGGTGAATATGTTCTTGGTGGTGACGGCAATCAAAACGTATTTCTGGCTTTGATCGACCTTGTTGGTGTGAGTGGAGCACAGGAAGTTTCTTACACAGGACTGAACGGGGCAACGAGAGAGTTCAAAAATTCTCAGGGTGACATAGACATCATAGTCGAAGTAGCCCAAAATAACAGTTACAAAGTCTGGAGAGTAGCGCAAGACGGCACGCTGACAGAGATAACAGATCAGGTGAGTGCGCAGTTTGGAACAGGTTCTACAATAGTTGAGCTTTCAATACCTATCACTGAACAGGTCGATCAGGTAAAGGCTGTCTTTGCCATCAGCGGTGGAACAGGCGGAGGAAAACAGTGGGTTGGAGACTTCTATCCCAACCAGCCTGATCACGACGCAACATCGGATGGGGGGCTTACACAGCCAGCATCCGTTGTGAACTTTGTTGTGTGTGACAGCCAAGGTAATGTGACAGAAGAGATAAATCAGACAGAACCTACTCCAAGTGAAGAACAGCCCGCTCCACAACCCACAGCTACGATAACCGTAGATGGAGATTTGAGTGATCTTGGAACTCCCGTTGCAACAAGCACAAATCCTGGTGGAGGAAATGGAGCAGATCTGTACCAGCTCTATGTGACATACGATGCAACGTATCTTTACATAGGATTTGATACTCAAAACTCTGGATCCTGGGATGTTGCATACGGAATAGGAATCGATACAAAACCTGGTGGTTATTACACTGGAGACAGCGATGCGTGGGGAAGAAAGATAAGCTTCGGCGCTGGTTATGCGGTAGATTACGAGATCTACTTCTGGTGGGCCGGGGGGTCAGGTCTTGATAGTAACAACTTCTGCGAATGGAACGGTTTAGTCTGGAATTATAGATCAATAGCTGATGCTGGAGGAACGTTCGATTACACCGGTGACACTAGTAGTGGACTTCAAACGATGGAAATAGCGATTCCATGGTCTGCCATTGGAGGAAAACAGGACGTGGCTTTGATCGTTTGGATAACAGGTGGTAGTGGTTCGGCTGTAGACAGCATTCCTGATGATGGTTCTACAATTGATAATGCCAATGCCGACGAATGGAATGACTCTGATACTTTCACGAATCTCTATCTTCTCCAAGTGAACTGAGGAGGTGATCTCCTTGAAAAAGATAATCCCAGCTCTTTTGTTGATTACGTTTCTTTCTGGATGTATGACACTGCTCAATATAAAGCTTCCGGACGGTGTTTATGTGATAGGAGATTTCTCAAACGGTGTGCCGAGCTCCGAATACAAAATGGCGCTTCAGGGTGATTTCTACACCCTGGAGCTTCCTTCTTCCGTTTTGAGCTTTGAAAATGACATCGCCTGGTATCAGGTTGTGGTTGTTGAAAACGGAAAACCAGTGAAGACCACTTCCGAGATTCCTCTGTGGAAACAGCTCGTTGGAGCCACCGTCACCATATACGCAACACCGAACCTGATGGAAAACGACACAGCAAAGGGAGTGGGAGACTCTGAGAAAGAAACACCTCCCTGGTACTGCGCCGGAGATTTCAACAACTGGACGCTCGAAGAGATGACCTACCAAGATGGAAAGTTTGTTTTGAACACAGGCCGCACCGTCTCTTCCGGTGAAACGATACAATACAAAATCGCAAGAAACACCGACTGGACTCCTTACGAAGAACAGTTCGATGGAACCAGTTACGAAGCCGGATACGGTAAAAACGCCACCTTCACCGCGGACAAAGACGGCACTCTCGTCATAGAATTCGATCCGAAAACGAGCACACTTCAAGCCTACGTGGAGTGAGGTGAGGAATATGAAAAAACTCGCTGTTTTGATAATGTGTCTTCTTGCGTTTTCTTACGTGTTCTCCTTTTCGCCAACGGGTTCTCTCAAGGTGGGTTACTCCTACGATCTGGAAAACCAGAGCGGATCCAGCTACACTGAGCTGTACCTCTCGGGGAACAGTCTTTCCGGCGAGTTCACAACCAAAGATTTGAAACTCGACTCCGGATACATCGCCCTCGATACAGACCTGGTGGATCTCAAAGCCTACTACAATAGAGTCTTTGGATCCACAGGTGACTGGCTTGGAATCTACAGCTTCAACGACTCTAGAAATGGACTTGAAATTGAGCTTTTCGGTTTCAGAGGTGTGACCACAGGAGATGTTTCTTATCTCCAGTACCGAGGAAATCTTTCGAATTTCCATTTCAGCGCAATGCTTGGGAAGCGCTCCACAGTGAACGACACGTACTTCGATTTCAACTGGGAACCGGGCCTCAGGTATTTTGGAGAATTCGGTGTGAGTTATGAGAACGAGGAAAAGATAGGATCAAACAATTTCTTCTACATGTTTGGTATTTCAACCGCAGACTGGAAACACGGAGTGAAACTCACCGGAGTAGGTTCAGAAACATACCTTGACTACTGTGACTACGTGAACGACAACGATCTCGAAGGTGAGATACTCGCAAACCTCTGGACGACATTCGGCGACTTCAAGCTTTGGTTCGATTACAAATTCACATCGAAGACTCCCAAATACGGTGTCGAGTACTCTTCCGGTGATGTCTGGTTCAAGGCCTGGAAGGAAGGAACGAAATTCGATTCTGACATTCTCAACTGGGATGACTTCGGAATGGAAATTGGAAAGAACTTCAGCTTCATTGGCTTCAATGGAAAGATCTCTTACAAGTTCGGCAAACCCGCCCACGATTCCACAAGCGCGATGGGTGAGGTATTCTACGCGGAACTGTGGAAAAACTTCGGCAGTGTCAACTTCTTCGCCAAGTGGCAGTATCTGAACACTCTCTACACAGAGGCGTACACAGCCTACTACGAGCTGAAGTTCACGGATGAAAAGTCCGAGTTCAAACTCTCTCTTGGCGATGGCGATTTCTCCAGCCAGATAAACTTTGTCAAGAAAATCTCTCTTGAATATTCAACGTGGTGGTAAGGAGGTGTCTAAGGTATGAAAAAACTTCTCATTCTCTCTGTGCTTTTGCTGAGTGCCTTCGTATTTTCTGATGTCTTTGTAGAAAACGGAAAAGTGATTTTCACCTTCGAGTGGGAAGGAGCCAAGGTGGTGTACCTCGCAGGAACCTTCAACAACTGGAATCCCACAGCGCTTCCAATGGAAGAAGTGGAACCCGGTCTCTGGAGAGCAGAGCTCGAACTCGAACCCGGAACGTATCAATACAAATACGTGATAGATGGAACTACGTGGAAAGAAGATCCCAACGCACCCGGATACGTGGACGATGGTTTCGGAGGCTACAACGGAATATTCACACTGGTGGAAAAAGACGGACAGCTCTTCATCGTTGGCCTTCAGAAGAAAGAAGAATCAAAGAAATACGAGCCCAATCCCGACAGGGAAGACACCATCTTTGTCGAAGACGGTATAGTGGTTCTCAGATACTACAATCCCGAAGCGGAATTCGTAACCATAGCTGGAAATTTCAACAACTGGAACGCAGAAGAGATAGAGATGTATCCACTCGAAGATGGTTGGTGGGAAGGAGTACTTGAACTTGGTCCTGGAGTGTATGAATACAAGTTCGTTGTGAACGGTGAAGAGTGGGTAACCGACCCCAACGCCTTCGCTTTCGCCGATGACGGTTTTGGAGGAAAGAACGGTGTTTTCGAAGTTTATGAAGAAAACGGAGAACTGAAGGTAAAATCTCCCATCGAGGAAACTGTCCAAGAAGAGACTTCAGAAGAAGCACCCGAAGTCGCTCAGCAAGAAACCGCAGAAGCCGAACCAGAAGAGGTTGAAAAATCCGAGCTGAAAGAAGGACTCAGCGTGGAAGACGGTTTTGTTGTCTTCGCCGTTAGAAAGCCAGAAGCTTCCGAGGCTTACGTTGCGGGAAGTTTCAACAACTGGAGCACTACAGCGAATCCAATGGAAAAAGAAGGGAACCTCTGGGTGGCAAGAATCAAGCTCAACCCTGGCACTTATCAGTACAAGTACGTCTTCACGATAGCGGGAAATCAGGTCTGGCAAGAAGATCCCAACGCGCCTTCCTATGTCCCGGATGGATTCGGTGGAAAAAACGGCGCTTTCATGCTCTCTGAAGAGGATGGAAAACTCGTCATAAAACCACTGGAACAGAAATCTGAGAGTGAGACTCCGTTCTTCGGGAAATACTCCATTGATCTGACTTACAAATACGCAACGGATACCTTCCTCAAATCTCTCGAAAGCTCCCATGAACTCACTCTCGGTGTAAAAACCGACTTCTTGAAAGCAACCTTGAATTTCAAACCGGAAGGCTCTTTCTTGGACAGCGCGAACATAAAGGTGGAAAAGGACGGCTTCGAGGTTTTCGGACACTACAACGTGGCATCTCTGGTGGAAGGGAAGCCCTACGAAGAATGGTTCGCCGAAACAGGCTTTGGTCTCGGTATTTCTTTCCTTTCCTACAAGTTCACAGCTGATGTCGCTTTTGACACAAACGCGGAAAAGGAAAGATTTTTGATAGGAGTTTCGGGAGAGAATTTCGGTACCTACTTTGGAAGTAATTACTTGCTTGGGATAGAAAAAATAGACCTCGCAGGTTTCTTATCCTTTGATCTTCTTGGAGCAAAAACAACCGTCTGGACCGGTTTAATCTTTGCCAAGCCCGTTCTCTACTTTGTGAACCTCGAAGTCGATTCGGACAACTTCGATGTCAACTACCTGTACTATGAAAAAACATCTTCAGAAGACAAAGGATTTCTCAAAGCAAGCATTGATCTCTTCAACCTGGAACTCTACGGGGATTACAATTTCAACAACAAAACGTATACGGTAAGCGCAGGGTACGTTTTCGATGACACCTATGTCCTCGGATTGGCCTACAGATACGGAGACTACGACAACTTTGAAAACGACCCCGACAAAATAACCGTCTTTGGGGAGCTCAGAAACGAATTCGCAAGCGCAAAACTTGGAGTAACTTACGACGCATACAAGAACATCTATCTGGATTTCCAAGGTGAAGTCAACTTCTGATTGTGAGGTGATTCAAGGTGAAGACTAAACTCTGGTTGTTACTTGTTCTCCTCCTTTCCGCTTTGATATTCTCAGAAACCACCATCGTAGTCCACTATCACAGATACGATGGAAAATACGATGGATGGAATCTCTGGATATGGCCCGTGGAGCCTGTGTCTCAGGAAGGGAAAGCTTATCAGTTCACAGGTGAGGATGATTTTGGTAAAGTAGCAGTAGTGAAATTACCAATGGATCTTACAAAGGTGGGGATCATAGTGAGGCTGAACGAGTGGCAGGCAAAAGACGTGGCAAAAGACAGGTTCATAGAGATAAAAGACGGAAAGGCTGAAGTGTGGATACTCCAGGGAGTGGAAGAGATTTTCTACGAAAAACCAGACACATCTCCCAGAATCTTCTTCGCACAGGCAAGGTCGAACAAGGTGATCGAGGCTTTTCTGACCAATCCTGTGGATACGAAAAAGAAAGAACTCTTCAAGGTTACTGTTGACGGAAAAGAGATTCCCGTCTCAAGAGTGGAAAAGGCCGATCCCACGGACATAGACGTGACGAACTACGTGAGAATCGTCCTTTCTGAATCCCTGAAAGAAGAAGACCTCAGAAAAGACGTGGAACTGATCATAGAAGGTTACAAACCGGCAAGAGTCATCATGATGGAGATCCTGGACGACTACTATTACGATGGAGAGCTCGGAGCCGTATATTCTCCAGAGAAGACGATATTCAGAGTCTGGTCCCCCGTTTCTAAGTGGGTAAAGGTGCTTCTCTTCAAAAACGGAGAAGACACAGAACCGTACCAGGTTGTGAACATGGAATACAAGGGAAACGGGGTCTGGGAAGCGGTTGTTGAAGGCGATCTCGACGGAGTGTTCTACCTCTATCAGCTGGAAAACTACGGAAAGATCAGAACAACCGTCGATCCTTATTCGAAAGCGGTTTACGCAAACAGCAAAAAGAGCGCCGTTGTGAATCTTGCCAGGACAAACCCAGAAGGATGGGAAAACGACAGGGGACCGAAAATCGAAGGATACGAAGACGCGATAATCTATGAAATACACATAGCGGACATCACAGGACTCGAAAACTCCGGGGTAAAAAACAAAGGCCTCTATCTCGGGCTCACCGAAGAAAACACGAAAGGACCGGGCGGTGTGACAACAGGCCTTTCGCACCTTGTGGAACTCGGTGTTACACACGTTCATATACTTCCTTTCTTTGATTTCTACACAGGCGACGAACTCGATAAAGATTTCGAGAAGTACTACAACTGGGGTTACGATCCTTACCTGTTCATGGTTCCGGAGGGCAGATACTCAACCGATCCCAAAAACCCACACACGAGAATCAGAGAAGTCAAAGAAATGGTCAAAGCCCTTCACAAACACGGTATAGGTGTGATTATGGACATGGTGTTCCCTCACACCTACGGTATAGGCGAACTCTCTGCGTTCGATCAGACGGTGCCGTACTACTTCTACAGAATCGACAAGACAGGTGCCTATTTGAACGAAAGCGGATGTGGTAACGTCATCGCAAGCGAAAGACCCATGATGAGAAAATTCATAGTCGATACCGTCACCTACTGGGTAAAGGAGTATCACATAGACGGATTCAGATTCGATCAGATGGGTCTCATCGACAAAAAGACAATGCTCGAAGTCGAAAGAGCTCTTCATAAAATCGATCCAACTATCATTCTCTACGGCGAACCGTGGGGTGGATGGGGAGCACCGATCAGGTTTGGAAAGAGCGATGTCGCCGGCACACACGTGGCAGCTTTCAACGATGAGTTCAGAGACGCAATAAGGGGTTCCGTGTCCAACCCGAGCGTCAAGGGATTCGTCATGGGAGGATACGGAAAGGAAACCAAGATCAAAAGGGGTGTTGTTGGAAGCATAAACTACGACGGAAAACTCATCAAAAGTTTCGCCCTTGATCCAGAAGAAACTATAAACTACGCAGCGTGTCACGACAACCACACACTGTGGGACAAGAACTACCTTGCCGCCAAAGCTGATAAGAAAAAGGAATGGACCGAAGAAGAACTGAAAAACGCCCAGAAACTGGCTGGTGCGATACTTCTCACTTCTCAAGGTGTTCCTTTCCTCCACGGAGGGCAGGACTTCTGCAGGACGAAGAATTTCAACGACAACTCCTACAACGCCCCTATCTCGATAAACGGCTTCGATTACGAAAGAAAACTTCAGTTCATAGACGTGTTCAATTACCACAAGGGTCTCATAAAACTCAGAAAAGAACACCCTGCTTTCAGGCTGAAAAACGCTGAAGAGATCAAAAAACACCTGGAATTTCTCCCGGGCGGGAGAAGAATAGTTGCGTTCATGCTTAAAGACCACGCAGGTGGTGATCCCTGGAAAGACATCGTGGTGATTTACAATGGAAACTTAGAGAAGACAACATACAAACTGCCAGAAGGAAAATGGAATGTGGTTGTGAACAGCCAGAAAGCCGGAACAGAAGTGATAGAAACCGTCGAAGGAACAATAGAACTCGATCCGCTTTCCGCGTACGTTCTGTACAGAGAGTGAAAAGTTGTAAAATCTCAATGGTCAAGCCCCAGCGTGAGCTGGGGCTTTGAAACCTAATTTCAGGAGGGTGAGCCGATGAAAAAATCACTGACACTGGTTTTAGTCGTTGTATCGATCCTGATTTTCTCTCAAACATTCAAACTCGAGAAGGTGCTGGGATTCAGCGACATTTCATCTTTAGCATTCAAAGATGGTTATCTCTTACTTGGAACGGGAAACGGTGAAATCATCGTTTACAAAGACGGATCCTATTACAGAGCTTTCAAAGTCCACGACAACAGAGTAAACGAAGTAACCTTTGAAAACGGGTTTATCGTGAGCGCTTCGGACGACAAAACAGTTGGTGTGACGAATCTGGAAACAGGTGAAATAAAACTCCTCAAAGGTCACATGAAAGGTGTTTCTTCCGTCGCAGTGGCGGGCAGTAAAATCCTGAGCGCCTCCTTTGATGGAACCGTGAGAGTATGGTCTTTCCCAGATGGAGGGGAAATCTCTTCTCAAAAGCTTGGACCATCGGTTGTTCAAATCGCCGCCCATGAGAACAGATACGTCGTGGGACTGGCCAACGGACTTGCACTGATCAGAGACCTCTCGAATCAATCATTTTCCATTCCCCTCAAGGCCCATCCTGAAGGAATCAAAAAGATCGTGTTCTCAGAGAATGGACAGTTGATCGCAACCTGTGGGGGAAACACCGTAAAGGTATGGAACGCCTCGAATGGAAATCTCGTCCTCCAGTACGACCACGTCATAACGGTGAACGATGTGGCTTTTCTTGAAAATGACAGTCTCATTTTTGTAGCCGACGACTACAAAGCTGTGGTTTTGAACATTCAGAAAAACGAAGTGGTGAAATCAATCGACGCTCATAACAACTTTGTTCTTTTCGTCTCTTCAGATGACGGCAGCATAGCAACCTACGGAATGGACAAAACTGTCAAAGTGTGGAACGCCAACTTAGAGCTTCAATACTCTCTCTACGGTCACCAACTCTCGGTGAACACAGTAGCTTTATCAAGCGACAGGAAATTCATTGTGAGCGGCAGTGACGATAGAGAAATTCTGATATGGAACGCTGAGAAGGGGATCGCTGAACACAGGATAAAGGCTCTATCAGGGGTCAGAAAGCTTTTGACAGTAGAAAACAACATCATTTCCTGTCTTGATAGCAATCAACTCAAGATTTATAACCTGGAAAATGGAAAGCTCGTGAAGAGAATCAAAGTTGGCACGACGAGCACAATGGACATTGCTCTTCAAAACGATAGAATGGCAATAGGATTCTACGACGGAAGTGTCGCTCTGTTCAGATATCCAACCTTCGAAGAGATATGGAGAAAAGACACAGAACACGAAATGATCCAAACGATTGATATGAACAACAAATTCATCGCCTTCGGAGTTTCTTACTCTGATCCAAAAGACAAGATAGGTTACGTAGAAGTTCTCTCCGCAGACACAGGGGAAAGAGTACTTCTGCTGGAAGGTCACAGAGGAAACGTAAACGCTGTGAAATTCGCTGGGGACTTTCTTGTCTCAGGTGGAGAAGACGGAAAGGTCATTCTCTGGAGCTTGGATACAGGTTCAAAAGTCCGCGAGATCTACCTGAACGAACCAGTGTCCTCTCTATTAATCGATGAAAAGGAACTCTTTGTTGGAACCTGGAATGGAAATATCAAAATTTTTGCTTTTCCAGATCTGACCTTGAAGACTTCTTTGAAAGCCTCTGATCAAAAGATAGGACATTTCATAAAGGTGGGCGATCAGCTCGTAGTTCCATGCGGTGATGGAAAGATAAGGATCCTCGTGGAAAAGTGAGGGGGGAAATCCCCCTCATTTTACACTAGTCTTTCACTTATCATCATGGAAGAAAGTATCGAAGTCCCCTCTAAAACCACTTCTTTGTTGGAGAGACTACCCTTCTCAACGGAAACCTCTTTATCCATTGGATGAATCTGTCTTCTCGTTTCTGATACAATCACCTCAAATACACCTTCAGGAAGAAATACTCCTTCTCCACCAACAATCACGATCTCTGGGCTCAGAATGTTCACAAGATTCACAATACCATCTATGAGGATACCGGTGAATTCGTCCAGTACCTCTTTAGCCAGTGGGTCTTCTTCGTATATTTTGCAGAGCGTTTCGAACTTTTCGTACATGGTTCTTCCTGGAAGAGGTTTTTTCTTTTCATACTGACGGACGCAGTGGGAGATGGAAGTGTTGGCCTCCCAGCATCCGACCCTTCCACAAAAACACGGTCCTCTGTCGTACATTTTCATGTGACCGATCTCTCCAGCCGCGTTGAAAGAACCCTTGTAGAGTTTTCCTTCGATGATAATGCCTCCACCTATTCCTTCTCTGACGAGTATGTACACGATGTTCTTTCTATCACCGAAATGTTTGTTTCTCATCATTTCCGCGAGGGCCGCAAGGTTCGCGTCGTTCTCCAAATACACCTCGAACACCTTGAAGTACTTCTCCACATCTATGTCTCTCCATCTGTTGAGATTTGGAGCGAATGCCAATTTCTTGTGAGTCTTATCAACAGATCCTGGAACCCCTATCACAATCAATGGAAAAACACCGGGGAACCTGGAAACCTTTTCCGTCAAAACTCTGAAACACTCCTCAGGTGTGTCGGGCGTGTCGAATTCATCGACCACTTCAACTGTCCCATCGAAAAACGATATCCCAACGATGGAATGCGTCACCCCAAGATCGACCACTATCGCCTTTGAAAAATCTCTGTTCACGTAGAGTCGTTTGGAGTGCCTTCCCAACTTCGATGGGAGTATTCCTTTCTCGTAGATCATCCTTTTCCTCTTCATCTCGTTCACGAGTTTTGTAACAGTGCTGGGATCGAGCCCGGTTTTTTCCGATATCATGTTTCGAGTAACTCCAGGCTCAAATCTTATCGTGTTGAGAACTCTCAATTTGTTTATGATCCTTGCCTGCTTTAGGGAGTAAATTTCCATGTTTTGCAACTTTTCAGACCTCCCAGAAAGTTTACTTTCGCTTTCAAAGATTATATCCGAATTGTGGTTACAAAAACTTTACCGGCATCAACCCTTAACCGCTCCTGCACTCAAGCCAGCTATGATTCTGTTCTGGAAAACCAAAACGAGTATCACAAGTGGAAGTGTGACGATAACGGCTGCGGCCATGAGCTGACCCCATGGTATCTCGTACTGAGACGCTCCTTTGAAGAGAGCGACTGCGACAGGAACCGTGTACAGGCTCGGCTTTTGCATGAACGTGAGAGCGAAGAGAAACTCGTTCCACGCGGCGATGAACGTCAAAAGCCCTGTTGCCACAAGACCAGGAGCAGACATAGGAAGCACGATAGACCAGAGAGTTCTGAGTTTAGAAGCTCCGTCGATGAACGCCGATTCTTCCACTTCTTTTGGAAGCTCCCTGAAGAAACTCTGAAGCACCCAGACAGTGAGAGGCAGATTCATAGCGGTGTAGGGTATGATGAGGCCAGTATAGGTGTTTATCAACTTCAGCCCTCTCAAAATCAAAAACAGAGATCCCAAAATGGAAACCTGTGGGAACATGCTCACCGCAAGAATCAACGACATCACGATGACCTTTCCTCTGAACTTGAGTCTTGCGATGGCGTATCCAGCAAGCGATCCTACAATTAGTGCCAAAGCCGTGGTTATGCCTGCCACTATAATGCTGTTTTTGATGTTTATATGAAACGGTCTTTCCTTGAAGACCTTCACGTAGTTTTCAAAGGTTATTCTTTTTGGGAAAAGAGAAGGGTTCTTTTCGAAAAGATCCTGATCAGGCTTTATCGACGAAATAAAAGCCCAATAAAGGGGAAAAACGCACCATACAAGAATGAGCACAACAGCTATATAAAGAAGGATTCTTTGCGTTATCGATCTGCTCATCAGGTTCCCTCCTCAATCGAGTTTCAGCCTCAAGGACTTTATGTAAAGTATGGCAAAGACCGATATAAGAACGAATATGAAAACAGATATGGCAGAACCGTATCCAAACCACGCACCGGTGAAAGCCCTATCCATCAGAACGTGTCGGTTATAAACGGCCAGGGTCTCTGTGTTCACAGCACCCCTCGTCATGATGTAGACAACATCGAACACGCGCAGCGCATCGAGTGTCCTGAAAATCAAAGCCACTCCTATCGTTGGCGTTATCAACGGAAGAGTGATTCTGAAGAATCTTTGAATTGTATTTGCTCCGTCGATTCTCGCCGCTTCGTAAATATCCTCTGGTATCACCTGAAGTCCCGCGAGAATCAAGAGAGCCATGAACGGAGTCGTTTTCCACACATCGACGAATATGATCGCCCACATGGCGAGCCCTGGTGTTCCGAGAATGGGGGTTCCCGGTTCTATTATTCCGAGTTTCTCCCAGAGTCTCGACATTATTCCGAATTGATCGTGGAACATCCATCGCCACATTTGAGAAGAAATGGCCGTTGGAATTGCCCATGGAACGAGCATAGCGGCCCTCACAACGCCTCTCAACGCGAATCTCTGATGAACAACTATGGCGATGAGAACACCAAGCACCGTCTCCAGAGAAACCGAAATCACCGTGAAAAAGACGGTGTTTTTCAAAGCCATTATGAAGCGGGTGTCCTCAAAGAGTCTGAAATAGTTCTGAAGCCCAACGAATCTTCTCTCTATACCGGGCCTCAAACCGAAACTGTAGAAACTGTCGTAGAAGGTTTTGAACAGAGGAAAAAAAGCCACTACGGATATGACAAGAATTGTCGGCAAAATCATCCAGAACGCTGTCCAACCACTTCTTTTTTTCATCTTTCTGTATCCTCCTTCAACAGAGTAAAAGAGGCGGGGGAGAGCCCCTCGCCTCTGTTACTGTCCAAGCAGGAATTTGAGCTCTTTTGCAATGTTCTTTATTGCGTCTTCTGGTGTTGTCTGTCTTGTCAGAGCAGCGTGCACGTACCTCTGAATGACATCGGAAACTTCTGTGTAGTTCGCAACCCTTGGTCTTGGAAGAGCGTTGATGAAAACTCCGAGAAGTTCAACCATGAACGGAGCAGCTTCTTTGAGTTTTGGATCTTTGTAAACGGCTTTTCTCGTTGGATTCTGTCCGGCGTTGATCGCTTTGTAGAGCTGCTGGTCGTAACTTGTGAGGAACTTTATGAGCTTCTTTGCGGCTTCCTTTTCTTCAGGTGACGAGAATTTGTTTATACCGAGGACCCACCCACCGAGTGTGGCAGCTCTTCTTCCACCAGGACCCATTGGAAGAGGAGCAACTCCAACCTTTCCTTTGATTGGGGATTCGTCGCTGTTCACGAGGGACCAGGCGTACGGCCAGTTCCTCATAAAAACAGCTTCTCCGTTCTGGAAGATTCTTCTTGCGTCTTCTTCCATGTAGGTGGTAACTCCTTCAGGAGTGACTTTGTGCTTGTAGATGAGATCGACCATGAACTGAAGAGCCGCAACAGCTTCTGGAGAATCGATCACAACTTTTCCACTCTCATCGAGCACATCCCCACCGAAAGACCAGAGGTATTCAAGGAAATCACAGACAAGGCCTTCGTATCTTGCACCCTGCCAGACGAATCCGTGGATGCCTTCAGCCTGAGAGATCTTCTTTGCCATTTCGACGAGTTCATCCCAGGTTCTCGGAGCGTGATCGTAACCGTATTTCTCGAGGAGGTCTTTTCTGTAGTAAAGGAGACCTGCATCTGTGAACCAGGGAACAGCAACGATTCTTCCATTGACCGTGACAGACATCACAGTTCCGGGTAGGAATTCACCGAGTTCGAAGTAGTCTTTGTCTGCTGTCAGATCTTCAAGGAACGGAGCAAACTCAGCAGGCCATATCACATCGAGCATGAGAACGTCTGGATCCGTCTCTCCGGCGGCAAAGTACGTGACGTAGAGATCGTGCCTTTCAGTTGAACTGTCCGGCATCGGAATGATTTCCACTTCGATATCTGGGTACTGCTGGTGGAACATCTCCAGCTGCTTTTTCAGTACCTCGAGTTCCTTTCCGACCCCTCCAGATGTCATAGTGATTTTCACAGCGAAGAGTCCACCAACCAGAAGAACTGCAAGCAACAGAGCAAAGTACTTCCTCATAACAAAAACACCTCCTTAAGTATCAGTTAAATGACGTTATAATCAAATTAACCTATTTGATATTTTGCCAGACTTTTAAATTCTTTGCAAGTGAGTTATCGGGAGAAAACGGGAGATTTTTTTTCGTTAAATGAAAATAATCGAGGATATTCACTCAGAATGAACGAATAGGGGGAAAAATAATGCATCAAAAAGAAAGGGCGGCTAGGCCGCCCTTTTCAATCTTCCAGACCGTTGCTTTTGACCACGTTCGAGTACCAGTAACCACTGTCTTTTATGATACGTTTTTGAGTGCTGTAGTCCACGTACACGATACCAAATCTCTTAGAGTATCCCTCTGCCCATTCGAAATTGTCGAGGAGCGACCAGACGAAGTAACCTTTAAGCGGCACTCCCTCCTGTATGGCCTTCCATGCCTGACCAATGTGGGCCTTCAAATAATCGATTCTGTTTTGATCGTGAACTCTTCCATCTTCACTAACTACGTCGTCAAAAGCAGCCCCATTCTCTGTGATGTAAACCTCTGGTGGGTTGTATTCTTCTTTCACCTTCTTCAGGATCCAGTAGATTCCTTCTGGAACGATCTCCCATCCCATGGCTGTTTTTGGAAGATCCCTTTCAACGAAAGAGACCTTAGCTGGTGCATCTGGATCGAACTTCACCAAATGACCGGAGTAATAGTTCAATCCAACAAAGTCGATCTTTTCCTGTATCTCGGACATGTCATCTTTGTAATTCTCCGGTAGATACTCTCTGGCAAATTCCAGAACGAGCTCCGGATAATCTCCTCTGTAGATCGGATTGAGAAAGAGAGGATAGTTGTTGAACTGATGCATGAATCTCGCCGCTCTGAGGTCTTCCTCTTTTTCACTCGCGGGTTCGAAATATCCATTGTTGAAAACTATTCCGATCTTTCCATCTTTCACAGTTTCCCTGAACACTTTCACCGCTTTGGCGTGTGCCCTCAAGAGATTGTGAACAGCTCGGAAAGCCACGTAAATATCTCTCATTCCAGGAGCGTGGACTCCGTACAGATGCCCCACTATGGCAACAACCCACGGTTCGTTCAAGGTGATCCAGTTCTTCACACGGTCGCCGAAATTTTCAAAGAGAACCCTTGAGTATTCTGCGAACCAATCCGCTATTTCTCTGTTCGCCCATCCTCCTTTCAACTGAAGAGCGAAGGGAAGATCCCAGTGATAGATGGTCACAAAGGGTGTGATACCTTTTTCCAGCAGGGTGTCTATGATCCTGTTGTAAAAATCCAGTCCTTTCTGATTCACCCTTCCTGTTCCTTCCGGAAGTATTCTTGGCCAGCTGATTGAAAATCTGTAAGCCTTTACTCCGAGTTTCTCTATGATTTCAATGTCCTCTTTCCATCTGTTGTAGTGGTCGCAGGCCACATCTCCCGTGTCACCGTTCTTTACATTTCCAGGAGTATGGGAGAAGGTGTGCCAGATAGACATACCAGCTCCGTCTGCGAGGGGAGAACCCTCGATCTGGTAGGAAGCTGTTGCAACACCCCAGAGGAATCCTTCAGGGAACTTTTTCACGTTCATCACCTCTCCTGTTGTTTTGATTCGTGTGCCTAACTATTCTATCAAAACTCTCTGCACAAAAAAAGAGGGGGAGTACCCCCTCGTCTGTACTATATCATCGGAGAACAAAAGGTCAGCCCATCACAACTTCAACCCTGTGCACCTTTCCATCCTCGAAAACTGGAAGTACTTGTCCTTCTATCTTTTTTCCATCAACAATGATCTCTTTGACTCCTTTGGAAACATGAGAGAGATTCTTCACCGTTATATCGTAGATGCTTCCTCTGAACTTTCTTGTGATCCTGAATCCTTCCCATTCTTTCGGGATGCAGGGATCCACCACCAGGCCGTCGTAAGTAGGCCTTATCCCGAGTATATGCTGAGTGATCGCTACAAAGCTCCAAGCAGCAGTCCCCGTGAGCCAGGAATTCTTTGCCTCTCCATGCCTCGGTGCATCTTTTCCGGCAACCATCTGAGCGTAGACGTACGGCTCAGTCCTGTGTATTTCGCTGATGTCTTCGAGATAAGCCGGTGTGATTTTTCTGTAGATCTCAAAGGCTCTGTCTCCCCTACCTATAACAGTCTCGGCTATCGCTACCCATGGGTTGTTGTGACAGAAGATCCCCGCGTTTTCTTTGTAGCCCGGTGGGTAACTCGAGATCTCACCAAGCTCGATGTAATATCTGCTGTACGCCGGCTGCTGAAGAACGAGTCCGTAGGGTGTGTCGAGATATTTTTTGACAGAATCGAGAGCTTTTTCCGCGTATCCGTTGTCCACACCGATACTTGCCATAACACACATTCCCTGTGGTTCTATGAAGATCTTACCTTCTTCACACTCTTTGCTTCCCACCTTTCTCCCAAAGGCATCGTACGCCCTGAGGAACCATTCACCATCCCAGCCGTATTTCAGAGTGGTCTCGATCATTTTGTTCACATGTTTTTCTGCTTCTCTCGCTTCTTCTTCAAGTCCTCGTCTTTTGCAGATCTCCACGAATTCTTTTCCAGCAAGAACGAAGAGCCCCGCTATGAAGACGGACTCCGCTACCCTTCCGTCGAGAGCGTTGACGGTTGTTTGGAAAGACTCATCGGGATCTTTCGAGAAACAATTGAGGTTAAGACAATCGTTCCAATCGGCCCTTCCTATCAATGGAAGACCGTGGGGACCGAGGTTGTTCACAGTGAAGTAGAAAGATCTCTTCAGATGCTCGAAGAGTGATGCCTTTTTGTTCGGATCGTTGTCGAAGGGAACCTCTTCGTCCAGTATGCTCCAGTCACCCGTTTCTTTGATGTAAGCGCTCGTTGAGAGAATGAGCCAAAGCGGATCGTCGTTGAAGCCTCCTCCTATTTCGTTGTTGCCCTTCTTGGTGAGCGGCTGGAACTGGTGGTAAGTGCTTCCATCCTCGAATTGGATAGAGGCCAAATCGAGTATTCTCTGCCTTGCCTTCTCCGGGATCATGTGAACAAAACCTAAGATATCCTGGTTCGAGTCCCTGAAACCTATTCCTCTACTGATACCAGACTCGAAGTACGAAGCGCTTCGAGAGATGTTGAACGTGACCATACACTGGTACTGATTCCAGATGTTCACCATTCTGTTGAGTTTTTCGTCATGGGTTTCTACCTGTATTCTTCCAAGAAGGTCGTCCCAGTATTCTTTGAGTTCCTTCAGGGCGTGCTCAACATCTTCACCTGTTTTGAATTTCTCTATCATCTCTTTTGCTCGCTTTTTGTTTATCACACCGGGCTTTTCCCATTTTTCCTCCTCTGGATTCTCTACGTACCCGAGAATGAAGATGAGTTCTTTCTTTTCGGATGGAGCGAGTTCTATCTCTAAGTAATGTGAAGCGATCGGTGCCCACCCGCTCGCGACGGAATTTCTGGGTTTTCCTTCCACCACCGCTTGAGGAGCTTCAAAACCGCTGTAGAGACCTATGAAGGACTCTCTGTCTGTATCAAAACCATCTATCGGTTGATTCACAGAATAGAACGCGTAGTGGTTTCTTCTTTCTCTGTATTCTGTCTTGTGGTAAATCACAGAACCTTCTATTTCCACTTCACCCGTACTGTAGTTTCTCTGGAAGTTCGTCATATCATCGAGAGCGTTCCAGAGGCAGAACTCTATAAAGGAGAAAAGTTTTATCCTCCTCGGCGTGTTCGTTCTGTTCTCCAGAACAAGGTGATGGACCTCCCCTGTGAAATGTCTTGGCACAAAGTAGGTGATGGTGGCTCTCAGGCCGTTCCTTTCACCTGTGATCTTTGTGTATCCAAGACCGTGGCGCGCTTCAAAGAAGGAAAGATCTTTTCTCACAGGCATCCACGTGGGTGTCCAGAAATCTCCATTTTCTTCTCTGATGTAAAAGTACCTTCCTCCAGCATCCGTTGGAACGTTGTTGTATCTGAACCTCGTTATTCTTCTGAGTCTCGCGTCTTTGTAAAAACAGTAACCCCCTGCCATGTGAGATATGATGGAAAAGAAGTCCTCCGTTCCCAGATAATTTATCCATGGATACGGAGTTTGAGGAGTTGTGATCACGTATTCACGGTTGACGTCATCAAAATAACCGAATCGCACGCTATCACCCTCTCTTCACTTTTTCTGTCTCTGGTATTTTATTCTGAAAATGTTTTCATTCAAAATCTGAAGAGATGGATGCAGAAACAAGTATCGGCGAATATTTTTCAAAAGAAACCATTTTCTTCTAAATCCGCGGTTCCAGTCTCCGGTATTTATTAGACGAAATCAAAAAAGATAATTTATTAGTGGGCAAAAATCTTAGTGTTTAAGATCGAAAACATACAGGCTATTAATAGATAATTTGTTCACATATTTATTATGAAACCATTAATGAGTTAAAATATATTTTGGAGGAGGTGAGAACATGAAATACGTGCTCTGGGCAGTTCTGATTTTGAGTTTGCTGGCTGGATGTGTGCTTTTCACAACCGGAACCAACACCGTAAAAGTTCCTGTGTATCTCACGGACAACCCAACTTTCAACATCGAAAAATTACTGGTGAAAATTTCAAACGCGGAATACCACTATTCATTGGATGGAGAAGAGTACACTGCTACCGCTGCTCTGCTGGAGAATGAGTTCGATCTCCTCTCACTTGCTGGAACTAAAGTTCAGTTCTTCGAGATGGAATTGCCCGAGGGCGCTAATCTCGAGTGGATCAGACTCTACATCGATGCCGCCACTGCTGTTACAAACGGTTCAACAGAGACTGTTAGGGTTTCTTCCAGAAAGATCAAAATCATAAAGCCTGTTATAGTGCAGAACGGCGACTCGATCGTTCTCGACTTCGATGTGGCAAGATCTCTCAAAATCGCAACCACAGGAAATGGTGAATATCTGCTCAGGCCTGTTATAGTTCCCTATCACCATAGGGAAAGGAACGAATACGGTCCTGGTGAGGGAGAAGAACACAGGTACGAAGTGGAAGGAAAATTGAAAGAGACACTTTCAGGAACACCATGCCTTGTAGCGCTCTTTGAAGGAGAAACCTGCCCCGGTACACTCGTGAATCTTGAAATCACAGACGATGATTTTAATTTCGAAGAGCTGAAAAAAGCCACTTACACCGTTTGTGTGTACACCGATTTTGAACTTCCAGAGGAAAATGAAGTCGCTAACACTGATGAAGAATTGGAGATAGACGAAGACGATATGGAAAACGCAAATAATGAGATTTCAACCATACTAGCAGATCTCTCTCCATTCGCATTAGAAACGTTCTATCTCAACGACTCGACGATCACCTACATTTTCGATTCAAATCTGATAGAACTTGCACTCGGTGATTAAAAGTAGGGGAGGGATGCCTGGAAGACTCGAAGAAGGATATCTGGGAAGGCAGATCGTTAAAGATGGCGGGTAAATAATCTTTACACTTCGACTGTTTCTTTCTCTCTTCTCCTCCTTCTGGAGGAGACTTTCTTTTCTTCTTTCACTACCTTTTCAAGGAGTTCTTTTTTGAGTTCGATGGCTTTGAGATTTTCGAGAGCTTTCTTTACCCTCTCTTCGTGGATCTCTCTAACAACTTCCGGCGGCAAGAACATCATCATAGTTTCACCTCCTTTTTGTTGTCATGCCTTTTTATCATTTATTTCTTCTGTCCTGTTATTTTTATAACATAACAGTGATACAAATCAAGAACACATTTTAGAAGAATCGTTTAAGGCTTTATTTATGGGTGTTTACACAGGAAAAATTAGGTTGATCAAAGAGCGGGGTGCCATCCCCGCTCTCGAGTGACAAGTTTGAACCTTCAACCTTCTACAACAAAAGTGTAGATCTTGAACGGATGGTAAACCACTGGGAAGGTGACTTTCTGTTTTTTCTCTTCCAGAACGTTCGTCTGGTAGATTTCACCGTTCCACGGGGTCTTAATGGAAAGTTTTCCTGATGTTCCGAAGATCTCAACAAGCCTCAGAACAATTTTGCCATTCACCCTTCTCAGTGAAGTGAGACGGAAATTCTGGGGAGAGATCTCCAGTAAAGGAGAGGGGAGGTTCAACACCCCGCGATGAACGATGAAAGATCTGTTGAGATCTTCTGATTCTTTTACAACATCTCTCAAGCTGTCCCCAGGGTGCACGTAGACAGAATAGGTGAAACTGTGTTTACCCTCGTCACAGAGAAAATCGGGGAAAATACCCGCTTTTATCAGTGAAAGCGCCATAGTACCCTGATGAACACTGCCACCGTATTTTCCGTCGTTCATAATAGACACACCGAAGTCTGTCTGGGAGAGATCCATCCACCTGTGAAACGGCACCTCGAAACGTGCCTGTTCGAAACTGGTGTTTCTGTGTGTGGGCCTTTCGATGAAACCACCGGAGATATCGAACCTTGCCTTTCTCGACAGAACAGTTGTTGGGAAGTAAGCTCTGAGAAGAGCTCGTCTTGTGTGCCAGTCTACCTTCGTTTCTATATCGAGCCTTCTACTCTTTCTGTAAAGGATGTAATGCTGCGTGATCCTGCTTCCTTCTGATTCATATTCAACACGGATCACTTCTCGAACAGGGCCAGACTCTATTTTTTCTATGTTTTTCGCCCTCAGGGTATATCCTGTCTTTTCCACGTTTTCTGCGATATCCCAGTTGTCCCAGTAGGCAGGGATGTTTTTATGAAGTTTCAAGATGTTTCCCTTCTCTTCGAAAACGTACCTGTCCAGTTCTTTGTCGTAGATTTGAATTGTTCCGTCATCGTTGACGTGCACCCTGAGAAATTCGTTCTCCATGATGTTTGTTTCTCTCAACTCACTTGGAGTTTCCTCAAACGTGGCTTTGCGAAATTTCAGTTCTACTTTCGTGAACGGAGGAATCTCCCTGTCTATGAAGTACACATACCTTCCATCGTGAGTTCTCTGTTTCAAGAGCGCTTCTCCTTCAAAGGAAATCGCGAGATCTTCGTTGAGGAAGAAAAGACACTTCTTTGGAAAAGAGGAAACGTTCAAAAGGGTTAAAACCTCTTCGTCCTCAGAAGAAAAAACTTTGAGAGATTCGATAACGATGTCTTTTGATTTTTCTATCACATGTCTGAGCTCTTTTTCTGTATCTTTATAGACTTCCTTTATAGAAGAACCAGGTAGAATATCGTGAAATTCGTTTCTCAACAGAATCTTCCAGAGTTCGTCTATTTCGTCAGAAAAATCTTTATCCGTGAAAGCAGAAATCAATTCCGCAAGGTAAAGACTGTCTTCCGCTTCTTTGTGAAGTTTCTTTGTCCTGGACTGTGAAGTGTAGGTTCCCCTGTGAAGTTCAAGGTAAAGCTCTCCGTCCCACACAGGAAGTTCTCCGTCGATATCCATTTTTTTGAAGAATTCTTCCACAGTTCCCATCTCAAGGCGCGGCAGTCCAGGAAAATCCTTCAGAACTTCGTAATTTTCCAGCATCTCTTCGGTTGGACCGCCACCGCCATCACCGTGGCCGAACGAAAGAAGGACTCTGTTTGTGAAATCCTTCTGCCTGAAATTCTTCCAGGTTTTGTAGATCGTATCGGGATCTATCTTCCCGTTGTACCCCTCGTTGGGATTTTTGAAACTGAAATAGATCACTTCGGATCCATCTATTCCCCTCCAGCGGCACAGATCGTACGGAAACTCGTTCGTGTCGTTCCAGTTGAGTTTCGTGGTGACGAAGTATTTTATCCCGGCTTCTTTCAGAATTTGGGGAAGCACCCAGGAAAACCCAAACACGTCTGGAAGCCAGCATACCTTGCTCTTTTTTCCGAATTCCCTTTCGAAGAATTTTTGCCCATAGTAGAACTGTCTCACAAGCGACTCTATCGATGGAACGTTGCAGTCCGACTCCACCCACATGCCACCAACGGGTTCCCATCTTCCTTCCTTTACAAGTTTTCTGACTTCCTCGAAAAGTTCTGGTGAATTTTGCTTGAGATCCTCGTACATCTGAGCGGAAGACTGAGTGTAAACGAACTCTGAATAGAGTTTAGAAAGCAACACAGAGTTCGAAAAAGTGCGTAGGATCTTTCTCTTCGTCTCCTCAACTGGCCAGAGCCAGGCGTAGTCTATGTGCGCGTGCCCCACAAGGTGAATCGTTCCAAAACCCGGATGGTCTTTTCTTATTCTATCCAGCTTTTCTTTGAATTTTTCGAACTCTTCCAGAATCTGATTTCTCAACTCTTCAGAAAGCTTCACACCTGTGAACTCTTTGAACTCCGGTGTGTTCCAGGTGTTTTTGATCTCATCTTTTATTCCCGGATCTTCCGGTGCTGTCATCAGATAGGTATCTGTGTCTCTTGGGATCCACACTTTCGAGAGAAACTTCTCGGAGATGTCCAGCAGTTTCTTAGAAAGTGACTCATCTTCTATTACTTCTGCCGTTTTTATGGTGAGTTCGAGAGTTTTCACCACCTTCATCAGTGCTTCATCAACGACGATGAAGAAAGCTTCTGTAAACACCGGTTTTTCCGGTCTTCCAAAAAGACCTCTTGGCATCACCTGAGCTTCTATCGTGTGTGGTTTTCCATCAGCAAGGGGGGTGATGTTCAACATCCTATGATACTCGTTGATCTCACCGTAAGGCTTCCCATCCACAAAAACAAGGGTCTCCCCACCGAACCAGAGTTTCAGGTAGGCCCTCTGCTCTCCAGCGGCAGAGAAAGGCTCTAGCTCTTTCCTGAACCAGACGGGAGCGGAGCTGAAGTCCCATTCGAAGGAAGGATCCACGATTCTCTCAACAGCACCATCGGAGAAAATCCAGCTTTCTATTCTTTCTATTCTCAGAACAGTATACGGAACAATCTCTGAAAGCATTCTCCACAATCGGCCTTTCACAACTTTTTCCTCCTGTTATTCTCTACACCATTTCATAACCTTTTCCACAGGAATTGTTGCAAGAGCAATGCAGTTGTCCGCGGCTCCGTAGTAGACGTAGTAGTAACCGTTGTACTCTATCATCGCATCGCTGAAGACCACGTTTGGTACTCCTCCGAACTTTTCCCAGTCCTCTTCCGGTTCCAGAATGGGTTCCTGTGATCTCTTTATCACCTTCGTGGGATCTTCCAGATCGAGCAGCATGAACCCGAGTCGGTATATGGGTCTGGAAGTACCCGTGTTCTGCACACCATGGTAGAGAACAAGCCAGCCGTACTCAGTCTTTATGGGAGGGGCACCCACTCCGATCTTCAGGTCATCCCACATTCCAGGCCTTGGAGAAGCAATCTTCACAAAGTTGTCCCAGTGCACGAGATCATCGGAAAACGCGAGCCACATGTCAGGCGGTATTCTATGGAACATAACGTACTTTCCATTTATCTTTTCGGGAAATAGAGCCGCGTCTTTGTTGTCCACTTCTGGTATCACAACACCGTACCTCTTCCAGGTGATGAAATTCTTCGTGGAGGCCATAGCGATTCTGACACCACGTGGAGAATAGGCGGTATAAACCATGTAGTACTCGTCTCCTATCCTCGTGATCCTGGGATCTTCCACTCCATAGAGTTCATCATCACTCTTGGGAGCAAAGACGGGTTTTTCAAATTTGTTGAAGTGGATTCCGTCGGTGCTCACAGCGTATCCGATTCTTGAAACCATGTCCTCTCCCTGAGCTCTGTAGAGCAAGTGAAAGAGCTCTCCGTCGTAGACCACAGCCGGGTTGAAAACAAACCTGCTCTCCCAGAGAAAGTACGGAGAAGGTTCCAGAATGGGGTTTGCCGGATGTCTTTCCAGTTTCAGCTCCATGTTCTCCCTCCTCTACTTGAAAGACATAGAAATTCCCTGAAGGAATTGCTTTCTGAAAATCAAAAAGATGAGAACCATTGGAAGAGTTTGTATCACAGACCCTGCCATCAATGGCCCCACATAGGCTGCGTATTCGTGGTTAAAAGTGGCAAGCAAAACGGAGAGAGGCATCTTGTTGTAATCCTTCACCACCATCAGAGGCCAGAGGAAATTGTCCCAGATCCCTATGAACGTGAAAAGACCTACAATAGAGAGTGTGCTTCTGGAGAGAGGTACCATCACCCTAAATATTATCCACAAAGTACTGGCTCCGTCAATTTTAGCGGCTTCTATGTAATCCTGAGGAATCGTTTTGTAGGATTGTGTTAACATAAAAAGGCTCCATGCACTCATCAGAAACGGAATGATCATGGCAGAGTAAGTGTTGTAGAGACCAAGCTTTCTTATGAGAACGAACAACGGGATTATGAACATGAACCCAGGAAAGAGCATCTGGAAAATTATGAAGTTGAAGACAGCGTTGCTTCCCTTGAATCTCAACTTTGAAAGTCCATAGGCAATGATGGAAGAAGTGAAAACCACAGAGAAAGTAACTGTGAGAGTTACAAACAAGCTGTTAAAAAAAGCTCTCAAAAATGGTCTTTCCATTTTCTCTGCCATTGTGAAAATGTACTTGTAGTGCTCCAGAGTGATTCTGGAGGGAAGAAATCGTGTGAATATCTCTTCAGGAGGCTTTATAGACGAAAGAAAAAGCCATACGTACGGGTATATCCAGATCAAGGCAAGAAGAATCATCACCCCATGAAGTATGATCTCACCCAATTTTTTTCTCATACGATGGTCACCTCTTTTTCAATGACTTTTCTGATGAAGATCACAATGGAGAAGTTTATCAATGCTGTCATAATCGCTATTGTCGTCGCATAGCTTGGATTTATTCTCTGAAAGGCGGTGTTGTACATGTATAGCATAAATGTGAGAGTTCTGTTCATCGGTCCTCCACCGGTGATCATGTATGGCTCTGTGAATATACCAAAGGAGAGGTTCACAGCGAGTATCAAAACCGTCACAATTGCCGGGTTTAGTAGAGGAAGTGTGATCTTCCAGAACTTCACCCAGGAAGTTGCACCATCCAGTTCCGCCGCCTCGAATATAGATTTGGGAATAGCCTGAAGTCCTGAGTAGAGAATGAGACCGTAGTACCCGACGAATTTCCAAGTGACCATTATCGCTATAGTCAACATTGCAAGCTGTGGATCTGTGAACCATGGTATCGTGATTCCAAACGCGTTGTAAAGAAATCTGTTTATGGGGCCTGTTTCTGAGAATATTCTCTGGAACATGATTGAGTACGCAACACCTGATGATACATAGGCAACCAAAAAACTCAGAGTCACAAACGTCTTGAAGTACTTCATGCGGTTCAGAGCGATTGCAAACAGAATCGACGCGATGAAAACCATGGGTATGAAATAGGAAAGAAAGTTCATCGTGTTCAGAAAGACCCTCCAGAACATCTTGTCTTCGAAGATCCTGAAGAAATTCTGAAGCCCCACGAATTTAGGAGATCCCACGAATTTCCATCGTGAAAAGGCGAGTATCAGCATCCAGACAAACGGATATCCCCAGAAAATAGCGGTGTATAGAAAATAGATAGAGACGAGACCCCACCCGAGCCTTGCTTCTCTTCTTCTGAGGCTCATCTTTCTCCCTCCGTACCAAACTCAAGGGTAATGGCAAATACATGCACATTTGGAGCGTTGGGTAAGGTTATCTCTTTTATAGGAGTATCAACAGGTATGCTTATCAGGTCAAGACCACATTTTATGTTCTGTTTTTCCCCACTGGCGATATATCTATAATCGAACATCAATTCCTTTGGAAGGATACACCAATCAGTGGCCGTAACTTTGAACATTTTATCATCCACAAAAATTTCAATCTCATAGTCCCCGTGATTTGCAGCCATAAGTAAGTGAAGATTTTTCACATGGATCGCCTCTTCCAACGATATTCTCTGTCCAAAACATCTCACATTATCAAGACCAGAAACCTTAAGAAGAAATGGAGTACTTTCCACAAAGATCAATCCTTCTTCAATCTCATTAGCAGGGAAATAAGCACCTACTATTCCTGCAGGATTATCGAAATTACCTGGTGATACTGGTGTTCCAAATCCATCATTGTTGAATATTTCTTCTAGATTCAAGATAGCGTAATTGCTGATCACTTCTAAAGATACTCTATAAGTCAATTTTTGTTTTTTTGATTCTTCCTCCTGGAAAACCTGACCTTCAACCAAATACAACCTGTTTTCTCGGAGATCAAAGAAAACCGATTTCACTTTTTCACCCTCTCTAAAACTAATTCCATATCTTTCTGGTACGAGTATCAACTGGTCTAAAAAGCCGCTTCCAGATAGAGAAATCCTCAAACTGTTATCCAGCATAATTTCTCCAACGTAGAAAATACCATCACCAGAGAGATTTTTCTCTATCTTTTCACCCATATTCGAATAAACTGCTAAGCTTACATCCGAGAAATTACCACTCGCAAAAACTCTATATTTCCCTGATACTCTCTGACTTTCCCATTTCAGTCTTGCATTTCCTTTAAAGGTGACAGCTGCTCCCCCTCCGAAATCCCCAGTAACAATCTTCACATCGGATATTCCTGGATTCCCGGATTCGGCCTCTAATACAATCAATCCTTTCCTTGATACAATATGGGGATTTTCTATAAGATTCTGATATCGATAAGGCAAACTCATCGCGTGGAGCACAACTCTCAGCGCGCAGATTGTGGACTCTGCACCGGCATTTCTGTTTACGTGTAAATACTCCAGTCCATCATATCCTTCTCCATTTGGACCCAGCATAGGAACACCCAATCTGTTTCCCCCGAAGAGCCATGAAGCGGCAAGGGACGTCAGATAAGCATATTTTTCTTCTCCTGTGATCTCCCAGATTTTTACCAGGGGTGTTACAATGCAATCCAAGGAATAGGAGAGTTCAGGAAAGAGATGAACGTATCTGTCTATGGAGTAAATTAGCCCAGTTGCCAGAAACAAAGGAACCTGTGATTCAAGCATTTTTCCTGCTACCTTCAGATAATTTTCTTCCCCTGTTGCAATGTACGCTTCCACTAAGGCTTCTGCGTAATGATTTCCCCATCCGTTCCATGAAAACCGTTCTTTATAAACTGAGAAGAACGTCCCCACGAAATCCTCTCGAATAAAATCTAAGAGTTTATCAGCAAATTCTTTTATGTCCTCTTTCACATCAAAAACTTTATTGTATTCACACAATCCAAGTATAAAAAGGGCAAGTCGTGAAGATGTCTCCGGCGGAGATTTCTTTACCGCATGATAGATAGCCTGGATGGAACGCAATACTTCCTCATCTTTCGTAAACTGAGCCAGTTTTGATAATCCCCAAAACGCTCTTAGGGTCCACCATGAAGAGGGGATTTTTGCGCTCGTTGGACCATGTTTGTTTATTGTTCCATCTAAGTAAGCGAAGTTGTACAGTAGACCATCAGATGCTTGCATTCGAAGAACAAACCTCGCAGCCTCCTTTGCAAGATCGAGGTATTCCTTCTTTCCGGTTTTTTCGTAAGCTTCACTGTAGAGAAGAACCACCCTCGCCACATCATCAACGCAAAAATCTCCTTCACCCTTTGCTCCAAGAACCTGATATTTGTCTCCGCGTTTTTCGGCATAAACCCAGTAACCTTTCACTTCCTGTCCTTCCAGAAAAAAATTTTGGGACAGAGATTCAAGGTGTGATGGATTAAAAGAGATTGAAAAACCGGCGATCGCTATGAAAAAAGATAAGATGAAAACTTTCTTTATCATTTCCCCACCTCCTGCTTCTTCGGGGAACTAAAAGATGGGGGAAAACCCCCATCAAAATTCTCTGAAGGGTTTCCCCCCAATCTTCAGATTTCTGAAAGATTCACTCTTTTTCTCTAAAAATCGTACGGCGGATTCTACACCTTCAGCCTCATAAATACTGAAGAGTCTGAGATGACGAACAACATCGCCGTATTTGTATCTGTTTGGCATATCTTCCAGTCTCATAGAATAGATTCCCTTTGTGGCGGAATAAACCTCGAACTCACTGGGCATCCACTTAAAAACACCATCCCTGAATTCAAGACTTTCATATATCCAGGTGTCCCCATCGAGCCATTTCCTATAGTCTGAAGGAACAAGTGGATTCTCGGGGAGTATTTCTGCCACGCCTATTCGTGCAATGGGTGAAAAGTTTGTTCTCCAGCGTTCCATGGAAGCGAATATATAAGTTGCCCCCCACCAGAGAGGTTTCATACTATCTTTTGCAGGAAAAACGATGTAGGGTAACTTATCAACCCAGGTCACTGCATTCCTTTCCAACCAATACTCGTAAGGAGTGACGCCTAACTGATCAGCCCAGATCAGTCTTCTGAAAACAGGAAGTATATGTAAAGTGTCTTCAAACAGAATTGCCAAAGGTCTTGTTACCATCGTCTGAAGTTTCATTATATCAGCGTAATTCTCGAATTCAAAAGAATTGTCAACAAGTATATCACCATTGCAGAAAATATGAACCACCAGATTTTGTATCAAACCTCTAAACTTTTCAGAGGCCAGGGTTGTCATTATACCAGCGGCAACAGGACCAGCGCCTATTATTTTCACAGAAACTATTCTGAAAGCACCTGAAGTTTCTTCATAGTGATTGCCAAGATTTCCATCAACATAGAAAGTCGATTCTGGCCAACCACTCACTCTAGCTATGCCTATTTCATCCAAAATAGTACCTTCAATATTTTCGTATCTGATGATCTTCGCAAGACCCCGTTTGTTGACTGTTGCTCCAATTTTTTCAGATTTTATCTCCCAACCAGTTTCTGTCTCAATCACATCAAAAACCTTTTCATATTCAGGTTTACTCACTCTCTCATCTGAAAACACAATTTCTCCTTTTCCTTTTGCAAGAAACACAAGATAATCTTGTGCTGAAATTTTGCCGTTTCCATCAACATCTTCCACTTGATAAGGGATTTCCTTTCCATCAAAGTAAATCCTAATACTATCCCAGACAGGCTCGAAATCTTCTGGTATTAAGTCAAGAAAATGCGAAAATTTCATAACAACAGGTACTTCAACATCCCCAGCTACTACAGGTATCGAAAAATTGGTGCCGAAAAGAACAAAACTAATTAGAAGTAACATTGACACAAAGAAACCTTTCATAATTTCACCCCCAATAAGGAAAAATAAAGGTGAGAGGGAAATCCCCCCTCACCACAGGAGTGCGTTGATTTCTTTAACAGCCTGTTTTAGAGCCTCTTCGGGTGTAGCTTTCAGATACATGAGAGGCTCCATCAGATATGTGGTCATGGCGTTCTGGACGTCTATTGTGTTGGTGATCATCGCAGGCGGTACAGCGTAAGCCACTGCTTCCGCGATCTTTGCAAAATATGGATCCTTCATGTACTCGGCAAACACCGGATTCGTTCCAAGATCTTCTCGCGCAGGCGGCATCCTTGTGAGCTCGATCCAGCGCGCGTCGTTTTGTGCGTTGGAGAAGACCCATTTGATGAATTCAAAGGCTTCCTTCTTGTATTTGCAATGTTCGAACATAACGAGTCCTTTGGTATCCGCGAAGGTGTAGATTGGTTTGTCTTCGGGGTAATTATCTGGAACGGGAGGAGGTGTCATCACTATGTGCGGGTACACCTCAGGATAGTGTTCTTTCGTGTAGTTCAGGTGCCATGGTCCCATGAGCTGACCAAGGATCGTACCGTTTTCGAAAGGATCCTGGCCCAGATCCACAGCGGTCCAGCCGTTCTTGAAGAGTGTGTAGATGAATTCAGCGACGGCTTTTCCGTACTCGTTATTGAAGACGGCTTTACCATTTTCGATGTAGGGTTTTCCACCGCTTGCCGCATAGTAGAACGTGATGAAGTCGAACCATCTGTCCCACCAGTTTCTCCCAGCAACTGCTCTTATAACGTACTTTTCTTTCGGAACAACCCATTTCTTTGCCAGTTCGTAGATCTCAGAGTAAGTTCTTGGAGGTTTGTCGTATCCGAGTTCTTTCAGAAGATCTCCTCTCCACCAGAAGAGCATTGGATTGGAATAGATGGGTATGACGTAGTAATGTCCGTTGAGCTTCCAGCCCTCGAGTATGCCTCTCATTTTCCTTGCGTCCACGAGTTTCCAGAACTCTTCTCCAAACTCCTCATCGAAAGCAACGAGAACGTCCAGTTCTTCTGCAAGCTGGGCAGCAAAGCCACTGAATATGTTGGTACAAATATCTGGTGCGTTCCCAGCTGCAATAGCGTTCAAAATGGCTTCTTCAGAACTTCCAGCAGCTGGGATAACCGACCACTCGATCTGAACATCCGGATGTTCTGCGTTCCACTTTTCAACGAGTTCTTTCCAGAAAGTTTCCTGATTCGGGTTTGGTGCTGTCCAGAACACTATTTTCTTGACCTCGGCGAATGCAAAGACAGAAAGAACAACGAGCATAAAAAGAAGCACTCTTTTCCACATACGTATCCCTCCTTTATGAAAGGTTGGTGTTATTTTGTACTTTTTCTCTTTACAAACTGTGTGAAAACAAGAATACGAACAGGATGCGGATTAATTCCAGTCAGCAATTCATGTAAACGCTTACACGCAAGACAACCCATTTCGTACTTGAAGACCCTCAGTGTCGTCAAAGGAGGATCGAAGTTTTCAGCATCAACAATATCGTCAAATCCTATTACAGAAACATCATCTGGCACTTTGATGTTATGCTCCTTGAGGCGCTTTATCACCCAGAATGCAATGCTGTCGTTGGAAGTGAAAATAGCTTCCGGTATACCATAAGAGTTCAACATGATGTCGATAACTTTTCTGGTTCCCTCTTCCGTGTCATCACATTCATAAAATCGAGGCATCAATCCCGCTTTTTCCATCGCATCTTTGTAACCGTCGTATCTCATCTTGAAGCCGTATGGATGCAGTGGACCGTGAACGTGGACAATCCGCTTAAAACCTTTAGAAATAAGATAATTTGTTGCATAAACCGCACCATCGTATCCGTCACTTATCACACAATCCACACGCTCTCCAGGAATGTAATGGTCCACCAGAACAAAGGGTTTCTTCCTCGATTTGATTTCCTTCAAAGTCTTCTCCGAAAGATCTCCCCCTATGAATATGTAACCATCGGCTCCATTCGACTCAGAAAAATTCTCGAGCATTTTCAGTTCTACATTCATTCCAAGTCTTCCACAATTTTCCTCAATAGCTCTTATTATCACTCCGTAGAACTCTCCCAAAATGCCATTGTTTTGAAGAGGCGACAGTATTCTTTTACTGGCGAACACATAGATATTGAACAGTTTTCCCTTCGAAGCAAGGAGCTTCGCTGAAATCTCTGGTTTGTAACCCAGCTCTTCAATGGCTTTCCAGACTTTGTACCTTGTTTTTTCCGAAACATAACCCGAACCGTTTATCACTCTTGAAACAGTTGCGATGGAAACCCCGGCAAGCTTTGCGACATCTTCTATTGTTGGCACAGTTTGCACCTCCTGTAAGCGCTTACATATCGTTTATACAAAAAATTTCCGTGTTAAATCAAGATCTATTTCAAGCGAATACCTTCAACTATTTCCGATTAAGAAAAATTATTCAGGATTATGACGCAAAATCTCAATTTTAATCAAAATTCACAAAAAACAAAAGCCCCCTGATGGGGGCTTGAAGGTTTTCCATATCAAAACTCTTACTTTGCGTAAGCGACACTTCTTTTCTCTCTTATCACCACAACTTTCAGAACACCAGGATACTCGAGCTCTTCTTCTATCTTTTTAGAAATATCGTAGGCGAGTTTTTCAGCGAGAGCGTCATCCACTTTGTCGGGTTCCACAATCACTCTAATTTCTCTTCCAGCCTGAATGGCGTAGGCCTTTTCAACGTACTTGAAGCTTTTTGCTATCTCCTCCAGCTTCATAAGACGTTTGATGTAGTTTTCCAGACTCTCTCTTCTCGCACCTGGTCTTGCCGCAGAGAGAGCATCGGCAGCTGCCACGAGTACTGCTTCAGGTGTCATGGGTTCTTCTTCTCCGTGATGGCTGAGAATCATGTTTATGATGTCTTCTTTTTCTCCGTATCTTCGGGCAAGCTCTGCACCTATGGTCGTGTGTGAACCTTCCAGCTCCTGATCAACAGCTTTTCCTATATCGTGGAGGAGTCCTCCTCTTCTCGCTTTGTCCGCGTTTAGCCCAAGTTCAGAAGCCATGTAACCGGCGAGCAGAGCCACTTCTATCGAATGGTTCAGAACGTTTTGGCCATAGCTCGTTCTGTATTTCAATTTTCCAAGGAGTTTCACAAGCTCCGGATGGAGCCCCATAACACCCGCTTTGAACGTCGCCTCTTGTCCAGCTTCTTTTATGGCTTTCTCCACTTCCTGCTTTGCTTTTTCGTACATTTCTTCGATCCTTGCAGGATGTATTCTTCCATCCGCCACCAGTTTTTCCAGTGTGATACGGGCTATCTCTCTTCTCAGAGGGTTAAAGCAGGAAAGAACCACCACTTCCGGGGTGTCGTCTATTATCAAGTCCACACCCGTGATCTTTTCAAACGTTCTGATGTTTCTTCCTTCTCTACCTATGATTCTTCCCTTCATGTCATCCGACGGAAGAGAAACGGTAGAAACGGTGATTTCTCCTACATAATCCGGTGCGTATCTCTGAACAGCGAATGCTATGACTTTCTTGGCTTCCTTTTCGACTTCTTCTTCAACCTGTTCTTTCATCTCTTTGTAGAGTTTCGCAAGGTCGTGTTCGTACCTCTGCCTGGCTTCTTCGAGAATGAGCTCTCTTGCTTCTTCCACAGTCATACCGGCAAGACGCTTCAATTCTTCGTCGATTCTTTTTTCCTTTTCTTCGACCTCTCTCATTTTCTCTTCCAGATTTGCTTTGAGTTCCTCAATCTGATGTTCCCTTTTTTCAAGGTTTTCCTCTTTCCTCGTCAGGAGTTCTTCTCTCTTTAAAATTCTTTCCTCAAACGCTCTCAATTCTTCTTCTCTTCTGGATCGCTCTTTCTCGAATTCCTCTCTGAGCCTGTGAACTTCCTCTCTTCCTTCTATTATCGCTTTCTTTTTTATCTCGTTTGCTTCTTTTTCTGCTTTCTCGATTATGGTTTGAGCGTCTTCTTTCGCTTTTCTGAGCTTTTGATTTATCTGATAACTTGCTATTAAGTATCCAATCAGAAGACCACCGGCTCCTGCTACTATGTACCACAGCATCATTCTTCACCTCCATCTATTTTATTGAGAATTTCCTCGATGAGAGAAGGATCGAACCCTCTTCTGTAGAGATAATCTCTTAACTCCCATCGATCTTTGAATCGACCTTTCAATCTCTTCAATTCTTCGTGAAAATCGATCTCCTCCAGAGCCTTTTCGATCGCTCTTTCTATGATCTCTTCATCCACTCCAAGTGATTTGAGCTTCATTTTCACGACTCTCGGTCCAAAGAGTTTCAACCGCATTTCGTCGAGTGCAAAGAGATAAGCCGCTTTTTCGTCGTCCAGATATCCCTGCTTCTTCAAGGTAGTAATGGTACTTTCCACTTCCTCATCTGCGAAGCCCTGTTTCTTCAATCGTTCGCGAAGTTCGTCTTCAAATCTGACTCGATATTTGAGGAGCCTCAACGCATAATTAAGAGGCTTCTTCGCCTGAAGATTTCTTTTCTTTCCTCTGTTCTTCTTTCTCCACTGATAGTAATCCATATTTTTCTCTTATTCTCCTTTCGATCTCTCCTGCTATTTCAGGGTTATCTTTGAGAAACTGAACGGCGTTCGAGCTTCCCTGCCCAAGGGAAACTTCCTCACCTTTGAGAGTGGTGTAGTAATACCAGCTACCTTTTCTTTCTACCATGCTTTCCTCAACAGCGATATTGAACAGCTCGTACTCTCTATCGATCCCTTTCCCGTATATGATGTACGTCTGAGCGGTTTTGAACGGAGGAGCAACCTTGTTCTTCACGATCTTTACACTTATCACGTTGCCTATCACATCTTTTCCTTCCTTTATAGGTTCACCCCTCCTGACTTCCATCCTCATGGTTGCGTAGAATTTCAAGGCGAGTCCGCCGGTCGTGGTTTCCGGGCTTCCAAACATAACGCCTATCTTCATTCTGATCTGGTTTGTGAATATAACTACCGCCTTGGATTTGTTCACACTTCCCGCGATCTTTCTCAGTGCCTGAGACATGAGACGCGCCTGAAGACCCACCTGCATGTCTCCCATGGCACCTTCTATTTCCGCTCTGGGAACGAGAGCCGCAACGGAATCAACAACTATGAGGTCGACCACACCACTTCTTACGAGTTCATCCACTATTTCGAGTGCTTGCTCTCCATGATCAGGCTGAGAGATGAGAAGACTCTTCAGATCCACTCCAAGGTTTTTCGCGTAAACAGGGTCCAGTGCGTGTTCTGCGTCTATGAAAGCAGCCACTCCTCCCATCTTCTGGGCCTCTGCTATGGCGTGAAGCGCGAGGGTGGTTTTTCCGCTCGATTCCTGACCAAAGATTTCCACAATCCTTCCTCTTGGGTATCCTCCAACACCCGTTGCGATATCGATGGCGAGAGACCCTGTTGGTATCACCTCTACAGGCTGAACCTGGGTTTCATCACCCAGGATCATTATGGAACCCTTTCCAAAGTTCTCTTCTATTCTCTTCAACGCTTTTTCCAGGACACTCTTTTTCTGTTTTTCATCAGACATACCTGATCAATCCTCCTTCAAACTGGCATTCGTAAAGAACTCTGTAGATGGGACCCGTCGGTGTTAACGTGGACGAGTAAATCTTGAATCTGTCCACAGCAACTTCGATGGGTGGAAAATCGATGTCTTCGATCAGTTTTTCCCATTTGTCCGGGTAGTACTTCACCCTTCCAATCGTAATGTGAGGGACGAACTTCTCTTCAAACGAAAAACCGTGGTGAGACAGCTCGTTTCTGAGCTCTTCGTAGAGTTTCATCAGGCGATCAGTGTTCTCCACTCCGAGCCAGAAGACGCGCGGAGACATCTTCCTTTTGAAGTACCCAAAACCCTTCACGGTGAACGAAAAAGAAGGAAAACCTCTCACCCTTCTACAGAGGTGTTCGGCTATTTCAGAGATTTTTTGTTCGTCAACCTCCCCCAGGAAAAAAAGTGTGAGGTGCATGTTTTCTTCAGAAACCCACGTTGCACCAAAACCTCTTCTCATGAGTTTTTCTATGATTTCAGAAGCTTGCTTCTTGACTTCTTCGTTAACATCGATAGCAATGAAGGTCCTCATGAACTATCCCTCCAATTTCGTGATTCTTGCAATATCGATCGTGTACGTAATCCAGGAGATCACCGTTACTGTGAGTGAGAGCACCACAAAAAACATGAGAAGTGCGTTACTCAAAAAGCCCATCTTGAAGAGATACGCAGCGATCAACACCACAAATTGAGAAACAGTCTTCGCCTTCCCTATCCACCTCGCTGGCACAACGTTTCCTCTGCTGGCTGCGAGTATTCTGAGCCCGTTTACAAAGGTGTCTCTTGCAAAGACAACCAGAACGTACCACAACGGAAGAACATCCAACATGGCCACTGCCGTGGATATCACGAGAATCTTGTCAGAAACCTGATCGAAGACCTTTCCAAAATCCGTTACCTGGTTTTTCTTCCTCGCAAAAAAACCATCGAGATAATCTGTGAAAGCCGCAAATACAAAAATCAGGAACGACAAAGAGATCCATCCTTCCATGTAAAACCAGACAACAGGAATTACCAGCGCCGCTCTCAACAAAGAAAAAAAGTTCGCAAGATTCATATCACTGACCCCCACATGTCGTACTCGTCGTGCTCTTTTATCACCACTTCAAGAAAGTCTCCTATCTTCCCTTTCCCTCTTACAAAAACCACTCCGTCCACTTCAGGTGCTTCCGTCCAGGTCCTTCCCACAAGAAACTTCCCTTCTTTTCCCTCAACCAGGAACTTCAATTTTTTTCCAACGAATCTATCAAGCCTGCTGTTTGAGATCTCCGCCTGGAGAAGGAGCAGTTCTTCCTGTCTTCTTTTCGCCATTTCCGGGTCAACTTTCTCTTTGAGGTTGAAAGCAACCGTTCCCTCCTCATCCGAATAAACGAAAGCTCCGAGTTTGTCAAACTGAATTTCTTCCACAAATTGCTTGAGTTCTTCGAAGTCTTCTTCAGTTTCTCCCGGAAATCCCACGATTATACTCGTTCTGAGGACCGCGTCCGGGAACCTCTCTCTGATGCTCGAAAGCATTTTTTTCAACTCTTCTGAACTCTTCGTTCGTCCCATTAGTTTCAATATTTTATCGCTTCCATGCTGCACTGGAACATCGAAATACTTCACAACCTTATCCAGTTCCAGCATTGCGCTTATTATTTCCTCTGTCAGATGATCCGGATGAAGGTACATAACCCTGATCCAGAACTCTCCGTTTAGACTGTTCAGTCTCCTCAAAAGATCAGGCAGCGCTTGCTTTCTATAAAGATCAATTCCATAGGACGTTGTATCCTGAGCGACGAGAATTATTTCTTTCTTTCCTTCTTTCAAAAGGTCTTCTACCTCGTGCGTTATGTCTTCTATGCTCCTGCTTCTCAGACTTCCTTTGAACGAAGGTATGGAACAGAAAGTGCATCCTCTGTCACACCCGTCGGATATCTTCACGTAAGCGTAGGGTCTCTCCTCCAGATCGATTCTTTTTCTGTATCTGTACACGGTCTCCGGTCGATTTGGAACAAGATCTGTACCCTTTTCAAGGGCATTCGCTATCTCTTCAGGATCTACAACACCTATCCACTGATCCACCTCGGGGATTTCTTTTTTCAGCTCTTCGTAATAACGCTGAACAAGACAGCCTTTCACAACCAGTTTGTAACTGTACTGATCCTTTGCATCTATGAAAGAGAAGATTTCATCTATTGATTCTCTCTTTGCGTCCTCTATGAAAGCACAGGTGTCCAACACAACCACATCCGCATCCTTCACATCGAAAACTATCTCGTGACCTCCTTCTCTCAACACACCTGCCAGGACTTCGCAATCCGCTTCGTTTTTCGGACATCCTAGAACCTTTATACCAACCCTCACTTCATCATTTTCCTCCTCTTTTTGAGGTACAGCTCCCTGATCTTTTCAAGATGCTTTTTGTACTCTTCTTCTCTGTAATTTGGATAGGTGAACTCCATGTGTCTGAATTCTCCCCGCACGTAAACCAGCGTCACCTCAGCGTAGATTCCTTTGCCTATGTAGATGCGGTTCCCCCAGTGTTTGGTGGAAGCGAGAACGAACTGAGTGTGATGAATGTATCCTGGATCTATGTTGACTTTTCTCTTTCCTTCGATCGAGAACATCTTTTCTATCTCGTTGGTTTCGCGCTTTATATCCGCCAGCTGGAAAGGATGGACGAGTCTTTCAAAACTCACAAGTCTTCCCTTCAAACCCTGTCCCATTTCTTCCGAATAGTAAAGAGTGTACTTCTCGAAATCGAGAACATCCGAAATGTAATCCATGGGCCCAAAACGTCCTTCGAGAACGGGCCTCACTTCGTTGAACCAGTAATCTATGTGCGATGCGAATATGAACATCACAAGATTCACCATGTCAGGTACCTTCACTTCTCCCATGAAACACTCACCTCGAACTTCCTGATCTTCACTGTCCACTCCTCGGAAGCCGTTTTTAGAACCACGTCGCTTCTGGATTCGACAATATACTCTCCTTCTTGAAGAGGAATCTCTCCACTCACACTTTTACCGTTCACGATCGTTTCCTCTGGTGCAACAAGGTAAGCAGGTGGTGTCTGCCGCAGCTTCAAATTCTCCACCGCTGAAAACAGAAGAAAAACCAGTCCTGCTATCAGAAAAAAGAACATCACCAGGTCCCTTGTTTTCTCTTTCTCCTTCTTTTTTCTCGGCTTCTTCTCTTCAACTTCTTCAGCTACTTCTTCCTTGCCTTCTTCGTACAGTTTGAGCATCTCATCTGGGGAGAGTTCGAGAAACTCCGAGTATCGTTTTATGTAACTTTTTATATAGACTTCTGCGTCAAGTCCCTTCAGATCGCCTTCCTCGATCCGCTTCAATTTCGATGGATTTATGTTCGTGAACAGAGAAGCGTCGAGAAGGGTTATTCTTCTTTCCTCCCTCTTTTTTCTGAAAGTCTCACCGAGTTTCTTCCATTTTTCGCTCAAAACAATCTCCTCCAGACCCCCGTGTCTGGTATCCTGAGGCTGAATTTATTTTATCACAGCCGAAAAATCTTTCAGAAAAGGCCTTTTTTGAGCCGTTGTGTGTAGATGTGTGCCAGTCTGGTGGGTTCCGGTATCCTTCTTCCGGGTAAGGTAAAAGCCTTGATCAGTCTTTTCGAACTTTCAACGTCCATGAGATGGCCCGGAGACACGAAAACAGGAGCACTTCCTTCTTTTGTTCTGACCACACAGCCTATTATCTCCTCGCCGTCGTAGAGATAACTCCAGGAACATCTTTTATCTTCAGGCATTTTGAACGTTCCATACAGTCTGGATTTTGCCACACCAATGGTCGGGATCTCTATGAAGAGTCCCATGTGGGAGGCTATCCCAAGTTTTCTGGGATGTGCCAGCCCCTGACCATCGAAGACTACAACATCGGGTTTCGTTCTCAGCTTTTCCCAGGCCTTCAAGAACAGAGGCCCTTCTCTGAAAGCGAGAAGCCCCGGGATGTAGGGAAAAGTTATTTCTCCCCTTTCAGAAACAATCTCCACTATTCTGAAAGAAGGATATTCGAGTACCACTATCACCGCGAGCCCTTCTTTTTTTCCCGGAAACGAAAGATCTACTCCTGCCACGTACTCGGGCTCTCCTTCGTATGGTACAAGCTTTATCTTCTTTCTGAGTTCGTTCTGCACCTTTATCGCTTCCTCCGGAGAAAGATCCCATCTGTGAAGCTGCCTGTAATCCATCGAATCACTCCCTGAAATCGTCTATCAGAATCAAAGCAGATACCGGAAAATCGGGATATATTCTGTTCTTTGCGAGGCTTTCCAGTATCGTGTAGTACATCGTGTAATCTTCCGGTCTGTCGAACCTGTGCACCGTAAAATGCCTGGAAGGATGCGCTTTCCTCAGAATTTCCAGGATATAGTCCTCCTTTTCCGGTTCCCCTATGAAGACATGGTCTCCCTCGAATTTCTGCGATATTCCCACGTCTTCCCAGACAACACGGTCCGGTTCGAATCCAACCCTGTCTTTCCACACTCCCCTCAGGTTGGCTTCGAATACCCTCGAAACAAGCGATGAGATGTTCACAACAAGGAAATTCACGCGATACTTCTCCTGAACGCTGCTTCCAATGAGATTCTCTTTGAAAGAAACGAGTCTTTTTTCATCCACAAAGATGCTTCCGTCGCTATCCACCTTGTACGGAAGTGTCGAAAAGCTCACCCTAACACTGTTTTTCAATTTAGAAAAGAGTGTTAGAATCTCTGGAAGACCGATATCCGTTTCGATGTAAGGACTTATCTTTTTGTAAAGTACGGAAATTTCGAGAGGATTTCTTGAAAGGGCCTTGCTGAGGAGTTTCTTCAGTACATCCTTCTGTCTTTCTATTCGGGCAAGATCCCCCATGGAGTCTTTTCTGTATCTTATGTACGCAAGAAGCTGTTCTCCATTCAATTTGTAAGGAACCCCAGGTTTGAAATCTATGACGAGATTCTGCGACAGATCTTCATAAAACATGACCTCGTTCGGTATCACCTCTATTGGTCCCAGTTCATCCACGAGTATTTTGAAAGCCTCGTAGTTGAATATCACGTAAGAATCCGGCTTCTGTCCCAGAAGTGATTCGATGATCTGAAATAGTTTTTCCATTCCATAAGTGTTGTAAATCGCGTTGATCTTTTTTCCCTCTATCATCAAATCCCTGGGTATCGATACAAAAGAGAGATTTCCTTTTTTCCAGTCCAGCACACCAACAACTATCACATCGGTTCGAACGGTGTGTTCGATCTCTTTATCTTTTCCCAGAACGAGAAACACGTAAGGGTTTTTCACCTCACCCTTGAAGAGATAAGATACCATCTTATCCAGTAAAAAGAAGGATGATATAATTAAAAAGAAGGCTAAACTAATTGAAAGTGACAGAAAGATTTTCTTCAACACGATATCACCCTGACTGTATTCTATCACCGGGGAGGTGATTCTGATGAAAATAGGTATCGTAGGACTCGGAAGGGTTGGTTCCAGCACGGCTTTTGCACTCCTGATGAAAGGTTTTGCGAGGGAAATGGTTCTGATAGACGTCGATAAGAAAAGAGCAGAAGGAGACGCTCTCGATCTCATTCACGGAACACCTTTCACGAGAAGAGCGAACATCTACGCTGGAGACTATGCGGATCTGAAAGGATCAGATGTGGTGATCGTCGCTGCGGGAGTACCTCAGAAACCAGGAGAGACGAGGCTTCAGCTTCTTGGGAGAAATGCAAGAGTGATGAAAGAAATAGCGCGAAACGTCTCCAAATACGCTCCTGATTCGATTGTCATCGTGGTCACGAATCCCGTCGATGTCCTCACGTATTTCTTCCTCAAAGAGTCCGGAATGGATCCCAGGAAGGTGTTCGGTTCCGGAACGGTTCTCGACACAGCAAGGCTCAGAACTTTGATAGCGCAACACTGCGGCTTTTCTCCAAGAAGTGTGCACGTGTACGTGATAGGAGAACATGGAGATTCAGAGGTTCCTGTGTGGAGCGGTGCCATGATAGGAGGTATCCCCCTACAGAACATGTGTCAGATTTGTCAGAAGTGCGATTCGAAGATACTGGAAAACTTCGCTGAAAAAACCAAAAGAGCCGCGTACGAGATCATAGAGAGAAAGGGAGCCACCCATTACGCCATAGCTCTCGCCGTGGCCGACATAGTGGAGAGCATCTTCTTCGACGAAAAGAGAGTGCTTACGCTTTCCGTTTATCTCGAAGATTACCTCGGTGTAAAAGATCTCTGTATCAGTGTTCCTGTTACCCTTGGAAAGCACGGAGTGGAAAGAATCCTCGAACTGAACCTGAACGAAGAAGAACTGGAAGCCTTCAGAAAGTCAGCTTCCATATTGAAAAACGCCATCAACGAAATAACGGCCGAAGAGAACAAGCACCAGAACACCAGCGGTTAATAGGACGTAGAGTGTGTCCATCGGTTTCCACTTTATGTCTTTGAACCGTGTTTTTGGAGGCTCGCCCGTGTAGAGACGAGCCTCCATGGCCACAGCCAGTTCTTCTGCTTTTCTGAGGGCCGATATGAGAAGGGGCACTATTATCACCACAAGCGCTCTTATTCTGTCGAAAAACTTTCCCCTTTCGAAGTTTGCCCCCCTGGCAATCTGGGCCTTCAAGATCCTATCCGCCTCGAGCGCCAAAACAGGAACGAACCTCATCGCAATGGTCATCACCATTCCTATCTCATGGCCGATTTTTCTGGCACCGAACGTCGAGAAGATACTCTCTATAGCCCTGGCAGAAAGCAAGGGCGGAGTGGTGGCAGAGAAATTCTCAGCAAGGAGGATTATGAGCACCAGTCTGAGCATAATGTAAACGGCAGACCATATGGCTCTGTCGGTGATCATCCAGAAGATCTTTTCACCCTCTGATGAGGAAAAGAACTGAACCAGAACCGCAAACACAAGGAAGAACCAGAGACTCCTGAGTCCCGCAAGGTAAATCTTGAATCCTGTTCTGCTCAGAAACATCAAAAGAAAGATAGCCAAACCCGGTACGAGGTAAAACAAAAGATTGGGTACGATCAGCACAGCGGAAATGAGAAAGATCATACCCAGGAGTTTCGCTCTTGGATCGAGTCTGTGAACAATCGAATCAACCGGAATATATCTTCCTATCAGAACCGTCGGCAGTCTCATTTTTTACCCTTTCTCTTTTTTTTCTTCCTTTCTTCTGGGACTCCATCGAGGAGTTTTTTCATCTTCTTCAATTCGCGGTAAACCAGGTAATTCACACTGTTTCTTTCGAATTTTCCGGTCTTTGTAACCCTTCCGGCCTTCATTCCCATGACGATCTCAATCGCGTCGTCTATGGTTTCCACGGTCCATATATGGAAGAGGCCTTTCTTCATAGCCTGGATGATTTCATCCTTCAGCACCAGATTCTTCGCGTTGGCTTTGGGTATGATCACGCCCTGTTCCCCATCGAATCCACGGGTTTTACAGGCTCTGTAGAAACCCTCCACTTTCTCTACGATTCCCCCAACGGGCTGCACCTCACCGTGCTGATTTATGGAACCCGTTACGGCTATTCCCTGCTTTATGGGCACCTTAGAAATGGCAGAAAGGAGAGCCAAGGCTTCTGCAAGTGAAGCGCTGTCTCCCTCCACCTCACTGTAAACCTGCTCGAAGCTGATGGACGCGCTGACGGAAAGTGGAAAGTCCTGAGCGTATCTGCTCCCCAGAAATCCTTCCAGTATGAGAACAGCCTTGCTGTGGATTTTCCCGCTCAGATCCGCTTCGCGCTGAATGTCAACAACACCCGGCCTTCCAAGATAGACCTTCGCGGTGATTTTCACAGGAACACCAAAAGAATGATCTCCAAGGTCGAGAACGGTAAGACCGTTTATCTGTCCCACTTTCGATCCAGTTACTTCGATCATGAGATCGAATGTTTTTATCATTTCGTCGTATTTTTCTTCGAGGAGATTTCTTCTGTTCTCCATAGCTTGATATGACTTGAGAACGTGATCAGAAGTGGTAACTTCTGCTCCTTCCAATCTTGCGAGTTCCCCCGATTCAACTATGAGATTCACTATGTCTCCAAAAACAGCGGAAAGTTTCGTGCTGTTTCCAGCGTTTCTCATAGCGTACCATATGACTCTCTTCACAGCGCCTCTGTCGAAGTGGGGAAGATTCTTCTCTCGACAGACAGACGAGATGAAGGATACGTACTTCTGGACGTTCAATTCGTTTCTGGGTATTTCCCAGTCGAACTCCGCTTTTATCCTGAACAGCTTTCTGAAGTCTGGATCGAGTTCGTAAAGGAGTTCGTACAAATAGGGTGTGCCAATGATGACGACTTTCAGATCGAGGGGTATTTTTTCTGGTTTCAGGGTGATCGTGCTTGAAACTCCTAAGGTGTGTTCGAGATTTTCAACGGAAATCTGACTTTCCATGAGAACCCTTTTCAGGTTGTACCACGCGTAAGGCTGACTCAAAAGCCGCTCGGCCTCGACGATCAAGAAACCACCGTTCGCTTTGTGAACACTGCCTGGCCTTATCATACTGAAATCCGTGTGGAGGAAACCGCCTCTCACGTAGTACTCGATCTTTCCGAACAGATTGGAATAAGTGGGATTCGTTTCATAAATGACAGGGGCGCCTGTGAGATCCGAGTTGTCCACAATCAGATTCAGAGAGTACTTCCTCATGTATATCTCTTTTCTCTCCCTGGCGTCCATTCTCAAAAAGTCCAGGAGATTCTCCACAATATCCTTCTTTACGGATTCAAGGAATTCTTTCACACCTTCGTTTTCGAATTCACTCTCCACTTCAACAAAGAGTGGATCAATGGCGAAGAGTGCCGTTCTTTTGTGGAACTCTTCGAGGGATTTTCTGAACTCGATATCCAGCTTCCTGATTCTGTAGAGCGTCCCATCCACTAGATGCTTCAACTTCATCTGCCTTTCTTCGATTTCCCTTTTGGCCTGGTCTGGTAGGGCATTCACCGCTTCTGGTGGAAGCGGTTTCCCGTCCACCACAGGCAGCATAACGACACCGGCTGGAGTCAGCTGAACCACGAAACCGAGTTCGCTCGCCTTTGCCTCTAAACTCTCCCAGAGCTGCTTTCTCATGAGAGCGTATTTTTCTTCCATTTCGGAAATCTTTCTTGCGAACTCCTCGCTCTCGAAGGATTTGTTCAAAGCTTCAACCACTTCGTTGATCAAATCTTCGAGCCTCTTTTTAAACCTCCTTCCCTGTCCCGCTTTGAAAGAAATGGCCTTTGGTTCATACGGATTCTCGAAATTGTAAACATACCCCCAGTCGTTCGGTGCGGGAAGTTTCTTCGCGACATCCTGGAGCATCATCTGAACGAAGGTCCTTCTTCCCGTTCCCGTCACTCCCGTGACGAAAATGTTGTAACCCTTTTCTTTGATTCTTATTCCCGTTTCGATAGCCTCTTTCGCCCTCTTTTGACCTATAAAACCTTCGTTTGGAGGGACCTCCTCCGTGGTCTGGAAATTCAAAAAATCAAGGTCGAAATTGTTTATCTCATCGGGCCTCAACTTTCTGATCATAATATCACTCCTTTTTTTGTATGATCACATTTTATTGTACAATATTTTGGGAAGAAAACTGTTCAGGTGAACGAGAAAGGGTGGGATTGATGGGAAATGTCATAGTAGTGACTTCCGGAAAAGGAGGGGTGGGTAAAACCACCATAACGGCCAATCTCGGATGCGCCCTGGCCAAACTCGGGGAGAAGGTGTGTCTCATCGATGCCGACATAGGATTGAAAAATCTGGACATAGTTCTTGGGTTGGAAAACAGAATCGTTTACACCATGATCGATGTAGTGAACGGTAAGGTCTCTCCCCAAGAGGCCCTTGTCAAACACAAAATGCTGAAGAATCTGTATCTTCTTCCTGCTTCGCAGATAGCTACGAAAGAAATGATCTCGCCGAACGACATGAAGGCCATTGTGAAAGAACTGATACCACACTTCGACTACATCATAATCGATTCTCCGGCCGGTATCGAAAGGGGATTCAGAAATGCTGTTGCCCCAGCTGAGAGAGTGCTTGTTGTCACAACTCCGGAACTCCCTGCGATTTCTGACGCGGATCGTGTGATCGGTCTTCTGGAAAACTTCGGATTTTCCGATGAGAAGATAAACGTGATCATAAACAGATTCAAACCGCACATGGTGAAAAAGGGAGAGATGCTCACCACTGACGATATCAAACACACACTGTCACTGGAGATCATAGCCGTTATACCGGACTCAGAAGATATCATAGTTGCTTCAAACACAGGAATCCCGGTTTCATTAAACGGAAATTCGAGGATTTCCAAAAACTTCGAAAACCTCGCAAGAAGAATTCGGGGAGAGGGTGTTCCTCTAGAGAACGATTTCGTCACCGTCTCAAAGGGTCTCATCGACACGCTGAAAGACTTCTTCTCAAAACTCAAGAGGGGATGATATTATGAAGTTCCTGTTCTGGGAGTTCGGAAAGAAAAACAAAAGCAGAGAAACCGCTAAAAAAAGGCTGGAACAGATAGTTGGGACAACAAAAAGAAGACAGATGAACATAACAGAGATCATTCCAAAAGAGATACTCGACAAGAATTCGGATAAGATAAAAGAGAGAATCGCCAGCTGGCTTTCCGAGACTTTCAACGTTGAAAAAGAAAAGATAAAGATAGATCTCGAAGAAAGAGAAGGTCATGTGGTGATAATCACAAATGTGTTTTTCAAATGAAGAGGGGGGAAATAGATGCTTAAAAGACTCACAGTTCGGACCTCTTCGCGAACGCAGTTCGTGGATATCACTTCGGAGATTGTGAAATTCATAGAAGAATCTAAAGTGAGAAACGGTATCTGCGTGGTTTTCGTTCCGCACACCACCGCGGGTATCACAATAAACGAAAACGCAGACCCGAGTGTGAGACAGGACATAATGAACACGCTGAACAAACTGGTTCCACCGTCGGCTGGTTACACACATCTGGAAGGAAACGCCGACTCTCATATAAAAGCGTCTCTGGTGGGATCTTCTGTCACGCTCATAATAGAAAACGGACGCCCTCTCCTCGGAACCTGGCAGGGAATATATTTCTGCGAATTCGACGGCCCGAGGACGAGGAGCGTTTATGTAAAAATCGTTGAGGGATGATTCAATCCAGCACTCGTGTTTTGATTTTCTCCTCTATTGAGATCTCCGTGAGTTCTTCGATGAAAACCATCTTTGGAGGTTCTATTCCGTTGAAACGGGTGTTGTACTCAACCGTGTAAGCCCCCGCGTTTATGAAGCACACAAGGTCGTTCAGAGTGATGCTCTTTGGAAGAAAGATTCTGTCGTATATCACATCCACGCTGTCACAAGTGGGACCCGCCAGATGGTACTCTTCGAGCTCTTCTCTTTCTTTTCCGAGGACTCTGATTTCGTACTCGAAGTTTTGGATAGTTTCTGCGAGCCCGTGAAATACTCCCGCGTCGATGTAAACCCATTTTTCACCTGATCTTTCGCTCTTCAAAAGCACTTTTGTGACAAGCCAGCCTGCTTCTCCGACCATGTACCTTCCGGGCTCGGCTATCACTTTCAAATTGTGGACAAACCAGAGGTTTTCGTCTATCGCCTCTTCGATTGCCTTTCCTATTTCTTCCATACTTGGAATTGGCTTTGTGTGCTGAACAGGAAAGCCTCCACCAACGTTCAAGAGGAAAAGATTCAAACCGGATCTCATGGCTTTTTTGAACACTCTCCCCGCGATCTCTATCGCCTTTTTCCAGCTTTCAGGATTCAAATTCTGAGATCCCACGTGAAAACTCAATCCCGCGGGGATCAGTTTCATCTTCGAAGCATAGGAGAGAAGCTGAAGAGCATGCTCTGGATTGGTTCCAAACTTTCTGGAAAGGGGCCAGTCTGCGTCTGCACCATCCGTTTCCACTCTCACAAAAACGAAGCTTCCAGGAGCATTTATAGCGACTTTTTCCACTTCCATCTCACTATCCACTGCAAAGAGCCTTATACCGTTTTTGTACGCGAACGCGATGTCTTCCTCTCTTTTTATGGTGTTACCAAAACTCATTCTCTTCCCATCCACACCAAGTGCGAGGAGCTTTTCTATCTCCCCCTTGGAAGCCACATCGAAATTACTCCCCAACCTGGCAAGAAGGGATATAATACGCGGGTGGGAGTTTGCCTTCACAGCGTAGTAAATATCCGCTTTTTTGAGAGCAGCTTTCATCTCCAGATATTTCTTTTCCACGACCGACAGATCGAAAAGAAGAAAAGGCGTTTTCACTACTTCAAGGGCTCTTCTAATCCAGTATTCCATCATGGACTCCTCCTCAACGGGATATGGTTATGCATATAAAGAATAGGTAAAAAACTCTTTCATAGAAAGACCCATTAAGTTAAATAAATATGTCTTTAGGATAAAACTAAGATTTCAAAACACCGTAAACCCCTTCTGATGAAGAATACAGAGATTTTGACAAAGCCGTATCCGGGGTGTACACTTAGGAGGTGCCGCCTTGAGCGGAAAGATTTTTAAGAAGGAGTGATTTTTTCATGAGAGGTACGGTTAAGTGGTTTGACTCCAAGAAAGGCTACGGTTTTATCACCATGGAGAACGGAGAGGACATCTTCGTTCACTGGTCAGCGATCCAGATGGACGGTTTCAAGACCCTCAGGGAAAACGAAACAGTCGAGTTCGAAGTCCAGAAAGGTACCAAAGGACCTCAGGCTGTCAATGTGAGACCTGTTAGATAATAGAGGTCGAAACCGAATCCAGGCCCCGGTGTTCATCACCGGGGCTTTTTTTGATATATTAGAAGTCGGATCAAAAAAATCAGGAGGTGCTTTGAATTGGTGAGAGTCAGGTTCGCCCCGAGTCCAACAGGCCATCTCCACGTAGGTGGAGCCAGAACCGCTCTGTTCAACTGGATGTTCGCAAGAAAAGAGGGTGGAAAGTTTATCCTTCGAATAGAAGACACCGATACTGAGAGAAGCTCAAGAGAATACGAACAGCAGATCCTGGAATCTTTGAGGTGGTGCGGTCTCGATTGGGACGAAGGGCCTGACATAGGTGGAGATTTCGGACCCTATCGACAGAGCGAAAGACTCGAGATCTACCGAGAATACGCTGAGAAACTGGTGGAAGATAAGAGGGCTTATTACGTGGTTTACGATAAGGAAGATCCCTCTAAAGAGCTCTTCACAACTTACGAGTATCCCCACGAATACAAGGAGAAAGGGCATCCCGTTACCATAAAATTCAAAGTTCTTCCCGGAAAGACTTCCTTCGAGGATCTTCTGAAAGGCTACATGGAATTCGATAACTCCACCTTAGAAGATTTCATCATCATGAAGTCGAACGGATTTCCCACCTATAATTTTGCGGTCGTGGTGGACGATCATCTCATGAGAATCTCCCATGTGTTTCGCGGTGAAGATCACCTTTCTAACACCCCAAAACAGCTCATGATATACGAGGCTTTCGGATGGGAAGCACCCGTCTTCATGCACATTCCACTCATCCTTGGATCGGACAGAACGCCTTTGAGTAAAAGACATGGCGCCACTTCCGTTGAACACTTCAGAAGGGAGGGCATTTTGAGCAGGGCTTTGATGAACTATCTTGCACTTCTCGGATGGAGAGTGGAAGGAGACGAAATCTTCACTATAGAAGAGAAACTTCAGTCATTCGATCCAAAAGATATTTCGAACAAGGGAGTCATATTCGATTACCAGAAACTCGAATGGGTGAACGGAAAGCACATGAGAAGAATCGATCTCGAAGACCTGAAGAGGGAATTCATCGAATGGGCAAAGTACGCGGGAAAAGAAATCCCCTCCGTGGATGAAAGATACTTCTCAGAGACCCTCCGTATATGTCGGGAAAAGGTGAACACACTCTCTCAGCTGTACGACATCATGTATCCGTTCATGAACGACGATTACGAATACGAAAAGGACTATGTAGAGAAATTTTTGAAGAGAGAAGAAGCCGAAAGGGTGCTTGAAGAAGCAAAAAAAGCCTTCAAAGATCTCAACAGCTGGAATATGGAAGAGATAGAAAAAACATTGAGAGATCTTTCTGAAAAGGGTCTGGCATCGAAAAAGGTGGTCTTTCAGCTCATAAGAGGAGCGGTTACTGGAAAGCTGGTAACACCCGGTCTTTTTGAAACCATAGAGGTGCTGGGAAAAGAAAGAACACTGAAAAGACTTGAAAGAACTTTACAGTTCTTAAAGAAAACCTAAAAAAATCACGCTTTATAGTTGAGGGTGACAAAATGAGGCTTGCCTTCTTTGGAGATGTTCATGGAAATTTCGAAGCGTTGAAGGCCGTTCTGGAGGACATGGAGAACAAAGGTGTCGATGAAGTGTTCTGCCTTGGAGATTTGGTCGGCTATGGACCCGATCCTGAAGCTGTTGTACAGACAATCATGGAAAAAAACATCAAAACGATTATGGGAAACTACGACGATGCCGTTGGCTATTCCAAAGAGAGCTGTGGTTGTTCCTACGCGCCCGGAAGGGAAACAGAGGTTGGAGACATCTCCCTCAAGTGGTCGATCGAAAACACTTCTGAGAAAACCAGAGAATTTTTGAGAAATCTTCCCAAAAAGCTGAGTTTCGAAGTTGAAGGAGTCAGATTCTTGCTCGTTCATGGAAGTCCTCTAAACGAACTCCTCGAGTACGTGAAGCCCAACACTCCTCCAGACAGGCTGAAGAAGATCGTGGAATCGGTCGAAGAGAATGTTGTTGTGAACGGACACACTCACCTTCCCATGGTGAAATGGGTTATGGGAAAGCTCGTTTTGAACCCAGGAAGCGCCGGAAGACCGAAAGACGGGGACCCGAGAGCGTCTTACATGATCGTTGATGTTGAAAACGGTACGGTCAGCTTTGAAATAGTGCGTGTCAGGTACGATGTGAAGACAACCGTAGAAAAGATCGCAAGAAACGGCCTCCCAGTTGAACTTGCGACCGTTCTGGCACTCGGACAAACGTTCGACATGGGACCAGGGAAAGTCACTTTCACCCTCGGCCGATGAAGGCACAGCATCCTTTGAACTCACCCGTCCCGCCGACGGGCTTTGTGATGACATCCACGAGATCTTTCAACTCGCTTTGAAGCTTCTTTCTGTATTCCCCCCTCGGTTGCATACAGCCGAGGATTACTCTTTTGAACAGTTTTCTTGCCTTCTCGAAGAGTTTCACAACCTCCTGGAGATCCGGTGGGAAAGATTTTCCAAACTTCGTTCCGGGAGTTGGAATGAACACGTTCAAAACAACGGTGTCTGTCTCCTGAGACAGGATCTCGAGCGCTTTTTCTTCGTGGGTGATCTTTCCACCCGTTATTCCTACCGTGATGTGAAACACCACGTTCTCATAAAAGTGAGCGATATCTAAAATTTCCTGTGGAGTCAATGCGAGTCCGTAGATGCTTTTCAAAACGGTTTCATCACCGAAGAAATCCATAGAAACGACGTCAGCCAGCTCCTTTGCAACCTTGGACTTTTGAAACCCCACGTGAAAGTTGTAAAGAAGACCGTGGGATTCTTTCAGCTCCTTCAAATGTTCGTAATACTTTTCAAACGGAATTGAACCATCTGGAAGCATTCCACCGCTTATCAGAAAGCTTCTGTAGCCTTTCTTCACAAGGGCTGGAATTTCATCCACGGAGATCATGTGTCTCAAATAGTGTGCTCCACAGTGAGGGCAGTTGAGCGAACAAAACGCGCCGGTCACGCTCACGGGAATCGTGTGAGATGGATCCACCGTCACGAGTGAAACCTCCTTAACAAAGTCCCACAATATGTTAACACATTAGAGTTAAAATCTTTGAAGGGGGTGATATCATGAGAAAGTTCCTGGTGATCCTTCTGGCTTTGCTGATAACCGCTCTGCTTCTTGGTGCAAGGCTCACCATCCTTCACGTCAACGACACACACGGCCATGCCTGGGCATTCGATGAGTATCGTAATCCCGGAATTGGGGGCCTTGCAACTATCGCAACGATCGTAGAAGAGGTGAAAAGGGAAGTCGAGAGTCAGGGTGGGTACGTGATCTTTCTCCATGCGGGAGACCTGAACACCGGTGTTCCAGAGTCCGATCTTCAGGATGCCATACCGGACATCGTTGGATTCAACATGATGGGACTCAAAGCCATGGCCGTTGGAAACCACGAGTTCGACAATCCAAGGGAAGTACTCGAAAAACAGATGAAATTCGCAGATTTTCCGTTCCTTTCAGCGAACATAGTGAAAGAAGATGGTGAACCGTTCTTCAAACCATACATCGTCGAAGATCTCGGTGAGCTGAAAATCGCCATCATCGGCTTCACCACAGAAGAAACGGAGATCCTGGAACCCCTCTACCTCGAAGGCCTGAGGTTCGAAAACGCCCTGAAAGTGGCCCAGAAAATAGCACCCGAATTGAAAAAACAGGCAGATGTTGTGATCGCTCTTGCGCACCTTGACTGGGGAGAGCCGAAGAAGGAAGACATCACCACGACACACCAGCTGGCAGGAGTTGAGGGAATAGACGTTGTGATAGCGGGGCACAGCCACGTACTTGGATCTGACGTTGTGGAAGGAAAGATAATAGCCTCGGCCGGAGAATATGGAAAGTACGTTGGAAGACTCGATCTGGACATCGAAGACGGAAAGATTGTGGCGTGGCACTGGGAGGCGATACCCGTTAATTTGAAGGTGTACGAAAACGAAAAGTACAGGTACCTCGGGAAGCCGTACCTCGAAAACAGATACGTCGCAAAGGCTCTTGAATACTTCAAGAAAGTGGGAAATGAAAAACTCGATACCGTCATAGGAGAGACGAAGATCTACCTCGATGGTGAAAGAGAACACGTCAGATCGAAAAGCACGAATCTTGCCAACCTCATAGCGGACGCCATGAGATGGAAAGTGGGAGCGGATATCGCTTTCACAAACGGTGGAGGTATCAGAGCCTCTATAAAACCTGGAAAGATCACTGTGAGAGATATACTGACGGTTCTTCCGTTTGGAAACACTCTCTACGTACTGGAACTCACCGGTGAACAGATCATGAAAGTGCTCGAGTACGCCGCTACCATTCCGGAAGGTAAAGGTGCGTTCCTCCAGGTTTCCGGCCTCACTTGGAAGATCAAAGACGGAAAAGTCGTAGAAGTTCTCGTGAACGGAGAGCCGCTCGATCCAGAGAAAAAGTACAAAGTGGTCACAAACAACTACATGGCAGGTGGTGGAGACGGTTATGTCATGTTCAAAGAGTGGGACGGATACGACACGGGATACCTCATGTCAGACGCCGTCATTGAGTACATCCAGAATGTTCTGAACGGGAAAATAGAAGAGTACGACGATTCGCAGAGGTACGTGAGAGAGTAACTGGAACAGTTCGAAGAGTTCAGGTTGAGGCGGGGCAATCCCGCCTCTTTGGTTTTTGATATTAAAAATTAACTTGAAAATTATTGATATTTACTAATTAACTTTTATGCATACAAACCAGGTTAGTTCCAATCATTCACAAAGTGGGTGATGCGTGTACTTGGCATTGGAAGAACGATACAGAGTATGCAATTACCGGTAACGAAAAATTTCATGCGGGTTTGTGGTACCGGAAGCTATGCGTTAAAAAAGGAATAATGGATGATATGAAGAGACAATATGAAGAGAATTTGTGGTAATCGATGACGTGTAAGCGCTTTGAATTCAAGAAGTTAACAGTTAACTTCTAACACACTGAGGAATACCTTCTTTCATCTATTTGTGAAACATGGAACTAATCGATTTTTACCAGAAACACTCCAAAATGCCCTGACGTAGGTTGATATAATTTATCTTCTGTTTTTTGCTTGTGTTCTTTTCTTGTTTGACTATGCAATTATTCCATTTTTCCAAACAGTACTTGAAGGTGCTCTCTTGTGTGTTAGAATGGTTTATGGAAAGGAAGGATATGGAAGGTCAAAAAACATCTTGCTTTCAGAGTGTGTTTGTGGTATAATTTCTCTTGAACTCAACGGGTTTCAATAATTCCTTAGAGGTATGGAAACCGGTTGATTTTGAAAAAATATTCTTTTTTGTAAAACGTTTCAATAATTCCTTAGAGGTATGGAAACCTTGTTCTGTGTTCCGGAAACGAGGTTGTTCACAAGAGTTTCAATAATTCCTTAGAGGTATGGAAACCTTCATACTCGTCACCGCCTTCCAACCATTTCTTTAGTTTCAATAATTCCTTAGAGGTATGGAAACATTTATAATCGAAGGGGGGGATTTTATGTTAACGTAGTTTCAATAATTCCTTAGAGGTATGGAAACAGAAAGACTGAACCTTCGAGAAGAGGTGTAAGAAACGTGTTTCAATAATTCCTTAGAGGTATGGAAACTGCAACACCTCCTTCTACTTCAATTTGTAGGTTACTGTTTCAATAATTCCTTAGAGGTATGGAAACCGGCGAAGAATTTTTGGAATATACTACGAAACTCGAGTTTCAATAATTCCTTAGAGGTATGGAAACCCTTTGGAGACAAACTTTGTCAAGACATTAGCGCCGTTTCAATAATTCCTTAGAGGTATGGAAACTTAAGCATCATCTCCCCCCTCTTCCAGGAATTGCTTGTTTCAATAATTCCTTAGAGGTATGGAAACACCATGTAGTAGTATTTGCCTCTTGCTCTCTCCAAGTTTCAATAATTCCTTAGAGGTATGGAAACAGTTGAGTAGCCAACCCATGAGCCACTCGGGTTTCACGAACAGTTTCAATAATTCCTTAGAGGTATGGAAACATCTGATACACAGATCTATAATTACTACCATAATAGCGTTTCAATAATTCCTTAGAGGTATGGAAACACCCTTGGATAATTTCGCGCATGTCTCTTTGAGTAAGTTTCAATAATTCCTTAGAGGTATGGAAACATGTATTGCAAGGAAAAGCAAAAATAAGATTCGACAGGTTTCAATAATTCCTTAGAGGTATGGAAACTCGAACTCGAAGAGGCCTATGCACCTGTCCAGCCTATGTTTCAATAATTCCTTAGAGGTATGGAAACATCCTCCTTACTTTGGCCGACACCGTTCGTCCGTTTGTTTCAATAATTCCTTAGAGGTATGGAAACTAAACATATCCAGGTGATGAGTAAATCTCCTCAAGCTGTTTCAATACTTCCTTAAATGTACGAAAAAATAACCCCCACATGAGTGGGGGGATGTTTTTGTTATAGACTCTCATATCAAAAGATCACGTAAGTTCCCTTCTTTTTCACAAACTCTACAAATCTTCTGTAAGTTGGATGGACAGAGAGCGTGCTCGAATCTCCCGTTGCTATCAGTTTTCTTTTCGCCCGTGTGAGTGAGACGTTGAGTCTTCTCAGATCTTCGAGGAACCCTATTTCACCGTTTTTGTTCGAACGCACAAATGAGATGATGATGACCTCTTTTTCCCTTCCCTGAAAACCATCCACACTGTGTACTTCTACTTTCGCTTCGATCAACTCTCTTATGAGATTCACCTGATCATCGTAGGGAGTGATGATCCCGATCCAATCCTCCTTCACCCCCATGGAGAGAAGCTTTTCCACAACCTCTTTCACGATCTGTGCTTCTAATGGATTCTCTCTCGAGGGAGAGTCTTTCCTTTGCCTTTCAAATCTGTCAGATCTGTTCTTTGTGTCTATGAAGACCAGAACGTTTTTTGGGGAGAGAACAACATCCCAGAACTTTCCAAAGTTCGGTATCTCCACTCCAAGGTCGAAGAGCGTTATGTTTCTGACTTTCTCGGCCGCTTTCAGTTTTCCGTCGTAAAATTCTTCACTCGGAAACTCCATCAAAAGTTCGTTCATTCTGTACTGGGTATCGAGAAGAGAAGACTTCTCGGGATATCGAGTTATGAGTTCTTCAAACAGTGTTCTCGAAAGATCCTTCGCGTCTTCTGAGAGTATCGTGGGTGGAAGCTGTTTGTGATCCCCAGCGAGGACGAACTTTTTGCCTTTCGATATGGGAATGAGGATGCTTGGGATAGTTGCCTGAGAGGCCTCGTCAACAACTACCACATCGAAGACTATTCCCGATAGTATTTCCAGAGCTGCGGACGAATTGGTTGAAAGCACAACCTGCGCTTCCCGTACTATCCTGCTCGCTATTATTTCCTCTTTGCGTTCTATGAGGTCCCTGATATCTTGAATCTGGCTGTTTAACTTTATCCACTCTGCCATCTCCTTTATCTTTTCCTTGGAAACTCCCCTGGCACTCCAGTTCTTCTCTGCGTACTCCAGGATCTTCTTGTCGCTGAGCCCTCTTCTCCACTGCGGTGAAGGTTTTGTGAAACTGTCCCTTTTTTTGATCAACTTTGCGAGTTCTTCCTTCATCTTCTTTACCTTCTCGTACTCACTGCTTGTTTCGATTTGATGTGCGAGTGTGGACTCCTTCAGGTGAGAGGACACGCGCGAAGGATGGCCAATTCTCACCAGAGACACTTTCCCCCAGAGCCTCTCCACGAGGTTGTCCACAGCAAGGTTACTCTCCGCTGTGACCAGAATTTTCTTTCCACGTGCTACTTCCTGTCTTATGTACTCCACGAGTGTTCTGGTCTTTCCCGTGCCGAAGGGGCCGTGTATGAGAAAGAAATCAGAACTTCCGAGGGCAAGGGAAACCGCTTCCCTCTGACTCTCGTTCAATCCTTCATCGAAGGGAGTGAACTCTTCTTCAAACGACTCTTCTGGCTTCCTCTTTCCAAGTAGAAACTCAAGAGCTTTTTTCCCTTCCGAAGAAAGCGTCATCAGGTTCTCTATCTGTCTTCTGAACGTGATGTCGCTCGCAAAGAGGTCTATCCTCACATTTTTGAGCTTCCACGATGGAAGCCTATCGACCGCTACCGTGATGAAACGCTCTCCTTTCTCCACAACCGTTCCCGTGTAATCACTCTTGAGGGGGTTTCCTTTGCTTATGAGAACAAGATCACCCACACCGATTTCTGTGTCTATCTTCTTTCTTCTTCCAAACCTCACAAGGAAATATCCAAGTTCTTCTCCTATAAATTTTCCTGTGAGACCCAGAACGGCACGACCCTTTTTCTCTCTTTCCTCCCCCGAGAGCCGCTTCATCTCATCGAGCATTGCGTTTATTTCCGCGTTCCTTTCGAGCTCTACGAGCCTCACAAGCTTCTTTATGAACTGCTGAACCGTCATTGATCTTTCACCCTCATTCTCGGACCATCCTGGATGAATTTTCCTCTGAAAACTTCTTCCTTCAGCATCAGGTGACTGTCAAGGTCATGAAACTCAAAAGCTCCCGTTCCAAGCGCAAAATGAACACTCTGATTTATTCCGAGCGAGGACTCTCCCATGCATCCGATCATGAGCTTCAAACCTGACGATTCTGCTATTTTCACTATGGCAAGAGCGTCGGAAATTCCCGACTTCATGAGTTTTATGTTCACGTAATCAACCGCTTCTTCCTTCACAAGCCTCATCACATCGAACTTCGTCCTCGCGGATTCGTCCGCCGCGACGGGAAACGGAGAGTGGAACCTCACGAACTTCAAGCCTTCTATGTCTTCCCTCCTCACAGGTTGTTCGTACACAGCGATGTCTATTCCTTTTTGATATACTGCTCTCGCGAACTCCACCGCCTCCTTCGGGGTGTATCCCATGTTCGCGTCAACTATGTACTTCGCTCCGCGGGTGACTTTCGCTATCTCTTCCACGGCTTCGATGTCTTCCTTCAAATTCTCTCCAACTTTTATCTTGATCACTCTGAAACCCTCTTCGAATATCTTCTTTGCCTCCTTCACACGGTTTTCGACGGTGTCTATCCCAACTGTTTTGTCCGTTTCTATCTCATCTCTTTTTCCTCCAAGGAGATAACAGACCTGTGTTCCAAGTTCTTGAGAGAGAGCGTCCAGTGTGGCAAATTGAACGGCTGCTTTCAAACTCGGAAACCCGAAGAGCCTGTCTGTGATCTCGAAGATCCTGGCATAGTTTCGCACATCGATGCCTGTGATCATCTCCCTCACAGCGTTTTCTATTGCAAGAAGTGCTTCCACCCTTTCACCGTTCACTCTGAAGGAGGGAGACGCTTCTCCGTACCCTTTGACACCACTTTCCAAAACGATTTCAACCTCGACATTTCTGCTTTCGGAAGATACGCTTCCAGTTATGTGAAACGGCTTTTCGTATTCGTATCTCTTGAGAGAAAGCTTCACGTTCACGATCCTCGACATCTCTCACACCTCCTCGAAACTAATAACTTCTATGGTACTTTCGAACGGCAGACGTTTCTCTTCGCTTTCCGCCTCTCCAACCTGGTTGTCTGTGGGATCGCTTCTCACAAAACGAGTTTTCGGATCGAAGTCTTTCATGAAGCCGTCGTTTGCCACCATTCTGAAGCCGTCCAGGTTTCCAAAGTAGAAGCTTCTGAAAGATTCATTATCTCTCCTCGCACCGCCAAAGGAAAGATCCGCAGGAAGCCACCCATAGGGCTCCACGTAGAAAAGTGCCCAGTCGTGAGGAGAACCGAAGATCGGATTTATGTACCATCCAGACTGCCATCTTGCGGGGACACCTGCGATCCTGCACATCGTTATGAAGAGAAGTGCCTGAAAACCACAGTCGCCTTTCAGGTTGTTCACCACAAAATCCGTTATGTTCTCGTACAGGGCATACGGTTTCACGTAGAAGTACCTCACGTTGAGTGTGATCCAGTCGTATATCCTTTTCGCTTTGAGGTACGGGTTTACCTCGCTACCCACCACCGTTTGTGTTAACCACCTGAGTTTCGGAGTAAAAACGATGTGTGGAGGCTCTTCTTTCAGGAACTCTTCAAATCCCACAACTTTCTCTGAAACTCTTTCAGGATCGACGTGGTTCACCCACTCTCTAACAATGTACTCGAATTCCACGAAAAAAGTGCTGTCTTCGCCTTCGAAGTAGATGGTCCTCTGTGGAACATCGTTCGGAGAAATGTAGTAACTTTTGTGACTTGTTCTCAGAAGTTTCACACTTTCGATCTGAAGGCTTTCCTTGGGAAACGGAAGCCATACGCGGTGCTTGGAGGATGTTTCCTTCAGTTTCAAAGTTATTCTCGCTCTTATTCTGTATCTTTTCGGATCCTCACCCTTTATGAGACGCTCCAGCCGTTCGTGGAGAATTCTTCGGGCTTTTTCACTTCTTTCATCTTTTCTGAGTCTTTCTCTGTACTCCGATCTGACGAAGGCGAGGTTGTGGAAGAAACGCCTTTCGAATCGTTTCTCACCCTCCACGACGATGTAGTCGAGTACTCCTTCGTTCATGAGATATTGGAACTCTCCCTCTGAGAAACCCTCGAACATCTCCCTCATCTTTTCCATCGCTTCTTTTTCGGTGAAAGGATAATCCTCGAGGAGTCTTTCGATCCTCTCTTTTTCGTAGATGAGTCTTTCACGCTGAAGCAAAGGGAGGTCCTTTTTCAGAAAGTCATCGATCAGCTTCAAAGCTACAGAAAAGTTCCCCAGCATTTCTTCTCTGAGCACTTCCTCTGGTAAACTGTAGATGAGAAACTCCATGTTGATACCTCCTTCAGAAAGGGAGTGACAGACGTGTTCATAGAATTATCTTATCCTATAGAAGAGAGAATGTTGACCTATCCGGACAACCCGCCAGACTATTTTGAGCCGAAAAGCAGAATAGAACAGGGAGACGCCGCCAACACGATGATGATTCATCATTTCTCGCACACGGGTACACACGTGGACGCCCCCTACCATTTTTGTGAAGAGGGCTGGACATTGGATCAGATACCTCTTGAATACTTCATTTTTGAAAAACCCCTGCTCGTGGACAGGGAGAAGAAACCAATGGAACTCTTCACCATCGAAGATATCGAAGAACTGGATCTGAATGGTGTGGATCTTCTCATGTTCAGATCGGGTTTTGCGAAGTTGAGAAGAACAGATCCTGCAACCTACAGGTACATGTTCCCCGGCATTTCAAAAGAGTTGGCTCGTTTTCTGAGGGAATCTGTCCCCTCTCTCAAAGCGGTCATGCTCGATTTTCTCAGTGCCGATCCCATCGTGTTGGGTGAAAAAGAAAACTACCCCGCGCACAGATGGCTTTTGTCGAAGAAATTCAGCAGCAAAAGACCTATCATCATATTCGAAGATGTGAATTTAGAACCCGTCGCTGGAAAGAAGATAAAACGTGTGATCGCTCTTCCTTTGAGATTCAAGGGGCTGGACGGTGGACCCGTCAGCGTTCTGGCAGAGGTGGAATGATTTGAACAAAAACCCCGCCGTCCGGCGGGGTATCTTCACACTTCCAGTCTCAGAAGGTCCCTCAGATGCTTTTTCTCCTCATCGATGATCGCCTGAACGGGTTCTTTCTCCGGTACGTAGCTCAATATTTCGCTGTAAAAGACTATGGAATCTTTTTCCACTTCGATGGCCCTTCTCACAGCCTCTCTCAGATCATCAGGGGGAGTTTCTTCGAGCTTGGGAAAGATAGAGATCTCTGCGAGAGCTTCGAGATAACCGAGCACCTCATCGGATGGGTTAAGATCCTGCTCGTATTTTTCGAGGATCTCCTTGAACTTTCTGGAGTGGTCCCTCTCTTGTTCCGCCAGTCGTTCAAAGAGTGCCTTCGTTTCCCCCTCCGTTTTCTCCGTGAGATTCTTGTAGTAAGAGTAACCGGTTGATTCGATCCTCAAAGCTATATTCAGAAGATCCCTTGGGCCTATCATTCTACCGCCTCCTCCACCGGCAGAGCTGGAGTAACCTTGCTTATAGCTCCAAATCTACAGACTTCGATACAGCTACCACACCTGACACACTCCGCCTGATCTATCACGTGAGGCTGTCTCACCTGACCGCTTATACACTGAACCGGACAGACCCTCGCACACGCGGTACATCCAACACATTTTTCAGGATCAATCACGTAGCTGATCAACGCTTTACACTTCTTGGATGGACACCTCTTCTCTTTGACATGCGCCAGATACTCGTCTCTGAAGTATCTGAGTGTGGAAAGAACAGGATTCGGTGCGGTTTGACCAAGTCCACAGAGGGAAGTGTCCTTTACCACATGCGCCAGCTTTTCGAGCTCTTCTATGTCCTTCTCTGTTCCCTCTCCGGAAGTGATCTTCTCCAGGATTTCGAGCATCTTCTTCGTTCCTTCTCTACAGGGCGTACATTTTCCACAGGATTCTTCCACGGTGAACTCGAGGAAGAACCTTGCGACGTCAACCATACAGTCGTCTTCGTCCATCACTATCATTCCACCAGAACCCATGATTGCACCGAGTTTCTGGAGGGATTCGAAATCAACAGGTGTGTCTACGTACTCAGCGGGGATACACCCTCCGCTCGGTCCCCCAGTCTGGATGGCTTTCAGCTTTTTGTCTCCGGCTATTCCTCCTCCAATCTCGTATATGAGCTCTCTGAGTGTGATTCCCATGGGAACTTCCACAAGACCTGTGTTCTTCACTTTACCGGCGAGAGCGAATACTTTCGTTCCCGGAGAGTTCTCCGTCCCGTATTTTCTGAACTCTTTCGCACCGTTTCTGATGATCCAGGGTACGTTTGCAAGTGTTTCAACGTTGTTGATCACTGTGGGGTATCCCCAGAGTCCCTTCTCAACGGGATAGGGAGGCTTCACCTTCGGTTGGCCTCTCTCACCCTCTATGGAGGCCATCAAAGCGGTTTCCTCACCACAAACGAACGCACCCGCGCCGATTCTGATCTCTATATCGAAGGAAAAATCCGTTCCCATTATGTTTCCTCCAAGGAAACCGTACTCTCTTGCCTGATTCAGCGCTATGTTGAGCCTTTCAATGGCGAGAGGATACTCCGCCCTGACATAAACGAACCCCTTCTGAGCACCTATCGCGTAGGCGGCTATTGCCATCCCCTCTATGACGGCGTGTGGATCTCCTTCAAGAACCGATCTGTCCATGAAAGCACCCGGGTCTCCTTCGTCCGCGTTACAGACAACGAATTTCTTCTCGGCCTTTTGCCTCGCCGCGAGTTCCCACTTGAGCCCTGTTGGAAAACCCGCTCCTCCTCTTCCTCTGAGTCCGCTGTCCTTTATCTCCTTTATCACGTCTTCCGGTTTCATCTGAAGAGCCTTCGCAAGGGCAAAATATCCGTCTCTTGCGATGTACTCCTCTATCTTCGTGGGATCTATGACACCGAGATTCCTTGTGACGATCCTAACCTGTTTCTTGAAGAAAGGCACTTCCTCATGAACTCTTGGAACAGGTTTTCCTTCGGAAGCCTTGTAAAGGTACTTCTCCACGATCCTTCCCTTCAAAATGTGTTCTTCGACGATCTCTCTTGCTGCGTCTGGTGTGAGTTTCTGGTAAAACACACTTTCCGGGTAGATCACGGCAATCGGTCCCAATGTACACGCTCCCATACAACCGGTCTCTATCACCCTGACAACTTCATCGAGGCCGTACTTTCTCAATTCTTCTTCGAAGGCATCTTTGACACTCTTTTCGCCGGCGGAAATACACGCTCCACCTGCACAGATAAGGATCGTGTTCGTTGTGAGCGGCACTCTCCTTCACCTCCAGAGTCAGGCTTCTCCTCTTTTGACCACCAGATCTTCGACGACCCTTCCTTCGAGTATGTGCATCTTCACGATTCTCTTTGCGTTTTCCGGAGTGACCCTTCCGTATATGACTGGCTCCTGACCTTCGAGCCTCACTTCAACGGTGGGTTCCACCTCGCAGAGTCCCATACAACCCGACTGAACAACCGCTATATCGTTTATGTTGTATTCATTGAGGGCTTCAACGATCGCCTTCAGAGTCTCTTTGGCACCCGCCGCTATTCCACACGTACCCATCGCAACAGTTATCTTCCCCCTTTTACCTGTTTCGCCCCTCAGCTGGAGATCCTTCAGAGCCTGTTCCTTTATCTTCATGAGTTCTTCCAGACTCTTCACCTTGGCCATCCTCATCCCTCCCGCTTGTACTTACTGATGATCTGAGGCACCATATCGGGAGTTACTCTGCCGTAAAAATCGTCTTCATCCACCATGACAACCGGTGCCATACTGCACGCCCCGAGGCATCTCACACCGTGAACGGAGAACATACCATCGCTGGTGGGTTCATCCGGATTCACCTTGAGTTCTTCGAGGAATCTTTCAAAGATTCTGTCCGCACCCTTCACGTAACACGCGGTACCAAGGCAAACCTTGATCTGATGTTTACCCTTTGGCTTTGTGGAGAAGAAGTTGTAGAAGGTGACCACTCCATAAACCTTCGAGAGAGGAACGTCGAGTTTGTCTGAGATGTACTCGAGAACATCCGCGGGAAGATATCCGAAGAGTTCCTGGGCCTTGTGAAGCACCTGTATGAGTGCATCCTTCTTTCCCTCGTACCCATTTTCTTCTATGAAATTCTCCAGCTCTTTGAAGAGTTCCTCCTTCGACTTGACCAAAACCGCCACCTCCTGATCAGAATTTATCGGGAATTTTTTCACAATTTTTATCTGATATTTTTTTCACATTCACCATAGTCGATTATAACACCTCTCACTGTCATATGATGAAAAGAAAAGAAACAGTCACAAAGTGTTGCATGTAGTGATAGAATCAAATGGGGATTAATTCTTGAAATCGTTTGAAATCTGGAGGTGACAATATGTTTGAAAACGAAATCCTCTTCGACAACGGTCAGCACAAATTCCTGTTTCTGGGATGGGAAGAGAAAGAAGAAGAAGAGATCGTTCAGACGAACCAGTATTTGATCCTCGATGGAAACGAAGGGATTCTCCTGGACCCGGGCGGAGCACACGTCTTTCCCAGGGTGATGTCCAACGTAGCGGAAGTGGTTGATCTTTCCAGCATAAGACATATATTCTACACGCATCAGGATCCCGATGTCACATCCGGGATTTTGCTCTGGCTTTCGATATGTGAGAACGCGAAGATATACATATCCTCTCTCTGGGTGAGGTTTCTCCCACACTTTGGAATCTACGATCAGAAAAGGATCGTTCCGATCTCTGACAAAGGAACAAAGATAAAACTCCTGAGTGGTAACGAGCTCGAGATACTCCCGGCGCATTTCCTTCATTCTACTGGGAATTTCGTTCTCTACGATCCGGTGGCAAAGATCCTTTTCTCAGGAGATATAGGCGCCGCGGTGTTCGAAAAAGGAAAGAGGTACAGGTACGTCGATGATTTCGAAAGACATCTTCCGCTTATGGAGGCCTTCCACAAAAGGTACATGTCTTCCAATACGGCCTGCAAGAAATGGGTGGATATGGTTTCAAAGAGAAAGATAGATATGATCGCACCTCAGCACGGCGCTGTGTTCAGAGGAGAGTCTGTGAAGAAATTCCTCGAGTGGTTCAGAAATCTCAAATGCGGTGTTGATCTGATAGACAATCTCTATTCTTTGTGAGGTGATTCTATGAGAGAAAGAGAAATCGTGGATAAACTCACTTCTGCGTTCTTTGCAGAGAACACGATCATATCCTTCACAAGCCAGCTGGACGAAGCACTGACCAGAAAGCTGAGAAGAATGCAGCGCAGAATAGAGGAAGTTAAAGAAAGGTTTGTGAATCTCAACAGACTGTTTCAGGAACTGGTGGGAGATTTTCAAGCGAAAAGTGATCAGCTCGTCTCTGTCATCCAAGACATGGAAAAGATCAGTGAAAACATCATGGAGGAGTTGAAAAAATCCGGAACAAATGTAGATCAGATCGTCGAAAGGGTGAAAGAAGCTTCATCCCAGATAGGAGAGACCCTTGAAAACATAAGATCGATCGAAAAGTTGATTCAGAACATTATGAGAATCGCCAGGGAAACCAACATCCTCGCCTTAAACGCCACCATAGAGGCTGCGAGGGCCGGAGAAGCGGGAAAAGGCTTCATGATCGTAGCAAACGAGGTTCAGAATCTATCAAACGAAACAAATGAAGTGACAAAGCAGATCGTCGAGAAGGCCAGAGAAATCCTCGAATCTTCACAAAGATCCCTTGAAAACCTCGAGTTCATGGCGAATCTGTTTGAAACAGTTGGTAAAACCCTCCAGAATATGGTTCGTTTTATGGAAAACAACGTAAAGCTCCTTCAGGAGGTCAGAAACTCCCTCGATACCTCGAAGGAGTCACTCTCAGAAAAGAGTGCGGAAATCGACAGTGCAACGAAGGTTCTGGAAGAGACTGCAGGAGGATTCACGACCATAAACAGAGTTATCAACTCAGTGATCACCGCTCAGAGAAAACTGAAGGATCTAAAGATTTAATTTATTGTTTAAGTATACCATTATGAAATGCATTATGTATCTGATACAATAACGTGGGTTAAATCCATGTTGTCGAGGAGGTGCAATCGGATGCCCGTTGCGAAGAAATACTTTGAAATACGATGGCACGGTAGAGCCGGGCAAGGTGCGAAGAGTGCTTCCCAGATGCTGGCAGAAGCCGCTCTGGAAGCCGGGAAATACGTTCAGGCTTTTCCAGAATACGGTGCAGAAAGAACAGGTGCTCCCATGAGGGCCTTCAACAGGATTGGTGATGAGTACATCAGAGTGAGATCTGCAGTGGAAAACCCGGACGTCGTTGTGGTGATCGATGAAACACTACTTTCTCCCGCCATTGTAGAAGGCCTTTCAGAAGATGGTATCCTCCTTGTGAACACCGTTAAGGATTTCGAATTCGTCAGAAAAAAGACAGGATTCAACGGAAAGATATGCGTGGTGGATGCTACAGACATCGCTCTCCAGGAGATAAAGAGAGGAATACCGAACACACCGATGCTTGGAGCGCTGGTCAGAGTGACAGGTATTGTGCCTCTCGAGGCGATAGAGAAGAGAATCGAGAAGATGTTCGGAAAGAAATTCCCTCAGGAAGTGATTGATGCGAACAAGAGAGCTTTGAGACGTGGATATGAGGAAGTAAAGTGCTCAGAGTGAGGAGGTGTGAGAATGTCTCTTAAAAGCTGGAAGGAAATTCCCATTGGAGGAGTCATCGACAAACCGGGAACAGCAAGAGAATACAAAACAGGTGCCTGGCGTGTGATGAGACCTATTCTTCACAAAGAGAAATGTATAGACTGTATGTTCTGCTGGCTCTACTGTCCAGATCAAGCGATCATCCAAGAAGGCGGAATAATGAAAGGTTTCAACTACGACTACTGTAAAGGATGCGGACTCTGTGCGAACGTATGTCCAAAGCAGGCCATAGAGATGAGACCTGAGACTGAGTTTCTGAGCGAGGAGGGATGAGGATGGAAAGGGTCGTCGAGAGAGTGGCCGTCACCGGCGCTGAGGCCGTTGCCAATGCGATGAGACAGATAGAGCCCGATGTCGTTGCGGCGTACCCGATCACTCCACAGACACCTATTGTGGAGTACTTCGCCAGGTTCGTCGCGGACGGCGTTGTCAGGACAGAAATGATTCCCGTCGAAAGTGAACACAGTGCGATGAGCGCTGTCGTTGGAGCCGCTGCCGCGGGAGCAAGAGCGATGACAGCAACCAGTGCAAATGGACTCGCACTGATGCACGAAATAGTTTACATCGCTGCCTCCTACAGACTTCCCATTGTGATGCCCGTTGTGAACAGAGCGCTCAGTGGTCCTATAAACATTCACTGTGACCACAGCGACGCGATGGCAGAAAGAGATTCTGGATGGATTCAGCTCTTTGCGGAAACTAATCAGGAGGCTTACGATTTCACCATTCTCGCTGTGAGACTGGCAGAACACGAAGATGTGAGACTTCCCGTCATGGTGAACCTCGATGGGTTCATCCTTTCTCACGGAGTGGAACCCGTTGAGTTCTATCCCGATGAACTCGTGAAGAAGTTCGTTGGAGAGCTCAAACCCATGTATCCTCTTCTGGATACTGAACACCCTGTAACCTGGGGTCCTCTCGATCTTTACGATTACTACTTCGAACACAAAAGACAGCAGATTGAAGCCATGGAAAACGTAAAGAAGGTGTTCCCGGAAATCGCAAAAGAATTCGAAGAAACGTTTGGAAGGAAATACTGGTTTGTCGAACCGTACAGAATGGAAGATGCAGAGCACGTGATGGTAGCACTGGGCTCCACAAACAGCACGATAAAGTACGTGGTTGATGAACTGAGAGAAGAAGGCTACAAAGTTGGATCTTTGAAAATCTGGATGTTCAGACCGTTCCCGAAGGAGCAGCTTCAGGAACTCCTCAACGGAAGAAAGAGTGTAGTTGTGCTCGACAGAGCTGTTTCCTTCGGAGCGGAAGCACCTCTCTACGAAGCAGTGAAATCTGCGCTCTACGAAGTAGCAGCGAGGCCGATGCTTGGATCCTATGTCTACGGTCTCGGTGGAAGGGACATCAAACCAGAGCACATCAGAAAAGCGTTCGAAGATGCCATAAACGGAAACCTCATAGCAGATGAACAGAGATATCTTGGTCTCAGAGAGTGAAGGAGGTGTGAGGAATGCCCGTTAACATAAAACAGCTGGCACAGGAGTTCGATAAGAAAGAAATCGGTATCACACAGGGTCACAGGCTCTGTCCAGGTTGTGGAGCACCCATCACAGTGAAGTTCGTGATGATGATCGCAAGACACCTCGGATACGAACCCGTTGTTGGACTCGCAACAGGTTGTCTGGAGGTTTCTACCTCCATCTATCCGTACACCGCTTGGAGCGTACCTTACATTCACAACGCCTTTGAAAACGTGGCAGCAACGATGAGCGGTGTGGAAACGGCTTACAAAGCACTGAAAAACAAAGGAAAGATCCCAGAAGACAAAAAATACGCCTTCATTGCTTTTGGTGGAGACGGTGGAACGTACGATATCGGTCTTCAGTCACTGTCCGGGATGCTCGAAAGAGGTCACAAGGTGCTCTACGTCCTCTACGACAACGAGGGATACATGAACACAGGAAACCAGAGATCCGGATCCACACCCCCGGGTTCGGATACCACGACAGCTCCAGTTGGAAAGAAGCTCCCTGGAAAGGTCCAGCTGAAAAAGAACATCGTCGAGATCGTAGCGGCTCACGAGAACGTCTACGCAGCTACCGCATCGCTCTCTGAACCCATGGACTTCTTTGCCAAGGTGGAAAAGGCGCTGAACTTCGATGGACCTTCTTTCCTTGCGGTCTTCTCTCCTTGCGTCAGGTTCTGGAGAGTGAACGACGATAAAACAGTAGAAATATCAAAACTCGCCGTAGAAACGAAGTACTGGCCTTTGTACGAAGTGGAAAGAGGAGTTTACAGAGTCACCAGAAAACCGAGACAGTTCAAACCTGTGGAGGAATTCCTGAAGGCTCAGGGAAGGTTCAGAAAACTTCTTTCAAGACCGGATGCAAAAGAAATCGTAGACGAACTCCAGGAATACGTCGACAGAAGATGGGAAAGACTACTCACACTGGAAGAGGTTACAAAGGACAAACCGATTAGATAAAACGGGCGGGGGTTACCCCGCCTTTTCTGTGGGGTGTTAGCATGCTCGAAGGCAAGGTGGCAGTCGTTACAGGTGGAGGTCAGGGAATCGGAGCCGCGATCGCTCAGCTTTTTGCGGAAAACGGCATGAAGGTAGTCATAGCAGAGATAGACGAAGAAGCGGGCGTTGAAAGAGAAGAGATGTTGAGAGAAAGAGGGCTGGATGTCACATTCGTAAAAACGGACGTTGCAGATGAAAACTCCGTGAAGAACATGGTGAGAAAAACCGTCGAAATATACGGCGGGGTAGACGTTCTGGTGAACAACGCAGCCGTCATGTCCGTGAAGAGCATCTTCGAAAGACCTCTCGAAGAATGGGAGAGAGTGATCAGGGTGAACCTCACGGGGCCTTACATCTGTTCTCGATACTGCGCGGAAGAAATGATAAAACGCGGTGGCGGAGTGATCATAAACATAGCAAGCACAAGGGCATTTCAGTCAGAACCAGACACGGAACCCTACTCAGCTTCAAAAGGAGGCCTTGTGGCACTCACGCACTCCTTGGCCGTGAGTCTTTCCAGATATCACATAAGAGTGGTGAGCATAAGCCCCGGCTGGATAGAAACATCGGAATGGAAGAAGAAGTCCCTGAGAAAAAAAACCCGATCTGAGACCCATCGATCACGAACAGCACCCGGCTGGAAGAGTTGGAAATCCCTTAGATATTGCCCATCTCTGCGTCTTTCTCGCGGACGACGAAAAAGCAGGTTTCATAACAGGCACGAACTTCATCGTCGATGGTGGTATGACGGTGAAGATGATATACGAGGAATGATCGAGCTGGATTACCTGACAATTGCATTCGGAGGAGCGATTGGAGCCGTTCTCAGATACCTTGTTTCCCGTACGATCAATTCACTCCTGCCGTTCTCTTACATACCACTTGGCACGATCATCGTGAACTCTGTGGGTTCTTTTTTCTTTCGTTTTTGATGTTCGCCGCTATCGAGAAAGTTCCTCTCTCTAAGGAAGCCATCCTTTTCTTCGGAACGGGGCTCCTGGGAGCCTTCACCACTTTTTCCACATTTACTTACGAAACGCTCTCGCTCATCGAAGAGAGTCCCGCAAGGGGAGTCGCTTATGCTCTTGCCAATCTTCTCTTTGCTTTTACATGCGCCTACTTTGGAATGATTCTGGGGAGGGGGAAGGTATGAAGCTTCTCAAGATCTACCTCGGAGAAAAAGACAAGCACAGCGGAAAGCCTCTTTTCGAGTATCTTGTGAAGCGCGCTTACGAACTCGGTATGAAAGGAGTCACTGTCTACAGAGGTATCATGGGTTTCGGTCACAAGAGACACATGCACAGAAGTGATTTTTTCAGTCTTTCACCGGATCTTCCTATCGTTCTTGAGATCGTCGATGAAGAAGAGAGAATAAACCTTTTTTTGAAGGAAATCGACAACATAGACTTCGATGGCCTGGTTTTCACCGCTGACGTCAACGTGGTGAAAATGGGTTAACGCTCGAAAAATCGGTCCATGTCCTCATAGCTGATCTTGAAAGAAATCGGCCTTCCGTGAGGACATCTTTCAAACCGCTTCTTGAAAAAGACATCCAGCAGTTTCGATGCGATCTCTTCGTCGAATTCTCCGGATTTAGTGGCAAGTTTACAAGCGGCAAGGGCTATTCTTTCCTTCAGTTTTTCATCAACTGGGAAGTCCCTGAAAAATTCCTCCACAACGTCTTCGGTGAGGAACTCAGGGATTTCAATGACTTTCAAAGCTCCTTCTTCTCCTTGAAAGGAGAATCCGTATTCTTCCAGTTTTTGTTTTTCTTCCCTTGATAGCACAACTGTTATGTTCCTTTTCACCCGTCTTTTCCTCCAGCTTTTTTTCGAAAGGATTTCTTCGTAAATCGTTCGTTCGTGGAGAGCATGAAGATCCACAAAGAGCAAACCATCTTCCACTTCAACGACAGCGTACTTACCCTTGACCAAAAACCATCTGTAGGAAGGTGATTCCGCTACGCTCAGCGCATGGGAGGATATTTCTTCGTACGCAACCGACCTGTACCATTTCCGTGCCAGATTTCTTTTGAGGGTTTCTTCCAAACTCTTTTTCACCTTTTCTTCGTTGAGAAATTTCACCACGATTTTCGAAGGGTGTATGTTCACGTCGAGTTCTTCCGGATTTACCTCTATGAAAAGAACCGCGACGGGATAGCTTCTCTTTGGAAGATCGTAAACTTTCATGAGTACTTCGTGGAGTTCTTCGGAAACCACAAAACGACCGTTCACGTAGAAATACTCTCCCGTTCTGCTGGATCTTGTCACCTCGCGGGATGAAACTATTCCCTTTATCCTCAGGCCGGATAATTCCTCTTCGAACGTGATGTAACCTTTTCTCAGATCTTCAAGGATCAGGATAGCTCTTTCAAAGATGTTCTGTGTTCTTGGAAAGGAATGGACTATCTTTCCATCTGAGGTGAATACAAAATCAACGTCGTTTCGTACAAGGACGAATCTTTCAAACATCTCACGACACATTCTCAACTCGATGGCAGAGGACTTCAGAGATTTTCTCCGGACGGGTAGGTTGAAGAAGAGATCTCTCACCTCAACGGTGGTGCCGGTATCCCTGTGGGTTTCCGAGATTTCTTCCACTTTCCCCCCAGCAATCATCAACTGTGTTGCGAGTGCGTCTTTTTCCGTTTTTGTCACGATCTTGGTTCTGCTGACCTGCACAATCGAAGCAAGCGCTTCACCTCTGAAACCGTAAGTTCTGATCCTGTGCAGATCTTCCTCGCTCTCTATCTTGCTCGTCGTGTAAGGTTCTATTGCCAGAAGTGCCTCTTCTCTGGTCATCCCGATTCCATTGTCGGATACTCTTACCATGTTCTTTCCACCGTTTTCTATCTCAACAACTATCCTGTCGGCCTGCGCGTCCAGACTGTTTTCTACAAGCTCTTTCAGAACGAAAGATGGATTGTGAATCACCTCACCCGCGGCGATTTTTCTGACGAGGCTCTCGGGAAGTCTTTTTATTCTCAAAACAGAACACCTCTCCACTCGATCTCCCTGAAAATTTTAACATCCAGAAAAAAAGGCGGGATAACCCCGCCTGATTTTTTCTATTGATTTCCCTTCTCACACTTTGAACTTCTGAACGAGCGTTGAGAGCTGTTCAGAAAGCTCAGACAGTCTTTCAGCGGCCTGAGAGACCTTGGCAGCGGATTCGGTCTGATCTTCTATGAGAGACTCCATTCTGTTTAGACTTTCCACAACTCCTTCGACTATCTTTGTGACGTTGTCCATAGCGCTTGCCATTTCTTCTGCAGCCGCTCCCTGCTCCTGCGCAGTGGCAGCTGTGTTCTCTATCATGCTGTTGATCTCTTCTATCCTTCCAAGGATCTCCCTGAATCTCTTTGTGACTTCTTCTCCCATCACCGCTATCTCGTCCACTCCTTCGAACATCTCTTTCGAGCCGTTCTCCACGTGTTCTATCGTTGCCCTCAAACTGCTCAACATCTTCGCTATGTCTTCTGTCGCCCTCTGGCTCTCTTCTGCAAGTTTCCTTATCTCGTCTGCCACAACCGCAAAGCCCCTTCCCGCTTCCCCAGCTCGAGCTGCTTCTATCGCTGCGTTCAAGGCAAGTAGGTTCGTCTGCTCTGCTATCGAGCTGATCGTGTCCACTATCTCTCCTATCGTCTTGGCTGAGTCAACGAGTTCTCTCAGGTAGTCCCTCTGTCTTTCTGCTGACCCTTTGAGTTTGTTTATGACTCCTCCCACCGCTTCTACTCTCTCTGTTCCTTCTCTTGCCGCTTTCGTCACCGCTTCTGATCTTTCTGTCAGCTCCTGGGTGATCTTTGAGATGTTCTGCGCACTCGCTGCCACTTCTTCTACCCCACTCGTCACTTCTGTCAGAGCACTGCTCATGTGTTCGCCTCGTCCAGTATCTTCTTGGCTTCTTCGTGCAGGTTCTCTGACATCTTGTGGCTCTCTTCTGAGAGAACTTTTATCTCTTCTGATGCTCCGCTCAGCTCTTTCGAAGCTTCTATGATGCTCACTATCATCTCTTTGAGTGATAGTACCGCTTCTTTCAGGCTCTCTTCTATCTGGGTCAGTTCATCTTTCCCTTTCGCTTCGAACTCTACTGTCAGGTCCCCTTCTCCGAATCTCTTCACTTTCTCTACCTGCTGCCTCATTCTCTTCACTACCGGCATCATCGAAACAAACAACACCGCAAAGATCACTCCGCCAAACACTACATACGTCACTATCGTCCCAAAGGTCGCTTTCTTTCCTTCTGCAAGAAGTTCATCCAGGTACCCCGTCGAGAAGATGTAGAAGTCGTATCCGGGCACTTTTTCCCACACGGTGTATTTCTTCTCTCCGTTGTATTCGTACTCTACGTATTTCTCTCCACCTTTCTTTGCCTCTTCAAACGCTTTCTCAAAGCCTCCAAGCTCTTTCACCTCTTTCATGAAGTTCCCCATGTCTTTGTGGATCAGTACCTTTCCGTCGCTTGTGACAAGAAGCCCGTAGCCGCTCTTGCTCGCTTTCCCTTCTTCTACAACCGCTTTCCAGAGATCGGTGTTCTCAGAGAGGGATATACCTAATGCTATCAGTCCAGATGGTTCTGAACCGAACGTTGTAACTCCCTCCACGAAAAGCAAAACAGGCTTTCCATCGATGGATTCGGCAAGGACAAGCGAAGTTTTGTTTTTTTCCTTCATAAGGCTGAGGTACTTTTCGTACTCTGAATAGTTCTTCTCTTCTATTTTTTCTGGTAAAACCAAATAAGCGGATTCGCTCATCTCATCGACAACAATACCAACGGAGACTGTATCCGTAGCCCCCTGAAGAACAGACTGAAGGTTCGAAGCGATCGTGTAACCTCCTATGAGAGAGCTACCAAGGAGGGTTTTCAGATTTCTTTGAACCTCGTTCAACTTCTGGGAGATGTATTTTGAAAGAGAAGACACCGACTTCTCCATGTAATCTTTTGCGTTGCTGATGAGAAGAGACGAGGTACTTCTCTGAACCAGATAAGCACTGAGAACAAAAGAAACAAGAACCACAACCATTATGAATATGATTCTGAATCTTATGTTCATCTCACATCTCTCCTTTTATGGTTCTGAAACACCCCCGGCGCAAAGCACCGGGGATGTGTCTCATTGAGGGCTCACCGTGACATCATCGAAATAAATCGTAGTTGCCGTTCCTTCTCCGAGTTCGAAACTGATCTGAACGACCTCATCCGCATCGTCTGGATGCGTGTAGGTGAACGTGAACGTCTGACAGTCCGCTGTGAGATTCACCGTTTGAGCGAAGTAGTTGGTCCAGGGATCGTGATTCTGCAGAATTTTCACATTTATAGGTCTTGGTGTATCCGCTTTTGCTTTGAAAGAAATGGTGTAGGTTTTTCCTCTGTAAAGACCTATCCACTGGTTGAACTGAATATGCCACGTGTCAGTTCCAGGATCGGCTATCGTGATATAAGCGTAGCCATCCCTGACACCGTAATCGGAGACCCTGGCACCACTGATTCCGTAGTCTCCCGCCTGCCAAATGAACCATTCGTCCGGGTTGTTGGCCTGATCGTTCACAATAGGTTCGTCGAAAGTGCCGTTATTTATCTGTTCATAGGTCACCTCGGGACCTGCCTGCTGCTGTGCTTGTTCATATTCGCAGTCATCCACTTCCCCGGTGATTGTTTCAGGATTCTTATCTTCGTAGACTCTGATGTAGTCGATGTACATTCTCTGCGGGAATTGGGTGGTTTCGTCGGGATAACCTGGCCAGTAGCCTCCCACGGCAACGTTCAGAATGAGGAAGAACGGATGGTCGAAAACCCACTCAAGACCGAGTTCGGCCAGTTCATCCTTGCTGAGGACGTGGTAGAGCTGTCCGTCCACGTACCACTCCACTTCGTCTTCGTCCCACTCGATGGAGAAAATGTGGAAGTCTTCGGAAAAGTCCGGTACTCCTTCTGGAAGATGATAGGCAACACCTATACCCGCACCACCGGAATATCCCGGACCGTGTGCTGTTCCATAAACGGTTCTGGTGTCGTGGCCAAGCATTTCCATGATGTCTATCTCACCACAGGTGGGCCATCCGACCTCTCCTATGTTGTTTCCGAGCATCCAGAGAGCGGGCCAGATACCTTTTCCTTTTGGAAGTTTTGCCCTTATTTCGATTTTTCCGTACTTTATTTCGAATTTTCCTTCTGTGGTCATCCTGGCTGAGGTGTAGTCGTAGGTTCCGTACTCATCGGAAACCTGTTCTTTTCTCGCCTCAATCACAAGACAGCCGTTCTCAACGAACGCGTTTTCGTCTGTATAGTACTCGAGTTCCCCGTTACCCCAGCCTGGAATACCTTTTGCATGACCGTTTCCTATCTCGAAGTTCCAGATGTTCGGATCGATAACACCGTCATCGAACTCCTGACTCCAAACGAGCTGCCAGTCTTCCACTTTGTCTTCATCCTCCTCGGTGTAGATTTCGTTTTCCTCACCGCTTACCTCGAGAACACCGATGTCCTCCATCACTACGTCGTCTATCCAGACCGTGCCGGTATACCTTCCAAGCTGAAACTCGAAACGAGCATTTTCATCGGTCTCCTGTCTCATGACGAATTCGAACTCGTACTTCTGCCAATCTGTTCCGAGCTCGAAGACCATGCCGCCGGATTCGTCGGTACCGGGGTTGTACGCGGTCCATCCTCTTCCGGCCGTTCCTCCTATCTTCACCCCGATGTTCTTTTGAGAGGAAGCCTTGGCTCGGAAAGAAACTCTGTACTTGTGGAGTTTCTCAACACGTATGGGAGCCTGTATGATCTGAACCGACCAGGTGTGATCTCCTCCGTTTGTTATCTCAACCACGAGAACGCCGTTTTCAACTCGAGCCGTTCCCTCACCGTTTGAATTGGTGAAGAATACCCAGTTTCCTTCTGTGTTTATGGAACCATCCTCTGCGGGTGGGTCTATATCCATACCTGCGATGAGGATTGGTTCATCGAAAGAAGCGTTGCCAAGGATGTTTTGAGCCAGAATGAAAACAGGAAAGAGAAGCAGAGCGAAAACCAGCCTGCTCATCATATTACCCCCTTTTCATGGTTTGAATCTCTTCTCTCCCTCAACCAGAAAAATATCTCTCAACCTTATATCCCTCGAAGATGCACCGACCCTGACCTCGTATTCTCCTGACTCGACAACCCATTCTTTCCCATCGAAACTCGCAAGATCTCTAAGAGGAATTTCCAGAAAGATCTTTTCGGATTCACCCGGGTTCAAAAGTTTTGTTTTGTGGAACGCTTTCAGCTCCTGGAAGGGTTTGTCTATTTTCCCTTTTGGAGCTTTGACATAAACCTGTGAGACTTCCTTTCCAGCTCTGTTCCCGGTGTTTGTGATCGTGTAGGACACCCTGAGTGTCTCACCGTCGATAGCGATCTTTAAATCTTTGTATTCAAACTTTGTGTAAGAGAGGCCGTAGCCGAACTCGTAGGCAGGTTCCACACCAAAGGTGTCGTAGTACCTGTATCCCACGTAGATGTCTTCCTCGTACACCACTCTTTGCGGATTGTCCTTTGGCTCTCCTGGGAACGTCCAGGATGGAACGTCCGAGTAATCCTTCGGGAAGGTCGTTGGAAGTTTTCCGGAGGGATTAATCTTTCCCACAAGAACATCGGCCACTATTCTTCCCATCTCCTGTCCCGCCTGCCAGACAAGAAGAATTCCATCCACAAGGTCTCTCCAGCTTGCGACTTCGATGGGACTTCCGATGTTCAGAAGAACCACAACTTTCTTACCCTGATCGTGGAATTCTTTCGAGACGGTTTTTATGAGTTCCAGCTCGTCATCGGAGAGGTAGAAATCACCTTTCACCGGCTTTCTGTCGTATCCCTCACCGGAGATCCTGCTGATCACAACAACTGCAACATCGTTTTTCTTTGCAGCTTTCTTTATCTCTTTTTCTGGGAGGAAGTTCTCTGGAAGTTTCGGTTTTATGGCCGTTCCCCAGGAGTCGGTTCTGGGTTTATATTCCTCTGTTTCTCTCATCTTTTTATGTACTCCTCATAAGTGGAAGCGAGTTCTTCGTCGAACTTCATGTTTCTTTCTTTTATGCCTTCAAGGATAGAGATCGTGTATCTCGGATGGGTGTCTCCACTTCCCGTTCCTCCCTTTATTGTTTCGATTTGACCGGTGCCAAAGACGGCGACATGGGTATTTTCATCGAACGGAAGAACACCGTTGTTCTCAAGAAGGACAACACCCTCCGCACCTGCTTTGTAGGCGACTTCCGCGTGAGATTCGAGATCCGGTTTGTTTGAGTACCTGTACCCTTTGAAGGAAGGCGCGTTCACAAGAACTTTGAGAATGTTTCTCACACACTCATCGAGAACCTCCTCACTCAACTTTCCCTCCTTCAACGCCTCCATGATTTCTTCTATTTCATCTCTTCTTTCCGTGTTCACCTGATACGCTTTTCCAGGCATGATCATATCGTTTCCGGCCTTGAGCTGTTCTACAGGGTTGTCTCCCGCGTACCAGTCGCTCATCACGAAACCGTCAAATCCCCATTCTTCCCTGAGAACCTTCTTCAAAAGCCATTCGTTCTGTGAACAGTATTTTCCATTCAGTTTGTTGTAAGCGCTCATCACGGTCCAGGGTCTTGCTTTCTTGACGGCAATTTCAAAACCTTTCAGATATATTTCTCTGAGGGCTCGCTCGGACACGATCGTGTCCACTACCATCCTGTTCGTTTCCTGGTTGTTCGCGACAAAGTGTTTTATGCAGGCTCCCACCCCTTGAGATTGAACTCCCTTGACAAAGGCTGAAGCCATTTCACCGGAAAGGACAGGATCTTCTGAGTAGTACTCGAAATTCCTTCCACAAAGAGGGTTTCTGTGAATGTTCATCGCAGGTGCAAGAAGCACATCGACACCGTATTCCCTAACTTCTTCTCCCATGGCTTTTCCCACTTCTTCCAGAAGGTCTCTGTTCCAGGTAGAAGCAAGCATGATTTCAACGGGAAATGCCGTCGTGTAGTAAGTGTTTTCATCGTTTTCCCTTGTGGGATTTATTCTGAGTCCTGCGGGACCATCTGCCAGGACAAACGCAGGAATTCCAAGTCTTGGAATGGGATGTGTTTCTCCAGCCGCACCCGCCACTCTGGAATGTGGGTTTCCAAAAAGTCCTGGAAGACCGACCCCCACAACGAGCTTCACCTTTTCCTCTGTAGTTAACTGAGAGAGGATTTCATCGATCCTTTCCATCGTCTTCTTCCCTCCTCTTTTTCTTTTCTCTGACGACAAGAAACACAAGGAAAGGTACAGTGAGTCCGAGGAGTCCTAAATTTAGGTAGAACTCCACTGGCCTCAAGCCGCGCCACAGGTAATAAAACAGAACTATCAATTCAAGAACCAGAGCCCAAGAAAAAATGGAGAGAACCGCTTTTGTAAACATCACAGATCCTCCAGTTTCCTGTAAAGCTTCGGGATGCTACCGACGAGGAGCTTGGTGTATTCGTGGGTCGGCTCGAGAACCACTTTGTCTGGGTGTCCCCTTTCCACGATTTCACCGTTCTTCATAACGAAAATGTTGTCGGAAACGTAATAGGCAAGCCCCAGATCGTGTGTGATGAATATGATGGACGTTCCTTGTTCCTCTCTGAGCTCTTCGAGGAGTTTTATGATACCTCCTCTGGAGGAAGCGTCTATCATGGATGTGGGTTCGTCCGCTACGATCAAAAGAGGCCTCAAGATCCAGCATCTTGCTATCATGATTCTTTGTTTCTGTCCACCAGAAATCTGGTGCGGGTACTTTCCAAGTACATCCTTCGGATCTATCCCCACTCTGAAAAGCGACTCCTTTATGAGTTCGAGCGCTTCTTTCTTGTTTGAAGGCTTGTTCTCGAGAAGACTTATGGCCTGCCAGAGAGTTCTCTCGACTGGATAGAAGGGATTGTAACTCGCAAAAGGATCCTGGAAAACCGCGTGGACCTTCCTTCTGAATTCAACCAGAGATTCCCTGTCCTTTATATCTTTCCAGATATCTTTACCTTCAAAGTAGATTTCACCGGAGGTAGGGGGAAGGAGCCTCAGTATCATCTTTGCGGTGGTTGTTTTTCCGGAACCGCTTTCTCCAACGAGTGAAACGATTTCTTTTTCCTTCACCTCAAAAGAAACATTCTTCACCGCCTCTATACGACGCTTGGAGAAGAATCCAAGTGAAAAGATCTTTGTAAGGTTCTTCACGACGAGCCTGCTCATGCTCTCTCCTCCATGTAAAGCCAGCATGCAACTCTTCTTCCCGGTTCTATTTCCGTTAGTGGTGGTTCTTTTTCTTTACAGACATCCATCGCGTGAGGGCATCTAGGATGGAATCTGCAGCCAGATGGAGGATTTATGAGATTGGGTGGAGCACCAGGAATGGAGGTGATTCCTCTCTTTTTCACCTCTGGTTCTGGAGTGAGAACCGAATTGAAAAGCCCCTGGGTGTAAGGATGAAGCGGTTTTTCCAGGAGACTTTCCACAGGTGCGAACTCAACTATCTTTCCAGCGTACATGATAATCATTCTGTCTGCGATCTGCCTTACAGTCGCTATGTCATGGGTGATGAAGATTATGCTCTTCACGATTCCTTGGCGTTTCATCTGCATCAGGACTTTCAAAAGAACCTTTTGATTCACAACATCCAGAGCGGAAGTTGGCTCGTCAGCTATGAGAAGGCTCGGATTCAATATAGTTGCGATCGCTATCACGGCTCTTTGTCTCATTCCACCACTGAGCTCAAAAGGATACCTTTTAATCCAAAGTGGATCGAGCCCCACCTCTTCAAATCTTCTTCTGGCTTTCTCCAAAAGTTCCTCTTCGTCTATTCCGTGCGATTCCGCAAGATGCCTCACATACTTTTCCATCCTGATGGTGGGCATCAGTGCGTTCATCGCTGCTTGGGGTATTATCGTTATCTCTTTTCCCCAGAATTTTCTTTTCACTTCGTCTCTTGTCATGGACGACAGCTCTACAAACTCTCCGTTAACTCTCAGAAATATCTTTCCATCAACGAGTGTCAACGGCTTTACCATGTTCATGAAGATCACGTTCGAGAGAGTTGTCTTTCCACAACCAGATTCACCGACAACCCCTATAACTTCGTCTTCCAGTATTTCAAAAGACAAACCATCCACAGCTTTGACAGAAACCTTTTCCAGTTTATAGTAGGCCCTCACATTTTCTGCTTTCAAAAGTATTTCTTTCATTCTTCACTCCTCCCTCAAGCGTGGATTGAAGACTTCATCCATTGCAGTACTGATGACCAGCAGAGAAGCAGTGACAGCCACAATGGCGAGTCCTGGTGGCACGAACCACCACCACAGACCTCTTCTCACTGCCTCCATGAGAACTGCCCACTGAAGCATGATTCCAAGGGAGATTCCCTGGGTGGGACCGAGCCCTATCAAGCTCAGACCTGCTTCTCCCATGATTCCTCCGTTTATGAAAAGAACAAAGGACATGAAGGCGTAAGTCGCAATCGTTGGGATGAGGTCTTCTATCACCAGTCTGAGATCGGAATAGCCGGCCATAACAGAAAGGTACACGTACTCCCTCGACATCACACTCATGAGTTGTGCTCTTATCGCTCGCGCAAACCAAGGCCACTGGAATAAGCCCAAGATGACCGCAACCATTTCAACACTTCGTACCTTCAAATAACTCGCTATCAAAATTGCTATGAGTATCGAAGGAGTAGTAAGGACGATGTTTGTTATTCCCATCAATACATCATCCACAATACCCCTTTTCACGGCGGAGAAACTTCCTATGATCGTACCTACCACAAGCGAGATGATTGCAGCCAGAAAACCGATGTAAAGCGAAGAACGAATTCCATGAAGCAGTTGTGCAAGGACGTCTCTACCGTACGTGTCCGTTCCGAGAGGATGCGCGCTGGAAGGAGGTTGCTCGTAATCCCAGGTCATTTCCATAGGATCCACTTTGTAGAACACTGGCCCAAAAATTCCCAGGAAGAGAAAGAAGAGAAAAATCGAAAAACCTATTATGAACTTTTTGTTCTTGAAAAGTGGTCTTATCATCGTTCGAAACATATTTTATGCCTCCTGTCCCAGTCTTATTCTTGGATCTATCAAAGCGTAAAGGAAATCCACAATGAAGTTAGCGAGATAGATAGAGGCAATAAGAATCACAAAGATCCCCTGAATCAATGGATAATCGAGTGTAGTCAAAGCCCTGAAGAGTAGATATCCCGTTCCAGGGTAATTGAACACGATCTCAGTGATGAGGGCTCCTCCTAAAACCCCTCCTAAGCTCAAAGCGAGTCCCGTAATCTGTGGGAGGAGGGAGTTTCTGAAGACATACTTGAAAATTCTCTTGTCTTTCATACCAAGGTATTCAGAAAACATCGCATAATCGCTTCCAAGCTCGTATATCACCATGAGCCTCATTCCTATCGCCCATCCACCCATTGCAGAAACGACGATGGATGCAAAGGGCATTATGTAGTGCTTCAAAACATCAACGAAGAACGACCAGCTCAGGTTCGGTATCGTTCCCTGAGAATAAGCCCCTTGAACAGGAAGCCAGCCGAGTTTAACTCCAAAAAGGAAGATGAATATCATTCCAAGCCAGTAATATGGGATCTGAGAAACTATCAGGGAAGTTGTAAGGACTCCCTTGTCAATCCATGTGTTTCTTTTGTAAGCCGCTAAAGCACCGAGGCTGTTACCCAGAATCCAGGCGACTATCGTTGCTGGAAGAAGGAGTGCCAGTGTCCACGGAATAACTGGAATGATCAGGTCAATGACTTTCCTGGGGTAGAAAGTAATGGATGTTCCAAGATCTCCTCGAAGTGCCTTGGTGATGAATTCGAAATACTGAACGTACCAGGGTTTCCCGAGACCAAATTCTTCCATTAACGTTTTCTCAGCTGCTCTTATAGCCTCTGGATTCGCCTGAGCCACCCTTGAAAGGTTGGAAAGGATTTGAGATAAAGGATTCCCAGGAATCGCTCTTGGAAGTATAAACACAATAGTGGTTGCCACTATGTAGGTAACAAGCAGGAAGATGAAACGTCTCAAAAGGTACTTGAACATCGATTTCGATCCCATTCAATTCTCACTCCCCACTCTGTTTTTGTGAAACCCGGCCCCGAAGTGGGGCCGGGGAAAGATCACATGGCCGCTTTCTGGAGATCTTCGAAGATCTTCGCGGTGGGTATCTCGATTCCTCCTTCATCAACCGTTCCAAGCCAGGACGGTACGGGCTGTGGATCGCTCTTCTTGGAGATGATGAAGAGAGTCGGCCAGGTGTCCGCGTGCCATGGAGAAGGTCTGAACCAGGCTGGATTGTCCTCGCTCAGTTGATCCAGTACTTCGTCGAGTATTCGTACCAGTGAGCCGTGTAGAACGCGGGTATGCTCGGCATATCTCTGTAGATGATCTGCTGGATTCTGAAGTACGCCTGTTTTCTCACCTCAGGATCGAGTGTAGAAACTGCTTTGTCGAGGAGTTCGACTACCTCATCATTATCGTACCTTTCCCAGTCTCCAGCCCACGTGACTTCACCTACAGGAGCAGACAGCCTCTTATCGAGCACAAACCTGTATATGTTGAACGGATGATCGAAGCTCGGACCAACACTCCAGGATATGATGAGGTCGAACGTTCCTTTCGTCATTCTGTCTGCCCATACAGAGTAATCTGGAAATTCAGTTCTTACATCGATACCTATGCTTCTCAGATTCTTTGCGATCATCTCACACATCATCATCCAGTCAGTCCAGCCGTACGGAACAGATATCGTGTACGGACCAAGTTTCGTGCCATCGGGGCCAACCCTTACACCATCAGGTCCTTTTTTGTACCCTGCCTCGTCCAAGATCTTGTTTGCCATATCGAGATCGAACGGGATTCTTCCATCTTCAGTTCCAAAGGTTTTCTTTGCAAGGTCGTAATCGATGTACTGCTTGTACGGTTCGAAGAGATCGATCACCATGGACGGGTGAGCCTGGCTTCCATAACCGAAGTAAGCCTTTTTGAGCATTTCGTTGTACGGAATAGCGTAAGCGATCGCTTTTCTCACAGCTGGGTCGCTCAAACCAGGTTTGGTATTGTTTACGTACACGAATCCCACACCGTCGGGAATGAAGTAAGGTTCCTTTTTGTACCACGTTCCAACCGGAAGGCCTTTCTTCTCCCACAGTTCCCAGACACTCGGAATGAAGAGTCCGTTCCAGTCAATGTCGCCTCTTTCGAACGCGAGACTGGCACTCGGGTTGTCCTTGTAAATGACGTGAGCCAGATACTTGGGTCTTGGAAGTCCAAAGATGTCCTTGCCCCACCAGTCGTCAACTCTCTGGTACACAACGATGTTCGGGTCGTAGTAGTAGAGTTTGTAAGGACCAGAAACAACCTGTTCTTCAGGTTTGTCGTTGATCCAGTCTTTTATGTTCATCTGTGCTCTGATCCTTTCGTAGACGTGTTTGGGCATCGGTTGTGCACCGAGGGAGTAGGAAAGGAACTGGAAGTAATTGAGATTCTCTTCTTTCGCCTTGAATTCAACCACTTTTGTGTCAACAGCTTTCACGTATTCGATGTAGGTATCCCATCCACCGCCGGGGCCTATTCCGAGTTCTTTGGTGAGCTCCAGAGCGTAGACAAAATCCTCTGCGGTGATAGACACCCCATCGCTCCATCTTGCTTCAGGTCTGATGTAGATCCTCAGAGTTTTGTCGTCCACGAATTCGTATCTTTCTGCGATGACAGGAATCCAAGCGTCTCTTCCAAGGTCGTACTGGAACGCCGGAAGGTACATGAACTGATCAGTACCCCACGTGGACTGCGGTGCGTAGAGATTCCAGGTTGTGGCAGGTCCCCAGATGGCTCCACCGATGTAAACTGTGTCTTCACGAGGCAGAGAAACCTGTGCCATCAAACTGGACAAAGCCACGAGGGCCAGTAGAAACACCAGAAACTTCTTCATAAAAACACCTCCCTTATGATGAAGTGAGTTAACCCACACTTTTCAAAAATTCCTCTATCACCAGTACATTTCCGCCAACAAGAGATGGTGCTACTTCCTTGAAGATCGTGTCTCTTATGAGAACGTCGGCGATCTCTCTGTCTGTTATCTTCTCAAGCTCTTTCTTTATGAAAGAGCCAAACGTTTCCCAGAGGTCGTTCACTATGCCTCCGAGAACAATAACACCCGGGTTCAAAAAGTAGATCACGTTCTTCAAAACAACTGCCACACAGCGAAGGTAATTATCCATGATCTTTCTCACGCGTTCTTCTCCAGAAAACCACAACCTTTTGAGGTAGCGAAATTTCTCTTCGAGAAACTCACCTTGCAGATTTACCTTTTTTTCCACCTCGGCGATGAGTTTCGATATGGAGAGAAAATCCTCCACCTCCCTGTTACTGGAGATATCCAGAACGACGTGCCCTATTTCCCCAGCGGCGAAGTTCTTTCCTCTGACGATACTTCCATTCACCGAAATCGCACCGCCGATACCTTCACCAAAATAGAGAAAGAATGAAACACTGGAGCTTTTCACATCCTGAGAGAAGAACTCCTCAGCAAGAAGGGAAAGATTTGAATCGTTTTCTACCATCACATCGAACCCCAAACCTTCGAACTCCTTTTGAAAATCAACATCTCTCCAGCCAAGGTTCGGTGCATGGATCAACAGTCTCTTTTCAGTGTTCACTATTCCTGGAAGCGAAAACACCAGCTTTGAGATGCTCTCGTTCAGTGTATGGGTTCTGAGGATGTTCTCGTAAGATTCCTTCACTTTTTCTTTGAATTCTTCAAATACCCTTGGAGTGGGAAACCTTTCCACAATTCTCCAGGTTCCATCCAGGAAACCTACGGCCACAAGTGTTTCAAGAACTTCCACGTTGTATATGATCGCTGTGACAAACGATCTTGTAGGCCCATATGTCACAGCCCGTCTTCTTCGGCCCGTTGCCATCCCTTTTTCTTCTATTAAACCTTCGTTAATCAACTCCTCAACGATTCTCCAGATCGCACTCTGAGCAAGACCCGTCTTTTTTGCAATCTCAACTCTACTGTGTGGACCACTTTCTATCAGGTATCTCAAGATCATTCTTTTGTTTTCCTGTTTCATGGATCTGGGATTGAGTTTTTTGTGCACGAAAATGCCTCCCGATGAATTTTGTATCTTCCTCAGAAAGAAATTATAGCGATTGGTTTCAGAAAATACAAACACGATTAATGGGCATTTTCAGAATTTACAGACAAATATGTAGAATTATTTAGAATTATCGTTTGAATTCTCATGTTTTCTTTAAGTTACAACTGAATTCATTTTCGGAGGCTATTCGATGGATGATATCATTTTTGAGACAAAGGAGGGATGATTATGAAGGTTTCTCTCATTACCAAAGTTTTCCCGGAAGGTGAAAAAGTCTGTGCAGCTGTAATCGAGTATCCCGTTGAAATCGATGGGTGGAAACTCTCAACGGATCAATTCTCTGTTAAAGTAAAAACTGGTGAGACATACTCTTCAAGAACGATTACAAAGGTTTACGCAAACGACAATAGAGATCCCTCTTTCAGCATTTTCAACAACCGTGGGAAGTATGTTGTTCTGGAACTCTCCCCTGAGGATTTACACTCAAATACTTTTGTCTTCGGACCTAACTTTCTCAACACCCGTATGGAGCTGGACTACATCGTCTCACAGCTCGTTCCCATTTTTGATGTGAATGGAAACAAAGTAGAACCCTTTACATCGAAGCAGACAGATGAGAAACATCTCATCATCGATGATTTCCTTGCATTCACTTTCAAAGATCCGGAAACAGGTGTTGAGATACCCTACAGATTGTTCGTCCCGAAAGATGTGAATCCTGACAGAAAATACCCGTTAGTTGTCTTCCTGCACGGAGCGGGAGAAAGGGGAACAGACAACTATCTACAGGTCGCCGGAAACCGTGGAGCGGTTGTCTGGGCTCAGCCGAGATACCAGGTGGTTCATCCGTGTTTTGTTCTCGCACCGCAGTGTCCTCCAAACAGCAGCTGGTCCACCCTGTTCACCGACAGGGCAAATCCTTTCAATCCAGAGAAACCTCTTCTTGCTGTCATAAAGATCATCAGGAAACTCCTCGATGAATACAACATAGACGAGAATCGAATCTACATCACCGGGCTTTCGATGGGAGGTTACGGCACCTGGAGCGCTATTATGAATTTTCCTGATCTCTTTGCAGCCGCAATACCGATATGCGGGGGAGGAGATGTCAGTAAGGTTGAGAGGATAAAAGATATTCCCGTCTGGGTGTTCCATGCGGAAGACGATCCGATTGTTCCGGTAGAAAATTCACGCACACTGGTGAAAAAACTTTCAGAGATAGGTGGAAAAGTCAGGTACACCGAGTACGAAAAAGGATTCATGGAGAAACACGGGTGGGATCCACACGGATCGTGGATACCTGCCTACGAAAGTCAGGAAGTCGTAGAGTGGCTGTTTGAACAAAGTAGATAGTTGTGGTAGAATTTAAGTGAAAAATCATATACCTCAAGAGAGCCCTGCTGGGCTCTCTTTTTAATTCTCAAAAAAGGAGGGATTCACATGCCAGCAAAGGTTTATTTCACAGACATGACGACCAACCCAAACATGAACATGCTTCAAAAGTTAGAACTTCTTTTGAAGAAAGTGGAACTGGAAAAGATCATCGAAAAAGACAAGTTCGTGGCTGTAAAACTCCATTTCGGTGAATACGGAAACCTCGCATTCATAAGACCCCAGTACGTGAAAATCATTGTGGACCAGATCAAGAAACTGGGTGGAAAACCTTTCCTCACCGACGCGAACACGCTCTACACCGGCCACAGATCGAACGCTGTGGATCATCTGATAAATGCCTACCTGAACGGTTTCACCTACGAGGTGACAGGGGCTCCTGTGATCATCGCGGATGGTCTCAGGGGTTCAGATGAGATAAAGGTGAAAATAGATGGAAACTACGTAAAAGAAGCGAAGATAGGTGCAGCGATAGCCCTGGCAGATGCGATAGTCGCTGTAACACATTTCAAAGGGCACGAAGCGACAGGTTTTGGAGGAACAATAAAGAACGTTGGAATGGGAAGTGCATCCAGAGCTGGAAAGATGGAACAACATTCCGAATCCAAACCGTACGTGGTTGAAGAAAAGTGTGTCGCCTGTGGAACATGCGCGAAGTTCTGCCCGGTTGGAGCAATCACCGTCACAAAAGTGGCAAAGATCGATTACGAAAAGTGTATCGGCTGTGGACAGTGTATCGCCATGTGTTCCTACGGTGCCATGTCTCCAAAATGGGACAGCTCGACTGACTCTTTGAGTAAAAAGATGGCTGAATACGCAAAAGCGGTTCTCAAAGACAAGAAAGCGGTCTTCATTTCGTTCATCATGAACATCTCTCCAGACTGCGATTGCTGGAACATGAACAAACCTCCCGTGGCTCCCGATATAGGAATCGCGGTCAGTACAGATCCGGTCGCCCTGGACCAGGCCTGTATCGATCTTGTCCTTCAAAAAACGGGCAAAGATCCGTTCCTTGAGGTTCACCCAGATGTAACCTGGAAGACACAGCTCGAATACGCTGAAGAGATCGGTCTTGGAACGAGAAAATACGAACTCGTGAAGGTGGCTTGTGATTTGAAGTGAAAAGTGGTTTAATAGAGGTGGCAAACTTTATGAGGAGGTCTTATTGTGAGAAAACTTGTTTTGATCAGTTTGGTTCTTTTAGCGGTCCTTGGAATGCCCCAGGAATGGGTCTCCCGATCTTTCGGCCCTATTAGCTGGCAGCAACCGTCAGACTGGCAGGAAACACCCCCACTTGGTCTCAACTCGACCGGAGTTTTCAAGGGAGTGGGTGATGGTCAGACACTCAATCAGGGAGTCGGTGTGTTTTTCATCTACGACGCAGGTGTTGAAGAAGCGCTTGTCTATGGACTATCTCAGGATGCATCTCTCGTCGACCAGGGTGAGACAGAGTGGAAAGGATTCAAGGGAAGATACTACAAATTTGAGGGAAACAACCTTTCTTTCAACGTTCAGGTCTTTCCACTCGGAATGAGAGATCTCGTTTTCTGGAGTTTTGTGGCCGGAGAACCTGCAGACGAGGATTTAAAGACTCTGGAGAAGATCCTCTCAAGCATCGATCTGAACGAACGATTCAAATTCAGTAGGTGGAGCTCGCAGGATGGAACGCTTGAGATGTACCAGAACGGCAATCACTTCGAAGGATCTTTTGGAGAGAAAACCTTGGAAGGAATAGTGATCGAAAACAGTATCTTTGGATGGTGGAAAAAATCAGACTCGACCGGCAGCGTGGGACCGTCTTGGTTCTGGGATGGTGCCTTCAACGGAAAGTTCGTAGAAGGGAAACTGCAGTTGTTGTTCTCCAGCTCGGAAGATCCGTTCTACTCGCTGGAAGGAACCACTGTGATCTTTGAAAACGTCTCCGGAGAATTCGAAAGCTCCACGGCGGAAGAAGTGTCCGTTACAGAATCTCTCCTTTGCAGAAGCGTTTACGAAAACACACCTTTCGCTACAGACACTGCGTTCACACCTTTTGACAAACGAATCGTCATGTGGAGCGCGACAAAGCCATTCGAAAACTCCCATATATTCAAATGGGAATGGTACGATCCAGATGGAAATCTGAAGGAAACCGTCTATTACGTCGTTGCTCCAACGATAGAAACGGGTTACGACTATTACGACAGCGTGTGGGGCTGGATGGCAACCGACGGATTCGGAGAAAATGTGTTCGGTAACTGGAAAGTAGTGGTTTACGCGGACGGAAAGAAACTCGATGAAAGTTCTTTTAAAGTGGTTCAGGAACCAGAAATGAAAACGATCGAAACAGAAACCTTCAAATTGAACGTTCCCGCTTACACCTATTACCAGCTTTCTGAAGGAGTGCATTACTTCATATTGGACATTGCAAATCTGATCTTCGCAGAAGCACATTACGAAACAGAACCACTCAACGGTGAGGTTTACAAAACCCCGAATTACGAGGTTAACTTCATAGAGACATCCATGCCGGATTACCAGACGGGACAGAATTTCACCTACTGGATTGTCCAGTTCCCAGAGAAAGATGGACAGTACCTCTACATGGGTTTCTATGCTCCGGAAGAGGACTTCAAGAGATTGGAAAGTCTGTTTGAAAGGATTTTGAACAGCGTTGAGTTAAAATGAAAATACTGATCACCGGAAGGCCAGGTGTCGGGAAAACCACTTTAATCAAGAAACTATCACGCCTCCTGCAGAACGCAGGGGGCTTTTACACTGAAGAGATGAGAGAGGACGGAAAAAGAATCGGTTTCAAGATCATCACCTTAGATGGTGAGGAAGGAATATTAGCAAGAACAGACCTCCCTTCTCCATACAGAGTGGGTAAATACTACGTGAATCTAAAAGACCTGGAAGAAATCGGTGTAAGATCGCTCGAAAGAGCCTTTCAGGAGAAAGATCTGATCATTATAGACGAGATAGGAAAGATGGAACTCCTATCCAGGAAATTCCGGGAGGTAGTCGAAAAAATCTTCGACAGCGAGAAAGATGTGGTAGCCACAATCAAGAAATCGAGCGATCCATTCGTAGAAAAGATCAAAAACAGAAATGATGTCGTCATCTTTGAGCCGAACGAGAAAAATCGTAACTCTCTGTTGAACGAAATTCTGTCTGTTTTAAAATTCAATCGAGGTGAAAAACAATGATACAGATGTTGATTAATTTATTAAAAACGATCCCTTCGCTGGGAAGACACTCATTTCAGGTCGCTTTTCTTTCCGCTCAGATCGCAGAAAAAATGAATCTTGATTCCAACGTTTCATTCTTATCTGGATTGATCCACGATCTGGGACTGATTCTGCCATACGAAGGGAAAACGCTGCTGGATGAAATAGACGACACTTTCGTTATCGTGCGGGACACCCCGGGCAAACCCCTTCACCTTCACAGCATTCTTGGAAGCTTCATCACCGATTACGTCGAGAAACTGAAGCCCATATCCCCCATCGTTTTGAAACATCATTTCCCCGCCTCGTACCTGGACAAAACAGAAGAGAATCTGATCTCCAACATCGTCTTCATCTCGGACCAGGTTTCAAGATACACAATGGTCAATTTAGACGTTTCACCCAGAGATATCCTCATAGCTCTTGAAGATATGAAGAGCTTCTTCTTTCCGGAGGTGTTCGAAGCATGCAGAGAGGTTCTGAACATGGAGTTTGTCCAGTGGCAACTTGAGAATATTCTTGCAGGATACGATGTTACAGACTTGCTGAATGACCACGTAAGAAATTGTCCGGACTGTGACAAGAAAGACCTGATTCAAATTGGGAAAATCGTATCTTTCATCGTGGATACCAAAAGCGAATTCACCACCAGCCACACCTGGAGAGTCGCAGTCTTCTCAAAAAAAATGGCAGAAAAAGCTGGCAGAAACAGTGAGGATCTCTTCATCGCTGGTCTGTACCACGACATTGGTAAAATCAGCGTGAGTTACAAAATTCTCGAAAAACCAGCAAAACTCAGTGATGAAGAATACGCTATTATGAAAAAGCACGTCTATTTCTCCTATCTCATCCTTCTCCCCTACAAAGATGAAAACTGGTTCTTACCCGCGGTAAGGCACCATGAGAGGCTCGACGGTTATGGCTATCCTTTTAGACTGAAAGGGGAAGAAATGACCCTTGAAGATAAAATAATCCAGGTTGCCGACGTGTTCAGCGCACTTTTAGAGGAAAGGTCTTACAGACCTGCGAACACCGTGGAAAAAGCCCTGAGCATGGTGCGCGAAGAAGTGAAGAAAAAGAAGTTATCTCAAGAAGCCTTCGAGTTACTTGAATCATCCCTGGAAGACTTCGATCTCAGCAGTATAGAGGTGGGAAGAGAGATTAGAAAAGAGATCAGAACGTTTGTGAATAGAGTGGTCGAAAAATTCGGAGATTACGTTCTTTAGAGGTGAGAGCATGATCTTGGTGAAGAAATTTTCTTTTGAAGCCGCACACAATCTGACCAGGTACCTTGGAAAGTGTGAGAGACTCCACGGTCACACCTACAGACTCGTTGTTAAGATAGAAGGTCCTCTGAACGAAGAAGAGATGGTCATGGATTTTGCCGAGCTGAAAAAAATCGTCGAAGAGCTGGTTATTTCTAAACTCGATCACTCGTATCTCAACGACATGTTCGACCAGCCCACCACGGAAAGAGTAGCGATATGGATATGGGATCAGCTCTCAAAAGAGATGGAAAAACGCGGTGTCAGGCTCCACGAGATAGAACTGTGGGAGACAGAAACGAGCGGTGTTGTGTACAGGGGTGAGAAGGTTTGAAGGATGTTCAGAACGAAAAAGACCCAAGGATGGTCCCTCTAAAAAAGGTGGGAATAAAAGATCTGCACTGGCCTCTCAAGGTGATTCTCAAGGAAGATGGATACCAGTCCACCGTTGCTCAGATTAGCTGTTCAGTGGATCTTCACCGTGAAAAAAGAGGAATACACATGAGCAGATTCATAGAAGTTCTAAACAAACTGGAAGTGATAACTCCTCAAATCTTCGAAGAGATTCTGGATGATCTCATAGAAATCATGGAAGCAAAGAGGGCACACCTGGAGATCCACTTTCCTTACTTCATATGGAAGGAGTCTCCTGTTTCCAGAAAGAAATCGCCGTTGAAAGTGGACTGCTTCGTTGAAGCAGAAAAGGAGAAGAATTTTTCTTTCAAAATTGGGGTCAGAACACCTGTCCACACACTCTGCCCGTGTTCAAAAGAGATCAGCGATTACGGTGCTCACAACCAGAGGGCTTTCGTTGAAATAACGGTGAAAACCAGAAAGTTCATCTGGTTCGAAGATCTGGTAGAAATAGCGGAGAAAAACGCAAGCTCTCCTCTTTACACCCTGCTGAAGAGGCCGGACGAAAAGTTCGTCACGGAAAAGGCTTATGAGAATCCCCGATTCGTAGAGGATGTGGCAAGAGACGTGGCACTGGAACTGGAGAAAGATCCAAGGATCACCTGGTACAGAGTCTACGTGGAAAGTATGGAAAGCATACACAACCACAACGCGTTCGCCTGTGTAGAAAAAGGAGATTTCGTTCTGGAGGGATGAAACGTGGTTTACACAACTCCATGGAACAGAAAGATCGAGTTTGGAAGAACGATGGTTATGGGAATAATAAACGTCACACCGGACTCCTTCTTCGCTGATTCCAGAAAACAGAGCGTACTCGAAGCGGTGGAAACCGCAAAGAAGATGATAGAAGAAGGTGCTGACATAATAGACGTGGGAGGAATGTCCACCCGTCCCGGATCAGATCCCGTCGATGAGGAAGAAGAATTGAACAGAGTGATTCCCGTGATAAGAGCGATCAGATCGATAACCGACGTTCCGATTTCCGTAGATACATACAGGTGGAGGGTGGCTTTGAAAGCTCTTGAAGCCGGAGCGGATATCGTAAACGATATCAGCGGTTATCAATTCGAACCGGATATCGTCAGAGTAGTTTCTGAAAACAACGTCCCTTACGTTCTCATGCACATAAAAGGAACGCCAAAGACGATGCAGGAAAATCCTCATTACGAAGATGTGGTGAAGGAGATAAAAGAGTACTTCACAGAAAAAATAGAGTATCTAAAAGAAAAAGGTGTGAACCAGATCGTTCTGGACCCGGGTATCGGGTTTGGAAAAAGATACGAAGACAACCTCGAAATTCTTCGAAGGATCGACGAATTCAAAGAGTTAAAACTGCCCATCCTCATAGGTGCTTCAAGAAAATCTTTCATAGGAATCACCTTGGGAAACGTGCCCCCCGAAGAAAGACTTGAAGGTACTCTTGCGGTCACCGCGTACTGCACGATGAAAGGAGTAGATATAATTCGGGTACACGATGTCCTCCCTAACAAGAGGGTGATAAGAATGATGGAGGCGATACTCTGGCAAAGGTTGTAATAGCGCTTGGAAGCAACCTCGGTGACAGGCAGAGAAACATAGAAAAAGCCCTTGAGGAAATGAACAAGAGAAATATAAAGGTAGAAACAGTATCCTCCATAATCGAAACAGAACCATACGGCTACGAAGATCAACCGAGGTTCCTGAACGCGGTTTGTATCGCACAAACACCGCTTTCTCCTCACGAACTGCTGAATACACTTCTTCAAATAGAGAGAAACATGGGAAGAGTGAGAACGATACGGTGGGGACCCAGGATCATCGATCTCGACATCGTATTCTATGAAGATCTTGTTCTCAGCGAAGAAGACCTCATAATACCCCATCCCGATGCGCACAACAGAACGTTTGTCCTGGAACCACTGTGCGAGATAGCTCCAGATTTAATCCATCCTGTGATGGGAAAGACAGTGAGAGAACTACTGGAAGATCTCAGACGACGAAGATAGATCTCGGCAGAGTAGTGAGTATTTCACAGCCCTGCTCTCTCAAGACCACGTCTTCTTCTATCCTTATACCGAACTTTCCCTCCAGATAAATTCCGGGTTCTACGGTGAAAACAACGTTTTCTGGAAGTGGAGAATCGTTTCTGAAGCTGATGGCTGGTCCTTCGTGTACTTCGAGGCCTATCCCGTGTCCCAAACTGTGTCCGAAGAACTCACCGTAACCTTTTTCCCGTATAAATTCCCTGGCAACCGAATCGAGTAGTTTTCCCGTCACACCTGCCTTTGCAATTTTGAGAGCCCTTTCCTGTGCTTCGAGAACTATACTGTGAACTTCCTTTACTTCGTCGGATGGTTCTCCTATGGAAACAACACGGGTGATATCAGCACAGTAATTCTCATATGTGGCCCCGAAGTCTATCACAATCACGTCCCCTCTCTCAACTACTTTGTCTGAGGCTTTACCGTGCGGAAGAGCGGATCTACAGCCTGAAGCCACTATGGTGTCAAAAGCTACACCCTCCGCTCCTTCTTTTCTCATCGTGTATTCGAGAAGGGCGGCGATCTCTTTTTCTGTCATTCCAGCTCTGATCTGCTGTACCGTTTCGAGGAAGGCTCTTTCAGAGATCTCTATTGCCTGTTTTATCTTCTCGATTTCTCCTTCGTCTTTCACCATCCTCATCTGCTTGACTTCATCATCTATTCCTATGAACTTTCTATCTCCAAAGGCACTCGAAATCCTCCGGAAAAGTGAAAGAGAAACCCTTTCTTCTTCCAAAGCAATCGTTTTTATTTTCAGATCATTCACCGTTTTTTTGAGAACATCAATGAAATCCCCACCTTTTACTTCCCTCACCTCGAAATCCGTTTCCTGCTTGGCTTGAACTGTGTATCTGGAGTCGGTTATGAGAAGCCTTGTGTTTTCGGAGATGAGAATGATGGAAAAAGATCCGGTGAATCCGGAAAAGTAAACTGAAGATGCCCTGGCAGAGTTTTCTATGTTCATTATCAGAAAAGCGTCTGCTTCTTTTTCGGAGATGAGTTGAATCAATCTTTCTGATCTGTCCATTGTTTTCCCTCCCTACGCATTTTCGAACTGTATCTTGTAAAGGTTGTAGTAAAATCCTCTCTTCTCTAACAGTTCATAGTGATTGCCTTTCTCTACAATCCTACCATTGTGGACTACCACTATCTCATCGACGTCTTTCACAGTAGAGAGTCTGTGTGCGATCATTATCACTGTCCTGTCTTTTGAAAGCTCTTCTAAAGCCTCCTGAATCTTCGTCTCTGTTATAACATCCACGTTGCTCGTCGCTTCATCAAGAATGAAGATCTTCGCGTCAAACAAAACGGCTCTTGCGAGCGCTATGAGTTGCCTTTCGCCTGCTGAGAGAGTGGTTCCTCTTTCGACTATTTCGTAGTAAACACCTCCGGGTAACCTCTCTATTATATCCAGAGCATGGACTCTTTTCAGTGCTTCGAGAACTCGTTCTTCTGGTATGCTCTCATCGAAAAGCCTGATGTTATCGAGGATCGTTCCGCTGAACAACAGAACATCCTGCGGTACAGCTGCTATCTGTTTTCTCACAAGTTTTAAATTGTACTCCAGAAGCGGAATCTCATCGATGAATATATTTCCCTTCTGCGGTATATAAAGACCGTTTATCAGGCTCATGAGAGTGGATTTCCCACCACCTGTTTCTCCCACTATCGCGTACAGTTTCCCTGGTTGAAAATCCAAGTTTATGTCCTTCAGCACCCAGTTCTTTCCGTCGTACGAAAACCACACGTTCTCAAAACGAACACGACCTTTCGATATTTCATTCGGTCCATTTGGATTTCCTATGACCTCTGGTTCTTCTTTTAAGAGGTTCAAAATTTTCTCGGAGGATGCCATGGAGTTCTGGATTATATCGTACTTTTCGGAAAGGTCTCTGAGAGGCCTGAAGAACATATCGAGGTAAGATACAAAAGCGTACAGAGAACCGAATCCAAGGGTTTTATTCGCGATATACCTGGCACCGTACCACAAAACAAGACTCACTCCCAGAAAGTAAAGAAAATCCATGAGAGGACGAAAGACTCCGAAAACGTAGAGTTGTTCCATCAGAGATCTGTAATACTCTGTGGCCACTGTGGAAAACTCCTTTTCTTTGTGTTTTTCCAGATTCAAGATTTTTATCACGTTGATACCTGCTATGTGCTCTGCCAGGAAGGCGTTGAGGCGGGCGAGGTTGGTTCTGACCTTGCGATAAGCCCTCCTGTCGAAGTATCTGAACAGGAGGATCGAAATGACGATCAAAGGCAAAAGGTAATAGACGTGGCCAAAAAGCTCTCGACTGAGCTGAATGAGAGAAACAACGACCGCTCCCAAAAGGAGAACATCCATAATCACACTGGTCACAACAGAAGAGAAGAACTCCTGGATATTCTGTGTGTCGTTAACGATCCTGGTGGTAACTACTCCGGAAGGTATTCCTGTGAAAAAAGAATACGGAAGTGAAATGACATGGGAAAACACGTCTTTTCTCATCAGAAGGACTATCTTTGAGCCTGCATACCCTGTTACATAAGAACTCGCAAACCCCACCAGAAAGGAAAGGACGCGAATTCCTAAAATTATAAAGGCCGTTATTACAATGCCGTTCAAACGCTCAAACGAAGATAAAGTACTTTCCACAAGAAACTTATCTATCGCCGTTTTCATCAAACGGGGTGGGAGGATTTCCATCACTGTGAGAATCAGAGATAGTACAGTTCCTACAAGAAAAAGATACCAGTATTTTTTAGCGTACCTTAGCAGAAACTTCTCCGGACTCAAAATCACCACCTCTGTCTTGATATTTTACCACTTCTGTGTGTTATAATTGAACACGGAAAATTTCATTACAGGGAGGGAGTTTTCATGAAAAAGCTTCTTGTGATTCTTCTCGCGGTAGTGGCAGTGGGAGCTTTCGCTTTCTCGCTGGAGGATCTGAAGGTCAGCGTTTTTGGGAATTATAATTTTGTTGTTTCTGCGACATCTACAACTTCCGATGCTACGGCCGCTAATTACTTGGATTTTGGTCTCGATCTCACATATCCGGTAGCAGAAAATATGGAGCTGGGTCTTGGGCTTGGTTTTGCTTATCTTCTTGGTACTGATGCTACTCCTCTTTTCTCTGTTGATGCTACTCCGAGTCAGAACGCACTCGATCTGTTTGCTGTTTTCAAATACTCCATTGAACTCGACAGAGAATCCAGAGTTGTCATAAGGGGATTCGGTGGACCCAGCTGGCCTATGGCCAAGTTCGATTTTGGTAAATTCGGTTGGGTCTTTGGTGTTGGTGCCAGCTACACAAGAGACTTTGAAGGACTCGTAGTTGGACTCGGTGCAGGTGTTGAAATGAGAATCTACGAGAAAAACAACGTGATCGCAATCCCCGTTGGAGGAAACTTTGAAATCAACTTCTGATGAAATCCATAGAAACGAAGGGGGCATATGCCCCCTTTTTGTTTTGGGGTGATGTGGATGGACAAGGAAAAATACGTGAAAGGAATAGAAAAAGCACTTCAGAAAATAGCGGTCCGTGAGTTAAAAATCGTCGATATCTCCGAAATATGGATCGAAACGGCTCTCCCAAAAGATCTCATAATCGAAATACTAAAAGAAGGAAAGCTCAATATCCCATCCGGTATCGAGACCATAAAAGACGGGAGGGATGTCATCTGGAAAAGGTCTGGTTCCTGAACGTCTCCAACTACGAGGAAGCCAGCACAAGGCTCAGAGAACTCCTTGACAAGTACTTTTCTCACCTGTTTTCACCATCCGATAAGGTTCTTTTGACACTCCCAATCCCCTGAAGGGGATGGGATTCTTGGCAGCTCTTAGGCTGCCTTCCATGGAGCGCTAATCGCTCCATAGCCACAGAGGTGCGGGTTAAACCTCACACCTCTGGCGGGTGCCAAGCCCGCTACTACTTGGGACTTCGTCCCAAGATACCTTTTCCAAATGTTGATTGCTCCAACTCCGTCCCTGTGATACTCAAAACCGCAGCCGGCGCACTTGTAATTTCGTCCAGACGGCCTGTTTTGAGTGCCGCATACAGGACACGTTTTGCTTGTATGCGCTTCAGAAATGCGCACAACCTCGATGCCGAATATTTGCGCTTTGTATTCTATCTGGCTCATGAGCTTTCTGAAGGCCCATTGGTGCAGTTTTTGATTGAAATTATCGTTGCCGTTTGTGCGTTCTCTTATGTTCGTAATGTCTCCGACGACAATGGTGCTTATGTTCTTTTGCACGCATAAACCGATGAAGTGGCTCGTGATTTTGTGGAGCACGTCGTTGATTTGGTTTCTCGTCTTGTACAGCACCCTTCTTTTGGCTCTCGACAGTTTTTTATACCTTCGTGAGCCCTTTTGGCATCGACTCAAAGCCCCCTGGATATCTGCTAGTCTTTTGTTTCGGTATCTGAGTATGCTGTTGAGAACACCACCGTGATATGAAATCACCTCAGAACCATCGAAACAGGTTATCGGGCGGAGTATTCCGACGTCTACGGACATAACTTTCTGGCTCTGGCCTCTCTTGTGCTCACTCTTCACCTCTATCGCAAGGTGAAGATAATACCGACCGGCTTCGTAAACCAACTTGGCTTGCCTGATTGTTGTACCGGCTGGCAACGTTGTGGGGATTACAAATGGCTCTCGATTGCGTCCCATCGAGAGCTTGACCTTCCCATCTGGCAAAAGCTTGATGGCTTGATTTTTCCAAATGAACGGCAGAAAATTTTTCCTCTTGTATGGCGGTTTTGCATGTGGATTTGTTTTGACTGCAACAAAGTAGCTATTGAGTGCCTGAAAGTACAGCTGGACCATGGCTTGTTTGGAGTGAGTGTGGATATCGATAGCGCTCGACCAGCGAAGGATGTATTTTTGCGCTGTGTTCGGTGAGAGCCAAAAACCTTTCTTGTTTTTGATCTTTTTGACCAGCGACATGGTTTTGTTGTAGATCCGAGCGGCGATCCTGTTCAGCTCGGAACACAAAGGATACAATTCCACCGGCACAGGGACTTTGTAGGTTCTGATCACATATCTTGACACTCTTCAATGTACCTCCTGATGGTTTCTTCTGAAACGGTGCCCACTGAGCCCACATAGTATGTTCTGCTCCACAATCCTTCTCTTGTTCTCAGGTGCGGGAATTTTTCGAGAAGCTTTTTTGAAGACACCCCTTTGAACAGGTTGACTATTTGTGCCGGAGCTAACCGAGGAGGCGCAGAAACAAAAAGATGCACATGATCCGGTTGGATCGATAGCGACAACACCCAATCATAACACGAACATGACCAACAAGCAAGCCTCTTACCCGTTCCCCTGAAGCGGAAGGGCTTGCGAGGCTGTTTTTCTGTCACAGGTGTTGAGGATGTTTGTGAAAGACTGGGCGTTCCATGTGTTCCTTTGGATGATCCTGTGGAAGTCAGCGGAGAAGTGTTTCAGAAGATAAAAATTTCCAGGAAGGTTCTTGAAGCAGACAAGGTGGTTAATCTTCCAAAATTGAAGACCCACTCCCAAATGGTTATGACACTCGGAGTGAAAAACACCTTCGGATGTGTGGTGGGTCTCGAAAAATCTTCCTGGCACATGAGGGCAAAGAATTACGACGATTTCGCGAATCTGTTGATAGACATTCATCGAATCGTGTCTCCAGTTCTCACGATTCTCGACGGTGTGGAGGGTATGGAAGGAAACGGACCCACAAACGGTAAAAAGAAACATTTTGGCCTTGTGGCTGTTTCGAAAAATGCTTTTGCTCTCGACGACGCTGTCTGCAAAGCTTTAGGAATAGATCATGTTGTTTACACGGTTCAGCATGCTCGAAAAAGAAGAGTAGTTCCTGATTATGAAATTGTGGGAACGTTCCACGCTTCTATACAACTTCCTTCCACCGTCTCCACCCTCGATAGACTATCCAGAACCTTTTCAAGGTTCTTTGTGAAGTATCCAAAGATCGACACCAGAAAGTGCGTGAAGTGTCGGCTCTGCGAGGAACGATGCCCCGCCTCGGCCATAGATATCTCCTCTCAGAGAATCGACTACCAGAAGTGCATAAGATGCTACGTCTGCCATGAAGTCTGCCCTCAGGATGCCATAAAGCTTGTCAGAAGACTCGTATAGACAATATATTAGAAATGTATATATTGAAAGCATCCATGTGATGATGATACAATTAATCTGAATTTTTTGAGAATCATTCTCAAAAAAGGGGGCAGAGCCGTGAAACTTTCAAGACTCGTACCAGGAGTTCCCGCAAGAATAAAAAGACTCGAAGTTTCCGGAGAACTGCATGAAAAACTCGTGGGAATGGGATTCGTTCCAGGTGAAGAAATAGAAATCGTTCAAGTCGCTCCCCTGGGAGATCCCATCGTTTGCAAGATTGGGAATAGGAACATCACATTGAGAAAAAGAGAAGCGGATCTCATAGAAGTGGAAGTCGTGGGAGGAGAATTGCCTTTGATCCTTGCAGACGATGGAACTTACGAGATAACCAAACTAAATGGTGGAAGGAGATTTCTTTTTAGAATGAAGAACCTTGGAATCGAATCAGGTAAGAAAATACAGGTTTCAGGAAGGAGATACTACATAGAAGGAAGGGAAATAGATTTAGGATACGGCGAAGCAACCAAGATATGGGTGAGGAGGGTCAGCGATGCCGGTGAAGAGTCTCACCCGCAGAAGTGAGATTTCTCAAAAAATCGTGAAAGTCGCTCTTGCGGGATGCCCAAACGTTGGAAAGACCAGTCTTTTCAATGCCCTGACCGGCACGAAACAGTACGTCGCCAACTGGCCCGGCGTGACGGTTGAGAAAAAGGAAGGTGTCTTCACATACAAAGGGTACACCATCAATCTGATAGACCTTCCTGGAACTTACTCGCTCGGATATTCCTCGATAGACGAAAAGATAGCCCGTGACTATTTACTGAAAGGTGACGCTGATCTTGTGATACTCGTCGCGGACTCTGTCAATCCAGAGCAGAGTCTGTATCTACTTCTTGAAATACTAGAAATGGAAAAAAAAGTTATCCTTGCCATGACAGCCATAGACGAAGCGAAAAAGACGGGAATGAAAATCGATCGTTATGAACTTCAGAAACATCTGGGAATCCCCGTGGTTTTCACCTCTTCTGTTACTGGAGAGGGTCTGGAGGAACTCAAAGAAAAGATTGTGGAGTACGCACAAAAAAACACGATTCTTCACAGAATGATTCTGGATTACGGAGAAAAAGTAGAATCTGAGATAAAGAAGGTAGAAAATTTTCTCAGAGATAAAAAGTTGAGAATCAACCCGAGGTATTTCGCTTTGAAATACCTCTCGGGGGACCCGGAATTTTACTCAGAGGGCGTGAAGCTTGGTCTTCCAGAGCTGAGCGAAGAAGAAAGGATCGGTTATCGCCTTCTCATAGCGAAAAGAAAGAGAGAATACGTTGAAAACGTTGTTAAAGAAGCCTTTGCAGATGCAGGGTCGAAATCTCTCTCTCTATCCGAAGCCATAGATCATGTCCTGACCCACAAGTTTCTTTCGTTTCCGCTGTTCTTTGCCCTCATGTATCTCGTTTTCAAGTTCACATTCGACATCGCGCAGGTCTTTTCGGACTTGCTGGATCTGCTCTTTTCCCAGTTGGGATCCGCTGTTGTCAACACTTTCGGAGAGAACGCTTTCACATCGCTGATATCCGATGGAATCATTGGTGGAGTGGGAAGTGTTCTGGTGTTCACACCAAACATCTTCGCCATGTTCCTCGCACTCGGTTTTCTGGAAGAAAGCGGTTATCTCCCCAGAGCCGCGTTCGTGATGGACAGAATCATGGAAAAATTCAAACTGAGCGGTAGAGCGTTCATGTCCCTCATACTCGGATTCGGATGTAATGTACCTTCTATCATGGCCACCCGTGCCATAGATGATCCAAGAGAAAGGCTCGTGACCATCCTCATCACTCCCTTTATCAGCTGCAGCGCAAGACTTCCAGTGTACCTTCTCATTCTGAGAATCTTCTTCCCTGAGTCCTCCGCTGCCATGCTCTTTATAATCTACTCTCTGAGTATTCTGATAACCCTCCTTTCATCGGTTGTCATAAACTGGCTGTTCTACAGGGGAAGGACTTCACCACTCATTCTGGAACTGCCGAGGTACAGAATGCCCACACTCAAGAATCTGTACATCTACACCTGGAACAGAGGAAAGCACTTTCTGAAAAAAGCCGGAACGATCATATTCGTTTCTGCCATTCTTATCTGGGTTTTGAGTTATTTCCCAGCAGCCGGGGACATTGAGAACAGCTTCTCCGCGATGATAGGAAAATCCTTGGAGTGGATCTTCAAGCCTTTTGGATACTCCTGGAAGATAGTGACATCGCTCTTCTACGGGGCCGTAGCGAAGGAAGTTGTTGTCTCGACTATGTCGATGCTCTATGGATTCGAGGAAGAAACATTCCTGGGAGCAAAGGAAGCTCTGTCTGCGGAAATGGACCCTGTGTCTGCCATAGCGTTTCTCATTTTCGTCATGGCGTACATACCGTGTTTCGCAACTATCGCAACCATATATTCTGAAACGGGAAGTTTGAAGTGGACCCTTTTCTCAATTGGATATTCCCTTTCAATTGCGTATGTGCTATCCCTGATCGTATTCTATGTTGGAAAACTGGTGGTGATGCTAATATGAACATTTTGATGTTCATATTAACCCTGATTTCTGGTATCCTTTACATGAAGATCGATCTTCTGTTCGGCATCTTCCTGGGAGTCGTCTCGCTTGTTTTTCTTGCTGGACAATTCGAGATCTCTAAAGAAAAGTACCATGCACACATGTTCGTTGGAAGTATCATTGTTTTGTTTTTCGCTGGAATGAGTCTTCTTGAGTACCTGACAGGGTTTTTGAGACCCATTCTTGGAGAAGAAAGAATCACCCTGTCAGCGGGACACTACACCCTCTTTCTAACGGGATTGGTGGCACTTTTCATGATATTCAAGAAAAGGATGAGATCAGAATGAGGTTCTTTCTGGTTGCGATCGTCCTTCTTGGTGTATCAATGTTTGGCTTCAACATCATTCTGGAATCTACACCCACACTCTACGATGTGGTGGAGTACTACGCTGGGGACTGGTGTATATTCAGGATGGTGTACGATGGAACCGTTGATCCGTACAATCCTCCTCTCCTTGAAACCAACGCCACCGTCATTGGAAAAGTGATAAAATGGCAAAAACCAGAGGAAAAACTCGCTGAAATACACAAAGAAGGTTCTTCTCTCAATCTCGTAGTGATACACGGAATGGATCCGAGGGAATACACAGGCGAGATGACCGAGTACAAGAAAGAGATTGAGAAGGTGTTCGAGGAAATAGGAGAAAGACTGAGAATAAACGTCTATCTGTTTATCTACCCAACTCTTCTTGCAGATCCGGAAAAGTCAGCCGAAAGATTCATCGATCTCACAAAAGATATGGAGAACATCATCATATTCGCACACAGCATGGGAGGAATAATAGCAGAGCATATCGCTGCTAAGCACCCTGGAAACGTGAAAGGGATAATCTTCGCGGGAACGCCTCACTTAGGAAGTCCACTTGCCAACGTTCTGTTCACCGATCCAGATCGATACGAAGAGGAGTTTCTCATAGACAAAAAGACCGCAGAAAATCTCAGAGCGGCTCTTCTGATATCCTACGCGGGTTTCAGTGCAACGTACGCTCCAGGATACAGATATCTTCTCTGGCAAAGAAAACCACTGGATTTTTCAAATGTTCCGTTTGTGAACCTGGTCGGAACTATTTCCCTCGATAGTGTAGAAAGTATTCCAGGAATTCTACTGAACATAATGACAACATCTGCGTGGGACACTCTGGGATTGATCGGCCTGAAACTTCTCGCAAGTAGTGTTTCCACAATGAAAGACGATTTTGAAGAAACGGATGGTATGGTACCATGCAAAAGTGCCTCATACGGAGGAAATGCACTCGTTTTCGACGCCGATCACGAAGATCTTTACAAAAGAAGAAATATAATCCTCGAGGGGCTTTCATATATTCTTTTCAGAATACTGGAAAACGAGGTGATTTTAAAGAAGGGGGGATCGCAATGAAAGTTCTTTTGATTTCTGCTATTCTGTTCAGTTTTATTCTCGCGGGATGCATGTTGACCACGACTTTCCAAACCCCACCAGGTACTGGAGAGTTTTCAGAGGAGACATTGTTTGAGAACGTTGTCGAAGAAGAATCTCCAGAATCAACAATTACTACTGTTGTGGACAACAGTTTGCCCGAATCCGATCAACACGGAACGGTTCTCTACGTTTCTCCTTCTTCAACAGATGTCACTGGTTTCATCAGCGTGTGGTTCGATCTAAAGAAGCTCCTTGAAGGAAAAGCTTTCAAAGGAGACATCGTTAAGTTTTATATCGACATACTTCAAACCAGAGAAGACCAGGCGACTGTCACTATGAACATCTATGAAGAAACCAGCGACAGCACCTCACTCACACCGATAGCCACGGCTCTTTTGGAGAAAAACGAATGGACGACCGTGGAAGGTACCACGACCGTCCCTGATCTTGACAATGTCGAAAGATATCTACTCGGTGTTTGTGCTTCGGAACCCGCCACACTCGACTTCTACATAGACAATTTCGAATGGGAGGTCATATATCAAGAAGAAGGAGGAGCAATCTGATCACGGATATATCTTTCTTCCCTTCTCATCAGGGATACCCGTTCTCCTGTAAAAGTATGTGTTGATTACATCACGCCACTCCTTCGCGTGTTCGAGTTGCATATGAAGACGCTCTTTCACTCTCTCAAAAATATCTGGTGATACCCTGTCTTTCAGTTCCTCCCATTTCTTTATGAATTCTTCTACTTCCTCCACCCCTTCAAAGTGGAGATCGTACATCGTCTGAAGGAGTGTCTTTCCGGATTTCAAACGATGATCGTATCGTACCCTGTGGAAGAAAAGAAGAAGATCCTCGGGACACGTGTTGATATCATCGTATATCTCTTTCCACGGTGAATGGTATTGAAGGGTGTAACCAGTGCCTCTGGAAGTTCTATCGACACCGATCGCTTCCCAGTTGGCTCTGTGGTAAGTACCCCATTTCGAATATTCGTATCCCTCCGGATTTGGACCGTAGTGGTGACCAGGATTCACCATCCATCCCAACCCGAACGGAGTGGTGTATTTTTCATAGGTTTTGTGGGATTTCATCAACATGTATGAAACATTTTCCAGAACCTTCTCGTCATCGCCGAAAGTGAGTTTTATCCATTCTTCAACTATCCTTTCGATTTCTTCATCGGGATTCCACGCAAGTCTTCCGAACGCGTATAAATTCGCCTGAGCGAGATCGTGGCCCGTCCAGTTCACACTGTCACCAACGTTTGATACTCCGGCAAAACCGTTGTTTTCACGGTCAAAGAGAGTTCCATCCACGATTCTCTTCACGTAAGAACCCTCACCCTTCGCAAATGTATCGAATTCCAGTATCTCCTTCCAGAGGGTTCCTAAAAAACACAGATGAATCTGCTGACCTGTGTATTCCTGCGTGATTTGAAGCTCAAGAATTTGATTTGTCCTCTCCATTCCTCCGAAAAGCGGATTGACGGGTTCTCTCACCTGAAAATCCATAGGACCATACTTTATTTGAATGATCACGTTGTCATCGAACTGCCCATCGAGAGGTTTGAAATTGTCATAAGCCGCCTTTGCTCTGTCCGTTTTGTAATCTCTCCAGTCTTGGAGACAGTTGTAAACGAAAGCTCTCCATATTACTACCCCACCGAACGGTGCCAGTGCCCTTGCAAGCATGTTTGCGCCTTCTGCGTGCGTTCTTCCAAACATGTGCGGTCCAGGATTGAACTCAGAATCGGCTTTGACAAGAAACCCTCCAAAATCTGGAATATAATCGTATATTTCCCTCGCTTTTTCTCTCCACCAGCGCGCCACTCTTTCGTCGAGGGGATCGGCCGTATCCAGCCCTCCCAGATAAACAGGAGAAGCGAAGTTTATACTTAGATAGATCTTAATTCCATACTCTCTGAAGATATCAGCCAACTTTTTCAATCTTTTAAGGTAGATAGAGTCTATCAGGTAAACTTCTCGCTTTTTGACGTTCACGTTGTTTATAACAACACCGTTTATACCTATTGAGGCTAAGAGTCTGGCGTAGTCTTGCGTTCTCTGATTTATGATAATTCTGTTGTCTTTGAAAAAAATGGAGTTCCCTGCGTATCCTCTCTCGATCGTTCCATCGAGGTTGTCCCAGTGGTTAAGCATACGAAATTTCGCTTTCGGCTTCTCCAGGACATTCATTTTCTCGATATCTTCACCAAGTCTTATTCTCTTCATCAAATCAAAAATCCCGTAAACAAGCGCCTTCTTTGTTTCGCCAGTTACAAGCAGGATTTTCGAACCGTTCCACTCGAGCGTTCTCAGCATGAAACCTTCCTCACCAAGATTCTCATCAAGCTTGATGGGAAGGGATTCCAAACGTCCCACCATGATGTATTTTTCTTTCTTCAATGGTCTGGAATAAAATCTGGGAGTGATGCCAATCGATCTTTCAGAAAATCTTCTGATCTCGTCTTTCAAAACTGAAGAACCGGGTTCCAGAATGGAAACACTTGAAAACCAGTCTTTGAGTTTTCCGGCGGCATCAGCTGGTAAACCTCTGTACTCCAGCCAGCACATCCTGTAGTCCACAGCATTTCCCTCCCTGAAAGTTTTGAAAACCCCCGGCGATTGCCGGGGGCTTCGATTCATTTCTGTTCGATGAAGAACTGCATCGGCATGGCATTCAGAGGAGTTCTCAACACATCGTCCGTTACGAGAAATTCTGGTACGTTTCTGAAGTTGTTCTTCGCTATGGCAGGCGAAAGGTCTTCTCCGACGGTTCCTATCATCCAGAGATTTTCTCTATGGATCTTCGTTGCTTCTGCCATGAGCTCTTTGATTTTATCAGGATCCGGCGTGGAGGCTATCTGGTAGTACAGATCGACAAGTCTGTAGACGACCTCTGGTGGTTCAGGCCCTTCGGGTACTTCTTCGGGTTCCACGCCTCTTATGTTCTTGTCGATGTAGTACGAGATCCAGTCACTCCATCCCATGTACCAGAAGTCTGCTATGTCCTCGGAACCCGGGAAGATGACCATCGGTGAAGAGAGTGGTTGAGCAGCCCTATCCATGTTCCACACCATCGCATCGAAGTCACCGGCATCGGCTCTTTCGTAGAAGAGAGACCTTTCAACGTTCTCGATCTCCACCCAGACCCCTATCTGTCTCCAGTATTCCTTCACCATCGTCCAGACGTCAACATGAAACTGTCCAGTCACAGTGATGGTGAATCGGAGTGGTCTGCCATCTGGTAAGAGTCTGTATTCGTGCTTGTCATCCCACTTCAGCCCCATCTCATCGAGAAGCTTGTTCGCTCTGTCTGGATCGTACTCTGCGTAAGCTTTTTCCCACTCGGGATCGAAGTATGGGGATCCACTCACGAGAGATGCCTGCCTTGGCTCAGCGAGACCGTTGAAGAGAATCTCGTTGATTTCTTCCCTGTTGATAGCGAGTGAGAGAGCCTGCCTGAACCTCACATCGTTGAAGACCTTCCTCAGCACCTCGTCGGAGTGAGCGTAGTTCAATGAGATTCTGCTGGCAGAACCGTTCGCAGCGATCCATTTCAGCACCCTGTATCCTCCACTCTGGGCGTTCTCCATGAGCAGTGTGAAGTTTCCTGCTCCCGCTCCCAGTCCTCCGATATGTCTCCACTGCATATCGATTTCACCGGAGATCGCTTTCAGGAGTATGACTTCGTCGTTCTTGACGTATTCGTGCCTCACGTAATCGATGTATGGAAGCTGATTCCCTTCGATATCAACCGCCCAGAAGTACGGGTTTCTCTCGAGTATGTAGAACTGTTCTGTTGGATCGGTGATAGGCTTCCACGGTGATAGTGTTGGAAGCTCGGTGTTTTCAAGGAAGTCGTTTTTATCGTTGAAGAGGTCCACCCAGGTGTTGTGCACACCTTCCACCATCTTCTTCTCTATTTCTTCCATCGGTGTGTACTTTGGATGGAACTGTTTCAGATAGTGTGCTGGTGCTCCGGTAAATCCACCGTATGGAACTTTCAGAAGGAACAATCCATAAGGCTTGCTGAATTCGAACTTCACCGTGTAATCATCGAGTGCCTCGACTTTCACACCAATGTTGTACCAGTCAGGTTTCGAAGGTGTGATATCGTCGTTTCCTACGATGTCGTTAACCCAGAACACGATATCGTGGGCCGTGTACGGTACTCCATCGGACCACTTCACACCCTTTCTCAGATGGAAGATGTATACCCTTCCGTTCTCCAGAACTTCCCAGCTCTTCGCAAGCCCCGGAACGAGTTTTCCACCCTCTTTGTCCCAGAACGCGAGTTTCACTTCGATGAGTTTGGAAATACCCCACCTGTCAGAAGGCCCTTTCCAGACCCTTCTCCAGGTACCACCGAACTGTCCAACTTTTTCAACAGGCTGAACCACGAGCGGTTCCTCCGGAAGTCTCTGTTCGACGGGTGGAAGCTTTCCTTCTTCGACGAGTTTGGTCAGCATCGGTGATTCATGGTACTCGGTAATCTTCTTTCCTGTAGCCTTGTAGTACTCTTCCGGTGTTGCGTAGAAGACCCATGTGTCGTTGGCAGCAAGAGCTAAAACAACCATGAACACAAGCGACAGCAAAACAAGCAACCTTCTCACAACTAACACCCCCTCACAAAGTGATTTTCACACCTCTCAATTTCAAACTTTCGGCGAAATGACAGGCCACGTAATGTGGATTGTCTTCCGTTCCAAGATTTCTGAACTCAGGATACTCTTCCTTACAGATACTTTTTGCATAAGGACATCTTGGGTAGAAGTAACATCCTGATGGTGGGTTTGCCGGGTTTGGAACCTCTCCTTCTATTGGAACGAGTTCTTCCCTCAGATCCGGATCAGGCTTTGGAACGGACCTCAAAAGCGTCTCCGTGTATGGATGCTTTGGATTTTCGAATATCTCCTCGGTGCTGGAAAGTTCCACAATCTTTCCTAAGTACATCACCGCAACTCTATCGGATATGTGTTCCACAACGCTCAGGTCGTGTGTGATAAAGAGATAGGTGAGGGCAAATTCTTCCTGAAGATCCATTAAAAGGTTGAGTATCTGTGCCCTTATGGAAACATCCAGTGCAGATGTCGGTTCATCACACACCACCAGTTTCGGTCTCAGGGCGATTGCCCTTGCTATAACGATTCTCTGCCTCTGTCCACCTGAGAAGGCATGCGGATACCTTATCATGTACTCTGGTCTCAATCCGACTGCTTTCAGAAGTTCTGCCACTCGATCTTCCAGTTCTTTTCCCTTCGCTATACCGTTCACCAGAAGTGGTTCACCAACGATCTCTTTGACCTTCATTCTTGGGTTGAGAGAGGTATAAGGATTCTGAAAGATCATCTGCATATACCTTCTGTAGGGTTTCAGTTCATCTCTGGAGAGCTTTGCTATGTTCACGTCTTTTCCATCCAGATGAAGAATAACATCTCCATCTGTGGGATCTATCGCTCTGAGGATACTCTTGGCTGTCGTTGTTTTTCCACACCCACTCTCTCCCACCAGTGCGAGAGTTTCACCCTGTTTTATATCGAAACTGATATCATCCACTGCTCTGACGTAACCTACCACCTTCTTGAAAAAACCCTTTGTCAGCGGGAAGTACTTTTTCAGTCCCTTCACTTCGAGTAGTTTCATTCTTTTTCCCCTCCATAAAGGAAGCACTTTACTTTGTGGCCGGGTTTTACCTCTACCTCGGGAGGTTCTTTCACATCACACAATCCTTTCATGAATTTCTCACATCTGTTGTGGAACCTGCAACCTGTTGGAAGATTGTACGGATCCGGTACCATGCCCTTTATGGTCTCGAGTCTCGTTTTCCTTATTCCAATCTTCGGAATGGATCTCAGCAGAGCCTGTGTGTAAGGATGGAGCGGATTCTTGAAGAGTTCGAAGACCTCCGCTGTCTCCACAATGTTTCCGAGGTACATCACAGCTACTCTGTCTGCCATCTGGGCCACGACTCCCATATCGTGCGTGATCAGAAGGATCGAAGAATGGTACTCCTTTTGAAGTTCCTTCATTAGATAAAGAATTTGTGCCTGTATAGTCACGTCCAGAGCAGTCGTGGGTTCATCCGCTAAAAGCAACGTGGGATTCAGAGACATAGCCATTGCGATCATACATCTTTGAAGCATTCCACCGGAGAGTTCAAAAGGATACATATCCACTACCTTCTCGGCGTTCGGAATCTTCACCTTTTTGAGCATCTCTACAACGCGCTTTCGTGCTTCTTCCTTTGAAATGTTCTCGTGAAGTAATATCGCTTCTACCATCTGCGCACCAACTGTGTACACAGGAGAAAAAGAGGCCATCGGTTCCTGAAAAATCATCGATATATCCTTCCCTCTTATATCCCTTATTTCTTCACCTTCAGGATCGAGTCTCGTGAGATCTAACGTTTTCCCATTTCTGTGAAACACAATCTCTCCATTAACTATTCGAGCGCTTTTTGGAAGGATCCTCAGTATGGACTGTGCCGTGACACTCTTGCCACAACCACTTTCACCAACGAGACCCAGTATTTCTCCCCTTCGAATATCGAACGAAACCCCATCAACCGCTTTTACTGTTCCTTCAGTGAGATCAAAATAAACTTTTAAATCTCTTATTTCGAGAACCTTTTCCATGACTCTCCTCCCTTCATGTCTTGTATGGGTCGGCGGCGTCTCTCAGACCATCACCGACGAAGTTGAAGCAAAGGACAGTGATGATCACAAAGAGACCAGGTATCAGAAGCCATGGATAGAGAGCGACAGTTCTTATGTTCTGTGCTTCCTGTAGAAGAACACCCCAGCTGATTGCTGGTGGTCTGAGTCCCAGTCCCAGAAAGCTGAGCCCAGTCTCACCGAGTATCATCCCGGGTATCGAAAGTGTGGCAGAAGCTATAAGGTGACTCGTCAGAGATGGAAGCATGTGTTTGAAAATGATTCTCCATTCCGAAGCTCCAGCAAGCCTTGCAGCTACAACAAAGTCTTCATCTTTGAGCGAGAGAAATTTACTTCTCACGACTCTCGCAAGCCCTGTCCAGCCTATCAATGAAAGGATCACGGTGATGGCAAAGTACACCTTTATCTGTGACCAGTACCTTGGAAGCGCCGCAGCCAGTGCCATCCAGAGAGGAATGGTTGGAATACTAATCAGAAACTCTATAGTTCTCTGAATGAAGTTATCGATTTTTCCTCCGTAGTATCCGGATATGCCCCCTATGATGATCCCAAGAACCATGCTGAGAAAGACTCCCACCAACCCTATTGTGGTGGAGATCCTGGCACCGTAAAGAATTCTGGAAAAGACATCTCTTCCGAGTCTGTCAGTTCCAAAAAGGAAGATAGTACCTTCTTCTACTCCAAAGAAATGAACGTCGGATTCCCACGTGTTCCAGAGTTTGTATTTGTCACCGTGAACAAAGAGCTTTATTTTATATATCTTCGTCTTATCTTCCTTATAGATTCTTCTGAACGTCTCCGGATCTCTTTCCATCTTGTATCCATAAACAAAGGGACCTATGAATTTTCCTTCGTGGAAGAAGTGAATCTTCTGTGGAGGAGCGTATACGTACCTTGCAAAGATCCTGTTTGGATCGTACGGTGAGAAAAATTCGCAGAAAATACCAAGAACGTAGAGTATTCCGAGAATCACCATTCCAATAACTGCGAGTTTGTTTTTCTTGAACCTCCACCACATCAACTTCCATTCTGAAGCAAGATACAGTTCTTCTGTTTTGTCCATCTTCTTCCTCTTCCACACACCTATCACCTCATTCAAATCTTATTCTGGGATCGAGCCAGGCAAGTAAGATGTCGGATATGAGAGTTCCTATGATCGTGAAGACACTCAGTATCAAAACGAGACTCCCTGCGAGGTACATATCCTGGGAAGTGAGTGCGTCAAGAAGAAGCGTACCAACCGTGGGAAGGTTCAAAACGATACCCGTCACAACTGCACCTGAGACTATCTGAGGAAGTGCCCACCCAGCAGTGGAAGCAAAAGGAATGACGGCAACTCTCAACGGGTACTTCCAGACGAGTTCTCTCTCAGGTACTCCTCTTGCTCTCGCTGCAACCACATAAGGCTTGTTTATTTCATCGAGGAGATTCGCTCTCAAAACCCTTATGAGACCGGCCATGCTTCCCGTTCCCAGGACAACTACTGGAATCCAGATGTGCTTCAAGAGATCAACAAATTTGGCCCACGACCAGGGAGCACCGGCATATTCCGGAGAAAATAGTCCACCTAAACTAACACCGGTCGTTACAAACATGAACCACAAAAGAATCAGAGCGAGGAGGAAGTTAGGTGTAGCGAGTCCTATATAACCAAGCACGGTAAAAACATAATCACCGATAGAATACTGATGCGTTCCAGAATAAACACCTATTAAAAATCCGAAAACCCACGCGAAAGCCGTTGAAAGAACGGATATCAGTATTGTCCACCAGACCCTCTGATTCAACAAATCACTGACAGGTTTTTCCCACATGAAAGAGTATCCGAAGTCACCTTTCGTAATGATGTTGCCGATCCAGTAAAAGTATCGGACTATCACTGGTTTGTCCAGACCATACCTTTTCTTCAGAACTTCCAGAGCCGCCTGATCGATGGTCTCTCCACTCTGCCTGAGCGTCATAACATATGTGGTGAGATAGTCTCCTGGAGGAAGTTCGATGATGATGAAAGAGACAATAGAGATAACGAACAACAAAGGAATGGCGTAGAGAACTCGTTTTGCTATATAAGCGAGCACACAGTACACCTCCTCGAAAATTGTTTTCAAAATCAGAAGTTACAATAACAAGTTGCATCGTTTCTTCTTGGAATGAATTCTACACTATCACATCAAAAGAAATCAAGTGCCATTAACGGTGATTACACCACATTAACTGCGAATAGTAGAAATTATTGCAGAATATTTTCGTTTTTCTAATTTGAAAGTTCCTTTCACAATAATAGTATAATTTCTTATCGAAGAAGGTCAATTTTTCTTTACAAAAAATAACTTTAGGATGATATAATTTCCCAAAAGAAGGTTGGTTAATTTTATGCAGGGAGGTGTGTGGATCTATGCGAGTCAGGAAGAGACGGGGTCTTCTGGATGTTTCAACCGCCGTACTGGTGGGGATTTTAGCGGGTTTTCTCGGTGTCGTACTGGCAGCATCGGGTGTTCTGAGTTTCGGGAAAGAAACCTCTTCTAAGGGAGATTCTTCTCTCGAAACAGTTCTTGCTTTGAGTTTTGAAGAAACAACAGAAGGTGTGGTCCCATTTGGAAAAGGCGTTGTTCTCACAGCTTCGAAGGATGTAGCAGCAGATGGCGCGTACTCTCTAAAGGTCGAGAACAGAGCCTCCCCATGGGATGGGGTAGAAATCGACCTGACCGGAAAGGTGAAATCCGGAGCAGATTACCTTCTTTCCTTCCAGGTCTATCAGTCTTCCGGTGCTCCACAATTGTTCAACGTAGTCGCGAGAACAGAAGATGAGAAGGGAGAGAGGTACGACGTCATACTCGACAAGGTTGTCGTATCAGATCACTGGAAAGAGATCTTAGTACCGTTCTCACCCACGTTCGAAGGCACACCCGCAAAATACTCTCTCATCATCGTAGCGTCTAAAAACACGAATTTCAATTTCTACCTTGACAAGGTTCAGGTACTCGTTCCAAAAGAATCGGGCCCAAAGGCCATCTATGAAACATCCTTTGAAAGCGGTGTTGGAGACTGGCAACCCAGAGGAGACGTGAACATCGAAGTCTCATCTGAAGTAGCACATTCAGGTAAGAGTTCACTCTTTATCTCCAACAGACAGAAGGGCTGGCAGGGTGCCCAGATCAACCTGAAAGGAATTCTGAAAACAGGAAAAACTTACGCCTTTGAAGCCTGGGTCTATCAGAACTCCGGTCAAGATCAAACGATCATCATGACGATGCAGAGAAAGTACTCATCCGACGCGAACACACAGTATGAGTGGATAAAATCAGCTACTGTACCATCTGGTCAGTGGGTACAGCTCTCTGGAACGTACACGATCCCGGCCGGAGTTACCGTGGAAGATCTCACGCTTTACTTCGAATCTCAAAATCCAACCCTTGAGTTCTACGTGGATGACGTGAAGATAGTGGATACAACTTCCGCAGAGATAAAGATTGAAATGGAACCTGAAAAAGAGATACCCGCTCTGAAAGAAGTACTGAAAGATTACTTCAGAGTCGGAGTTGCACTGCCGTCCAAGGTCTTCCTCAACCCGAAGGACATAGAACTCATCACGAAACACTTCAACAGCATCACCGCAGAAAACGAGATGAAACCAGAGAGCCTGCTCGCAGGCATCGAAAACGGTAAGTTGAAGTTCAGGTTTGAAACGGCAGACAAATACGTTCAGTTCGTTGAAGAAAACGGCATGGTCATAAGAGGTCACACTCTTGTGTGGCACAGCCAGACACCCGACTGGTTCTTCAAAGATGAAAACGGGAACCTCCTCTCCAAAGAAGCGATGACGGAAAGACTCAAAGAGTACATCTACACCGTTGTCGGACACTTCAAAGGAAAAGTCTACGCATGGGACGTGGTGAACGAAGCAGTTGATCCGAACCAGCCGGATGGACTGAGAAGATCCACCTGGTACCAGATCATGGGGCCTGACTACATAGAACTCGCCTTCAAGTTCGCAAGAGAAGCAGATCCAGATGCAAAACTCTTCTACAACGACTACAACACATTCGAGCCCAGAAAGAGAGACATCATCTACAACCTCGTGAAAGATCTCAAAGAGAAGGGACTCATCGATGGGATAGGGATGCAGTGTCACATCAGTCTTGCAACAGACATCAAACAGATCGAAGAGGCCATCAAAAAGTTCAGCACCATACCCGGTATAGAAATTCACATCACAGAACTCGATATGAGTGTCTACAGAGATTCCAGTTCCAACTACCCAGAGGCACCGAGGACGGCACTCATCGAACAGGCTCACAAAATGATGCAGCTCTTTGAGATCTTCAAGAAGTACAGCAACGTGATCACGAACGTCACATTCTGGGGTCTCAAGGACGATTACTCCTGGAGAGCAACAAGAAGAAACGACTGGCCGCTCATCTTCGACAAAGATCACCAGGCGAAACTCGCTTACTGGGCGATAGTGGCACCTGAGGTCCTTCCACCACTTCCAAAAGAAAGCAGGATCTCCGAAGGCGAAGCAGTGGTAGTGGGGATGATGGACGACTCGTACCTGATGTCGAAGCCGATAGAGATCCTTGACGAAGAAGGGAACGTGAAGGCAACGATCAGGGCAGTGTGGAAAGACAGTACGATCTACATCTACGGAGAGGTGCAGGACAAGACGAAGAAACCAGCAGAAGACGGAGTGGCCATATTCATCAACCCGAACAACGAAAGAACACCCTATCTGCAGCCTGATGACACCTACGTTGTGCTGTGGACGAACTGGAAGACGGAGGTCAACAGAGAAGACGTACAGGTGAAGAAATTCGTTGGGCCTGGCTTTAGAAGATACAGCTTCGAGATGTCGATCACGATACCAGGTGTGGAGTTCAAGAAAGACAGCTACATAGGATTTGACGTTGCGGTGATAGACGACGGGAAGTGGTACAGCTGGAGTGACACGACGAACAGCCAGAAGACGAACACGATGAACTACGGAACGCTGAAGCTCGAAGGAATAATGGTAGCGACAGCAAAATACGGAACACCGGTCATCGATGGAGAGATCGATGAGATCTGGAACACGACAGAGGAGATAGAGACGAAAGCGGTGGCTATGGGATCGCTTGACAAGAACGCGACAGCGAAAGTGAGGGTGCTGTGGGACGAGAACTACCTGTACGTACTTGCGATCGTGAAAGATCCCGTTCTGAACAAAGACAACAGCAACCCGTGGGAGCAGGATTCCGTGGAGATCTTCGTGGATGAGGACAACCACAAGACAGGATACTACGAAGACGACGACGCGCAGTTCAGGGTGAACTACATGAACGAGCAGACGTTTGGAACGGGAGGGAGTGCTGCAAGGTTTGTGACGGCGGTGAAGCTGATCGAAGGAGGATACATAGTTGAGGCAGCGATCAAGTGGAAGACGATCAAGCCAACACCGAACACGGTGATAGGATTTAACATCCAGGTGAACGATGCGAACGAGAAAGGGCAGAGGGTCGGTATCATCTCCTGGAGCGATCCCACAAACAACAGCTGGCAAGATCCTTCAAAGTTCGGTAACCTCAGACTCATCAAGTGAGGGGGTGCTCCCCCTCCTTTTTGATCATCATCTCGAAGGGGGGTAGATAGATCATGAAAAAGTGGTTTTTGTTGAGTGTGCTGGGAGTCTTCGCTTTTCTGATCATCCTTTCAGGATGTGTCTCTGCACCTGGTACGGAAGGAGCATTGAACAAGGTTCTAAAGGTAGAAACGGGTGATCAAGGCTGGAAAACGGCGTGGTTCTACGATATTGAGAACTACATCAACGCAGATGCAACCTACACCTACAGCGTCAGGATCTACCACGAAGAAGCCACATCTGTGAAGTTCAATCTCACGTTGAAGACAACAAAAGATCAATACGAATCCATATTCTATGGAAGTGAAGTTCCACCCGCAACATGGGTGACGATTGAAGCAACCTACACGTTGAACTCCTCTAATGGAAATCCCTCGGACATCTACATCGAACCTCAGACCTCCGGTATTGTCTTCTACTTCGACGACTTTGTGATCAAGGATGAGAGTGGCAAAGTTGTTTTGAAAACTGATTTCGAAGACGGTACAGAACAGGGCTGGTTGGGTAACGGCGCCACCATTTCTGTTGTGTATGACCCTGCCCAGTGAGCCGGAATCCTGTGAAATTAAAACCCCCGCTCGTGCGGGGGTTTATTCTTCATACACTGTGTAGATACTCATTTTTCAAATATCTGGAGGAAACGAAAATAAGAAGAGATCCACCGATGAGCTTCAGGAGGTAGATGATGATTTCCGGTAATCCCAACTTATAACCGACCGAGAAGAAAAATGGAGCCTGAAACCCTGCCCAAACAAACATGAGGATTCCTGAAACTGTGAGAACCGCCCTTAGAAGATCCTTCATACTACTTTCCACTTTTTTCCTGAAGTAACTCTCACTGAATATGAAAAATCCAAGGAACGCGATGCCCAAAACTATCACAACGAATTTGTCCACAGCGTTTATGGTTTGTAAACGAGCACTTGTGAGTCCAAGCAAGGTGAAGAAGAATCTTCTACCTTCCATGAATATCACGTAAAATCCAAGAGCACTCGTCACCGAAAGGAAGAGATAGGCCAAAACGTAATTGAAAATTTTTTTCATAATTCCCCCCTCATCCAAAGAAGAGAGCTTTCGGGCCATCGTAACTAACTTGCTTCACGAGTTCTCTTGCTTCCTTAATAGGAATCTGCCCTTTTTCAACCATCTCTCCCACCACATTCGAAAGAACCCTCCTGAACATCTCTGTTCTGGAACCGAAGGAGAGAAGTTTTCTGGAATCTGTGACCATTCCCGCAAGGTTGTACAGAAGATCGACTGAAGCGAGGTATTTCAGGTGCATCTCCATACCGAATGGACTGTCGTTGAACCACCATGGAGCACCGACATAAACATTCGGGAAAGCACGTGCAATGGTGGCTATCGTTGGAAGATGCGTGGGATCGAGTACATAGAGAACGATCTTGAGCTTTCCGTCGAACTCGTTCAGAAAGTACCTCAGCCCTTCTGCAATTCTCAGAAAGTTCGTCGAAATATCTCCTCCTGAGTCCGGTCCGAGTGTTTTGAAAAGACTGTCTCTGTAGTCCCTCAAAGCACCGATGTGAAGCTGTGTCACCCAGTTCGTTTCCTGGTTCATTTTCCCAAACTGAATCATCATGAAAGCCTTGTAATCGTTTATTTCATCCTGAGTGAGTTTCTCCCCACTGAAGGCTTTTTCATGAACTGCCCTTGCTCTGTTTTCGTCCACATAGTATACGGATGGCTCCAGGAGAGCATGGTCACTCGCCACACAACCATGCTCTTTGAAATGTTCGTGGGATTTCCAGAGCGCACTCAGGAAACCCTCCAGCGTGGAGGTATCTTCACCGTAACGCTCCCCCATCTTCTCCACGTACTCTCTCCATCCCTCTTTGTCCACGTTCATTGCTCTGTCCGGCCTCCAGGTGGGAAGGATGGTAACACCTTCCACCACTTCTTTTGCCTTCCTGTGATATTCCAGAGTGGAAACAGGATCATCTGTCGTGCAAAGGATCTCCACTTTCATGTCTCTGAGAAGTTTCTGAGGTGTCATCTCAGGAAGCTTCTTTTTCGTTTCTTCCCATATCTCTTCTGCCGTCTCTTCTGAAATTACCTTCTTTATGTTGAACCTTCTCCAGAGATCAAGGTGTATCCACTCGTAGGTTGGATTTCCCACAAATCTTGGAAACACCTTTGCGAGGGCAAGCCATTTTTCTTTGTTACTTTTCGATCCAGTTATGTACTCTTCCGAAACACCACAGCGTCTCATGAGTTCCCACACATAATGATCTGTCGCACCCTCTACTTCCCAGATATCGTCCCAGGGTTTGTTTTCAACGATGTCTTTCGCATCTAGATGGTTGTGTGGATCCACAATGGGAAGATCCTTGACCTCATTGAACAATCGCACAGCTGCTCTGTTTGTCAGAAGGTAATCCTCTCCAAGAAACATACATCCACCTCCATTTGAAAATGGTTTTCTCAAAAAGAAAATCTTCATGGTATTATTATAATTGATTGTAGACAAAGAAGAAAATCAGGGAGGCAGATAATTTGAATACCCTCAAAAAAGCCTTTGAAATACTGGATTTCATCGTAAAGAATCCTGGCGATGTAAGTGTTTCTGAAATAGCCGAAAAGTTCAATATGAGCGTTTCAAACGCATACAAATACATGATCGTTCTCGAAGAGAAAGGGTTTGTTCTCAGAAAAAAAGACAAGAGATACGTACCGGGGTACAAATTGATAGAGTACGGTTCATTCGTTCTGAGGCGCTTCAACATTAGGGATATAGCTCACGACCATCTCGTGGATATCATGAAAAGAACGGGGGAAACAGTACACCTGATTTTGAAAGATGGCTTCGAGGGAGTTTACATAGACAAGGTGGAGGGTGAGCAGAGCATTCCTATGGTCTCAAGACTTGGTATGAAAGTCGACCTTTACTCCACAGCCTCTGGTAAATCCATTCTCGCCTTCGTTCCCGAAAAAGAATTGAAGGAATACCTGAAAATTGTGGAACTAAAACCAAAAACCCCAAACACCATCACGAATCCCAGAGTACTGAAGAGAGAGCTTGAAAAAATTAGAAAGCGAGGATACGCCGTAGACAACGAAGAAAACGAAATAGGTATCATGTGTGTGGGAGTTCCTATATTTGATCACAACGGATATCCGGTGGCTGGAGTGAGTATTTCCGGGGTTGCACGAAAGTTCACAGAGGAAAAAATAGAAGAATACTCCGATGTACTCAAAGAAAAGGCAGAAGAAATATCCAGAAAACTTGGATATTGAAATCCGTAGATCTATGATTTTTGGTTTTTTCGAAACATTATTAAACATCACATATCAGGAGGGATGAAGATGGAAGAGCTCTTCAAAAAACACAAGATTGTAGCCGTGCTGAGGGCAAACAGTGTGGAAGAAGCGAAAGAAAAGGCGTTGGCTGTTTTTGAAGGAGGAGTTCACCTCATCGAAATCACCTTCACTGTTCCAGACGCTGACACAGTCATCAAAGAACTCTCGTTCCTCAAGGAAAAAGGTGCCATAATAGGTGCAGGTACAGTGACGAGTGTCGAACAGTGCAGAAAAGCTGTAGAAAGTGGAGCAGAGTTCATCGTCAGTCCACACCTTGACGAAGAAATCTCTCAATTCTGCAAAGAAAAAGGTGTCTTCTACATGCCCGGTGTGATGACACCCACCGAACTTGTAAAAGCCATGAAACTCGGTCACACGATTTTGAAACTCTTCCCTGGAGAAGTGGTGGGACCTCAGTTTGTAAAAGCGATGAAAGGACCGTTCCCCAATGTGAAATTCGTGCCCACTGGAGGCGTGAATCTGGACAACGTGTGTGAGTGGTTCAAAGCCGGAGTCCTCGCTGTTGGTGTTGGAAGTGCTCTTGTGAAAGGAACACCAGACGAGGTGAGAGAAAAAGCAAAAGCGCTCGTAGAAAAGATCAGGGGGTGCACAGAATGAAGGTGGTAACTTTTGGAGAGATCATGTTGAGACTCTCACCACCAGATCATAAGAGGATCTTCCAGACAGACAGCTTCGACGTCACCTACGGCGGAGCAGAAGCGAACGTAGCGGCTTTTCTTGCTCAGATGGGACTCGATGCGTACTTTGTGACAAAACTACCAAACAACCCGCTGGGGGACGCTGCAGCAGGACATCTCAGAAAGTTCGGTGTGAAGACAGACTACATAGCAAGAGGTGGAAATCGAATAGGTATTTACTTCCTCGAAATAGGGGCTTCTCAGAGACCGAGTAAAGTTGTCTACGACAGAGCACACTCTGCCATTTCTGAGGCAAAAAGGGAAGACTTCGACTGGGGGAAAATTTTGGATGGTGCCAGATGGTTCCACTTCTCAGGAATTACTCCTCCCCTTGGAAAGGAGCTCCCTCTCATCCTCGAAGATGCTCTGAAGGTTGCCAAGGAGAAAAATGTGACCGTGAGCTGTGATCTGAACTACAGGGCAAGGCTCTGGTCGAAAGAGGAAGCCCAGAAGGTGATGATCCCATTCATGGAGTACGTGGACGTTCTGATAGCAAACGAAGAGGACATAGAGAAGGTTCTGGGAATACCCGTTGAAGGACTCGATCTGAAGACGGGGAAACTCAACAGGGAAGCCTACACAAAGGTTGCCGAGGAGATTTCGAAGAAGTATGGCTTCAAAACGATAGGAATCACATTGAGAGAGAGCGTCTCTGCTACTGTAAACTACTGGTCTGTCATGGTTTACGAAAACGGAAAGCCACACTTCTCAACAAGGTATGAGATACACATAGTCGACAGGGTCGGTGCAGGAGACAGCTTCGCCGGTGCTCTCATCTACGGAAGTTTGATGGGATTTGACTCGCAGAAAAAGGCCGAATTTGCGGCAGCCGCTTCCTGTCTCAAGCACACAATACCCGGGGATTTTGCGGTGCTCAGCATAGAAGAAATAGAGAAACTCGCGTCCGGTGCTACCTCCGGTCGAGTGGAAAGATAAGGAGGTGAAAACGTGCGTCTCAACAGGGAAACGATAAAAGATAGAGCAGCTTGGGAAAAGATAGGTGTCAGGCCTCCGTATTTCGATCTCGACGAAGTAGAGAAAAATACAAAAGAACAACCGAAATGGGTTCATTTCGGTGGTGGAAACATATTCAGGGGATTCGTTGCGGCAGTGCTTCAGAATCTCCTCGAAGAGGGAAAGGAAGATACCGGAATCAATGTGATAGAGCTTTTCGACTACGAAGTCATAGACAAAGTCTACAAACCGTACGACAATTTATCGATAGCGGTCACAATAAAACCCGACGGAGATTTTGAAAAGAGAATCATAGCGAGCGTGATGGAAGCCCTCAAAGGAGATCCTTTGCATCCAGACTGGGAAAGAGCAAAAGAAATCTTCAGAAATCCTTCTCTTCAGCTCGCTTCTCTCACCATCACAGAAAAAGGCTACAACATAGAAGATCAGGCCGGGAACCTCTTTCCTCAGGTGATGGAGGACATGAAAAACGGTCCTGTCTCACCCCAAACATCGATGGGAAAAGTGGCTGCACTTCTTTACGAAAGATTCAAAGCAGGAAGACTTCCTATCGCTCTTCTCAGCCTCGATAATTTCTCAAGAAATGGCGAAAAACTCTACAGCTCTGTGAAAAGAATTTCCGAGGAGTGGGTTAAAAACGGTCTGGTGGAAAAAGATTTCATTGATTATCTGGAAAAAGACGTTGCTTTCCCATGGAGTATGATAGACAAGATTGTACCGGGTCCTTCAGAATTCATAAAAGAGCACTTAGAAAAACTTGGAATAGGGGGAATGGAAATCTTTGTGACATCCAAGAGGACCCACATCGCTCCTTTCGTAAACATGGAATGGGCTCAGTATCTGGTGATAGAAGACAGCTTTCCGAACGGCCGGCCAAAACTCGAAGGAGCAGATAGGAACGTTTTTCTGACAGACAGAGAAACTGTTGAGAAGGCAGAAAGAATGAAGGTGACAACCTGTCTCAATCCTCTTCACACAGCGCTGGCCATCTTCGGTTGCCTTCTGGGATACAAAAAGATCGCAGACGAAATGAAAGACCCCCTCCTGAAAAAACTTGTAGAAGGTGTGGGAGAAGAGGGAATAAAAGTTGTGGTAGATCCCGGCATCATAAATCCAAGAGAATTCTTGAACGAAGTGATAAACATCAGACTTCCCAATCCATATCTGCCAGACACACCGCAGAGAATAGCGACGGACACCTCTCAAAAGATGCCTATCAGGTTCGGCGAAACTATAAAGGCATACCACGAAAGACCAGATCTGGATCCAAGGGATTTGAAATACATACCACTTGTGATAGCGGGATGGTGCAGATACCTCATGGGAATAGACGATGAAGGAAAAGAAATGCAGCTCAGTCCAGATCCCCTTCTTGAGAACCTGAGGTCTTACGTTTCAAAGATAAAATTCGGCGATCCCGAATCCACAGATGATCATCTGAAACCGATCCTTTCCAGCCAGCAGCTTTTCAGAGTGAACCTGTACGAAGTAGGACTTGGAGAAAAAATAGAAGAACTGTTCAAGAAAATGATCACAGGGCCACGAGCTGTGAGGAAAACACTCGAAGAAGTCGTTGGGAGGGAAAATGAATGAAGCTTGTCTTCAGATGGTATGGTGAAAAACACGATACCGTGACACTGGAACAAATACGTCAGATCCCAGGAGTAGAAGGAGTCGTAGGGGCTTTGTTTGACATACCTGTGGGAGAAGTCTGGCCACTTGAGAAAATAATGAAGCTGAAAGAAACCGTTGAAAAAGCGGGATTGAAACTCGAAGTTATCGAGAGTGTGAACGTCCACGAAGACATAAAACTGGGTCTTCCCACAAGGGACAGGTATATAGAGAACTACAAGGAAACGATCAGAAACCTGGCAAAGGCCGGTGTGAAGGTAGTCTGCTACAACTTCATGCCCGTATTCGACTGGATGAGAACGGATCTACACAAAAAACTCCCGGATGGTTCTGAAACGATGGAGTACGATCACCGTCTCATCGAAGGGGTAACACCAGACGAACTCATAAAACGAGTGAAAGAGGGCTCTCAGGGTTTCGTCCTTCCAGGATGGGAATGGGACAGACTGGAGAAACTGAGAGAAACCTTCGAACTCTACAAGAACGTAGATGAAGAAAAACTCTTCGAAAACCTGGTTTATTTTCTCGAAAGAGTTATCCCCGTTTGTGAAGAATGCGATGTGAAACTCGCAATACACCCGGATGATCCACCATGGAGTATTTTTGGCCTGCCAAGGATTATAACAAACAAGGAAAACATAGAGAGAATGTTGAAAGCTGTTGACAGCCCCTACAACGGAATAACGTTCTGCATGGGATCACTCGGAGCAAATCCTGAGAACAACATACCTGAGATGATCAGATATTTCGGAAAGATGGGCAGGATCCACTTTGCACACGTGAGAAACCTGAAGTTCACCGGTGAGAAGAGTTTCTACGAAACTGCACATCCTTCCTTCTGCGGTTCTCACGATCTCTTTGAAGTGATGAAAGCGTTCCATGACATAGGCTACGAAGGGTACATACGTCCTGATCATGGAAGGCTGATCTGGGGTGAAAAGGCACGTCCCGGCTATGGACTCTACGACAGGGCACTCGGAGCAACCTACATTCTCGGTCTCTGGGAAGCTATCGACAAAATGAAAAAGAGATACTGCTGAAAATAAGGGGGCATCGCCCCCTCATTTTCTTTCTTCTATCTTTTTCTCCAGCACCTCTTTTATCGCGTAATAACAAGGCTTGGGATTGTAATTCTCGTCGAATAGCAACGCTTTTCCGTACCCTTTGAAAAAGCCGGGAACCCAGGAGTATTTGTCTGTGAATCCCCAAAACTGGATCGCTTTAACTGCAGGGTTGTCCAAGCATATATCGAAGATCTTCGCACAAACTTCAGCCTGTTTTTTCAAGTAATAATCTTCCGAACCACTGAGAGGAATTCTCACATCCATCTCTGTGATGTATATTTGAAGACCGAGTTTCGCAAATCTCTCCAAATTCCTTCTGAAACTGTCATAATTGAGCCCTCTGTAGTCTATGTGCATCTGAAATCCTATTCCATCTACAGGTACTCCCTTTTCTTTCAGCTCTTTTATCATGTTGTAGACGAAGTTCGATTTTTGCGTTGATTTCTTCTATGCTGTAGTCGTTGTAGATGAGAATCGCATCTGGATCGGCTTCTTTTGCCCATCTGAACGCTTTTTCAATGTATTCAGGACCGATCGTCTTGTACCACACGCTTTCCCTGTAGGTTCCAGAGTCGCTCACCGCTTCGTTCACCACATCCCAGATCTTCACTCTACCTTTGAAATGAGACACCACCGTTTTTATGTGGTCTTCAAGAACGCTCAGAAGTTCTTCCTTTGTCCATTCCCTACCAGTGATCCATCCAGGAAGCTGGTTGTGCCAGACTAAGGTGTGACCGTGCACGATCATGTCGTTTTCCAGGGCAAATTCGACGTGTCTTTCGGCAGGTTCAAAGTTGTATCTGTTTCTTTCCGGGTGTATGGTGTCCCACTTCATCTGGTTTTCGGGCGTGAGGATGTTGAACTCTCTTTTTGCAACTTCCATGTACTTTTCTGCGTCGGGAAGAGACCAGAAATTGTTCCTTGCTGCAAATCCGATGTGAATGTTCAACTTCTCTGCGAGCACTCTCAAGGGTACATCCTGTGAGCCAAAGGACGAAACACACCCGATCAGAAGTAACAACAGAGCAGTCAACCCTTTCATAACATGAAACCTCCTTTTTCATTTGTGTACGGAAATATGATACCAGAAAGAAAAAAAGAGAAAAATGGAGAAAAACGACAATATTTTGAAATAATTCTTTGCGACCCTCAACAATTTCCGTTATTCATGAAAAATGGATCTTGATTTTTCAGGGAGATTTACATTAAAATATTTCCCGAAAGGAAAAAATATAACATACAATCAAGGGAGGTGAGTTTTCATGAGGAAGTTTCTTGTGATCCTGTTCGTTGTTTCCATCTTCACCCTGTTCTTTGCACAGCAGCTTCCACCAGGGATTCCCAGAAACGAGACGTTCATAGCCGACAACCTAACGGGTAGAGCTGCCAACCCCGGTAACTTCAACATCTGGGCTACTTGGGTCTGGAACGACAGGGGTATCCAGAATCTCCTTCTGGAACCACTCTGGTGCGTTGAGTACGCCACCGGAGAGATCATCAACGCTCTTGCCGCTGAACCTCCAAAGTACAACTCCGACTTCACAGAACTCACCATAAAACTCAGAAAAGGTGTCTACTGGAGTGATGGTGTACCGTTTACAGCAGATGACCTAATTTATACCATCGAGCTCGTCAAAAACACACCGGGAATGGGGTACAACTCCCAGATGCAGCAGGTAAAAGAGATCGTGAAGGTGGACGATTACACGGTCGTGATCAAGCTTAAAGAGCCTAATTCCAGATTCCACACCTACTTCCTCGACAGATGGGGCGCTCTGAGACCTCTTCCAAAGCACATATTTGAGAAAGTGGAAGATCCTCTCACGTTCGATTTCAATCCGCCCGTTGGAACAGGACCTTACGTTCTCAAAGGATACGATCCCGGAGGATACTGGACGCTCTGGGAAAGAAGAGAAGACTGGGACAGAACACCAACAGGAATGCTATATGGCATGCCACAACCAAAATACGTGCTCTTCATCACGTATGGTGGTCCCGAAAAGCAGGTTCTCGCCATGGCACAGCACCAGCTCGATGCAGCTGACCTCACACTTGAAGCCCTCAAAGCCGTTCTCAGCAGAGTCAAAACTGCAAGGGCCTGGAGAAGAAACTTCCCGTGGACCGTCAACATCGACCCATGTGTGACAGGGCTTCACTTCAACACAGCCAGAGAACCCTTCAACAATCCTGATGTGAGATGGGCACTCACACTTGCGATCGACATCGTTGAATATGCCGCCAACGCGTTCGATGGTGCCGTAACGCTTTCGCCTATCCACATACCACTTTCAACCGCATACTACAACTGGTACTTCACAAAACTCGAAGACTGGCTGAAGAACTTCGAACTCGACCTTGGAAACGGAGAAAAGTTCAAACCTTATGATCCAACAGCAGGCTTCAGACTGGCTGAATACGCAAAGAAAAGAGGATACCCCGTTCCTGACAATCCAGAACTGATCAAGAGGATCTTTGGACCCGGATGGTGGAAGTACGCACCCGATGTTGCAGCAAAACTTCTTGAAAAGAACGGATTCTACAGAGACAAAGATGGAAAATGGCACCTGCCCAACGGTGAACTCTGGAAAATTACCATCACCACGGGAACCAATCCGGCTCACCCGGGTTACAGAAACGCCTTTGCAGCCGCTCAGGCGTGGAAGAAATTCGGTATCGATGTAACGGTCCAGACAACGGATGCAGCGGCAACTCTTGATCAGAGAGGAGAATTCGAAGTCTCAACAGACTGGCCAGCGGCGGAGCCATGGGGAGGACATCCAGATCTGTTCAGAACACTCGAGCCGTTCCACTCCAAATACATCAGACCCATTGGAGAAAACGCCCCATGGGGCAACTACGCAAGATGGAGCAATCCTGAGATGGACAAGATCATAGACGAGATACAGAAGACAGCCTGGGGAGACACAAAGAGGCTCATCGAACTTGGAGTTGAAGGTTTGAAGCTTCTTGTCAAAGAGATGCCGACGATACCAACGTTCAACTACCCGGGTGTCATCGCATGGGATGAATACTACTGGACGAACTATCCTGGTGCGGAGAACATGTATGCACAGCCGTACCATCACTGGCCCAACTTCAAGTACATGCTCCCGTTCTTGAAACCAACCGGTAGAAAATGATGTAAAATATCTTTCAAACGGGGGCCGGGGGGGATAACCCCCGGTCCTTTAAAGAGAAAAGGAGGTCAGAGATCTTGAACTTCGTGAGAAGGTATCTCCTCCCAAGACTGGTAACGTACTTTCTTGTTATCTGGGTAGGAATCACGATGATCTTTTTCATACCAAGGTTTCTGCCAACAGATCCGGTACAGCAGTTCATAAATCGTCTTGTGGCACAGGGAACGTACATGGATCCGAAGGCGATAGAAGAGATGACAGAAACCCTGAAAGAACTTTATGGACTGAAGGGAAGTCTGTGGGAACAGTACATAAACTTCTGGAAACGCTTTTTAAAGGGAGATTTCGGTCCCTCCTACTATCAGTTTCCAACACCCGTGATAAAACTGATAAAACAGTCTTTGCCCTGGACTGCATGGCTTCTTCTGGTGACAACTGTTCTTTCCTGGATCATAGGAAACATCCTTGGAGGTCTTGCGGGGTACTTTTCGAACAGAAGATGGGTGAAGATACTCGATGCCATCGCGATGGTGATAAGACCGATGCCGTACTATATCCTTGCCCTTGGGCTCCTGATACTTCTTGCATACATCATTCCCATTTTCCCAATTGGAGGCGGCTTTGCGATAGGAATGCAGTTCACCTTCAGCTGGGAAAATCTGTTGATACTCCTAAAACACGCTTTCCTTCCAGCTCTTTCTTTAGTTCTAATAGGTGTGTTTTCCTGGTTTCAAGCCATGAAGCTTGTGGTTCAAAGTGTGAAAACAGAAGATTATGTGAAATACGCAAAGATGGGAGGAGTAGAGGAGAGAAGAATCGTTCGAAGATATGTAATAAGAAACGCCATGTTGCCACAGATAACAGGACTTGCTCTATCTTTAGGTCAGATCTTTGGAGGTGCCCTGATCACGGAGATCGTGTTCTCCTACCCCGGCATTGGAACACTCCTTTACAACGCCATATTCACGGGTGACTACAACCTCTTGATGGGCGTCAGCACACTTTCCATCCTTCTGATCACAACGAGTATTCTTTTGATAGATCTGCTTTATCCTCTGTTCGATCCGAGAGTGAGATACAGATGAAAAGGGAGTGGAAAGAATGCAGGTGTTGAAGGATCTGTTGAGAGATACACGCTTCAGATTCGGCTTTATAGTGTTTCTGGTTCTTGCGGGACTTTCTGTTCTATCTTTCTTTTCACCCTACAACCCTTACCTGTGGAACCAGGTTCCAAGGGACCTTCCTCCCCAGTGGCCTCACATACTGGGTACAAACTCCATGGGACAAGATATCTTCTGGAAACTCACCTTTGCCGTGAGGAACTCACTCATCATGTCGCTCATAGCAGGCCTTGTCTCAAGGGTCATAGCGATGATCGTGGGAATGATCGCCGGATACAAGGGAGGAGCTGCTGACAGGGTTCTCATGTTTCTGAGTGACTCTTTCCTTGTGATACCCCTTTTCATCATAATCGTTCTCATCGCCACGATGGTGAAGGCTCGACTCAGTCTACCTATGCTGGGACTTCTTCTTGGCGTCTTCGGCTGGGCATGGGATGCGAGAGTGATCAGGTCTCAGGTTTTGAGTTTGAGGGAAAGAGATTTCACCTACACTGCTCTTCTCTCTGGATCAAAAGCTCTTTCGATCGTTTTCAAAGAGTATCTACCGTTTCTGATACCGCTCATATTCGCCACTCTCATAGGTAACATGTCCTGGGCTATTGGAATGGAAATCACACTCGCGATACTGGGTGTGTCGAACCTGGACATACCCACACTCGGTACCATGCTTCAATGGTCGATAAACTACCAGGCCCTTCTACTGGGATACTGGTGGTGGGTGCTGACTCCTGTTTTAACGTCTATCTTTTTGTTCATAGCGCTGTATCTGATCTCAATCAGCATCAGTGAGTACTTGGATCCGAGGATGAGGATACAGAGAATAGGACAGGCATGAGGTGATAGCGGTGGAAGTGTTGAGAACAGAAAATCTCAAGTCTTATTACATTCTGGACATATTCGGAAAAAAGAGAGTAGTGAAGGCAGTGGACGACGTGAACATTTCGATCATGGAGAACGAGATATACGGTATCGCAGGAGAGAGCGGATGTGGAAAGAGCACTCTTTTGAGAGCTCTCTTTGCTGCAATAGAACCACCACAGAGAATAGTGGGAGGAAAGGTCTTGTACAGAGAAAACGGAAAAGAAGTGGATGTTTATTCTCTGAACGATGAAGAGAGAAGAAGGCTCAGATGGAGTTTCATTTCTTACGTTCCACAGGGATCTATGAGCGTTCTCAATCCCGTGGTGAAGATAAAGGAGACCTTCAAAGACTTCATAGAGAGCCACACGACCGGAAAGACGAAAGAAGAAGCCTATGAGATGGCAAAAGAACACATAAGAGAGCTTGGCCTTCCGATAGAAATTCTCAACGCCTATCCACACCAGCTATCCGGTGGAATGAGGCAGAGGGTGACGATCGCCCTTGCAACTGTTCTGTCACCGAAGGTGATCATAGCAGACGAACCAACGACCGCTCTCGATGTTGTGACTCAGAGAGGCGTGGTCCAGCTCCTTAAGGAGATACAATCTTCAAGACAGAACACCATCATCCTTGTCACACACGATATGGGGGTTCATGCGAACGTGACAGACAGGATAGCGATCATGTACGCAGGAAAGATCATAGAAGAAGGGAAAACAGAAGAGATCTTTGAAAACCCCTTGCATCCCTACACGAAGTATCTGATCTACTCGCTTCCAAAGTTTGGAGACAAAGGAAGAAGAGAAAGCGCTCCTGGAAGTCCTCCATCACTCGCCGATCTTCCACCAGGATGCAGTTTCCATCCAAGATGTCCACATGCGTTCGACAGGTGTAAAAAAGAAGTACCCCCTCTCAAGGAATACCTGCCGGGCCACAGAGTTGCATGCTGGTTAGTAGAGGAGGGAAAGAATGCCGCTTCTTGAGATAAAAAATCTGACGAAGATCTTCACCATAGGGAGTATCTTCTCCAGAACGAGGATAGTGGCTGTAGACAACGTGAACTTCGATATAAACGAAGCAGAGATCTTCACCCTCGCTGGAGAGAGCGGCTGTGGAAAGACCACGACCGCCAAGATCATCCTTGGCTTTGAAGAACCCACCTCTGGTGAGATCGTCTACAAAGGAAGAAAAATCGATCGGGTGCATCAAAAAGAGAAAGAAAGAAGAGAACTTCTGAAGGAAATACAGGCTGTCTTCCAGAATCCGTTCTCCACGTTCAACCCCCTCAGGAAGGTGGACAGGTACTTCTATGAGACACTCTTCAACCTTGGCATAGCGGATACAAAAAAGAAGGCAGAAGAGATCATCAAAGAGAAACTCTCCGCAGTCGGTATCTCCTTTGAAGAATTCTCCGAGAAGTACCCAAGTGAGTTCTCGGGAGGTCAGCTTCAAAGAATTTCCATCGCAAGGGCACTTCTCACGAATCCTTCTCTTCTCGTTGCAGACGAACCTGTCTCGATGGTCGACGCTTCTTTGAGAATGTCGATCGTGAACCTCTTCAAGGATCTCAAAGAACAGTACGGTGTGAGTGTTCTGTACATCACACACGACCTCACAACAGCGTATTATGTCTCAGACAGAATCGCTGTCATGTTCAGAGGGAACATAGTGGAACTGGGACCCGCAGAGAAAGTTCTCATGGAACCAAAGCATCCATACACCCAGCTTTTGAGGGAATCCGTTCCAGAACCGGATCCGAAGAAAAAGTGGGACATCAGGATAAAACTGTCCGAGACAGAGCAGGCAGAGTATCTGAGACAGGGCTGCAAGTTCGCAGGAAGATGTCCAAAGGTCATGGATATATGCAGAAAGGAGCCTCCTCCGTATTTTGAAGTAGATGGTGTGCAGGTGAAATGCTGGTTGTACAGATGATCCACCTTCATGGTTTCAATAACAGATGAGGAGGGAAAAATATGGAACTGTACAGGGATCCTTCGCAACCCATTGAAGTGAGAGTGAGAGATCTTCTTTCCAGAATGACGCTGGAAGAGAAAGCAGCCCAGCTTGGGTCTGTCTGGGGTTACGAACTGATAGACGAGAGAGGAAAGTTCAGTAGAGAAAAAGCAAAAGAACTCCTCAAAAATGGTATTGGTCAGGTCACGAGGCCCGGTGGATCGACGAACCTTGAACCTCAAGAAGCCGCGGAACTTGTGAACGAAATACAGAGATTTCTCGTGGAAGAAACACGCCTTGGAATTCCTGCGATGATACACGAGGAATGTCTCACCGGTTACATGGGACTTGGAGGAACCAACTTCCCTCAGGCAATAGCAATGGCGAGTACATGGGATCCGGATCTCATAGAAAAAATGACCACCGCCATCAGAGAGGATATGAGAAAGATAGGAGCACATCAGGGTCTCGCACCCGTTCTGGATGTCGCAAGAGACCCGAGGTGGGGAAGAACGGAAGAAACGTTCGGAGAATCTCCCTACCTGGTGGCGAGGATGGGAGTCTCTTACGTAAAAGGCCTCCAAGGTGAGGATATCAAAAAAGGTGTCGTTGCCACAGTGAAACACTTCGCCGGATACAGCGCTTCTGAAGGCGGAAAGAACTGGGCCCCAACGAACATTCCGGAGAGGGAATTCAAAGAGGTCTTTCTCTTTCCGTTCGAAGCGGCTGTTAAAGAAGCGAATGTGCTTTCTGTGATGAACTCCTACAGCGAGATAGACGGTGTCCCATGTGCAGCGAACAGGAAACTCCTTACAGACATTCTCAGAAAAGACTGGGGGTTCAAAGGAATCGTCGTTTCTGACTATTTCGCTGTGAAAGTTCTGGAAGATTATCACAGAATAGCAAGGGATAAGTCAGAAGCCGCAAGACTCGCGCTCGAAGCGGGGATAGATGTTGAACTTCCGAAGACAGAATGTTATCAATATTTGAAAGACCTTGTTGAAAAAGGCATCATCTCCGAAGCTTTGATCGACGAGGCAGTCGCCAGGGTGCTGAGGCTGAAGTTCATGCTCGGACTCTTCGAGAATCCCTACGTTGAGGTGGAAAAAGCAAAGATAGAAAGCCACAGAGACATCGCGCTCGAGATAGCAAGGAAATCTATCATACTCCTCAAAAACGATGGGATACTGCCGCTTTCGAAAGAAAAGAAAGTGGCGTTGATCGGACCGAACGCGGGTGAGGTGAGAAATCTCCTCGGAGATTACATGTATCTTGCACACATAAGGGCTCTCCTCGACAACATAGACGATGTCTTTGGAAATCCTCAGATCCCGAGAGAAAACTACGAAAGACTGAAGAAGAGCATAGAAGAACATATGAAGAGTATTCCGAGTGTTCTCGACGCCTTCAAAGAAGAAGGGATCGAATTCGAATACGCAAAGGGCTGTGAAGTGACAGGGGAAGACAGAAGCGGTTTCGAAGAGGCGATAGAAATTGCAAAGAAATCCGACGTTGCCATCGTTGTCGTAGGAGACAAATCTGGACTCACCCTTGATTGCACAACCGGTGAGTCCAGAGACATGGCAAACCTCAAGCTTCCAGGAGTCCAGGAAGAACTCGTCCTCGAAGTCGCAAAGACAGGAAAACCCGTCGTTCTTGTCCTCATCACGGGAAGACCCTACTCACTCAAAAACGTCGTCGACAAGGTGAACGCCATCCTTCAGGTGTGGCTTCCGGGGGAGGCGGGAGGAAGATCGATCGTTGACATCATCTACGGAAAGGTGAATCCCTCTGGAAAACTCCCGATCAGCTTTCCAAGAAGCGCTGGTCAGATTCCTGTCTTCCACTACGTCAAACCCTCCGGAGGAAGGTCTCACTGGCACGGAGACTACGTAGACGAGAGCACAAAGCCTCTTTTCCCGTTTGGGCACGGTTTGTCTTACACGAAGTTCGAGTACAGCAACCTCCGGATCGAGCCGAAGGAAGTGCCACCGGCCGGTGAGGTGGTGATAAAGGTGGACGTGGAAAACACTGGAGACAGAGACGGAGACGAGGTGGTTCAGCTTTACATCGGTCGTGAGTTTGCGAGCGTCACAAGGCCTGTGAAAGAGCTGAAGGGCTTCAAGAGGGTTTCTTTGAAGGCGAAAGAGAAGAAGACTGTCGTGTTCAGGCTTCACATGGACGTGCTCGCCTACTACGACAGAGACATGAAACTTGTAGTTGAACCCGGTGAGTTCAGGGTGATGGTGGGAAGCTCTTCTGAAGACATAAGACTCACAGGTTCTTTCTCCGTCGTCGGTGAAAAAAGAGAAGTGGTGGGAATGAGGAAATTCTTCACGGAAGCCTGCGAGGAGTGATAAAAGATGGCCTTTTTCGATTTACCACTCGAAGAACTGAAGAAATATCGTCCAGAGCGGTACGAAGAGAAAGACTTCGATGAGTTCTGGGAAGGGACACTCGCAGAGAGCGAAAAGTTCCCCTTAGACCCCGTCTTCGAGAGGATGGAGTCTCACCTCAAAACGGTCGAAGCGTACGATGTAACTTTCTCCGGATACATGGGACAGAGGATCAAGGGGTGGCTCCTTGTTCCAAAACTGGAAGAAGAAAAACTTTCCTGCGTTGTGCAGTACATAGGATACAACGGTGGAAGAGGATTCCCTCACGACTGGCTGTTCTGGCCTTCTATGGGTTACATATGTTTCGTCATGGATACTCGAGGACAGGGAAGCGGCTGGATGAAAGGAGATACACCGGATTACCCTGAGGATCCCGTTGACCCTCAGTATCCAGGATTCATGACAAGAGGAATACTGGATCCCAGAACTTACTACTACAGACGAGTCTTCACGGACGCTGTCAGAGCCGTTGAAGCCGCTGCTTCTTTTCCTCGGGTAGATCACGAAAGAATCGTGATAGCTGGAGGCAGTCAGGGTGGCGGAATAGCCCTTGCGGTGAGCGCTCTCTCAAAGAAAGCAAAGGCTCTTCTGTGCGATGTGCCGTTTCTGTGTCACTTCAGAAGGGCAGTGCAGCTTGTGGATACGCATCCATACGCGGAGATCACGAACTTTCTAAAGACTCACAGGGACAAGGAAGAAATCGTGTTCAGGACTCTTTCCTATTTCGATGGAGTGAACTTCGCAGTCAGAGCGAAGATCCCTGCGCTGTTTTCTGTGGGTCTCATGGACAACATTTGTCCTCCTTCAACGGTTTTTGCTGCCTACAATCACTACGCTGGGCCGAAGGAAATCAGAATCTATCCGTACAACAACCACGAGGGAGGAGGCTCTTTCCAGGCAATTGAACAGGTGAAATTCTTGAAGAGACTATTTGAGAAAGGCTAGCGGTCTTCCTGTGACAGGATGTTCGAGTACCACGAATTCCGTTTCGAACGTATTCCGGAGCACCTCTTCGGTCACCACCTCTGGGGGTGCTCCGGTTTTTATCATCTCACCGTTTTTCATAACGCCTATTCGATCACACAGAGCAGATGCCACGTTTATGTCGTGAAAAACGGAGATGATGGTTTTTCCCGATTCTTTCAACCTTTTCAACACGTTTCCCACAAGACTCACGTTGTTGTAATCCAGATGGGCTGTGAGTTCATCGATGAGTAGGATTTCCGTGTCCTGCGCAATCGCTTTCGATAGCACAACCTTCCTGCGCTCTCCAGAGCTCAATGTCCAGAAGTTTCTGTCGACAAATTTCAGTGTTCCGGTTAGCTTCAGGCTTTTCAGGACTATCTCCTCATCCTTTCTGGACGTTCCACTCAGAAGACTCAAGTGTGGAAGCCGTCCCATTTCGACTATCTCTTTTACAGTGAAGTCGTAGGAGGGAAAGAAATCCTGAGAAACGAAGGTTACTATCTTCGCCATCTCTTTTCTCGAAGTCTCCCACGGTATCCTGCCGAGGAGCTGAACCGTTCCTTTCTGAGGACGAAAAATCCCCACAAGGATCTTTAAAAGAGTAGTCTTTCCGGAACCGTTCGGTCCGACGATGCCGAAGAACTCCCCTTTTTTCACAGAAAGATTTATGTTTTTCAGAGAGAATCCGCCTCTGTATTGGAAGAACAAATTTTCAATCCTTACAATCTCCACTTCACACACCTCTTTTCATGAGGAAAGCAAGGAAAGGTGCTCCAATCAACGCCGTTACAACGCCGACTGGAAGCTCCGTGGGAGAAAAGAAGGTTCTGGCTGCCGTGTCGCATAGTGTAAGGAGAACTCCTCCCACAATCAAACTTGAAAGGACGGACTTCAGAAAATTTGGGCCAACAAGGTAGCGAGAGATGTGAGGAACTATGAGACCGACGAAACCGATAACACCGCTTCTGGAGACGAGAAATGCCGTGATGAGATTCCCAAAAAGAAAAGTGACAACTTTCAATCTCTCAACGTTGACTCCGAGAACGAAGGCCTCTTCTTCTCCAAGCGCCATGGCGTTCAGATGTTTGGAGAAGATCAAAGAGTAAAGTAGAAACGGGATGACTACCACCAGGTAGAAGAGAACATCCTCCCACGTGCTCCCTGAAAAGCTTCCAAAGAGCCACATAGAAATGGTGGTCACATTCCTTTTCAAAAGAACGATCGTCATGTAAGTGAGAGAGCTGAACAACGTGCTTACCACCACTCCAGAAAGCACGATGGTTGTTACCGGAAAGCGGCCCTCTTTCCTTGCAATGAGAAGGGTCAAGAGTGACGCTATCATAGAGAAACCAAAGCTGAGAAGTGGAATTCTGTATATCCAGGAGATTCCGAAGATTTCAGCGAGGTAAAACGACACAACAGTACCGAAAGATGCACCCGAGGAGATTCCAAGGAGATACGGATCAACAAGAGGATTCTTCAAAAGATTCTGAAACGAATTTCCCACGATCGAAAGACCGGCTCCAACCAGAAAACTTGCCAGAACCCTTGGAATTCTGAGAGAAAGAATCCTTTCGACCCCGGGGTTTTCTTTCAAACCAAAGAGGACCCCCAGCACTTCAAGGGGGTCCAGAGGCACACTTCCAAAGAAGATTCCAAGAAGAAAACTGAGTATCAGTATCGGAAAAACGAGTTTTCTCACTCACCTTTTCCTCCGTAGAAAAATTCATAGAACAAATCGAGGAGTTCAAACACATCGGGAGAAGGTTGAGAGGCCACGTTTCCATCCACTGCAAAGACCCTTTTGTTCTTCACTGCGTTTATTTCTTTGAAAGGTTCAAAATTGAGTATTTTCTTTATCTCTTCGTTCTCCGTTCCAGAGATGTAAACTCCAACTATTATCACATCAGGATTTTGAGACACAACATACTCAAGAGAAAGCTGTGGCCAGCCGTTCGGCCCTGCGATTCCAGAAGCAATGTTCACCCCGCCCGCCAGTGAGATGATCTCGTTGAGATAGGATCCCATACCACACGTCCAAATCTCTTTCACATCAGGACCGGGAGATGAGATCAGGTAGAGTACCTTGGGACGCTTCGATGGGGGAACGTTGTAGGTCTTCTTTCCTATCTCAAGCATTTTCTCTCTCAGCTTTTCCGATTTCTCCAGGGCAAGGTCTCGACGATCAAAGATCGTTCCAAGAAGGACCACGTCTCTAATGATGCCGTTGAGAGAATTCGGATTCACAACAAGGACCTTTAAACCTGCTTCCTCAAGTTTTGGAACTTCGGGAAGCTGAAATCCGCCGAACATCAGAACGAGATCGGGATTCAGACTCACCACCTTTTCGATGTTCGCAGGAACCATCGCACCGACTCTTTCGGCTTCGTAGCTGTCGTAATCTGTGACTCCAACGATTTTGTCTTCCAGGCCGAGGAACACAAGAAACCTCGTTGCGGCGGGAGACAGACTGACCACCCTTTCGGGTGCGGATGTGATCTCCACCACTCTTCCAGAATCGTCCACAACCGTTACGGCGAGCGCAACAGCGGTGACAAAAAGAAGAATCAAAGAAACCAGTTTTCTGAACACTTCCATCCCTCCCTGAAAAAGAATATTCCCACCTTCCTGGTGCCGAGGAAGGTGGTTTCCCTTCACCGCGGGCGGGTTTCCCGGCTTCCGGATCATCCTACTCCCCGCACCTTCCCAGGGTGATCGCCCCAGTGGCGTTCTGCGGGTTTCGTCCCCGGTCACGGTGGCGGCCCCGCGCCGGATTTCCACCGGCTTCCCCTTTGAACCCCGAAGGGTACCGCACGGTGAGGGAGGCTTCTATTTGAAGATCATACCACAGTCTTTGAACGCTCCATCTCTTCGGAAAGAAGGTGTCTCAACTGGTAATCTTCGTTCTCCAGTATCGTTTGAATTCCCTTCTTTTTCTTTTGATTCAAAATTATCGGTGCCCTGAGATTTATCGTGGTCTTTTCCGGTTTCCCTGGGGGAATCGTTAACACACAGAAGAAAAGGAGCGCTTCCTGATTTTCGGCTTCGATCTCCTCGAGATCCTCACTTAGCACTACAGGGTCGTAATCGGCTCTCACGAGCTTTGGATCCACAACGGGAAGTCCCACTTCCGGATCCTCGAGTGAAAGCAGCCATCCTATGGGAAAGGTTTCCTGAGGAAAAACGAGCGCGAACTTTCGCAGATGTTCGAATCCGGGAATTCCTTTTTCGAACGTGAAGATACTTTCATCCGAAATTTCCATCTCTCCGAGTTTGGTTTTGTAAACCACGTTATCACCTCACGAAGTCTACCAGGGTCGCCTGAAGCACTCGACTGGCCGATTTCAAAGCAGCTTCAAGAACCGACTGCTGCATAGCAAGATCCGTCACGAGTTCTGTGATGTCTGCATCTCTCTCTTTTGAAAGGTACTCGGTGAAGAAGAAATCGAGATCCTGCACCCTCGAGTTCACCATATCGATGAACCTGCTCACACCACCGACCTCTCCTATTGTTCTGGTTATACGCTCTTCGAAGTAGGATAATTCCTTCAAGAAAACGTTCGACACACGCTCCGATATCTGAGTTTCGTTGAGATTGGAACGAAGAGTGGCAGAAACCTCCTCAAGCATCTGGAACACATTCTTTCCGCTGTCCAGTTCAAAAACCTCACTGGCTGTGACACCGTAATCAATGGAATGTCCCAGCACCAGAATAGAGCGACTCTTATCTGAGGCCGGAAGTGTCGAGATCTTCCAGGTGCCGTTTTCGTTTTCGACCGGCTGACTGAAAACATCGTATCCAGAAAAGATGTACTCGTTCCCTATTCTTGTGTTCGCCACTTCCACCAGATTCTCTTTGATTTTATCGATCTCCTCTGCTATAGCCTCTCTCTCTGCTTTCGAAAGAGTCCCATTCGCTGCTCTAACCAGCAGTTCTCTGAGTCTTTGAGTAATGGAGGAAACGGTTTGAAGGGCACTGTCGTACGCGTTCACGTAAGTTTGAACATGATCCACGCTTCTTTGAAACTGCTCGAGTTCCCTCTTTCTCGTCAGAATGTCACTGGCCCTCTTCGCAACGACGGCATCGTCACTCGGATACCTCACCTTGTATCCCGAAGAGAGTTGATCGTGGAGCTTCGCTATTCTTTTCAAACTCGTCTGTATGTTGAACAGTACCCTATCACTGATCATTTTGTTTGTAACCCTCATTCAGATCACCCCACCATGTTGATCACGGTCTGTATCATCTGATCGACAGCGGTGATGACTTTGGCAGCAGCGCTGAACGCGTGCTGATACTCTATCATGTTTGCCATCTCCTCGTCGAGAGAGACTCCCTTCACTTCTTCACGGGCATTGTCGATCTCCTGTCTGAGGATTTCCGTGTTGTTCTTGAGATTGCTGGCAGTTTCCGCCTCCACACCGAGCTCCGAGATCACTCCACCGAAGAACTCGTAGAAACTCTCCTTGCCGTTCGATAACATCTTTTTAGTGTAAAGATTCTGTATGGTTTCGAGAAGCTCTGGATTGGCTCCACCCGAAGGTTTGATGCTCGTCGCGTTCCAGTCGGAATTTTCCAGAGCGTATCCCACATCGACCGCGAGATTTGCCGGGTTCGTAGCGAGAGAAGAACTCACCTCGAACTGATTGACGATGTTCAGGGGTTCATCGTACAGTGCCCTGTCAAAAGTCAGAATGTCCGCAACCTTGAAACGTTCGCTCAACGTGGTGAAATCGTCAGATTTTGAAACCAGGGTGAAGGAAGAGCTCCAGTCAAAAGTAGTGGGGTCACCGTCTGGATCAATAAATCCAACGGCTTCGAAAAATCCCTGCGGACCTTTTATTTCCATCATTCTGAGATCGAAATCGTAGAGCGACGACGCCCTGAAGACGAGCGAATGATGGGGTGTCAAATCCGCGAGAACTCCCGTGTTCTTTTCGTTGATCTTTTCAACGAGTGTTTCCAGAGTGTCCACAGCTGGATCTATTTCTATATCCGTGGAGTTAATAGTGATCGTGAAAGGCCTTGTTGGGTCAAAACCGGTTTGACCGTAGAAAATGTTTTCCAGAGTGTCTTTGTATTCCAGCACCTCGTAATTTCTCACGAACGCGTTCGATTTCGTGAAGAAGTCATCGTCGCTCAACACCTTGACGGCCGAAGGATCGAAACTGAGCTGCTCATCTGGAACGATCACAAGCATGTTTTCTCCAGTGGATGGATCCGCGTAAATCTGCGCCCTCAGATGCGAAGAAGAATTTATGGAAGCTTCTATATTCGAAAGGTTCACCCCGGAAGAAAGATCCACGCTGATTGTTTCTGTCTGTCTTGTGCCATCTTCAAGGGTGTACTCCACGTTTATGTTGTAAACACCGGAAGACAACCCGGAAAGGTCGGATTCTTTTATGGTTATATACCCTTTTGTCTCGGTGTCGAACCCCATCTGTGACAGAGAATCCCCCAGTGAGAGGAAAAGCCTGTTCCTCAGAGAACCGGTGCTGTCCTCCAGGTAAAGTCTGTATCCCCCTGCATGTGTACCCACTTTCAAAGAGGTACCGAGCAGGTTCCACGAACCAACGAGGTCACCAATGGTCGTTCCAGCCGAGATGTTCAAAACGTTCGATGAGCCACCACCGAAAGAGAGAACGATGTCATCAGAGTTGAAGCGTCTTCCTTCTATTTCAACTTGGCTGCTTGCGGAATGAATTCCTGTTACAGTGTGGTAAGGTCCCATCTCGAGCTTTCTACTTCCTTTGATTCTGAAGATAGAAGGATCATCACTGAAGGCCTCAATTTTCTTGAAGAAGTTGAGGTTCGTTGTCACTCCGTTCGACTCAAAACCATCCCTGTGAACAAGATTCAATGAGTCCGTTATAAAAAGCACGAATTCATCGAGTTTTCTCATGTACTTCACTATGCTGGAATCCCTCAGATCCATCAACGCTTTCAGCTTCCCATCCGAGAGAATCAACTGAGAGTTTCCAACGAAGAGCTCGTGGTATCCTTTTCCGTAAGGTCTCTCCAGTGCTCTGAGTTCTCTATAAGTAGAACCGTTCAAAACGATCTGATTTCCTATCCTCAGGGTAATCTGTCCGTCTTCCGCCTCGGTGTAGTTGATATTCGCAAGATTGGAGAGCTCGTCGAGAATCCTGTCTCTTTCATCGAGAAGGTCGTTCGGTGGAGAGTTGAGCATCATGCTGGTTCTGATCTTGTTGTTGAGGTCTGCCAGTCTTTTTATCATCTGGTTTATCTCGGACACTCTCTGAACGATCTCGTTGTCTATATCTTCCCTAAGCTGCTCCAGTCTCCCGTAGAGATCTTTTATCTGAGAAACCATCTGTTGCGCTCTGGAAACAACCTCCGCTTTCGAGGCAGTGCTGCTGGGGTCGGACATGACTTCTTTGAAAGCGTTCCAGAAGTTGTCCACAAGGCTTCTTATACCATCTTCACCTGGCTCTGCCAGAAGCTGCTCTATGAAGTGAAGGTTGGAAAGGACAGTGTCCCAGTAGTTGTATCTGTTGTTCACCTGTCTGTACTGCACGTCGAGGAAGGCATCTCTCAACCTCACAATCGTTTTAACCTTTGCACCGGTTCCCATCTGCAAGGGAAAAGAAGGCTGTGTCAGGGTAGTGAGGGGAATGGGGGGATTCGCCTCTATGACTGGTCTCTGTCTCGAGTAACCGGGTGTGCTGGCATTCGCGATGTTGTGCCCCACAACGTTCATCGCCAGCTTGTGCGCGTGTATTCCTGTGAGCGCCGTGTTGAGTATTCCAAACATGGACATATCGGGCATTTTTCAGGACCTCCCGTTGAACATCGAAGGACCATCTCTATCGAAGGATCCATTTCGATTGTAGGTGAGTTCATTCCTTTGAAGATTGAACACAAAATCTATGTAATTCAAATGAAAACCTATTGCCTGTTTTAACTTTTCTATCTCGAAGACCAACTTGTTCAGCGTTTCAAAGAAACTCCTTAGCTCTGAAAGCATTTCTTCATCGTCCTTGTAGATTTCCAGAAGATCGATGAGCTTTGTGCCATTTCCGTGTGATTCCAGTGAAGATTTCAATATTTCGTTGCAGGTTTCCATCGAAACGGAAAGCTCCTCAATGTGCGGCAGGATGCTTTCAAGACGTTCGAAGTCCTTATTTACAATCGCTTCCAGTTCTTCTTCCAGAAGATTTCTCATATTCTCCATGAGTCTTATCTTCTCTGTGAGAACCCTCTTCAATTCCTCTCTCATTCGGACAGCTCCTCCAGAATTTTTCGGGCAAGCCTTTCAGTATCGACGAAGTAATTTCCACTCTCTATGGCCTTTTTCAGCTCTTCTACCAGCTGCTCGCGGACAGTTGATATGTTTTTCGCCTCTTCAGCGAATTTTCTGACATCTTCGACGTGCCGAAGCTCAACATTATCGGTGCTTTCCTTTTTCCTCTTCTCCTTTGATTTTTCTACAGAAGGCTTCTTTATTCCTTCGATAGGATTTATATCTCCCGGTCCGTTTATTCTGTCTATCATTCCCTCACCTCCTTCCGTATAATATTATCGGGTGCTTTTCCGCAAACTTAAATCAGGAGGAAGAAGAGTGTCCAGCATAAAGAAAACGCTCGCTTTCTCTCTGGGAACGCTTTTCTCGCGTATCACGGGCCTCGTTCGTGATGTGATTCTCGCAAAAACTTTTGGTGCTTCCTCTACTCTCGATGCTTACTATGTTTCTATAGTCTTTCCGTTCTTCCTCAGAAGGACCTTCGCCGAGGGTGCAATGAGCTCAGCTTTTCTGGCAATCTACAAAAAGTTGGAGAACGAGGAAGAAAAAGAACAGTTCACTTCGGCTGTGCTCACCTCTCTTGGACTCGTTACTCTCGTCATTGTCCTTCTTTCCGAAGTCTTTCCTTATTTCATGGCATCTATCTTCGCCACAGGTGCCGACGAAGAAGTGAAATCACTGGCAGCCGATCTCATACGCCTGACAGCTCCGTTCATAACCATCGTTTTTGTGTGGGCAGTTTTTTATTCGGTACACAACGCTTCACACAGATATTTTCTTCCCGCGTTGACTCCTATGTTTTCGAACTTAGGTGTGATAGTGGGATGTCTGTTTGGTGATGTAAGGTGGGCAGCCGCCGGATTCACGGTAGGAGGCCTGGCTGCACTACTGGTTCTACTTCCCTTCGGAAAATTTCGATACAGACCAACATTCAAAGGTCTTGGGGAATTCTACAGACTCTTCCTTGGAACGTTCATGACAATGGCAGTCTCCCAGATAACCACATTGATCGATGTGAACGTTGCTTCCTTTTTAGACCCGGGTTCACTCTCTTTGATCCAGCTTTCCAGCCGGCTCTACCAGCTTCCACTCGGTATCTTCGGTGTTGCGGTATCCACCGTTGCGTTATCCACCCTCAGCGAAAGCGAAGGGGATTTTCACGAAAATCTGAAAGATTTCATAAGCAAAAGCCTCTTTCTGACCCTTCCTTCCTCGATTGGATTGATGATTCTTTCCGAGAGAATCATTTCCCTACTTTTCGGATATGGAGCGTTCACCCATGAAGACGTGAAAAAATCGGCTCAGATACTCCTCATGTACGCAATTGGATTGTGTTTTGTGTCTCTGTTCAATCTCTTATCTCGTGCTTACCATGCTTCAAAAGAAGTGAAGACTCCCTTCTTTGCCACTCTGCTTGTCTCTGCTGTGAACATATCGCTCGACGTGATACTTGGTTTCACCATGGGAGCCTCGGGTATTGCACTTGCAACGAGTGTTTCATACATTGCTGGATTCGTTTTTCTCGCTCTAAGAATGAAACCCTCCTTCGACAAAAAGATTTTCAAAATCAGCCTGGCTTCTGCAGTCATGGGAATTGTGATTCTTCTGCTGAAAGATTCATTCAAAGGGAATCTCGGAACGATCTTTCTGGTACTGATCGGTGTTTTTGTCTATGTGTTACTTTCAAAACTTCTGAAAATAGAAGAGCTCGAAGAAATCCTCAGAAGAGGATCGCACTGAGATACCCAACGACTTCTAATTTATCACCGGATACATCTCCACTGGTAGCATGTTTCAAAATCCTGGCGTTTTTGAAATTCATATTCAAAAGGGTGGCCACTCCACCGTACCCACACATGCTGATATCTTCTTTCACGAGATATTCGTACAGAAGGCGTGGGTCATTACTCTTTATCGCTTCTATGATATAGGAATCTTTCCTCAGAGTTGTTCTCTGATCTTCATAGTGATTCAGATCTGTTGAGGCTATTATCAGAACACCCGGAAACTCGGCTGCAAGTTTCATCAAAGCACTTGCAAGATCTTCAGCAACCGCAGGACTCTGATCCATCAGACATATGGGAACCATGGAAACCTCTCCAAACACGAACTGAAGAAACGGAATTTGGACCTCAATAGAATGCTCTCTGATGTGAGACATGAAGTCTTCCTCAGCGTATCTAGAATTGCTCAAGATGACCTCTACTGCACGCTGATTCACCGGAACAGTTCCAAGCGGGGTTTCCCACTCCCCCTCTGGCCACACACCCACGGGTCTTCCCAGACCCGTGTGATTTGGTCCGATAATAACCACGACAGAAGGTTCGCCGAACTTAACTGCCTCGAGAAATCCCCACGCAGCAACAGGCCCACTGTAGATGTAACCAGCATGGGGAGAGACAAGGCCAATGGGATTTTGAAGCTTTGTTTCGACAGGGACAGGCAGCTCGCCCGGTCCAATCCTTTTGTCAAGAAAGCACATCCTGATTTGTTCGATGAGTTCATCTCTCCTGGAGGGATAAAAAAGGCCGGCCACGGCCGGCTTTCTTTTCATGGTTCCACCACCCTCACGGTGAGGAATATGACAAGATCTCGCTTTTCTTTGTTTTCGGACTTTGTTCTGAAGAACTGACCTATCACCGGTAGATCACCGAGGAAAGGTAGCTTACTTTCTGTTACGTTCGTTACTTCTCTGATCAGACCTCCTATCGTTATGGTACTTCCGTTCTTCACGATGAGGTGCGTTTGGGCTTCTCGCGTCCTTTCCCCCGGCACTTCATTTATGTAGTTTCCAGGCTCACTGGCCTTCACAAAGAGATCGAGCTCTATGGTGTCGTCGCTTCGTACGAACGGTGTGATACTGAGTTCTATACCGGTCTCGAGGAATTGCACTTCTGGAGTTCCGTCTCCGTTGGTATCTGTAACGTACGGTATTCTGTCACCTATCAATATTCTCGCCTCTTTTCCGCTGGTGGTGACGATTCTGGGGCTCGCAAGAATGTCATCGAGAGTGTTGGTCTTTTGATCTGAGAACTGAAGAGAAAGAGTGCTGTTCAAAATTTCTCCGAGGATCTTTTCGAAATCAAGGTAGTCGGTCACGAAGAAAGATATCCCTGCACCAGAGGACCCTACATTCACATTTCCTCCAGTCAATTCGAGAACAGTTTCTTTGCTCAATCTGTCGATCAAAGATCTATCCACTATCTTTGCAGATATCTCTACCTGTTTCGTCGGTTTTTTCAATTTTTCTATGATGTCATCCAGCTCTTTTTTTATCGTCTCAGAAATCCCTGTTACCACCATGAAGTTGTTCAGGGAATCCACATAGACCGTTCCTCCGTAGAATTCGATCAAAGCTTTTATTTGATCGAAATTGTGCGGCACATCGTAGATGTAGCGCCTTGCAAGATCCTGTTTGGGTTTTGAGACAACGTACACACCGTTTTTGTTGTCAAATAAATAACCATAGTTCTGAGAGATCAGATCAATAAACTTTTCCCATGCGACATTATCTGCCTTCATCGTGATCTTCTCCGAAGGGATGGAGACAAACATCACCGAAATTCCAAGTTCACCGGCGATCTCTTCGAGAAGATCGTAAAGCGGAGCATCCTCTGCGTTTATAGTCAGCTTACCATCAGAAACCTTTACGTAATCTTTCTTTTCCTTCAAAACGATCTTTTCTTTTTCCGTTTCTACGAGTTCTACAGCTTTTCTCACTTCGTTCTCTGGTCCCTCTACGATCATCTGCCCCATGTTCGGAAAGACCGTGATCTCGACATTTCTGAGGAGTTTCTTCAAGTAAGAAGAAAGTTCGTCAGGGTTCACACCGGAAGGTATGGTGACACTTTTCACCGCTTTCTTTTCTGATACAGCTTCTTCCTTTTTCAAGAACGTATCGAGGAGACTTTTCACTTTCTCCGATTGTGAAACAGGAACTTCCACCAGAAGCAGGTTCAACTTGTCAAGATAGACAACTTGTTTGACTTCTGGAACGAGAACTTCCAGGAAGGTCTTGAATTCCTCGAAAGAAAAACCGCTCGGAACTTCCAGCATGAGTCGATCGAACACGTTTTCTTTGACTATCTTTTGGTGCCTCTCGAAGAAAGAACGGTAAATGCTCGAAAGATCTTCCACCGCTTCTGAAGATCCCTTGAGAACCAGAAGGCCCAGTTGATCAAGACTGAAACAGGTAACATCCGGATACAGCTTGCTGGAGAGGTTTATAAATTCTTCAACAGGGAAGGAAGAATCCACTTCGAGGAATTCCACTGTTTCTTCCTTACGTACTTCTCCAAGTTTTTCCACTATGTCTGAGAAGAGTTCCTTTGCCTTTTCGACATTCTCCTTTGTCCCTTCAAAGTAAACTACTCCGTCCAGTATTTCGTAAGTGATCCCGGCGCTGTTTTTCACAACTTCGAGGAGTTTCTCTTGTTCATCAATCCAGCTGGGCAACTTCACAAAGTCACGCGAGATCTCTACTTCGGAAGAGAAGATTTTCTGAAGAAGATCAGCAGCCTTTTCGACTTCTTCTCTTTCACCGATGACGGCAAGTTCATTCCCTAACTCTTCTATTGATACACTGTACAGTTGCGAAACAACATTTTTCGCTTTATCGATCGGTACATTCTCAGTTTTTTTCACGAACCTTATGATCCTCTCCTCCGAAGAAATTATCTGCAATTCCTCAGCGGCCTTTTGAACGTTTTCTTCTTCCTTCCCACTCAGCATTGCCATCTTCAGAGAAGAAAAGTACTCGAATTCAACACCGTACTTTTCCTTCATGAATCTGCTCAAATCTTCCACATTCTCAGTTTTTAAGGCGATTTTCAGAAATTGTGTGTGTTCAATCTGAAGTTTCTTCAGCTGCTCTTCAGCGTTTTCAACGGAACTCCTGGCTCCCTCTATGAAGAGGAAGTTCCCTATTTTTTCCATAGAAACCCCGTACATTCTCGTTATCGCGTCTATCATTTCCTGCTGAATCTCCTTTTTCAATTCCACACTTTTCACGATGAAGTTCTTTCTTCTGAGTGACAACAATTTTTCCAGAATGGGGGATACTTTCTCATAGACTGCTTTTGAAACTGACAGTCCTGCCTTTACATTCTCACCATCAATGTTGAGAAATCTCAGCCTTGAATCCGGTACTCCAAGAAATTGTGCCACTTCTCTGAGAAAGTCCTCTTCACCTTTTTTGATATCCAGATAGAACATCTCACCGAGTTCCAGGTTGTTTTCTGCAATGAAATCAACCAGTTCCTGCTCCTTGTCTATCGGCACCTGGCACACCACCAGATTCATGTCCTTGAAAGGCTGGGCATCTATTCCGAGGAGCAAAGTGATAAGCGAAGCAGCGGATTCTGGGTCGTAGGCATAAAAAACGAATTTTTTAGCCGGAATCTGGACCTGTTCTTCTACAGACACCTGCTCACGAGTTTCCAAAATCCTGATATATCTTTCCACTTTCGAAATCGTCTCAGAATCTCCCACAAGAATCACTCTGGATACCGGCTTTAAGAGATGATACTCGAACTGATACACACTTTTGAGAGCGGTCAGGAGTTCTTCCACTCTCGCTGAATCTACCGAGAAGGAAACTTCTTTTTGCTGAAGGGGTGGAGAAACAGAAAGAAGGCTCGCCACGAGGTCATGTTCTTCCGAAGTTCCATAGACGAAGAGAACAGATTTTGACGGAAGGTAGTCTATCATGGCTTCCTGAGAAATGAGACTCTTTATCCTGTCGGCAACTGTTTGATTCTCTACTCTGTATATACCCCAGAATCTCTGAAACCTTCCGGATACTTCTTCGTATTTTCCTATGAACATAGTCCCATCCGGAAAATAAGCGTAGGCAACTTCTCCGAATGTAACGAGAAGGTCTCTCAGCGCATCTTCGGGTGTGACATCGTTCAGTTTCAAACTCGTTGTTGCACTTTTGACACTATCTGAAACGATTACGTTGAGATTCAATCTCTCAGAGAGGTACTTTACCATATCTTCAAAAGGCATGTTTTCAAAGGACACATCGATTCTTTCCTTACTTCTTGGAAATTCCATCACTATCGTCTTGTCTTCTAAACGGTAGCTTCCTGGGAATGGAACCAGCAGACTCGCGGACACCATAACTCCATTGCCAACGTTCACCACTCGTACACCTTCAACAGGACCAACACCAACGGGAACCATGAATCTGCTGATCTTCATTTGAACCCCTTTCATGAAAATGGAGAACACAGTCTTTGAAGAATTCATTTCTGCCGAAACATCTTCAACCGGTGAAGAAACCTGAATCTTTATGATCACTCGATCATTCTCTATCTTAGGAAGTACCCCTACGAGCTCTGCAGAGAACAACACACTGAACATCAACATGACAAGAATAAGAAGTATTCTCCTCACAGATACCACCCCTCCTCATCTTATTGAAAAAATCTACCATTTTCCACGTCGAGAACCAGAACACCGAGACTCGAAACGTAGGTGACCACATAATTTCCAAAAGATGGGCTCTCGCCCGACACCTCAAAGAGTTTTTCTCCATCGGAGAGAAATACTTTTAATCCATCACCTGTTCTTATGAAACCCAGGAATCGATACTTCAGAGGAGGAAGCGTCACGATCAGAGTGTCGGCTGCCTCTTTCCCAAAGCTGAGCGTCGCGGGATTGAAAACCCTGTACGAGAATTCTGGAGGATTTTCCTGAGCCGTTTTCTTGAGCAAGGGGTTGATCTGTATTTTGTTCACCAGCGCCGTAAAATCCGTTGGCCTTTCCACCTGAAGAGTTCCGGACTCCCTGTTGCCAGCGAACAAATAGAAAAGAACAAATGACCACACAACCCCCATAATTACGAGAAGAATCACCGTTCTTCGGTTCATTGTTTCACCCTTTCTAATTCAAGGGTGATCTTCACACTGGGTTGAGATATTGGGGTACCGAAGAAATTGATCGGTATAACTCTTTTCGCATCAATGGTCAAGGTCTTCACTGTCACCCTTCGTGTCTCAGCAAGTTCCTTTAAGAGATCTTCAACTTCTTCAACACTGATTTCTTTTTCGGTGAAATTGTATTGAAACTCAGGTGTACTCATGATCGTCTTTATTATTTCCTCGTATTCCCTTTGCTTCAAGGTGAAAACCTTGAAAGCAGGTGCCAGGTTTTGAAGTTTCTGTTCCAGTTTTTTGGTGTTGGACATGAAGATCACAAAATCTGGCACCACAAGTCCAAAGACCAGCACGAGGAGAGTCAAAACAGCGAACCAGATAGCGAACTTTCTGTTTATTCCCCTCACTTTCCCACCGCCCTGTACTCAAGCCTGTACTTTCTCAGATAAAAACCTTCCGGTAGTTTTTCTTCAAACAGGAGACTTGTACTCACATTCGAGTTTTGAAAAGTACTACTTACAACGTTTTTGGAAACTTCGTAAAACTCAACAATGGCTTTTTCTTGAGAGAAATCAAGATAGCACAGAGTTCGATTTTGATCTTCAAAAATGTTCAGCAAAACCTTCAAAAAATCTTCCCATTTCTTCCTTTTGTCAAGGAAAGCATTCAGTTGATTGACTCTCACTTCCAATGATTTTATTTGGTTCATAAAAACGCTTTCCACACGGGAGATTTCCTCCAGATTTTTGGAAGAATCTTTCGAAAGCTTCACAGAATACGCTCTCAAAACCTCGGAGTAATCACTTTGCAGTCTTTCTATCATTTGCTCTTTCGCATAACTAAAGTAGATATTAAAGGAAACAGGAGGAAGCAACATGACGACCAACAGTACCAGAAAAGTAGATAACTTTACCTTTCGTTTCTTAAACGGATAGATGTTTAACTTTTCCAATTTCCCTGCCCCCCCTTATCATCAAACCAAGGGTTCCTAAGGATACACCAGGTTTAAAAGAAGGAACGATTCCTTGCTTCAACGCTACTCCCTCGAACTTTTCCAGCGTCTGAGAAAGAACTGGTGAAAGGATTGGGGGATCAACGATGTAGAAGAACTGATCGACCCTGCTCAGATTAACTTCATCCAAAGACACTTTGACTTCTCTGTCGAGTTCAATCAGGAAATCACCAAAATATGGTTGTAAAAAGTCAAGATCTACATTCACTGTTCCTTCCATCAATTCCTTGGGCTGAACTCCCGTGTTCTCCACCACAATGTCCATATAGTCCCAGAACATCGAAAAAAGCAACCTGAGAGAACGATAGTGGTTGTTCTCGAGAACAACTATGGAATAATAGTCACTCAAGAAAGAAATCACCGTAAGAACACTGGTTCCTTTCAAACGCTTCCCAAAATAGAATTCGAACACTTCAAGATATTTAACGATATCGGGAATAACCACATCCGTTTCTGGGAACTCTTTTTTCATGAGGTCTGTTACAAAACTCTTCACCTGGTCAACCTTTGAAACAAAAAACAATCCCTCACCACCGTGAATATCCAGAGGAGCAACAACAAGCTGTTCAGGGAGTATACCAAGATTTCTTGATATTTCCATCGTGGCATACTCTACAGCATTTTGCCTGTTCAACGTAGGAGGAACTTTTATATTCATCACCAGCACGTTCTCCATGGACACGTTCGCAACGACTATATCTTCAAGATCTTTTTTCACGTTTCTTGAAAGATTCAGTATAATTTCATCTGATTTCTCCTCATCTGTTATTTCCAGAAGAGATAATTTGTGATCTAACAGCTTCAATTTGGACCCTCTCATTCTCGCACGGGATATCTCCACACAATGTGAACACCAATTCAGGGAAAGGATATCATTGTAGAAAAGCTGCAAGCTATCTCCCCCCGTACAATCTCATTCTGCCAGTGACTGGTTCCACGGTGATCCACCACCCATCTCCATAGACAGTACCTGCTGTGGAGACAAACCCATTTTTGAAAGTGATGTCTTCTCCATCTACAGCCGTTTTGGAGAGAAAAGTGAATGGAAATTCATAGATTTTCTTTTCATTCTTATGAGGATCGTAAGTTACTATTTTCCCATTATCTTCTATTATCAAAAGTCCGTTTCTGGATGTTCTTTCAATCATTCTAATCGCCATGATCTTAAAAGCAACAGCCTGATGATCTTTTCCCAGCTTGAACATCAGAGTCGGTATGAAAAATCCCATTATCATCAATGAAATAGCGATGACTATGAGAACTTCGATAATGTTCATCCACCTATACTCCTCTGAAGCTGAAATACCGTGGTGTATATCGAATACGCGAGGAAAGCCACAAATCCACCAACACCTGCTATCAATAGAGGCTCTACCAGAGAAACAAGCTGCTTCACACTGTTTTTCACTATGTCCTCGTAGAAGTCGGCCACTCTTTCCATCACTTCGTCGACTTTTCCAGTCTCTTCTCCTGTTCCGATCATCTCATAAATCAACTGTGGAAAAACTCCACTTTCTGCAAAAGTATCTCGAAGGGTTTTCCCTTCGGATATCTTCCGAACCATTTCTTCGGTTTTTCTGATAATGGAAGGTGAACTGGAAGCCTGAGCGGCCATCTTTATGGCATCGGTTATTCTGACACCGCTTCCCACAAGAATTCCCAGTGTTCTGGCGAATCGTTCGAGCCCCATGTTCTGTCTGAGCTTCCTGACAGGTGGAAAAATAAAGGATAGATATTCCTTTATGTAAACACCGTATCTTGATTTCATCAAAACGAAAATACCGGCTATGATACCCACCACAAGCACCGAGAACCACGGCCAGTTTTCACTCAAAAATTCGTTGGCTTTTAGAAGAGATTGAATCGTGGGTGAGAGTGGAATAGAAGTTCCAAAAGCCCTGACGAGGTTGGGGAGTATGTAAAAACTGATCACAAGTACGATTACCACTGCAAAGAAGAGAACAAAGAGAGGATAAGCCATGGCGGATTTTACCTCATCCTGAAGCCTTTTCATACTTTCGTAAAAGTCCGCAGCCCTCTTCAGGGTTCTGTCAAGGACTCCACCTTCTTCTCCTGCTTCTAACATACTGATCAAAACACTGTCGAAAACACCTGTTTTTCTGAAAGCTTCTGCTAAAGAATCCCCTGTTTCAACGCTGAGAGCGATTTCCAGTATAACTTTTCTGAAACGCTTTGAAAAAACCGTCTGACGAGCCAGAATGTTCAACGCTTCTTTTATCCTTATACCGGCCGAAATCATTATGGAAAGCTGTCGGCAGAACGTAGCTATTTCGCTGATTGAAATCTGAAAGAACGGCGAACTCTTCTTTGGATTTTTTCTCTCTTCCACACGAACAACCATCAATCCTCTCTCAGAAAGGATCGATATCGCTTTCAACTTGTTCTCTGCTTCTATGACCCCCGTTATCTTCTTACCACTCCCCTCCACGGCCACGTATTTGTAAAAAGGCATATCAGGTGATCATCCCCTTTATCTTGAGGAGTTTTACCACGTGCTGTTTTTCCTGCTCTATAATACCTTTAACAAGAGATCTTGCTTTCTCGTTCTTCAAGAGTTCTAAAATTTCGTAATAAAAGATGATGGTTTCCTTTTCAACCGATATGGAAAAATCTACTGCTTCCTCGACAGACTTCTCTTTCAGATATTTTTCCATAACTTCAGGAGATGGAAAGAATTTCCCCTCCACAAAGCTTTTGAGATATTCTTCGGTGTCTTCCATATCGAGGTAAGTTTCCTCTTCGGCTCCCACTTCTTCTCCGATCTTTTCAAAGGTTCTGGCATGCTCGGCTTCCTGCCTGGACATGTAAGAGAAAAATTCCTTTATGTCCGGCTGAGTGAAACGCTCGGCAATTTTTCTGTAAAACTCTTCTCCCTCTTTCTCTACTCTTACTGCTATGTTCAGCAATTCCTTTGCAGAAAACATGCTCACACCTCCTTGATGAAATTATAAAACATCTCTTTTAAAATTTGAACTTTTTCTATTTTCATAACTTTCTCTCTGAATCTCCTTGCGCCTTTCAAATCTTTTGTATAACCTGCCAGAAACTTTCTCATTTCCACAACTGCTTTTCTTTCACCCTTCGTCTTTATCAACAATTCGAGATGTCTTTCGAACGTTCTAAGAATTTCTTCCCGGGACGGTTCAGAGTACCTTCCGCTTCGGAGGAAATCCTTTATCTGTTTGAAAATCCAAGGCCTTCCTATCGCGCCTCTCGCTACCAGAAGGCCATCACATCCGCTTTCTTCCAGAGCCCTTTTGGCGTCTTCTGGGGTGAAAACATCACCACTCACAAAGGTAGGAACTCTCTTTTCCAGAACACTCAACGCCTTCCATTCAGCCTTCCCAGTGAAACCCTGAACCACCGTTCTCGTGTGAATGAATACCTCATCCACTCCTTCCTCAACGAGTATTCGATATATCTCCTCGACTTCATTTTTCTCCCATCCAAGGCGAGTTTTCACAGAAAATTTGCCAGAAACACTCTTTCTGAGCTCCCTCACAATGTATCGAAAATGTCTCAAATCTTTCAACAAAGCTCCGCCTGCTCCTTTTTTTACAACTTTTCTCACAGGACAACCAGCGTTCAAATCTATCCACTTGTACTTTTCAGAGAGAATCCTCGCTGCCTCAGAAAGTTCGCTCGGTTCGCTTCCAAAGATCTGGACCGCCACGTTTCTTTCATGTGGTTGTGGTAAGAGTTCTTCTGTCTTCTGAGAATTCATGAGAAAACCCTTTGCACTCACCATTTCAGAGAACGCAAAATCCGCACCCCATTCGAAAGCCAGAGTGCGGAATGCCGAATCAGTGTATCCTGCCATCGGCGCAAGACCGACTTTAAGCTCCATAGAAAACCTCCACTTCCTCCCTGATCTCCTCTGGTACGAACCCTTTCAAAGTCTTCCCAATTCTGGCCCTTTCACGAATCTCCGTAGAAGAAATTTGAACGATAGGCATATCCAGAAACACAATCTCGCTCAGATCTCCTAATACTCTCCTGGCGTGCTCATGATAAGGTTTCCCGCAGTACCTCGGATAAACAACCAGGGTGGATTTTTCCAGGATATCGCGGTATCTGTACCATTTCTCAAAGTAAGAAAGCGCATCTTCGCCAACGATAAAGAACGGTTTTGTCTTGTAGATCTCTGAAAAATACTCTATTGTGAAGATAGAGTAAGAAACGCCTCCTCTCCCTTTCTCATAATCACTCACTTCCACCTTTTCCATTCCTTCGAAAACTTTTTTCAACCACTCGAATCTCTTTTCAAAGGGGGCGACCGTTTTCTTGTGCGGCGGATTGAAAACGGGTACAACGATCAACCGATCCAGATCGAGAATTTCAAGCGTGTAGACACTCACAAGTACATGACCGGTATGAACGGGATCGAACGAACCTCCAAATATGCCTATTCTATTCCCTGTATTCAAACTCGAAATCTCCGATCCTGACAACATCCCCTTCCTTCACCCCGGCTTCTTTCAATTTATTGTTCAAACCGTTTTTCTCCAGAACCTGTAAAAGCATCAATCTCGCATCCCTCTGATTCAGGTCGAATCTCTCTATCCAGACTCTAAGGTTCTCTCCTTCAACCACCCAGTATCCCTCATCTTCTTTGACAACTTCTAAATGGAACTTCTCAGGAAGCCTCCTCCAGACAGGTGAAGGCTTCACGAATTTTTCTTCTTTTCTTTCCGATTTCTCTACTTTCATTTCCCTGACAATGGAGGCTAGCTTTGAAACTAGCAGATCTATTCCCTCACCTGTCAAGGCAGAGACGGGGATCACCTCTCGGTTGGTAGCATCTCTCAGTCTCTTCAGAATCTTCTCCAATTCTTCTTTACCGATAAGGTCTATCTTGTTTGCAACCACTATCTCGGGTTTCTCCAAAAGGAATGGAGAATACTTCTTCATTTCTTCTCTTATGACGAAGTAATCTCTCACCGGATCTTCCCTCTCATAGCCACTCACATCGATCACATGGGCTATCAAGTAGCACCTTTCAACGTGCCTCAAAAATACGTTTCCGAGACCTACACCCTCACTTGCACCTTCGATGAGACCGGGAATGTCCGCTACCACAAAGCTGAAGTCATCGTATTTCACCACTCCCAGATTAGGTATGAGTGTTGTGAACGGATAATTCGCTATTTTGGGTCTTGCGTTGCTGATGCGCGATATGAGGGAAGACTTTCCCACGTTCGGGTATCCAACGAGTCCAACGTCTGCCAGTATCTTCAGTTCAAGTTCGAGCCATCTGGACTCACCTTTCTCGCCGCGTTCTGCTATCAAAGGAGCCTGCTTTGTGGATGTTGCAAAATGGGCGTTCCCTCTTCCGCCCTTTCCACCGCGCGCCACACACACGATTTTTCCCGGTTCGTTCAGATCAGCGATGATCTCTCCGGTAACGGCGTCTTTGACCACAGTTCCTACCGGCACGTCTATGAAAAGATCCTTACCGTTTCTTCCTTTCATTTTCTTTCCCATGCCGTGTTTTCCGTTTTCCGCCACGAATTTTCTTTTGTTCACAAATTCTATCAGTGTGGAAACAGAAGGATTGGCCCTGAGGAAGACGAACCCTCCATCGCCGCCGTCTCCACCATCAGGACCGCCCTTTGGAACGTATTTCTCTCTTCTGAAGCTCACACAACCGTTTCCTCCGTCACCGGCTTTCACGAAGATTTTCACTCTGTCAACAAAATCCGCTCTCTCTATGTTCAACTCGAGACCCTCCTGAACATCTTTTCAATCGCGTCTATCTTTTTCAAAAGATCCAGATTTTCCAGTTCCTCCAATGCATCTCTTATCGAGACCTTTTCCTTTTTGAAAATGTTCAGATTTATAAGGAGATCAACCGTTCCTTCTGTTGTCTCCAGTTGTTTAGCCAGTGAAGCCTTGAATCTGTCCTTGTATTTAGAGATTTCATGGAATGGAGGAAGACGGAAATTCTTTCCATAGTGTATCCTATCCCCGATCGGCGAAAGCTCCAGGAAGACCTCTCCCGCTGTTTCTTTTAGGAAACTATAAAGGAAAATCGTTTCCAACCTGCTCAGGTTAAACGTCTTGAAGAAATTTCTCGGTTTGATATGAACCTTTGGAGCTTTTGAAGGCTTGGGAAATTTCATTCTTTCCAGTTCATTCAACACTTCCGATTTCATAGCACCGGCTGCCACCGAAAAGATCAATCCACCACCAATTTCCAGGAAGATCTGTGGGGGAAGCGCCAGCACTTTATGAACTGCCTCCAGAAGGATTTCCGCTTTGTCAGAGGTTCCCCAGATCTTGAGTTTAGAGAATTCTGCATCAATGTGCTTTGAAACATCGAAGTATTCGGGAAGTTCTTTCTTCAGAATTCCCACAAGGTCATCGAAGGTTCTCAACAGAGAACCTCGTAATTCAGGTGGTTCGTGTCTCCAGCCAATGTTGAAAACCATCGAAAAACAAAAGCTCTTCAGTGGTTTTCCTTCGAATATCAACTCCATTCCTTCCAACTCCTCATTATCTCATCGAAGTTGTACCCTTTCAATTCTGCTCTTTTTCTGACAAACTCGAGGAATTCTTCCTCACTCATCGTTTTTACTTTCAACATCTTCGCTTTTTCGTACTTGGAACCGGGATTTTCACCCACTATGAGATAGTCCGTGTTCCTGCTCACAGAGTTGACGACTTTCGCTCCCAGCTTCTCGAAAAACTCTACTATTTCTTCTCTCGTAAAGTTCTTCAAGGTACCTGTCACGGCGAAAGTCAATCCCTTCAGAATATCGAGTTTCATAACTCTCTCTTCGAGTTTCACTCCAGCTTTTTTGAGTTTTTCAATGATTTCCCTTGTTTTTGGATTTCGGAAGTACTCAACGATGCTCTTTGCGATTTCTGGACCGATTCCCGGTATGTCCTTCAGTGTTTCATAAGAAGCATCTGCGATTGCTTCCAGGGATTTGAAATGTTCCGCGAGGATTTTCGCCGTCTTCTGACCTACCATGGGAATTCCAAGACCCGTTATCAGTTTATGGAGCGGCCTCTTCTTCGCCTCTTCTATCTCTTGGAGAATCTTAGCTATCGTTCGCTGACCGATCCCCGGTCCAAGCTGAGCGAGATCGAAAGGAGTGAGGTAGAAGATATCCGCTATATCCTTTACAAGGCCAGCATCGACCAATCTGTCTATCAACTTCTCCCCGAGTCCTTCAATATCGAGAGCCTCTCTGGAAACCAGAGTCCTCAAAGCCCTCTTCAGTTTGGCAGGACAATGCGGGTTTAGACACCTGAGAGCAACCTCTTCGGGATCCAACTTTCCTACTTTCCCGCCGCAGACAGGACACTTATCGGGTGGTTTTATTTCCTTTTCGCTTCCGGTTCTCAATTCCGGTATCGATTTGACTATTTGAGGAATGATTCCACCGGCTTTTTCCACAAAGACATAGTCTCCTATCCTGATATCTTTTTCTCTTATGTACTCGAAATTGTGCAGCGAAGCTCTCTTCACAATCGTTCCAGCGAGCTGAACGGGTTCGAGCTCGGCAACGGGTGTGAGAACACCTGTTCGTCCAACCTGGATGGTGACATCCAGCACCCTGGTTCTTGCCTGCTCAGCGGGAAATTTGAATGCGATAGCCCATCGCGGTGCTTTCGATGTTTCGCCGAGAATTCTCTGGAAATCGAATCTGTTCACCTTCACCACAACGCCATCAACCCAATAATCCAGCTCCTTCTTTCTTTCTTCCCACTCCCTCCAGTAATCGATCACTTCCTGAATGTTTTTACACAGTTTAGAGTGTGGATTCACCTTGAAACCGAGTTCTTTCAGAAACTGGAGAGCTTCCCATTGTGTCTTCAAACCGTAGTTTTCGGGATGAACCACATAGTAGATGAACGAATCCAGACGCCTTGCCGCAACGAGTGCCGTGTTCAACTGCCGAAGCGTTCCTGCAGCGGCATTCCTCGGATTGGCAAAGGGAGGTAGTCCTTCTTCTTCTCTTTCGTCGTTCAACCTTTTGAATTCATCCACAGGCATGTATATTTCCCCTCTCACTTCTACGGTGACGGGCTTTCTCAGACGAAGTGGAATACTGCGTACGGTTTTCACATTCTCGGAGACATCCTCTCCTTCTATCCCATCTCCTCGTGTCGCTCCCAAGACGAACCTTCCGTTCTCATATCTGAGAGCTATGGAAACGCCGTCTATCTTCAGCTCGGCAACGTACTCGACTTCTGCCTCCTGAAGAGTTTTTTTAACACGCCGATCGAATTCGAGAATCTCTTCTTCGTTGTACGTGTTATCAAGACTCAACATAGGAACAGAATGCTTTACCGTTTTAAAACCTTCGAGTACCTTTCCTCCTACCCTCTGAGTTGGCGAATCCGGTGTAACCAGTTCTGGATACATCCTTTCCAGTTCAATGAGCCTTCTCATGAGTTTGTCATATTCCTCGTCCGTAATAACTGGATCGTTCAAAACGTAGTATCTGTAGTTGTGATACTCGATCTCCTCTCTGAGCCTTTCCACTTCTTCAATTACTTCCTTTGGGATCTTTCTCTCACTCATTCTTGATCACCCCTTGTCTATAGTATAATCCCGAATGGGGAGTTGAGACGATGAAAAAATGGATTTTTCTGTTCTTGTTATTTCTGGTTGTACCCGTTCTTTCCCTTGCCATCGATTTAGAAAATGTCACCGCACAGTTTCAAAAGCTGGTGGAAGATTACGAAAGTGGATCCCCGCAGGATCCATTCGTGAGTTATGTAAAAGAAAACATCCCTCAACTTCAAAAGTACAGAATCTTTCGAAGATTTCTTGCAGGAAGTGTGGAAAAAACTGAATTTGCAAAAACACCGGGTGACTACCTTTTCGTGCTCTATCAAAGCTGGAAAGAAACCAACTGGGAAAGAAAACTCTCCAACGTTCTTTTCCTCTCTTACTTTCAGTCCACGATGTCCGGCTCAAAGCCTTCAGAGAGTGTCCTGAAAAATTCTCCTGCCTTCAATTCCTTCTTTGCCGAATACAGAATGTTCGTTCGCTCCAACGCGTTGAACTTGATTAGATGGATCTTAGCCTACTACACAGGAGGAACAAACACTCCCCCACCTGTTGAATTCAACCTTGGCATCAGAAAATTAGGGTTCTCTTTCAATGTGAATCATGATGTTCATCCAGATATTTTGAAACTCCTCCCTGAAGATCTGGAAACAAAATTAAAAGAAGCGATCGAGGAAATCGCCTCTTCGAAAAACCAAGCCGAGTACACTCGAAACATAAACAGGCAGGCGAGTCTTCTGTGGAAAGAATTCGAAAGTAATATCTCCGCACTCCAGAACGAAGTAGCGGGTATCTTTGAAAACACATCACTATCGATATCCAACTTCTGGTGGATCCGGTTTGTCGTCTACGGTGTTCTTCTGGTGATTTTCCTGAGAAAGTATCGAACGATACTGCAGTTCATCATCGCCGCAGAGATTCTGTTCATCTGGGTGACAAAATCGCTGTATCTCAACACCGTTGAAAACATGATCTTTTCAACTTTTGTCGTTTTCACGTTCATCTTTTTCAATTTTATCTTTCTTGTCAGGAAAAGGTATCTCTATCCACTGCTATCACTGATATTTGTCTTCCTCCTTTTCATCCCGTCGTACATCTCAGTCAGAGAAATGGGTATGGATAGTGCTTTTGAGAACTCACCGTATTACAATCAGCTGAAAGTTGAGATATTTGAAGATCCTGACTCACACGTAAAAACGATCATAAACAGAATAAACACGATAGCCCTTTCAAGTAAAGAACACACAAAGCAAATAGTGGAAACCCTTGGATCTTTACCGGAAGAACTGCTAAAAATCGAAGCTCTAAAATCGATAGAATCCACTAAAAACGGCATTTTCCTTCAGCTGAATGATCGCTCAAAATTCTTCACCACAGCCGGGTTCGAAGACAGATTGAATTTAACCGGTAAAATCGAAGGCGATCTGAGTGATTACCTCTCACAGGAAAAATCCAGGTATAGAAAGTACAAAAGAGAAATCAAATCACTGGACCAATTTGTAGAAAGGATCACCTCGTACACTTCCGAAAAATTCTCACAGGATTTCGAAAGAGAACTGACAAACACCATTGAAAGGTACCCACTCATTGAAGGTGTTTCTTTCTCCTATTCAACGGAGAAAAGGTATCTCTCGCTGAAACCTTATCGCACCGTGAATGGATTGATCGGCATCTTCACTTTCTTTTTGCTTTTCTTCTCCGCTGTTCTTGGAGGAAGATATCTGATCTTTCCCGCAGCAGCGACTCTGTTCACCTCCATCCTTTCGATGATCAAATGGAAACACCTCGAAGTTTTCGTTGAAAGCGGAATTTTCCCTCTGATCATCGAAACTTCGTCCACTCACACCTTCCACATCGAAGTGTTTTTGATATTCGTTTCTCTGTTTCTTCTCTATAAAAACTTCATGAAAAGGAGGGTGAAAGCATGAAAAAGTTTCTCGTGATTTCTTTGATGATTTTCGCGGTTGCTCTGTTTGGTTTCAAAGTCATCATGGTGACGGACGTCGGGGGACTCGGTGACAAATCCTTCAACGATGGAACGTGGGCAGGAGTAAAGCAAGCTGCAGAAGAACTCGGAATAGAAGCGAAAGTGATACAATCTTACGAGCAGTCCGACTACATACCGAACCTCAGCAAAGCAGCGGAAGAAGCTGATCTCGTGTTCGCTGTTGGTTTCATGATGACGGATGCCCTCTTTAAAGTGGCAAAGCAATATCCGGACACGTACTTTGTGGGAATAGACATCACGCCTCCCGAGGGCCAGATTCTCCCGAACGTACTCACATTCACCTTCAAAGAACAGGAAGCCGCCTTCCTGGTAGGTTACGTGGCGGCCGCCATGACGAAGACCGGAACGGTTGGATTCGTCGGAGGAATTCCGATACCTCCTGTGGAAAGGTTCAGATACGGTTACGAGGCCGGTATAAAGACTTACTCGGTTCTCCACAAAAAGAACGTGAAGATCTTGAGAGGCTACACACAGGACTTCGAAGATCCGAAGAAGGGTAAGGACCTCGCCATGTCCCAGTTTGCGGAAGGAGCCGATATTGTGTTCCACGCCTCCGGCGCCTGTGGAAACGGCGTTATAGAAGCTGCCAGGGAGAAATTCTCAGCACTGGCCGGTTCTGACAAACTCGTTGACCTTATAGATTACTACACAACGAACGGAAAGGGATTCTTCGCCATAGGAGTGGACATGGATCAGGATTACATGGCTCCCGGTGCAGTTCTGACGAGTGCCATGAAGAGAGTGGACGTTGCGTCTTATTACGGAGTTGTCTGGGCTTACGAGGGAACGTTCGAAGGTGGACACAGGGTTCTTGGAATCTCCGAAGATGCAGTTGGAATAAGTCCTATGAAGTACACGAAAGGACTCGTTCCCAACAGAGTCATAGCCGAACTCCTTTACCTTGAAAAATTGATGAAAGAAGGCACTCTGAAAGTCCCAGAGACTCAGGAAGAACTCGATGCTTTTGAAGTGCCACAAATCGAATTCCCATTCTGAGGGGGAGTCCTCCCCCTCTTTTCAGGGGTGATCCGGTGGAGTACGCAGTTGTGATGAAGGGAATCGTTAAAAGGTTTCCAGGAGTTCTGGCAAATGATCACGTGGATCTCTTCGTCGAAAAGGGTGAAATCCACGCTATCGTTGGTGAAAACGGCGCTGGAAAAACCACTCTCATGAAACAACTCTACGGCCTCTTAAAGCCCGATGAGGGGGAAATCTACATAAACGGAAAAAGAGTAGAATTTTCTGGCCCCGCTGACGCGATAAAAAACGGTATAGGTATGGTTCACCAGCATTTCATGCTCGTTGACAACCTGACGGCTTACGAGAACGTGATCATCGGGATGGAACCAAGGAAAGGAATTCTTCTGGATAGGAAAAAGGCGAGAAAAGAAGTTAAAAAACTCTCGGAAGAGTACGGATTAACAATAGACGTCGATATGAAAATAGAGGACATGCCCGTGGGGTTGCAGCAGAGAGTAGAGATCATCAAGACACTCTACAGAGGAGCAGAGATTCTCATATTAGATGAACCTACTGCCGTCCTCACTCCACAGGAAACAGAGGAACTCTTCGAAGTCTTGAGACGATTGAAAAAGAGCGGGAAGACGATCATATTCATTTCGCATAAATTGAACGAAGTGATGGAGATCTCCGATAGAATCACCGTTATGAGACAGGGAAGGGTCACAGGAAACCTCATTACTTCACAAACCACACCACAGGAAATAGCGAGATTGATGGTGGGAAGGGAAGTCGTTCTCACGGTTGAGAAAAAGCCAAAAGAAGCCGGTGAAACACTCCTCAAAATAGAAGATCTCTGGGTCAAGGACAACAGGAAACTGGACGTTGTAAAGGGAGTTTCTTTCGAGGTAAAGAGGGGAGAGATAGTAGGGATAGCCGGTGTTGCTGGAAACGGTCAGTCCGAACTGGTAGAAGCGATCACAGGACTTCGCAGAGCGGAACGCGGAAGAGTCCTCTTCAGAGGTGAAGATATAACGGGATACGACCCAAAAAGATTGCGAGATCTCGGAATGTTCCACGTTCCAGAAGATCGACTCAAAAGAGGTTTGATAGTGGATTTTCCGGCATATTTCAACACCATTTTGGGAAGGCACATGATAGAGCCTTTCGTGAAGAGCGGTTTTCTCAACATGAAGGAAATAAAAAGATTTTCAAAACAACTTTTTGAAAAGTTCGATATCAGGCCGAGAAATATAGAACTCCTCGCGGGAAGTTTCTCCGGTGGGAATCAGCAGAAGATCATCGTTGCGCGTGAAATGAGTTTCTCCCCCGAGCTTCTCGTTGTGGCTCAACCGACACGTGGTCTGGACGTGGGTGCGATAGAATTCATTCACAAAACACTCGTATCGATGAGAGACGCAGGTGTCGGTGTTCTTCTCATATCCATGGAACTGGACGAAATCTTCTCGCTCAGCGACAGAATACTGGTTATGTACGAAGGACAGATAATGGGAGAAGTCAGACCGGAAGACACCACTCCAGAGGAAGTAGGGCTCATGATGGCAGGTAAAAGACTGGAGGAGATCAGAAGATGAACAACAGGGTGTGGTCATTTCTTGTCCCGTTCTTTTCGGTCATCATAGCACTTCTTATAGCAGCCGTGGTGATCATTCTGATCGGGCAAAACCCCGTGATAGCGTACAAAGCCATGATCGAAGGGGCTTTCGGAAATATCCAGGCTCTGGCCGATACGGTGATAAAAACCACGCCGCTCATCCTAACAGGACTCGCCGTTGGATTTGGTTTCAGAGCAGGGCTATTCAACATAGGAGCGGAAGGACAGATGATCATGGGAGGGATTCTGGCAACTGTCGTTGGAATGCACATGAGAGGAATACCGCCAGCACTCGCTATCCCTCTTACGATGATTGCCGGCATGCTGGGAGGTGCCGTCTGGGCCTCTATAGCCGGTTATCTGAAGGCAAAAACGGGAGCACACGAAGTTGTGTCAACCATAATGCTGAACTGGATTGCAACCTACATATCCTCTTACCTCATCACGGGACCACTGGCAGTGGGATCGGGTACTCCCAAAAGTCCAGAAATCGCTCCTTCTGCCAAACTTCCTCCTATCATTACAGTTGGCGCTTTAGAAATGACCTCCGGTATTCTGATTTCAATCCTTTCAGCGGTGGTTATATACATCGTTCTGGAGAAGACGAAAACTGGCTATGAGGTGAAAGCAGTTGGATTCAATCCGTACGCGGCAGAATATGGAGGAATAAACATCTCAAAGAACATCGTCATGTGTATGGCAATAAGCGGAGCGCTGGCGGGCCTTGCTGGAGCCCTGGAAGTGATGGGGTTACATCACAGGTTCCTAGGAACACTCTCCGGCGGAAAGGGTTTCGATGGAATCTCGATCGCGCTGATCGGACAAAACCATCCCATAGGCATCATCTTCGCCTCATTTCTCATAGCTGCTCTGCGAACTGGATCGAGCAACATGCAGTTCGTTGGGGTACCAAAACACATCGTCACAATCATACAGGGTATCGTCATATTCCTCGTCGCAGCCGACAGGATTGTTAAAACCCTTCTCAGGTTCAGGAAGGTGAAAAGATGAAAATACTGGAAGTGCTCTGGAACATTTTCTCGAATCCCCTCTTTTACAAGCTCACTCTCACAGCTTCCACTCCTCTTCTTTTCGCATCCCTTGGAGGTGTTTTCAGTGAAGTTACAGGGGTTGTGAACATCGCCCTTGAAGGAATAATGCTCCTTGGAGCGTTTTCTTCGGTGGTGATCACATACTACACCGGAAACGTGTGGCTCGGTTTCTTGCTTTCCATCCCCATAGGGATCGGATTTTCCTGGTTCCACGCCTGGGCGAGTATCAAATGGAGAGGTAACCAGATAGTGAGCGCGACGGCGTTGATACTGGTCGCGCAGGGTCTGACAGGTTTTCTCATGGAACCGATATTCGGTCAGCCGGGGCAGACACCTTATGTGGGTCGAATCGAAGAGATCACACTACCTGGAATTTCCTCCATTCCTTTCATCGGAGAAGCCATCGGAACCATCAGTCCAATAGTTCTCATAGCCTTCGCAATGGTCTTTTTTGCGTGGTTTTTGATCTACAAGACCCCACTGGGTCTCAGAATGAGGGCAGTAGGTGAAAATCCCGAGGCCGCCGATACTCTCGGTGTTGACGTCTTCAAAATAAGGTACTTCGGAGTTCTCATGAGCGGTGCTCTGGCGTCCATGGGAGGAGCGTTCCTTTCCATAGGAGAGGTCGGTAACTTCAGGGAACTCATGACGGGAGGAAGGGGCTTCATTGCCCTTGCGGCCATGATCCTTGGAAATTGGAATCCCATAGGTGCCATGTGGGCCTGCCTCATGTTTGGTATGTCAGAAGCTCTGGCCAATCAACTTCAGAGCAGTCCCATTCTCAACGTACCCGCTACGGCAAAACCGTTGTTCAATCTCTTTCCGTTCGTTGTTACCCTCGTTGTCGTGGCTGGCCTGATAGGAAGAACTAGACCACCAGCAGCCGATGGTGTTCCCTATGAAAAAGAAGAGTAAGACCTCATGAAATCCAGGACCAACTTCGTTGCCCTCACATCATCTTCGTTGTACAGGAGCATCTGCTTTAGAAGCTCCTCGTTTCTCGTTTTTTTCCATTTCTCATAAAGCCGCAGTATTTCATAACCATTCAGAGACGTTCTCCAATCGTACCCCAGATACTTAGCGATTCTTTTGAGTGAGTAGGACATAACCGGAAAAACGAAGTGATTCCTCAGAATTGAGAACACATCGAGAAAATTCATCCTTTTGTTTCTGCCGATCAATGAAATCAGCTTTCTCTTCTCTGGTCCATGATAATGGTAGAGAACACTTCCATCATCCAGAGAGTTCAAAAATGCGATCAGATCTTCTTGATCTTCTTCCAGAAAATATCTGTACTCATCACCTATTAAAAACCCATAGAGAAAATCACTCTCTTCCGCTGGATGATACTCTATGTCAACTATTGTTCCTTCTGGAAGATCTTCCGGAGGAGTTATCATTATCACTCTATTCTCGAGAAACGCCCTCGCCGCCATGATGAACCTTTTTCCCTTCTCTTTTCCAAATACCTTTTCCAGGATTCTCTGGTCCGCCCCTGCGAGATCTTCCAGCGTTTCTATACCCATTCCATAGAGAACCCTGTACGTTTCTTCTCCTATCCCGTTCACCAGAAGCAAACTCTTCTCTTCAAGAAGCTTCCCTTCGCAATCTTCGAGAAAATCACAGTATCTACAGTGTTTTCCCACTCTGGGATGAGGATCATCATCTAATGTCAACATTTCTCTCAAAACATCTTCGACGATGGGTATCAGATTTTTCCAGTTTTCCATCTTTCTTGAGAAGCTGTCGGATACGATCTCCACTCCAGAAACCTTCAGACCAGCTTTTGAGAAAACCAGGGCATGATAAGCGCTCTCAAGGATGTATTTGTCTTTAAACCTTTTTGCGTTCTTTCTTAGAATAATTCTCCATCCATCCCTTTCTTTCACAACCAGATCGGGATTTGAAACCAATCCATGACCCTCAAACTCACACACGATCACAGGATTTTCGAGAGGGAATCCAGCCTCCATTAACTCCTCCGAAAAATTCGGAGAAACCTCTTTTGAAATTTTTTTGAAAGGTAATATCGCCTTGGACACACCAAGAAATTTTCCATATCTTCGTAGCTTATTGTCATCGAATAATCCCTCCACAATTTCGACGTGGTAGAATATTTCTGAAGTTTATTATACTGACAATCGGAGGTGCTCAACATGGATGAACGCACGGAACTTTTGAAAAGAATAGAAGAGCTGGAAGAGAAGCTGCGGCAATGCCAGCAGAGAGAGCAGGAGCTCGAGGCTCTGATAGAAGAATACAACGAAGTCATGAAGAAACAATTCCAGGTGTTCGACGATTTCTTTGAAAAGCTGGGAACTACAAAAATGATCGATCCACTGACAAGAGTGTACGCGAAAGACCATTTCCTGAGACTCCTATCTTATCAACATCAGAGGGCCTTCGAAGAGAACACACCTTACACGATATTCTTTGTGAAAACAAAGGTATCTGAGAATGAAAGAGAAAAAGCGCTGATGAAGATAGGAAAAGTTCTCAAAGAATGCGTGAGGGTACCCTTAGATAGTGTGGGCAGATACTCCGATGATACTTTTGCACTCTTCGTAATCGGTGTTGGAAAAGAAACGGCTCCGAATATAGAAGAGAGAATAAAAAATCACATCGAAAGTATAGGAGACATCGAATACTCGATTGCATACAAAAGCTATCCTGAAGATTTCATGGATCTGGAAAAGGCGATCCTCGATCTTGAAAAGGCGGTGGCTTGATTGGGCAAACTGGTCGTTCAGGGTGGTACCGTTCTCGAAGGAGAAGTGGAGATATCGGGTTCAAAAAACGCTGCTCTTCCAATAATGGCAGCGGCGATTCTATGCGATGAAGAGATAATTCTCAAAAACGTACCGAGACTCCAAGATGTCTTCGTCATGATAGACATCCTGAGATCCATTGGATTCAGAGTGGAATTCGACGAGAACGAACTGAAGATCAAAAGAGAAAACGATATCTCACAGGAAGTACCTTACGAACTTGTCAGGAAGATGAGGGCGTCCTTCAACGTGCTCGGTCCGATCGCTGTGAGAACTGGAAGGGCGAAAGTTGCTCTTCCAGGCGGGTGTTCCATAGGTGTCAGACCTGTGGACTTTCATCTTGAAGGTCTCAAAAAAATGGGATTCTCGATAAAAGTGGAACACGGCTTTGTTGAAGCCACCTTTGAAAGAAGAACCGACCAGGTGACGATTACCCTTCCTTTTCCAAGCGTTGGTGCCACGGAACACCTGATGACCACAGCGGCTCTCCTGGAAGGCACTCGTGTGGTGATAGAAAACGCCGCCATGGAACCTGAAATCGTGGACCTTCAAAATTTCATAAACAGAATGGGTGGACGTATTGAAGGAGCCGGAACCAGCCGAATAGTGATTGAAGGCGTGGAGAAAATGCAGGGAGTTGAATACAGCATCATTCCCGATCGAATAGAAGCTGGAACGTACCTGGTAGCCATCGCAGCAAGTCGAGGAAAAGGTCTGGTGAAGAACGTGAACCCGGATCATCTCACGAACTTTTTTGAGAAACTAGAAGAAACAGGGGTAAAACTTAAAGTTTTTGGAAACGAAGTAGAGATCGAAATGAGAGAAAGACCAGAAGCGGTGGATGTTACAACGAATCCGTACCCTGGTTTTCCCACGGATCTCCAACCTCAGATGATGGCGTATCTATCGATAGCGTCGGGAGTCTCGGTTATAACCGAAAACGTCTTCAAAACGAGGTTCTTACACGTGGACGAGTTGAAAAGAATGGGAGCGGACATAGAAGTTTCTGGAAACGTTGCCATAGTGAAAGGAGTTGAAAAGCTCAGCGGTGCCCCTGTTGAGGGAACGGATCTCAGAGCAACCGCTGCCCTTCTCATAGCGGGAATCATAGCGGATGGTGTTACAGAGATAAGCAACGTTGAACACATATTCAGAGGTTACGAAGATGTCATAGACAAATTCAGCAAACTGGGAGCAAAAATCGAGTATGTCGAAAAAGAAAATTGAGAGAATAAAAGAGATCGAAACCACACTTTGGGACAACCTTGAAAAGTGCGAACTCTGTCCTCGAAAGTGTGGTGTTGATAGATACAGAACCACCGGAATCTGTGGACTGCCCGCCAGAGCGAAGATATCCAACGCGGTTCTTCACTTCGGTGAAGAACCTCCCATCTCTGGAAAAACGGGTGCGGGTACGGTGTTCTTCAGCGGTTGTAACATGAAATGTGTATACTGTCAAAACATGGGATTCAGCCAGAAAGGAATAGGAACAGAGGTTGAAGTGGAAGACCTTGCGGAGATATTCTTGATCCTGCAAAAACACGGTGCGAAGACCCTGAATCTTGTCACCCCCACACCACACCTTCCGTTCATAATCTCAGCCCTGAGAATCGCCATTGAAAATGGATTGAACCTTCCCATCGTCTACAACACCAGCGGATACGAAGACCTCGAGATTCTCAGACTTTTAGAAGGTGCCGTTGATATCTATCTTTCCGATGTGAGATATTCGGACAACGAAGCTTCTAAAAAGTACTCAAAAACCCCGGATTACTGGACAGTTGTTCAGAAGGCCATCATCGAGATGTTCAGACAGGTGGGTGTCTTCGACGAAGAAAAAATGAAAGGCCTCATTGTGAGAATTCTTGTTCTTCCTGGAAACGTGGTGGATTATTCTGAAATTTTTTCTTTCCTTTCAAGCCTGTCCACACGAATTCCTCTCTCCATAATGAATCAGTACATCCCTCACTTTGACGCCCAGAAATTTCCCGAAATAAGCAGAAAACTGAACCAGGACGAGTACGAAAAAATTTTAGAACTGGCTGAAAGATACGGTTTTACCGAAGGATGGTATCAATCTGAAGAAAAAGAGAGAGTGACCGCCAGAGGCCTGAAGGAAATCTCCGAAAAATTACAATTTTTAAGGTTAAAAACCCATAATTCCTATTAAGCAGTCGAAAATGGAGAAAACAACAGATATCCGACCTTGATTTTAAATTATTTCCCGCATATAATTAATGAGAAGATAATATTACGATCCAAAAGGAGGAATCGAAGTTGAAATACAACTCTCCGAGAATAAAAATCCTCAACAAAAAGAGCATCCTCAAGGTGATTCACGAAAACCATCCCATCTCCAGATCAGACATATCGGAGGTCACAGGGCTCACGCCGAGCAGTGTAACAAGACTCACGAAAGAACTCATAGATGAAGGTTATATAAGAGAGATCGGTACGATGGGGAAAAATTCTCCCGGAAGAAGAAGAATTCTCCTCGATCTAAGAAAGAACGCCTTTTTGAGTTTAGTCTTCGATATAGGAGTGAATATAACGACCTACGGTGTTGGATTTTTCGACGGAGAAGTAGAACCGAGGGGAACTTTCAACACACCGAGGGAACCAGTGGAATTCTTCAACATAGTCAAAGAAATCTACGAACGCATCTCAGGTGAATATAGAATTTCAAGAATCTCTCTTTCCGTTCCAGGAATGGTTGATATGGAAGAAAAGAAAATACTTCTCGCCCCAAACCTTGAGTGGGAGAATGTGAGTATAAAAGAACTCCTCAAAGTCGATGTTCCCGTTCTTGCGGACAACGAGGCGAATCTTTCCATGCTCGCCGAAAAGTACCACTCAGAAGATCTGAGAAACGTGAAAGAAGCCGTTTTTATCATCATAAGAGAGGGTGTTGGAGCGGGATTGATGATCGATGGAAAGATCTTCAGAGGTCCTTCTTTTACAGCGGGTGAAGCAGGGCACATGACAGTGAACATGTACTCCGACAGGCAGTGCCACTGTTCCAACTGGGGTTGCTGGGAACTCGTCTCTTCGATCAACTGGGCGATCGAGCAGTACGGGAAAGAACTCCCTGGAAAAAACGCAATAGAGAAATTCCAGGCGCTGAAGCAGAGAAACGATGCAAAAAGAATACTGATGAAATTTGCGGAAAACATAGCGGTCGGCATCGTGAACCTGGTGAACATATTGAATCCTGAACTCGTGATCCTTGGTGGGGAAGTCGTCGATCTTGGTGATAGTTTTCTCGATATTGTAAAAGACTTTGTCCATCAAAGAGCTTTGAAGGCCGCTGTGAAGGATCTGAAAATCAGAACCACAGAATTCAGAAACATCAGTTCCAACCTCGTGGGCGCGGCCGTACTGGCTGTCGAGGACATAATAGAAGAAGTCAAATAGTAGAGTTGAGATTGCAAAAAAGACGGGTCTTGCTCAGAGTGCGATCTGGAGAATCGTTGAGGAGTTGATTAACGAAGGTTTAATAGAAGAAAAAGGGATGGCAACGGGCCGAAGAAGACGGGCTGTGACATATGGGCCTACAAGATCGTTTGTCACAGCGATCATATACAACGTGGAAGTTCTTGAAACACTTGTGGCCGTAGGTTTCCTGGATGGAACCTGGAGAATTGTGGAAAGGTTTCCCACTCCAAGGGTATTTGAAGAATTCAAAGAAAAAGTGAAGGAATCTTACGAGAACATCCTCAGAACCCATACACTGAACGAGAGCATCTCAAAGCTGGTGTTTTCGCTTCCAGGAATAGTGAACACTGAAAAGAGACTGTTGATCCATGCACCGAACCTTGGCTGGAGAGATGTTGATTTTCAAAAGGAGGTGACAGTATGTTCAAAATTTCATCCTATCTTCCAACGGAGATCATTTTCAGGGTGGGAGCGGTGGACGAACTGGAAGAAAGGGCAAAAAAGCTCGGAAAAAAAGCATTGATTGTGACAGGGCGCTCCAGCACTAAGAAGACCGGCCTTTTGCAGAGAGTGGTAGATCTTCTCAAGAAAGCAGGAGTGGAAAGTTTCGTCTTCGACAAAATAATTCCCAACCCGATATCGGATCACGTCGATGAGGCTGCAGAAATCGTGAGAAAAGAGAAAATAGATTTCATCATAGGACTTGGTGGAGGAAGTCCAATAGACAGCGCAAAAGCGATTTCTATTACCGCTCCGAATGAAGGAAAATTCTGGGATTACGTTCCCGTAGGTGGTGGAAAGATTCCAGAAAAATCCATCCCCGTTGTTGCTATACCCACCACACACGGAACGGGAACCGAGGCAGATCCATTTGCGGTGATCACAAATCCCCAAACGAAAGAAAAAGTGGGAATAGGCTATAGAAACACCTTTCCCGTTCTCTCCCTTGTGGATCCTGAAGTGATGAAGACATTACCGAAAGACCAGACCGCGTACACCTCTATGGATGCGTTCTATCACGCTATAGAAGCCTTCCTCAACGTGAATGCGAATCCTTACTCGGATGTCCTCGCCCTGGACGCCATGAAAAGGATTGTGACATATCTCCCAGTTGCTTACGAGAACGGAGAAGATATGGAAGCCAGAACGAACCTCGCCTGGGCCAGTACTGAAGCAGGAATCACAGAGACTCTGACCGGTGTGATCGCAAACCACGCGCTGGAGCATGGTCTCAGTGGTTTCTATCCAGAAATCACCCATGGTCTTGGTCTGTGCATCACAGGTCCGTACCTGTTCGAATACATCTTCGATCACGCCTACGAGAGACTCGCCATCGTTGGAAGGGAAGTGTTCGGCGTTTACGAAACAGACGATAGAAAAGCTGGAAGGATCGCTATCAAGAAACTGAGAGACTTCCAGGAAATGTTCGGTCTCAACAAGAGACTCAGTGAACTGGGTGTGAAAAAAGAGGATATTCCAAAGATGGCAGAAACCGGCTACAGGATACTGAATGGAGTGGTTGTTGTAACTCCCGGTAACTTAACCGCGAAGGACATGGAAGAAATATTCAACAGGTGTTACTGAGGAGGAGATAGCTTGGCTTCGAAATTTAAGAAGAGAACTTTCAGAGAACTCGGCCCTTTAGTTGCTCTCGTCAGTCTGGCTGTCTTCACGGCTATCCTGAATCCCCGCTTTCTGACGGCATTCAATCTTCAGGCTCTCGGAAGGCAGATAGCGATCTTTGGCCTGTTAGCTATCGGTGAAACCTTTGTCATCATCTCCGGGGGAGGAGCCATCGACCTCTCCCCCGGTTCTATGGTGGCGCTCACAGGGGTAATGGTCGCCTGGCTCATGACTCACAGTGTTCCCGTGTGGATCTCTGTGATTCTCATTCTATTGTTTTCTATAGGAGCAGGTGCGTGGCACGGCTTGTTCGTCACAAAACTCAGGGTTCCCGCCTTTATCATCACCCTTGGAACACTGACAATCGCCCGAGGCATGGCAGCCGTGATCACAAAGGGATGGCCTATAATCGGACTCCCGTCTTCTTTTTTGAAAATCGGGCAGGGTGAATTTTTGAAGATACCGATCCCGGTGTGGATTCTCCTTGCAGTGGCTCTTGTGGCAGATTTCTTCCTCAGAAAGACCGTTTACGGAAAACACCTGAGGGCTTCCGGCGGTAACGAAGTCGCCGCAAGATTTTCCGGGGTGAACGTGGACAGGGTGAGAATGATAGCGTTCATGGTATCAGGGTTCCTTGCCGGTGTGGTGGGGATAATCATTGCGGCAAGGCTTTCTCAAGGGCAACCAGGTGTTGGTAATATGTACGAACTCTATGCCATAGCCTCTACCGTGATCGGTGGAACGAGTCTCGCGGGAGGAGAAGGAAGTGTTTTAGGAGCAATCGTAGGCGCGAGTATCATTAGTCTTCTCTGGAACGCTCTCGTTCTTCTCAACGTTTCGACGTACTGGCACAATGTAGTCATCGGAATCGTCATAGTTGTGGCAGTAACTCTCGACATATTGAGAAGGAGACTTGCAAGCAAATAACAGGTGGGTGGGTCATGAAAAGACTTCTGGTTTTTCTTTCGATCTTTTTGACAACAGTTTTGCTTTTTTCAATTGATTCAAAAGTGAACTCCAAGGAGGAAAACGGAGTGAAACTGGTGGCGCTCACTTTCGATGACGGTCCTGATGTAAAACTCACCTCCGCAGTACTGGACACTCTTGAAAAACACGGTGTTGTAGCTACCTTTTTCGTTGTGGGACAGAGGTTGAACGAAAGTACTCGAGCTATCCTCGAAAGAATGATATCCATGGGATGTGAAATAGGAAATCACTCGTGGAATTATGAACCACTTGACAAAAAAGATCCTGAGACGATAAAAGATCACATCGAACGCACGAACGAGCTTATCAAGAAATACGCAGGAAAAGAACCTCGATTCTTCAGGCCACCAAACTTGGCAGTGAGCGGTACCATGTTCGATGTGATAAACATGCCGTTTGTGAGTGGCGTTCTCGGTTACGACTGGGCAGGATGCGATAGAGATCCCCAAAAGATAGTAAACAACGTACTGAAAGGCGTAAGAGATGGTGCAATAATTCTTCTTCACGACGTACAGCCGGAGCCGCATCCGATCGTCGAAGTCCTGGAGATACTGATCCCAGAATTGAAAAAACGTGGATACGAATTCGTCACTCTGAGCGAGCTTTTCAAAAGAAAAGGAGTGAACCCTGAAGATCCGGTGTACAGAAAAAAGATGTGGGTGTATGTGGAATAAACCATCTTTCAAGGGGGTGTTATCATGAGGAAACTTCTGGTTTTTCTTTCGGTTCTCCTGGTTGCTGGTCTGTCGCTGGCTCTCACCATAGGTGTTATCGGAAAATCCGTCCATCCTTACTGGTCACAGGTGGAACAGGGTGTTAAAGCGGCGGGGAAGGCCCTCGGAGTGGATACGAAGTTCTTCGTCCCACAAAAGGAAGATATCAACGCCCAGCTTCAGATGCTCGAATCTTTCATAGCCGAGGGCGTGGACGGTATTGCGATCGCACCGTCCGATCCAACTGCAGTCATCCCCACCATCAAGAAAGCCCTTGAGATGGGTATTCCTGTTGTCACTCTCGATACAGACTCTCCAGACAGCGGAAGGTACGTCTACATCGGAACGGACAACTACCAGGCGGGTTACACAGCCGGTCTCATCATGAAGGAGCTCCTTGGAGGAAAGGGTAAGGTCGTCATAGGAACGGGTTCACTGACGGCTATGAATTCCCTTCAGAGAATCCAGGGGTTCAAAGACGCCATCAAGGATTCAGAGATAGAAATAGTCGACATTCTCAACGATGAAGAAGACGGTGCAAGGGCTGTGTCTCTGGCGGAAGCTGCCCTCAATGCCCATCCAGATCTCGATGCATTTTTCGGTGTGTACGCCTACAACGGACCTTCTCAGGCACTCGTGGTGAAAAATGCTGGAAAAGTTGGGAAAGTGAAGATCGTCTGTTTCGATACAACACCCGATATTCTTCAGTACGTGAAAGAGGGAGTTATTCAGGCAACAATGGGGCAGAGACCTTACATGATGGGATACCTGTCAGTCACAGTTCTTTATCTGATGAACAAGATAGGTGTTCAGAACACTCTGATGATGCTTCCGAAAGTCAAGGTTGATGGAAAGGTTGACTACGTGATCGACACAGGTGTTGACGTGGTCACACCAGAGAACCTCGATGAATATTTGAAGAAGATGGAAGAACTCGGAATTCCAATAAAATTCTGAAAAACACGAGGAGGGGTGTTTCCCCTCCTCGTTTTCAGGGGTGATCGAATGGAGATACTGAAAGCAAAGGGCATAGTGAAAAGATTCCCTGGAGTTGTGGCTGTGGACAACGTCGATTTTGAGGTTTACGAAAACGAGATTGTCTCTCTGATAGGTGAAAATGGTGCTGGTAAATCCACCCTCATAAAAATTCTGACGGGTGTCCTCAAACCTGATGCGGGAGAAATTCTGGTCAACGGCGAAAGGGTAGAATTTCACTCTCCGGTCGACGCGTTCAAAAAGGGTATAAGTGTTATCCATCAGGAACTGAACCTGTGTGACAACATGACTGTGGCGGAAAACATCTTTCTCGCCTATGAAGCTGTCAGAGGACAGAAAAGAACCCTTTCCAGTAGAGTTGATGAGAACTATATGTACACAAGATCTAAAGAACTGCTCGATCTCATCGGCGCCAAATTCTCTCCAGACGCTCTGGTGAGAAATCTCACCACCGCCCAGAGACAGATGGTGGAGATATGTAAGGCACTGGTTAAAGAACCCAGGATCATCTTCATGGATGAACCCACATCATCTCTCACTGTCGAAGAGACAGAAAGACTCTTCGAAATCATAGAAATGTTGAAAAGTAGAGGTATTTCTGTCGTTTTCGTTTCACATAGACTGGACGAAGTTATGAGGATAAGTGACAGGATCGTTGTGATGAGAGACGGAAAAAGAGTCGGCGAGTTGAAAAAAGGAGAATTCGATGTGGACACGATCATAAAAATGATGGTAGGACGTGAAGTGGAGTTTTTCCCACACGGAATTGAGACCAGACCCGGAGAAATTGCACTCGAAGTCAAAAACCTGAGATGGAAGGATAAAGTGAAGAATGTTTCTTTTGAAGTGAGAAAGGGAGAAGTTCTGGGATTCGCGGGACTTGTGGGGGCTGGAAGAACTGAAACGATGCTCTTGGTGTTCGGAGTGAATCAAAAGGAATCTGGAGACATATACGTTAACGGAAGGAAAGTTGAAATAAAAAATCCGGAAGATGCCATAAAGATGGGGATAGGACTCATTCCTGAAGACAGAAAACTTCAGGGACTCGTTTTGAGAATGACTGTGAAGGACAACATCGTGCTCCCATCACTGAAAAAAATCAGCAAATGGAGGCTCGTGCTCGATGAAAGAAAAGAAGAAGAGATCTCAGAAGACTATGTAAAAAGACTCTCCATAAAAACGCCTTCCATTTATCAAATAACAGAAAATCTATCGGGCGGAAACCAGCAGAAAGTGGTCCTTGCCAAATGGCTCGCCACGAATGTGGATATTCTGATCTTCGACGAACCAACACGCGGAATAGACGTTGGTGCAAAGGCAGAAATACACAGAATGATCAGAGAACTCGCCGCACAGGGAAAAGCTGTGATCATGATCTCTTCGGAACTCCCAGAAATACTGAATCTCAGCGATAGAATAATCGTCATGTGGGAAGGTGAAATCACAGCCGTTCTGGACAACAGAGAGAAAAAAGTCACCCAGGAGGAAATAATGTACTACGCATCTGGACAGAAAAAACAGAACGGGAGGGTCGCATAATGAACCTGTACGTGGGACTCGATGTGGGAACGACCGGCGTCAAGGGAATTCTTGTGAACGAGAAGGGAGAGATTCTCGCTACTGCGAACGAAAGACTAATGATGCTCACTCCTCAGCCCGCCTGGGCAGAGCAGGATCCCTTCTCCTGGTGGGAGGCGGTGAGAAAAATACTGAAAAACCTCTCCGACAGATCGAAAGAAATGGGCGGCAAAATAAGAGCGATCTCCACCAGCGGGCAGATGCACAGTCTTGTAGCAATAGATGACAACGGTAAAGTCCTGAGAAATGCCATCCTCTGGTGCGATCAGAGAACATACAAAGAGTGTGAAGAAGCCACCCAGATCCTCGGCGGAGAGGAAAACGTTCTCAAGCTCGTCGGAAATCCTATTTTGCCCGGTTTCACACTCCCAAAAATACTCTGGATCCGAAAGCATGAACCTGAGATCTACGAAAAAATCTCAAAAATCATGCTTCCGAAAGATTTCATAAACTACATGCTCACCGGTGAGGTGAAAACGGAGCATTCCGACGCCTCCGGAACGGTGATGTACAGTGTGTCAAAGATGGAATGGAACAAGGACGTATTGAAAGAACTCAACATACCGGAAAGTGTTCTTCCAGAGATAATACCGTCGAACGGCGTGGTTGGAAATGTGAAACCCGAAGTAGCGTCGGATCTCGGTCTCTCCGAAGACACGCTTGTGATAGGCGGAGGAGCCGACAACGCCTGTGCAGCTCTTGGAATAGCCGTCGTAGAACCGGGTGACGTGATGGTGAGTCTCGGTACTTCAGGAACCGTTCTGGCACCCACAAAAGGGAATCAGCCCGATCCAAAGGGTAGAGTACATTTCTTTGCACACACCGTTCCAGAAACAAGATACCACATGGGTGTGATGCTCTCCGCTACCTATTCACTGGAGTGGTTCAAGGAAAAATTCCTGAGCGAAGATTACGAAACAATCAACGAAGAGGTGGATAAAATTCCTGCAGGATCAAACGGGATAATCTTCCTGCCGTATCTCAACGGTGAAAGGACACCACACAGAGATCCATTCGCGAGGGGTGTTTTCTTCGGTATATCCTCGTACAACACCAAGTGGGATATGGTGAGAGCCATATTCGAAGGCGTTGCCTTCGGTATCAAAGATTCGTTCGATATACTGAGAGAACTCAAGGTGGTTCTCAACAGTGTGAGAATTACAGGAGGAGGTTCAAAGAGCAGGGTATGGAACAAAATGCTCGCAGATATGACAGGATTGAGAATACAAAAACCAGCCGTGGATGAAGGGGCGTCTTACGGTGCAGCGATCCTCGCAGTGTCTGGCTCAATGGGAGAAAATCCCGCGAAAATTTCGAAAGAGTGGTTCCGCGTGAAGAGTTACACTGACCCTGCTGTTGAAAACACAGAAACCTACGAAAAACTACACGAGAAATTCAAAAAACTCTACACATCTCTCAAAGAGATGTTCAGATCTTGAAAAGAGGGCGCTCTGCCCTCTTTATTGAAAGAGTTCAAGTAGTTCTTTTCGAGTTCTTTCGAAGTACTCATTCTCAAGTGCCCAGGAAAACCCTAGTTTTTCGTAAAAATCCTTCACACGCCATCGATAGTGCATGTCGTCGATAAACACGCAATCCACGTGAGGTTTCAACACGCTCGCCAGCTTTTTCGGGTTCATGGGAAGCATGGGACTGATGAAAACACAGGTCCTTATTCCATTTTCTTTCAGCACCTTCAAAACCTCCACTCTCTCCTCTATGGAACTCGCGTTGGGCTCGAACATCTTCCGGATTTCGTCGTCATCAGTTGTGACGCTGAGTCCAACCGAGATTCTTCTCATCTTCTTAAACAGGTCCAGGTCCCTTAAAACGAGTGTGGATTTTGTGAGAATCATCACCTCGATTTCCAGAAGCGGGAACTCCAGAAAGACTTCGAGACATCTTCGAGTGAGCTTGTACTCTTTCTCGATAGGTTGATACGGATCACACATGGTGCTCATGAAAACGTGGTGTGGTTTCTTCTTGATGATATCTTTTCTGAGAACTTCGGCTATGTTTCGTTTCACGATGATTTCTGACTTCCAGTTCATCTCTCTGTATCGCCGTGCGTAATCACTGGCGTAACAGTACACACAGGCATTGGTACAGCCCACGTAAGGGCTGAGAGTGTACCTTCTTTTCGATTCGGAATAAGTCAGTGCGCTCTTAACATTTATCTCTTTTACTCTCATCTTCAAAAGGATACCATGGGAAATTCTTTAGAAATTTTCCGATACTGTTTCAGAATATCCACCGGGATGGTGATGTATAATTTCTCGGGAAACCCTACCAAATGTTGAATCGCTGTGAAAAAATACACAATATGTTGTTAAAAAATAGGAGGGAGAGCATGAAGTTGTCCGATTTGATCTCAAAGTGGATCGATGTTGAACCTTCAAAAAATGCTCAGATAATCCTCAGAGACAGGTATTTCATGAAGGATCTGGATGGGAATTATCTGGAAACGAAATGGGAAGACGTGGCAAGAAGGGTGGCAAGAGTTGTAGCAACGGCAGAGCTTCTGAACCCATCGTACAAGAAGAACGAAAAACTCGACAGAATAAAAGAATGGGAGGATACCTTCTTCAGAGTTTTGAAAGCGAGGATCTTCATTCCAAACAGTCCCACCCTCTTCAACGCAGGACTCGGGGTGAAGCACGATCTCCTGTGGAAGCCCATCGATCAGATGACACTGGAAGATTACGAAGAAATTTACAGATCGAGAAACCATCTTCATATGCTCTCCGCGTGCTTCGTAGTACCCGTTGGCGACAGCATCGAAGAGATCTTTGAAGCGGTGAAAGAGTACGCACTCATAACGAAAGTGGGAGGAGGAGTGGGGAGTAACTTTTCTGAGTTGAGGCCGAAGGGCAGTTTTGTGGCAGGCACACACGGAAAAGCGTCCGGTCCCGTTTCTTTCATGCACGTTTTCAACTCCGCCATCTCCGTTGTGAAACAGGGTTACAGAAGACGCGGGGCACTGATGGGCATCTTGAACATAAACCATCCCGACATAGAAGAATTCATAGACGCAAAGAAAGAAAACACGGGAGAAGCGGTGCTGAACTTCTTCAACCTCTCTGTTGGATTTCCAATGGACAAGAAAGAGATTCTGAAACTCTACGAAGAAGACGGTGAACTCGAGCTTTCTCATCCAAGAAGCACGATCAGGAAGAAGGTTAAGATCAGAGAACTCTTCAGAAAGATCGCTACAAATGCCTGGAAGAGTGGAGACCCGGGACTTGCCTTCCTCGGAGAGATGAACAAATACTATCCACTCTACCCGCACAGAAAGATCAACTCGACCAATCCGTGCGGTGAAATCGGGCTTTCAGATTACGAAGCCTGCAACTTCGGTTCCATCGATGTTGCAAAGTTCTATAACAATGGTTTTGTGGATTTAGAAGCGCTTCAGGAACTCGTCCAGATAGCCGTTCGTTTCCTCGACAACGTCATCGATGTGAACGTGTTTCCAATAGACAAGATCACAAAAGCAGTCAAAGAGAGCAGAAGGCTCGGTCTTGGAATAATGGGATTTGCCGATCTCCTCTACAAGCTCGAAATTCCTTACAATTCTCAGGAAGCTCGTGATTTCGCGGCCAATCTCATGGCTTTCATAGCGCTCCAAGCACACAGAACTTCCTATGAACTCGGAAAAGAAAAAGGGAACTTCCCGCTCCTTGAGATCTCGAGGTACAGAACGGAAGACAACTTCGTGCCTTTCGCTATGGGTATGAGCAACTACGACGATGAAATAAGAGAAGTCATGAAGATGACAAAAGAGTTCAGAAGAAACGTCGCTCTTCTGACGATCGCACCCACCGGTTCGATCTCGAACATAGCAGACACTTCGTCAGGATTGGAACCAAACTTCCTCCTCGCATACACCAGATTCGTGACGAAGGAAGACGGGACGAAAGAGCCTCTTCTCTACGTGAACCAGGTGCTCAGAGAGAAATTGAATCCGGAGATCCTCAAGAAGATAGAGAAAGAACTCATAGAGAAGGGAAGCTTGAAGGATATCCCGGATGTTCCAGAGAAGATAAAGAAGGTCTTCGTAGTCGCACTCGATATAGATCCAATGGATCACCTCCTCATGCAGGATGCCTTCCAGAGGTACGTTGATAACAACATCTCCAAAACGATCAACATGCCTCAGAGCGCAACCGTGGATGATGTTCTCAACGTGTACCTTGAAGCCCTCAGAACAAACGTTAGGGGCATCACCGTGTACAGAGATGGCTCTCTGCAAACGCAAGTGCTGACGAAAGCCTTGAAGACACCGGAGGCTCCAAAGGTCCAGTTCTTCGTCGTCGATGAGAAGCTGAAGCTCCACCCAAGACCGAGAAAAGATACTCTCAGAAGTGTCACAAGGAAGTACAAGAGGCCCGATGGTACCACTTACATAACGATATCTTTCGACGACACGGGAGAAGCAGTGGAGATATTCATTTCCAACGGCAGTGAAATGGCCGAAGCGATAGGAAGACTCTCTTCAGTAGCGCTCAGAGCTGGAGTTTCAATAGATGAAATAGTGGAACAGCTTTCGAAGGTGAAAGGAGAATACTGCAAGGGTCTCGCCGAAGAAATCAAGAAAGCGCTTGAAGACTTCGCAAAACTGTGGCTCAGAACGGGTAAAGAGGCACCAGAGAGCGAGGAAGAGCCGATCGAAAGAGAAAAGTTCATAGTGGCGCACAACCTCAGATGGCAAAGCGGTTACTACGTGGATGACGAAGGAAACGTGTACTGTCCCGTTTGTCTCTCAAAGAATTCCCTGATAAAGCAAGAGGGATGCGTGAGCTGTAAGAACTGCGGCTGGTCAAAGTGTGAGTGAGGAGATGAGAGCATGAAGGTTGTGCCAGCCCAGAGGTGTGTATACTCGTTTTCAGCGAACATGGCACCCGTAGAAGAGGTATACCCTGGTGAACAGGTCGTGTTCGAAACACTCGACGCACTCGGTGGTAGTTACGATAAAATCGATTTTTCGAAGGTGAATCCAGCGACGGGACCTGTATTTGTCAACGGTGTAAAGCCCGGAGACACACTGAAGGTTCGGATAAAGAGGATAGAACTTCCTCGAAGAGGAGTGATCGTAACTGGCAAGGGGTTCGGAGTTCTCGGTGACGAAGTAGAGGGTTTTCACACAAAAGAACTGGAAATAGAGAAATGGGCCGTTCTGTTCGATGGTGTGAGGATTCCAATTCATCCGATGGTAGGAGTGATCGGTGTCGCACCTCAGGAAGGAGAGTACCCAACGGGAACGGCCCACAGACATGGGGGAAACATGGACACGAAAGAGATAACAGAGAACGTCACGGTGCACCTTCCAGTGTTCCAGGAAGGTGCACTTCTTGCTCTGGGAGACGTCCACGCAACGATGGGAGACGGAGAAGTGTGCGTCTCCGCGTGCGAAGTCCCTGCAAAAGTGGTTGTGGAGATCGATGTATCCAAGGAAGAAATCAAATGGCCCGTGATTGAAACGAACGATGCCTACTACATCATCGTTTCTCTTCCAGATATCGAAGAGGCTCTGAAAGAAGTCACACGCGAAGCGGTGTGGTTCATCCAGAGGAGGAAAACCGTTCCCTTCACAGATGCCTACATGCTTGCCAGTCTCTCCGTCGATGTGGGTATCTCTCAGCTCGTGAATCCCGCTAAGACTGTGAAGGCTCGCATTCCAAAATACATCTTCACGGGGGTATGAGGATGCTCTACGACCTTGCAAAACAGCGAAAGACCGTGAGAAAATTCAGAGAAGAAAAGCCTTCCATTGAGAAGTTGATGTACTGTCTGAAGATGGCGAACGAGGCTCCCTCGGGAATGAATGCTCAACCCTGGAGATTTCTCGTCGTAGAAGATGAAGAAATGAAAAGACAAATCAGGGAAACCTGTGAAAAGGCCGAGAAAGACTTCTACGAAAACGTGAGAGGAAAACTTAAAGAATGGCTCAACGAAAACAGTTTCAACTGGAAAAAACCCTTTCTCGAAGAAGCACCATATCTTCTGCTCGTGTTCTCAAAAAAAGACGCACCCTATTCGAGAGAATCTGTCTGGCTCGCGATCGGATATCTTCTCCTCGCATTGGAAGAACAGGGACTTGGAACCGTCCCGTACACACCGCCGAATCCAAATGAAATAGCAAAAATCGTGAACACACCATCAGATTTGAGATTTGAGGTAATACTCCCGGTTGGATACCCGGACGATCCGAAACCCAAGTATCCAAGAGAAGAAGTGAAAGTGAGTTTCAACCACTTTTAATCTCCGGCAGGGGGATTCACACGGTGTATTCTTCCAAAAGTTCACTGTAGTCGTCGAACCAGAGCGCCTGGGAATTCCTCTTGTACACCATGACTTTTCTTCTATTCTTCTCATCGTGTGCTCTATGGTATTTGAAAACGATGAAATTTTTCGTGAGGGCTGCGATTTCTATCTTCCCTGTTCTGTGAGACATAACGTATCTGACCCGCTTGGCGACACCAGATATGTTCGAAATCGCTTTCGTGAAGATCTCGTAACCCTCTTCAATCGGAACGGCGAATTTCCTGTTTCCAGAAACAGGCCTGTTCTGGAACACGTAGTAGGGAGTCACTCCAACAAAGGAAAGTCTGTCCAGAAGCTCACCGAGCACTTCAGGATCGTCGTTTATTCCCCTCAGAAGAGGAGTCTGATTGCAAAGCACCGCTCCTGCGTCTTTCAAAAGATTCACCGCTTCTATCGCTTCCCTGGTCAGTTCCCGGGGGTGGTTGAACTGTGTCATCACGTATATCTTCTTCTCTTTTGTGCTGTACTTTCTGATCATCTTCAACAGATCCGGATCGTCTATTATTCTGTAAGGGTTAAACGCTGGTATCTTGCTACCTATTCTGATAATTTGAACGTGATCTATCTCTCTCAAGGAACTCACTATCTTTTCCAGCTTTTCTGTCGATAAAAGCAGCGGATCTCCTCCCGTGAGCAAAACGTTCGTTATCTCTTTGTGAGTGCGGATGTAATCGAGTTGAGGTGTGATGTCTCGTATGACTTCGGCTCCAACGTTTATGAAGAGTCTCTTCCTGAAACAAAATCTGCAAAATCCACCACAAACATCGTTCACAAGAAAGAGGGCCGTGTCCGGGTATTTGTGCTGAAGCCCCTTTGCAACGGTGTAAGATTTTTCGTTAGAAGCATCCAGCGTTCCCCATTCTTCTAGCTCGTCCTCCTCGGGTACTATGATCTTCCTGATAGGGTCATCAGGGTCTGACCAGTCTATGAGACTCAAGTAATAAGAGTTGGCTCTGAATCGGTACTTTTCCTCTACCCTCTTCAACCTCCCTCTTTCTTCAGGAGACAATTGTTCCACCTGTGTTATGCTGGTGTAGTATTTCACCTTCAATCGAATCACCTCCTGATTTTTGTTTTAACAAAGTTATATTTTCAAAAAATCGAAGAACTCAGCTTCGACGAATACGACATCTGCCATCCATTTTCATTATACCATAATACGGTATAATCGGAGAGCACGATGAATACTGAGAAATATATCATCAGTACAATGTTTGAATGATATCTTGAAATCAGCGACTGTGTGTAGTACAATATAACTTGCAAATGCTTTGCATTTGCAGGTGAGAGTATGAGGATGACAAAAAACAGGGAAGCCGTTCTTGAGATAATCGAATCTTCCAGAGTCCCTCTCACTGCCGAGGAGATACATCGAAAACTGGATGTTAATCTCTCCACGGTCTACAGGGCATTGAAGTTTTTAGAGGAAAGAAACCTCGTGGGTTCTTTCAGTGTGGGTGGCCCGAGATACTTCTTCAAGAAGAAAAGACACTATCACTTTTTGATCTGTGAGAAATGCGGGAAGCTCTTTCCTTTCGAAGAATGCGTGGATGAATTTCTTAAAAAACTCCAGAAAAAGTACGATTTTTCTGAAGAAAGTCATCTGTTTCTGATACACGGAATCTGTAAGGAATGCAAAAAGGAGGTGGAAAAATGAGGAGGATTCTTCTCCTTCTAGTACTCGCTGTCACCGTTTTGAGTTTCGGCAAAACTATCGTGACCACGATAAACCCGTACTACCTCATCGTTTCTCAGCTGCTCGGCGATACGGCGAGCGTAAAGCTCCTTGTTCCCCCTGGAGCGAATCCACACTTGTTTTCACTAAAGCCTTCCGACGCTAAGACTCTGGAAGAAGCGGATCTGATCGTAGCGAACGGACTCGGATTGGAGCCGTATTTAGAAAAATACAGAGAAAAGACAGTTTTCGTTTCAGACTTCATTCCAGCACTTCTTCTCATCGACGAGAACCCTCACATCTGGCTCGATCCTTTCTTCCTCAAATACTACATTGTTCCTGGACTGTACCAGGTTCTCATCGAGAAATTCCCGGAAAAACAGAGTGAAACAAGACAGAAAGCAGAAGAGATCGTAAGCGGACTGGACACCGTGATCAGAGATTCCTTCAAAACACTCCTCCCTTACACCGGAAAAACAGTGGTGATGGCTCATCCGAGTTTTACGTACTTCTTCAAGGAATTCGGCCTGGAATTGATACCACTCTCCAGCGGTCATGAACACAGCACGAGTTTTTCCACGATCAAAGAGATCCTCAGGAAAAAGAACAGATTGCTGCCCTGTTCAGAGAACCACAGCAGCCGGCAGAGATTCTCTCGAGTCTCGAAAAAGAACTGAGAATGAAGAGCTTCGTGCTCGATCCCCTCGGAGTGAACGGAGAAAAGACGATCGTGGAACTCCTGAGAAAGAATCTTTCTGTGATCCAGGAGGCGTTGAAATGAAAATCGTGGAAGTGAAGAATCTGACCTACAGAATAAACGATTTTGAGATCCTGAAGAATGTAACCTTCTCCGTGGAAGAAGGTGAATTCGTTGGAATAATCGGCCCGAACGGAGCAGGAAAAACCACACTTGTGAGAATTCTGGTGGGGGAGATAAAGAATTACGAAGGCAAGGTAGAAGTCAGAGGGAAGATAGGATACCTTCCACAGCTCCATCAGGTTCAGAGAGAGTTTCCCATCACCGTAAAAGAGTTCGCTGCGATGGGAATGTACGGCAGGTACAGAAAGATAGACTGGGAAAAGGTGAGATCGACCTTGAAAGATGTGGGGATCCTTCACAAAGAAAACGATCCGATAAAGAACCTCTCAGGTGGTGAATTCCAGAGACTCTCACTCGCGAGGGCCCTTCTTTCAGATCCGGATATTCTCGTATTGGACGAACCTGAGGCTGGAGTGGATGAAATGGGAAAGGCTTCCTTTTACGAGCTTCTGAACCGATTGAGGAAAGAAAAAAATATCACAGTCATCATGGTCAGCCACGACATCGGAATGGTGTTCAAAGAATGCAGCACCATCATGTGTCTCAACAGGACCCTTCACTGTCATGGTCCAACTGAAACGATCAACCCTGAAGACCTCAAGAGAATCTTCACAGACTTCGACATATGGATCAGAGGAACAAGACACTACGAGATCTACCATGGGAGGGAGAGAGATTGAGCTTCTTTCACGATCTCGCTGAGTACAGTTTCTTAAGGACAGCTTTCGTTGGGGGAATCCTGGTCGCGTCTTTATCGGGCCTTGTTTCTCCAATAGTGGTTTTTAGAAGGATGGAGTTCATAGGAGATGGAACCGCACACGCGGTCTTTGCCGGGCTTGCCGCAGCCACTCTCATCGGAGCGGATCACAGATTGATTGCCTTTGCCACGGCTCTTCTTTTCGCTTTTGCGGTGAGTCTCTTTTCTCGCTCCAGGATCAGCGAAAGCAGTGCCATAGGCATCCTCCTTCCTTTCTTCATGGCCGTTGGAGTGGTTCTCTTTTCTGTTTCGGGAAGGTATCAGACAGATGTGATGGGGTATCTGTTCGGTGACGTGCTTCTTGTGAACAGCACCGACGTCGCGATAACGGCCGTTGTCCTTGCCCTGAGCGTGATCCTCACCGTGGTGTTCAGATGGGACATCAAGTATTTCATAGTGGATGAAAAAATGGCCAGGTTTTATGGCATAAAAACAGATCTCATCCGTTTTCTGATCACCTCGTTCATCGCTATCACCGTGGTGACGACCGTTAAAGTGGTTGGTGTGATCCTCACAGGTGCCCTTCTGATCCTTCCTGGTCTCGTCTCGAAAATATTTGGAAAATCCTTCTGGTCACTCACAACAATATCCGTCATCTTCAGCACCGGCGTTTTCTTCGCGGGGTTTCTGACCGCTTACAATCTCGACCTGCCACCAGGTCCGGTCATTGTGATCATCGCTTTCGTTTCTTTCCTTCCAATGCTAAAATTCTCATGATGTGGAAGATAGCCGTTGTGGATGACGACAAGAATATTCTGAAAACGGTGAGTGAAAAACTCCAGCAGTTGGGACGGGTGAAGACCTTCCTCACAGGAGAAGATTTTTTGAACGACGAGGAAGCCTTTCATGTTGTGGTTCTGGACGTCATGCTTCCAGACTACAGTGGTTACGAGATCTGCAGGATGATAAAAGAAACCCGACCAGAAACCTGGGTGATACTCCTAACGCTCCTTTCCGATGATGAAAGCGTTCTAAAAGGATTCGAAGCGGGGGCAGACGACTACGTGACAAAACCGTTCAATCCAGAGATTCTTCTCGTGAGAGTGAAAAGATTTTTGGAGAGGGAAAAGAAGGGACTGTACGACTTCGGAGATCTGAAGATAGATGCCTCTGGTTTTACTGTGTTTTTGAAGGGGAAAAGAATACATCTTCCCAAAAAAGAATTCGAGATACTGCTCTTTCTCGCAGAAAACGCCGGAAAAGTCGTCACGCGAGAGAAACTCCTGGAAACCTTTTGGGAAGACCCTGTCTCACCAAGGGTTGTGGACACAGTCATAAAGAGAATCAGAAAAGCCATAGAGGACGACCTAAACCGTCCTCGATACATAAAGACTATCTGGAGTGTGGGTTACATGTTCACGGGGGGAGAAAGATGATATCTCTGAGAACCTTTCTTATCACCTTTCTTGTGAATATAGCCTTACTTGGAATCTTCTGGGGAAACAGGATGAACTTTGTGGATGTCGTTATTTTCTCTTTCTTTTCAGCGCTCTTTGTTAGTCTCGCTACTCATATTCTGGTGACCAGCAGACTGAGGAAGCTCAGAGAAGCTGTAGCCAGAAAAAACCGATTCGAAGATTTCCTGAACGATGAGATCACAAAACTCGCCGAAGAGGTGAATTCGGTAGTCGAAAATTCGCTGATTCAGGAAAAAGAAACGGAAAAATTGAAAGACATCGTCACAGGTTTTGTGCACGATGTGAAATCGCTCGTATGGAATGAGGTTGAGGACGAAAATTTACAGAAGATCATAGAAGAATTCTACGAATTCGCCAAGCTCGAAGCTGGTCTTGAAAGGTTGAGAAAAGAGCCGGTTAATCTCGTCGAACTCGTGAACGACGTGGTGGAAAAATTCCCAGGAAAAGTCATTTTCAAGTACGATGACGTCGTGGAAGTCGAAGCTGATTCCATGAAGCTTTTCAGGGCCTTTTACAACGTGATAGAAAACGCTGTGAAGTATTCTTCAGGACCGGTGGAGGTCCACGTGAAAAAAGACAGGATCATCGTGAAAGGTCCCGGACCAGAGATCCCCTATGAGGTGCGTGCAAATCTTTTCGAGAAAAAGAAAAAAAGCAAAGGTACAGGACTGGGCCTGTACCTCGCAAGGGAATTTTTCGAAATGCATGGCTTCAGAATCGCTTACAGGAGAGAAGGAGATTACAACGTTTTTGAGATTTACACTGGATACACCGGCATGTCATCGGTAAAGTCAGAGAGAGATTCGAGATAGTTGAAGTCCACGCCGATCTTCTCCTCGTACTTCTTCCTCAAAAATTTCTTACCAACCTCTCCCAGGATCACAGCGATGAGAAGGTCTTCGTCCGTTTCAACAAGAATTCCCAATTCTTTCCTTGTTTTGTCCAGTTCGGGTTCCAAAAGATCAGCAGGTCTGCAATCTATGGGTTTCTCATCACCAAGAATCTTTCTCATCAGTTCTGGATCAATCAGTGCGGGTGGCCTACCATAGAGTCCTTTCACATAATTCCTCGTTTCGTTGGTTATCCGCTCGTATCTACCATAGACCACGTTGAGAAACGCCTGAACACCCACGATCTGACTCGTTGGTGTAACGAGTGGTGGATAACCGAGGTCTTTTTGGACCCTCGGAACCTCCTCGAGCACCTTATCAAGCAAGTGTTCCATCCTCTGCTCCTTCAACTGCTTGAGAAGGTTGGAGTACATACCACCGGGAATCTGCGAGAATATGATCCTCGAATCTGGATACTTCATCCCCACATCGTACTCGATGTATTTCATTCTCACCTTCGTGAAATGATCCACCAGAAACTTCAGCGCTTCTCTGTCAAAATCCTCTTTTCCGTTTCCTCTGAAAGCGTAATACATGGTTTCAAAAGTTGGCTGAGACGTTCCCATAGAAAACGGAGAAATAGCCGTATCGAAAAAATCCGCCCCTGCTTCGTAAGCCGCTTGATACGCAAGGGGAGCAAAGCCTGTGGTACAGTGAGAGTGGACCTCAACGGGAACACCGAACTTCTCTTTCAAAGCCCTGACGAGTTCGTAAGCCCTTTTTGGAGTGAGAAGCCCCGCCATGTCCTTTATACAAATCGAGTCCACTCCCATATCCAGAAGTTTTCTTGCGAAGTCAAGATAGTAATCGAGAGTGTGGACAGGACTCACCGTGTAACTGATCGCTACCTGAACATGAAGACCGTGCTTTTTTGACTCTTCAATAGATTTCTGCAGATTTCTTTCATCGTTCAGCGCATCGAAGATACGTATGATATCCAGTCCGTACTCCGCCACTTTCTTTATGAAAAGCTCCACAACATCGTCCGCGTAGTGCCTGTAGCCAACGAGATTCTGTCCTCTCAGAAGCATCTGTATCTTCGTGTTCTTCAAACCTTCTCTTATCTTTTTCAACCTCTCCCACGGATTTTCGTTCAGAAATCTGACGGCGACATCGAAGGTTGCTCCTCCCCACACTTCCATGGAGTGAAAATTCATTCTGTCGAACGCTTCGAGAGCAGGCAGCATATCTTCCGTTCTCATCCTCGTCGCGATCAAAGATTGATGTCCATCTCTTAAGGTTGTATCAACGAACATTTTTTTCACCTCCAAGTTTTCTCAAAAGATGTACAACCAGATTCACCCTATCTTCAAATTGATCGAGTCTCGCGTATTCATCCTCGGAGTGCATCTTACCACCGGGAATACCCAGACCGTCTATGGAAGGAACGCCGTTCTGCGAGAAAAACGCCACGTCTCCTCCACCAGTTGCCCTCACAAAACTCACAGTCATTCCAATCTCTTCGGCAGACATCTTCACGATATTCACAAAATCAGGATCTTCTTTCATAGGAAGCCTTCTGAGTTTCAAGCTGTAAGAAACGTTCGCTTCAGGATGTACAGCAGAGAGTCGTTTCAGTGTTTCTTCGAGAAACTCGTACTCTTTGTCATCGTAATACCTGACATCGAAATAAACCTCCGCTTTGTCCGGGGTCACGTTGCTTTCCGCACCACCCTTTACGATCGTTGGATTCAGAGTAAGGTTTGGAAATCTCCCGTTCAATGAAAAGAGTTCCACCGCTTTGAAAGCCAGTTCAACGATCGCGTTGGCTCCTTCGTCCAGTCTTGAAGCGTGTCCTTTTTTTCCGCGAGCGAACAACCACAGGGAGATGATTCCCTTCCTGGAGGATATGAGCTCTCCGTTTTCTCTTCCAGGCTCGAAGGATAGACAGTGAGAACTCATACCGGAAACTTCTTCAAAGGTTTCTCTGCTGAGCGGTGATCCCAGTTCTTCATCCACATTCAGAACCACACAGAGATCGGTATCGTTCTGTCGGAGGAATCTTTTCAAAGACTCAAGGAGAATCACAACTCCTCCTTTCATGTCACAAACACCAGGACCCTTGGCGATGTTTCCTTCTATCGTGAAAGGTCTTCTCTTCGATTCACCTTCGGGAAAGACGGTGTCGAGATGTCCTATGAGGGTAATGTAAGGCGGTTTTCCGCGGAAAGCCACGTAAGCGGCTTCTCTTTTCTCCACTCTGAAACCAAAGTCTTCGAGAATCTCTGTCAGAAACGATGTTCGTCTCAGCTTCTCCTCGAATGGAAGATCGGGCCCTGTGTCGATGTTCACGAGTTTTTCGTAAATTTCGATCCACTTCATTTTTATCCCTCCAACTACATTATACTATCTTTTGAGAAAACCCTGGTGAGGAGGGATGTTATGTCCAGAAAAAAGGCCTTTCTATTCATCGTGCTTTTGGGACTGGTCAGTCTCTTCGCGGACGTTACTTACGAAGGGGCAAGGAGCATCATCGGACCGTTCATGAAGACACTGGGAGCGAGCGCCGCCGCTCTTGGATTTGCCGTGGGGCTCGGTGAACTCACAGGATACGCCTTCAGATTGATTTCGGGAATTCTGAGCGATAAAACACGAAAGTACTGGCTTTTCACCATCCTGGGATACGCGATAAATCTCTTTGCGGTACCGGCTCTCGCGCTTGCAGGAAACTGGCAGACAGCGCTTGTTCTCATCATCGCCGAAAGATTTGGAAAGGCCCTGAGAACTCCCGCAAGGGATGTTCTTCTCTCTTTCGCTTCTGAAGAAGTTGGAATGGGCAAAGGCTTTGGCATTCATGAGGCGCTAGATCAGATCGGTGCCATCTTGGGACCTCTTGCGCTCACATTCGCCCTCGCATTTGGAAAAAGTTACAGATTTTGCTTTTTCATCCTCCTCATACCGGCTCTCGTTGCAATGGTTCTTCTCCTCACAGCACGTATAACTTTCCCAGCTCCTCAGGAAATGAAAAAGAAGAAAGACAATCCAGTGGATCGAAATCCGGGAAGGACTTACTGGTTCTATCTTGCCATCGTTTCGATGGTGGCTTTTGCCTTCGTTGATTTTCCCATCATTGCATACCACATGAAGAGTTTTGAAGTCACGAAAGATTTCTTCGCCCCCGCGACTTACTCACTCGCGATGGCCGTGGATGCGGTGGCTGCGCTGGTTTTCGGTCATTTGTTCGATAAAAAGGGTTTCGTTGCCCTGGCCTACGCGGTTCTTCTCTCTTCTTTCTTTCCCGTGCTTTCTTTTTCGAACAGTTTTCCGCTCATCTTTGCCGGAGTGATTCTCTGGGGAATCGGTATGGGGGCACAGGAATCGATCATGAGAGCGGTTGTAGCGAAGATCGTACCTGCAGAAAAGCGTGGATTCGCTTACGGAATGTTCTTCACCGTGTACGGTGTTTTCTGGTTCTCTGGATCGTGGATCATGGGAACGCTCTACGATATCAACCGGTTCTATCTGATACTGTTCTCTTTCGTAATACAGTTTGCAGCGGCTCTGCTCCTTCTTAGAATGAAAAGATACGAATGGTGAACCATCCTGCCTCCTATGAGGCAGGTCTGCTTCAACCCGTGATAGCTCGTAGACCCTTTTTAGGTTCCGCCAGAGCACGGTCAACGGGCATGAACTCGGACGGCTCCCGCCCTACTTAACGATCGTGATTTTTGGCCGCAATTTCATTATGGCGTATTAAGGTAGAGTCTTGTCTGATAAAATTCATTATGGAAAGGGGGGGATTCAGGATGAGGGTGAACGACGTAAGTCTGATGCGGTACATTCAGCAACTCAGCCTTGAAAGAAAAGCCCCCACACCGGGAAGTTTTCTCTTCAACACAGTATCCGAACTTACCATTCAGCAGAAATTGAGAGGACAGATAGAAGGATACAGAACGACACTTTCACAAATATACAACGGAATAGGTCTTCTGAACACGGCCGATTCGGGACTTGAAAGCATATCAACATCGCTTCAGAGGGCAAGAGAACTCGCCGTTCAGGCTTCGAACGCTACTCTCACAGACGTAGAAAGATCCATGATACAGAAAGAATACGAAGAAATAATGCGCGGTGTGAAAAGGATTATCCAGCAGACAACTTACAACGAACAGAGGGTGCTCGCTGGAGACGTTCGAAACCTTGTGATCCAGACGGGACCCAATGAAGGACAGAACGTAACGGTGAACATACCAAACCTCGAAGAGACTCTCTCCGAACTGTTTGAAGTGGACCTTTCCACCTTCGAAGGAGCACAAAGATCTCTTGAAACCATAGATCAAGCTCTGGAAAACATCTCTCAGATCAGAGGAAACGTTGGATCCTGGATGAACAGGCTGGAGTCTTCAGCGAGAAGTGCGATGAACAGCTACACGGAGCTCTTCAAAACAGAAAGCCTTTTCGAACCGAACGTGGCAGAACTTCTCCTCGAGTCAACGAAGGAAGACATTTTGAGACAGACGGCACTGACCGGAATTCTCTTCAGAATGGAAAATGCGGGAAACGTACTCAAACTCTTGATGTAGTATGTTTTATTTCCCAGAAAGAGAAAAGAAAAGATTCACTTTGAAAAGGCCGGCACTTCTCATCATCGATCTTCAAAGTTATTTCACCTCTCCTGACTCCCCAGCATACCTCCGGGGAGTGGAGTTTGTTATCGAAAACATCAGAAAACTGAAGATCTCCTTCGAAAGAGCGAAACTTCCCGTGATAGCCACAGTCCACGTAGGAGCGTCTCCGATGATGAAGAAGTGGTGGGGAAACGAAGTGGATAAAAGGTGGGGCGTTCCCGTTTTTTCCGATGTTCTTCTTTTTGAAAAGAACACGTACGACGCGTTTTATTCAACGAAACTCGAAGAGGAGCTCATATCAAAGAACATTAATCAGCTGATCATAACAGGTGTGATGACACATCTTTGCTGTGAAACTACAGCCCGAAGCGCTTTTGTGAGAAACTTCGAAGTGATAATGGTGGAGGACGCGCTGTGGGATAAAAACGAATGGTACCACTTCTCTTCACTGAAAAACCTGGCACATGGAGTCGCGTACATCGCAAAGACGGAGGAGATCCTGTGCGCGTTGGAATCGTTGGAGCAGGGCCAGCGGGAGTAGCAGCCGCTGTGTTTCTGAGAAGGTACAACGTTCACGTTACGGTGTTCGAAAAAAACAGGGTGGGAGGACTTTTGCGGAACGCTTATCTCGTTGAAAACATCCCGGTTTTGCCTCCAGCCCCCGGTGAAGAGATCTGCAAAACACTGGAGAAAAGATTATTTGAATCTGGTGCTGAACTCATAAGGGAAGAAGTTGTAAAAGTGGAAAACGAAAAAATTCTGACAGAAAGAGAAACTCATTTGTTCGACTACGTGATCGTTGCAAGTGGCACGATTCCAAAGAGGATTCCAGAGTTCGAAGTATCTAAGAATGTGGTCTATGAATTCATCGATCTTCCAGAATTCGAGCAACTCGCAATCTATGGAGCAGGAGACGCTGCATTCGACAGCGCTTTGAACGCTCTCAGGAGAGGAAAAGAGGTACATCTTTTCAACAGAGGCAGCAGAATCAGAGCGCTTCCCCTCCTGGTCGAGAGAGCGAAAAAATACGAGAAATTCTATTATCATGAAAGATGCCCCATCCTCAAGGTGGAAGAAGAGGGCAAAATGGTTAAACTGAAAACAGAACACGGTGTTTTCACCTTCGACGCTCTCCTTTTGTCTGTGGGCAGGGTCCCAAATACTTCTTTCGTTGAACCTGGAGAAAGAACTTTCATTGTTGGGGATGCGAGAGGTGGTTTCAGACAGGCATCGATAGCGATGGGCAGTGCCATCGAAACAGCGATGGAGATCCTGAGAAGAGAGGGAACAGTATGAAAGTCAGCAGATACACAACTTCGCCGCCGTTCGATGTGAACACCTACGTGTTTGAGATTGATGGTACTCTCTACGTGATAGATCCAGGAGAAGGGATCTCTCAATTCGTCAGCAAGCCAGTCGTTGTCCTCGTCACACACGGCCACTGTGACCACATATCGGGAATCCTGGAACTGGATGTGAGAGGTCTTTTCATCTCTCCCGAAGACGCCTTCACGCTGACAGATCCTGCCGCGAACCTTTCCAGTGATTTCATGGACCATTCGGTGATCGTCGATCTTCCATGGGAGAACATCGATCTTCATTTCAGAACCCTTAAGGTGCCAGGTCACACAAAAGGGTCTCGATTCATCATCTTCGACGGAGTGGTTTTCACCGGAGATACGGTCTTTGCCGACACGATCGGAAGAATAGACCTTGGAGGATCGGAAGAGAAAATGAAAACCACGCTGAAAAAGGTGAAAGAGTTCTTCAAAAATCTTCCAGAGGACTGGCTCGTGTGTCCGGGCCACGGCGAGATCACAACTGTGGGAGATCTTCTGAAAAGGAACATATTCCTGGGGAGGTAAAAGCTGTGAAAATTCTCAAGAGAGTGGGAAAAGAAGAAGTCGCATACGTGTATCTTGGAGAAACTTCCAGAGGGAATCTGGTGGAATTCGTTGAATCGATTCAGCCGCCCATTCCCCGCGAAAAGAAATGGGTTCTTATTGTTTCAACACTCGCTGGATGTCCCGTGGGATGTCTCATGTGCGACGCAGGAGGTTTTTACAAAGGTAAACTCTCCGCCGATGAAATCTTCGAACAGATCGATTTTCTGGTGAAGAGCAGGTACCCAAACGGAAGGATCCCTTCGGAGAAGTTCAAAATACAGTTTGCAAGGATGGGAGAACCCGCCCTAAACGAAGCCGTTCTCGATGTTCTGAAGGAACTTCCAGTAAGGTACGAAGCGCCTGGACTGATGCCTTCGATTTCCACAGTCGCCCCTCACGGGACGGATTCTTTCTTCGAAGAGCTTCTTAAAATAAAGGAAAAACACTATAGAGGTAAGTTCCAGCTTCAGTTTTCCATTCACTCCACAGACGAGAAAGAAAGAGATCGGATCATTCCCGTAAAAAAATGGTCTCTCGACAAGATATCAGAGTTCGGAAAGCGGTTTGTGAAAGAAAACGACAGAAAAATCACCTTGAATTTCGCTGTGGCACAAGAGTACTCGCTGGACCCGGAAGTGATCATAGAAGTCTTCGATCCTGAGAAGTTCCTTGTGAAAATCACACCGGTGAACCCTACCTATCGTTCAAAGGAGAACAATCTGAATTCAGATGTTGACGTCGAAAGAAAAGGACTTCTGAAGCATCAGAACTTCATAGAAGAGCTCAAAAACGCTGGTTTTGAGGTGATCCTGAGTATCGGTGAACTCGAGGAGAACAAGATCGGCAGCAACTGCGGTCAATACGTCCAGAGACACTTGATGAGCGAAAAAAAGATCGTGGATGGTTACCAGTACGTGTGAAAACCCCGCGCAGGCGGGGTTTTTATTTTCCGAGGAGTTCTTTCACTTTCTCAACAACCTTCTTAGGAATCTCATCCTTCGGACTTTCTTCCATTATTCTCACAAGCGCGCTCCCGACGATCGCACCGTCGGCGATCTCCCACACCTTCTCCACCTGTTCGTGCCTGGAGATTCCAAAACCCACGAAGAGAGGAAGTTTTATTCTTTCTTTCACCCTCTTTATGTGATCCGCGAAAGGAAGGTCTTCCCTCTCACCTGTGACGCCGTACCGGGATATGTAATAGACGAACGGAGCCTGAACGGAATTGATAAACTCTATTTCCTCATCTTTGGTGTTCGGTGCAACGAAGGGAACTATGGGATACGCTATATTGACGTTCTTTACCTCCCTCAAGGGCAGGTCAGGTATGATCAAGCCCTTCACACCGAGTTTTTTCAATTCATCGAGGAGTTTTTCTTTTCCCTCTGGATAGTTCACTATCGGATTCAAATAGCTCATCAGGTAGAGATCGTAATCAACAGATATTTCATTCAGCATCTCCAGAATCTTTTTCATAGTGACTCCATTTCTCAGAGCCACGCTGTGGGCAAGCTGAATAACAGGACCGTCAGCCACCGGATCGGAGAACGGAACTCCTATCTCCACACCTGTGATGCCGAGTTCGTTGAGAGCGATAAGTATTTTCCTTGTGGTTTCAAGATCGGGAAATCCAGCGGGGATGTATGCAATAAAGCCCTTCATCCTATCCTCTCCCTGACGTACGGATGGTTCAAAACTGATTCTAAATCCTTGTCGCCGCGCCCTGAAAGGTTCACAACGACGACCTTACCCTTTATATTGATCTTCTTCAGGTAAGCCAGTGCGTGAGAGCTTTCGAGTGCTGGAATGATCCCTTCCAGCCTTGAAAGTTCGATGAAGGCATCGAGAGCTTCTTCATCCGTCACCGCATCGTACAGAACTTTTCCAGTCTCCCTCCAATAAGCGTGTTCAGGCCCCACACCGGAATAGTCCAGTCCCGCCGAAACAGAGTGTGTCACCTGAACCTGGCCCCAGTCATCTTGAAGAACGAAGGTCTTACTTCCGTGTAGGTATCCAATTTTCCCTTTGAGAAGAGAAGCTGCGTGCTTTCCGGTTTCGAGGCCTTCTCCACCAGCTTCCACTCCGATCAGCTTCACACCGGAATCTATGAACGGGTAGAATATACCGGCGGCGTTGCTTCCTCCTCCAACACACGCAACGATGTAATCCGGCAATCTCCCTTCCTTCTCAAGGATCTGCTTTTTTGTTTCCTCACCAATCACTTTCTGAAAGTTTCTCACTATGATCGGATACGGGTGAGGTCCCACGACGGATCCGATAACGTAGTAGGTGGTCTGAAGGTTCGTGATCCAGTCCCGAAGAGCTTCGTTTATGGCGTCTTTCAGCGTTCTGCTTCCGCTCTTCACAGGAACCACTTTCGCACCGAGGAGTTTCATTCTCTCAACGTTGGGTTTCTGTCTGATCGTGTCTTCTTCACCCATATATATGACGCACTCCATTCCAAAGAGCGCGGCGGCCGTCGCGGTGGCAACGCCGTGCTGCCCCGCTCCTGTTTCCGCTATTATTCTTGTTTTTCCCATCCTCTTCGCGAGAAGCACCTGACCTATGGCGTTGTTTATCTTGTGAGCACCTGTGTGAAGAAGATCTTCACGCTTCAAATAAATCCTGGCGTTGTACTTTTCACTCAACCTTCTGGCGAAGTAAAGAGGAGTGGGGCGTCCAGCGTAATCCCTTAGAAGGTCGTTGAACTCTCTCCAGAACGATTCATCCTTCATGATTTCCTCGTAAGCCGCCTCGAGTTCCTCGAGTGCGGGCATGAGAATCTCGGGAACGTACTGACCTCCGTAAGGACCGAAGTAACCTTTCATTCTCACAACCCCTTTGCATTTTTAATGAACATCTTTATTGAATCGTGATCTTTCTTTCCTGGAAAGGCCTCAACACCGGAAGACACATCCACCGCGAAAGGCCTAACCACGTCTATCGCACTTCTGACGTTCTCAGGATTCAAACCTCCCGATAGCATGAGATACCTGAACCGGTCCCTGTACGGGAGGATCAGAGACCAGTCGAACGTTTTTCCACTTCCCCCATACTCCGGTGTCTTCGTATCGAGAAGAACCGGAAACTCCCTGTAATTCAAAGCACGCTCTATATCCCTTTCGTTCGAAACTCCAACTGCTTTTATCACCAGGATTCTCTCCGCTATTTTCCTGCACAGTTCGATCGATTCTTCTCCATGTAGCTGGACCGCGTTCAGCTGAACATAAGAGGCCACATTCAGAATCTTTTCTGGTTCTTCGTTCACAAAGACTCCCACACGAAAAACGAAAGGAGGTAATTCAACAGAAATCCTCCTGGCATCCTCAGGAGAGATGTATCTTTTGCTCTTTGGATAGAAAACGAATCCCACAGCGTCAGCACCGCTCTCCACAGAAAACAGCGCATCTTCCAGATTAGTTATCCCACAGATCTTCACTCTGACCATGCTCTCATCTCTTCCAGAAATCTTCTTGGATTTTCGGCTTTCATGATGGATGTACCAACGAGAACCGCGTTCACTTTCCCCCGCAGATCCTTGAGTTCTCTGGGATCTTTTATGCCACTTTCAGCGACCACAACCGTATCATCCGGCACGAGTGGTAGAAGTTCCCACAGCACATTCTTCTTTATCTCGAAAGTGTCTAGATCTCTCGTGTTGATACCGATTATCTTCGGTCTGATCACAGAAAAGACCTTCTCCAGATCTTCTCTGGAGTGGACTTCTACGAGACTGTCCATTCCAAGCTCTTCCGCCGCTTCATAGATTTCTTTTATCTGCTCTGCAGTGAGTATTCGGGCGATAATAAGAACGGCGTCTGCTCCCACACTGGAAGCCAGTTTCACCTGGACCTTGTCTATGTAGAAGTCCTTAGCGAGAATGGGTCTGCAGGTCAAGGCCCTCGCTGCTTTTACGAAAGAAATATCTCCTTTGAAATAGTGCTTTTCCGTGAGGATGCTGATCGCATCCGCCAGCTCGTCGTACATCCTTATGAAATATTCCAGAGAAGCATCAGCGTTTATATCACCAGCGGATGGAGAGGCCTTCTTGAATTCTGCTATGATCTTTACTCTCTCTTTTCCCGACAGAACCTCCAGAAATCTGTGGTTCATTCTTTGAACGATCAAGTTCTCGCCGTCTATCTTCAGAATATCTTTCTTTTTGGCTTCAACTATTTCCCAGAGTCTTCTGATAGTCCATTACCTCCCTCAATTTTTTGTAGGCCTCACCCGTTCTGATGAGGTCGAGAGCCTTTCCGACACCGTCCTTTATGGTGTCACATTCGCCCACGATCCAGAAGACAACTCCCGCGTTCAGAGCCACCGTCTCCACCTGTGTTCTGCTGGCTTCTCCTTTCAGAATACTTTCCATCAACCGGTACGCCTCTTTGGGATCGGAAGGACCTTTCAGCTCCTCGGGATCTCCACTCTTCAATCCGAGTTCTTCGGGATCCAGCGTCATGGGGACGATCTCTTCCTGAGTAACGAGGAGTAGGTTGTTCTTACCACACGTGGTGAGTTCGTCTGTGAAACCTCCGTTGACCACTGCCGAACGTTCCGTACCAAGACGTTGAAGGGCCGCTGCGAGTTTGGAAGCGAAAGAAAGATCGAAGACCCCCACCATTTGGTACTTTACCCTGGCAGGATTCGTTATGGGACCAAGAAGGTTGAAAGCCGTTCTGATCTTCAGCTGTCTTCTCGCGGGCATCACATATTTCATCGCTGGATGAAGAAGCGGTGCGAAAAGGAAAGAAAAACCGGTTTCTCTGAGCTCTCTTTCCATCTCCTCCGGTGTTTTTTCGAGCTTGTATCCTCCCGCTTCTAAAACATCGGCACTTCCCACCTTGCTTGAGACAGATCGGTTACCGTGTTTTGCAACGGGAATACCAGCCGCAGCAACGACAAAGGCCGTTGCCGTCGAAATGTTGAACGTACCAAAACCGTCTCCACCGGTTCCACAGGTGTCGACCGTTCTCGGAGAAGGTGCTCTTATATGAACCGATTTCTCTCGCATTACGCTGGCCATTCCACCGAGTTCGTCTCCCGTTTCCCCTTTCATCCTGAGCGCCACAAGGAAACCTGCGATTTGAGCGTCCGTGGCATTCCCAGACATGATGAAGTTCATCACTTGACGGCTCTCTTCGAAAGTGAGATCTTCGAACTCTACGAGTTTTTTGAGAGCGGAAACGATGTCAATTTCCACTTCTTCGGAAACTTTCTTTTTCTGAATATCCTGGATGTTCAGGAAGTTCTTTATGATTCTCTTTCCTTCTTCGGTCAGTACGGATTCTGGATGAAACTGAACTCCAAAGGTTGGGTGTTCTTTGTGCTGGAGTCCCATGATCTCTCCATCGTCACTTTTGGCGGTGATTTCCAGAACCTCAGGAAGGGATGCCTCCTCAACGACGAGTGAATGGTACCGCGTAGCAACGAGTGGATTTTTCACACCAGAGAATACACCCTTTCCGTTGTGTACGATCTTCGATGTCTTTCCATGAAGAATCCTCTTTGCATGCACGATCTTTCCACCAAAAGCGTAGCCAATCACCTGGTGTCCAAGACACACACCGAGTATTGGGACCTTCCCGCTGAAGTGCCTCACAACATCGACGGAGATACCCGCTTCTTCAGGTCTTCCGGGACCAGGAGATATAACTATGTGAGTAGGATTTTTTCTCTCTATCTCTTCAATCGTTATCTCATCGTTTCTGAAGACTTCGATTTCACAGCCCGGTTCTACCTCACCGATGTACTGAACGATGTTGTAAACGAACGAATCGTAGTTGTCTATAACGATCACTCTTTTCAAAACAATCCCCCCTGGATCTTCTGCGCAACTTCCAGGCTCCTGAACAAAGCCCTGAGTTTGTTCAGAGTCTCCTGATACTCACGCTCCGGAACGGAATCGTAAACGATACCCGCTCCTGCCTGGAGCCATCCCTGTTTACCTTTGAAGAAAAAGGACCTGATGGTGATAGCAGAATCCATGTTCATCTTTCCCTTATCATCGGGGAAGGAGAAATACCCAACGGCTCCAGCGTATGGCCCTCGTGGAGTGGGTTCGAGTTCTTCTATGATCTCCATTGCCCTCACTTTGGGTGCGCCAGAGACTGTCCCTGCAGGGAAAGTCGCTTCGAACACATCCACAGCATCTTTATCGTCTTTCAGTTCACCGCTCACCTGCGAGACTATGTGCATAACGTGGGAGTACCTCTCGATAACCATCTTCTTCTCCACTCGCACGGTTCCTTCTTTACAGACTCTTCCAAGATCGTTTCTTCCAAGGTCCACGAGCATAACGTGCTCCGCTATCTCTTTTTCGTCGTTCAAAAGTTCTCTCTCCAGTTTCAAATCTTCTTCAACAGTTCTTCCCCGCGGTCTGGTGCCGGCAATTGGCTTCACAGTGGCCTTGTCTCCTTCCACCTTCGCCATGGTTTCGGGAGAAGATCCCAAAACGACCGTGTCTCCGAACTTCAGATAAAACATGTAGGGAGAAGGATTGATCATTCTGAGCGCCCTGTAGATGTAGAACGGATCCAGCGTCGTTTTGAATGTGAAAGCCTGAGAGAGAACCACCTGGAATATGTCACCTTCTACAATGTACTTTTTGGCCTTTTCAACCACTTTGTAGAACTGCTCTCTTTCGAAGTTCGATTCCGGTTCTGTCACAAAAACGTTCTTCTCTGGTTCCTCTTCAAAAGGGCTCAAGACCTTCGATGCAAGTTCCTCAGGACTATCGCTGATGATGAAGACGTTGTTCTTCAGGTGATCGAATATTATGAGATGCTCAGGCACCACGAAATAAAACGTGGGAAACACAGAGGCTCTGACTTTGACTTTCTCTATGTAAGAAATGTAGTCATAACTGACGAAGCCAACTGCTCCTCCCCTGAACGAAGGGAGTTCGTCGTGTTTGACGTTGTATCTATAGACCTCAAGCCAGTCTTTTATCGCTTTGAGAGGAGAGGAAGTGTAATCGAGCTGCTGATTCGAAGTTCTCAAGATTCCCTTTTCGAAAACGAGCACGTCTTTTTTTCCTATACCTATGAAGGAATGCCTTCCGAAAGCGGAACCGAGCTCCACGCTTTCAAGCAGGAAAGCGAATTCTTCTCCTCTGGAAACCTTCATAAAAGTGGAAACCGGTGTTTCCAGATCCGAAACGAGCTTCAGCACGTGCATGCTATCACCCACTGTGATTTTTCAGTTATTATATCACGTAACGATCTTTCCCAGAACGCTTAGCTGTGTAAAGTTTTTTGTCTGCTTCCTCTATCAATTCCACCGGTGAGGACTCTTTCTTTGAAAACGCAACTCCTCCACTCAAAGTTACTTTCTTTTCACTTCCGAATATCTTCTGCCAGTCGAAGTTTCTGATGTTCTCCATGATGCTATTCATCGTTTTTACCACCGCGTCTCGTTCACCTGTTTCAAACACCACCATGAACTCCTCTCCACCGTATCTTCCCACTTTTCCGCTTTTCACAGTTTCCCTCAGTATGTTTGCCACCGCCCTCAACACTTCATCTCCCACAGGATGGCCGAACGTGTCGTTTATCTTCTTGAAATCGTCTATATCCATCATAGCCACTGCGATATTCTTTCCGCTTCGAAGAACCTCCTCCAGAAATCTCATGATGGCCCTCTTGTTGAACAAACCCGTCAGTCCGTCTGTTTCTGAAGCGATCACGTAATCTCGAAAGTCGTTCAGATTTCTGAAAAGAACCATGAGACTCGAAAGAGAATCTTCTAAAGCATTTCTCAAGAGGAATGGATTTTCAACATCTTCAAACAATACAACTCCGAGTTCTGTTCCATCATCTTTCACGACTGCAAAAATGCTATCATCCGAGATCGAACCCTCACCGAAAACACCATGAAAGGACCAAAAAGATGGAGATGTCGGTTTTTCCAGTTTGGAGATCAAAAACTTTCTGAGAACTTCTTTATCAACCGGCTTTCCAAAGGAGTAAATCCTTCCTTCACTCGTGGAAAGAAGAAGCGCTCTGAAGCTTCCAAATAGAGAGAAATTTCTGAACAACACGGCAAGAAGGGAAATCACGTATCTCTCGTCACGGGAGTACTTGAGATAAGAAAGAATTTCTTTCTCAAGAATCTCCCTTTTCAATCGCTTTTCAACGATATGAAAAACGTTTCCTGACTCGCTGCTCTCATAGTTTTTGAGAGACTCGTATGGAGTGTTCAGAAAAACCTGAAGTTCCTTCTCGATTTCCTCTTTTTTGCCTTTGTTTATGAACAGATTCGCTCCACTCTTTTTCGCCCAGAAGGGATTGATCGTGTCAGAGGATGCCGTTAATATTACTATTCCTGAGTCTTTGAAAGCTTTCATTTCTCTCAAAACAACAGAAAGATACAGCCCAGAAAAATCAGGCATGTTGTAATCGATGATGAAGTAATCCGGCTTGTGATTCAAAGCCTTCTGTAACCCGTCCATTCCACCCTCTGCGAGGAGGATCTCTACGTCTTTCTTGATGTTTTTTACGATATCAGAAACGACAAGCCGCCAGAATTTGCTGTCGTCAACGATGAGAACTTTTTTCATCAGTCTCCACCCTATCTCTGAGTTTTCATAATAATATATTATCAGAGAAAAAAACGAGTTGAACCGATGACAGATTAATGGTATCATTTAAAAATGGATCGGGGCGTAGCGCAGGTGGCTAGCGCGCCTGCCTTGGGAGCAGGAGGTCGCTGGTTCAAGTCCAGTCGCCCCGACCATTTTTTTATCGAAGAAGACAAAGCATTATTGAAGGAGGTGAAAGACATGCCAATCTATAGATACGTGTGCGAAGAATGTGGATACGAAACAACGGTCATGCACGGCATAAACGAATCACCGGAGGTTATCTGTGAAGAGTGTGGTGCTAAAATGAAAAGAACGATAGGAAGAGTGGGAATTATTTTCAAAGGAAGCGGTTTTTACATAACAGATTCGAGGAAGAGTGAGAAAAAGAAAGAAACGGCGTCCGCTTCAAGCGAAAAGAAAGACTAAACATTCAAGTTGGGATCGGCGTTCAAATTCAAGGGGGAAAACATCCCCCTTTTCGCTTTTTCGTAGCCCGCCTTTGCGACCATCAGAGCGTTGTCCGTGCAGAGTTCCAACGGTGGAAAGAAAACCTCGTAATTCCATCTTTCCGCCCTTTTCCTTACCTCTTCTCTCAACATAGAATTCGCGGCAACTCCTCCGACGAACGCTATTTTTCTGATTCCAAGATTTCTCGCCAGTCGGAAGGTTTTTTCAACGAGAATATCAACAACCGCCTTCTGGAAAGAAGCCGCAACATCTTCTACCTTGTAGTCTTTTTCCCTCTGAAGGAAATAGAGAACAGAAGTCTTCAAACCCGCAAAGCTGAAGTTGTAACTGTCATCATCCAGCATTGGACGAGGGAAGCTGTACTTTTCAGGATCTCCTTTCTTTGCCACTCTGTCGATCACAGGACCTCCAGGATATCCGAGTCCGAGGAGGCGAGCTACCTTATCGAACGCCTCTCCCGCTGAATCATCGAGAGTCTCCCCCAGTACTTCCATAGAATAGTCCTCATTCACTTTCATCAGCTGTGTGTGCCCACCTGAAACCATCAAAACAACGAGGGGTGGTTTCAGATCAGGGTTTGCCAAAAAAACCGCCTGCACATGAGCCTCTACGTGATTCACTCCAACGAAGGGTTTTTCAAGCGAAATGGCGAGTCCTTTTGCTGCGGACAGACCAACGAGGAGGGCACCGATTAGGCCAGGTCCATAGGTGGCCGCAACGATATCCACTGTTTCCGGTGGGACTTTTTCAAAAGCTCTCTTCAAAAGAATGGGTAAATTTTTGAGGTGGTGCCTGGCCGCCACTTCAGGCACCACCCCCCCAAACTTCTGGTGGACCTCTATCTGAGAAACTGTGAAATTCACAACAACGTTTTTACCATCGTCCAGAACAGCGACCGCCGTTTCATCGCAGGACGTTTCTATTCCAAGAACTCTCATGCCGATTCCCTCATAACAACGATGGGTTTTTCCTTTCCAAGAGCAACTTCTTCCGTGATAACGACCTTTTCCACGTTCTTCAAATTTGGAAGTTCAAACATCATATCTATCATCATTTCCTCAAACACGTTCTTCAGAGCGCGTGCACCTGTGCCTCTCTTGATCGCCTTCCTCGCTATGATCCTGAGGGCTTCGTCCGTTACTTCCAGTTTCACACCGTCGATCTCGAACAGTTTTTGATACTGCCTCACAACGGCGTTCTTCGGTTCTTTCAGTATCCTAACGAGATCGTCTTCCGACAGATCATCGAGCGTCGCTATTACAGGAAATCTTCCAACAAATTCTGGAATGAGACCGTACTGTACCAGATCGTCCGGTGTTACATGTTTCAGGATCTCTCCAAGTCTCATCTCTTTTTTGCTCTTTATCTCCGCACCGAATCCCATGGTGGTACTCTGAATACGCCTCTTTATAATTTCCTCAAGACCGTCGAACGCTCCTCCGGCTATGAAAAGGATGTTCCTTGTGTCCACCTTTATGAACTCCTGGTACGGATGTTTCCTTCCACCCTGTGGTGGAACGTTCGCTATCGTTCCCTCCAGTATCTTGAGGAGAGCTTGCTGCACTCCTTCACCGGAGACATCTCTTGTTATCGAAGGATTTGGGGATTTCTTGGCTATCTTGTCGATTTCATCTATGTAGATGATTCCGTACTGTGCTCTCTCAATGTCGAAGTTCGCTGCTTCCAGCAGCCTGAGAACAACGTTTTCCACGTCCTCTCCCACATATCCTGCCTCTGTGAGAGGTGTTGCATCGGCTATGGCGAATGGAACATTGAGAATTTTGGCGAGAATTCTCGCAAGATAGGTTTTCCCGGTGCCTGTGGGACCAATGAGAAGAACGTTCGATTTCTCTATCTCCACATCGTTAGAATCCAGGTTTGAGAACACCCGTTTGTAATGGTTGTAAACAGCCACAGAAAGGACTTTCTTCGCCCTTTCCTGTCCTATTATGTACTTGTCGAGTTCGGCCTTGATTTCCGCAGGTGTTGGAATTTCTTTTATCTCGTTTTTTATACGGACTTTTCTATCGCTTCTCAGAAGATCGTGAAACAGATCGATACACTCGTTACATATGTAAACGTTGTTTGGGCCTGCTATCAGCCTTTCCACCTGCTGAATATCGCGTCCACAAAAACTACAGAACTTTCCTGCCATCCTCTCATCCTCCTCAAACACTTATCCTGTCCGCGTCTATCCAGAGTCCTTCAAGGTCGTAGAAATCTCTTCCTTTCTCCGTGAAGATGTGGATCACAACACTGCCTGCATCTATGATCAACCATTCGTATTCTTCGCCTTTGTCATAGTAGATCAAGGGTAGCGACAATTCCTTTATCAGATCGATCAGTTCGTCCCTCATCGCCCTCATATGAGTGTAGGAATTCGCCGTAAAAATCACAAAGTAATCCGTTGGAACAGGTGTTTTTCTCATATCGAGCACAACCGGGTTCTCTCCGCCTTTCTCAGAGATCTTTTTCAGGATCTTCCTCAAAACATCTATCACCTGGTTTCACCTCCAGATCACTCCACAGTGACACTCTTCGCAAGATTTCTGGGCTTATCCGGATCCAGTCCTTTCAAATCCGCTATATGATAAGCAAACAGCTGTATAACCGGAGCCATCATGAGCGGATAGAGACTCTCATGGGTTGGGGGAACATGAATGATATCACCTGTGATCTCTTCGAGACTTCTGTTACCCTCCGTTCCCAGAACAATCACAGGCGCATTCCTCGATTTAGACTCGATCACGTTGCTCTTGGTTTTGAAGAATAGGCTATCGTCCGGCATCACAGCGAAAACTGGAAAATCAACATCCAGAAGGGCTATGGGACCGTGTTTGAGTTCGCCCGCCTGATAGGCTGTGGCATGTATGTACGTTATTTCCTTCAGTTTCAAAGCGCCTTCCAGTGCAGTGGGATAACCGTATCCTCTTCCTATGTACATGAAGTTCCTGTAATCTTTGTATTTTTCAGAAAGCTCCCTTATTTGAGGATCCTTTCTCAGCACGTTCTCCAGAAGTTCTGGCATACGAACGAGCTTGTCCAGAATCTCTTCTGCTTCCCTATCCCAGTAGCCGTTTATCTCCATTACTTTCAGTCCAAGAAGGTACAGCACAGCGAGTTCAGCCACGTAGGTTTTCGTCGCGGCAACTCCTATTTCGGGCCCCGCGTTCATGAAGAGCGTCACATCGGATTCTCTATCGAGTGTGGAACCCACCACGTTCACAATTGAAACGATCTTTGCACCGTGCTTTTTAGCGAGTCTAACGGATTCAAGGGTATCGGCCGTTTCCCCAGACTGTGAGATGGCTATCAGAACATCCCCTTCCTTTATGTGAGGCCTCTTGTATCTGAATTCAGAAGAGACCTCGACTTCAACATCTATATCCGTGTGATTTTCCAGAAAATATTTGAACACCAACCCTGCATAGTAACTGGTTCCACACGACACCACACGGATTCTATCTGCATCCTTTAGAAGCTCTTCGTAGTACTCGAGCTCTTCAAAAAATGGTCGATCGTTTTTCACTCTTCCAACGAGTGCATTCACAAGAGCTTGCGGATCCTCCATTATTTCCTTGTACATGAAGTGTTTGTATCCACCCTTCTCTGCCGCTTTTTCATCCCAGTCAACGTGGTAAACCCTTCTTTGCTGCTTCACCCCGTCCGTGTTGTAAACTTCAAATCCATCCTTTCTCAAAACCATCACGTCGCCGTCTTCCAGAAAAACGACGTCTTTCGTAAATCTCAAAAGGGGAGTCACATCCGACGCGAGAATCCCCACACCGCTTCCAATCCCGGCAACAAGGGGACTGCCTTTCCTTGCAGCAACAATGGTGTCAGGAACATTTTTGTGAACAACCGCGATCGCGTAGGCTCCTTTCAATTTCTTGACGGCTTTCAGAACGGCATCAAGCAGATCACCTTCGAACTCTTCCTCCACAAGATGAGCGATCACTTCGGTATCCGTTTCCGACGAAAAAACGTGTCCTCGTTGTTCCAAAAACTCCCTTATCTCTCTATAATTTTCAATTATGCCGTTGTGAACCACCGCGATTTCTTCCTTACAATCCATATGAGGATGGGCATTCATATCGTTCGGCTCACCATGTGTGGCCCATCTTGTGTGAGCGATCCCAACGAAGAATCTATCGTTCAGCTTTTGTTTGAGTCCGTTCTTTAGAACATCTATCCTTCCTTTCTTTTTGTACACTCCGAAACTATCACCCAAATAAGCGATACCCGCTGAATCGTAACCTCTGTATTCGAGCTTCTGAAGCGATGTCACAAGATCTTCGAGTTTCAAATTCTCACCGACCATCCCCACTATTCCGCACATGGGAGATCCCCCTCTCTATCTCCTGAACGATGTTCACTCTAATACCCTTCTCCGCAACTTTTATAGCATGCTTTATGGCCTTTGCATCTGAAGATCCATGCGCTTTCACAACGATTCCTTTCACTCCCAATATAAAAGTACCTCCATAGGACCTGGGGTCGAGCTTCTCTTTCATCTTGTCAAAACTTCTCTTCATGAGAAGCGCCCCAAGGAGGGAAAGAAAACCTCCATCCTTTATAGACTCCTTCAACACACTCGTGACCAACTTTGCAGTACCCTCCATGGTTTTCAACGCGACGTTCCCTGAGAAACCATCAGCCACCACAACATCAACGGTGCCAAGGTTTATATCGTGGCCTTCAACGTTTCCAAAAAACGTATCTCCGAGAAACTCCTTCAAAAGCTGATAGGCTCTTTTGATATCATCTGGTCCTTTGTTTTCCTCAGATCCCATATTCAGAAGACCAACTCTTGGGTTTTCTGCTCCCAGAACCTTGGAGTAAGCGATTCCCATGAAAGCAAAATCAACCAGATGCTCTGGTCTGACCTTGGCGTTCGCCCCCGCGTCGATGAGAACAGTAGCTCCCTTGAGCGAAGGTACGGCTACTCCAAGTGCGGGTCTTTCGATGCCTTCCAGTTTACCCACGATTGAAGTGGCACCAAGAAAGAGAGGACCAGTGGCACCAGCGCTCACAAACGCATTCACTTTTCCCTCGGAGAGCAACTTCAAGCCCACATGCATCGAAGAGTTCTTTTTTCTGAGAACTTCCAGAGGAGGATCGTCCATTTTAACGATTTCAGAGGCAGAAACAAAGGGAAGACCTTTGTTCTTCACTATTTCTTCGGGTCCGATGAGTACTATCTCTCCCTCAACTTCTTTTGAAGCCAAAAGAGCGCCCTTCAAAATTTCATCGGGCGCTCTGTCACCACCCATCACATCGATCGCTATCTTCACTCTATCACTCCGATATCTCAAGCACCTGTTTTCCTTTGTAGTAACCGCAGTGCAGGCAAACTCTGTGTGGCATCTTGTATTCTCCACAGTTTGGACACTTTTCAAGAGGTACGCTTATCGCTCTGTAGATCTTCGCTCTCTTGTGATGAGTTCTCGATCTGGACCTCTTTTGCTTTGGAACAGCCATCTTTTATACCTCCTCGTTTTTGAGTTTATTTTTTAACTCGGCAAGGATCTCGAATCTGCTGTCAACCACAGGAATTTTATCACATTTATGATCGGGCTCTTCATTCAAATTGGCACCGCAGTAGGGACACAACCCTTTGCAGTCCGGTTTGCACAGAACTTTTTCTGGAACGGCGACCACTATTGCTTCAATGATTCTTTCCGACAGATCGAATTCCGTTTCATGATAGTATATGATGTTTTTCAAAGATTCAAGTTTCTCTTCTTTTACATTTTTTCTCATGCTTTCCGGTAGATAAAGAGCTTCTATAACTCCACTTATTTCGACACGAGCGGGTTCAAGACATCTGGCACAGGGGTGTTCTATTGCCGTGTGAACGTATCCACCGACTGTAAAACCATCTTTCGTTTTTGCAACGACCATTTTCACTCGAACAGGTTCCAAGAATCTGCAGAAACCCACATCGAGTTCTATACCGTCCTTATCAAAGATGCCTTCTAGAAAGAATCGCTTCTTTTTTTCTATTTCCGAGAGCTCTACCTTCCAGTTCATTTTTTTACCACCTCTTTTCAGATCAATTATACTGCTATTATTAGTAGTAGTAAATAATAGGGGACGCAGGTGGTAGGTTTCGAGTATTGAAATTTTTGAACAAGCTTCTGATGAGGTTTTTAATAATGTCTGCAACTTACCACCCGGGTGGTAGGTAAGTGGTAGGTAAGTGGTAGGTTTCTCTGAAATCGGCTTGGATACTGGATTTTAGGTGGTAGGTTTTCTGCAACGCCCATTAAAACAGCGTTGTAGAATCTTGAATCTGAACGGTAATATTGTTTGTAAAGACTAAAATAGCCTATTGATGAGAGATTCAGAAACCTACCACACTGAAGTTGGCCTAAAATGGTCAATACAGAGTTTGGTGGTAGGTTTGCTTTGCATATATTCAGTTTCATGCAATTGTTCGTCAATTTAATACAATATACGGTATGTAATTAAAAATCAGATACTACAAAATGTACACAAAACCTACCACCAAACCTACCATTTTAGTTTCAGTTAATAAGATTTTCTCTATAAATCACACAAATTCGACAAAAAGGAGGTATAGAGTTATGAGCTTGAGAGAGGAACTATGGCTATGGAAAAAAGAGAAACTCGCAGAGCACGTGGCTAACAACTTAAGAAAAAAGAAACATGAGGTATGGATTGCTCGTGATCGTGAAGAAATTCTTGAGAGAGTGAAAGAGCTTATCCCGGAGGGTGCAACGGTATCGGCTGGTGGTTCCCTCACTCTGGCAGATACAGGTGTGATTGAACTTTTGCGCAGCGGCAGGTACAACTTCCTTGACAGGGCAGCTGCCAAAACGAGGGAGGAAGTGGAGGAGATATACAGAAAGAGTTTCTGGGCTGACTATTACTTCACCAGTGCGAATGCCATAACGGAAGATGGAAAATTGGTCTTTCTCGACGGGAACGGTAACAGGGTAGCCGCCGTTGTTTTTGGACCAAAAAACGTGGTTGTGATAGCGAGTGTGAACAAGGTGGTGAAAGACGTAGAGGAGGCGAGAGAAAGGCTGAGATACATCTCTCCGATGAATTCGAAACGACTGAATCTGGAAACACCGTGCACAAAAACAGGATTCTGTGCAGACTGTTCTTCTCCTCAGAGGATCTGTGACTACTTTCTGGTAGTGGAATCTGGGGTGAGACAGCCGGGAAGGTTCAAGGTGATTCTGACGCTGGAAGACTTCGGACTTTAAAAAAGCGGGGAATTCTCCCCGCTTTAAAAATTCATCGGTATGATCTTGAGATAGTCATCGAGAGATCCGTCGTCGAGACAGCACTGGATGATTTCTCTTCCCACGGGATTCAGGTCTTCGGTCAGGAATTTTTTCAGTTCTCTCTTGAAGAAGTCTTTCAACTCTTGGGCACCTTTTTCGTAAGCTTCCTCACCTACTTCAGATTGCAAGTGTGGCTGCAGAAGTTCTTTCGGAATGGTGTTTCCTTCGATCTTCATCTCTTTGAGAGAAAAACCGAGGAGCGAACATTTCGATGGAACGAGCTGGTCTGGTCTGAATCTGCCGCCGCCCCTCCTTGAGAGATACTCTCTTGCAATCCACTCCGGCATGAACCCTACTTTGTAAGCGCCGATGTACTGATTTGGTACGAGGATGTATCTTGTCTCTGGTGTATCTATGATCTGTTCGAGAAGAATGTTAGCGAGTCTTACCATTTTTCCAGAAGAGAAGGGCCAGAAGGATCCTACTCCTTCGCTGGTCATACCTTTGGTGCTGACAATGCTTGGATTTGCGTGTCCTCTTGGTGCTACCAGTCTCCAGAGCCATGCCAGCGCAGGGGGCAGAATCTGCATCAAACCCACGATCCCGTACGTTGGTTTTTCTTTCGTGCAAGGAGGAGTTCTCACTCCAAAGCTTCTCACATCCACTTTCACGGGTTCGGAAACCGCGTTCTTCATAAAACGTTTCGGTATGATGACACGCGGGTTCGGACATGGTTTTCCTGGCTCATCTTCGATGTGTTCCCAGATCAATGCGGTTGAGTTTGGAACGGCGTAGACGTTGAGGAATATGAGCGGTTCAGGTGGATGTATGGTCAGCCTTTCCAGATCCGGAGCGCTTCCGTATTCTGTTATGTGGTCGACCCTTATGAACCATCCAGCTTCCGCGTCTTTGGCCACGAGTTTCTTTCCCGTCTGGAGCTTTGGATGGCACATAAACATGTCATCCGCTACAGGCATGAGAACACAGGATTGTTTCAGTTCCATATAGAATTTTTCACCGGTCACAATGTTTTCGGCGAGCTTTATTCTTCCATCCGGTTCTCTGTGTATCTCTTCGAGGATTTCACTCTTTCCTCCTCCACTTGCCCCTTCATGCATGATCACGAGCTCGTTTTCGTAGGGTGTGATAACCTTCACTGCAGATGCGTGCGCGGTGACCCATTTTTCTTTCTCGCCTACGTGGAGAAGAAATCCATAGACTCCTTTCTTGGCGCTGGGACCTGGATAAAGATTGTAGGAGAAGATCTCGTAGTGGGAGTTGTGTCTGTAGTGGACGACCACCTGTTTGCCGTCGAAGTGTGTGTGTCTGAAAGGCGGGGCTAAGAACATGTAGAGTTTGGGTTTGAAATTCTCGGGGACTTCGCTGGCCGGTACGAAGAACTGGAGATCGGCAAGACCGCCAACGAAGAACCCGGCGTTTTTGGGGGCTATCAGAACGGCAGGATATCCGTAATCGTATCCACCGGCCATGAAAGGTAGCAGGATCAACTCCTGTTTTTTCAGCCACTCGAAGGTTTCCTGTCGAATAGGTTCGAATTCTTTTCCGAATCTTTCTCTGAAACGCGGCTTGTCCGTTTCCAGATTGTCACCAACTACGAGTGCGTTTGGGTCTCTTCGTCTCATGTACGGTTCGGGGTAATTGACCACCAGACCATTTTTACAGCGGGTAACTGTTGCTTCGACTACGAAGCCTTTGCCAGGAACTTCGTAGCCTACTTCGAAAAGGTCTCTACCGGCTATGGCAAGGTCAAGTATTTCTTTCCTGCTCTCTGGTATTATTATCTCGGGGGCGTTTTCTATGATATCTCTAACTTCGTCAGAAAACACGAATCTGTCGAGAATAGCTGTTTTCACTTTATCACCCCTCCACGATATGGTGTTCAAGCCAGATTATACCACGCGTCATTATGTAATAATTATGTGTGAATTCAAATTTCCTTATACGTAATTTGAATTTTCCTTTAATAGAACCAACGAAAAAGCGATTGATGATTAAAAATTCCGTGTTGTAGAATATTTTGAGAGATCAGAGTTCAAGGAGGTAGGATAATTTGAAAGTTTATGTTTCCGGGAAAGGAACTCTTATGGACGCTTTGAGAAAGGAACTGGAAGATTCAGAGTGGCAGCTTTCCGAATCGATTGAAGACGCGGATCTCATCGTCTCGAGTGAGATTCTCGAGATATTATCTTCGAATCAGAGAATCGTTGATCTCTATCCCATCAAGGAAAAATCAATTCCGTTTTATAAGGAAAAATCGATTCGCTTTGCAAGCATCTTTCCGGTCTTTCACGGAGAATTCGCTTACTCTGAGTTTTATGTTGTTGAGAAGGTCTCCGATGAAGCAATCGAGAACTTTCTTGATTTTCTGAGAAAATTGGGTGTTGTGTTAAAGGACGTGTTATGGGATGATTATGTGAAACTTCTGGACAGGTCGTGTGCTGTTTTCTACCTTGGTTCAGCGTTTCGGGATCCCTTTTTGATCGATCACGTTTCTCATCTTCTTTCTTGGGAGGAAGAGAAGGAATCGTTTCTGAGACGGGGGAAAGAAGTCATTGCAAACCTCAGCGAAGGAAGCACTCCTGAAGAGACACCCAACATCGTCTCAAAAGTCCTCGCTGCTTTGAGAGATCCTTCCGATATCACTGAGATGAGGCACAAAATCAGGTTGATAGATTTCATACTGCTCAGGTTTATCGAAGAGAGAATGAAAGTGGCAAGAGATGTCGCAAAGGAAAAGAAAAAGACAGACTCTCCCATCGATATAAGGGATATAGAAGAACAGAAGATAAAGGAGATTCTGGACAGGACAGATCTCAATCCTGTTAGAATGAGACGCATATTCGAGGAAATAATGAAGCTTGCCAAAGAAGAGGAGTACAGATTACTTGGAATTTCCAAGACGGTGGCCGTGCTGGGGCCCATGGGAAGTTTCAGTGATGAGATGGCCATGAAACTGATAGGTTCAAGAATACCCCTGAAGTACTGTTCCACAACTGACGAGATCATAGAAATGGTGGAAAAAGGTGAGGTAGATTATGGAATCGTGCCTATTGAGAATTCCACCTATGGAACGGTCATCCCTGTACTGGACGCCTTGCTCAACCACGAAGTGGAGGTGTTTGGTGAGGCAAAGCTCGAGATACACCACTGTCTCGTGGCAAAGAAAAAACCGGATCTGAAGGAGATAAAAAGGATCTACTCTCATCCCCAGGCCATATCTCAGTCTCTTGGATTCATCAACACGTACCTTTCGCACGCTGAGATTCGGTACACTTCTTCGACGAGCGACGCTGTAAACCTCCTGGATGACGAATCCGCTGCCATCATGTCAGAGAGTGCCGCAAAGATGTATGGGTTACTCATACTGAGGAGGAGCATTCAGGACTTGAAAGAAAAGAATATAACGAGGTTCTACATCATAAGAAGGAAAACAGGAAAGATGGAAGGAAAATACACCTCCCTTTTCTTTGGAGTTCAGGACAGACCGGGCTCTTTGAAGGCAGTTCTGGATATCTTCGCAAGCAGAGGAATAAACCTCAGAAAGCTGGAGTCAAGGCCCGCAAGGACGTTCTTGGGAGATTACGTGTTCTTTGTGGAAGTTGAGGCACCTTTGAAAGAAGAGGATATTAGGGACCTGGAAAGGGTCACGGCGTTTTACAAGATCATAGGTGTGTTTGATGAGGTAGAAGAGCTCGATGTGTTCAAATGAGGGGGCAGATCGCCCCTCATTTCGTTACGGGTTCTTTCAGAAGTGGATACTGAAGAGAGTACCCTGTGAGTTTCATTATGATCCTTGGAATCTCGGTGTTGTCGAGAAATCCGGTGAAGTTTTCGGCACCCGGACCAAAAGCGAAGATGGGAACGGGAGTTCCTGAATGTGTTGTGGTGGTCCACCCAACGCTAACCTTTTCTCCCAGGATCCTTCCAAGTTCGATCTTTGGATTTTTGGACATGGAAATCCTGTTCAGATCCTCATCAGAAAGAGTCAAACCGAAATACTCTTCGATGGCCTTTTTGAATTTCTCCCGATCTTTTGGCGAGTAATTTGCCATGATCCAGTCCGTTGTTTTTTTGAAGTTTCTGATTTTGTCCACATCTACTCTGTAGTCGCCCGAAGAAAGCCCTAATCCACCCGTTTCGTGGTCGGCAGTTACGATGACGAGGGTGTCTCCCCTCTTGAGGGCGAAATCGAGCGCCACCTGAACGGCTTTGTCGAATTCCACGACTTCTTTCCAGACCCCGTAGATGTCGTTATCGTGGGCTTCCCAGTCTATCTGGGAGCCTTCCACCATGAGGAAGAAGGGTTCATCATCTTTCGACAGTATCTCGAGCGCTTTTTCCACCATTTCATAGAGCATCGGCTGCTCCTTTCTGCTACTTGCAGGATCCAGGTGACTTGGTGCAAAGAGAGCGAGTATTTTATCTGAATCCGCGGAGATTTTTGAGAGTTCCTCTCTGGTTTTCACGTATATATACCCTTTTTCTTTTGCAAGTTCAATCAAGTTGAGGTTGTCATCTCGTTTTCCACCGAGATCCTTGGGAAGAAAGTTTGCCCAACCTCCCCCCATCACCACATCGACTGTTTCATTCTCAACGAGTTGTCTTGCTATTTCGTTCTCTTCATCTCTACTTTTAACGTGTGCGTAGAAAGCAGCCGGCGTCGCATGTGTTACTCTGCAGGTAACAACGATACCCGTTCGAACTCCGTAGGTCTTTGCCACTTCGAAGATAGTGGGTACCACCGTTCCATCGGGGAGAATGTTGATCATACCGTTGTTCGTTTTGAACCCCGATGCCAGCGCTGTGCCCGCTGCTGCGGAATCAGTCACCCAGCTGTTTGCGGAGTGTGTCTTCACAAGTCCGATGTAAGGAGTCTTCATGAACGAGAGGGGTCTTCCTTCGAGCATGCTGGTGAGATAGACTTGAGAAAGACCCATACCGTCTCCAATGAGGTAGATAACGTTCTTCACCTGAGAAAAAGCGAGCGCGACCAGCAGGGAAATCAGTATCAGTGTAAAAAGCCTTTTCATCCTCGATCACCTCCCGCCTCCAGTGTACGGGGACTTTTTTCGAGCTGTTTTAAGAAACGTGAAAAAATAAAGGCAGGGGCGAGCCCTGCCTTTCACAACAGTTCGTGTTCTCCGAATATGAGAGGAGGCTCATCTTTCAGTACTTTCTGCCTTCGCACAGTTCCGATGTAGACGATGTGATCCCCCGCTTCAAACTGTCCAGTCTTGTCGCACTCAATGTAAGCGATTGTTCCTTCTGGAATGGGAAGGTTCCCTTCGCTCATCGTGTAGGGATATTTTTTGAATTTGTCTGTGTTTCTGCCAGAAACAGTTCCGAAGTATTCAGCTATTTCTTTTGCGTCTTTTCCGAGAATGCACACAGCAAAGGAATCTGTCCTGTCCATGAGTTCTCTTGTGTATCTGGTTTTTCCTATCGAAACGGCCACCATGGGAGGTTGCCAGGAAACTCTCGTCACCCACGCTACAGTGATCCCGTTGAGTTTCCCTTCCACGTTCACGGTTACTATAGCGGTCGAGGTGTAAAGTTTTCCCAGAGCATCCATTATTTCACCCCCCTAAAAAATGGTATCATACTCACTGTGGGGGTGGAAAAGTGAGTTTTGTTTCCTTTGGAAGAAAGGTGTTTCTTCCAAGAGAAAGAGTGATAGCCGTTATGCCTATCAGTACTTCTGTGGAAAAGAGGCTCAAGAACGTGGATTTTTACGCGAACAAAATAATAAACGCGACGTTTGGAAAACAAGCAAGAACCGCGGTAGTTATGGATAGTGGACATGTTGTACTCATTCCTACCAGATACAAAATAGCACTGAGGGTTATCTGGGGGCGGAGAAGAAAATGAAAAAAATCCTCGCCTTTCTCTCAATTGCTGCTGGATCGACGCTTTTCTTCGTTTTTCTGTTTATTTTTCTATCAAAGGTTTTCAGCGGAGAAATTCTGCTCAGCAGGTACATATTTCGAATCGGAGGCTTTGAACTCAGATGGTATTCCACTTTGATCCTCACGGGCTTTTTGATCAGCTACTTTGTGGCAAGAAAGAGAGCGAAGAATGAAGGCATAAACTTGGAAGAATTCGATGAGCTCATTTTCTACGGAGTGATAGCCGGTATTGTTGGAGCGCGCCTTTATTATGTCTTGTTCAATTTGAAGTATTACAGAAGTTTGTGGGATGCTTTGAAGATCTGGGAAGGAGGACTTGCCATACATGGAGCTGTGATTGGTGCTCTTCTCACAGGCTTCTTGTATGTTCGATTGAAAAAGCCTTCCTTCACTTTTTTGCAGGCAACAGACTTGTTCACCTCCGTATTGCCGCTGGGGCAGGCGATAGGAAGATGGGGAAACTTCTTCAACTACGAGGCATTCGGTGTTCCCACGAACCTTCCGTGGAAAATGTTTGTGCCAGAGCCCTACAGACCCGTTGTGTACAAAGATTATTCCTTTTTTCATCCTACGTTTCTTTATGAGTCCATATGGGATCTGCTGGTGTTTTTCATGTTGAGTGTTTATTTCAAAAGGTACAGGAAAAGGCACGGCGAAGTAACGTGCCTCTATTTTGTCCTCTATTCCCTTGGAAGAATCATAATAGAGAGATTGAGGGTCGATAGCCTCATGATTGGAAACATAAAAGCTGCTCAGCTGCTGAGTGCCGTGCTGATTCTCCTGGGATTCACTGGTTTTCTGATTTTAAGATCTTCTCAAGAACCGAAAAGAGCTTTCTGAAGGCCTTTGATCTGTGACTGATTTTTTCTTTGAGATGAGGAATTTCGCCGAAGGTCTTATCGTATCCATCCGGTATGAAGAACGGATCGTATCCGAAACCGCCTGTCCCTCTTATTTCGTTGGCTATTCGGCCTTCTACTCTGTCTTCAACAGAAATAAGGGTGTTTTCCACAGGATCGAAAAAGGTAGCACTGCACACGAAAGCAGCTCTTCTATCTTTTCCTTCAAGCATCTTCAGTATGGTTCTCATCTTCTCTTTGTAGGAATGTTCCTCCATGAACCGGGCAGACATGACACCGGGGAATCCTCCCAGGGAATAGATGACCAGTCCGGAATCGTCCGCCATCACAGGATGTTTGAGTTTTTTCCCGTAGACCACGGCCTTTTTCACGGAGTTTTCCAGAAACGTTTCACCGTCCTCGACTACTTCGATTTTTTCGGGAGAGGGCAGAATCTCCATCCATTCTGGAGCGATCATCTTTATTTCTTCAACTTTGTGCGGATTCGTCGTTGCAAGGTAGACGGTCAGTTTTTTCATGTTCTCTTCCCCCTTTCAAATAGGATTCTACAGGAACTGGTTGGTTCCTTTTTCGTATTGAAATTTAGTTGTAAAATAAAGTCTGGTGCGGAGTGTTTCAGAAAGGAGGGAACTGTCTTGAGGAAGGCATGGGTGAAGACTCTGGCGCTCGATAGAGTGAGTAACACGCCAGTAGTTATTCTCGGCATTGAAGGTACAAATAGAGTGCTTCCCATCTGGATAGGAGCGTGTGAAGGGCATGCTCTGGCCCTCGCGATGGAGAAGATGGAGTTTCCGCGTCCTCTGACTCACGATCTCCTTTTGAGTGTTCTTGAATCTCTCGAAGCACGCGTGGATAAGGTGATCATTCACTCTTTGAAGGATAACACCTTCTACGCAACCCTCGTGATAAGAGATCTCACGTACACGGACGAGGAAGATGAAGAGGCTGCTTTGATAGATATCGATTCCAGACCTTCCGATGCGATCATACTCGCTGTGAAGACCGGGGCACCCATTTTCGTATCGGACAATCTGGTGGAGAAACACTCTATCGAGTTGGAAGTAAACGAAACACAGGACGAGGAAGAGGAATTCAAGAAGTTCGTTGAAAATCTGAACATAGATACGTTCAAACAGATGATAGAAAAGAAGAGGGAAGAAGATGAAGAAGGAGAAAGTTGAAGAAAGAATACGCGAGATTTTGAGGCCTGGATGGGATCTTCTCACAGAAGAAGCCATGCTGTACTCCGCGACGGTTGGAGGAAAGAGGATCCGTCCTCTCCTCGTCTTGACACTGGGTGAGGATTTGGGAGTGGAAGAGGAAAAACTTCTCGATGTGGCGGTGGCCGTTGAACTCTTTCACACGGCTTCTCTGATACACGATGATCTTCCCCCAATAGATAACGCGGATTTTCGAAGAGGGAAGCCTTCTTGTCACAGGACCTATGGTGAAGATATCGCCCTTCTTGCGGGAGATGGTCTGTTCTTCCTCGCTTTTTCTCAGATATCTAAAATCGGAAATTCAAAGATTTTTGAAGAGTTTTCGGAAACGGCCTACAAACTTCTTTTGGGGGAAGCGATGGATGTGGAATTCGAAAGAAGAAAGATGGAAATCTCGCAGGAGATGGTGGAGAGAATGTACGCTTTCAAAACGGGAGCGCTATTTGCTTTCTGTTTCTCAGCTCCATTTATCCTGAAAGGAAAGGATCACACCAAGATGAAACTCCTCGGAGAGAAGTTCGGGGTGGCTTTCCAGATATACGACGATCTGAAAGACATTCTTGGGTCTTTCGAAAAGGTGGGAAAGGACCTCGGAAAAGACACAGAAAAAGTGACGCTTGTGAAAAAGGTGGGGATTCAGAAAGCTCGTGAGATGGCCGATAAGTATTATGAAGAAGTTTTGAAAGGTATCGAATCAGAAGGTCTCTTTCGCACGCTGTTTCTTCTGAAAGAACTCAAACAGATGGTGGAGGAGAGATGAGTTTTTTAAAAAAACTCCTAGAAATTGTTTTGAAAAGGAAGATTCTGTTTTTTACCCTGGTGTTTATAAGCATAACGGTGTTTTTCCTTCTGATCTTTTTTCAAAAAGAAGGCTCCTTGAAGATTGGAAAAGAAGGAGCGGAATCTGGTTTTATCAATTTGAGGGTGGAGATACCACCTGGAGCTTTTGGAAAACAAAAGGTTTTGAAAATCACGAGGCTTTCCGATGAAGAAAGAAAGCTTTATCCGGATGTGTTCGTGGGAGATCTTTACAGGGTGGAATTTGCGGACGGCGTAGATGAGTTTGCTCTGAAACCGATACGTCTCAAATACTATTTCGACGCCAAATACCTCAGAGGGGAGAATTACAACAATCTCACCTTTGCGTACGCGACAGAGGATGGTGGATACCGTATCATTCCCGGATCGATGATAGGAAAGGACGAAAGAGGATATTATGTGGAGGCCTTCACGTACCATCTTTCCGTTTTTGGAGTGGTTTTGAGATCGGCCGGTTTTCAAAAACATGGGATAAGGCTTCTGAGGGAAGCTGTGAACAGCTCCGGGCCAGCTGTTCTTCTGGTACCTGGAGAAGATCCTACCTTTGAAGGTGTCGTTAAGGACAACAACATATGGGAGACGATTTTCCCCGACAGAACGATCATGACGTACGAATACGCCCTTTATGAACCGCGTTCCCTGGCTTACAGTGAGATGTACAGAAGCTTCATAGAAAAAGAAGGAAGAAGAAGCTTCATTGACTTCGAATCGGATTTTCTCTCCCAAGAGATCTTGAAATATTCACAGTACGAGTTCGACATCCTTGCACATGGAACGGGTGGACTGATCGTCTTGAGGATGCTGCAACGTCATCCTGAGGTGAACAACGTCAGAAAAGTCGTTCTTCTTTCAACGCCGGTTCAGGGTACCAACGTGGTGAATCCCCTCTACTTCTCTTCTATCTTCTACGGCAAAGACCCAGAGGTGTTGGAAGACATATTCGGAATAGAGTGGACGAAGCTGAAGATGTTGACATTGCACATCAGAAATCTCATAGACACCCTGGGTGAGGTGGTGCAGGAAATCCTTCCGGATTCTCAACTTGTGAAAGAACTCAGGGAATTTGCAAGAAACGATGTGGAAATAGTATCCATCTGTGGAGACACACCGCCTTACGGAGTTGATGTGTCCGGAACGGAACTTGAGAGGTTCTATCCGGAGTTCGTGAAAGGAAAAGGAGATGGTTTCGTTTCCATTCAGTCCTGTCGGGTGGGTAAAGTTGAGCAGTTGAGCGGGAATTTTTACGATCTCTATTCCCGTGAGGAGAACGTAGCCTACATAAGAAAACTTTTGAAGTACGAGGTTCAGGTTTTTTCCGGTTTCAGGAGCGATGATTACGAGGAATACCTTCCATCGAAAAACCCGGAGCTCTCTGAGGAAAGTGTTCAAAAGGTTGTTGAAGCTAAAGAGACGAAAGGTACTGAACTTTCTGTGCTGCCAGTTAAGATTCTCTTTGAAAACTTTTTAGAACGGATCAGGTCTCTGGAGCTTTCTTCCTATTTGTCTGGAGCCCTGGTGGGTAAGGAAGTCTACATCGCTACCGAGTCGGGAGTTTTTGCCTGGGACAAGAAAGTTTTCGACAAGAAAATAGAGTTTTTTAAAAAGGTAGAAGATTACGCGTCGTTCGTAGATGAAGGCGACATTTTCATAGTGGACAACATAGGAATAAAGAAATACGCACCCTTTCCTCTTGTCGGTGATATCAGTGATGCTCTGATAACAAGGAATGCGATTATCTATGCCAGAGTGGTTCCGGGTGGTGTGAGGTACTATCTTTTCAGGAATGGAGCGGAAAAACTTCTCGCTACCTCTCCCGGTACAACGGTTCGAATGAAATCAGAGAATGGAAACTACCTTCTCATAACGGATGGAGAGGTTGTTGCAATAGGTTCGGATTTCAAGGAGAAAGGAAGAGTGTTAAGTTCTCTGTTCGGAGAGAAGGTGAAAATAGTAGATGCTTCTTTCAAAGACGATGCGTTCTATATTTTGCTCAACGATGGATCTATCGCCTTCGTTTCCAGCAGCAGATCGGAAACAAAAAATTACGGTCTCACTGTTCCAAAAAAGGTCCTGAACTTTCAGGGCAGGATACTGGTTGTTTACGATGGCGTCATTCTGGATCTTTCTGCTGGAAAAGCTCAGCGGTTCGACAGGGGAATTATCGATGTGTTCTTGGGGAACGAGGGTCTTTTCATTGTGTTCGATGAGAAGGTGAGAGTATCGGTAGAAGAGTGGCGGTTGTCAAAGGATTGATTTTGATTTTCATCTTGCTTTCTCTTGTTTCTGTTGCCAATGATCTCTATTCCAATGCTTTGAGTGCATACCTCGAAGGTGACTACAGAAGGGCACTCGAACTTTTTGAGAATGCGCTTCGAGAGGATCCAACCATTGAAGAAAGAGATTCCCTTGTGAAACTGAAAATGGGAATCTGTGCCTACGCAATAGGTGACTACGAGAAAGCCCGTGCTTACCTTTCAAATTTTCCGGATAACGTAGTGGCACAAGAAATTCTGAAAAGATTGAGTGTCCCGGAAGAGGTCTGGAAAAAATATATAGAAACCGGGAAGGCAGGTTCTGAATCAAAAAAGGTTGAAGCTACAAAGAGTATCCCTTTCTGGCTGCCGATGGTTGTTTCTGCTGCCACCTTCTTATCAGTTTTCTTTCTTCAAAGGTTCTTGATGAAACGCCTGGCGATGCGCTCTGAGAAGAAATCCAGTGTTGCTAAAGAGACTCCAGAAGTTGTTGAGGAACTGCCAGAGGGTACCGTCGAAGGGATTCCGGAGGAGAAACCAAGTGAAGCCTTTGCGGAAAAACTCGATTTTCTGGAAGAACTCCTCGGTAAAGTTCAGGAATCTAATCGTGAAGAATATGTAGATGTCGATGAGGTGAAAAACAGAGCCAGAGAAATTCTCGAAAATTCAGAGGAGATACCAGATGATCTCACGGCAGAAGAAGTGAACCTTGATGTGGAAGAAGTCATCAAAGAGTTGGAAGAGAAAGAAGCGTACGATGAAGAGGATGCAAGGAAGCTAGTTCTTGTGGCCAAGAATAAACTCAGGGAGGAATGAAGGTGTGGTTCTTCTTTTCAGGTGTTCTTATGGGAATAGCGAACGTGGTACCGGGTGTCAGCGGTGGTACAATCGCCGTTCTCATGGGTATCTATGAGAAACTGATAGAATCGGTGAATTCTTTTTTTCATGGAAATTCGAAATCTCTGAAGGTGCTGATACCTGTGGGAACAGGTGTTTTGGTGGGAGTATTTGGTATAGCGCGCTTCTTAGAAATCTCCCTTTCGAAGTATCCGATTCCAACACATTTCTTTTTTTTGGGACTCGTCATCGTTAGCTTTGTGAAAACAAAGGAGTATTTCTCGATCAAACCTGTGAACATATTCTTCGTCTTGCTTGGAATGTTTTTGATTTTTATGTTGCATTTTTCAGGTGGAACAACTGCAAAAGAAAACATGTTCCTTCTCGTCTTGGCGGGTTTCGTAGCGGCGATGGCCATGGTAGTGCCCGGTATCAGTGGTTCGCTGATCCTTCTGATTTTCGGTGTTTACGATCACGTTCTTTATCTGGTTTCGCACCTGATAATTGGTGAGCTTCTGATATTCTCCATCGGAGTTGTCGCCGGAATTCTTGTCTCCGTAAAGATCATGAACTTTCTTTTGAAAAGATTCCGGGAGGAAACTTACAGTTTCATCGGTGGGATGATTCTCGCGTCTCTCTACGAGGTCCTTCCGAAAAAGATGAATACAAACGTCGTTCTGCCATCTATCTTGAGTCTTGTACTCTCACTAACTCTTGGATTCTTTCTGCTTTACATTGAAAAGAAACTATCTGTGACTCAGAAACTTTAAAGCTTCTTTTATCAACTCGGATGTTTTCATTCCCTCTCTGTACACGTGTTTCACCGCTTCTCTTGCCTGTTTCTCCGGGTATCCCAGTGATATCAGGGCCTCTAAGGATTCATGATAGATCCTCATGTCTTTTATTCCAGCACTTTCGAATTCATCTTTCAGTTCCATCACGATCCGTTCCGCTGTTTTCTTACTGATGCCGGGAAGTTTTGAAAGGCCTTCCACGTCCTGAGAGGCGATCATTGCTACCAGTGTTTCCGCATCTTCGTTCGAGATGATCTTCAAGGCCGTTTTTGGCCCAAGCCTGGAAACCTTTGTGAGAGAAAGGAAGAGTTCCTTCTTCATCTCGTTTGAAAACCCGTAGAGGGTGATGCCATCCTGTGAAACGCTCAAAAACGTGTGGAGAAAACATTCCCCGCCTTCTTCCACTTCCTCACTGGTTTGAACATCGCAGACGATTTCAAAAACGACTCCAGATTTTGTTTCCACGAGGAGAACGTTTCCACTCTTTTTCAAAACCCTTCCAGAGATTCCCGCTATCATAGTTTCCACTCCTCATTTATCTTTCCGGTTGTCAGGAACTCCCTTACGTATCCCACCAGAAACAGTGATCCTGTAACAACTGTGTCTCCCTCACTGGATTCGATCGCTTCCAGGGGATCTTCTATGACTTCCACGTTTTTGAAGAATTTCTTTGCCGTGTCAACAAGGCCGTTCATGTCTTTCATACGAGGTGAAGGAACACAGGTGACTATGACCCTTTCGAAGATTCCGGTGTACTTTCGAAGAATGTCCTCCCGGTTCTTGTCGTCCAGAATGCCTATTACCAGGTTCAAGGGTTTGTCGTTGAAGTACAATTTCAAGCTTCTGACAAGGCTTTCCGCTCCGTGAGGGTTGTGCGCTCCATCGAGGATGTACGTCTTCCCGTTTTTCTCTAAGATTTCAAATCTTCCCAGATTCTTCGCATTTTTCAAGCCTTCGCGTATTGCTTTCTCGCTCAATGGAAGTCCTGTTGCTTCAAGAGTCTTCAGGGCAACACCGGCGTTTTCTATCTGGTGAGGACCGTTCATTGTCAGGACGAGATCTTCGAAGGTGTTTTCCCCACAGTAATCGAATCTGTTTTCGTGAAGTTTCAGAGATTTAACTCTGACGGAAAAATCTTTGTCAATGACGTACACCCTTGAATTCTTCTTTCGGGCAACATCTTCCATCACTTTGAGGGCTTCTCTTTTTCTTTCCCCTGTCACAAGGGGAACTCCTTCTTTTATTATTCCGGATTTTTCCCACGCGATCTGTTCTATGGTGTATCCCAGCGTTTTTTCGTGATCTCTGTCCACCGTGACGATGGTGGAACAAAGAGGGAACACCACGTTCGTTGCGTCCAGCCTGCCTCCAAGACCAACTTCCAGGACGGCGATGTCAACGTTTTTTTCCGCAAAGTAGAGGAAAGCCATCGCCGTTACAACTTCAAAAAAGCTTGGGGAGAATATTTCTTCTTTGTCGAGCTCGTTCAGAATCGGCTCCATTTTTTCGTAGATCTTCACCACGTCCTCTTCGGATATGTACTCTTCGTTTAACCTTATCCTTTCTCTGAACGTGCTCAGATGAGGGGAGTAATAGGATCCCACTCTGTACCCTTGAGATATCAAGATATGACTTATCATGTTCGTTACGGAACCTTTCCCATTCGTGCCACCTACGTGTATGCTTTTGTATTTCAGATGGGGATTTCCCAGTTTTGAAAGTAGCATTGAGATCCTCTCAAGACCTGGTTTCACCTTTCCCATAGGTCTTTTGTGGTAGAGATACCTGAGAACTTCGAGGTATGCCATGGTCTCATCTTTCACTCCCATATGAGGTTTTTGAAGGAGGTTCCGTTTTCAAGAGGGGGAACTCCGAAGATATCGGCGATGGTTTGGCCCAGGTCGGCAAAGGTTTCCCTGATGCCAACGTAAACGTCTTTTTTCAGTCTTCCTCCGTATCCAAGGAGGGGGACCATTTCCCGGGAATGGTCCGTTGAGGGAGTCGTGGGATCACATCCGTGATCTGCCGTGATGAAAAGAACGTCGTCCTCGTTCAGATTATGCATGATCTCAGGTAATCTTGCGTCGAACTCCTCGAGGGCTTTGGCGTAAGAAACGGGGTCGTTTCTGTGGCCGTATTTGGTGTCAAAATCCACAAGATTTGTGAAGATCAGACAGTCATGATTTTTCTCCTTCATGAGTGAGATCGTTTTGTCTATTCCATCGTTGTTGTCCTTTGTCTTGTAATTTTCCGTCACGCCTCTTCCAGCGAATATATCTGCGATCTTGCCAACACCGTAAACGGGTATTCCATTCTCTGTGAGGACATCGAGAAGTGTTTTACCTTCCGGTTCGAGCGAGAAGTCTTTCCTTTCGGGTGTTCGAACGTAGTTGGGCCACTCTCCTGTGAAGGGTCTTGCGATAACCCTGGCAACTTTGTATCCCATTTCGTTCAGAAGTTCCCTGGCGATTTTGCAGTACCTGTAAAGTTCCTCCAGGGGAACGATTTCTTTCTTTGCCGCTATTTGAAACACACTGTCCGCTGATGTGTACACGATCAGAGCACCGGTCTTCTCGTGGATCGGACCAAGTTCTTTTATGATTTCCGTACCGGATGCAGGTTTGTTACCTATGACTTTCCTCCCCGTTCTTCTCTCGAACTCTTTTATCAGTTCCTTGGGAAAACCATTTGGAAACAGGTCAAACGGCTTCTTGAGGATGACTCCCGCTATTTCCCAGTGTCCGGTCGTCGTGTCTTTACCGGGGCTTTTTTCCATCATTTTCCCGTAGATGCCTTCTGCGGGTTTCACAGGCTCAACACCTGGTATGTCGTCGAGGTTGCCGAGACCCAGTTTTGCCATATTTGGAAGGTGCAACCCACCCACCGCTTTTGCGGTGTTCACAATGGTGTTGCTCCCTTCATCGCCGTACAGATGAGCGTCGGGCATCTCACCTATTCCCACACTGTCCAGAACTATCAGTACCACCCTCATACTTCCAGCTCCTTTCCGAAAAATTCTATCACAAATGGCTGAAAAATCTGATATTATTAACTTTGAGAAGGAAATATCAGGAGGTGTAGACATGAAGGAATACAGACCACAGGAAATAGAGAAAAAATGGCAGGAAGTATGGGAAGAAAAGAAGGTTTTTTATACACCTCAGAGGTCTGAGAAACCCAAGTATTACGCTCTCGTGATGTTTCCGTATCCCTCTGGAACCCTCCACGTAGGGCACGTGAAAAACTACGTCATAGGTGACATAGTCGCAAGATACAAGAGGATGAGAGGATACAACGTCCTCCACCCGTTTGGATACGACGCATTCGGACTTCCCGCCGAGAACGCCGCGATCGAAAAGGGAATTCATCCTGAAGAGTGGACAAGGAAGAACATCAACACTATTCGAGGACAGGTGAAAAAACTCGGTATAAGCTACGACTGGAGCAGAGAAATCGCGACCTGCGACGAGGAGTACTACAAATGGACCCAGTGGATATTTCTCCAGCTCTACAAGAATGGTTTGGCCTACAAGAAGAAGGCAGCTGTCAACTGGTGCCCCAAGTGTAAAACTGTTCTTGCGAACGAGCAGGTGAAAGACGGAAAATGTGAAAGGTGTGGGACGAGCGTCACCATAAGGCACCTCGAACAGTGGTTTTTCAAGATCACGGATTACGCGGAAAGGCTGCTGAACGACCTGGACAAGCTCACAGGATGGCCGGAGCACGTCAAGACCATGCAGAGAAACTGGATAGGAAAGAGCACCGGTGCGGAAATAGATTTTCCTGTCGAAGGATCGGATACAAAGATCAGGGTCTTCACAACCAGGCCCGACACACTCTGGGGTGTCACTTTCATGGCTCTTGCACCGGAGTCTCCCCTTGTTGAAGAGCTCGTTCCTGAGGAGAAGAAAGAAGAGCTTCAGGAGTTTCTTGAACGTGTAAAGCAACAGGACAGATTCAGAAGAACCTCTGTCGAGGCCGAAAAAGAAGGGTTCTTCCTGGGAAGGTACGCCATAAACCCCGTGACCGGCGAGAGGATACCGATCTACGTGGCAAACTACATCCTCATGGAGTATGGAACGGGTGCCATCATGGGAGTTCCTGCCCACGATCAGAGGGACTTCTCCTTCGCTAAAAAATACGGAATTCCGATAAAGGTTGTGATTAAACCAGCAGACAGAGATCTCGATCCGGAGAAGATGGAAGAAGCCTACGAAGGCGAGGGTATCATGGTGAACTCCGGACCGTTCGATGGAACACCGAGCAGCGAAGGAATAGAAAAAGTCATAAATTGGCTCGAGGAAAAAGGCATTGGAAAGAGGTCGGTCCAGTACAAGTTGAGAGACTGGCTCATATCGAGGCAGAGATACTGGGGCGCTCCAATCCCCATCATCTACTGTGAAAAATGTGGTATTGTACCCGTCCCAGAGGAGGACCTTCCAGTGAGACTTCCAAAAGACGTGGAATTTCTTCCAACGGGTCAATCTCCTCTTTCTTTCCACGAAGGTTTCAAGAGGACAAAGTGTCCCATCTGTGGTGGAGAAGCCCAGAGAGAAACGGACACCATGGACACTTTCGTTGATTCTTCCTGGTACTTCCTCAGATACGTGAATCCTCACCTGGAGGACAAACCGTTCGAGCCCGATGATGTGAACTACTGGTTACCGGTGGATCAGTACATCGGAGGGGTGGAACACGCCGTACTGCATTTGCTGTACTCCAGATTCGTAACCAAGGTACTGCACGATCTGGGTTATCTCAATTTCGACGAACCCTTCACCAACCTCTTCACACAGGGAATGATTTACAAAGACGGTGCCAAGATGTCCAAGTCGAAGGGGAACGTGGTGTCCCCGGATGAGATGATAGAGAAATACGGGGCGGATACCTTGAGAATGTACATACTCTTCATGGCACCTCCAGAGAAAGACGCCGAATGGAGTGACGCCGGTATCGAAGGTGTTCACAGGTTCATCAAAAGGCTCTGGAACACTTTCTACACGGTTCTTCCGTTTGTGAAAGAAGAAAACACGGAGAATCTTGTGTTGAAAAACTCCACAGAAAAGGAACTCAGAAGAAAGCTTCACAGTATTATCAAGAAGATAACGGAGGATATAGAGGGTGGATTCAAGTTCAACACCGCTATAAGTGGTCTGATGGAACTCGTGAACCACCTGAGCCAGTACTTGAACAGTGTACCGCAGGAGGAATGGAACAGGAAACTCCTGCGAGAGATAGTAGAAAAACTCACACTCGCTCTTTCACCTTTCGCACCGCACCTTGCAGAGGAGTTCTGGCACGATCTCGGAAACGATAGTCTTGTTGTCCAGCAGGCCTGGCCTTCCTACGATCCAAAAGCGCTCGAAGTGGAGGAAGTCGAAATCGCCATCCAGATAAATGGAAAGGTGAGAGACAAAGTGGTTGTGCCTGTGGATATCTCTGAAGAGGCTCTGAAGAGGATCGTCCTCGAAAGAGAAAGAGTCAAGGAATACGTCGATGGCAAACCGATAAAGAAGTTCCTATATGTAAGGGGAAGGATAGTAAATATCGTGGTATGAGGTGATAGAATGGCGGAAAAGATACCGAAGCCTGTTTCAAAAAGGTTGGTAAGTTACTACATGTGCCTTGAAAGGCTCCTCGATGAGGGTGTAGAGGTGGTATCCTCGGAAGAGCTCGCAAGAAGGCTCGATCTCAAAGCGAGTCAGATAAGAAAGGATCTGTCATATTTTGGAGAGTTTGGAAAGCGCGGGGTTGGCTACAACGTGGAACATCTTTACGATGCGATTGGTGAGATTCTCGGTGTCAAAAAGGAGTGGAAGCTGGTCGTTGTGGGAGCTGGAAACATAGGAAGAGCAGTTGCGAACTACACAGTGATGAAGGAAAAGGGTTTCAGGATAATAGGAATTTTTGATAGTGATCCGTCAAAGATAGGAAAAGAAGTGGCACCTGGCCTCGCTGTGAGTGATGTGAGTGAACTCGAAAAATTTGTTGAAGAACACGGTGTCGAAATAGGAGTGATAGCCGTTCCCGCTGAACACGCTCAGGAGATAGCTGAAAGATTGGAAAAAGCAGGCATCAAGGGGATTCTGAATTTCGCCCCCGTGAAGATAAAGGTATCTGTCCCGGTAGAGAACATAGACATAACCGCTTCTTTGAGAGTCCTTACCTTCGAAATTGTGAGGAGGAATTCTTGATATGGAATACGATGTTTACGTGAGGGTTTCAAAAGAGGATGTTCACCTTCTGAACTACCTTCTTGAGGTGGAAGAGCATATGTTCAACATCAGAAAATACGAAGATGGAGTTTTGAAAATTATCACTCCTTTTCCTGAGGAGGCCATAAAGCTCCTTGAAGGATGTAAAGAGATGGTGGATCTTGAAATCCTCGAGGTAAAGGAGAATCCCGGTGAGGCATGAAAATCGAAAGAGTTGAAAAGGTCGAAGACATAGACTTCGAAGGTCTCTTGAAAGAAGGCTACACCTGTTTCTTTTTTGACTTCGATAACACTCTTGTTCCGTGGAAAGAGAGCAAACTTGAAGAGGATAAGAGAAGGTTGTTGATCGAACTGGCAAAAAGAGCTCGTGTGATTGTTGTTTCTAATGGAAAACCAAGAAAGGTCGATCTTCCAGTCACGTTCATCTGGAGGGCGGGGAAGCCTTTCAGTCTGAAACTCTGGAGATTCTTGAAAAAGGAGAGAATCGATCCAGAGCGCTGCGTGATGATAGGAGATCAGATTTTTACAGATGTGCTCACTGGTAAGATTTTCGGATTTCGTGTGATAAAAGTAGAACCGATCAGTGCGAAAGAATTTTTTGGTACGAAGATTCTGAGGTTCTTCGAGAAAATAGTGGAGGGAAAAGTGCGATGAACACAGGTGAAATGAAGATAAACTGGGTTTCCAGATACATGCCCCTTCTGAACAAAATCGCCGAGGAGTATTCGAGCGAAAAGCCGCTATCTGGTTTCACCGTTGGAATGAGCATACACCTTGAAGCAAAGACGGCCTATCTCGCGATTACTCTGTCAAAGCTTGGAGCAAAAGTGGTGATCACAGGAAGCAACCCACTTTCAACGCAAGATGATGTAGCGGAAGCGCTCAGATCAAAGGGAATAACCGTTTATGCGAGAAGAACACACGACGAGAACATTTATCGAGAAAATCTCATGAAAGTTCTCGACGAAAGACCGGACTTCATAATAGACGACGGAGGAGATCTCACGGTGATTTCTCACACCGAAAAAGAAGAGGTTCTCGAAAATCTCAAAGGGGTATCCGAAGAAACCACGACGGGTGTTAGACGTTTAAAGGCATTGGAAGAGACAGGAAAACTGAAAGTACCCGTTATCGCTGTGAATGATTCCAAGATGAAGTATCTCTTCGATAACAGATACGGGACGGGTCAGTCCACATGGGATGCCATCATGAGAAACACGAACCTTCTCGTTGCTGGAAAAAACGTTGTGGTGGCGGGATACGGCTGGTGCGGACGAGGGATCGCTCTCCGTGCAGCGGGACTAGGAGCCAGGGTGATCGTAACGGAGGTCGATCCTGTAAAAGCCGTCGAAGCGATCATGGATGGGTTCACAGTTATGCCTATGAAAGAGGCCGTGAAGATTGCTGACTTTGTGATAACGGCTACTGGAAACACCGATGTTCTCTCAAAGGAAGATATCCTTTCACTCAAAGACGGAGTGGTTCTGGCAAACGCGGGGCATTTCAATGTGGAGATCCCGGTGAGGGTACTGGAAGAAATTGCGGTTGAAAAGTTCGAAGCGCGGCCGAATGTGACAGGATACACTCTGGAGAACGGTAAAACAGTCTTTCTGCTTGCGGAGGGAAGGCTGGTCAATCTGGCAGCGGGGGATGGCCACCCAGTAGAAATAATGGATCTGTCCTTTGCACTTCAGATCTTCGCCGTGCTTTATCTTCTTGAAAATCACGGCAAGATGTCACCGAAGGTGTACACGCTTCCGGATGAAATAGACGAAAGAGTGGCCAGGATGAAACTGGATTCTCTGGGAGTAAAGATAGATGAGCTGACAGAGAAACAGAGGAGGTATCTGAGAAGTTGGCAGTGAATTCCAAATACCATCATTCCTGTATCAACTGTGGGGGATTGAACACCGATGAAAGAAACGAAAGGGGACTTCCTTGTGAAGTTTGTCTTCTCGAGGAGTCCCCTTCTGATATTTATAGGGCTCTTCTTGAAAGAAAGACTCTGAAAGAGTATCGTTTCTATCACGATTTCTGGAACGAGTACGAAGATTTCAGGAGTTTCTTCAAGAAAAAATTCAGGAAGGATTTGACGGGTTATCAAAGGTTGTGGGCAAAGAGGATCGTTCAGGGAAAGAGTTTCACAATGGTTGCACCAACCGGTGTGGGGAAAACAACTTTTGGGATGATGACGGCCCTGTGGCTGGCAAGGAAAGGGAAAAAATCCGCTCTCGTTTTCCCGACTGTCGCTCTGGTGAAACAAACTCTCGAAAGGCTTCAAAAGTTTTCCGATGGAAAGGTGAAAATCCTCGGTTTTTATTCCTCGATGAAAAAAGAAGAGAAAGAAAAGTTCGAGAAAAGCTTTGAGGAAGACGATTACCATATCCTGGTTTTCTCCACTCAGTTCGTTTCGAAAAACAGAGAAAAGCTTTCCCAAAAAAGATTTGACTTTGTTTTCGTGGACGATGTGGATGCTGTTCTCAAGGCCTCCCGGAACATAGACACGTTGCTCATGATGGTCGGAATACCGGAAGAGATCATAAGAAAGGCTTTCTCGACTATAAAGCAGGGAAAGATTTACGAAAGGCCCAAAAGCTTGAAGCCAGGTATTCTTGTGGTTTCTTCTGCCACCGCCAAACCGCGTGGTATAAGGCCCCTTCTCTTCAGAGATCTCCTCAATTTCACCGTCGGAAGGCTGGTTTCAGTGGCAAGAAACATCACCCATGTCAGGATCTCCTCCAGATCGAAAGAAAAACTGATAGAGCTGCTGGAGATTTTCAGAGATGGGATATTGATCTTCGCACAAACTGAAGAAGAGGGTAAAGAGCTTTATGAATACCTGAAAAGATTTAAATTCAATGTGGGAGAGACCTGGTCTGAATTTGAGAAGAATTTCGAAGATTTCAAAGTGGGAAAGATCAACATTCTGATAGGTGTTCAGGCGTACTACGGAAAACTGACGAGAGGTGTCGATCTTCCCGAAAGAATAAAATACGTGATCTTCTGGGGAACTCCTTCCATGAGATTTTCACTGGAATTTGACAGAGCACCGAGGTTTGTTCTTGCCAGGGTTTTAAAGGAAATGGGTTTGATAAAAGCTCAGGAGAACCCAGATGTCGAGGAGCTCAGAAAGATAGCGAAAGAGCATTTGTCTCAAAAAGAATTCGTTGAGAAAATAAAAGAAATTTTCAGAGGGGTGGTTGTTAAAGATGAAGACCTGGAGCTGATCATCCCAGATGTTTACACCTACATACAAGCGTCTGGGAGATCCTCCCGAATACTGAACGGTGTACTGGTCAAGGGTGTTTCTGTGATCTTCGAAGAAGACGAGGAGATTTTCGAATCGCTGAAAACAAGACTCCTTCTTATCGCAGAAGAAGAAATAATAGAAGAGGCCGAAGCAAACTGGAAAGAATTGGTTCACGAGGTAGAGGAAAGCAGAAAAAGAATTGAAGGGGAACTGACCGACACATCAAAATCTCTCCTGATCATTGTGGAGTCTCCGACCAAAGCAGAGACGCTCTCCAGATTCCTTGGAAGGGCTTCTTCTCGGAAAGAGAGAAACATAATTGTCCATGAAGCGGTGACAGGCGAGGGAGTGATACTCTTCACCGCGACGAGGGGACACGTCTACGATCTTGTTACAAAGGGAGGAATCCACGGAGTAGAGGAAGAAGATGGAAAATTCGTTCCCGTGTACAACTCTCTGAAAAGATGCAGAGATTGTGGATACCAGTTCACGGAGGATAGGGATGAGTGTCCTGTATGTTCTTCGAAAAACATAGATGATAAGACAGAAACGCTCAGAGCCCTAAGAGAGATTTCACTGGAGGCAGACGAAATCCTTGTGGCAACAGACCCAGATGTTGAAGGAGAGAAAATATCCTGGGATGTGACTCAGTATCTTCTTCCAGCCACCAGATCTTTGAGGAGAATAGAAATGCACGAAATCACAAGGTACGGTTTCAAAAAAGCGAGGGAAAGCGTCCGGTTCGTTGATTTCAATCTGGTGAAGGCACAGATCGTGAGGAGAGTGCAGGACAGGTGGATAGGGTTTGAACTCAGTGGAAAACTGCAGAAAAGATTTGGAAGATCGAATCTCTCGGCAGGCCGGGTGCAATCCACCGTTCTGGGATGGATAGTAGAGAGAGAAGAAGAATACAAAAAAAGCGAAAAGGATTTCACTCTCCTTGTTCTGGAAAACGGTGTGAATCTGGAAGTCGAAGGGAAAATCGCAGATGACGTGGTAACCGTTGTGGAACTACAGGAAGTCGAAGAAGAAAGAAATCCGCTACCACCTTACACGACATCTTCGGCATTATCAGAGATTTCACAAAAATTGCGGCTCGGTGTTCAAGAAGTGATGGACATCCTTCAAGATCTTTTTGAAAAAGGTTTCATCACCTATCACAGAACGGATTCAACAAGGATTTCTCTTGAGGGTCAGAACGTCGCGCGAACCTACCTCAGGAAGATAGGAAAAGAGGATATATTCATGGGAAGAAGCTGGTCAACAGAAGGTGCTCATGAGGCGATAAGGCCCGTGAAGCCTATAGATGCCAGGGAACTTGAGGAGATGGTCGAGGAAGGTTTGATAGCCGATCTCACCAAGAAACATTTGAGAGTTTATGAACTCATCTTCAACCGCTTTCTTGCCAGTCAATCCGCGGCTGTGAAGGTGAAAAAACAGATCGTGACAGTCGATGTGGATGGTAAGCGGATTGGAATAGAACAGATAGTCGAGATTTTGAGAGACGGCTGGAATCTCTTCGTGCCGTTAACAGTTTCTCCAAGATTTGAACACAGAAACTACAAGATAAAAGAAAAAAGTTTTACAAAAAACACACCGTTCCTCTCTTTACTCAGGCTTCTATTGTGGAAGAAATGAAGAAAAGAGGTATTGGGAGACCTTCTACTTATGCAAAAATAGTAGAGGTGCTTTTCAGAAGAGGCTATGTGTACGAAGACAAATACAAAAGAGTTCGACCAACCAGACTTGGTGTAATGGTTTATTCCTATCTGAAAGAGCGTTATGAGAAATACGTCACAGAAGAGACCACACGAAGATTAGAGGAGATCATGGATAAGGTGGAAAGGGGAGAGGAAGATTATCAGGCAACTCTGAGGCTTTTATATGAAGAAATAAAATCTCTCATGGAGGAGGGGTAATGTATGTGGCTGCTCTTTTTAATTCCGCTTGTTGCACTCGGTTTTGCTGCCGCAAACTTCGCAGCCGTCGTCAGAAAACCAGAGGGGACCGAGCAGATGAAAGAGATTTCCTCTTACATCAGAAGTGGAGCAGATTCCTTCCTTGCACACGAAACAAAAGCCATTTTTAAAGTTGCCATCGTCATAGCGATACTCCTCATGATCTTCACAACCTGGCAGACGGGCGTGGCGTTTCTTCTGGGAGCCGTTATGAGTGCATCTGCTGGTATCGTGGGAATGAAGATGGCCACCAGGGCAAACGTCAGGGTGGCGGAGGCTGCCAGAACCACAAAGAAGATAGGCCCCGCTCTGAAAGTGGCGTATCAAGGTGGAAGCGTTATGGGTCTTTCCGTTGGTGGATTCGCTCTGCTTGGACTCGTCCTGGTGTATCTGATTTTCGGAAAGTGGATGGGACAGGTGGACAATCTGAACATATACACGAACTGGCTTGGAATAAACTTTGTTCCTTTTGCGATGACCGTTTCTGGATACGCCCTTGGATGTTCAATCATTGCCATGTTCGATAGGGTCGGTGGAGGAGTTTACACGAAGGCCGCTGACATGGCAGCTGACCTCGTTGGAAAAACCGAATTGAACCTCCCGGAAGACGATCCCAGGAATCCGGCAACGATCGCAGACAATGTGGGAGACAACGTGGGAGACGTTGCGGGGCTCGGAGCGGACCTTTTGGAGAGCTTTGTTGGAGCGATAGTTTCTTCCATAATCCTCGCTTCTTACATGTTCCCAATCTACGTTCAGAAGATAGGCGAGAATCTGGTACATCAAGTACCGAAAGAAACGATACAAGCTCTCATCAGCTATCCTATCTTCTTTGCTCTTGCTGGTCTTGGCTGTTCGATGCTTGGAATACTGTACGTGATCGTGAAGAAACCATCTGATAATCCTCAAAGAGAACTCAACATCAGTCTCTGGACATCTGCGCTGCTCACAGTTGTCCTCACAGCCTTTCTGACGTATTTCTATCTGAAAGATCTTCAGGGACTCGATGTAGTTGGATTCCGATTTGGAGCCATCTCACCTTGGTTCTCAGCGATTATAGGCATCTTCTCAGGGATTCTCATAGGATTCTGGGCCGAGTACTACACGAGTTACCACTACAAACCGACCCAGTTTCTGAGTAAATCTTCTATCGAAGGGACCGGAATGGTCATTTCGAACGGACTTTCACTGGGAATGAAGAGCGTGTTTCTCCCCACTCTAACACTTGTTCTTGGTATCCTCTTTGCTGATTATTTTGCGGGTCTCTACGGTTTGGCGATTGCCGCGCTTGGAATGCTTTCGTTTGTTGCAACATCCGTCTCTGTTGACAGCTACGGTCCCATTGCGGACAACGCGGGTGGAATAAGCGAAATGTGTGAACTGGATCCCGAGGTCAGAAAGATCACGGATCACCTCGACGCGGTCGGTAACACCACCGCAGCCATAGGAAAGGGATTCGCTATAGGATCCGCTATATTTGCAGCGCTTTCGCTCTTTGCGTCTTACATGTTCTCCCAGATCAGTCCTTCTGATATTGGGAAGCCTCCTTCACTCGTGCTTCTTCTGAACATGCTCGATGCGAGGGTCATAGCAGGCGCCCTCCTTGGTGCAGCCATCACATATTACTTCAGTGGATATCTTATTTCGGCAGTTACCAAGGCAGCTATGAAGATGGTGGATGAGATCAGAAGACAGGCTCGAGAAATCCCAGGACTGCTGGAAGGTAAGGCCAAGCCTGACTACAACAGGTGTATTGAAATCACCAGTGACAACGCTCTGAAGCAGATGGGTTATCCTGCGTTCATAGCGATTCTCACACCGCTTGTGACTGGTTTCCTCCTCGGAGCGGAGTTCGTTGGAGGGGTGTTGATAGGAACGGTCCTCAGCGGTGCGATGCTCGCAATTCTGACGGCCAATTCTGGAGGAGCCTGGGACAACGCGAAGAAGTATCTGGAAGCGGGTAATCTGGAAGGGTACGGAAAAGGTTCCGAGCCGCACAAGGCACTGGTTATAGGAGACACGGTTGGAGATCCTCTCAAGGACACCGTTGGACCTTCCCTTGACATTCTCATAAAGATCATGTCGGTGGTCTCGGTGATAGCTGTCTCCATATTCAAACACGTTCACCTGTTCTGATAAACGGGGGCTTCGGCCCCCTTTAAAATTGTGGTAGGATTTCATGGGGGGACTTCACGTGGAAAGGAAAAAGCTCATGGCGAAATTTGTCGAAATCGCGTCAGAGAAAATGGGGAAAGATCTTGAAACGGTTGATGAAGAAAACACATTTGAAGAGCTTGGATTCGATTCGATAGACGTGATAGATCTTGTGATGTTCTTTGAAGATGAATTTGCCTTGAGAATAGAAGATGAGGAGATATCGAAAATTCGAAAGGTTAAGGATCTGATCGATATCGTAATCAAGAAGCTGGAGGAGATCGACGATGAGGTATCTGAGGGCTGACGAAAGGTGTCTGATCTGCAGTCTCAGACAGGCGGAGAATCTTCTGAAGAAAACCATCACTTCTCCTGAAAAGAGATGGGTGATCTTCAGGGAAGTTTTCAGGATTATGAGTGAAATGAAGTGGGGTATGAAGCCTCTCGAAGTGAACGGAGAGGTTCACAGGTTCATAATGGAGTACATAAAGGAAGAAGATCCTTTCAAAGAGGAGAAAAGAAGATCGAACGATATGGCCATGAAACTCGTTGAAATGTTCAGACCAGAGATTTTGAACTCTCCCGATCCTGTGTATTCCGCCGCAAAACTCGCCGTTTCTGGGAATCTGATAGATCTCGGGATACCGGGATGGAGTGTTGATGAAATCTTTGAAAAACTACACGAGGCTTACGAAAGGCCGTTCGACAGAGAAGACTTCGAGGAATTCAGGAATGTGTTGATGAACGCTTCCACTCTGTTCTATGTGGCTGACAACGCGGGAGAAATCGTGTTTGACAAGTTCTTCATAGAAGTCCTGAAGATGGAGAATCCATCGCTGGAGGTAGTTGTGGCGGTTCGTGGCAAACCCATTATCAACGATGCAACCATTGAGGACGCGAAGTACATCGGTCTGGAAGAGATCGCCACTGTTATTAGCTCTGGAGTGGACGAACCTGGTGTCATGCTTGATAAGGCGAGTGAGGAGTTCAGAAAGGCATTCTTTGAGTTCGATGTTGTGATCTCCAAAGGCCAGGGAAACTTCGAAGGTCTCTACGAAGAGGAGAAAAAGAATCTCTTCTTCCTCCTGACAGCAAAGTGTGATTTCGTTGCCGAAGTACTGAACGTTCCTCTGGGCGGTAAGGTCTTCATCTCTTCTTCCTCCCTCTGATTTCTCTTGTGGAGGTGAAAGAAGTTGATAGAAAAAATCAAAGAGTACGTGCTGAGTACTCTTGGAACGTTGATCACTGCCGTTGGACTCGTTGTTTTCCTCATACCGAACGATATAGCGGCTGGTGGGGTGAGTGGACTTTCGATAATACTTCACAGTTTTGTGCCGATCCCCGTTGGTGTGTGGATGTACATACTCAACGGTTTGCTCTTTTTGATAGCTTTCTTGACGATAGGATTCGATTTCAGCGCGAAGACTATTTATTGCACCTTTGTTTTTAACTTCTTCGTGGATCTTTTCGACCGCATTATTCCCCTTCCAAAGTACACCGGTGATGATCTGTTTCTTGCCGTGTTTTTTGGAACCATCCTCACAGCTTCCGGCCTTGCCATAACTTTCTCTCAGAACGCTTCCACAGGAGGAACGGATATTCTGGCCAGGATTCTGAACAAGTACTTCTGGATATCTATGGGAACGGGGCTGCTCATGGTGGATGTCGCGATAGCGGTACTTGCAGGACTTGTTTTCAGTGCCAGAACAGGTATGTACGCACTTCTTGGAGTTATTTTGAACGGTATAATGGTGGATTTCATGATGAGAGGTATTGAGCAGTCGAGTGAGGTGATCATTATCTCTGAAAAATGCGACGATATAAAAGACTTTGTGCTGAACGTTCTTCAAAGAGGGGCTACTTACATTCCCGCAAAGGGAGCTTACACCGGCAAAGAAAGGAAGATACTTCTGGTGGTGGTGAGGAGAAGGGAATTGAACGAACTGATCAGGTTCATAAAGAAGGCTGATCCAAAAGCCTTCGTCATAATCAAGGAAGTGAGGCAGGCCCTTGGAGAAGGGTTCAAAGAACTGGAGGAGTTGTGAGATGTACTACAAGGTGGCTGTCTCCGGTTCGGGAAAAGTGCTTAATGTTTTCTCTTCAGAAGAGCTTTTGACTGGTGAAAGAGTGTGGTTGAAGTGGCGAAATGAAAAAGTCAAGGGCTACGTACTGGAACGATCATTTTCACACGAAAACGAAGCAACGCTCAGTGAAAGGGACGGTAAAAGTTTTCTAAGCGAAGGACATGTGAAAATAGCAGAATGGGTGTCTGAAAGGTTTTTCTCACCTGTAGGAATGGTTTTCGATCTGTTTTTCCCACAGGGTATCGACGATTACAAGGAGGAAGTGGTTGTTTCGGAGAGTCCGTTTCTGGATTTCGACAGGATGACTCTGCGCGATTTTCTTGAAACTTTCGGGGAAAAAGCTCTGAAAGAAATGGTGAAAAAAGGCCTGGTGAGGGTGGAGAAAAATTTCTATGTGAAAGAGCCAAGACCTCGTGTGAAAAAACGATTGTTTCTGAAAAAGGGAATAAGTGAAATCGTTCGAGAACATCTAACTGTGAAGCAGAGAATGGTGGTGGAATACCTTCAATTCAACGATGGGGTCCCTCTTGAGGAGCTGCTGGAGGATCTGGAGGTTTCAAAGAGTGTGATTGAAACTCTTCAAAGGAAGAATATAGTAGAAATAGTGAGTGGTGACGTTCTTCCAAAAAAGAGAAGGATTCTCCGCAGTGGTTTCAAAGAAAATATTTCGAAGGAAAATCTTTTTTTTGGTCCTACTGGAAGTGGAAAAACCGAGGCTTTGTTCGAGTTGATCGATGTGTATTCGAGGAAAGGAACTGTGCTTTTCCTCGTACCGGAAGTTTCTGTTCTCACCCACACGCTTTCACGTCTGAAGGGAGCCTTCCCGGACTTGAAAATAGGGATTTATCACAGCTACCTTTCCAGAGCGAGGAAAAATCTGGAATGGTACAGGGCGGTTAGCGGAAAAATCGATGTGCTTTTGGGAACACGCAGTGCTGTTTTTGTTCCAGTTAAGAATCTTTCCCTCTTGATAGTCGACGAAGAACACGATGAGAGTTTTTATCAACACACTCGACCTTCTTACGATGCCATCGTGGTTGCAAGGAAAATCTCTGAAGTTTTCGATGTTCCCATAATTCTGTCTTCTGCAACACCGGATTTGTGGACCTACAGAGAGGCAAAAGAGGGTCGCATCAGGACGTTCAATTTTACGAGAAGGTTCGGGAGTTTGTCTGTGGAAGTTGTCGATATGCGAAATGAAGAGAAGATAGGAAGTTTTGCGAAAAAGACCCTTGACAGAATAGAGGAGACCCTCGAGGAAGGCAAGAGAGTTCTCATCTACGTAAGGAGAAAAGGTTTCTGGGGTCGTGTCCAGTGTGAAGTGTGTGGGTACGTGCTCAAATGTGAGAATTGTGATGTGTCTCTGGTGTACCATTCAGATACGCATTCCTTGAAATGTCATCAATGTGGGCGTGAGTACGGATTGGTTGAATCCTGTCCTCGCTGTGGAGGGCGTCTCGTCGGAAGAACAGCGGGAACAGAAAGAGTGGAAAGGGAACTGAAAAGGTACTTTCCGACCCGCAGGATAGCGAGGGTCGACAGAGAGGTTGTCGATAACATCATGGAGCTGGAAAGTTACATAGACAAATTGATCAGAGGCGAGATAGATATCCTCGTTGGAACCAGGTTGATCACAAAGAGTCTCAGTGTACCCGAAATAGGCCTTGTATGTATCACAGATGTGGATTCTTTGATCTTCAACCCTGATTATTCGTCTTCACTTCGTACGTTTCAGTTGATCGTTCAGACTCTGGGAAGGGCATCGAGAGGAGATCAGGGGAAGGCGATTATCCAGACCTATAATTCGGAGGACACGATCATCAAAAAAGCCTTAGAAGAAGATGTGGATGGTTTTTATGCCGAAGAACTCGAAAGAAGAAAAGCCCTTGGTTATCCTCCATATCGTCACCTCATTCAGGTTGCTGTGAAGTCCAAGAATCCGGAAGTTGGAAAGAATTCTCTGACTTCTCTAAAAGAATTTCTGAAAGGCGAGGAGGTTCTTGGACCCGTTGAGCACTGGGTTTTCAAACTGAGAGGATTCTACAGGCACCATCTCATTGTGAAAACAGAAGACTTGGAGAGAGTACTTCCAAAACTGGAAAAAGCGTTGAGAATACTGGGAATCGATGCGATTGTTCGGGTCGATCCACCCACACTCGAGGTATCGGATTAACCTTGATGTTACTTTATCGTATCTTTTTCTTAATTGAAAGAGGTTGAAGGGGGTGCTATTATTAATCTCGGCGACGTTGAGATGAAGGGTCTTCAGAAAGCAGAAAAGAAGAATAGAACCCGGAAAGAGAAGTTACGAACTCAGAGCCGAAGCAAACTTCAAGGTTTTTGTCCCCGGGTCATTGAAATATGGATAGCAGCCCCCCCAGTTTGTTGAGCCTGGATCGAATCTTATATGGAGGGTTTGATCCTGGCTCAGGGTGAACGCTGGCGGCGTGCCTAACACATGCAAGTCGAGCGGGGGAAACTCCCTTCGGGGAGGAGTACCCAGCGGCGGACGGGTGAGTAACACGTGGGTAACCTGCCCTCCGGAGGGGGATAACCAGGGGAAACCCTGGCTAATACCCCATACGCTCCATCAACGCAAGTTGGTGGAGGAAAGGGGCGCTTGCCCCGCCGGAGGAGGGGCCCGCGGCCCATCAGGTAGTTGGTGGGGTAACGGCCCACCAAGCCGACGACGGGTAGCCGGCCTGAGAGGGTGGTCGGCCACAGGGGCACTGAGACACGGGCCCCACTCCTACGGGAGGCAGCAGTGGGGAATCTTGGACAATGGGGGAAACCCTGATCCAGCGACGCCGCGTGCGGGACGAAGCCCTTCGGGGTGTAAACCGCTGTGGCGGGGGAAGAATAAGGTAGGGAGGAAATGCCCTACCGATGACGGTACCCCGCTAGAAAGCCCCGGCTAACTACGTGCCAGCAGCCGCGGTAATACGTAGGGGGCAAGCGTTACCCGGATTTACTGGGCGTAAAGGGGGCGTAGGCGGCCTGGTGTGTCGGATGTGAAATCCCACGGCTCAACCGTGGGGCTGCATCCGAAACTACCAGGCTTGGGGGCGGTAGAGGGAGACGGAACTGCCGGTGTAGGGGTGAAATCCGTAGATATCGGCAGGAACGCCGGTGGGGAAGCCGGTCTCCTGGGCCGACCCCGACGCTGAGGCCCGAAAGCCAGGGGAGCAAACCGGATTAGATACCCGGGTAGTCCTGGCTGTAAACGATGCCCACTAGGTGTGGGGGGGTAATCCCTCCGTGCTGAAGCTAACGCGTTAAGTGGGCCGCCTGGGGAGTACGCCCGCAAGGGTGAAACTCAAAGGAATTGACGGGGGCCCGCACAAGCGGTGGAGCGTGTGGTTTAATTGGATGCTAAGCCAAGAACCTTACCAGGGCTTGACATGCCGGTGGTACCTCCCCGAAAGGGGTAGGGACCCAGTCCTTCGGGACTGGGAGCCGGCACAGGTGGTGCACGGCCGTCGTCAGCTCGTGCCGTGAGGTGTTGGGTTAAGTCCCGCAACGAGCGCAACCCCTGCCCCTAGTTGCCAGCGGTTCGGCCGGGCACTCTAGGGGGACTGCCGGCGACGAGCCGGAGGAAGGAGGGGATGACGTCAGGTACTCGTGCCCCTTATGCCCTGGGCGACACACGCGCTACAATGGGCGGTACAATGGGTTGCGACCCCGCGAGGGGGAGCCAATCCCCAAAGCCGCCCTCAGTTCGGATCGCAGGCTGCAACCCGCCTGCGTGAAGCCGGAATCGCTAGTAATCGCGGATCAGCCACGCCGCGGTGAATACGTTCCCGGGCCTTGTACACACCGCCCGTCACGCCACCCGAGTCGGGGGCTCCCGAAGACACCTACCCCAACCCGAAAGGGAGGGGGGGTGTCGAGGGAGAACCTGGCGAGGGGGGCGAAGTCGTAACAAGGTAGCCGTACCGGAAGGTGCGGCTGGATCACCTCCTTTCTAGGAGATGAATGGGGGCTGCTATCCATATTCCAATGGCTCGGGCTCGTAGCTCAGTCGGTCAGAGCGCACGCCTGATAAGCGTGAGGTCGGTGGTTCGAGTCCACCCGAGCCCACCATTGGTGGGGACGTAGCTCAGCTGGGAGAGCGCCTGCTTTGCAAGCAGGAGGTCAGGGGTTCGAATCCCCTCGTCTCCACCAAGGTGAAGGGTCATTGAAAACTGCATAGGGGAAAGTAGGAGGTCAAGGTACTAAGGGCACGCGGTGGATGCCTTGGCGGCGGGAGGCGATGAAGGGCGTGGCAAGCTGCGATAAGCCCGGGGGAGCCGCAAGCAGGCGTTGATCCCGGGATTCCCGAATGGGGAAACCTGGGTGGCCGTTGAGGCCACTCGCCGCCGAAAGGCGGTGCGATACCGGGGGAAGTGAAACATCTCAGTACCCCGAGGAAAAGAAATCAACCGAGATTCCCCTAGTAGCGGCGAGCGAACGGGGAGGAGCCCAAACCAGCGTGGTGTCAAAGCCCGTGGGCGTTGCCACGCTGGGGTTGCGGGACACGGCCGGGCGAGGCCACGGACTCGCCGGGGAGTTACAAATCCCTCCTCTAGCCGAACCACCTGGGAAGGTGGGCCGGAGAGGGTGACAGCCCCGTAGGCGAAAGGGGAGGGACTCCCTGGGCCGTGCTCCCGAGTACCGCGGGACACGTGGAATCCCGTGGGAAGCTGGGGGGACCACCCTCCAAGGCTAAATACTACCCGCCGTCCGATAGTGCACCAGTACCGTGAGGGAAAGGTGAAAAGCACCCCGGAAGGGGAGTGAAAGAGGACCTGAAACCGCGTGCCTACAAGAAGTCGGAGCCCCCATTTGGGGGTGACGGCGTGCCTTTTGATTAATGAGCCCGCGAGTTGCCGTCGGTGGCGAGGTTAAGCCGATGAAGGCGTAGCCGCAGCGAAAGCGAGTCCGAACAGGGCGTTCAGTCACCGGCGGCAGACCCGAAGCCGGGTGAGCTACCCCTGGGCAGGGTGAAGGTGGGTTAAAACCCACTGGAGGCCCGAACCGGTGGACAGTGAAAAGTCCTCGGATGACCTGGGGGTAGGAGTGAAAAGCTAACCGAACCCGGTGATAGCTGGTTCTCCCCGAAATGCATTGAGGTGCAGCCTCGGGCGGTCTGTGCAGGGGGTAGAGCACTGATGGGGCTAGGGGGGTTTCCTCCGAACCCCGTCAAACTCCGAATTCCTGCACACAAAGCCCGGGAGTGAGCCCGCGGGGGATAAGCTCCGCGGACGAGAGGGGAACAACCCAGACCGCCGGCTAAGGGCCCGAAGAGGTGGCTAAGTGGTAAAGGATGTGGAGCGCCTAAGACAGCTGGGATGTTGGCTTAGAAGCAGCCATCATTTAAAGAGTGCGTAACAGCTCACCAGCCGAGGCGCTCTGCACCGAAAATGTAACGGGGCTCAAGCCACCCCCCGAAGCCGCGGGTCAGTGCCTCCGCTGGAGGTACTGGCGGTAGGGGAGCTTTCCGCTGTAGGGTGAAGGCGGACCCGCGAGGGCCGCTGGACGAGGCGGAAGTGAGAATGCGGGCATGAGTATACGAAAGGAGGGTGAGAATCCCTCCCCCCGTAAGCCCAAGGGTACCTGGGGAAGGGTCGTCCGCCCAGGGTTAGCCGGGACCCTAAGGTGAACCCGAAAGGGGTAGCCGAAGGGAAGCCGGTTAATATTCCGGCGCCATCTGCGGTCGATGGTACGAGGGGTGACGCAGGAGGGTAGGCGCCGGGGGCAAGTGGCATGCCCCTCCAAGCGGTTAGGGCGATGACGGGCGTAGGTAAATCCGCGCCCCGAGCCTGAGCCGTGATGGGGAGGTCCCTTCGGGGACCAACGGCGCTGACCCCACACTGCCGAGAAAAACCTCGCGTACCGCTTGAGGCCGTAGGTGCCCGTTCCGCAAACCGACACAGGTGGGCGGGCTGAGAAGGCTCAGGGGAGCGGGTGAACCCTCGCCAAGGAACTCGGCAAATTGGCCCCGTAACTTCGGGAGAAGGGGTGCCGCGTTAGGGTGAACCCAGGGGAAGGGGCAACCCGGAAACTGGGGGAGCCCGAGGCGGTCGCAGTGACAAGGCCCTGGCGACTGTTTACCAAAAACACAGGTCTCTGCTAACTCGAAAAGAGGAAGTATAGGGACTGACGCCTGCCCAGTGCCGGAAGGTTAAGGGGAGGGGTGAGGCTCCCCTCGTGGGAGCGTAGCTCCGACCCGAAGCCCCGGTAAACGGCGGCCGTAACTATAACGGTCCTAAGGTAGCATTCGCTGCCTGCCCACAGGGAAACCTGTGGGGCAATACCCGGCTGTATGCGGGGAAGCCCTTAGAGCCCTTCTTACCTGGGGGCTGCGGCCAGCCCAGGTAAAAATGGAAGGGATTGGGTAATCCGCAGGAAACCCCGTGAGGGGGATCCTCAGAGACTGTACGCCGGGCATCCAGTCCCCGTGAGAAGGGGTGGAAATCTTGGATCTCAAACCTGATTGGGTTGTTGGATTCGTCGATGGTGAAGGCTGTTTCTATGTGGGTGTTAATAGAAATCGCACCATGAAAACAGGTTACCAGGTTCTCCCTGAATTCAGGATCGTTCAACATGAAAGAGATATACAGGTTTTGTACGCATTGAGAAAGTTTTTCGGATGCGGTGTTGTGCGAAGAAACCACGATGATCGATACGAGCTTCGGATCCGGAAGAGATCTTGCTTGAAAAAAGTAGTGGAGTTTTTCGAAAAACACCCTCTGAAAACGAAGAAGAACGTCGACTTCAAGAAATTCAGAAGGATAATCCTGATGATGGAACGGGGAGAACACCTGACGAAAGAAGGTCTCATCAAGATCCTGGAAATAGCCATGGAAATAAACACAGGTAATCACGAGAGACTACGACGAGTCCTTGAAGAGATCCGGGGACTGGATGAAGATACAGTCCACCCCCATTCCGAAAGGATGGGATAAAGGTGAGCGAAATTCCTTGTCGGGTAAGTTCCGACCTGCATGAATGGCGTAACGACTGGGGCACTGTCTCGGCGGGGGGCCCGGTGAAATTTCAGTCTGGGTGAAGATGCCCAGTACCCGCGGCTAGACGGAAAGACCCCGTGGAGCTTTACTGCAGCCTGGTATTGGGCTCTGGTGCATCGTGTATAGAATAGGTGGGAGGCTGTGAAGCCGCCTCGCCAGGGGCGGTGGAGCCGCCAGTGGAATACCACCCTCGGTGCACTGGAGTTCTAACCTGACCCTGTGAAGAGCAGGGTGGGGACAGTGCCAGGTGGGCAGTTTGACTGGGGCGGTCACCTCCTAAAAGGTAACGGAGGTGTGCAAAGGTCGGCTCAGGTGGGTTGGAAATCCACCGCAGAGTGCAAGGGCATAAGCCGGCCTGACTGCGAGGCCGACAGGCCGAGCAGGGGGGAAACCCGGCCCTAGTGACCCGGCGGTCCCGTGTGGAAGGGCCGTCGATCAACGGATAAAAGTTACCCCGGGGATAACAGGCTGGTCCCGCCCGAGAGTTCACATCGACGGCGGGGTTCGGCACCTCGATGTCGGCTCATCCCATCCTGGGGCTGAAGCAGGTCCCAAGGGTTGGGCTGTTCGCCCATTAAAGGGGTACGTGAGCTGGGTTCAGACCGTCGTGAGACAGGTCGGTCCCTATCTGCCGCGGGCGTAGGAGGCTTGAGGGGGGTCCTCCCTTGTACGAGAGGACCGGGAGGAGGGGGCCTCTGGTGTACCGGCTGTCGCGCCAGCGGCATACGCCGGGTAGCTATGCCCCTAAGCGATAACCGCTGAAAGCATCTAAGCGGGAAGCGCGCCCCAAGATTAGGCCTCCCATCCCGTTAAGGGAGTAAGGCCGGTCCGAGAAGAGGACCTTGATAGGCCAGGGGTGTAAGCGCCGCAAGGCGTTGAGCCCACTGGTACTAATCGGCCGAGGCCTTGACCTCCGAAATCCCCTATGCAGTTTCCAGTGACCCTTCGAAGTATCCCCGGGTGCCGATACTGGGGCGGGAAACACCCGGTTCCATTCCGAACCCGGCCGTTAAGCCGCCCTGGGCCGATGGTAGTATGGGGGTAGCCCCATGCGAGAGTAGGTAGCGCCCGGGGATTTGTTTTTTTATAGATCACCTTTTGTTATAATAGTAACAAGGGGGTGATATCGTGGCGGAAAAACTTCCTATAAAAACTGTGATGGCAATCCTTGTGGAAAACAGAAGAGAAACAGCAGAGAAAGTTCAAAAGATTCTCACGGCTTGGGGCTGTCTGATCAAGACAAGACTCGGCCTCCATGATGGTGTTCTCGACAACTGTTCAGAAGCGGGTCTCATAGTTCTTGAACTTGTGGGAAGTCCTGAGCAGCACAGAGAACTCTGTGACAAACTCAACAAACTTCCAGGTGTGAAAGCAGACTACATGGAACTTTCATTCGATGAAGAATGAAGCCCCTCGAAAAGAGGGGCTTTTGTTTTACCAGGCGGTCCAGGTGACCCAGAGCCTCACGTTGGTGATGGTGACCGTGACGGTGGCATCAGTGGTGGACTCGTATTCGTTTTGACCAAAAATCACCCATAGAGTGACATCTTCGCCGTTGTTTATCTTGTCGAGTGCTGCTTTCAAGGCGCTTGAATCGTTGGCGGAGATAGAAAGAGAGTATTCGGTTTTTTGAGAAGTATCTATATCGATATTCACATCTCCAGTCTCTGGAATGGACGTTGGTTCTTCAAGTGAAAAATCTATGAAACCATTAAATGTGAGGCTTCCTTCAACTGTGATCTTTCCAGACACTTCGATGTTGTGGAAATGTACTGTTCCAGGAACTCCCGCACTTTGCTGCGCGCTTTTCACATCTTCTGCTTTGATCGTGAAGCTTGTCCACGTTGCTTCTAGTGTAGTAGAACTTCCCGCTGGTACTTCGAACACCTGAGGCTCGATACCGGGGTTCCCAAGGTCGATGGGGATAGGCACCGGGATACATCCGGAAACCAGCATGAGAATACCAGCCGTAATCAGAACCGACCAGATGAGCACCCTTTTCATATTTTCACCTCCTTCTCTCTGAATGATAGCACTTTGAAATTGTTTCTCAAAGCGTGTTAAAATCACCATGAGAGGTGATTGTATGCCGGTCACGTTTCTCACAGGCACTGCAGAGACTCAGAAAGAAGAATTGATAAAGAAACTACTGAAGGATGGAAATGTGGAGTACATAAGGATCCATCCGGAGGATCCTGACAAGATCGATTTCATAAGGTCTTTACTCAGGACAAAGACGATCTTTTCCAACAAGACGATCATTGATATCGTCAATTTCGATGAGTGGAAAGCGCAGGAACAGAAGCGTCTCGTTGAACTTTTGAAAAATGTACCGGAAGACGTTCATATCTTCATCCGTTCTCAAAAAACAGGTGGAAAGGGAGTAGCGCTGGAGCTTCCAAAGCCATGGGAAACGGACAAATGGCTTGAATGGATAGAAAAGCGCTTCAGGGAAAATGGTTTGCTCATCGATAAAGATGCCCTTCAGCTGTTTTTCTCCAAGGTTGGAACGAACGACCTGATCATAGAAAGGGAGATTGAAAAGCTGAAAGCTTATTCCGAGGACAAAAAGATAACGGTAGAGGACGTGGAAGAGGTCGTTTTCACCTATCAGACTCCGGGATACGATGATTTTTGCTTTGCCGTTTCCGAAGGAAAAAGGAAGATCGCTCACTCTCTTCTGTCGCAGTTGTGGAAAACCACAGAGCCCGTGGTGATTGCCACTGTCCTTGCGAATCACTTCCTGGATCTCTTCAAAATCCTCGTTCTTGTGACAAAGAAAAGATACTACACCTGGCCTGATGTGTCCAGGGTGTCCAAAGAGCTGGGAATTCCCGTTCCTCGTGTGGCTCGTTTCCTCGGTTTCTCCTTTAAGACCTGGAAATTCAAGGTGATAAACCACCTCCTCTATTACGATGTGAAGAAGGTTAGAAAGATACTGAGGGATCTCTACGATCTGGACAGAGTCGTGAAAAGCGAAGAAGATCCAAAGCCGTTCTTCCACGAGTTCATAGAAGAGGTGGCACTGGATGTATATTCTCTTCAGAGAGATGAAGAATAACTGGTACAGCCTCGCGGCCCTTCTCTCAACCATATACAGCAGGCACCTCGATGTGGAAGCAAGACCTGTGAAGTTTGAGGAAATAAAGAAGTTCCCTCCAGAAAAGACCATCGTTGCCTATTCCTTCATGAGTTTTGACCTTGATACCGTCAGAGAGGAAGTCAAAACATTGAAGGAAAGGGGATACACGCTCATCGCGGGAGGACCGCATGTGACAGCCGATCCAAAAGGCTGCTTGAGAATGGGATTCGATCACGTTTTCACGGGGGATGGAGAGGAGAATATTTTGAGGTTCTTGATGGGGGAGAGAAAAAAGATCTTCGATGGTATCTCAAAGAGAGTCAACTTGAACCACTACTCACCTTTCCTACCTTCGAAAGGAATCTACATGCCCATCGAAATCACGAGGGGATGCCCGTTTTCTTGTGCGTACTGTCAGACACCGATCATCGCTGGAAGACAGGTGAGACACCGTGATGTGGACGTCGTTGTTCACTACGCGAAACTCGGTGTGAAACACGGAAGGAAGCTCGCTCGTTTCATAGCTCCCAACTCCTTCGGCTATGGTTCGAAGAATGGAGTAACACCCAATGTAGAGAAGATAGAAGAACTCCTGTATGGACTCAAAAGGGTTGGTATCGAAGAAATATATTTCGGAACGTTTCCTTCCGAAGTGAGGCCAGAGTCTGTGACCGACGAAGTACTCAAAGTGGTGAAAAAGTACGTCAACAACCGTTCCATAGTGATAGGTGCCCAGAGCGGAAGCGACAGGATCTTGAAGATCATAAAGCGTGGCCACACGGTTGAACAGGTAGAGGAAGCGATAGAAAAGATCACTCTCCACGGTTTTATTCCACACGTTGATTTCATATTCGGCTTCCCGTTCGAAACGGAAGAGGATGTGGAGAAAACTTTCAGCTTTATTGTTAAAATAGTGGAGAGATACGGCGCAAAGATCCATGCGCACACCTTCATGCCGCTTCCCGGGACGGAACTTTTCAATGCTGGGCCCGGAAGACTCACAGAGGTTCATTACAAATTTCTGGGGAGGCTCGCTTCAAAGGGTATTCTCGACGGTTACTGGATGAAGCAGGAAATGCTTGCGAGGAAGGTGTACGAAATTGCGAGTGGCGGCAGTACAGATGTTACCAGCGATCGGTGACTTCGAAGGAAATCTGGAGAGAATAGAACAGTTCATAGAGATGGCTGTTTCGGAAGGAGCCGAAGTCGTTGTCTTTCCGGAGCTCACAATCAGTGGGTACACCTGGGACGAGGCGATTCTGAAAAGGGGAGCCTTGTTTTTTTCAGAAGTCGCAAAGAAAAAGCTCTTGAAGCTTTCAAGGGAAGGACAGATACTGATAGCTGTTGGTACACCAAGGATCGTTCTGGGAAAGCTTAGAAACTCGCTTGTGATTTTCAAGAAGAAAAGGGAATTGCTTTTCTACGATAAAACACATCTCTTTCGTGGAGAGAAAAACGTCTTTGAACCTGGGGAGTATTTCCTTGTGTTTTCTTACAGAGGGGTAGTTTTTGGCACGTTGATCTGTTATGAGATCGGCTTCCCTGAAATATCACGTATTTTAACATTCAAAGGGAGTAAAGTGATTCTCTCAGCCTTTGCTTTTGGGAAGGCTCGGGGGCACACGTACGATGTTGCCACGAGATCCAGGGCAGTTGAGAACGGAGTTTTCCTTGTGGCATCCTCCATGTGCGGCGAAGGTTTTGTGGAATTCGTCGGAAGAACGAGGATAGTGGGTCCAAACGGAAAGGTTATGAACGAGATAGAGAGCGGTGAAGGTTTGATCTGTGAAGATCTCGATCTAGATGCTGTTTATCATTACAGATACGACGAAGAAGGAGATTCTCACGCTTACCTTAGAAACTACATGTCCCACCTTTACACGCTTCAGAAGGGGAGGTTATGAGGGTGAAATACTTCGGAACCGACGGAATAAGGGGAATCTTTGGTGAAACACTCACAGATGAGCTGGCCTTCAAGGTGGGCAAAGCGCTGGGAGAGATTGTCGGAGAAGGAAGAGTCATTGTGGGAAAGGACACGAGGGTTTCGGGGGATTCGCTCGAAGCAGCTATTTCCGCTGGCCTCACGTCCATGGGGGTGGACGTTCTTCTGTGCGGCATTCTTCCAACGCCCGCGGTGGCTCTCCTCACGAGGATCACCAGGTCGTTCGGTGTTGTCATTTCGGCTTCTCACAATCCTCCAGAATACAACGGTATAAAGGTGTTGAAGGGTGGATACAAGATACCGGACGAGATGGAAGCAGAGATAGAGGAGAGACTGGAAAACGGGAGTTTCCCGGTCCGCTCGGTTGTCGGCAGGACAAAATCGTTCAGAGAAGGAAGGGACATGTACATCGGAGCGGTCCTTGAAATGTTCAGGGATCTCGATCTCACAGGTGAGATGGTATCCCTGGACCTTGCGAACGGTGCCACCACGACAACGGCCAAAGAGGTTTTTGAATTCCTTGGAGCGAAAGTAGAGGTGTTCAACGATTCCCGGGACGGACTCCTCATAAATCAAGGATGCGGAGCCACTCATCCCAGGTTTTTGGCCGAAGAGATGAAGAACGGGAAGGTAGGATTCACCTTCGATGGTGATGGAGACCGTGTGATAGCTGTAGACGAAGAAAGAAACGTTGTGAACGGAGATAGGATCATAGGAATCCTCGCAGTTGGGTTGAAAGAAGAGGGGCGTCTAAACAGCGATACCGTGGTGGGTACCGTTATGACGAATGGAGGCCTCGAAGATTTTCTCAAAGAAAAAGGAATAAAGCTTCTTCGAACGAAAGTTGGGGACAAATACGTCCTTGAAAAGATGCTCGAAAGTGGAGCGAATCTGGGAGGAGAGAGATCCGGTCACATAATAATCCTCGACAGAAGCACTACGGGAGATGGTTTGATAACCGCTTTGGAGCTGATGAGAGTTCTCAGGCGATCAGGAAGAAATCTTTCTGATTTTGCGAAGGAGATACCAGATTATCCGCAGATCACAAAGAACGTAAGGAGAACGGAGCGAATGTCTCTCGAAAATGAGAATCTGAGAAAGATCGTTGAAGAGAGCACTTCCAGGGGCTACCGTGTGGTGATAAGACCGTCCGGTACAGAGCCCGTTATAAGAATCACGGTTGAAGGGAAAGACAGAGAGGAGATAGAAAAGATCGTGGAGGAGATTTCAAGGGTTCTCGAGAGTTGATATCCCGTATTCTATCCATATCTTCGCGAGGGTCAACATTTCTCCCCATCCGACTGCACACTCGAGCTTTATTTTCATGTCCTCTTCGTTGAGGACAATCGTGTGGTCTTCCACCTGAACCCAGGTGCCGTTGTAGCTTGAGGAAAAGAACTCCATCTTGACGCGGGATCTGAATCCATCTTCGTATGTGTTCCAGGAGAACTCTATGAGATTGGGGGGTTCTAACCTATGGATGATGCCTTCGTCCGTCACTTCCTCCCCAAACGTTTTTCTGAACCACCTGAAGAAGATCTTTCCTCCTTCCTTGAGTTCCATCTTCATACCATCGGTGAACCAGCCGTCCCAGCCGTTTTCGTTAACGAATACCCTCCACACCTTCTCCAGAGGAGCTCTGATGTGAACGCCTGCCGTTGTGGGAGGTATCTTCATCCTTCTCCCTCCTGTAGACATCGGTTATTTCTTTTTCCAGTTTCAGGAAGGCTTCGACTACTTCTGGTGAATAGAGCTTTCCGGAGAGGGATTCTATCTCTCTGAACGCTTCTTCAAGTGGTTTTGGGTTTTTGTAGGGTCTTTTGGAAACCATGGCGTCGAAACTGTCCACCACCGCTACGATGAGACCAGAAATGGGTATTTCTCTCCCCTTCAGTCCCCTGGGATACCCGGCCCCATTCCATCTTTCGTGGTGCGTGAGAGCGATCTCCGCTCCGAGTTGAAGGATAGGGGAGTTGCTCCGGCTGAGGATTCTGAATCCGATGGTGGTGTGCTGTTTCATGATTTCGAACTCTTCCGGTGTGAGAATACCGGGCTTCAACAGAATTCTATCGGGTATTCCGATCTTTCCAATATCGTGGAGGGGAGCAGCGAACTGAATCTCTGTGACGAAAACCTCGCTCATTCCCATCTCTTCAGCGATCCTTCCTGAGAGCCATCCAACCCTCTCTGTGTGTTTGTGTGTCTCCATGTCCCTGTATTCGGAAAGCATGTTCAGTATTTCTAGAACTTCGAAGAGAAAGTCTTCGTATTCTGTGAAGAACTCCTCCGCAGTTTTTTCCAAAAGGAAAAGTTTTTTCTTCAACGATTTCAGATAGCTGTTTCTGTACATATGGAAGACTCTGTTTCTGAGGGCGTGGGTTATTTTCAATCTCAACAGTTCGAGATTGACAGGTTTTTTGATGAAATCATCGGCTTCTGCCTCCACACATTTCTTTACTATTTCAGTGTCGTCGTACGCGGTTACGACGAAGACCACACAGGATGGATTCTTCGCTTTTATCTTGTTCACCACTTCTATTCCACTCATCCCTGGAAGCATCACATCCACCAACGCGACGTCGACGTTTTCCGAAAGCTTGATGGCTTTCTCTCCGTTCTCTGCTTCGATCACATCGAAGCCAGAGAGCTTCAGGTACTGTCCCATGGCTTCCCGTGTGATGTCATCATCTTCCACGATCAGTATGTCATTTTTATCCCTCCTGAGAGGAAGGGTTATTACGAATGTGGTCCCGTCCTTTTTTATGACTTCCATCGAACCGTTTAGATAGTTCACCAGTTTCTTCACTGTGAAGAGTCCAAATCCGTTTTGTTCCTTCAAACCCGGTCCTGTGTCAGAAACACGCAAGTTGATTTTATCATTTTTCTTTTCTATTTTGAGAACCACTCTTCCAGAAGGTGTGTACTTCACCGCGTTTGAAAACAGGTTCAAAACTAGTGCGAGGAAAGCATCTTTGTCGATTTCGAGTTCGTTGAATTCCATTTCGATGTCTGTTTCAAGGTTTTTGAGCCGAGCCATTTCCAGAATCGGTTCCAGGGCTTTTTCCACGTCATTCTTCCTCAGAACTTCGCTCCTTCCTATCGACGTTTTGAGAATTCTTTCTATCTCTTCTGTCATTTCGTGACAGAGTTTTTCTATGTTTCTAACCACAGGCGAGGTCTCCGGGAATTGTCGTTTCAAAAGTTGAGCACTCACGTAGATGGCGTTCACCGGATTTTTCAAATTGTGGGCGAGATTCTTGGTGAGTACAACGTACATATCCTGGAATTTTTGTTTTTCTTCCAGAAAGGATATGTACTCCTCGACAAACTTTGAAAAAGCATCTCTTAACTTTGGAAAGTAAGAAGACATTTCTTGCGAAAAATATTTGCTGAGTATCTCTCTCACTCTGTTTTGGTCATCTTCACGCAGAATTTCCGGTATGATTCGCAGGATTTCAATGAGAAGGTTGTAAAGGTTCGTGATGGCAGAAGAAATTCGTTCGGGAGGAATCTCAAGTTCCTTTGAGAGCTTTTCTGCTTCTTCTTTGGGGGTCTCCACGTACTTTTTAACGAAGTGCCACATCAAAAAGATACTGCCCGATGCCACATGGTAGAGATATACACTTCTGAAAAAATAGAAAAAAATCGAAGAAATGGAATAAAGAAACAAACTCACTGAAAGGAGTGTTGTCTGCGGTTTTCTGATGAGTAGAAGAAGTGAAAAAAGAGCGAGCGAAATGCTTTCGAAGTAGATGAGAAGGTCAAATCTCAAAACTGATACAGCGAAAAGAATAACAAATGTGAGAACAACGAGCCATTTGAAAGAATTCTTTTTCTTCCCGATCAGAAAGAAAAAGAAACCTTCAGCGAGGATCAGCTTGGAGCTACTCAGAAACATCCACGCGTTTTTCGGATCCATGAGGAAAACCCGAAGAAAAAAGAGAGAAAGTAGAGAAGAGAACAAACAGGAAAAAGCGAGGATGGTTAAATCCTCGTCCTTTCTTGAGCTGGTGTAGTGTGTGAAAAATGAGAGAAAGAGCGCCACAAAGTTCAAAGCGGAGACAATCACCACGTTTGTCGTTTCAGGAAATAGGAAATACATAACGACCATGCCAAAAAGTGAAATTACGATAAAGGGTCCATGCTATCTACCCCCTGATTTAATCTAACACATGAGTTTGTAATGTGTCAATAATTCACTGTTGTTTCGTCAATTGATTCAGTTGAAAACTATCATTTGTTAAAGCAGTTTCGTTTGATGCTGAATTTAATAAAATGAATCAAAACGAAAGACTGGGCAGGCGGTATGCTGAGAGTCATAAAGATCAACAGAGTCTTCAGGAATGGCTCTCAGGATAGGACTTGAATAAATAGAAGAGATCGAGTATAATAAATCACGGATGTGGGGCCGTAGCTCAGCTGGGAGAGCGCTACCTTCGCACGGTAGAGGTCGTGGGTTCAAGTCCCATCGGCTCCACCAAAAAGCCCCTGCGCGTGCAGGGGGTTATTTTTTTAATTTAAAGGGGGAGTTGGATGTGTTTCTGTTGAAACAGATCGGTGTAATTAGATCTCCTTTCAAAAGTCCATCCGAGTGCCCTTTCCAGGGGAGATTTTCTCAGGAGAGATTCACGATCGAACTCTTTCCTGAATACGAAGAAGGGCTGAAGGACATCGAAACGTGTACACATCTGATCGTTCTTTACTGGCTTGACAGAGCGAACAGAGACAGATTGATCGCTATTCCTCCGTTTGACAAGCGTGAGCACGGTGTTTTCGCGACACGCTCTCCCCACAGACCGAATCCCATCGGTTTTTCTGTTGTGAAACTTTTAGAAGTGAGGGGAAGGGAACTGGTTGTAGAGGGACTGGACGCTGTTGATGGAACCCCCGTTGTCGATATCAAACCCTACTCTTCGAAAATAGACTGCGTAGAGAACGCCAGAATTGGATGGTTCGAGGAGGTGTAGAGAAATGAAATTCAAGGTTTTTATCTCTGTTTTTCTGATTCTTTCGGTCGCGTTGTTTTCGGAAGGAATCGTGATAAAAGATCTTCTTGGAAGAGAAGTGGAGATTCCTTCGAACGTGAATCGAATCGTGGCAGTGGGTCCCGGGGCGCTCAGGTTGATTGCGTATTTGAAAGCCACCGATATGGTTGTTGGTGTGGAAGACTTTGAGAAACTCAGACCTTACGGGAGGCCATACATACTTGCGTATCCGGAGCTCAAGAAACTTCCGAGTGTTGGTCCTGGAGGACCGGGAAAGCTTCCAGATCTGGAGTCTTTGATAGCCCTGCAACCCGACGTTGTTTTCATCACGTACGTTGACAGGAAGACGGCGCAGAACATACAGGAGAAAACGGGGATTCCCGTTGTCGTTCTCAGTTACGGAGATCTCGGGACATTTGAAGACGAGGATCTCTTCAGATCGATCGAGCTGGCAGGAAAGATTCTTGGAAGAGAAGAAAGGGCCCATGAAGTGGTTGATTTCATAAGGAAAGCGCAGGAGGATCTCGTAACTCGATCTGAGGGTGTCGAAAGCCCTACCGTCTATGTTGGTGGAATCGGATACAAAGGAGCTCATGGAATCGATAGCACGGAGGCGAAGTATCCTCCTTTCGTGGTCCTACACGCGAGGAACGTTGTGGACGAACTGGGAGAAGGACACAAATTCATAGATCCTGAGAAGCTACTCGTTTGGGATCCAGAGTACATTTTCATCGATGAAAACGGTTTGAGCCTCGTACTGGACGATTATTCGAAACACAGAGAATTCTACGAGAGTTTGAGTGCTGTCAAAAGAGGAAAAGTTTACGGCATTCTCCCTTACAATTATTACACCACCAACATCGGAACAGCTCTGGCCGATACGTACTTCATCGGAAAGGTTCTCTATCCCGAACGTTTTACCGATATCGATCCAGAGGAAAAGGCGGATGAAATTTATGAATTCTTCCTCGGGGAAAGGGTTTACAGGGAGATGGCTGAGCAATTTGGAGGATTTGGAAGGATAGATCTTTCTTCAGGAAGGATCCTCCGTGGAACGTGGTGATTTACAAGAATTACGTTGCGAGAAGAATTCTCACGATTCTGTTTTTATCATTTTTGCTGGTGCTTGTAGGGATCTATTCTCTATCACATGGTGGATACTCTCTGTCGCTCAAAGATATTATCGGCGCATTTCTGGGGAAGGGTGACAGGAAGGCGCAACTTGTGATCTGGAGTGTCAGATTTCCAAGAGTAGTCACCGGTATCCTCGTTGGTGCTTCTTTGGCGGTCTCTGGAGCTGTTATGCAGGGAGTTTTGAAAAATCCTCTTGCCAGTCCCTTTACAACGGGTACATCTCATGGCGCCATGTTCGGTGCTTCCTTAGCCATCGCACTGGGAGCAGGGTATTCTGAGAGCACTGGTAGTGTCACACTGAACAATCCCTACACCATCGCTCTCTTCGCTTTTCTTGGGGCGATGAGTTCTTCTCTTGTCATTCTTTTGATTGGAAAACTAAAGGAAATCACTCCAGAAGCGATAGTGCTGATGGGTGTCGCCATGGGTTCTCTCTTCACGGCTGCCACCACGTTGATCCAGTACTTTGCTGATGATCTGGAACTCGCCACGATGGTTTACTGGAGCTTTGGAGATCTTGGAAGGACAACCTGGAGAGAAAACCTCATACTTCTGGTGGTCTTTTTGACGGTTTTCGCTTATTTCCTCTGGAAGGCGTGGGATATCAATGCGATGGTTGTGGGAGACGAAATCGCAAAGTCGACGGGGATTGAAGTGGAAAAAGTGAGATTGATTCTGGTAGTGCTCTCTACTTTGCTGACAGCCATCAGTGTGGCGTTCGTCGGTATAATCGGTTTCATAGGACTGCTGGCACCCCACATGATGAGAATCCTCTTTGGAGAAGATTACAGATTTTTGATTCCTCTTTCCGCGCTGTGTGGTAGTGTTTTGCTGTTATCGGCCGATACTGTGGCACGCGTTCTTCTATCTCCCACAGTTCTTCCTGTGGGGATTGTGACTTCTTTTCTCGGTGCACCTCTTTTCATCTATCTGCTCCTTCACAGGGAAGAAAGGTGACAGAGATGCTCCGAATAAGAAACCTTTCGTTCAGTTACAGAAACAAAAAAGTTCTGGATAATGTCACTTTCAGCGCGCAGAAGGGAGAACTCATCGCTATCCTGGGGCCAAACGGTGCAGGAAAGAGCACGTTGTTGAAGTGCATAGCAGGTATCCTGAAGTGCCAGGGCGTAGAGATTTTTAGTAAACCTCTCGAACAATACACCAGAAGAGATCTGGCCAGGATAGTTGGGTACGTTCCACAGAGATTCGATCCCGGAATGTTGAACGTTTACAATCTGATCCTTCTCGGGAGGAAACCATACGTAAGCGTAAGCCCCTCAAAAGAGGATATCGAGATTGTAAACAGGGTGGTAGAACGATTGAATCTCCAACATCTGGTGTTTCAGAGAGCGAAGAATTTGAGCGGTGGCGAACTTCAAAAGGTGAGTATTGCCAGGGCACTCGTTCAAGAGCCGGAGATACTTTTGCTGGACGAGCCGACGAATAATCTCGACCCAAAGAATCAGATCGAGATCATGGAGATAGTTCAAGATTTTGTGAAATCAGGAAAGATGGCACTAGTCGTGATGCATGAGATAAACCTGGCTCTGCGATTTGCTGATAGGTTCATTTTCATGAAGGATGGAAAGAATGTAAGCGACGGTGAAAGATCGATTTTGACACCAGATCTGTTCTGGGAAGTGTACGGGGTGAACGGAGTTGTGAAAGAGATTCTTGATACACCTGTTTTTGTTTTGAGAGGCAAGGAATCTCCGGGATCCCGTGAAAATGCTGGCTAGCAAAAACAAAAATCCCCGCAAATGCGGGGATTTCGTTTGCTTTTTCTTGTGAAAACTCAGTCTTTCGGGAAGACAATGAACTTGATTGCCGTTCTGGTTTCTCCGTTGATCTGAACTTCCGCGAAAGCGGGAACGCAAACGAGGTTGATTCCACTTGGAGCAAGATAACCCCTTGCGATGGCTATGGCCTTCACGGCCTGGTTAACAGCACCCGCTCCAATTGCCTGAAGCTCGGCCTTTCCTTTTTCTCTGATAACTCCTGCGAGAGCTCCTGCGACTTTGTTGGGGTTGGAATTAGAAGCAACCTTGAGTACTTCCATGTGTTTCTACCTCCTCTACGGTGAGTGTTCTTCTATGCCCTTCAACGACATTGGTTTATTGGTTTTCGAGTGGCGCGCCCGGCAGGACTCGAACCCGCAACCATCGGATCCGAAGTCCGACGCTCTATCCAGTTGAGCTACGGGCGCGTCGCTGGGGTGACCAGCGGGACTCGAACCCGCGACCACCTGATCCACAGTNAGGCGCTCTACCAACTGAGCTATGGTCACCACGAAAAAAATGGCGCGCCCGGCAGGACTCGAACCTGCAACCCTCGGATTAGAAATCCGATGCTCTATCCTGTTGAGCTACGGGCGCACCAGAAACGTTGGAGCGGGCGACGGGACTCGAACCCGCAACCCTCGGCTTGGAAGGCCGATGCTCTACCAGTTGAGCTACACCCGCCCTTCAAAGACCCTCCAAGCACTAAAAATATTATCATAACTCTTTGGGAACGTCAAGTGGGATATACAACGTGTGAGTTTTGAAGTTCTCAAACGATCAGCTGATTTTCTCTGTTGAAGAAAGCTTTGTATCCCAGATAGAGAAACACGCTCACACTGATCGTGACTCCACCAAGTATTCCAAGCATTATTGCGATCTGATACTTTATCGCAGTGATCGGAGAGGCTCCAGAGAGGATCTGTCCCGTCATCATCCCGGGGAGGAACACGATACCCATACCAATCATGGAGTTGAGAGTTGGCAGTATCGCCGAATCGAACGCCCTGTCACTGAACATTCTCACAGCATCTTTTGGCCTTGCACCCAGCATCAAAGCGGCTTCCACAATATCTTTTTGAATCGTTATTGACTCAGAGAGTGTCTTCACTCCGAGTGAAACACCGGTCATGGAGTTTCCGATGATCATACCCGCAAGAGGGATCACGTACCTCGGATCGAACCAGGGAGAGATCCTGACTACCACGTACAGAAAGTACACGAGACTGAGAAGCGTTCCTGTGCTCACAGAGATCGCTATGAAGAGCTCCAGACGTTTTTTCACCCTTGCAGGAAGAGAGAGCCTTGCCCTTTTGTAAACGTTGTAGATGGCGAAGATCTCCATAACGAGAACTGCCAGAATTGTGTAGAGAGGTGAAGGGTGATCGAGTATGTAACTCAGTACAAATCCTGCCATCACCAGCTGGAAAGTCATCCTGATAGATGCCACCAGAACTTCCTTTTCTCGCGGTATTCTTCTTATTCTCAGTATGAGCATCAGAACAACAACGAAAATGTAGGCGCTCAAAAGCTGTATCAGACCGATATCAACTGGTCCCATCACAAAACCCTCCCGTTTTTGAGTTCGATCAACACGTCTGCGAATTTTCTCAATTCCGGGTTATGAGTCACCATGACAAGCGTTTTTCCCCGACTTTTTGCAAAGTTGGACACTTTTTTGATGATTTCAATGCCGGTTTTTTCGTCCAGAGAAGAAGTGGGTTCATCGAGGAGCAACACCTCAGGATCCATGAGAAGAACCCTTGCCAGAGCGAGACGCTGTTTTTCACCGCCGGAGAACTTTTCTGGATCATCGTTCAGGTCTTTTTCGAGCATGACGAACTTTAGGATTTTTCTCAACTCTTCATCATGTGGAATCTTTTTTCCAGAAAATTTCAGGCCCATGAGGAGATTCTCCTTCACGTTGCCGGGAAACACAACGGGAAACTGAGGAAGCATCACCACTTTCCTTCTGAGTTCAACCGAGTCGATCTCCGTCAACGGTGTGCCCTTGAAGAAAATTTCTCCACTATCCGGTGAAATCAGTTTGTTCAGCATCTTTAGAAGAGTTGTTTTTCCCGTACCGCTCTTTCCTGTAATAACGGTAATTTTTCTGGCCGGTATGCGGAGTTCCTCGATGTTCAATATATCCTTGTATTTCACATTCTTTAGAACAAACACGATTTTTTCCTCCCCTTGAATATTTCTGGATGTGTTGCTATAATAGATGACAGGTGGAGAGGTGGCCGAGCGGCCGAAGGCGCTTGCCTGCTAAGCAAGTGTGGGGGTTTCCCCACCGTGGGTTCGAATCCCACCCTCTCCGCCAGTTTTTTATATATGTGCCCGTAGCTCAGTTGGATAGAGCGCCAGACTGCGGATCTGGAGGTTGGGGGTTCGAATCCCCCCGGGCACGCCACCTTTTCTCAAGGATCTCCCACACTATTCCGTATCTGTAACCCCTAGTGCTCACTGTCATCTTCGGCGAATATTTTCTCAAAAGAGCAACGGTTACGATTCCTCCTGCGAGTATTGTTTTCTCTCGTCCTACGGGAAGCACATTCAAATTCTTCACGTCTTCAAAGCTCAGCCTTTTGATCTTGTCCACGAGTCTTTCAACCTCTTCTAATTTTAAAACGCTTCCGTGAAGAATTTCTAGATCCCATTTTCCTTTCATCAATGCAGCGAGCGCGACAAAACTTCCTCCAACTCCAAAAAGTTCGTCCTTTTTTACCTCGGGAAGTTGCTTCATCACGTACTCAACTATTCTATCCACCGGTTCGATGTAGGGAAGTGTTAGGGAAAAAGTGCGATTCAGAACGTGTGTTCCGAGTTCTAAACTCACGTATCCATCTTTCCAAGCAAGTTCGAGGCTACCCCCACCGAGGTCAGCTACCAGGATATCCTTTTTCCCGAAATCTTTCGCTACAGAAACATAAGAATAGTACGCTTCTTTTTCTTCCGGTAAAATCTCTCCCCGGTCCCCTGTTATCTGTTGGAAGATGTCGGGATGTTTCCTAAAAAATGCCGTTCCAAATACGTGAAGTTCCGCCCCCATTTTTTCAGCTTTTTCCACACATTCTTTGAACACTTCTTTCGCCTTCTCGAGGTTTCCGGAGGCTATTCCGACTTCGTGGACCTCTTCAAGAACGGTCTTCCCTTTCTCCGAAACGACAAGGAGAATGAAGGAGTTGCTCCCCATATCCAGCACTGCGATCATTTCCCCACCTCCTGGTGTTAGAATATTCCTGGGAGGTGAAAGCGTGAGTATACAGCTCGAGGTCGTGGACGTTGCCATTCCGGAAAATGCCAATATTATTCTGGGACATTCTCATTTTATCAAGACGGTTGAGGATCTGTACGAGGTGATGGTGACAACGAATCCAAACCTCAAGTTCGGTATAGCCTTCAACGAAGCGAGTGGGCCGTGTCTCATCAGGCACGAAGGAAACGACGAAGAGTTAGTGAATCAGGCGATCGAAACGGCGAAGAAAATAGGTGCCGGCCACACCTTTGTGATCTACATAAGAGGTGGTTACCCCATCAACATCCTGAACCAGATCAAGAACGTTCAGGAGGTATGCAGGATATACACGGCAACAGCGAATCCTTTACAGGTGATCGTGGGTATCACTTCTCAGGGAAGAGCGGTACTCGGAGTGGTTGACGGGTACTCACCCAAAGGTGTGGAAGGCGATGAAGACAAAAGGAAAAGACACGCGTTTCTCAGGGAGATCACAAAGTACAAAAAATGATCCCCCGCTCATGCGGGGGCCTTGTTTTTCTTTTCTCTACCTGTTTTCTGAGTCTGCAGAAGGAACACACCTCTGCCGTCGTTGGATATCCACACTCTTTACATTCCCTGAGTCCTTCCACTTCGAGTTTCGGCTCTTTCTTTCTTTTCAAAAATCCAAGATAAAAATTCAGAGTGATTCCGGGTTGTTCTTCTTCGAGTTCCCGCAGGATCTTCTTGTACACAAGCGAAGTCGCGCCCACAGAGAATGGGCAAGCCATCTCTAGGTGTGGTATCTCGTTCAGAGTTGCGTACAGTTTTATGTCTTCTTCGTAGTTCAAAACGAGTGGTTTGGCCTTTGGAACGAGTTTTTCATGGGTTTTTGGAAGGAGCGGCCACTGCCTTTCCAGATATCCTTCCTGCCAGTGAAGGATGTTTCCCAGCAAAACAGACGCTTCATCGTTCAGGTTGTGCCCCGTGACCACCACGTCGTAACCGTTTTCGTAAGCGAATTTGTTCATCAGATACCTTCTCACGACCCCACAAATAGAACAAACAGGCCTCCTCAACATGATGGAGATTTCCTGAGTGGAAAGGCCTTCGAAGTATTCCGTTGCATCGACTATGTGAAGTTTAGTGTTGAGAAGCTCTGCGTTTTTTTCAACGATTTCCTGAGCTTTCTGGACCATTCCGCTTTTTCCGGCTCTGATGAACAGTGCGTCCACCTCGTAGCCAAGTTTTTTCAACATGTGCCACAGGGAAACACTGTCCTTTCCACCGGAAACAGCTATCAATATTTTCGAATTTCTGCCGAACATTTTGAACTTTTTTATCGCTTTCTCCACCCTTTGTTCTATGAATTCGTTGAAGTGTTCTTTGCAGAGCTTTATGTTGTAGTGTCTCAACTTAACCGAGGCGGGTTTTCCACACTTGGTACACTTCATTTTTTCCCTCCTTTCGAGAAAAGTGTCGTTTAAATTCGGTTCGATTAAATTGTATCATGGATATTTCACCGGTTGTAGATCCGTACGAAAAATCGAATTTGGTGAATCTAATTGTTACCTTTTGCTTTACTTCTGAGAGAACTTTGAACATTTCTGAAAGATGTTATGTCCATAAGGGTGATATAATGAAATTGGAAGACCCGGAGGTGATACTATGTTTGATAAGTTCTCGGAGAAGACAGCTCAGATATTTGTAACAGCCCAGGAGGAGGCAAAAGAACTCGGGCATTCGTACGTCGGAACGGAGCACCTTCTGCTTGCAATTCTAAAAGTAGATAGAAGCCCGGCCGTCGAACTCCTGGAAGAAATGGGAGCCTCGTACTCCAAGGTGAGATCCGAGATCATCTCCATGGTTGGCATGGGGATGAGAGGCTTTGTCCCTTCTCCTCAGATGACTCCAAGAGCCAAAAGAGTGACCGAACTCGCATACGAAGAGGCGAAGATTCTTGGAAGTGACAAGATAAACCCGGAGCATCTTCTCCTTGGTATTCTGAGAGAGGGAGAAGGGATTGCAATACACATTCTGAGGAAACTCGGAGTAGATATCGCTACTCTGAGAAGAGAGATCATAGATATCTACTCCTACTCCTCGAACAAAAATCTGGAGTATGAGGAAGAGGAGGATTACACTTACAGAAGCGTGAAGCAACTTGAAGGCTTCGGTGTGAACCTCACGGAACTTGCAGCCAAAAAAGAGCTCGACCCAGTTATTGGAAGAGAAGAAGAAATAGAGAGAGTGATGCAGGTCCTCGTCAGAAGGAAGAAAAACAATCCTGTTCTCATTGGAGATCCTGGAGTTGGAAAGACAGCGATAGTCGAAGGTCTGGCTCAGAGGATAGTCGCTGGAGATGTGCCCGAGATCTTGAAAAACAAGGTGATCTTCTCTCTTGACGTGGCAGCGCTGGTTGCGGGAACCAAATACAGAGGTGAATTCGAAAAGAGGATGAAGAAGCTCCTTCAGATCGTGACCAAGGATAAGAACATTATCCTCTTCATAGACGAGATACACACCATAGTTGGTGCTGGATCGGCTGAGGGAGCAATCGATGCTGCGAACATTTTGAAGCCTGCTCTCGCACGTGGAGAGATAAGCTGTATAGGTGCCACCACACCGGACGAATACAGAAGGTACATTGAAAAGGATGCGGCTCTGGAGAGAAGGTTTCAGAAGATATATGTGAAAGAACCAACTGAGGAAGAAACGCTCGAAATATTGAAAGGTTTGAAGAGAAAATACGAAGCGCATCATAAAGTGATTTATACCGACAAGGCTCTGGAGGCGGCCGTTTACCTTTCCAAGAGATACATAACCGATCACTATCTACCTGACAAGGCGATCGATGTGATAGACGAGGCAGGTGCCAGAGCGAGATTGAAGGTGTTCGTGCTTCCTCCAGAACTGAAGAGTATGAAATTAGAACTGGAAAGGATAAGAAGTGATAAGGAGCTCGCTGTTCTGAACCAGGATTACGAAAAGGCTGCACAACTGAAAGAAGAAGAGATGGAGCTGGAGGCGGAATACAGAAAAAGGTACGCAGAGTGGAGAAGACGCGCAGAAACAGCTGTGGTAAAGGTGGATGTAGACGACGTGGCCGAGGTGGTGTCTTCCTGGACGGGCGTTCCTCTCAAAAAGATCGAAGAAACGGAAGTCGAAAAGCTTCTCAATCTCGAAGAGGCTCTCCACCAGAGAATCGTTGCTCAGGACGAAGCTATAAAAGCTGTAGCCAGGGCCATAAGAAGAGCAAGAAGCGGTTTGAAAGATCCGAGAAGGCCGATAGGTGTGTTCCTGTTCCTTGGTCCAACGGGTGTTGGAAAGACAGAACTCGCAAAGGCGCTCGCAGAGTATCTGTTCGGGGATGAAAGAGCCCTTATCAGGTTCGACATGAGCGAATACATGGAGAGGTTCTCCGTTTCAAGGCTCATAGGAGCACCTCCAGGGTACGTGGGTTACGAAGAAGGCGGTACTCTCACGGAGAAAGTGAGAAGAAGACCGTTCTCGGTGATCCTGTTCGACGAAATAGAGAAGGCACATCCGGACGTGTTCAACATACTGCTTCAGATAATGGACGATGGAAGACTCACGGATTCTCAGGGACGTGAAGTTGATTTCAGGAACACGATCATCATCATGACCAGTAACATTGGAAGCTCTTACATCAACAAGTCCAAGAGAACACTCGGGTTTGTAGGTGACAACAACGAAGAGAAGGAATTCGAGAAAATAAAGGATCTCGTTCTGGAAGAGGTGAAAAGAACGTTCAGACCGGAGTTCCTGAACAGGATCGATGAAACGATCATCTTCCATCCGTTGAATAAAGAACACATCGAACAGATCATCGACATACTCTTGAGAGATCTCAGAAAGAGACTCTCGGAGAAGAACATGAAGCTCATACTGACAAAGAGTGCAAAAGAGTTCCTGGTCGAAAAAGGATTCGATCCGGTGTACGGGGCAAGACCTCTGAAGAGAGCGATACAGAGATACGTGGAAGATCCTCTCTCTGAAGAGATCCTGAGAGGTAAGTTCAACGAAGGAGATACGATCGTCTGTAGGGCTCGCAAAGATGCTCTTCGATTCACCAGAAAGGGTGAAAAGAAGGAGAAGGTGGTCCAGTGAAAAAGTTCGTCTGTTCCAACTGTGGCTACGTTTCTCCAAAATGGTTCGGAAGGTGCCCTCAGTGCGGTGAATACGATACAGCAGAAGAAGTGGTTCAAAGAAGGAAAAACAGGGAGGGAAGCCCCTCCCTGTTTTTAAATTTAGAAGACGCTGGAGAAATTTCCCTTGAAAGGCTATCCACGGGTTTTTCAGAACTGGACAGGGCTTTCAGGGGAGGAATTGTTCCCGGACAGGTGATCCTGCTCTCCGGTGAACCCGGGATAGGAAAGAGTACGATAGCGCTTCAGATCGCTGAAAGGTTCGCTGAAAGAGGGCTGGTTGTTTACGTTTCTGGTGAAGAGTCCCCCCAGCAGTTGAAATTGAGGGCGGACAGGCTTCTGTTGAAGAGGAAAAAGGACATTCTTTTGACCTTAGAGAACGACATCGATGAAATAATATCTTCTCTACAAAACAAAAGAGTGAGTTTTATGGTGGTTGACTCCATTCAAACGGTTTTTTCTTCGGATCTTGGAAGCAGTCCTGGAAGCATTTCCCAGGTAAAAAACGTGACGATGAAAACGATCGACTTCGCGAAGAAAAGAGGTGTGCCGGTTCTCTTAGTGGGACATGTGACGAAAGAGGGGGAAATAGCAGGGCCGAAACTGGTGGAACACATGGTGGACACCGTGGCGTATTTCGAGGGAGACAGGCGTACGGGATTGAGACTCTTGAAGATCACGAAGAACAGGTTTGGACCTTCTGACGAAGTGGCGGTCTTTGAGCTCAAAGAAAACGGTTTCGTCCAGGTGGAGAATCCTTCCTTTACTGAAGGAGATGCGGATCTTCCAGGAAACGTCCTCACGTGTGTTTTTGAAGGCACGAAGCCCTTTGTTGTGCAGATACAGGCACTCGTTTCCAAGAACAGAACGTTTTCTCCCAAGAGGGTGTGTAAAGGTGTAGATGTGAACAGGGTAATGCTTCTTATTGCCGTGATCAGTAAATATCTGAAGTTTCCCATAGAAACGCACGACGTTTATGTCAACGTTGTGGGAGGGCTCAGAATAACCGATCCAGCCGCGGATCTCGCGATAGCTCTTTCCATTGTGTCTTCCTATCTGGAAGTTCCCCTGCATAACACAGCAGCCGTTGGCGAAATTGGTTTGGATGGAAGGGTGAGGAAGGTTTACAATATTAATAGAAGATTGAACTCTTTGAAGAGTTCTGAAAGAATAGTGGTCCCTCCCGTCGAAGAAGAGCAAAAAGGAATTTTTGGAGTGCGTGACCTCAAAGAGGCCGTCTCTGTAATTGGGGGTGAAATCCTTGGTACCCCAGGAATTGATTGAAAAGATAAAACTCATATCACCAGGAACGGAGTTGAGAAAAGCACTGGATGACATAATCAACGCCAACTTTGGCGCACTTATTTTTCTTGTTGATGATCCAAAAAAATACGAGGATGTTATTCAAGGGGGATTCCGTCTGGACACCGATTTCTCGGCGGAAAAACTGTACGAGCTTTCAAAAATGGATGGTGCGATAGTTCTATCTGAGGATATCACAAAGATATACTACGCGAATGTTCACCTTGTACCAGATCCTACGATACCAACAGGGGAAACCGGTACAAGACACAGAACGGCAGAAAGATTGGCGAAACAAACGGGAAAAGTCGTGATAGCAGTTTCAAGAAGGAGAAATATCATCTCACTATACTATAAAAACTACAAGTACGTTGTGAACCAGGTGGATTTTCTCATATCGAAAGTGACACAGGCGATCAGCACCTTGGAAAAATACAAAGATAACTTCAACAAATTTCTTTCGGAACTTGAAGTTCTAGAGCTGGAAAACAGAGTCACTCTCGCTGACGTGGTGAGAACGTTGGGAAAGGGTTTCGAGCTTTTGAGGATAGTAGAGGAGATGAGACCCTACATAGTAGAGCTCGGAGAGGAAGGAAGACTCGCAAGAATGCAACTCAGGGAGTTGACGGAAGACGTGGACGACCTTCTGGTTCTTCTCATAATGGATTACTCTTCTGAAGAGGTGGATGAAGAAAGGGCTCAAGAAATCATGCAGGACTTTGTTAAGAAAAGAGAACCTTCTCCCATTTCAATTTCGAGGGCCCTGGGATACGATGTACAGCAGGTTGCACAGCTGGATGATGTGCTTGTTTCTGCGAGAGGTTACAGGCTTCTCAAAACCGTGGCAAGGATTCCACTCAGCATTGGGTACAACGTGGTCAGAATGTTCAAAACACTCGATCAGATCAGTAAAGCCTCTGTTGAGGACTTGAAGAAAGTCGAGGGAATAGGAGAAAAAAGGGCGCGGGCCATTTCAGAAAGTATCAGTTCCTTGAAGCATAGAAAAACTTCCGAGTAGTTGTGGTAGTATATCCCAATGAGGAGGTTCTTTTAAAAATAATTTGAGAAATTTATCACAAAATGGTGAAAACGATCCTGCGAGGAGGTGCTTTGCCTTGGCGGATGTAAGGATTGTTATAAATGGTAGAACGCTTACGGTACCTGACAACTTGACGGTCATTGAAGCCTGTGAAAAGGCGGGAATAGAGATTCCTGCTTTGTGTCACCACCCAAGGCTTGGGGAATCAATAGGTGCGTGTAGAGTCTGCGTTGTTGAGGTGGAAGGAGCGAGAAACCTTCAGCCTGCGTGTGTGACAAAAGTGAGAGATGGCATGGTGATAAAGACCTCCTCTGATAGGGTGAAGACGGCCAGGAAGTTCAACCTTGCACTTCTTCTCTCTGAACATCCCAACGATTGTATGACGTGTGAAGCGAACGGAAGGTGTGAGTTCCAGGATCTGATTTACAAGTACAATGTGGAACCCATTTTCGGATACGGTACCAAAGAAGGACTATTCGACAAAAGCAGTCCCGCTATAGTCAGAGATCTTTCCAAGTGTGTCAAGTGCCAGCGCTGTGTTAGAACATGTTCCGAACTTCAGGGAATGCACATCTACTCTATGGTAGAGAGAGGTCATAGAACTTATCCTGGAACTCCTTTCGACATGCCCGTCTATGAAACAGATTGTATAGGTTGTGGTCAGTGTGCTGCGTTCTGTCCAACGGGCGCTATAGTTGAAAATTCGGCAGTGAAAGTTGTCCTGGAAGAACTGGAAAAGAAAGAAAAGATCCTCGTTGTTCAAACCGCACCATCGGTGAGAGTGGCGATTGGCGAAGAATTTGGATACGCTCCTGGTACCATTTCTACTGGCCAGATGGTTGCTGCTCTTAGAAGACTCGGCTTCGATTACGTCTTCGACACGAACTTTGGGGCAGACCTTACCATAATGGAAGAAGGAAGTGAATTTCTCGAAAGACTTGAAAAAGGCGACCTTGAGGACCTTCCCATGTTCACTTCTTGTTGTCCTGGATGGGTGAACCTTGTGGAAAAGGTCTATCCCGAACTCAGGACGAGACTTTCTTCTGCCAAGTCACCACAGGGAATGCTCTCCGCTCTGGTGAAAACCTACTTCGCGGAAAAACTCGGAGTGAAACCGGAAGACATTTTCCACGTATCCATCATGCCCTGTACCGCGAAGAAGGACGAGGCTTTGAGAAAACAGCTCATGGTGAACGGTGTTCCAGCGGTGGATGTTGTTCTCACCACGAGAGAACTTGGAAAACTCATAAGGATGAAGAAGATACCGTTTGCGAACCTTCCAGAGGAAGAATACGACGCACCGCTTGGAATCTCCACGGGAGCGGCGGTACTCTTTGGTGTTACGGGTGGTGTGATGGAGGCCGCTTTGAGAACTGCGTACGAACTCAAAACGGGAAAGACACTACCGAAGATCGTTTTTGAAGATGTGAGAGGACTCAAAGGTGTCAAGGAAGCCGAAATAGATCTTGATGGCAAAAAGATAAGGATCGCTGTGGTTCACGGTACAGCCAACGTGAGAAATCTGGTGGAAAAGATTCTGAGAAGAGAAGTGAAGTATCATTTCGTTGAAGTGATGGCGTGTCCCGGCGGATGCATCGGTGGAGGAGGCCAGCCCTACAGCAGGGATCCAGAGATCCTCAGAAAGAGGGCGGAAGCCATCTACACCATCGACGAGAGAATGACTTTGAGGAAGTCCCACGAGAACCCTGCCATAAAGAAGCTGTACGAAGAGTACCTCGAACATCCGCTCAGTCACAAAGCTCACGAGCTTCTTCACACCTACTACGAAGACAGGTCAAGGAAGAAAAGACTTGCGGTAAAATAAATAGGGAGGGGAAACCCTCCCTTTCTTTTTCAGGAGGTGATTAGGTGAAGAAAGCAGCGAGCGTGGTTTTGCTCCTGACGATATCCATTCTTTTCGGAGAAACACTTTTGAATCCATTCGGGCCTGCATTGATACCCGTTGTTCCTATCATGGACGGGAAGATACCGACGGATGTGAAGATCGAAATCTGGAAAAATCCAGAGGAAGCGGTTGCGAAGATAGTTTCAAAAGAGGTTGATTTCGCTGTTCTTCCCGTGACCGTTGGTGCGAATCTATACGGAAAGGGAGTAAGGATAAAACTCGTGGGTGTACACGAGTGGAAGGTGTTCTATCTTGTTGCATCTGACGATGTTACTTTCGATGGATGGGAGAGTCTTCGAGGGCAGGAAGTTTACACACCTCACGGAAGAGGGCAGACGGTGGATGTTCTGATGAGGTACTTTTTATCAAAAGCAGGACTCACTCCCGACAGAGATGTGAAGATACTCTACGCACCTCCCCAGGAAATAGTCGCACTCTTCAAATCTGGAAAGGTGAAGTACGCAGCTCTCCCCGAGCCATTCGTTTCCATGTGTCTTGATCGGGGAAAAGTGGTTCTTGATTTTCAGAAAGAGTGGGGAAAGGAACTGGGAGTACCTGAGAGGATTCCGATTGCCGGTCTGTTCGTGAGAGAAGGCGTGGCCGAAGAAACCGTTGAAAAAGTTGAGAAAGCCCTCGTAGATTCTATCAGGTGGATGAAAGAAAATCTCGATGAAACCGTTCAACTTTCTTCTGAAAAATTAGGTATCCCCGCAAAGATTCTGAAATCGTCACTGGAGAGAATAGAATTCGAATACTTACCCGTTGAAGAGTGTAAGGAAGAAGTCGAGGCCTTTTTGGACAAACTGAACGAACTCTATCCCGAAGGTCTTGAAAAGGTACCAGACGAAGGATTCTACTGGAAATGAAAGCGGTTTTTGGAATACTTCTTGTTCTGATAGTGTGGCACCTCCTGCACTTTCTTTTTCCATCTTCTCTCATACTGCCGGGCCCTGTGGAAACCTTCGAAGTCTTCGTTAAAATTTTGAATCGTGAAACCTTCGAGGCCCTTTTAAGCACACTCTTGAAGGGCCTCGTTACCACTTTTATCGTCATCGCTGTGGGACTTCCCGTTGGTTTCGTCATGGGTATCAGCGACAGGATGTACGAATTTCTACGTCCTTTGGTCACGGTGGTGCAGGCGGTACCCGTTGTTTCCTGGCTTGTCGTCGTGATCTTTCTGTGGGGAATAGGCTGGCAGGGTCCTGTCGTCATCTCTTCCCTTTCCCTCATTCCAGTTGCCATTTTCACAACGGTTTCCGGGGTAAGAAGCGTGGACAGAAAGCTGTTGGAAGTGATGAAGGTCTACAGGGTGCCGCGGAGGATGATTTTGAAGGAGGTGTATCTTGGTTCGATCTGGCCCTTCGTTCTCTCGATTCTGGAGGTATCTTCTGGAAACGTATGGAAAGCGGTTGTCATGGGGGAGTACCTTTGTGGTGATAGAGGGCTGGGAGTTCTGATATCCTGGGCACGGCAGTACGTGGACGTTCCTCGGGTGTACGCACTCACCATTTTCACAGTGGTTCTGGGGATATCTTTTGAAAGATCTGTGAAGGTTCTCGCAAGGAGAGTGTGGAAGAAGTGGAGGTTATCCTGAAGGTAGAAGGATTGAGGAAAGACTTCAACGGTGTTAAGGTGATAGAAAACTGGGGTTTTTCAGTTGGTAAGGGTGAGAGGGTGGCTCTTCTTGGGCCGTCTGGCTGTGGAAAAACAACCTTTTTGAGGATTGTATCAGGTCTTGAAGACTATCAGGGAAAGGTGAAGGTTTTCACGGATAAAATCGGATACGTGTTTCAGGAACCCAGGCTGATTCCGTGGAAAACGATAACGGAGAATTTGATGTTGATCAGAAGAGATCCAGACAGAATAGCATCCCTTCTTGAGAAAGTGGAGCTGAAAGGTTTTGAAAATCACTATCCATGGCAACTCAGCGAGGGAATGAAACAGAGGGTAAACTTTGTGAGGGCACTCCTTGTGGATCCTGATCTTCTCCTTCTCGACGAACCTTTCGACGCACTGGACTTGAAGACAAAGATGAAGGTGATGGATTTGCTGATTGATTTGTGGCAGAAGAGGAGGTTCTCCATCGTTTTTGTGACACACAACGTGAAGGAAGCTGTTTTTCTGTCGGAAAGGATCTTTCTCCTCTCGGGAAGGCCTTCAAAGATACTCGACGAAGTGAAGCTGAAAGAGAAAGCCATAGATTTCACTGATGAGAAATTGTTCAGGCTGGAAAAGATGGTGATCGAAAGGCTCCTCAGCCTACTTCGATGAGTTTTATCTCTTCCGGGAGTTCTATTCCTTCCACGTCGATTTCCTGAACGTCTTCTCTTGCCCACTCCAAGAGTTTCAGATCTCTGTATAGATCGGCCACTTTGAAGCCGCTCAAACCGTGCTGTTTCACACCGAAGAACTCTCCAGGGCCCCTCGTTTTCAGGTCGTACTCGGCTATTTTGAACCCATCTGTGTTGAGTGTGAAGAATCTCAGCCTCTCCATTGCCTCCTCTCCCACGTCTCCAACAACGAGGAAGCAGTAAGCCTCCTGACCTCCCCTTCCCACTCTTCCACGAAGCTGGTGGAGCTGGGCGAGGCCAAACCTCTCTGGGTTTTCTATCACCATCACGTTCGCTCTCGGAACGTCTATCCCGACTTCTATAACCGTTGTGGAAACGAGGATGTCGTATCTTCCTTCTGCGAATTCCAACATGACTCTGTCCTTTTCCTCCTGAGAAAGCCGTCCGTGCATGAGACCCAGTTTGAACTCCGGGAAGACTTCTTTCGAGAGGTATTCGTACATCTCCACAGCGGACTTCACGTTCAGTTTGTCCGACTCTTCGATGAGCGGATAAACGATGAAAGCCTGTCCTCCCTTCATCACTTCTTGCCTCACGAACTCGTAGATTTCGTTCACTCTATCCATCGGAACGAGCATGGTCTGCACTTCTTTTCTTCCAGGAGGCATCTCGTCTATCACTGTGACATCGAGATCCCCGTAGAAGGCAAGGGCCATACTTCTGGGAATGGGAGTGGCACTCATCACCAGTGTGTCCACCATCTTTCCCTTGTTCATGAGGGCTTCTCTTTGTTTCACACCGAAGCGGTGCTGTTCGTCGATTATGACCAGTCCCAGGTTCTTGAAATGAACGTCTTCCTGTATCAGTGCGTGTGTTCCTATCACCACGTCTATTTGACCGTTCCTGAGGCCGGATTTTATTTTCTCCTTCTCTGAGGGCGTGGTTGCTCCTATGAGGAGTGCCACGTGGATGTTGAATTTCGAAAAACTCTCGATGGTTCTTCTGTAGTGCTGGATCGCGAGGATCGAGGTTGGCACCATGAAGGCCGTCTGGAAACCCGCTTCGTAGTTGTCGAGTATGGCGAGCTGTGCCACGACGGTCTTTCCAGAGCCCACATCCCCTTGAAGGAGCCTGTTCATCGGTTTTTCAGAGATCATATCGTTTCTTATCTCCTGATGAGCTCTCTTTTGAGAATTCGTCAGCTTGAAGGGAAGGGACTTTATAAACTCCTCTGCGAGTTTTCCTTCTATTTTCTTTGGAATCCCTCCGTGCTTTTCCCGCTCTTTTCTGATCTTCTGGAAAGCCAACTGAAGTACGAAAAGTTCTTCGTAGGCAAGCCTCTCCCGGGCCTTTTCGAGGTGATAGAAGGTTTTGGGAAAGTGCATTCCGTAGTACGCGTCTTTCACACCAAGCAGTTTTCTCTTCTCAAGAATCCTTTCTGGAAGGGTTTCTTTCAACGAACAGCAGAGAGATGGGATGTTTTCCTCGAAGATCTTTCTCATTTGTTTTTGTGAAATTCCCGAGGTCAAACGGTATATGGGAAGTATCCTTCTTGCGTATTCCCCCTCTTTCGGTGTTACCTCGGCGTTGTGAATTTCGTACTGGCCCGTGTACGCGTTCGATTTCACGGTGCCGGTCACGAAAACTTCTTTTCCGGTGAGCTGTTTCAGATAGGTCTGGAGGTATTCCTGGTTGAACCATTTCAAAAGAACGTGCACCAAACCGTCAGACAGAACGGCAGTCAAGATGTTCATGTTCTGGAATCTTTTTGTCTCAACGCTCACGATCTTTCCCTGGGTTGTCACCTTTTCACCTGGAAGAAGATCGTTCAGTTTGAAGATCTTCCTTCTGTCTTCGTAATCCCTTGGGAAAAACTCGAGGAGGTCTCTCAGCGTTTCTATTCCGAGTTTTTTTAGTTTCTTTTTTCTGTTGGGTCCCACTCCTTTTGCGTACTGGATATCCGTTGAGAGATCGACCTCTTCTCCAGAACATTCTAAGTAGTCTATGAGAAACCAGCTTCTCAGCTTTTCTATCATTTCCAGAGATTTCTGGATTCTGTACCTTTTCCTTACTTCCGGAAGGTTGGGAATTTCTTTCGCGTAGTCGAGAAAAGCTTGAAGTTTCTCTTCGAGGTCTTTGTTGTCCAGTAAAGGATCATCCAGCTCCTGAAGGAGCTGGTAAATTCTCCGTGTGTTCACCTGATTTTTGAGCATTTTCTCGACTTCGTTGAGGAATTCTTCTAACAGTATCGGCAACGCTTCACCCCACAAGGAAAGAGAGGATGTAAAGTATCTGGAACACAATGAAAGACACCATCATCAAAACGATGAGGGCGAAGACGAACACAAACCCTTTATTCCACATAGCCTATGTAGGGAAGATTTCGGTATTTTTCATCGATGTCGAGTCCGTAACCGACCAGGAACTTATCGTCCACTCTGAATCCCACGAAATCCAAGGGAACTCCGTGATCGTGAACTGCTTTTTCTATGAGACTCACTATCCTGAAATCTCTTGGGTTGTATTTTTTCAGGTATCGAACTATGTACTGCAAGGTGAGGCCGGTGTCAACGATGTCTTCCACAAGGAGCACGTATTCATCGTGTATCGACTCATCGATCCAGGATTTCACTCTGATCCTTCCCGTTGAAGAGGTACCTTGATAGCTCGAGACATGAATGAAGGAGTATTTGACATTCAGTTTTCTTATGTTCAACATGAGGTCGCTGAAGAAGTGTACGGAGCCCTTCAGGATACATACGGCGTGTATGGTGTCTGTTTTGCCCAGGTAGTAATCTTCTATTTCCCCTGCCAGTTCTTTGATTCTCTTCTTTAGAGTCTCTTCGTCTATCAACACTTTTATCATCACTGCACCTCCATGACAACAACTTTTCTTTCTTTCGGCTTTTCAAAGAGTTCAAGGATGTTTCCCACACGTTCGTATGAATCGAAGAGTTTCAAAAAATCATCGACGGAGAGAAGATTGAATTTCAGGTACTTCGTTTTGTAGTGCATCGGAATGATGACTTTCGCGTTCAGCAAATCCGCTACTTCCTTTGCCTCCTTCGGTCCAATGGTGTAAGTCCCTCCGACGGGTACCAGTAAGACATCAACCTCACCTATTTCTTTTACCTGAGCAGGAGTAAGTACGTGTCCAAGGTCTCCCAGGTGGCATACTTTTATACCTTCCCCTTCGAATACGAAGACGATGTTTTTACCCCTTTCTCTTCCATGTAATGGATCGTGAAAGGTCTCCATACCCTTTATCCTTACACCGTTCACGGTGTAAGTACCAGGTCTGTCTATTACACGGAAGTTTCCCTTCACAAGATGATGTGCGTTGTGATCGAAATGCTGATGACTTTCCGTTACGACATCAGCGGTTACGTTTGGTATGGGATATCCCACACTCTCATCGAAAGGATCTGTAACGATCGTTTTCCCTTCCATCTCCAGAGCAAAACATGCGTGTCCAAACCAGGTGATCTTCATAGCGATCCCCCCTCAATCCACCCTCAACACCCGTATGGTGTTCGTCGTTCCCACCTTCCCTGGAACGCCGGAAGTGAGAACCACCAGATCCCCTTTTTCTGCTAAACCCATTTCTTCCACTTTCTTCAATCCTTTTTCGATGAACTCCAGCTCCTGAGAGCACTTTTCGGCGAGAACGGGTATCACTTTCCTCACGAGAGAAAGTCTGTAGTAGGTTTTCTCTTCTGGTGTCAGAGCCACAATGGGTTGAGAAACGTTGTACTTCGAGACACGAATGGCGGTACTCCCGGATATGGTGGGTGTGATGATCAGCTTCGCGTTTAGAGATTCAGAGAGCTGCCAGCAGGCGTGTGATATGGCCTCAGATATGTCGCTGGTATCGTATTCTATCGTTCTGAAAAATTCCAGCTTTTTTTCGGCCTCTTCTGCTACTTTGCTCAACACTTTTATGGCTTCCAGGGGATGTTTTCCAACCGCTGTTTCCGCTGTGAGAAGCAGGGCGTCCGCTCCATCAAAGATGGCGTTGGCTATGTCGGTGACCTCTGCCCTCGTGGGGAACGGATTTTCTATCATCGATTCGAGTATTTGAGTTGCGACTATAACTGGTTTGGAGTAGTACTTGGAGAGTTTGATGATTTCTTTTTGAACGATAGGAACTTCTTCTATGGGTATCTCCACTCCCAGGTCACCGCGTGCGACCATGATTCCATCGCTTACCTTTATTATCTCTTCGAGACGTTCCAGGGCCTTTTTCGTTTCTATTTTAGAGATTACAGGTATTTCGCTTCCGTGTTTTCTGATCTCTTCTTTTGCCTTGAGCACGTCCTCTGGTTTTCTCACAAAAGAAAGAGCGAAAAATTCAACATTGTGCAATGTTCCGAGCTTTATGAATTCTCTGTCTCTGTCCGTTATGGATTCCACCGAGAGGTCGGCTGTTGGTACGTTCACACCTCTCCTGTGTGTGATCTTTCCACCGACTTTCACCACTGTTTTCACTTCTGTATCGGTCGTTTCAATTACTTCAAGCACTATTTCTCCATCGCTCAACAGAATGGTGTCTCCTTTTTTCACGTCCTGTGGAAGAGAACTGAGGTTCACCGAAACCATATGTTCGTTTCCAAGTATTTCCTTTGTGGTGAGAGTGAAGATCTGGCCCTCTTTCAATTCTACAAACTCTTTTTCGAGATATCCAGTTCTGATCTTCGGACCCGCAAGATCGATCAGAACGGCTACGGGTTTTTTCTTTTTCTCTCTCAACTCTTTGATTTTGAGTATTTTCTGTTCCTGTTCGTTCCAGTCGCCGTGTGAGGTGTTTATTCTGAAGACGTTCACTCCAAGATCTATCATCTTTTCTATCATTTCGTAGCTGTCTGTTCTTGGTCCAACCGTACACACGATCTTTGTATTTCGCACGATTTCACCCCGTTCATGAAAGCATATAGGCTATTTCGTAGAGTTTCTTGTCGATCGTTTTTTTCGTAGAGAGCGCTTCCATTATGGGGACTCTCACGAGCTTGTTACCCTGAAGAGCTATCATCACATCTACCTCTCCGTCCAGAAGGGCATCGACCGCTTCAATTCCCATACTTAGTGCCAATCTTCTGTCGAAAGCCGTTGGAGAGCCACCTCTCTGTACGTGTCCGAGGATGGTAATCCTCGTTTCGTAGCCTATCCTGTATTCAAGGTGTCTTGCAACGGTGTAGGCACTCGCTGCACCTTCAGCGACTATGATTATGCTGTTGATCTTTCCTCTTCTTCTTTCTTCGAGGATCCTATCGGCGAGCTGTGAATAATCCACAGGAATCTCTGGTACTATGATGGCTTCTGCACCAGTCACCAGTCCCGCCATGAGAGCGATGTAGCCGGAGTGTCTCCCCATGACTTCCACAATGAAAGCTCTCTCATGCGAACTGGCAGTGTCTTTGAGCTTTTGAACAGCGTCCATCACCGTGTTCAAACACGTGTCCACACCTATGCACATGTCGGTCAATCCGATGTCGTTGTCTATGGTCGCTGGGATACCGACGACGGGTATTTTGTGCTCTTCGTAAAGGAGATGAGCGCCGGTGAGACTCCCCTCACCACCTATGACAACAAGTCCTTCTATACCATGTTTTTTTATCTGTTTCGCAGCGAGTTCTCTGCCCTCTTCTGTCTTGAACTCCTCACATCTGGAAGTTCTCAGAATTGTTCCACCCTTTTCTGTGATTCCTGCCACATCTTTGTATTCGAGTTTTACGAAGTCACCGTCGATGAGGCCTGAGTAACCTCTTCTCACACCTATCACTTCCAGCCCATGCCTGACGCCGTACCTGACGACCGCCCTCACAGCTGCGTTCATTCCAGGTGCGTCTCCACCGCTTGTAAGAACTGCTATCTTCTTCAAGGCAATCAGCCTCCCCGTAAACTGTTTGTTCTCTTCAATGAGAGTTTAGCATATGCGTCAAAAGTGATAAAATGTACATGGGTTCCCTATGTCAATTTACCACTTCTCTGTGATATTAACAAACTCTGAATCTTGGTGTAAGGAGGATTAAAATTTTGAGGTGGGAAACTTTAATTGAGGGAAGTGAACTGGAGGTAAAGATGATCGAAGATATATTGAAAGAAAACGAAATACCTTACGTAGTTGAAACGTGTGATGATGTTACACCGAGAGCGATTTTTGGTTCTTCAGCCCTCATGGTGATAAAAGTACCAGAGGAATTTTTAGAAGAAGCAAAGAGAATTCTGGAGGAGATGCGGGAATGAAGAGAACACCACTGTTTGAAAAGCACGTTGGACTCGGTGCGAAAATGGTGGATTTCGCGGGGTGGGAGATGCCTCTTTATTACACATCCATATTCGAAGAAGTGATGGCGGTCAGAAAATCGGTGGGGATGTTCGATGTCTCTCACATGGGGGAATTTCTCGTTAAGGGACCCGAGGCGGTTTCTTTTATTGACTTTCTTATAACGAACGACTTTTCTTCACTTCCGGATGGTAAAGCGATTTACTCTGTCATGTGCAATGAAAACGGTGGAATCATCGATGATCTTGTTGTGTACAAGGTGAGTCCTGATGAAGCTCTCATGGTGGTGAACGCGGCAAACATTGAAAAGGACTTCAACTGGATAAAATCCCATTCGAAGAATTTCGATGTCGAAATATTGAACATTTCAGATACAACCGCCCTCATAGCGTTTCAGGGCCCCGAGGCACAGGAGACCCTCCAGGAGCTAGTTGAAGACAGTCTCGAGGAAATTGCCTATTATTCTTTCAGAAAGAGTATTGTAGCCGGTGTAGAGGCTCTTGTCTCAAGAACGGGATACACAGGTGAAGACGGTTTCGAACTGATGCTTGAAGCGAAGGATGCACCGAAAGTCTGGGATGCTCTGATGAATCTGCTCAGAAAAATCGACGGCAGACCCGCAGGTCTTGGGGCGAGGGACGTTTGTCGACTCGAAGCAACCTACTTGTTGTACGGTCAGGACATGGATGAGAGTACGAATCCTTTAGAAGTGGGGCTTTCCTGGGTTGTAAAACTGGACAAAGACTTCGTGGGGAAGGAAGCGCTATTGAAAGCGAAGGAAAAAGTGGAAAGAAAACTCGTGGCACTTGAGCTCTCAGGAAAAAGAATAGCAAGAAAAGGCTATGAAGTTTTAAAGAATGGAGAGAGAGTGGGAGAGATCACAAGTGGTAACTTCTCTCCAACTCTTGGGAAGTCGATAGCGCTGGCTCTCGTTTCAAAATCGGTGAAAGTTGGAGACCAATTGGAAGTGGCGTTTCCTGGTGGAAAGCTTGTAGAAGCTCTGGTAGTAAAAAAACCATTTTACAGAGGCAGTGTGAGGAGGGAGGTTTGAAGATGAAAAAGTACACGAAAACTCACGAATGGGTGGTAGTTGAGGACAAGGTAGCAACGGTTGGAATCACGAATCACGCTCAGGAACAGCTCGGTGATGTGGTCTACGTGGATCTTCCTGAAGTCGGCAGAGAGGTGAAGAAAGGGGAAGTTGTGGCGAGTATAGAATCCGTGAAAGCCGCGGCGGACGTGTACGCTCCTCTCAGTGGGAAGATCGTGGAAGTGAACGAGAAACTCGATACTGAACCAGAACTCTTGAACAGGGATCCAGAGGGAGAGGGCTGGCTTTTCAAAATGGAAATATCCGATGAAAGTGAACTCGAAGATCTTCTGGATGAACAGGCTTATCAGGAATTCTGTGCTCAGGAGTAGTTTCTCATAGAAATCCGGAGGTGTCTCAATGAACTATCCTTACATTCCACACACGGATGAAGATATCCGTGCTATGTTGGAGTTCATAGGAGTTTCTTCCATAGAGGATTTGTTTTCTTCAATTCCCGTTTCTGCCAGGTCGTCTCTGAATATTCCGGAATCCAGAGATGAGTTCAGTGTTTTCAAGCGGTTGAAAGAGATTTCTGAGGTGAACGCTTCTCTTGAAGACTACGCTGTCTTTCTCGGAGCTGGGGTTTATAAAAGGTACGTTCCTACGGTCGTTTACGATCTTGCGATGAAGCCCGATTTTCTCACCGCTTATACACCGTATCAGGCGGAGGTATCCCAGGGAACCCTCCAGGCTCTGTTTGAATACCAGACCATGGTATGCGAACTAACGGGAATGGAAGTGGCGAACGCGTCCATGTACGATGGAGCCACCGCTCTGGCAGAAGCGGCTTTGATGAGTTTTCGACTCACCGGAAAGGAAAAAGTGGTTGTGGCAAGGTCCGTTCATCCCGAGTACAGAGCAGTTTTGAGAACTTATCTCGAAAAAAGAGGTTTCACCGTGGTGGAAGCCGGATACGACGAAACGGGAAGGGTCTTGTTAGAAGAGGTCGATGAGGAAACGGCAGCGATAGCCGTTCAGTATCCCAATTTCTTTGGAGTCATAGAAGATCTCGATTATGTCAGGAGCCGATCGGGTAACGCTCTGCTGATAGTGGTTGTAGAACCAGTTTCACTCGCTCTTCTGGAACCTCCAGGAAGCTACGGGGCAGACATCGTGGTTGGTGAGGGCCAGTCGCTGGGACTTCCCATGTGGTTCGGAGGATATTCCCTTGGAATCTTTGCCACAAGAGAGAAGTACGTGAGGCAGATGCCAGGGAGATTGATTGGACAGACCGTGGATCAAGCCGGTAACACAGCCTACACCATGATCCTTCAGACCAGAGAACAGCACATAAGGCGCGCCAGAGCCACTTCGAACATATGTTCCAACCATGCCCACGCCGCTCTGATCGCGGCTGTTTACATGAGTGTGATGGGGCCTGACGGTCTGAGGGAGGTAGCCAGGCGTTCTTACAGCGCCGCTCATTACCTCCAGGAAAGACTGGAAGAAATGGGATTCAAACTGCGCTTTTCGGGAGAATTTTTCAACGAGTTCGTTTTCAACGTGCCGGAGGATTATCCTGAGCGGTGGAAGTGGATGATGGCGAAAAAGATCCTTGGGCCTTTGCCTCTGAAGGGTTTTTACCCGGAACTTGGAGACACAGCACTCGCATGTGCCACAGAGGTGATTTCCAAAGAGGATATAGAAAAGCTCCTGGAGGCGATGAAATGACGATATTCGAGAGGTCCAAAAAGGGAAGAAAAGCATTCCGGCTTCCCGAGAGCGACATTCCAGAATATTCGCTTCCGGATCGATTTCTCAGAAGGACACCTCCGGAGATTCCCGAGGTGAGCGAACCTGATGTGGTGAGGCATTACACAGATCTTGCCAGAAAGAACTACTCTGTGGATCTCGGAATCTACCCCCTCGGTTCCTGCACCATGAAGTACAATCCCAAACTGAACGAAAAAGCTGCGAATCTCGAAGGATTCAGAGAGATACACCCGTATCAGCCTGTCGAAACTGTTCAGGGCAGTCTTCGGCTCATGTACGAGCTGAAAGAAATGCTGTGTGAGATAACGGGAATGGATGACATGACACTTCAACCCGCTGCTGGAGCTCACGGGGAGCTCACAGGAATGCTGATAGTGAGAGAGTACTTTAAAAGCAGAGGGGACACCGGAAGAAAGAAAGTTCTCGTACCGGATTCTGCACATGGTACCAACCCAGCATCCGCTTCGATGGTCGGTTTTGAGGTGGTGGAGATAAAGAGCAAAAACGGTATGGTGGACGTGGAAGATTTGAAAAAACTACTGGATGAAGAAGTGGCTGCGGTAATGCTCACAAATCCAAACACGCTTGGGCTCTTCGAAAAGGACATACTGAAAATAGCAGAAATGACGCATGAGTGTGGTGCCCTTCTCTATTACGATGGTGCGAACCTCAACGCGGTCATGGGTAAAGTGAGACCAGGAGACATGGGGTTCGACATCGTCCATTTGAACCTGCACAAGACGTTTTCCACTCCCCACGGAATGGGAGGGCCCGGATCTGGGCCAGTTGGTGTGAAAAAGCATCTGGTGGATTTTCTGCCCTTCCCCCAGGTAAGGAAGAACGGAGAACTTTACGAACTCTTCGTTCCTGAAAAGACCATAGGACGTGTGAGGAGTTTCTTTGGAAATTTCCCAGTTCTCGTAAAAGCGTACACGTACATTCTCACGATGGGAAGAGACGGCCTTGAAAGAGTGAGTGAAATGGCCGTTTTGAACGCGAACTACTTGAAGAAAAAAATTGAGAAGTTCTTGGAGATTCCATACAACGGGTTCTGCATGCATGAGTTTGTAGCGAGCGCGGAGAAAGTGTTCAGGGAAACCGGTGTGAGGACACTGGATATTGCGAAGCGAATACTGGACTTTGGTGTGCATCCTCCCACAGTTTACTTTCCACTCATCGTTCTGGAAGCACTCATGATAGAACCAACTGAGACTGAAAACAAAGAAACGCTGGATAAGTATGCCGAAATCCTCGAAAGAGTAGTAAAAGAAGCCTATGAGAATCCCGATGTTTTGAAAAACGCTCCTCACAACACACCGGTTCGAAGAGTCGACGAAGTGCTCGCTTCGAAGAAACCCGTGTTCAGGTGGAGGGGGTAGTATGAAGCGCTTTATCGAAACCGATAAGGCTCCAAAGGCCATAGGTCCGTACTCTCAGGCGGTCGTTGTCGGAAACATGATGTTCGTTTCTGGTCAAATTCCCATAGATCCAGAAAATGGTGATCTCGTTCAGGGCACCATAGAAGAAAAGACTGAGAGAGTTCTGGAAAATCTGAAAGCAATACTGGAGGCGGGCGGTTTCTCCCTGAAGGACGTTGTGAAGGTAACGGTGTTTACGACCAGTATGGACTACTTCCAGAGAGTCAACGAGGTGTATTCCAGATACTTTGGAGACCACAGGCCCGCCAGGTCGTTTGTGGCGGTTGCTCAACTTCCGAGAAACGTAGAAATAGAAATAGAAGCGATCGCTGTGAAGGAAGGGGAGTGAAGGATGTATCTTCAGGATGTGATAATGAAACTGAACGATTTCTGGGCGTCTAAAGGTTGTCTTTTGGAACAACCTTACGATATGGAAGTCGGTGCCGGAACGTTTCACCCCGCCACGTTCTTTGGAAGTCTGAGAAAAGGTCTATGGAAAGTGGCCTACGTTCAGCCGAGCAGGAGGCCGACCGATGGTAGATATGGAGAGAATCCCAACAGATTGCAGAGGTACTTCCAGTACCAGGTGATCATAAAACCCTCCCCTGAAAACTCTCAGGAACTGTATCTTGAGTCCCTGGAGTACCTCGGTATAAACCTGAAGGAACACGACATCAGATTCGTGGAGGACAATTGGGAGTCTCCCACCCTCGGAGCGTGGGGTGTTGGTTGGGAAGTGTGGTTAGACGGCATGGAGATAACCCAGTTCACATATTTCCAGCAGATTGGTGGAATTTCTCTGAAGGACATTCCTCTCGAGATAACCTACGGGCTGGAAAGGATCGCCATGTATCTTCAGGGAGTCGATAACGTTTACGAGGTACAGTGGAATGAAAACGTGAAATACGGTGATGTGTTCCTTGAAAACGAAAGAGAATTTTCGGTTTTCAACTTCGAAGAAGCCAACGTAGGACTCCTTTTCAGGCATTTCGATGAATACGAGAAGGAGTTTTACAGACTTGTGGAAAAAAATCTCTACCTCCCTGCTTACGATTATGTGTTGAAATGTTCTCACACGTTCAACCTTCTCGATGCACGCGGAGCGATAAGTGTTTCTCAGCGACAAACCTACGTGAAACGTATTCAGGCGATGGCAAGAAAGGTTGCGAGAGTTTTTCTGGAGGTGCAGGTTAATGAGAACAGCCCTGCTTGAAGTGGGACTCGAAGAACTTCCCGCGAGCGAATTCCACAGTATTCTGAAACAGCTCGAGGAAAGGTCGACTGAACTTCTCAAAGCGTACAGAATTTCTTCCGGATCTGCTGAAGTCTTCGTTGGAAGCAGACGTTTTGGTGTGATTCTCAAGAATCTCCCGGAGAGACAGGAGGATTTTACAGAAGAGAAGAAAGGTCCACCACTGAACGTTGCCTACGATGAAAACGGTAAACCGACCAAAGCGCTCGAAGGGTTTTTGAGGAACAACAACGCTTCCCTGGAGAACGTGGTTCACAGGGAGGGGTACATCTATTTATCGCGAGTTGTTGAAGGAAAGCCTGTCGAAGAAGTTCTCCCAGATCTGTTCAGAGATCTCGTTCTTGGTTTGAATTTCAGGAAACCCATGAGATGGGGTTCCGGTGAACACGAATACATCAGACCTGTTCACTGGATTGTGGCGATGGTTGATGGAAGAGTTCTTGACCTAGAAATCTTCGGTCTTAGATCGTCCAGAATCTCTTACGGCAAAAGGTATCACGCTGGATCGATCGAAATTCCAGATCCGGAAAGGTACTACGAATCTCTCAAAAAGGGATTCGTGATTTCTTCCCATCTGGAGAGAAAAAAATTCGTCCTCGAACAGATCGATGAATTTGAAAAAAGAAGTGGTATGAAGATTGAACGCGATGAAGAACTCATCGAAGAGATAGTGGCGATAACGGAGTATCCCAGAATCGTTGTTGGGCAGTTCGACCGAAAATATCTCGAACTTCCAGAAGAGATTATAGTGACCGCCGTGAAACATCACCAGCGCTCTTTTATAGCACATAAAGAGACCCTGACGAACACCTTTGTGGCTTTTCAAGACGGTCCACAGCCACCGGAGAACGTGGTTAAGGGATACGAGAGAGTCATAAACGCTCGATTGGAAGACGCGCGATACTACTTCCAGAAGGATCTCGAGACTCCGCTGGAAAAGATGAATGAAAAGCTCAAAGAAATCGTTTTTCAGGAGAAACTCGGAACACTCTACGACAAGGTGGAAAGGATAAAGAAAATATCGCAGAGGCTCTGTGAAGATCTGAAACTTCCAGAGATGTTCACACAGAAGGTCCTGGAAGCCGCTTCTATATGCAAAGCAGACATCGCTTCGAAGGTGGTGTACGAGTTCCCGGAGCTACAAGGTGTTATGGGCAGGATCTATGCCCTGAGGGAGGGAATAAACGAAGAAATAGCAACGGCCATAGAAGATCATTACTCCGAAGAGCCACAGACAGTGATAGGTTCCATTCTTGGAATAGCGGATAGAATCGACACCATCGTGGGAAATTTCGCCATAGGCAACGTTCCCACGAGTTCTAAAGATCCGTATGGCCTGAAAAGTAAAGCTGACACAATCTTCAGGATCATAAGGAAGAACGAGTGGGATATTTCTCTGGAAGAGCTTCTCACTTTCGCTTCTTCACTGGTGAAGTACCATCTTTCTGAAGAACTGGAAACGTTCTTTGCAGGCAGGTTCTATCAGTTTCTGATCAACGAACTTGGAATATCCTTCGACGTGGCAAGAGCGGTGAATCACCTGTGGAAGAAGCCCCTTCGCGGGATCCTCTCTGCGGAAGCCCTCCAGGAGATATCTGAAAAACCCGAGTTTCAAGACCTGTTCGTTGGATTTGAGCGAGTCCACAACATAACGAAGAATCACGACTCCACCAAATTCGATGGAGCCCTCTTTGAGAAAGAAGAAGAGAAAAAGCTGATGAACAAGTTCTACGAAGTCAAAGAAAAAGTTTTGAAAGCTCTGGAGAGGTTGAACTACCGTGAGGCGCTTCAGTATCTGATCGAATTGAAACCCTACATAGACGAGTACTTCGACAATGTCTTTGTGATGGTGAAGAGGGACGACTTGAGAGTGAACAGGTTGAGCTTTCTGAAAAACATCGACGAACTCTTCATGATGGTAGGAGACATGACTTACTTAGTCAAGAGATCTCAGGTATAGATCCAGAAGTTTCTGAAGGGTTTCCTCGAATGAAGCTTTTTCAAAGACACCCTGTTTCAGAAAGGAATCGATCTCGTCTTTCATTTCCACAGCTTTGTCAACGAGTGGATTGGTCCCACTCTTGTAAGCACCGATTTCAATCAGATCTTTTGCGGATTCATAAGCCGACATCAGCGATCGGAGGCGGTTCGCCGCCTCTCTGTGTTCTTCGGTGACGATATCGTTCATCAATCGGCTCACACTTGCAAGAACGTCGACTGCTGGGTAGTGATTCGATTCGGCAAGTCTCCTCGAAAGAATTATGTGTCCATCTACGATGGATCTGACAGTGTCGGAAATGGGTTCGTTGAAATCGTCCGCTTCAACGAGCACGGTGTAAATCGCTGTTATGCTGCCTTTATCTGAGTTTCCTGCCCTTTCGAGTATCTTTGGAAGGCCGGCAAAAACACTTGGTGGATACCCCCTGGTGGTGGGAGGCTCTCCCACTGCGAGTCCCACTTCTCTCTGGGCCATGGCCCATCTGGTGAGAGAGTCCACCATCAGAAGAACATCGTATCCCAAATCTCTGAAGAATTCCGCTATACTGGTGGCGGTGAGAAGAGATTTCACTCTGGCAAGGGCAGGCTGATCGGAGGTTGAGACCACCAGTATGGACCGCTTCAGCCCCTCTTCTCCAAGGTCCCTCTCTATGAATTCTCTGACCTCTCTTCCGCGCTCACCGATGAGAGCCAGCACGTTAACATCCGCCGTTGTGTTTCGTGCAATCATTCCAAGAAGTGTGCTTTTCCCAACACCGCTACCCGCGAAAATCCCTATTCTCTGGCCCTTGCCCACTGTTATGAGGCCATCTATCGATCGTATGCCCACTGGTAGAGGATCTTTTATTCTTCGTCTTTTCAGAGGGTTTGGAGGGTTGTTGGTCAGAGGGTATCTGTCTTCCGGAACGAAGGGCTTTCCATCTATTGGACGTCCCAGGCCATCGAACACCCTTCCGATCATCTTTCTGCTGACACCGACTTCGAGTACTTTGTTAGTTCTGATGACTTCACAGCCCATCTTCAATCCGGAGACATCCTCGTAAGGCATGAGAATAACGCTTTCTTCCCTGAAACCAACCACCTCTGCGAGTGCGTTCTTGCCGTTTTGAAGTGAAATTTTACACATTTCTCCAAGAAAAGCGTCTGGTCCTTTTGATTCCACGGTGAGCCCTACCACTCTTGTGACCCTTCCGTTGAATTTATTGAAATCTTCTTCACTCAACTTCTTTTTCAGTTCTTTCAGTATATCCTTCAAATCCTACCACCTCTTCGAAGATATCCTCCACGAGTTCCCATTGATGAGAGAACGTTTTGTCCAGGATTCCAAAATCTGTCTCGACGATGACGCCGCCTCTTTCTACATTGGGATCCGGTATCAAAGTTTCTTTGCTGACTTCACTGAGGTCCAGTTTTTTTGCATCTTCTGGATTTATCCTGATCTTCACATTTTTGATGCCCACTAATTTTGATAAAGCGCTCCTCAACTTTCTTTCCACTGCTGACTCGTCCATTTCCTTTTCAAGGATCTTTTTGAAGAGGATCTTGAGTATATCGAGAAGCTCTGGAAGTATCTCTTCTATTCTCTGGTTTACTTGTTTCTGGATCTTTTCCTTCAAAGCAAGAATGTATTTCTGGAAATCGTCCTTCATTGTTTTTGCTTCTTCTAAGACTTTCTTTGCTTCAAGCTTTAAAGCTTCAGCCTCGTTGTAGGCGTTGCTTAAGATTTCCTCTGCGTCTTTTCTGGCACCTTCAATGATTTTTCTGGCCTCTTCCTGAGCTTCGGAGAGGATCTTTTCTCTAATTTCTTTGATCTTTTGGATTTCCTCTGCTGTGTTCTCTTTTGTTTTTTCTTCTTCCGCTTTTTCTTCTTTTTCTATTTTTCTCGGAAGGTCTATGTAGAACACATCATCCTTTCTGAGAAGCATACTACATGATCAGCTCCTCTCCTCCACCTCTTGCGATAACGATCTCGCCGGCCTCTTCCAGCCTTCTTATGATGTTTATTATCTTCTGCTGGGCTTCCTCCACATCTTTGAGTCTCACAGGACCCATGTATTCGAGTTCGTCTTTCAGCAACGCGGCAGCTCTCTTTGACATGTTCTTGAATATCTTCTCTTTCAGCTCGTCGGAGGCTCCTTTCAAAGCGAGGGCCAGATCCCTCGTGTCCACTTCCCTCAGCACAAGCTGTATCGATCTGTCGTCGAGCTTCAGAATGTCTTCGAAGACGAACATCCTTCTTCTTATCTCATCGGCCAGTTCGGGGGTCTCCTGAACCAGCTTGTCCATGATCTTCTTCTCAGTGGTTCTGTCCAGGCTGTTCATTATCTCTGCAGCTGTATCGATTCCACCTACCTTGCTGAACGTTCGGCTCACGAATCCAGAGATCTTTTTCTCCAGGTTCCTTTCTATCTCTTTAACAACTTCTGGAGAAGTGCGTTCGAGCAGGGCTATTCTCTTCAGAACTTCTGTCTGAAGCTCTTCGGGAAGCGCTCCAAGAATCTGAGCCGCGACAGGGGGATCAAGGTAACTCAGAACAACCGCTATAGTCTGCGGATGTTCGCTTTGGAGAAAGTTCACGAGCTGGACGGGATCTGTGTCTCTTACGAAGCTGAAAGGTTTGACCTGCAAGGAAGAGGTTAACCTTTCTATGATTTTTCTTGCTCTTTCAGGCCCGAATGCTTTTTCCAGAACTTTTTTTGCGTACTCTATACCACCTTCTGATATCATTTCTTTTGCTTTGGCGAGGCTCAGGAATTCTTCCAAAACCTGCTTTTTTTCCTCTGGAGAAACCCTTCCAATATTTGCGATTTCCACCACCAACTGTTCCACCGTTTCCTCATCAAGGTGTTTCATCACCTGGGCTGCTTTTTCGGGTCCAAGGGCCACCAGAAGGACTGCGGCCTTTCTTTTACCATCAGTCTTTTTCTCGGGCATATCCTCATCCCCTTTCAAAGAACCACAGTCGGACTATCTCGGCGATGTCGGAAGGTGAACGGGAAAAGATGTTCTCCAGCTCTTCTACAAGTTCGAGCAGTTCCTTTTCTTCTGGCGATACCTCTTCCTCCTTCAATTCTTCCTGGAGGATTTCTTTCACCTCTTCTTCCAGTTTTCTTCTCCGTTCTTCTGCGAGTCTTCTTGCCCTTATTCTTCTTATTTGAACGATCACAAGATAGATGAGTATGAACGTGAGAAATCCAAGCAGGGCTATTCCCACCGAGTACAGGATGAACCTTCTTCTCGTTTTAATCTGTTTCAACTCTTCCTGAAGAGCTCTTTCGATGGAGCGATCGAATGGCAAAAAGGCAACCGCGACGCTGAGAGAGGCGGAAGACGTTATGGAGCCCACCCCTTTTTCCACGAGATCGTTTATCACACCGCTCCAGTCACTGCTGTTTTGCAGGACAGAAGAAGAGGCATCGATTATGACGGCGACGGAAAGCGAGGAGATCTCCCCTTCGCGATTCTGTATTATCTTCTGATACACTTCGTTCAATTCGTAGTTGGTGATGGTATGGGTTCGTTCGTAGGTACTCGTTCCTTCGGATGTGGCTGATGGATAGGTGAGAGGCGGTATGTTCGAATCCGTTCCCGCTGGTCCTCCGGTTGGAGAAAGGTTTTGGCTCTTCTCCACCTGCGTCTCCTGACTCCTCACCAGACCTTCTCTTCTGGCAGGTGCTTCGTACTTTTTCATCTCCGTTTCTATCTTGGACCAGTTGATGGATATGTCTGGTATTACCTCCACCCTTCCAGGGCCGAAGACACTTTCCAGTGCTTTCTTTATTTTGCTTTCGTAGTATTTTTCAAGCTGTTGTTTCAATTCCAGTTTGCTGGAGGCAAGGAAAGTTCCTTCGTCTGTTTCTAACATATCGCTCAGCGATCTGGAGTAGTTATCCACTACCCTCACGTTCTCCGGTTTCAACCCTTCAACGGCTCCTGAGACGAGCTCAACGATTCCTCTCACCTGTTCGCGGGTGAGTTCTGCACCGGGTTCCAAGACTACGAGAACTGATGCTCGAGGTTCTGCCATCTCACCACGAACGTAATAGGTGTACTTCGGAAGGACCAGGTGAACTCTTGCATCTTTCACACCTTTTATCGTCATGATGCTTCTTTCGAGTTCCTCCTGTAAAGCGATCTGATATTTGACCTGCTTGTCGAAGCTCGTGGCCCCGAAGGAGTTTTCGTTGAGTATCGAAAAACCTTTCCTTGAACTTCCAAGAACCCCTTCAGACGCCAGTTTCATTCTGAGTTCATAGACGTTGTAACTGTCGGGAACGTATATATCTCCCCCAGGGGATACTTTGTAAGGAATGTTCATCTCCTCGAGCTTCTGGATGATCACACCTGCCTCGTCTTCGTTGAGGCCAGCCACAAGGAGTCTGTAGTGAGGAACGGACGCTACAACGGCGAACAGAACGATCGTTATTACAAGGGCAATCCCTATTCCTCCCACGAGGAATTTCCTTTCTCGAGACATAGAATTCCATAATTCTACAATCTTTTTCCAGAGATCTCTCAATCGTTCAACAATGTTCATAGAGTCATTCACCTCTCGTTAAATTTTACCACGTGATATAATTTTCAACATGAGAATAGAAGTAGTCAACGTCTCTCACATCTTTCACAGGGGAACACCCTTGGAGAAAAAAGCACTCGAGAATGTAAGCCTTGTGATAAACGAAGGAGAATGTCTCCTTGTTGCTGGGAACACGGGATCTGGGAAGTCGACCCTTCTTCAAATTGTAGCAGGTTTGATAGAACCCACTTCAGGTGCCGTGCTTTACGACGGAGAAAGAAAGAAAGGTTACGAGATAAGAAGGAACATAGGAATCGCTTTCCAGTATCCCGAGGATCAGTTCTTCGCGGAGAAGGTTTTTGACGAAGTGGCTTTCGCCGTGAAAAACTTCTATCCAGATAGGGATCCTGTTCCCCTGGTGAAGAAAGCGATGGAGTTCGTGGGACTGGATTTCGACTCTTTCAAAGACAGAGTGCCGTTTTTCCTGTCCGGCGGTGAGAAGAGAAGAGTAGCGATCGCTTCTGTGATCGTTCACGAACCGGATATTCTCATCCTCGATGAGCCTTTAGTGGGGCTGGACCGGGAAGGGAAAACAGACCTTCTGAGAATTGTTGAGAAGTGGAAGACCCTTGGAAAGACGGTCATTCTCATTTCTCACGATATCGAAACAGTTATAAATCACGTGGATCGTGTGGTGGTACTCGAGAAGGGAAAGAAGGTCTTCGACGGGACCAGAATGGAATTCCTTGAAAAATACGACCCTCGCTTCTTCACGAGCAAGATGCTGGTTATGAGAAGATTAGTTTTGAAAGGAGAAGACCCCTTCTCAATGAGCGACGATGAGCTTTTGGAAAGGGTGTGCAATTCATGAGATTAGATTTGTTTCTCAAGATCTCGGTGGTGAAGAGAAGAACGATTGCCCAGAAACTTCTGAAAGGGCAGAGAGTTTTGGTGAACGGAAGACCCGCGAAAGCCTCGTACGAGGTAAAGGACGGAGACATCGTGGAGGTGTTCTTACCAACCAAGAAAATAACCCTAAGGGTTGTGGGAAACGGAGGCTACGAAATCCTCAGTGAGGAGAGAGTGAGTAAACCTTTTTGATCTCTCCGTCGAAGTCTATTAACAGACTGTCAGGGTTTATCTTTACGATCTTTCCTTTCTTTCCTTCCAGAGATATGATATCTCCTTCTTTCTGAAGAAGGTATCTTTTCCAGATCCTCGTCAGAGCTTCTTTTTTCTTTGAATACTTTCTGAAAATCACGCGTGCGTTCTTCAATATCGACTCTATGAGTTTCACAACGCTGATTTCTTTTCCCGTGATTTCCTTCAGACTGATCGCTCTTGTTTTCAACTCGGCTGGGATTTCGTTGTTCACGTTCATCCCCACTCCCACGACAACGGCGAGAGGTTTTGCACCTTCAAAAATTCCCTCTGAGAGAACTCCTGCGAGCTTTCTCCCGTTTATGTACACGTCGTTGGGCCACTTTATGTTCGCGTGTATTTTCATGTTTTCAAGAGTCTTCACAACCGCTACTGAGAACACCCTTGTGTAAAACGAAAGCTCCAGTGACTTTCTCGGTTTGAAAAGCACAGAGAACCATAGTCCACCCCTTGGAGAGTGCCAGTGTCTTCCGTTTCTTCCGTATCCTGAGGTCTGCTCCAACGCAACCACTACCGTGCCATCGGGATAGAAGCGGTAATTCTCTTTCAAGAAACGATTCGTGGAGTCTATGGATTCGAAAGAAATGATCTTTTCTCCTATCAATCTCTCTCCCTCCCGTGCTACAATTCTAACAAACAAAAAGAGGGGGGAGACGAATGAGAATCGATCTTTCCCTTAAACCCACACCTGTTCAGTTTCTCAAAAGACTCTCGGAAGAATACGGGTTCAACATCTACGTTAAAAGAGACGATCTCACAGAGCTTGTGGGATCGGGCAACAAAATCAGAAAGCTGGAGTATCTTCTCTGGGAAGCTCTTAAAAAAGGAGCAACAACTGTCTTCACCTGTGGAGGTCTTCAGTCGAACCATGCCAGAGCAACGGCATACGTTTCGAGAAAACACGGTTTGAAACCTGTTCTCTTCCTCAGAAAAGGAGAGAAGGTTCTGAACGGAAATCTTCTCCTCGACATTCTCCTCGGTGCTGAAATAGTGGAGGTCTCCCCGGAAGAGTACGAACGCATCGATGAGATCTTCGATGTTCACAAAAAGATGAGAGAGAAGAAAGGTGAAAAGGTGTACGTGATACCCGAAGGGGGATCGAACTCCCTTGGGGCCTTTGGCTACTTCAATGCGGTGCTGGAGATGAAAGATCAATTGAACCTCGAATCTTTCGATGCTATCGTGTGTGCTGTTGGAAGTGGCGGAACCATAGCGGGTTTGTCAGCTGGAATTTCCTTTCTGGAATATCACGTACCTGTGGTGGGTGTGAACGTCACCACGAAAAACTCGGATTATTTTGTGGGGAAGGTGAAAAGAATAATTAGTGGTATGGAAAAGTACGGTCTGAGAGTCAACGAAACCGTTTTCGAAGTGGTGGACGATTACAGAGGGCCGGGATATGCGATTCCGTCCAGTGAGGATGTGGAGATCTTGAAAGAAGTAGCTTCGATAGAAAGTATCATCCTCGATCCGGTCTACACGGCAAAAGCCTTCAGAGGAATGATCGAAATGTTCAGAAATTCAGGAAAGAACGTTCTTTTCATCCACACGGGGGGAATATTCGGTCTGTTCGCGCAGAGCGGGAGGTTGGTATAATGTTTCACTACGCTGTTCTTCTGAACGCACTTGGAGTTTTGATCGGTGCGTCCGTGGGTTTCCTGTTCAAAAGAAAGATTCCTCAGAGATTACACGACATCCTTTTCACGGTGATAGGACTCACCACAATGGGCATAGGTATCCGGATGGTCACGCAGGGTGATGATTTTTTGATGATTCTCCTCGCACTCGTTGCAGGCGGCATCATCGGAGAGTTGTTCAGAATAGAGGACAGAATAGAAGGTATTGGGAAGAAGTTCAGTAATTCTCAGGGGTTTGCGGAGAGTTTTCTCACTTCTTCGCTTCTCTTTCTGGTTGGTCCCATGACCATAGTGGGATCCATAAACATAGGACTCACGGGAAACGCGGATTTGATACTCGTGAGAACGGTGCTAGACACAGTGTCAGCCACAGTGCTCACGGCAACCTTAGGAACAGGGGTTTTTCTCTCGGCAGTTTCTGTGTTCCTCGTTCAGGGACTTCTCGTTGTTTTCGCAAAGAACCTGACTTTTCTCACAGGTGATGCGTTTATCTCCGATTTTGTTGGCACAGGTGGTGTCATGATTCTGGGTCTTGGAATAAGGATTCTTAAACTGAAAGAGGTAAAGGTTGGGAACCTACTTCCGGCGCTGGTTTTGATTCCTATTTTTGACTGGTTGAAAAACTTTTTTAAATGGCACAGAAAAAGTGGTATAATTTTTCGTGAATGATTGTGAAATTTTTGACGAGGGGGAGTGAAGATGAGGGAGGTAATAGTAGAGATCGTCCAGAAAGCTAAAGAGACAGCAGAAGAGAGAGACGTTTTGATAAACACCCTGCACGAGATACAGAAGCGCTTTGACAACTTCATACCACCGGAGGCTGCTGAGATCGTGGCTGAAGAGCTTGGCGTGCCGCTCTCCAGAGTGTACGAGGTGTTGACGTTCTACACCATGTTCTCGACAAAACCGAAGGGAAAATACGTGATAAGGGTTTGTGAGAGTCTTCCGTGTCATGTTGAAAACGGGAGAGAAGTGGTCAAAGCCCTCAAGGAAATTCTGAAAATCGACTTTGGCCAGACCACTTCTGATGGTCTTTTCACACTCGAAATGACGAGTTGTCTGGGCCTTTGTGGTGTTGCACCGGTGATCATGGTGAACGACGAGTATTACGGTAATATGACACCTGGTCGTGTGAAGGATCTCATAGATAGACTGAGAGGTGAGTCGCTATGAAACCGATAACAGTTCTGGTCTCAGTTGATTCGAACAGTGTGTTGATGGGTGCTCGTCACTTTCTCAATTACTTCAGGGATCTTGTGAAGGAACACAATCTCGAAGATACCGTCGATGTACTGGAAACGGGTAGCATGGGAATTTATCCAGAAGGAGTGATTGTTTCCGTTCTTCCCGACGGTGTTTTCTACGTTGTGAGGAATGAATTGGATGTGAAGAGGATCTTCGAAGAGCACATTCTCAAGGGAAGGAGAGTGTTCGATCTTGAAGTTCCCGAGAGTCAAATAAAAGGAACCGTTGAGGTAGAGAAGGTGGCCGAAGAAACTCGTATCGTTCTAAAGAACGTAGGAGAGATAGATCCCACTCGTATAGAGGAATACATCGCAAGAGACGGTTATTTTGCCCTCGCCAAGGCACTCCAGATGGAACCAGGAGAGGTAATCGAAGAGATAAAGAGAAGTGGGCTGAGGGGAAGAGGTGGAGCCGGTTTTCCAACAGGTCTGAAATGGGAATTCACCTACAAAGCTTCTGCCGACCAGAAATATGTTCTGTGCAACGCCGATGAAGGAGAACCCGGTACCTTTAAAGACAGGCTCATCATGGAGGGTGATCCTCATTCTTTGATAGAGGGCATGATCATAGCGGGGTACGCGGTTGGTGCAACGAAGGGTTACATATACATAAGGGGAGAGTATCACAGTTCGATAGAAATCTTGAAAAAAGCTGTAGAACGGGCTTACGAGTACGGATTCCTCGGTGAGAACATCCTCGGAAGTGGATTCAACTTCGATCTGAAAATAAGGCTCGGGGCGGGAGCTTACGTGGCGGGAGAGGAGACGGCGTTGATAGAGTCCATAGAGGGGAAACCCGCTCGACCCAGGCTGAAACCTCCTTACCCTCCCACCTTTGGTCTCTTTGGAAAACCCACCGTTGTGAACAACGTGGAAACTTTTGTGAACGTTCCAAGGATAATAATGAACGGTGCGGAGTGGTTCAAAAAGTTCGGCACCGAGTCTTCTCCTGGGACGAAAGTGTTCTCCCTCGTGGGTAATGTGGTGAGAAAGGGAATCGTGGAAGTGCCAATGGGAGTGACGGTGAGAGATCTCATCTTCAAATTTGGTGGGGGGATTGAGGGTGGCAGGAAGTTGAAAGTGGTGCAAACGGGTGGTAGTGCAGGAACGTTCATCGGACCAGACAAACTCGACGTTCCACTCGATTTTGATTCTTACGCAAAGTACGGAGTTTCTCTCGGATCAGGAGTGATTCTCGTTGCTGACGAGACTCACTGTGTGGTGGATCTCGCACTCACCGTTATGAGGTTCTTCGAACACGAGTCGTGTGGGAAGTGTACACCGTGTCGGGAAGGTACGAGGATGATCGTCAATATTTTGGAGAGAATAAGCAGAGGCGAAGGCAAAAAAGAGGATCTCGATACGTTGAGGGAGATCGCTCGAAACGCAGGGGAAACTTCTTTCTGCGGACTGGGTCAAAGCATTCCGGTTCCTCTGCTCTCGATCGTTGACAACTTCGAGGAAGAATTCAGAGCCCACATAGGCGCTGATAAATGTCCGGTGGGTGTGTGTGAGTTCAAGAAAAAGAAGGAAAAGAAGAAAATTGGTGTTAGAAAACCATAAAGAGGGCGTCAAAGAGACGCCCTCTTTTTCTGGTAGAATTCCTCTCAGGGGTGCACTGAATGGAATTTTCGGTCATCATACTGATCGGTTATCTGACGAAGAAATTTTTCGAAAGAGATACTGGTAAGGTCCTTTCGAAACTGGTGGTGAATTTCACACTGCCTGCGGCGATCTTCTACAGTTTTTCCACTTCGCGTTTTCACTTTTCGAAGTTCGCCTTCACTGCAACGGGTATTTTGAGTAACCTTCTTCTCATCTTTCTTGCCTTTCTGTTTTTCTCGAGAATAAAGGACCCAAGAGTGAGAATCCCGATCATTCTCTCTTTCGTTGGTTTCAACACAGGTTTGTTCATGTATCCTCTGGCGGAAAGCCTCTGGGGAGAAGCATCGGTGGTTAACTTCGCCCTGTTCGACTTGGGGAATTCTTTCTTCATATTTGGTGTGGGGAAAGCAGTGGCTGAGCAGAACAAAAAGGGAATACTGAAGGTTTTCACCTTTCCACCGTTTCTGTTCCTCCTTGTCGGAATAACGATGAACAGCCTCAAAGTGGTTCCACCTGGTATTGTTCTCGATGTTGCGCGGACGATAAAGAACGCTAATGCCTTCCTCGTGTTTTTTCTTGTGGGATACTATCTCAGCTTCAGATCGGTTTACGACAAATTCCGTCTGATTTTAATGGCGGGACTCGTAAAGTATGCCGCCGGGTTGCTTGTTGCTCTGATCGCAGTGAAGATCTTCTCTCTTTCTTCTTTCGAGGAAATGAACCTGTTTCTTTCACCGCTTCTTCCTTCTGCCATCATGACACTCGTGTACTCGGTTGAAAAGGGTTACGATGCGGAACTCGCGAGCGGGCTCATCACTTTCTTCACGATCGTTTCAACGTCCATAATCATGGCGGTAAACTATACATGGGGGTGATGCGAATGTGGCTGATACTCAGTGACACTCACGATAACATGGAGGTTCTGAAAAAGGTGGAAGAACTTCTATCTGAGAAGAATATAGAAAAAGTTTTTCACTGTGGAGACTTCGTTGCGCCGTTCACACTTGGAAGATTGATCAAAGAAGGGGTAGATTTCTACGGTGTTTTTGGAAACAACGACGGAGAGGTACTGCTGTTGGACAAAAGATCCGGCGGAAGAATCAAAAAACCACCCATTTTCCTGGAGATTGATGGGTTGAGAGTAGCAATGATGCACGAACCCATTCTTCTGGATGCGATCGTTCGCTCCCAGGAGTTCGATCTGATTCTCTACGGGCATACTCATAGAGTAGATGTGAGAAAAGAAGGAAAAACTCTCGTGGTGAATCCTGGAGAAGCGTGTGGTTATCTTTCCGGTAAGAGCACCGTCTATTTGTTCGATCCCAGAACACGTGAAGGAGAACTTTTGGAACTCTGATAACGTTCCACGAATCTTCTGGAAGAGTGGATGATATCTCCGGCACCGACGAAAAGAAAGACGGTGTTCTCACTCACGGGGATTACCTTTTCCAGTTCTGGAAGCTTCTCAACGAAATACGCCTCTTTACCGAGCGACTTGAGAGAGTCCCAGATCATCTTCCCTGAGATGCCGTTTTTCCTCTCTTCGAACGCATCGTAGACTTCTGTGACCACAACTTCATCCGCCAGCTGAAGCGCTTTTGCGAAGTTTCCATCTTCCCTTTCCAGTCTGGTGTATCGGTGCGGCTGGAATATCACCACGATTTTTTCGTTTTCGAAGACTTCTTTTGCTGTCTGAAGAAGGTTTCTTATCTCATCTGGTGTGTGGGCGTAGTCGTCTATCACATAGATGTTCGTTTCCGGATCGTGAAACGCGATGGAGAAGCGCCTGTGAACTCCCCGGAATTCTTCCAGTGCTTCAAGCACTGGCGCCAGATCGTACCCGAGCGAGTCGAAGAGTGCTATCACTGCCAGTGCGTTCAAAACGTTGTGAAAACCGGGAACCTTGAGTTTGAGTTCGAGATATCTCTTTCCATTTTTCTCCACCACTGCTTTTTGTTCGGCGCGAGAAGCGCTTCTCATTTCAAGGGTGTACGTGCCTTTCTTCACGCCAAAAGTTACATCACCCAGATGGGATGTGAGTTCGTCCTCTGCGAAGGTGACTACCAGATCGGTGTTCCTGCTGATCTTTTCGAAGGCCGATCTGTATCTGGACAGAGAGTTGCCGTAGTTTTCCAGATGATCTCCTCTGGCGTTTGTGATTATGAGATAGTTTGGGGAGAACTCTGAGAAAAACTCTTCGCTCTCGTCGAGTTCGTAAACTACGGGCCCGTTTCCTTTCTCGTAGTTTCCGTGTTCGAGGGAATCCATTATGCCTCCAAGGAACACCGTTGGAGACTTTTTCAAATGTTTCAAAACGTGCGCAACCATAGCGGTTGTTGTGGTTTTTCCATCGGTTCCGGTTACAGCGAACTCTTCCTTTTTCTCCCGTTTCAGAATGTCTCGGAAATAATGCAGTCTATTTTCTACTGGGACCCTTTCCATCCTGGCGCGTACTATCTCCGGGTTGTCGTCACGAACAGCGGGGGTTTTTATAACCAGATCGGGATCGTACCAGTTGTCTGCGGAGTGTGGCACAAAAATCGGAATTCCTAATTTTCTTAAATAAGCGGTTCTTTCTGTTTCCTCTATATTTGAACCGTAAACATCGTTTCCATTCAAGAATTCGTGTAAAGCCACGGCACTCATTCCAATTCCACCAATTCCTACGAAATGAATTTTCACATTATCTCCCCCAGTATTTCCTCAGATATTTTGGAAGCAGGGTTTTCTTTCATCTTCTCTATTTTACCTTTTTTCACCACTTTATCAATAGACTCGATTATTTTTCGGGGTGACGCCTCGTTTTCTCTGATAACGATACCATACCCCAGCCTTTCCGCTTCCAGAGCGTTTTCAAGCTGGTGTGATTCGGCGGAACTTTCCCACGGTATCAGTATTCCGGGAACACCGTAGTACATCATCTCTGCGATTGTACTCGCCCCTGCCCTTGAAATGGACGCGATCGCTTTCTTCCAGTAGGCTCCCATGGGGTCTATGTAAGTGAGTGCTGTTACATTTGGAAAAACGGAAAGTCTTTTTGTCCAATCGTCTGATCCCGCGGAATGTACGAATTGAGTTTCCTGAAGTTCTGGATACACCTTTTCCATCAATTCATTTATCGCTTCACTCCCCAAACTTCCACCGAGAACGAGCACGAAATCCTTCAGAGGTGCTTCTTTTTCCGTTTCTCTCACCGGACATCCAGTGACGACGATCTTATCCTGCCATTCTCTCAGATAATCTCGGGTTCTTTCGAAAGAGACGAAAACTTTCTTCGCGTACTGTGAGAGAACTTTCACTGCGAGTCCTGGAACGACGTTTTGTTCGTGAACAAAGATGGGTATCCCAAGATCCTTAGCGGCTAGCCCCACAACTCCAGATATGTATCCACCCGTGAGAACCACTAAATCCGGTTTGAAGCGCTTCAAATGTTTCTTTACTTCGATCGTAGCAATTCCTATCTTCAAGGTTCTCCACAGGTTTTTTGGATGATGGAGTGGCCTGAGCAAACCTCTGACATCGATTGAAACTGTTTCGAACTCTGGATGATCTTTTCTCACAACTCTCTCATCGATTTTGCCTTTTACAGCGAAGAACAGGACCTTCACGTCAACTCTTTTCGCGAGCGTCTCGAGGATGGCCAGAAGTGGATAGAGATGTCCACCAGTTCCACCGCCAGCTGCAGCGACCTTTATCACTCTCTTTCACTCTCCAGAATCATATTTCCGACTATTCCAAAGCCTATCATGATAGAAAGAAGTGAACTCCCTCCATAGCTTACCAGAGGAAGAGTTACTCCCGTGACTGGAAGAATTCCGGATATGACACCAACGTTCGTCATCACCTGAAGCATTATCAAAATAGCGAAACCGGAGATGAACGTTCTGACTGATGGAACCGTATGCATTTTCGTAGCGACCTTCACAAGGCTGTGAACCAATCCGTAAAATGAGAACAGGACAACTCCCAGACCTATGAAGCCAAGCTCTTCTCCCACTATAGCTAACACGAAGTCGCTTGTCACCACAGGCACGAAGAGCTTTTCTTCACCGAGAACTAATCCTTTGCCAAGCGTACCACCGTTTCTTATAGCGTTCACTGCTTCAACAACCTGTTCTGAAACGTTCCCTCTCAGATACGATATGAGTCTTTCCATCTGGTAATTTTTCAGGAAATGTTCCAGAACACCGGTTTTATACATGGAAATAAAAAGAGAAATTATCACCAGAAAGAAACTCAGCACGTAAATCCCGCGAGTTTCAGCAGCGTAGAGTGTGAGGATAACCATGAAAACAAGAAGCACAAAAGTACTGAAATCGGGTTCTATCAGAACAAGGAAGAGTAGAGGAGAAACAAGAAGAATCGGCTTCAAAAATCCCCTGAAGAATTTTTTCATGAACAGGGAGTTTTTTTCGACGTACCACGCGAGAAACAGAAGAATGTAGATTTTGACCAGTTCGGATGGCTGGAATGAAAAGCTACCAAGATCTATCCACCTGTGTGCACCTCTCTCACTCGAGGGGAGGAACAGCACGACCGTCAGAAGGACAAGGGAGAGGACGTATCCCCCTATGATGATTTGCTTTGAGAAGAGCAATCTGTGGTCCGTGTAGAGGAAGACAACGAAAAAAGCGATGGCCACCGCGAGCTTCATCAAATGGTTCAGCACCACGTGTGCGGTGTCTCTGACCGGTTTCACATAATCCCGAACTATTTCAAAACTGCTGAGAGATATGAACCCCACGCACAGAAGTACGATGACAAAGAACACGAGAGATTTTTCGTTCAAACTTCATCCCCTCCGTGTCGTTTGAAGATCTCTCTGAAGTGTTCACCTCTTTTTGCGTAGTTTTCGTACATGTCAAAGCTCGCTCCTCCCGGGCTGAGAAGAATCACATCACCTTTTTCAGAGACTTCCATTGCTTTTTCAAAGGCTTCTTCCATGTTTTCGACAATACTGTGAGGAATTTTCCCCACAAACGGAGCGAGTTCTTTCGATATCTCTCCGAACATGATGAGATGTTTCAGCTTTGGACTGGCTTTTTCCACGAAGAGAGAGTAATTTTCTTTTTTACCGATTCCACACATTATGAGAACTACCTTGTCGAAGTTGGAGAGCGCACCCAGTACCGCGTGTGTCGACGTGGCTTTCGAGTCGTTGTAAAAATGCCTTCCATCTATTTGACCCAGGTATTCCATTCTGTGCGGGAGCGGTTTGAAATCTCTGAGAAGTTCCAGAAAACTTTCCAGTTCGTTGAACATTTCCATGTAAAGAACGGAAACTGCCAGTACGTTTTCCCTCATCTGATACGGATAGTTTCCAGGAAGTGTGTATCTCTTCCCGCGAACGATCAGTTCCTTTTCTGTAGCAAAGTTTTCATCCGTCCAGAAAGGGATTTTTCTGGATCTCACACCTTCCAGATCTTTCAAGCGCTCTATGTGCTTGTTGTAGACGAACAGATCTCCTTCTGTCTGGAGAAAAACCGGTTTCAACTTTGAATCAACGTATTCTTCGAAAGAGGAGTGCCAATCCAGATGATCTTCGGATATGTTCAGAACGAGGAAATTTGAAAGATACGGTCTTTCGCTCCAGAAAAGCTGGAAACTGCTCATTTCCAGTACGTAATAGTCGTACTCTCCTTCCAGGGCTTCCACAGCCGGTGTACCAAAGTTTCCACCAAGGAAAGATTTGAATCCCCTTTCGGAAAGCACATGATGCATGAGGGCGGTAGCGGTGCTTTTTCCGTCAGTCCCCGTGATGCCCACGACCTTTTTTGGATCTACATTGTCCAAGAAAAACTGAAGTTCTGTGGATAGTTTCGCACCTCTGGAAGAGAGGAGTTCGATCATGCTCGTGTCTGGTTTTATTCCGGGACTCACGTAAACAACATCACAATCCAGGAGTTTTTCGGTGTGGCCTCCTTCTTCGTATTCCACGGAGTGTTCTTCCAGAAATTTTTTCGTTTCACCGTCCAGAGTTTTTGCTTCGCTCACGAAAAATTTCGCTTCTTGATGCTTCAAAAGATATTTCAGAAGGGACCTGTTGCTCTTTCCAAAACCCAGAAAGCCTATTCTCACGCTATCACCCCGAAGATCTCAAGAACGACAAGAGAAGATATCAGATTGAAAACGGTGAACACTGCCACGATTTTTTCCTCGCTCCATCCGATCAATTCGAAGTGATGGTGCAGAGGAGACATTCTGAATATCCTGCGTTTGAAGATCTTGAAAGATCCCACCTGAAGAATAACGCTCAATGTTTCGATGACGGGGATCAAAAAGAAAAGCACCAGATAGAACTCCGTTTTCGTTAGAACGGAAACAGTTCCCAAAACCCCACCGAGTGTGATAGAACCTGTGTCTCCCATGAAGATCTTTGCGGGTTTCGAATTGAACACTAGAAAGGCAAGAACACCGGCTCCAAGGATCAGCAGAATGTCCTCTGAGACTCCCCTTTCTTTGAGGAAAAACCAGTAAGGGATGCTTCCGCTCACGTATATCCAACCGGCCAGCCCATCCAGTCCGTCCGTCAGGTTCATGGCGTTCGAGCTTCCCACGATGACCAGGAGCGCGAAGAGGTAATACCACTTTCCCATCTCAATCGTGAAGCCAAAGAAATCGACGTTCGTTTCAGGACGTATCAGAAGCAACATAATGAGGGCTGATAGAGTCTGAAGCAGAGCCTTCTGATAAGTTTTCAACCCCGTGGAGTCTTTTCTTACCACACTGAGAAAGTCATCCAGAAAACCGATGAGGAAGAAGAGAAACATGCCGAGCAACACCATCGTAGTTGTCTTCGAAATCATTCCAAACAGAAAACCGGTCAGAACGAACAGAATACCTCCCATGGTGGGGGTACCCTCTTTGTAGCCGTGAAGGTCTGGGCCTTCTTTCCTTATGTACTGCCCGATTCTTCTTCGTCTGAAGAGTTTTATGAGGATCGGATAAAGAAAAAGGTTCAGAAGAAAATTTGCTGCTATCATTTTCTCTCCAGCTCCTTTTCAAACATTTCCAGAACTTTTTCTATTCTCACCGCTCTTGAAGCTTTGAAGAGAACCACATCCCCTTCTGTTACCCTGGAAGCAAGATCTTTCGCTATCTTTTCGGGATCGTCTGACTTCAGAATGATCTTCTTGGACTTGATCCATTCCGCTTCGGGTTCTGACAAGAAAATGTACACCCCATCCAGAACGTTCAATCTCTCTCCGAGCTCTTCGTGAAATTCCTTCGACCTCTCCCCAAGCTCTTTCATTGCTCCAACAACGGCGAATCTCCTTCCAGGAAAGCGAAGAAGCGCCTCTATAGAAGTTTGAAACGCTTCAGGGCTTGCGTTGTACGTATCGTCCACGATCAGCACATCTTTTTTTCTCTCACATTGAAACGGCCGGGAACTGTTTTCAGGCTGGCAAGATCGAAGATATCCACAGTTTCGCCCAAAGCTCTCATGACACACAGAGAAGCGGCGATGTTCAAGAGTTGCCCTCCGTTCCAGTATCCGGAGAGTTTCACTGTAAAAAGAGAATCAAAAGCTTCGAACTCTGCGATCGTGGAACCCTCATAGTACCACCAATCCTTTAGAACCGAGTCACCGCCTTCTTTGCCGAAGAACAACGTTTTTCTGTAACAAGGTACTTCCCTTCTCAAATCGGGATCGTCAAAGAGTGTTACGGCTGTCGCATTTTCTTTCGAGTGCTTGATGATCTCCATCTTGGTTTCCATGATTCTTTCTCGTGTTCCAAAAAACTCGAGGTGAGCGCTTCCAACGTTGAGGAGAACGGCGACATCCGGAGGAGCGATTTTACACAGGTGAGCGATATCACCGGGCCTGCTCGCGGCCATTTCGAGAACCAGGATTTCCTCTCCTTTGTAATCGTTGAGGATGGAGAGTGGCAACCCGTACTCCGTGTTCATGTTTCCCGGTGTTTTGAAAACACTTCTCTTGTTTTTGAGAAGGTTGTACAATATCTCTTTCGTGGTGGTTTTTCCCGATGAACCTGTTACACCAACGACTGTACCGGAAAAATTCCCGAGCTTTTCTCGGGCCAGTTTTGCAAGTGCGTCAACGGAACTTTCTACGAGAAGGATTCTATCAGAATCCACCGTTTTTCTCTCGGCAATGATCGCGTAAGCACCGTTCCTGAGGGCTTCATCTATAAAATCGTGACCATCGAATTTTTTCCCCTTCACAGCGACGAACACATCACCTTCTCTCACTTCTTTCGAGTTCAGAACAAAGCGCCTTGTGAGGAGATCTTTCATTGGGCGTATTTCCTCCCCTTCAGCTTTTCTCTCAAGATCTCTTCCACGACCTCTCTGTCCTTGAACGGTACCTTCTTTTCTTCGTCAATTATTTGGTATCTTTCGTGGCCTCTCCCCGCTATGACAACAGAATCTCCTCTGTTGGCGATGGTAAGAGCTGTTTCAATGGCTTCTCTTCTGTCGAAGAGCACCAGATAAGGTTTACGTTTATCTATACCCTTTATCAGGTCTTCCATTATCTGTTCCGGGTCTTCCCCTCGTGGATCGTCGGTTGTGAGAATAACAACGTTAGCGAGTTTTGATGCGACTTCGGACATCATGGGACGTTTCCCTCTGTCGCTGTTTCCCCCGGCCCCGAAGACAACTATCACTCTTCCCTGAGAGATCTTCCTGACATTTTTCAGTAATTTTTCCAGTGCATCTGGAGAATGGGCAAAATCGACGACAACGTTGAGGCCAATCTTCTTTGCTCCCCGTACTACTTCGAACCTTCCCTCGACTCCTGTGAACGTCTCAAGGGAACTCGCCAATTCTTTTGGATCGTATCCGAGCTGGTGGAGAGCTGCGATAGCGGCCGCGGCGTTGTAAGCGTTGAAATCTCCTATTGCTTTCGTGAAAACTTTCAACAAACCATCGGGAGTTTCCAGAACGAACTGTGTCCCTTCCCAGTTCACTTCTATGTTTCCCAACCTGTAATCGGCGTTTTTCGATGTTCCAAAGGTGATTTTTCGCGACTTCCGATTGAAAGCGTCTGCCAGTGATTCGTTCAGAACAGCAACCCCATCATCTTTCAGCAGATCAAAGAGATGAAGCTTTGCTTTCAGATAGTTTTCGAATGTGCCGTGAAAATCGAGGTGATCGCGTGATATGTTGGTGAATATTCCTACATCGAATCTGACTCCTTCGACCCTTTTCTGGACCAGTGCGTGAGAGGAGACTTCGAGGGCGAAGAACTTTCCTCCACCTTCCTTGTTCTCTTTCATGGCGGAAAGGATAGTGATCGCATCCGGTGTGGTGATGTCGTCGTAGTAGGAGCTTCCAAGAATTCTCTTCACAGCGGTGGTGAGAACGCTTCCTCTTTCCCCAAGGGAGGTGAGCATGTGGTAGATCATCATGGTTGTTGTGGTTTTGCCGTTTGTTCCTGTGACTCCAAAGGTTAAAACGTCTTTCCAGGGGTCTTCGAAGAAGAGGCTGGCCACCTTTGCCTCAAAATAGCGAGAATCGAAAACCTGAATGTGGGGGAAATCCAGATCTATCTCTTTTTCGACGACAACAGCCACTGCTCCTTTTTCCATCACTTCGGGTATTATCTCGTGGGAATCGAACTTTTCCCCTCTTCTGCAGATGAAGAGATCTCCTTTTTTTACCTTAGAAGAGTGGTTGGACACACCTGTTATTTCGAGATCGTAGGGTGCACGAACTTCTAAAATGAGATCCTTTAAATTCGACACGATAGTTGATATATTCATAGTAGAACCACCTCTGAAGGAATTTTAACACTTTATTTAAAGCTTTTCCAGACAGGGGGTAGGAAAAATGATTCTAACTTATCATCTTGAAAAATGGAGAGACAGAGAAATTGTGAAGTTAGAACTGATGGAAGATGAATTCAAGGGAGGATCGACCATAGTTCCCGAAAGATCGCTGGGAGAGCATTACAAGATTTTTGTGGCCGTTCTTGAAGAATATGAGGGGATTCTCAAGGAAGCAAAATCAAGTCAGATTTTTGGTCTCTTCGAGAGACTCGAGGCGCATTTTCCAGAACATCCGAAAGTGCTTTTCTCGTTATCGTGTGCCATGTTAGAACTCTTTTCCAGACGTTATGGAGTAAAGCTCAAGGAAATGTTCGATCTGCCGGACTTCGAGCCAGAAAAGCTTGATTTTCCTTCTGGTGATTTTCTGATCTTCCCCGAAATGATCGGTCACGTTCTCAGGGTGATGGGATTCATGTCTGCCATGAGAAGTTTTGGAGAGAGAGTTTATCTTGTCGTGAGGGAATATCCGGATTCTAACACCAATTTCATTGTAGATTTACTGAAAAAACTTTCGGACGGTTTTATAGAAGAAGAGTGGAGGTGATAGAATTCTTTAGTGAACGAAGGAAGAGAGGTGTTAAGAATGAGGGTGCTTGGATTGATTCTTGCTGGGGGAAAAAGTGATCGTTTGTGGCCTCTGACGAAGGTGAGAGCCAGTGCGGCGGTTCCTGTGTTTGGAAAGTACAGGGCTATAGACTTCACTTTGAGCAACATGGTGAATTCCGGCATCAGGAAAGTGGGTATCCTTACTCAGTACAATCCAAGGAGTTTGATGGACCATCTGGGTTCTGGAAAGGAATGGGACCTCGATCGGAAAAGCGGAGGATTGTTCATTCTCCAGCCCTACGTTGGGCCGAACAGAGAAGTTTGGTACAGGGGAACGGCGGATGCCATCTTCCAGAATATGACCATTCTAAGAAGGGGCGAGGAAGATCACGTTTTGATAGGTTCGGGAGATCACATCTACAAGATGATCTACAGGGATCTTTTCAACTACCATCTAAAAAAGGGAGCGGACATAACTCTCGTAGTTAAAGAACTCGATGAGACGTACAACTTGAGTGAATATGGAATAGTTCAGCTCGACGATGATATGAGAGTGGTGGAGATAGAAGAAAAACCTGCGCATCCAAAAGGGAACATCGCGTTTCTTGGGGTTTACTTCATGAACAAAGAACTGCTCAAGGAACTTCTTTATGCAACAGTTCCCCAGGGGAAGTACGATCTCCTTCTCGACATAGTGATTCCCAACCTTGATAGATTGAAGGTCTACGCTTACAGGTTCGATGGTTACTGGAGAAACGTAAAGAAGGGAATAAAAGAATACTACAGGATAAACATGGATATATTGAAAAAAGAAGTACGCGATGAGCTCTTCTACAGAAACGGGAAGGTTTATACGAAGCTGAAGGATCTCCCTCCTCCAAAATTCACGACCACGGCTGTTGTTGAGAATTCTTTGATCGCAGATGGGAGCATAGTTTCCGGTACGGTGAGAAATTCTGTCATTTTCAGAAACGTGCGAATAAAAGTTGGGGCAGTAGTGGAGAATTCCATCATCATGGAAAGCACTGTCGTGGAAGAAGGCGCAGTTCTGAGAAACGTGATCCTGGACAAGAACTGTATCGTGAGAGAAGGTCGTGTCATCGAAGGAGACACAGAGTTACCTGTTTTCGAAAAAAGAGCAGTTTTGTGAGGTGAAATCTTATGGGAAATACCGTTGCGATGATACTGGCAGGTGGTCAGGGGACGCGGCTCGGAGTTCTCACGGAAAGAGTAGCGAAGCCTGCTATCCCTTTTGGAGGGAAATACCGTCTGATAGATTTTACTCTGAGCAACTGTGTGAATTCTGGAATCTATAGGGTAGGAGTTTTGACCCAGTACAGACCCCATGTTCTCTCGAAACACATAGGTATTGGAAGACCCTGGGATCTGGACAGAAAGGACGGAGGGGTTGAAATTCTTCCACCTTACGTCGGAAGGCACGAGTCTGATTGGTACAAGGGGACTGCCAATGCCGTCTATCAGAATCTTGAATTTCTCGAAGAAAACGATGCGGAACTCGTCCTCATCCTCTCGGGAGATCACGTGTACGCCATGAATTACAATGATCTCATAGACTATCATCTGCTCAAAGAGGCGGATGGAACGATAGCCTGCATGGAAGTGCCCATCGAAGAAGCGAGCAGGTTCGGTATCATGATAACGGATGTGGATGGGAAAATCGTCGATTTTGAAGAAAAACCGGCAAAACCCCGATCGAACCTGGCATCTCTGGGAATTTATGTCTTCAATTATGAATTCCTGAAGAAAGTTCTCATCGAAGACGAGAACGATCCAAACAGTTCTCACGATTTTGGAAAAGACGTGATTCCAAGAATTTTGAGAGAAAATCTCGGTTCTCTCTACGCGTTCAGATTCGACGGGTACTGGAGAGATGTTGGTACGCTCAGATCTTACTGGGAAGCCAATCTGGAGCTTGTTCTTCCAGTGCCGCCTTTCAACCTCTACGATCCAAACTGGAGGTTTTTCACCCATACCGAAGAGATGCCGCCTGCTTACGTGGCTCCTGGTTCGAAGGTCTCCACCTCTCTTGTGAGTGAAGGAGCAGAGGTTTACGGCAACGTTTTCAACTCTGTTATTTTCCAGGGTGTGAAGATCGGTAGAGGAACAGTGGTGAAAAATTCAGTCATAATGACCAGAACTGAGATAGGAGAGAACTGCTATCTAGAGAACGTGATAATAGCGGAAAATGTAAAAGTAGGAAACAACGTCAGGATGGGAGTAGGTGAAGACGCTGAAAGCAAACTGGATCCAAAGGTGTACTCTGGTCTCCTGACAGTGGTTGGGATGAACTCTGTGATTCCCGACGACATGGTGATAGGAAAGAACTGTGTTATAGGTATTGGTGTAAAACCAGAAGACTTCAAATCGAAAACTTTAGAATCGGGAGATTATGTGATAGTCAGGGAGGAGTAGTGAGTGGATCTCTATTTTGTGAAGTTCAGGGTCACATCGAAGCTCACATCCGAAATCGTTCAGGGGTATTTCCTTGGCAAACTCAACCAGATCCCCGAGTACGATTTTTTCGTGATGCCGGGTCGGTACATCCGGAAGTATTCTGTAGATTTGAATCTTGGATTTGAAGAGTTCCTTGAGGATTTTAAAGCAAAAAAGGAATCGGCTTTGAAAGAAGTACTGGAAGCTTCTGCCATAACGGATGAATTCTTCAATTTCTGGCTGATTCAAAGCAGAAAACAGAACCTCCGGTTGGTGGGGAGCGAGTTTTTCAGGCTCGTTGAAAGTGGTGATCACGAGGCGCTCAGGGTCTTCATAGCCGACCTTTTCAGGGAGTGGTCTGAAAAACTAGAGGTTGAAGTGGTAGGAGTACCTCTGGACTATGAAGACGTTTCCATTGAAGTGGTGAAAGAACACTTCGAAGAACTCTCGACTGATGAAGTTTTCAAATTGTTTCAGAGAGAAGACTTGAGAAATCTGCCGGAAGTGTTTCCGGTTCTTGATCCTTTGAACGGCGTGACCATAAAAGAGATAGATGTGGAAGAGAGGATAGATTTCGTGATCCTGAACTATGGAAGCCAAGAGTTTTCGGAGAAGTTCAAGAGGTTTCTGAAGGAAAAGTTTGGAACAGAAAACGTAGCGAGTCTCCCTGGAAAAATCCTTTCAAAAGAAATCGTAAAGACCCGGGAAGGAAATCTTTATCTTTTGAAAGTAGAGTTTGAAGAGGGAATAATTGGAAAAGCCATAGTATCCCCGAATTTGAAGATAAAACGCGGTGAAAGCAGGGTGAAGATTTCCGATGAAGAATGGATGGAAAAAATAGGAGAGATGCTCAAGGAGGGGGAAGAATCGAAGCAAGAAAAGTTGAAACTGAGAAACTCTCCTCAGCCCGTTCAGAAAACGACGAGTTCGGATTTTCTCCTCGCTCTCGTGCTGGCGCTTCTTGTCATGGGAATTCTTCTGATACTTTCTTATCTTCTTTTCAGTTAGGTTCTCTTGTCATGGAAGTTCTTTTTGCTCTTCTCATCGTCACAGTGATCTTTTTCACGGTTTGCAGTGTTTCCATTCACGCGAGAAGGATATTTTTACTTTACAGGGAAAGAGAAATAGCTGAAAGAACCGCAGATGGTGTGCTCATGCGATTGGAAGCAAAACAGTCGATTCCTGAATTTTTGAACGGCTTCGAGATCAGTGTGGAAGGGAGCAGGGTTCATCTGAGAAACCAAGAAAGAGAATACGAGTTTGAGGTGGAGAAATGATACTCAGAGCATCTTACGGAACAATTCAGAAAGTGAATGGAAGATTGTCTTTAGAGATGGACACAGCTTATCTCATGCTTGGAGAAAGGTGCGTTTACAACTGCCTTTATTGTGCGCAGTCACGCTCTTCCACAAGCCCATCTCATTTTCTCTCCAGGGTCACCTGGAAAGAGGTTTCGGAAGATTTGCTTGGCAAATTGAACGATCGTTTCAAGAGGGTTTGTATCCAGGTTGTTTCTTATCCTGGCTACGGAAAGGATCTCAGTTTGATCATTCCAAGGTTTCGTATACCGGTTTCGGTGAGTGTCAGAGCTATCAGTGTGGAGGAAGTTACAGAGTATTTCGAACTTGGGGCGGACAGAGTGAGTATCGCTGTGGATGTCCCCAACAAAGATCTTTTTGAAAAAATCAGAGGAGGAAAGTACGAGAGACACCTCCATATTTTGGAAAAATCAGCGGAAATGTTCCCTGGAAAGATCACAACGCACGTGATAGTTGGACTGGGTGAAAGCGATAAAGACATCGTTGATTTTATAGTGTGGGCAAGAGAAAGAAATATCGTGGTTTCTCTGTTTGCTTTCACACCCATCAGGGGAACGGCCTTTGAAAACAGGGAAAGACCTTCCCTGGAGCGTTACAGGAAAATTCAGTTGGTAACTTACCTTCTCGAGAAAAACCTGATAAAACCGGAGAATATAATTTTCGACTCAAATGGTAAAATTATTGACGTTGAATGGAACGGCGAGTTCCCGGAAGAGGCTTTGAAAACTCGCGGATGCCCTCACTGCACGCGCCCCTACTACAACGAAAGTCCAAGAGGCCCTATTTACAACGTTCACTGGAGGTGAAAATGTGCTCACTTTTAAGGGAGGGGTTCATCCCCCGGAATTGAAGGAATGGTCGAAGGATAAACCCATTGAAAGGGCACCTCTACCTCAGAAGGTTTTCGTCTTTCTTTCTAATCACGCGGGAAACCCGGCGAAGCCTGTAGTTTCTCCCGGTGATGAAGTGAAGACCGGTCAGGTCATAGGAGAGCCTGAGGGTTTCATTTCCGCTTATCTTCACTCTCCCGTGACAGGAAAGGTGATCGAGATAAAAAAGATCCTTCATCCAATTCTCGGAAAGCCCATCGAGGCGATCGTTATAGAAAGAACCTCTGACGATGAGTGGGTTCACATGGAAACTGGAGATTTTGAACGTATGTCGAAAGAGGAAATCCTGGAAATCATCAAAAAAGCAGGAATTGTTGGTCTGGGTGGAGCGATGTTTCCCACCCACGTTAAACTCTCACCTCCTCCCGAGAAAAAAGTTGATACCTTGATCATCAACGGGGCAGAGTGTGAACCCGTTCTCACGATAGATCACAGACTCATGCTGGAAAGAGCCGAGGACATCCTCCAGGGAATCCTGATAATGATGAAGGTCCTGGGGGTTCAAAAAGCCGTAGTCGGTGTGGAGAGCAACAAGATGGATGCGTACCACAATTTGAAGAAGGTTTTCAAGGGATACCCCGTCGATGTTGCTCTCCTCAAGACCAAATATCCGCAGGGTGCAGAAAAGCAGCTCATATACGCGATAACCGGAAGGATGGTACCAAGGGGCGGTCTTCCAATGGATGTTGGAGTGGTGGTCCAGAACGTCGGTACCTGTGTCGCAGTGAAGGAAGCGGTCGTCGATGGAAAACCACTCGTGGAAAGAGGTATAACAGTCAGCGGTGATGCCGTGAAAAATACGAAAAATCTGGTCGTCAGGATAGGGACACCTGTGAAGGATGTTATCGATTACTGTGGTGGAATAGATGAGAACACGGAGCGTGTCATCCTTGGAGGTCCCATGATGGGAATATCCATCACAAATCTGGACATCCCTGTTATGAAAGGAACTTCTGGAATAACCGCGTTTCTTCCTGAGAAACCTCAACCCCAGAAACCCTGTATTAGATGCAGTGAATGTGTTCAGGTGTGTCCGATGAACCTTCAGCCTTACCTTCTCTATCTTCTCTCCACGAAGAGAAAGTACGACGAAGCTGTGGAGAACGGTTTGATGGACTGTATAGAGTGCGGCTCGTGTACCTACACCTGTCCCTCGAAGATAGAGCACGTAAGGTACATAAAACTCGCAAAAACAGTGTATCGTGCTACAGGGAGGGGTAGAAGATGAAGCTGATAAGCGCTTACGCTCCACATCTTCGAGAAGAGGATGATGTTAGAAAGATCATGCTGGATGTGCTCATAGCCCTATCACCAGCGGTTATTGGGGCGGCTTATTTCTTCGGATGGTATGCTCTATTTCTCTGTATCGCAGGAGCGGTGATAGGTGAGCTGTTCGATATATTCGTCATGAAGTACCTGAGAGGAATAAAAAACTTCGTCCCGGATGGCAGCGGGGCAGTGACAGGACTGCTTCTGGCGATGAACGTGAGCACAAGGCTTCCTTTCTGGGCTTTTTTGTTGGGACTCGTTTTCGCTCTGGGGATCGGGAAACACGTGTTCGGAGGACTCGGCCAGAACATTTTCAACCCTGCGCTCGTCGGAAGAGCGTTTCTGCTCATTTCTTTTCCCACTTACATGACCACCTGGGTTGTACCCGGGGCAGGATTCTGGAAATCTCCAGCGGATGTGGTAACGGCAGCAACTCCTCTTGCACTTTTCAAGGAACACGGTGTTTTCACACCCTATTGGGATCTGTTCATAGGTAAGGTTGGAGGATCCTTAGGTGAAACGAGTGCACTTCTTCTCATAATTGGTTTCATCTATCTTCTCTTGAGAAAGAGAGTGAAGATATTCATTCCTGTCTCCTATATAGGAACTGTTCTTGTGTTTTCTTCGATAGCTTATTTGATGAATCCAAGGTACGGTGATCCTCTCTTTCACCTCCTCAGTGGTGGTCTCATGCTCGGTGCACTTTTCATGGCCACCGATATGGTGACGAGTCCCATCACCGCGAAGGGACAGGTGATCTTCGGGATTGGATGTGGCGTTCTCACGATGGCTATAAGACTCTTTGGAGCGTATCCTGAAGGCGTTTCATTTTCGATCCTTTTCATGAATGCACTGGTTCCCCTGATAGACAGGTACACCAGACCGCGCATCTTCGGTGAGGTGAAAAAATGAAGGATATCCTGAAGACTGGATTGATTCTGATGGTTTTCACGGCTATTTCTGGACTCTTTCTTGGACTCGTGTATGTGGGAGTCAAAGGAAAGATCCAGGAAGCGGATAACGCAGCTAAGTTGAGCGCCATCAAATTCGTTCTGAAAGATCCCCTCACGGGAGATTATCTGGTGGATGAAAAAGAAATCGAGGAAATCGTCAAAAAAACAGGCATAGAAACGGTTGTTCTGAAAGAGTACAAAGAAGGGGTAGTCCTTGGTCCCTTGTATGAATTCGTGACGAAGGATGGCAGAAACGCATACGTTCTGTCGGGATACGCACCCGGTTTTGGAGGAAACGTGACCGTTGTAGCCTGTTTTATAAAAACGGAAGATGGATTCATGCTCAATTCCGTGAGAGTAATAGATTATTCTCAGGAGACGCCTGGACTCGGCGCAAAGATAGGAGAAGAAAGTATACAGAGGCGTTTCTTTCCAGTTCCACCCGAAGGACTGAAGAACGGCCTGAGGGTCGACAAAGATGCGGGACTTCCGAAGGGTTCTCCTGAGGAGTTGAAAAAGCAGGGTATTGTGAAGGTAAGCGATGTAATGACGGGAGCAACGATCACACCAAGGGCCGTGGTGACCGCTCTGAATCTCATGTACAGGTACCTCGAGGAGGTGTCGAAATGAGCCGCTTGAGAGAATTAACTAAGGGGATCATAAAAGAAAATCCCACTTATGTTCAGGTTCTTGGAATGTGTCCCACACTCGCCGTCACCACGAGTGCCATCAACGGTCTGGGGATGGGGCTTGCTACGACAGCCGTTCTCACCATGTCAAACGTGGTTATTTCACTGATAAGAAAGATCGTTCCTGATAAGATCAGAATTCCTATATTCATCGTTGTTATCGCGTCTTTCGTTACCATGATAGATCTCCTCATGCACGGTTTTGCCTACGATTTGTGGAAAACTCTGGGCCTTTTCATTCCTCTCATAGTGGTGAACTGTATCATAATGGGAAGGGCGGAATCGTTCGCTTCCAAACATGGTGTTCTGGATTCCATGCTCGATGGCCTGGGAGTGGGGCTCGGTTTCACAGGTTCGCTTGTTCTCCTTGGAAGCGTCAGAGAACTCTTCGGCAACGGTACGATCTTTGGTTACAAAGTGTGGGAGTTGAAGATATTTCTTGAAATTCTTCCACCGGGAGCCTACATAACACTCGGCCTTCTCTCTGCACTCTTCACCTACATCGGCATCAGGAGAAAGAAAAGAGGTGAAGCGAAATGAAGGTGTTTCTACTCTTCTTTTCTGCCATATTCGTGAACAACTTCGTTCTGGCGAGGTTTCTCGGGATTTGTCCCTTTCTGGGGGTCTCCAAAAGGTTGGAAACGGCAACAGGAATGGGTATAGCCGTTACGTTCGTTATGACGGTTTCTGCTGCCATCAGCTGGTTTCTGGACAAGCTCCTTATCTCCACAGGACTTGAATTTCTGAGAACGATCGTCTTCATACTCGTCATCGCTTCTTTCGTCCAGTTCGTCGAACTGTTTTTGAAGAAAACCAGCCCGGATCTCTACGAAGCGCTTGGTATTTTCCTGCCTCTCATCACCACAAACTGTGCGATCCTTGGTATGGTGCTTTTGAACAGTCTCATGAAGCTCAACTTTGTTGAGGCGGTCTTCCACGCACTGGGATCTGGTCTTGGATTCGCTCTTGCTCTTGTGATATTCGCCGGAATAAGAGAAAAAATGGATCTCTACGATCTGCCGGAGCCTTTCAAAGGCACCGCCATAGCCCTCATCACCGCGGGACTTCTTTCGCTTGCTTTCATGGGATTCCAGGGAATGGTGAAGCTGTGAGGAGGTGAAGGAGTTGGAAGTCATCTACTCGACGCTCTTGCTCGCTGTTCTGGGTTTTGGGTTCGGGGCTTTTCTTGCCTATTCTGCGCAAAGATTCAAGGTGGAAGAAGATCCACGTGTGAAGATGATAACGGAGGTTCTTCCTGGAATAAACTGTGGTGCGTGCGGTTTTGCCGGGTGTGAAGCCTACGCGAAGGCGATCGTGAAGGGTCAGGCGGAAACGAACAGGTGTCTCCCCGGAAGACCTCAGGGTGTCGAAGAGAAGATAAAGAAGATTCTCGAGGAGTACAAGAATGTCTCCTCTTGAGATGGCTCTGCTCGTTCATCGTGGTGAGTTCCATCTTCGGGAACTGGAACCGGAGTTACCTCTCGAAAAATTTCTGAAGAACGCGGATCCAAAAAAGACGAGGAAGTTTCTTGAAAAGTGCGGAAAAGAAGAATTAGAAAGGCAAAAGGAACTGATAAGGAAACACAATGTGAAGCTCGTTTCGTTCTGGGAAGATGACTACCCCCAGCACTTGAGGGAGATCAGGTATCCGCCAGCTGTTCTTTTTGTGAGGGGCGATGCTGAGCTCTTGAAAGAAAAGTGTGTGGGAGTTGTGGGAACAAGAAGACCCACAAGTTATGGAGTGAACGTCACAAAGCGCTTTGTTAAACTGCTGAGCGAATACTTTGTGATCGTTTCCGGCATGGCGTTTGGAATAGATTCCGTTGCACACAAGGAAGCCCTGAGTTCTGGAGGAAAGACGGTGGCGGTTCTCGGCACAGGAGTGGATGTTGTTTATCCGCGATCGAACGAACGACTCTTCCATGAAATTGTGAAAAACGGGTGTGTTGTCAGTGAGTATCCAATGGGAACTCGTGCTCGAAAACATCATTTTCCAGCGAGAAATCGAATCATAGCGGGTCTTTCTGATGCGATCATCGTCACAGAGGCTCCCATCAAAAGCGGTGCGCTCATAACGGTGAAGTTTGCTCTGGAAAGCGGTCGTGATGTGTTCGCCGTTCCCGGTGATATAGATAGGAAGACCAGCAAAGGTACGAACTATCTGATAAAGTCAGGTGCCTATCCCCTCACCGACGAGGAAGACCTTGAAACTCATTTTGGAATCAGAAGAATCGCTTCCCCATCGCTCGATGATGACAAAAAGAAGATCTACGATCTGTTGAGAAGTTCGCCAAAAACAGTCGATGAGCTTGTTGAAGAATTGGGGTGGAGCGTTTCGAAGGTCCTCAGGGTGATATCGGAGATGGAACTGATGGGAATGATCTGGTTCGACGGCGGTGCATACAGATTGCTGGGGTGATAACGTGCTGGTTCTCACTAGAAGAGTAGGGGAAAAGATCGTGATTGGTGAGGACATAGTGATTACTGTCCTGAAGATAGAAGGAAATTCTGTTAAAATTGGTATAGAGGCACCAAGGCATGTGAAGATTCTTCGTGAGGAACTTTACGAAGAACTCAAGAGTGAGAACATAAAAGCTTCTGAAGTTTCAAAAGATGACCTGAAGGGGGTTTTAAAAAATGATAAAGGTTACAAAGGACCTGGTACTTCATCTTGAAAATCTGGCAAGGTTAGAACTCTCCGAAGACCAGAGAGAAAGTCTGATGAAAGATTTTCAGGAGATACTCGATTACGTGGAGCTCCTCAACGAAGTCGACGTGGAGGGTGTGGAGCCGATGTACACACCCGTTGAAGACAGTGCCAAACTCAGAAAAGGAGATCCGAGGTTCTTTGAAATGCGGGACCTCATAAAGAAGAACTTCCCGGAAGAAAAAGACGGTCACATAAAAGTCCCCGGAATCCACAGATGATGGACTGGAAAGAAGCGGAAGAACTCGCATGTAAATTCTTGAAGAAAAAAGGCTACAAAATTCTTGAAAGAAACTACAGAACGAAGTACGGTGAGATAGACATAGTGGCGCGCGATGGGAGAGAGATAGTTTTCGTGGAAGTCAAAAGCGGAAGTGGGAAAGTGGATCCTCTTGAAAGAATAGATCTCAAAAAGGTGAGGAGCCTGGAACAGACAGCGAGATTTTACATGATTCAGAACAAATTAAAAGGACCAGCGCGGGTTGATTTTGTGAGGGTGACCCCTGAAGGAATAGACCATTTTGAAGGTATCTGGCTGGGGTGAGATGGTGAAGGTTGTTGCCACGAACAAAAAAGCCTACACGGACTACGAGATCCTGGAAACTTACGAGGCGGGAATCGTTCTCACAGGAACGGAAGTGAAATCCCTGAGGAACGGCTCAGTCAATTTCAAGGATTCCTTCTGTCGCTTCAAGAACGGAGAGCTGTACCTTTTGAATTTACACATTCCACCCTACAGTCACGGTGGAGTTTACAACCACGATCCTGAAAGGCCAAGGAAGCTGCTCCTTCACAAAAGGGAACTGAAGAGACTCATGGGTAAAGTACAGGAAGAGGGAGTAACGATAGTCCCACTGAAGATATATTTCAACGATCGCGGGATAGCAAAAGTGGAGATAGCCGTTGCTCGAGGAAGAAAGAAATACGACAAGAGAGAAGCGATAAAAAAGAGGGAAATGGAAAGAAAGATCAGGGAGTACATGAAGTATTCGAGATAGTTATGGTATACTCTTGGAGAGAGAAATCAGACTCACGGGAGGTCGTGATCATGGCAAAGAAATGTGAAGTGTGTGGAAAGGCTCCCAGATCTGGGAACACCGTTAGCCACTCGGACAAAAAGTCAGGAAGATGGTTCAGACCCAATCTCCAGAAAGTAAGAGTGGTGCTCCCAGATGGAACGGTTAAGAGAATGAGAGTCTGCACTTCCTGTCTGAAAGCTGGTAAGGTGAAGAAGTACGTTGGGCAGATTTCGGAGGTGTGAGCGGGCTGTTGGCCCGCATTATTTATGGTAATAAGATTCAGGATCCCTTTCTGGTATAAGTTCATCATGGTTCTGCTATGGGTTGTGAGCTTTGACCTCACAATTTTCCTTTTTTATAAGCCTCTCCATTTGATTTTGAGGATTTCTCTACTGATTTTGGATATAATCTTTGGTGTATGGGTGATTTCACTCTTCAAGAAAGAGATGGTGATCGATTTAGAACAAAACAAACTGATTCTGAGGAGGGAATTATTTGACCTTTTTTCGATTGAACGAGTTGAAAGATACGGGATGTCAATTGTTTTCTATTTAAGTGATGGAACACGTCGTGTTTTTTCTCATCCGGTGGAGGATTTTGAACTTTTGAAGAAATTGATTAACGAGAAGGGAAGTGGTTGGTTTGAAACTCGGTGATTTGATGCCAAGAGATCTGTTAAAACAGGAACTGTTTGTTCAGGATTTGAAGAATCATATCAACGACAATGTTGAAATCACCCTTAAGATTAGGAGTAAAAAACTCCAAGAGACGAAAGACAGTAAGAAATTCCTGATCATGACGCTGGAAGACAGGACGGGAACCGTCAGGGCTGTGGATTGGTACAATGCTGAACTCAACGATCAGCGTCTGAAGGAAGGAAGCGTCGTCAGAGTGAAAGGCAGAGTGGTATTTTTTGAGAACAGGATACAGATAAACGTGGATAACGATTACGGTGCTATAAAGATCCTGAAGAACGACGAGTACGATTACACAAAATTCGTCGCACAGTCGAAGAAAGACCTGGAAGTTTTGAAGAAAAAACTTTTTGTCCTTCTGGATCAAATAAAAGATCAGCACTACAAAAAACTTTTGAAGGCATTTTTCGAAGATGAAGAATTTTCTGAAAAGTTCTTCAGATCACCGGCGGGTATGCGGGTACATCACGCTTACATAGGCGGACTTCTGGAGCACAGCGTTACGGTCGCTGAGATTTGCAAAGATATCAGCAAATATTACTCCCTCGATAGAGATCTTCTCATAACTGGTGCCCTCCTTCATGATGTTGGAAAGGTGGAAGAATACAAGATCACAGAATCCGGGATCGAGGTGACCACTGAAGGAGAGTTGAAAGGGCATATAGCGATAGGAGCGGCTATGGTCAGAGAAACGGGGAAAAAGTTGTCTATTCCAGAACACAAGATCCTCGAGTTAGAGCACATAATTCTCTCGCACCACGGAGAGCTCGAGTGGGGATCACCCGTGGTTCCAAAAACAATAGAGGCTTTAATAGTTCACCACGTTGAGAACTTGGATTCCAAGATAGCTCGATTCATTGAGGTTATTGAAAGTTCCGAAACAGATCAGGGATGGACAGAGTACGATAAGAATCTGGGAAGGAGAATCTTTTTAAGAGGTGAAGTAACTGATGAGTAAGAAAGTGAAAAAATACATCGTCGTTGAGTCTCCTGCCAAGGCGAAGACGATCAAGAGTATTCTTGGAAACGAATATGAAGTCTTCGCTTCGATGGGGCACATCATAGATCTTCCCAAGAACAAGTTCGGTGTGGATCTGGAAAAGGATTTCGAACCGGAATTTGTGGTGATAAAAGGGAAAGAGAAGGTAGTCGAAAAGCTGAAAGATCTTGCAAAGAAAGGAGAACTGCTCATTGCTTCTGATATGGATAGAGAAGGAGAAGCCATAGCCTGGCACATAGCCAGGGTGACAAACACTCTTGGAAAGAAGAACAGAATTGTGTTCTCTGAGATCACTCCTCGCGTGATAAGAGAAGCCGTTAAAAATCCTCGAGAGATTGACATGAAGAAAGTTCGAGCACAGCTCGCAAGAAGGATTTTAGACAGGATCGTTGGTTATTCTCTGAGTCCGATACTCTGGAAAAATTTTAAAACCAACCTGAGCGCCGGCAGGGTCCAATCGGCTACCCTGAAGCTCGTTTGTGATAGAGAGAGAGAAATCCTCAGGTTTGTGCCAAAGAAGTACCACAGGATCACCGTCAAATTCGATGGACTCACAGCAGAAATAGATGTGAAAGAAAAGAAGTTCTTCGACGCTGAAACGTTGAAAGAGATCAAGAGTATAGACGAACTCGTCGTAGAGGAGAAAAAGGTTTCTTTGAAAAACTTTTCACCTCCAGACCCCTTCAAAACCAGTACCCTCCAGCAGGAGGCGTATTCCAAACTGGGTTTCTCTGTTTCTAAAACCATGATGATTGCCCAGCAGTTGTATGAAGGCGTGGAAACAAAAGATGGACATATCGCGTTCATAACCTATATGAGAACAGATTCAACACGTGTGTCAGACTACGCAAAGGAGGAAGCCAGAAATCTGATAACAGAAGTGTTTGGAGAGGATTATGTTGGTTCGAAAGGAACAAAGAGAAAGAACAATACAAAAATACAGGACGCGCATGAGGCAATTCGTCCCACGAACGTTTTCATGACACCCGAAGAAGCAGGAAAATACCTGAATTCTGATCAGAAAAAGCTCTACGACTTGATATGGAGGAGATTTCTCGCCTCTCAGATGAAGTCTTCTCAATATGAGGAAACTCGTTTTATTCTGAGAACAAAGGATGGAAAGTACAGATTCAAGGGAACGGTACTGAAGAAGATTTTCGATGGGTACGAAAAGGTTTGGAAGACGGAAAGAAACACAGGGGAGTTTCCTTTCGAAGAGGGAGAATCTGTGAAACCGGTGGTTGTAGAAATAGAAGAACAGGAAACCAAGCCGAAACCAAGGTACACTGAAGGTTCACTCGTGAAGGAAATGGAAAGACTTGGTATAGGTCGTCCCAGCACCTACGCATCCACGATAAAGCTTCTGCTGAACAGGGGTTACATAAAAAAGATCAGGGGCTATCTCTACCCAACGATCGTTGGAAGCGTTGTCATGGATTATCTGGAGAAGAAATACTCTGACGTTGTTAGCGTTTCTTTCACAGCTGAAATGGAAAAGGACCTCGACGAGGTCGAACAGGGTAAGAAAACAGACAAAATCCTCTTGCGGGAGTTTTATGAATCCTTTTCCAGTGTGTTCGACAGGAACGACAGGATTGTGATTGATTTTCCGACGAACCAGAAGTGTTCGTGCGGAAAGGAAATGAGACTCTCTTTTGGGAAATACGGATTCTATTTGAAATGCGAGTGTGGTAGCACCAGAAGCGTGAGAAACGATGAAATTGCAGTCATAGACGATGGAAAAATATTCCTGGGGAGGAAAGACAGTGAGAGTGGCTCTCCTGATGGGAGGAGTGTCGAGGGAAAGGGAAATCTCTCTGAGAAGCGGAGAAAGGGTAAAAAAAGCTCTTGAAAGACTTGGGTATGAATACACAGTTTTTGACGTCAAAGAGGACTTTCTCAAGAAAGTGGATCAGTTGAAAAGTTTTGATGTGGTCTTCAACGTTCTCCACGGAACTTTCGGTGAGGATGGAACGTTTCAGGCAATTCTGGATTTTTTGGGGATCAGATACACCGGGTCCGATGCGTTTTCAAGCATGATATGTTTTGATAAACTTGCGACTTACAGGTTTTTAAAAGGCACCGTCGAGATACCTGATTTTGTGGAGATCAAGGAATTCATGAAAACTTCTCCCCTTGGGTATCCCTGTGTGGTAAAACCGAGGAGAGAGGGTTCAAGCATAGGAGTGTTCGTTTGCGAATCGGATGAAGAGTTTCAACACGCGCTCAAAGAAGATTTACCACGATATGGGAGTGTGATTGTTCAAAAGTACATCCCTGGCAGGGAGATGACCGTGTCTATTTTGGAAACGGAAAAAGGTTTTGAGGTCCTTCCCGTTCTTGAGTTGCGACCAAAGCGTCGTTTCTACGATTACGTTGCGAAGTACACGAAAGGTGAAACGGAGTTCATTCTTCCTGCTCCTTTGAATCCTTCAGAAGAACGCCTCGTTAAGGAAACAGCTCTCAAAGCATTTGTGGAAGCTGGCTGCAGAGGTTTTGGGAGAGTGGATGGTATTTTCAGCGATGGCAGGTTCTACTTTCTGGAAATCAACACGGTACCGGGTCTAACGGAAACCAGCGATCTCCCAGCGAGTGCGAAAGCGGGAGGAATCGAGTTCGAGGAACTCGTTGATATCATCTTAAAAAGCGCTTTTTTGAAAGAAGGGGTGAAAGTATGAAATTTATAGAAAAAATGCTCCCGGAGGAGTCTCCCATCGATCTTCTCATAAATCTTTCCAGAAGAGGCGAAGCGGTCGTTGTGCTTCTCAAAGATGCCATCGAGGATTACTTCACCGGAAAATTCGGGGAAGGCCACCTCAATCGTGTGATCTCTCTGGAGCGAGAATCAGATGAGATCAAGTTAAAGCTGAAGAAGATGTATCTAAAAATGAAGTACACCTACTTCGAAAAGGACGATTTTCTTTACATAGTTCACAAAGCAGATGAGATTCTTGACCTTGTCAGGGATATCGTCATCATGCTCGACATGAACAGAGTTGAAGATGTACCGGAGAATATCAAAGAGTTATTCGCAGAACTCGTTGAAAACGTTCTGGATACTATCAGAGAAACCACCGAGGCAATCGAACAGCTTCGCACACTCGCGGAGAGCGGTTTTTCACCTTTTGAAAAGGAAAAGGAAGAAAGAGAAATCTTTGATGTGTCCATGGAAGAGAGGGAAGTCGACACAATATCGAGGAATCTTGGAAAAAAACTCTATTCCCTCAAAAACAGTATGAATCCCGTGGATCTGATTTTCTTGAACAAAGTAGCAAGACTTATTTCAAAAATCGCCGATCAGGGCAAAGATATCACAAAGAGGATAAATTCCATCCTTAGGTGAGGAGGGAACAACGTGACAATACTCATCGTAGCTGGCATACTTGGTTTCATCATGGCTTTCTCCATAGGAGCCAACGACGTGGCGAATTCCATGGCCACAGCCGTTGGAGCAAAGGCCATAACTGTAAGACAGGCATCCATTATTGCGATGTTTCTCGAGTTTCTTGGAGCGGTTATGTTCGGCTCTCATGTCTCCCAGACGATTGTCAAGGGAATAGTAGAGGTGGAGAAAGTTCAACCGGTAGAACTCATGTATGGTGCACTGTCAGCCTTGATCGCAGCTTCACTCTGGATCCTGATAGCGACCAACTGGGGTTATCCCGTTTCCACCACCCATTCTATAGTCGGAGGAATGATAGGATTCGGTCTTGTGGCGGTAGGCATAGATGGCGTGAACTGGAAAACGTTTCTCTTCATAGTACTTTCCTGGGTTGTTTCACCTGTTCTCGGCGGTTTGATTTCCTTTGTGATGTTCAAACTGATCTCTCTTTCGGTGTTCCACACAAAAAATCCGAAGAAATCTTCCACTGTGGCTATTCCGTTTTTCATATCTCTTGCGGTTTTCACAATGATATCTCTTTTTGTAAAAAAGACGCTCAAACAGCCTCTCAGTGAATCTTTTCTGCTCGGTATTGCTTTCTCTCTCGTAACATTTTTCGTAGTTCACTTCGCTGTGAGAAAGCTGATAAACGAAAAGAAAGATGTGTACGAAGCGGTTGAAGATGTGTTCAAGCGCGCTCAAATTCTCACTTCCTGCTACGTTTCTTTTTCTCATGGAGCCAACGACGTTGCCAACGCGGCAGGTCCTGTAGCAGCGGTCATGATCGTTGCGTCAACGGGTGTTGTTCCAAAAACCGTTGAGATACCCTTCTTGGCGCTTCTTCTTGGGGGAATTGGTATCTCACTTGGTGTGTTCTTCCTTGGGCAGAGAGTGATGGAAACGGTAGGTGAAAAGATAACGACGCTCACAAATTCCAGGGGATTCACCGTGGATTTTTCCACTGCGACGACGGTTCTGCTCGCTTCGTCACTTGGGCTTCCTATCTCCACGACGCACGTTGTGGTGGGAGCTGTCACGGGTGTTGGCTTCGCCAGAGGACTTGAAATGGTGAACGTTGGTGTGTTGAAGAACATCGTTATATCCTGGCTTCTCATAGTACCAACGGTGGCTGCGACTTCCGCAGCTGTTTATTGGGTTCTGAAACTGATATTAAAATTCTAATGGGGGTGTGACGATGAAAGTAACTGTTACGACTCTTGAATTGAGGGACAAAATAACTATTGCCTCAAAAGCACTCGCAAAGAAATCTGTGAAGCCCATTCTTGCCGGATTTCTTTTCGAAGTGAAAGATGGAAATTTCTACATTTGTACAACCGATCTTGAGACCGGAGTCAAAGCAACTGTGAACGCTGCTGAAATCTCCGGTGAAGCACGATTTGTAGTACCGGGAGACGTCATCCAGAAGCTGGTCAAAGTTCTTCCAGATGACATCACAGAACTTTCTTTAGAGGGGGATGTCCTTGTTGTAAGTTCTGGAAGTACTGTTTTCAGGATCACCACCATGCCTGCGGACGAATTTCCAGAGATAACACCGGCCGAGTCCGGAATAACTTTCGAAGTCGACACTTCACTTCTCGAGGAAATGGTTGAAAAGGTCATCTTCGCCGCTGCCAAAGACGAGTTCATGCGAAATCTGAATGGAGTTTTCTGGGAACTCCACAAGAATCTTCTCAGACTGGTTGCAAGTGATGGTTTCAGACTTGCACTCGCAGAGGAGCAGATAGAAAACGAGGAAGAGGCGAGTTTCTTGCTCTCTTTGAAGAGCATGAAAGAAGTTCAAAACGTGCTTGACAACACGACGGAGCCGACTATAACGGTGAGGTACGATGGGAGGAGGGTTTCCCTGACGACAAGCGACGTGGAAACGGTGATGAGAGTAGTCGATGCTGAATTTCCTGATTACAAAAGGGTGATCCCCGAAACTTTCAAAACGAAAGTGGTAGTTTCTAGAAAGGACCTTATGGAATCGTTGAGAAGAGTGATGGTAATCGCCACCAAGGGAAGCGAGTCCGTGAAGTTCGAAATAGAAGAAAACGTTATGAGACTTGTGAGCAAGAGTCCGGATTATGGTGAAGTGGTTGATGAAGTTGAAGTTCAGAAAGAAGGGGAAGATCTCGTGATCGCTTTCAACCCGAAGTTCATCGAGGACGTTTTGAAGCACATTGAGACTGAAGAGATCGAAATGAACTTCGTTGATTCTACCAGTCCCTGTCAGATAAATCCACTCGACATTTCTGGATACCTCTACATAGTGATGCCCATCAGACTGGCATGAGGTGATTGGTTTGAGGCCTGAGGACGATCGTGTCTACGATGTGATCGTTGTGGGAGCCGGTCATGCGGGAATAGAGGCGGCTCTTGCGGCTGCTAGAATGGGTTTCAGAGTACTTGTCCTCACGGTGAATCCGGACACCGTGGGATGGGCTCCATGCAATCCCGCCGTAGGTGGTCCGGCAAAGGGTGTTGTGGTTCGTGAAATAGACGCTCTCGGTGGAGAGATGGCCAAAACAACCGATGAGACGATGATAAACGTGCGAATGCTGAACGTGAGCAAAGGGCCCGCTGTGAGAGCTTTAAGGGCTCAGATAGACAAGATCTCGTACAGCAGAACGATGAAAAGAAAGCTGGAAACGAATCCGAACATAGTGTTGAGACATGGTATCGTTGAAAGAATTCTAACGGAGAAGGGAAGAGTTAAGGGAGTTGTGGACAATTACGGGATAGACTACCTGGGAAAAGCTGTGATCGTGACAACCGGGACTTTTTTGAGAGGAAAGATATTCATCGGTCGTTCCACATTCCCAGCGGGTCGGATGGGAGAGTTTCCAGCGACAAAGCTCACGGAAAGTCTCATAGAACTGGGATTCGAAGTTGGTAGATTCAAAACAGGAACGCCGGCTCGTGTGTTGAAGCGCTCTATAAACTTTTCCGTTATGGAAAGGCAGGACACCTCGGATGAACCCCTTGCTTTTTCCTTCTTTGACGAACCGAGAGTACTCTCGAAAGATTACCCCTGCTGGCTGACCAGAACGAACCCGGAAACCCACAGCATAATAAGACAGTATCTGGAATTTTCGCCCCTTTATGGAACGGTCAAACTCATAGAGGGAATAGGACCAAGGTACTGTCCTTCCATAGAGGACAAGGTTGTCAAATTCAAAGACAAAGAATCGCATCAGGTCTTCGTAGAACCGGAAGGAAGAGACACGGAGGAATACTATCTGAACGGTTTGAGTACGAGCCTGCCCTATGAAGCACAGATAAAGATGATAAGAAGCGTGAAAGGATTGGAAAACGCTATCATCACTCGTCCTGCCTATGCGATAGAGTACGACTACATAGATCCCAGGCAGCTCTATCCCACGCTTGAATCCAAACTTGTGGAGAATCTCTACTTCGCAGGTCAGGTGAACGGGACGAGCGGATACGAAGAAGCGGCTGGTCAGGGTATAATCGCCGGTATAAACGCTGCTCTCAAACTTCGGGGAGAACCTCCTCTCATCTTGAAGAGGTCCGAGGCCTACATTGGTGTTCTGATAGACGATCTGGTAACGAGGGGAGTGGATGAACCATATCGGCTTCTCACTTCAAGGGCCGAGTATCGTCTTCTTCTACGCCATGACAATGCTCATCTGCGGCTGGCGAAGTACGGCTATCGGGTGGGGCTGATTCCCAAGTGGTTCTACGAAAAGGTATTGAGTCTTGAACGCAGAATAAACGAAGAGATCGAACGTTTGAAGAAGGTTGTTGTAAAACCTTCTGACAAGATCAACGATCTTTTAACTTCTCTGGGAACCAGTCCTCTCAAAGAGTCGGTCTCCCTATATCAGCTCTTGAAACGTCCTCAATTGAGTTACAGTGCGCTGAAGTTTCTGGATCCGAACCCTATAGATGATCCAGAAGTCGTGGAACAGGTGGAAATAAACGTGAAATATGAGGGATACATTCAGAAAATGTTCGAAGAGGTCGCCGTCTTTGAGAAGTATGAGAATTACAAGATACCGCACGATTTAGATTACGATGCAGTTCCGAATCTCTCCACAGAAGCGAGGGATAAATTGAAAAAGATCAGGCCGAGATCCATCGGTCAGGCTATGAGAATCCCGGGGATAAATCCTTCCGACATTTCGAACCTCATAATCTACCTGGACAGGGAAAAACAATGAGATTGGACAGGTATCTTTCGAACAGTGGTTTGGGAACAAGAAAAGAAGTGAAAAAACTGATAAAACAGGGCAGGGTGACCGTTAACGGGAGAGTAGTGCTCGATCCTGATCATCCTGTGTCGGAGAACGATGCAGTTGCGCTCGATGGTGAGACAGTGAAGCTTCACAGAAAGGTTTACATTCTCTTCTACAAGCCTTCAGGATACGTGACCAGCACGAAAGATCCCCATTCGGAAACCATCATGGAATTTCTTCCCCCATTGAAAGGAATTTTCCCCGTTGGAAGGCTCGATAAAGATGCCGAAGGTCTCCTGATAATAACTAGCGATGGTGATTTCGCTCATCGTGTGATTTCGCCGAAATGGTCTGTAGAAAAAGAGTACATTGTGAAGGTAGAAGGAGAAGTCACAGAAGACAAGATAGAAAAGTTGAAAAATGGTGTGACTTTAAGGGACGGTTTTTTCGCAAAAGCGAAGTGTGTGGAGAAGCTGTCGAACGACACGTTGAAGATAGTTATAACGGAGGGTAAATATCATCAGATCAAACGGATGACGGTTGCTGTGGGTCTAAGAACAGTGCATTTGAAGAGAACTAGAATTGGCAGACTCGTTCTACCCGAGGACATGAAACCTGGAGAGTACAGATTCTTGAGTGAAGAGGAGGTGAAGAAGGTTTTTGAAAGAGAAGATCAGAAAGAAGATACTCCTCGCTCCTGAAGAACCTGGTGTTTACATCTTCAAGAACAAAGGTGTTCCCATCTACATAGGAAAAGCAAAGAGATTGTCCAGTAGATTGAGGAGTTACCTCAATCCCCAGACGGAGAAAGTGTTCAGAATTGTCGAAGAGGCCGACGAACTGGAAACGATCGTTGTGATGAACGAAAGGGAAGCGTTCATACTCGAGGCGAATCTCATAAAGAAGTACAGGCCAAAGTACAACGTTCGTCTCAAAGACACGAATTTCTATCCTTACATCAGGATATCCGATGACGAAATACCGTACGTTGAAATCGTGAAGAGAAAACTGAGGGATGGAACGTACTTCGGCCCCTACACCAGTGTTCAATTCGTCAGAAATCTGCTGGAAATACTCCAAAAAATAATGGGATTCAGAACCTGTAAATCTGATTTGAAAAGAATAAAGAGGCCCTGTTTTCTTTATCACCTCGGTAGGTGCACCGGCCCGTGCATTGGAAATATAGAATCGCATGGAGAAGCGGTAAGAAGGCTGAAAGAGTTCCTCTCGGGGAACATGGAAGAAGTCTTCGATTATCTGAAAGAAAAGATGGAAACTCACAGCAGAATGCTCGATTTCGAGAACGCTGCAAAGTACAGGGATCTTCTTTTGAATCTGTCGAATGTTCTGGAATCTCAGGGAGTGGTTTTTGAAGAAAGTATCAGCTGTGATGTTCTGGTCCACGCACACGATCTGTTCGTGGTTCTGAGAGTCAGAAATGGTTACCTGGTAGGGAAGATCTCCTTTGAAATGGAAGGGGGAAATGTGGAAGATTTCATCAGAGAATACTACGTATCCGGGAGAGGTGATATCCCGAAAACTCTCATTCTGGAGAGTGATCTGGATGAAATGGATTACTCGTCTCTCGGTTTTGAGTATGTAGGACCGCCGCGTTCCACCACAGAAGAAGATCTCCTTGAGAAAGCAAAGAAGAACCTGGAAAACGAGTTAAAAATGAGAGGATTGAGAAAGGAAGCGCTCGAAGAATTGATGAAGCTCCTGAACATGAAGGATTTTCCGTACAGGATAGAAGGGATCGATATTTCTCATCTTCAAGGAAAATACACCGTGGCTTCTCTGGTGGTGTTCGAAGATGGATTTCCCAAAAAGAGCGATTACAGACGTTACAAGATCGAACAGGATCATCCAGATGATTACGAATCGATAAGAACAGTCGTGAAAAGAAGATATTCGAAACACCCGCTTCCAAATCTTCTGTTCGTGGATGGAGGAATAGGGCAGGTGAACGCCGCTGTCGAAGCGTTAAAGGAAATAGGAAAGGACTGTCCCGTGGTTGGACTCGCGAAGAAGGAAGAGACCGTTGTCTTTGAGAACAGAGAAATAAAACTTCCACACGATCACCCGGTTTTAAGACTCCTCGTTCAGATAAGAGACGAAACACACAGATTCGCTGTGAGTTACCACAGAAAGCGGAGGGAGAAAGAATCACTCAGGTCTGTTCTTGACAGTGTGCCCGGAATAGGTCCCATTAGAAAGAAAAAGCTCATTGAATACTTTGGTTCTCTGGAGAATATTCGTTCTGCCTCTCTGGAAGAAATAGCAAGGGTCATTGGTAGTGCTGAGATAGCGAAAAGAATCCTGGATGTTTTGTAAATTTTCTGTAACCAATTCTAAATTTTATCTTATATTTCGAAATTCCGCTTTTTATGGGGATTTTAGAACTTTCAGGCTTCGAAGTGCTTTTGTAAAGGGACTTGCAACACCCCACTGTAAAATGGTATATTTACAAGCAGTGAGAAGGATGCTTTACAACCCTAGAAAGGAGGGGGTTTCATGAACAAAAAGGAACTCATCGACAGGGTGGCGAAGAAAGCAGGTGCGAAGAAGAAGGATGTAAGAGTGATTCTCGACACCATTCTTGAAACGATCTCAGAAGCTCTCGCAAAAGGGGAAAAGGTTCAGATCGTTGGGTTCGGAAGCTTTGAGGTGAGAAAGGCTGCTGCAAGAAAAGGCGTGAATCCTCAGACAAGAAAACCCATCACCATTCCCGAAAGAAAGGTTCCGAAGTTCAAACCCGGAAAAGCTCTCAAAGAGAAGGTCAAGTGATAGGGGAAGGGGAACCCCTTCCCCTCATTCATTTTCCAACGCAGAAATTGGAGAATATGGTATCAAGCAGATCTTCCCTGAAGCTCCTTCCTGTCACTTCATCGAGAAGATTGAGAGCCCTCTCTAGATCTATAGAAGCCATATCAACCGGCATTCCTTCCTTCAAAGACTTTATAGCGTCTTCCAGATGTCCTTTAACGTTTTCAAGCAACTGCTTTTGTCGAAGGTTCGTTATAAGGGAATCAGAACCTCTTTCAAAGATCTCCTGAGTTTCTCTGTAGATGGATTCTTCCAGCTTTTCAAGTCCTTCTCCTTTCAGGGCAGATATCTTCACCATGTGTCTGTCTGTTCCGAGTTTGTTTTTTATCTCCTCTTCATTTATCTTCTCCACCACATCCACTTTGTTTATCACCACAAGATAGCGTTTGTTCTTTATCCTTTCGAGGATTTTTCTGTCCTCTTCGTCAAGTGGTGAAGAAGCATCGAGCACAAACAGTACTATGTCAGCTTTCTCTATTTCCTGAAGAGTTCTCTCTATCCCCAGTCTCTCGACCAGATCGTTCGTTTCCGATCTCACACCCGCTGTGTCGACTATCCTGAAAAGAATTCCTCTTATGACGATTTCTTCACTGATAACATCCCTTGTTGTTCCGGGTATATCTGTGACGATCGCCCTGTCCTCGTTCAAAAGTCGATTCAGAAGAGTAGATTTTCCCACGTTGGGCTTTCCCGCGATGACCATCCTGAGTCCTCTGTTGAGAAGAATGCCTGCATCTGCTTTTTTCAGTTCTTCTGTGAGCTTTTCTTTTATTCGCTCCAGCCTGGTCACCACTTCGCCTGTGTTCGTTTCTATCTCGTCTGGATAATCGAGCTCTACCCGTATCTCAGCAAGGACTTCTATGAGTTCTCTTCTCAAGCTCTCAACAAAGTCCTTCAATCCTCCCTTGAGGTTCCTCAGGGAGAGTTTCAAACTGGTTTCACTTTTTGCCTCTATGAGATCTCTCACAGCCTCTGCCGAAGTGAGATCCATTTTTCCGTTCAAAAAAGCTCGTTTTGTGAACTCGCCGGGTTCAGCCATTCTCGCTCCAGATTTCAAGAAGAGATCCAGCAGCTTTTTCACCACGAGCGGTCCTCCGTGGCACATCACCTCTACCATGTCCTCTCCTGTGTAACTCTTCGGTGATTTGTAGAAAACGACCACTACCTCATCCACATCTTCTCCGTTTTCGTGGATCCAGCCGTGGATTGCCTTTCGTGGAACGATTTTCGATCGCGTCCGAAGGTGTTTCTGAACGATTTTCCAGCTATCTGGACCGCTCAACCTGAGAATCGCGATTGCTCCTTTTCCGGGAGGGGTAGCTACAGCGACAATGGTGTCCACAATCTCATCTCCCGAGAGATTTCAATATTTTTACCGCTTCGGAAGCGTTCCTTGCGTAATAGTCCGCTCCTAGCTCCTTTGCAAGTTTTTCGTTCAGGGAAGCACCACCCACTATGACGGGGATTTTCAGGTTCTTTTCTTTGAGCTTTTCCACAACTTCCTTTATTCTTCCGACGGTGGTTGTCATCATTGCAGACAGACCGAGTGCAACGGGTCTTTCTTTTTCCACGGTTTCCAATATTTTCGATGTTTCCACGTCCTTTCCAAGGTCCACCACGCGGTACCCGCTGCTTCTGATGACAGACGCCACTATGTTCTTTCCTATGTCATGCACATCACCCTTGACTGTTGCAATGACGAACGTTTCACCCTGACTGTCTGACGGAAGCATCGATGTCAGTTTGTCGAACGCGGGTTTCACCGTTTGAGCGGCGAGGATGAGTTGCGGAAGAAAGATTTTTCCCTTATCGTAGAGTTCTCCAATACGCTCCATCGCCGGCCTCAATTGTTCTTCTATTATGGAAAGAGGATCTTTTTCCTTCAGAAAATCCTCCACGAGCCTCTCGAGTTCCGACCGGTTCCCGGAGAGTATGATTTCAACCAGTTTTTCTTCCTTCACTTCAGCTCTGGGAAGTTCCTTCTTCTCTAATATCACAAGTGTAGCGTTCAAGGTCTTCATTAGTATTTCGTCGAGGGGATTCATGATGGCAGAGCTCAGGCCTTTAGATATTCCAAGAACGAGAAAAGCGGTGTTGTAATAACTTCTGTCAGGAAGTCCGAAAGACAGATTGGAAAGACCAACAGTCGTGTTGAAACCCCTGTTTGAAATGAATTCTATGGTCTTCAGTACTTCTACCGGTTTTCCTTCTGCACCGAGAGGCAGAACTCCTGGATCGAAGATCACTCTGTCTGAGAAATTGTGTCTCTCCAGGATTTTCAGAGCCTTTTCGAAGTACTCTTTTCTCTCTTCGAAGCTTTTTGGAACGTCTTTTCCCATCAAAAGTACGATGAGTGTTCCACCGTATTTCTTCAACAGGTTTATTTTCTTTTCGAGTTCTTCTTCATCCACCTTGGACGAGTTGAAAAGGGGTCTTCCCGGGTAGGTTCTGAGCGCTTTCTCTGTGAGGTCAACGCTTTGGATGTCCAAGGAGAGAGGAACGTTCGAAACATACGGAAGTGCCTGAACGATCTTTTCCACGTATCGTACGTCTATCTGGGATTCTATCCCGAAGTTCACATCGAGCACTTCCGCACCTTTTTCCACCTGTGTCTTTGCTTCGTTGATCACGATTTCTTCGTTTCCTTTCTGCATCTCCGCCCATAGCTTCTTTCTACCTGCCGGGTTTATCCTCTCTCCTATGACAACAAAGTGATCGAACGTCACGAGTTTTGAAGGAGAAGAAACAGCAAATATTCTCTTTTTCTTTCTTTTAAGAGGCTTTCTATTTCCAAGAACTTTTCTGAAGAGCTTCACGTGTTCAGGGGTGGTTCCGCAACAGCCTCCGAATATGTTCACACCGAGTTCGTAATAGGAATCTATATGAACGGCAAAGTCATGTGGTTTCAAAGGATACACGGTTTTCCCGTTTTCCACGATGGGCTTTCCCGCGTTCGGTTCAACTACGAGAAACTTGTCTGTGTACTGGGACAGTTCCTGAAAAATGGGAAGGATCTCTTCGGGCCCGAGTGAACAGTTTATACCGAGGGCATCGACATCCAGTTCATCGAACGTGATGGCGAAGTTTGCGGGATCTGTCCCTGTGAGACTTCTTCCCTTCTCATCGAATGTCATGTGGGCAATCAGGAAAACATCACGGGAGACTTCCCTTGCCGCGAGCACAGCGGCTTTCAACTCTAGAATGTCCGAGAACGTCTCAAAGATGATTCCATCCACACCTTCCTCGACCATTATCTTCACGGTTTCTCTGAAGTTCTCGTAGAATTCCTCGAACAAAGTGTTTCCGAGTGGATAGGGAAGTTCTCCCGTCGGTCCGATATCTCCAAAAACAAGCTTTTCTCCAGCTGCTCTTCTTGCGATTCTCACAGCGTTTCTCACAATAGGATCCAGTTTGTCCTCCAGGCCGTGTTTTCTCAGTTTCATCCTTGTGGCACCGAACGTGTTCGTCAGAATGACATCCGATCCACTCTCTATGTAACTTCTATGAACCTTCAGCACCACGTCGGGTGCTTTTATATTCAGCTCTTCGGGAAGGTCATCGTATCCGTACTTCATGAACTCCGTTCCGTAGGCTCCATCCAAAAGCAACACTCTCTCTGAAAGCAATTTTGAAACCTCACGTCTGTTTCTCATTCTTCTCCCTCCAGCCTACGAATGCTGTGATGGTTTTTCTGGGAACGAGCACGTAAGAGTCTTCGAACACATCGACGTCCACTTCTTCCTTGAAAATTTCGACGATCTTTTTGTTCAAGGAAAGCGGGAGGTCTCCATATCCGGGTGAAATTCTAAAACTTCCCTCCAGGTTGGATCTTTTCATTCTGAGCTCCGCATCCACCTTTCTCAAAGCGTACTCCACCATCTCTGAAGCGATTCCATCGATGAAGAACGCGAGAAGATCCTCTCCTTTTCTAAAGTATTCCTCTATCTTTTTGTCCACCTTTTTTCCGAGGGTCGCAAGAAAAACTGTGATGATCTTACTCCCAGAAAGGTGTTTCGTTGCAAGTTCACCCGTGAGTTCCATGTTGTCGAAAGAGAGAGAACCGTCCACCTCGAAATCTCGCCACAGAACCACAGGTTTCGCCACATCGTGAAGCTCTTCATACGCCCTTTTCACCATTTTCCTGAATTCTTCGGGTATCTCTTCTGCTCTTCCAAAACCGAGTTTTGACTTCAAAACGTTGTTTGGAATCTTTATATCTTTTGGGTCTATTTCAACTTTTGGCAATTTCTACCACCTTCCTGATTTTTTCGAGATCTTTCACTATGGCCACTATGTAGAAACCATCCAGTACATCTTTTGTCTCTTCAACGAATCTGAGCACACTTTCAAAGCTTTTTTCTTTCAGGTAATCGTCTCCCTTCTCCGCGGAATTCACTATCTCATCGGGTATTTCTATTCCAGGAACGTTCGAGAAGTAGCCCATCTGTTTTGCGTTTTCAAAGAAAACTATAGAAGCGAGAATTTTCGTGTTCAGTTCTTCCTTGATCTTTTTTGCCACCTCGCTGTTGAAAAGCGGCTGGGTGACAAGGAAATCAACGCCGGCTTCAATCTTCTGTTTGGCCCTTTCTACGTCTTCATCGCTGAAGGGATTCAGCGCACCACCGACGAAGAAATCTGTTTTTCCATAGATCTTGTTTCCGGCAAGATCTGTTCCTTCGTTCATGAGCTTTGTGAGTCTTATGAGGTCTAAGATATCTATATCGTTAACGGAGGTCGTTTCAGGGTAATCACCGTGGGAAGGATTGTCTCCGGACAGAAGGAGCAGATTCTTCACTCCGAGGGCATGACAGCCCAGAAGGTCAGATTGTATTCTTATCATATTCCTTGTGTTCCTCGTAAAGTGCATGAGAACATCTTTTCCGCTTTCCACAAGAAGGTGGGAAGCAGCCCAGGGAGCCATTCTCACTCTTCCCATCGGCATGTCGGTCACCGTGAACGCGTCGATGCCAGTCTTCCAGGCTTCTTCGGTGAACTCCATGAATTTATCCAGATTTGTGCCTCTTGGTGTCAACACTTCCAGAACAACGCATTTTCCTGTCTCGAGAGATTTTCTCAACGTGCTACCTCCTTTCCTGTGTTATCATAAGTTTTGGTGAAGAAAAAAGAAGGAGGTTCTGAACATGAAGAAAGGGATAATTTTTATCCTGCTGATTCTCACGGCCCTCTCTTTTTCACAAATATTAAACTATGTACCGGAGAATTTCAAGGTGATTCGATATGTGAAGGATTTATCAGAGTTCTACTCCGAGGTCAAAAGCCTTTCTACCGGCCGTTTCCTGACAGAGAGCCTCGGTCTTGAGATGATGATACAGGGTGTTCTGGAGTCCCAGCTTATCAGCAGGGATATAGAGCCTTCCGACTTCTACGATCTCCTCTCTCACGAATTTCTCTTTGTACAGCTCGACAGCGAAGACACTTGCTTCGTTCTGGGACCGTCTGAAAAGACAAAGAAACTGAAAGACAGCATAAAGTCTCTCGTGGTTGATCTGCTGGGAATGGAAGATGTGGTCGTTGCTGAAAAAGATGGGTATCTCTTCTTAGGAACAGCTAAAGCAGTGAACGCTTCTTTGAAGGGTGGGGGAAAGATTCCCGATACTCTGAAAACCGCAGATTTCTTTGGCTACGGTTTGCTGCAAGGTGAGAAGTATTCCTTCACCGTTGTGAGCACAAAAGAATCCGCGGGTGATCATCTCTCGATAAAGGTGGAAATCATACCAATGGATGATACTTCCAGAAACTTCCTCGAAAAAGTTGGACAGCCGAGGAAAGTCCCATCTGATTACTACACGTTCGGAGAATTGACGGTGATTTTCAACACGGAGAATTACGATGGATTGTTAGACGTTCTCTCCAGCGCTGGATTTTCTATAGAAAGCGAGAATCTACCTGTTCAACTTCCCGAATCGGACATTGAGAAAGTTGTCAAAAATCTCTTTGAAGAACTCGAACCTCCAATGTTCTTGAGTGCGAATGTATCTTCAGCGGTTATGGACCTGATAGCCGGATCCACTCCCACCAATCTCGAAGTTGTTGCAAAAGCCAGGCTGAAAACCCCTGATGCAGTGGAAAACGCTTTAAAAACCGCGGGAGTTCAGTACAGGAAGGAAGGCAGGTGTTTTGTTCTGGAAAATGGATTATCGATTTGCACAGAGGGAGACACAGTCGTTCTGAAAAGCGAGCAATTTTCTCCCAGAGATCTCGATATCACGCCTGCAAAGAACGACGTTTTCTTCCTCTTTCTCGATATGAAAGCTGTCATGGAATCGCTTGTGGGAGAGGGTGAGGAGGCTTACATCTTTGCGAGGGGCTTCTACAAAGATGGGAAGATGGTTTTCTATGTTAACGTGAAATGATACCGAAGTTAATCGTGCGGTTTTGATTTTATAATAAATTCTTGGATACGAAAGGAAAAGGAGGGAGTCAGAAGATGGCAAAGAAATACGTGTATTTCTTCGCAAACGGTAAGGCAGAAGGCCGAGCGGACATGAAAGATATCCTCGGTGGAAAAGGTGCCAACCTCGCAGAGATGACCAACCTTGGAATTCCTGTTCCTCCCGGATTCACCATTTCTGCGGAAGTTTGTAAGTACTACTACGACCACGGAAGAACTTATCCAGAAGAACTGAAAGAACAGGTTGAAGAGGCAATGAAGAGACTCGAGGAGGTTACTGGAAAAAAGTTCGGTGACCCCAACAATCCACTCCTTGTTTCCGTCAGATCTGGTGCAGCCATTTCAATGCCTGGAATGATGGACACCGTTCTCAATCTTGGTCTCAACGATGAGACAGTGAAAGGATTAGCAAAACTGACGAACAACGAAAGGTTTGCCTACGACGCTTACAGAAGATTCCTTCAGATGTTCGGTGATGTGGTTCTGAAGATACCTCACGAGAAATTCGAAAAGGCACTCGAAGAACTCAAGAAGGAAAAAGGTGTGAAACTCGACACCGAACTGGATGCAGAAGACCTCAAAAAACTCGTTGAAAGATACAAACAGATCTACAAGGAAGAAGGAAAAGAATTTCCGCAGGATCCCTGGAAACAGCTCTGGCTTGCGATCGATGCGGTGTTCGGTAGCTGGATGAACGAGAGAGCTATCAAGTACAGAGAAATTCACGGAATCAAAGAGGGAGATCTCCTCGGTACGGCTGTGAACATCGTCGCGATGGTCTTTGGAAACATGGGAGAAGACTCCGGAACGGGTGTCGCTTTCACAAGAGACCCGAACACTGGAGAGAAGAAACCTTATGGAGAGTTCCTGCCCAACGCCCAGGGTGAGGACGTTGTTGCGGGTATCAGAACCCCCCTCAAACTTGAAGAGTTGAAGAACAGAATGCCGGAGGTCTACAATCAGCTCCTTGAAATAATGGAAAGACTCGAAAAACACTACAGAGACATGCAGGACATCGAGTTCACCATCGAAAAAGGGAAACTCTACCTGCTTCAGACAAGAAGTGGAAAGAGAACATCTCAGGCAGCTATCAGGATCGCCGTTGACATGGTCCACGAAGGACTCATCACCAAAGAGGAAGCTATTCTCAGAGTGAGACCTGAAGACGTCGAACAGGTGCTTCATCCTGTGTTCGATCCAAAAGAAAAGGCCCAGGCAAAAGTCATCGCGAAAGGGCTTCCTGCGTCTCCAGGTGCTGCAACGGGTAAGGTCGTTTTCAACGCCAAGAAAGCCGAAGAACTTGGTAAAGCAGGTGAACAGGTTATTCTTGTGAGACCTGAAACCAGCCCCGAAGACGTCGGAGGAATGGCCGTTGCACAGGGAATTCTGACCTCCAGAGGAGGAATGACCTCTCACGCTGCCGTTGTCGCGAGAGGAATGGGTAAGCCAGCAGTCGTCGGAGCAGAATCCATAGAAGTCCATCCTGAGGAAGGCTACTTCAAAGTGGGAGACGTCGTTGTAAAAGAAGGAGAATGGATCTCAATCGATGGAACGACCGGTGAGGTTCTCCTTGGAAAAGTGACAACAATAAAACCACAGGGTCTTGAAGGACCAGTCGCAGAACTTCTGCAGTGGGCCGATGAGATCAGAAGACTCGGTGTGAGAACCAACGCAGATATACCGAGAGACGCGGAAATTGCGAGAAAATTCGGTGCTGAAGGAATTGGGCTCTGCAGAACAGAACACATGTTCTTCGAAAAGGATAGAATACCCAAGGTTAGAAGGATGATCCTCGCAAAGACAAAAGAAGAAAGAGAAAAGGCTCTGGATGAACTTCTGCCACTTCAGAAAGAGGACTTCAAAGGATTGTTCAGGGTGATGAAAGGACTTCCTGTCACCATAAGGCTCATAGATCCTCCTCTTCACGAATTCCTGCCGCAAGAAGATGAACAGATCAAGGAAGTTGCCGAACAGATGGGAGTCTCCTTTGAGGAACTCAAGAACGTCGTGGAGAATCTCAGAGAACTCAACCCGATGCTCGGACACAGAGGTTGTAGGCTCACCATCACCTATCCTGAGATCGCTGTGATGCAGACCAAAGCAATAATTGGAGCGGCCATCGAACTCAAGAAAGAGGAAGGAATAGATGTGATACCTGAAATCATGATTCCTCTTGTGGGACACGTTAACGAACTCAGGTACCTGAAGAAGATCATCAAGGAAACGGCCGACGCTCTCATAAAAGAAGCTGGTGTCGAGCTCACTTACAAGATCGGAACCATGATCGAAGTTCCAAGGGCTGCTGTCACCGCCCATCAGATAGCGGAAGAAGCTGAATTCTTCAGCTTCGGTACCAACGACCTCACACAGATGACCTTCGGATTCAGCCGAGACGACGTTGGAAAGTTCCTGCCTGAGTACCTTGAAAAGGGCATCCTCGAACACGATCCGTTCAAGACGCTGGACTACGACGGTGTTGGAGAACTGGTGAGGATGGGTAAAGAGAAAGGAAGAAGCACAAGACCCGATCTCAAAGTTGGCGTCTGTGGAGAACACGGTGGAGATCCGAGATCCATACTGTTCTTCGACAAGATCGGACTCGACTACGTTTCCTGTTCGCCGTACAGAGTACCCGTTGCCAGACTTGCAGCAGCTCAGGCAGCTCTCAAAAACAAGAAATAATTGAAGGCCGGGCTTGTCCCGGCCTTTACATTGAAGGAGGTGTGACAATGCCTTATGTAAAGAGCACAAAAGAAATTCTGGAAAAAGCCAGCAAAGAGAGATACGCTGTTGGTGCGTTCAATTTCAACAACATGGAATTCCTTCAGGCGATTCTTGAAGCCGCTGAGGGAGAAAAAGCACCGGTCATCGTCGCCACATCGGAAGGGGCAATAAAGTACATAGGAAAAGGCGATATAGAGGCAGGAGCAAAACTTGCCGTTGAAATGGTGAGAACTTACGCTGAGAAACTTTCGGTTCCTGTCGCACTCCACCTGGACCACGGAAGGGACTTTAAAATCATCATGGCCGCCATAAAAGCGGGTTACTCTTCGGTGATGATCGACGCTTCACATCTTCCCTTCGAGGAAAACCTCAGAGAGACGAAGAGAATCGTGGAGATAGCTCACGCGGTTGGTATAAGTGTAGAAGCGGAACTCGGAAAACTCAAGGGAATAGAGGACAACGTGGTGGAAAAAGAGTCCGTACTTGTCGATCCAGAAGAAGCAAAGGTATTTGTGAAGGAAACAGAAGTGGATTTCTTAGCTCCAGCCATTGGAACCAGTCATGGTGCGTTCAAGTTCAAAGGGGAAGCACAGCTCGACTTTGAACGACTGAAGAAAGTGAAGGAATACACCCAGATACCACTCGTTCTTCACGGAGCTTCCATGGTTCCACAGGATGTAGTGAAACTGGCGAACGAATACGGTGCCGAGCTTTCCGGTGCGAAAGGTGTTCCTGAAGACATGTTGAAGAAAGCTATAGAACTTGGTATCAACAAGATAAACACGGACACCGACCTGAGAATTACCTTCGTTGCGTATCTCAGGAAGGTTCTCTCAGAAGACAAGTCTCAGATAGATCCCAGAAAGATTTTTGGACCTGTCTTCGAACAGGTGAAAGAAATCGTCAAAGAGAGAATCAGAATATTCGGATCTAGCGGAAAGGCGTGAGGTGAAGAGAGAATGAAAGTACTGGTGATAAACTCGGGAAGTTCCTCAATAAAGTACCAGCTCATCGAGATGGACGGTGAGAAAGTTCTTTGTAAGGGTATCGCAGAAAGAATCGGCATTGAAGGCAGCAGGCTCGTTCACAGAGTGAACGACGAAAAGTATGTGATAGAAAGAGAACTTCCGGATCACGAGGAAGCATTGAAACTCATATTGAACACATTGGTCGATGAAAAACTTGGAGTCATAAAAGATCTAAAGGAGATCGATGCCGTTGGTCACAGGGTGGTTCACGGTGGTGAAAGATTCAAAGAATCGGTGCTTGTGGACGAGGAAGTGCTCAAAGCGATCGAAGAGGTTTCACCTCTTGCACCGCTTCACAACCCTGCGAATCTCATGGGAATAAAAGCTGCCATGAAGCTCCTTCCAGGAGTACCAAATGTGGTTGTTTTCGACACAGCTTTCCACCAGACGATTCCTCAGAAAGCATATCTTTACGCTATACCGTACGAATACTACGAGAAGCACAGAATCAGACGCTACGGTTTTCACGGTACAAGTCACAGGTACGTTTCGAAAAGAGCGGCGGAGATCCTTGGGAAGAAACTAGAAGAACTCAAGATCATCACCTGTCACATAGGAAACGGAGCTTCAGTAGCCGCTGTGAAATATGGAAAGTGCGTCGATACCTCCATGGGATTCACACCGCTTGAAGGACTCGTTATGGGTACAAGGTCCGGTGATTTGGATCCGGCAATTCCCTTCTTCATCATGGAAAAAGAAGGTATATCCCCCCAGGAGATGTACGATATACTTAACAAAAAGAGTGGTGTCTACGGACTTTCAAAGGGCTTCAGCTCCGACATGAGGGACATCGAAGAGGCTGCCTTGAAAGGAGACGAATGGTGCAAGCTCATCCTCGACATCTACCACTACAGGATCGCCAAATACATAGGCGCGTACGCTGCTGCGATGAACGGTGTTGATGCCATAGTCTTCACAGCCGGTGTTGGAGAAAACTCTCCAATCACAAGGGAAGATGTGTGTTCTTACCTGGAATTTCTCGGAGTGAAGCTTGACAAACAGAAGAACGAAGAAACAATAAGAGGAAAGGAAGGCATAATCTCCACTCTCGATTCCCGTGTGAAAGTACTGGTTGTTCCAACAAACGAGGAGCTCATGATAGCGAGGGATACGAAAGAAATAGTCGAGAAGATTGGCAGGTAAAGGAGAGGTGATTTGCAATCCTTCCAAAATACAGAATAATTGAAAAATTTCTGATCGATGAAATAAAATCTGGAAAGTACAAACACGGAGACAAACTCCCCACCGAGAAAGAGTTAATGGAAAGATTCAACGCCAGTCGGGAAACGGTGAGAAAGGCCCTTGAAAGACTGGTAGTTAAAAACCTGGTCATCAGAAAGCCAGGACTTGGAACGTTTGTGAACATAGAAAAGAAAAACAAGGTCGTTGGCATTCTTGTCCAGCAGATCACAAGTTACATATTTCCATATATAGCACTCGGCGCCGAAGAGGTTCTGTTTGCAAACGGGTACAAGATGCTTCTTGGAAACGCTTCTGAGGACCCCCACAAGGAGAGACAGATCATAAACGAATGGCTGGAAGTTGGTGTGGATGGCCTGATAATAGACCCTGTCTACAGTGCCACCAAACGTTCCAACAGAGATTTGATAGAAGACATGGCAAAAAAAGGCACGAAGGTAGTTCTGGTACACACCAACTGGGACATAGAAGGTGTGGGAAGTGTTGTTCTCGACGACTGGTACGGAGGAGAAAAAGCAGCGGAAATATTTTATCAGTATGGACACAGGAATGTGGCTGTATTGTATAAAACGATACACCTTCCCAGTGTTGTGAGAGCCCAGGCTTTTCTGAAACGAGGAAGAGAACTCGGTTTCGAGAAAGTCCACGAGAAATCTTTTCATGTTTCGGAGTTCACCGGTATTGTTATGCAGAGTGCTTTTGAGCTTCTATCTTTACCGAAGGATCAGCGTCCAACTGCGGTTTTCTGCTACAATGATGCAACGGCTCTTCAGTTTTTCCTTGCAGCAAAGAGAATGGGTCTGAAGATACCAGAGGACGTTTCAGTTATAGGTTTCGACGATGCTCCCATAGGTGATTTCAGAGAGATTCTGACCACCTTCGAACATCCCAAGGAAGAAGTTGGAAAGAAAGCAGTCGAGATCCTTTTGAAGATGATCGATGGAGAAAAACCTGAGAAATATGTTTTCAAACCAAAACTCATTATGAGAGAGTCGGTGACGTATCCAAAAAAATGAGGGGCTTTCGCCCCTCTTTCATCTTTTCAAAAGCCCCCAGTAGAGTTCGTTCCATCTCAGTTCTTTTTTGAAGTCCTCGAGATCCAAATTCTCATCGATGACGACGTATTCGATTTCCAATGCCTCCGCCCAGTCGATGAGGTATTCTATGTCAATGGCTGTTGAGAAGGCAGTGTGGTGTGATCCTCCAGCGAGTATCCATGCAGTAGTTGCCCTCTTGAAATCAGGCAGCGGTTTCCAGAGGACCCTGGCTGTTGGGAGTTTTGGCATCTTCCTCTCTATGGGAACGGATAAAACCTTGTTCACAACGAGTCTGAACCTGTTACCCATGTCAACGATCGATGCGTTAACGGCTGGTCCTTCCTGACCGTCGAAGACAAGACGGGCAGGATCTGCTTTCCCGCCGATGCTGAGAGGGTGAACCTCTATTCGTGGTTTTTCCTTTGCTATCGTTGGACATACCTCGAGCATGTGAGCCCCTAAAACGAGTTCGTTCCCGGGAGTGAGGTGGTAAGTGTAGTCTTCCATAAAGGAAGTTCCGCCGGGAAGACCCGTTCCCATTACCTTGATGGCTCTAACCAATCCCGCTGCTTTCCAGTCACCTTCTGCACCAAAACCGTATCCTTCCTCCATGAGTCTCTGGACCGCGAGCCCGGGAAGCTGTGGAAGATCGTGCAGGTCCTCGAACGTGGTGGTGAAGGCAATAGCGTTCTTTTCTTTCAAAAATTCTCTCAGAGCAATTTCTATTTTCGCCTGCTCTCTTATTGCCTTGAGACTGTATTCATCCTCTGGCATGATGTATTTTTCTCTGTATTCTTTGAGAAGTTCCTCTACTTCGCGCTCTGGAACGGCTTTCACTCTCTCTGCAAGTTCTCCAACTCCCCAAGTGTTTATGGACCAGCCGAGTTTTATCTGGGCTTCTACCTTGTCACCTTCGGTGCTGGCGACTTCTCTCATGTTGTCGCCGAACCTGACTATCTGTCCCGTTCTTCCATCCTGTATCGCACAGGCCACTCTCATCCACTTTGCGATCTTTTCTCTGACTTCTTTCTCTTCCCAGTGTCCCACCACAACTTTCCTTGGAAGTCTCATCCTTGCATGTATGAACCCATGCTCTCTGTCTCCGTGTGCAGACTGGTTCAGGTTCATGTAATCCATATCGATCGTATCCCATGGAATCTCTCTGTTGTACTGCGTGTGAAGGTGAAGCAGGGGTTTTTTGTTTATAGAGAGTCCCCGTATCCACATCTTCGATGGGGAAAAAGTGTGCATCCAAACGATAACCCCTGCGCATTTGGGGTCTGCGTTTGCTTTCTCAAAGATTTCTGTGATTTCAGAAGAACTCTTCAAAACCGGCTTCAGAACGATCTTTGAAGGGAAGATGGGGTCATCGTTCAGTGAATCCACGATCTTGCTTGCCTGCTGTTCCACCTTTTTCAGGGTTTCCAGACCGTAAAGATACTGACTTCCAACGAGAAACCAGAACTCGTACTGCTTGAGATCTATCATTCTCCGACCTCCTTTCTCATGGTTTCATCCTTTTAGTATAACATAAAAGTACGTACCTTTATACGTATCATGTCCGTTTCTGCGGAGATTTATGTTAACTAATTGACTATAAGATAATTCTTTGTTGACAGATATGATATACTACCATCGGTACGTACCGTTATCCACTATTTTTAGGCAGGGGGGATTTGTATGAAGAGATTTTTACTGTTGATCTTTCTCATCATCACCTCGTTGATCTTCTCGGTTAAAATCTCCGTTCTCTGTTCTCCAGACAACGCGGACGCCCTGAAGTGGCTTGCCCAGGAGTTCATGAAACAGAATCCCGAAATTCAGGTTGAGATCGTACCTCTTTCGTGGGAAGTACTTTATCCGAAGCTGCTGCAGGATCTCAGATCTCAGGCTGGATCGTTCGACGCTTTCACTTACGATGTGATGACCACTGGAGCCGTCTCTTTCGGACTGGTTGACCTTGGAGAGTTCATGAAACAACATCCAGAACTTGTTCCAGAAGATTACGATTTGAACGATTTTATCCCACAGGTTCTGGAAGAATCTGGAAAGTGGCAGGGAAAACTCATCGGGCTTCCGTTCTACAACAACACAATGCTCTTCTATTACAGAAAAGATCTCTTTGAAGATCCAAAGATAAAACAAGCGTTCAAAGAAAAATACGGTAGAGAACTCACCCTCCCGACCACCTGGGAAGAAGTTGTAGAAATAGCGGAATTCTTCACCAAAAAATACAACAAGAGCTCTCCAACAGACTACGGAATCGCCCTCATGTTCCCGAGAACCCACACACTCTTCTACATGTATCTGCTGTTTTTCGGTGAGTACAGGAACGCACCACTCGGTATCATGAGGCACGGAACTGCGGATCTTGAATTCGGTGAATACTTCACAGCGGATCACAAACCGGCCTTCAACGGCGAAGAAGGATTGAAAGCGCTCGAAATGATGAAAAAACTCATGCCTTACAGTCCAGATCCGCTCGGCTCTGATTACGGTGAAACGATTGAGTACTTCAACCAGGGACTCGTTGCTATGGTACCTCAATGGACGGGGCCGTATCTGATCTTCAAGAGCACACTCGGTGAAGATAAAGTCGGGATCATTCCCATGCCGGGTCGATCTGTGAGTGGTCAATGGGCACTCGGCATCAACAAATTCATACCCGAGGACAAGAAACTCGCTGCGTTCAAATTCATCATTTTCGCCACTAGCAAATGGGCTGACAAGAACAAGTTCTTGAGATTCGCCGTCGCTCCTGCCAGAATCTCAACACTCCAGGATCCCGAGGTGAGGGCCGCTGACCCGAGAGTTCCCGCCCTCGAGGTAACGTACGTTTCTCAGACCCACAGGCCAAGGATTCCAGAGGAACCGAGACTCGAAGACATCACCGTTGAGACCTTCTCCAAGATCCTCTCTGGAGAACTCCCGCTCTCCATGGAAACGCTGAACGATCTTGCAAAAAAATGGGAAGAGATTCTTGGAAAATAAGGAGGTGAAGAGGGGGCGCTCTGCCCCCTTTTGCCATGAGAAAAAGAATTGTTCCCTGGTTGATGGTTCTTCCCGTTCTCGCTCTTTTCCTTGCAATGACAATCTATCCCTTTGGTTTCATGATCTGGGCTTCTTTCAGAGATTACGATCTTTCAAAGAGTGCGGAGACTCACTTCATTGGTCTTTCGAATTACTTCCAGATTTTCAGAGATTCAACCGCTATCGAATCCATGAAATTCACCGCAAAGCTCCTCTCGATAGCAGTTCCCGTAGAACTTGTTCTCGGTGTTCTCATCGCTTTTCTGATAAGGGGCGTCAAGGGAGAAAAGATAATCAGGTCTTCCCTTCTCATTCCCATGATGATTCCACCGGCGGTTTCCGGTGTTGCCTGGAAGATGTTGTACAACTTTGCCTTTGGACCGGTGAACTGGTTCCTGTCACTCTTCGGTGTTCCCAAAATTTCGTGGCTTGGAGATCCATTCTATGCACAACTGGGGATCATTATCATAGACGTTTGGCAGTGGACTCCTTTCATTTTTCTCATGATATACGCAGGTCTTCAGTCGATACCTCAGGATCTCATAGACGCGGCCCGGGTGGATGGAGCCGATTGGGGAAGAGTCTTTTTGCACGTGGAGTTTCCTCTTCTAAGACCTTTGATCCTGGTCGCTCTTGTTTTGAGAATCATAGACTGTCTGAAGACCTTTGATATTGTCTTCATGACAACCTGGGGTGGTCCAGGATCTGCGACCCACACTTACAGTTTCTACATCTACAAGGTAGGTATTTCTTTTGGGTGGAACATCGGTTACGCCTCTGCGTTGAGTGTTTTGCTATTGATTGTGGCGATAGTCCTTGTGAATGCAGTGTTCAGGCTTGTGAGAATGAGACAACAACTGGGGTTTGGGGGTGAAGAGTGATGAAAAAAATCCTGACAATTGTGAGATACATCCTGATCGCCGTTTGTTTGATATTTTTCCTTTTTCCCGTTTACTGGCTTGTGATCACAGCCTTTAAGCCTTCAGACGAGTGGTTCACCATGCCTCCTAGATTCTTTCCGACAAAGCCCACGCTTGCTAATTTCTTTGGAGCAAAAGAGACAGAAGTTTTCGGTGGAACAACCGGTTCTATTGAGAACATCTTTCCGTACTTGAGAAACAGTATCGTGGTTGGTGTATCTGTAGCACTTATAGGAACGGTAATCAGTGCCCTCGCTGCCTATGCTATTGCCCGATACAAGGTAGGAGGTCCATTCCTGGCGGAGTGGATCATCTCCATCAGAATGCTCCCGCCTATTGTGTCAGCCGTTCCCCTGTACGTGATATTCACGAAACTGAGACTCATCAACACCTGGTGGGCTCTCATTCTGTCCCATCTTGTCATAGTTGTGCCTCTCGGGGTCTGGCTTCTTATCAGCTTTTTCAGAGAGATTCCAAGAGAGATAGATGAAGCGGCTTATGTAGATGGGGCTACTCCTTTTCAAACGTTCTTCTATGTGGTTCTTCCTCTCAGTGCCCCAGGACTCGCAGCGGTCGCAGTGCTTTCTCTCATTCAAAGCTGGGGAGAGTTCCTTCTGGCTCTTGTTTTAACGAACGATGCACGTGCTCAAACGCTACCCATTTTCCTTGGAAGATACATCACTGGATGGAGGGTTGCATGGGGACCTCTTTCCGCGGCCGGTATAGTCACCATGCTTCCCGTTGTGGTCTTTGCTCTTGTTGCCCAAAGGTATCTAATTAGAGGCCTCACCTTCGGAGCGGTGAAAGGATAGTTTGTGAAAAAATGAGAAAACATGAGAAAAACCATTGTAAGTAGGAATATTTGTATCTATTAACAGATAATGCGCAGTGTTTACCCCGAATCATACTTGATTTAACAAAAGTGGGCAATGTAGAATTTATGTGAAGAATAATGTACGTACCTAAATGTATAAAAAGGAGGAATATCGTTTATGTCCAGAATCGTAGAAGTTTCCAAAAGCCCTTATGCGAAGCTCAAAACGATACCTGTTGGTTCTGTGAAGTTAAATGGATTCATGGGTAAATACTTTGAAACCCTCGTCAACGTGACTCTTCCCACACAGTACGATCTTCTGGAGAGCACAGGAAGACTCGACAACTTCAGAATCGCCGCTGGCAAGATGGAAGGATCTTACAAAACATTTTTCCCGTTTGACGACACAGACGTGTACAAATGGACTGAGGCAGTGTCCTTCGCTTTAGCGAACAGGAAACTTCCGGAGCTGGAGAAGATCCTTGACAGCGTGATAGAAGAGGTGAAAGCTGCTCAGGATGAAGACGGTTACCTTGGAACCTATCTTTCTGGAGAGAGAAAAAAAGAGCGATGGACGAACCTTGCGTGGAATCATGAGTTGTACAACGCAGGTCATTTGATTCAGGCTGCCGTTGCGCACAGAAGAGTGACAGGAAAGAACTTCCTCTTTGAAGTGGCAAAAAGATTCGCAGATCACATTTGCAACACTTTCGGTCCTGGAAAAAAAGAAGGGGCACCGGGGCATCCTGAAGTGGAAATGGCACTTGTAGAGCTCTACAGAGAAACAGGAGACAGAAAATATCTGGACCTTGCAAGGTACTTCATTTACGCACGTGGAAAAGGGCTTGCCAGCGTCCCAAGAAATCCTGGACCAGAGTACTTCATCGATCACAAACCTTTTGTGGAGCTAGAAGAGATCACAGGCCATGCGGTGAGAGCTCTGTATCTCTGCTCTGGTGCTACCGATCTTTATCTTGAAACAGGTGATGAAAAGATCTGGCAGGCCCTCAACAGACTCTGGGAGAATTTTGTGACGAAGAAGATGTACATCACAGGAGGGGCGGGTTCCAGACACGACTGGGAATCCTTCGGAGAAGAGTACGAGCTTCCAAACAGAAGATCTTACGCCGAGTCCTGTGCCTCGATAGCGAACTTCATGTGGAACTTCAGGATGCTTCTTGCAACGGGCGATGGGAAATTTGCAGATGTGATGGAACAGGTACTGTACAACGGACTTCTCTCCGGTATATCCCTCGATGGGAAGCACTATTTCTACTTCAACCCGCTGGAGGACTACGGGAGAACAAGAAGACAGAAATGGTTCGACTGTGCGTGCTGCCCACCGAATCTTGCCAGGTTCATAGCGTCTTTTCCGGGATACATGTACACCACATCGGACGACGGTGTTCAGGTTCATCTGTACGAAAAAAGTACAGCCAGGCTTGATTTCAAAGGTTCGGTTGTGGAGATAGAGCAGGAAACAGACTATCCATGGAGTGGCGAAGTAGCTTTCACGATTAAAACAGACATTGAAGAGCCATTCTCCATTTATCTCAGGCTTCCTTCCTGGGCAGATGATTTTGTTCTCAGGGTGGACGGAAAAGCGGTGATAGCAAAGCCACAGAACGGTTATGTAAAACTGAGCCAGAGCTGGAAAGGAAAACACACAGTGGAACTCTCACTTCCTATGAAAGCGGAGTTCATTGAAGCACATCCGTTCGTGAGAGACAACCTTGAAAAGGTTGCAGTGAGAAGAGGCCCCGTTGTCTACTGTATAGAACAAGCAGATAACCCGGATTTCCATGTTTGGACACTGGTGTTGAACTCAGAAAGCCTGAAGGAAGAAAAAGGAAAGGTACTGGACAGGGAGGCTTTTTTCCTCAAAGGAACTGGAAGAGCACTGGACATCTCTGAATGGGAGGGGAAACTGTACAGAAAGCTGTCTGAGGTTAGGGAAAAAACGGTAGAGTTCACTCTTATTCCCTACCATATGTGGGCCAACAGAGAACCGGGTGCAATGGCGGTGTGGTTGAAAAAATAAAAAAGAGCCCCACGAAGGGGCTCTTTTATCTTTTCTGGAAAAGTTCCTTTACCTCTTCAGCTGTCAACGGCCGATCATAGGTATTTCTATAACACCAACTTTTGTGAAGTGAGGAGGGAAAAGAGTATGTCCTACAGGATAGTGGTTGATCCAAAAAAAGTTGTCAAGCCGATTAGTAGACACATCTACGGTCATTTCACGGAACATCTGGGAAGGTGTATCTACGGCGGAATTTATGAAGAAGGTTCTCCGCTCTCCGATGAAAGGGGTTTCAGAAAGGACGTTCTGGAGGCTGTAAAGAGGATAAAAGTTCCGAACTTGAGATGGCCCGGTGGAAACTTCGTGTCGAACTACCACTGGGAAGACGGAATAGGTCCCAAAGATCAGAGGCCTGTTAGGTTCGATCTCGCCTGGCAACAGGAAGAGACGAATAGATTTGGAACGGACGAATTCATTGAGTACTGTCGTGAGATAGGAGCAGAACCTTACATCAGTATAAACATGGGAACTGGAACACTCGACGAAGCTCTCCACTGGCTTGAATACTGCAATGGAAAGGGTAATACCTACTACGCTCAACTCAGAAGAAAGTACGGTCATCCAGAACCTTACAACGTAAAGTTCTGGGGAATAGGCAACGAGATGTACGGGGAATGGCAGGTAGGCCACATGACGGCGGACGAATACGCAAGAGCCGCCAAAGAATACACGAAATGGATGAAGGTTTTCGATCCTACAATTAAAGCGATCGCCGTGGGCTGTGACGACCCTATATGGAATCTCAGAGTTCTTCAAGAAGCAGGCGATGTGATTGACTTCATATCTTACCATTTCTACACAGGGTCCGACGATTACTACGAAACGGTCTCTACGGTTTACCTCCTCAAAGAAAGACTGATTGGTGTCAAGAAGCTCATCGATATGGTGGATATTGCTAGGAAAAGAGGAGTCAAGATCGCCCTCGATGAATGGAACGTATGGTACAGAGTGTCCGATAACAAACTCGAAGAACCTTACGATCTCAAAGATGGTATCTTTGCATGTGGAGTGCTTGTACTTCTTCAAAAGATGAGCGACATAGTCCCACTTGCCAATCTCGCACAGCTTGTAAACGCCCTTGGAGCTATACACACCGAGAAAGACGGTCTCATTCTCACACCCGTTTACAAGGCTTTTGAACTCATCGTGAATCATTCCGGAGAAAAGCTTGTCAAGACCCATGTTGAATCGGAGACTTACAACATAGAAGGAGTCATGTTCATCAACAAAATGCCTTTCTCTGTCGAGAACGCACCGTTCCTTGATGCCGCCGCTTCCATCTCAGAAGATGGCAAGAAACTTTTCATCGCTGTTGTAAACTACAGGAAAGAAGACGCTTTGAAGGTTCCAATCAGAGTGGAAGGTCTGGGACAGAAAAAAGCCACCGTTTATACACTCACAGGTCCGGACGTGAACGCGAGAAACACCATGGAAAATCCGAACGTCGTTGATATTACCTCCGAAACCATCACCGTTGACACCGAATTTGAACACACGTTTAAACCATTCTCTTGCAGTGTGATTGAGGTAGAATTGGAGTAAGAAAAACTGTTGCCAGGAGGAGAAAGAAATGGAATATCTGATGAGCCACATTGAAAAGGAGTTCTTCGGAGCAACTTCTGAGGGAATACCTGTATATCAGTACACACTCATAAACAAAAATGGAATGATGGCAAAGATCATCACTTATGGTGCGATAGTGAGAGAATTGTGGGTGCCAGACAGTTCTGGCACCCTTTCTGATGTTGTTTTGGGATTTGACACACTCCAGGAGTACGAAGCAAAGAACTCGAACTTCTTCTTCGGGGCGATAGTGGGAAGATACGCGAACAGAATAGCCGGTGGAAGATTCGAGATCGACGGAGTCACCTATCAGCTTGCCCTGAACGATGGAGATCGTCCAAACGCGCTCCACGGTGGTGTGAAGGGATTCTACACCAGGGTCTTCAAAGCCGTTCCCATAAAAACGCCCACTGGACCTTCCCTTGTTCTGAAGTATTTGAGCCACGATGGCGAAGAAGGCTATCCTGGCAATCTGGATCTCACAGTTATCTACACTCTCACAAACGAAAACGAGCTGAAGGTAGAGTATCGTGCCACAACGGATAAACCCACCGTTGTGAACCTCACACAACATTCCTATTTTAACCTTGCCGGTGATGGTTCAATACTTGATCACGAGCTTATGATAAACGCAGATAACTACACCCCCGTTGATGATAACCTCATACCAACAGGAGAGATTGCACCGGTTGAAGGCACACCGTTCGATTTGAGATCTTTCAAAGTTCTGAGAGACGCCATCGAACCGTTGAAAAGCACTACAACAAAAGGTTTCGATATAAACTACGTTTTAAACGGTGAAGATGGAAAGCTGAAGCTTGCAGCTGTTCTAAGAGACAAGAGATCTCGTCGAAGGATGGAGGTCTACACAACAGAGCCGGGTCTTCAACTCTACACGGGAAACTTCCTCGATGTGAAGGGAAAATGCGGTACATACTACGGACCGTACTCAGGTTTGTGTCTTGAAGCACAGCACTTCCCCGATTCTCCAAATCATGCAAACTTTCCAAGCACCATCTTGAGACCAGGTGAGGAGTACAGACAGGTTACTGTTTATAGATTTTCTGTTGAAGTTTGAAAACAAAAACGGAACTGTGATGCCTTGTTGTGTGGATAATTTTGACTGTACGTTTACCCATAAAGGAGGTAAAAGCATGTACGAAAAAGAAAGGAAAGAGCTATACAATGCCCATCTTCTGTTGGAAAAATACGGTCTTGTCGCTTACACAAGCGGTAACGTGAGTGTGAGAATCGGTGATCATGTTCTGATAAAGCCCTCCGGTGTTCCATACACCGAGCTGAAACCAGAGGACTTCGTCGTGGTGGACCTTGAAGGAAACGTGATCGAGGGAGAGAAGAAACCCTCCGTCGATACAGCCACACATCTGTATCTCTACAAACACCTCGACTGGGCAAAATCCGTGATTCACACTCATTCAACATTCGCCATGGTGTGGGCAATTCTCGAAAAATCAATCCCCGTTCTTTGCACGGCACATGCGGATGTTTTCGGAGAGGAGATTCCTCTTACAGAATACGCTCCTGTAGGATCCGAGGCGATTGGAAAAGCTGTCGTGAAAGTGATTGGAAAATCCGGTGCTGTTCTTCTCAGAAAACACGGTGTTATGATCGTGGGGACCTCTGTGGACGATGCGGTGAAAAAGGCGATTTTCCTTGAGGAGGTAGCAAAGGCAGCGTACTTTGCAACACTTGCAGGAAAACCCACACCATTGCCACCTGATGAGGTGGATCGTCTCTACAATCAGTACCACACCAAGTACGGTCAGAAGTGAGGAGGGGGAATATGTACCTCATCGGAAGTGATATAGGAACTCAGGGTACGAAATCCGTCATTGTGAACGAGAAAGGAGAAGTGCTCGCTGAGGCTTTCAGAGAGTACGAAGTCATAACTCCAAAACCGAACTGGGCAGAACAGTGGCCTGATGTCTGGGTTAAAGCAGTCTTTGAAACTGTAAAAGAAGTGGTGGAGAAGTCTGTGGTATCAAAGAAAGAAATAGCTGGGATTGCCATTAGCGGGCTCTACGGTGGATCGGGCATTCCAGTTGACAGGAACATGCAACCGCTCAGACCCTGCCTCATCTGGATGGACAGAAGAGCGGTGAAAGAGACGGAGTGGGTGAAACAGAACGTTCCCAAGGAAAAGCTCTTCGAAATCACAGGAAATTACGTGGATTCGTACTTTGGCTTTACGAAAATCATGTGGATCAGAAACAACGAACCAGAGATCTGGGAAAAGATCTACAAGTTCATCACTCCTAAGGACTACGTGATCTATCAAATGACGGGAGAAGTTGTCATCGACTATTCCTCCGCTGGAAACCTGGGTGGTGTTTTTGACATCAGAAAGCTCACCTGGTCCAAGGAGATGTGCGATGTTCTCGGAATACCAATTGAGTTCCTCCCCGAGAGAATAGTGAAGTCTTCTGACGTGGTTGGAAGAGTGACGAAAGAAGCTTCAGAATTGTGCGGACTCCTCGAGGGAACACCCGTAGTGGCCGGTGGAATAGACGCTCCAGTTGCCCAGCTTTCTGCCGGTGCACTTGAAGAGGGAGAACACGTTGCGATGGTGGGTACTTCCACCTGCTGGGGAACGGTCCACGATGGTTCGAAACTGGCTTTCGGGCTTGTGAATTATCCTTATGTGGTTTACGACACTGAAAGGATCTACACATTTGGAGGGTCCGCTACAACGGGGGCTCTCGCCAGGTGGTTTAAAGAACAGTTCGGTGAGAGCGAGACAATCGTCGGTGAAAGAACTGGCATCTCACCGTACCAGCTCTTTGACAAGGAGGTAGCAAACATCCCTGCTGGAAGCGAGGGTATCATCGTTCTTCCATACTTCATGGGTGAAAGATCTCCGATATGGGATCCTACCGCAAGGGGTGTGTTCTTTGGGGTCACTCTCTATCACAAGAGAGCACACCTCTACAGGGCACTAATGGAAGGAGGAGCGTATGCCCTGAGACACAACATGGAAGAGGGCTTGAAAGCTGGTTTGAAACTGAACGACGAATGCTGGATCGTCGGTGGCGTTTCCAAATCTTCTGTGTGGGTTAAAATATTTGCGGATGTTACTGGTTTCAAGATGAGGCAGGTTGCAAGCCTTGTGGAGGCTCCTTACGGAGATGCCTTCCTTGCGGGACTCGGAACAGGCGTTATAGACAAGCCCGAGAGAATAAAAGAGTGGGTGAAATACAGAGATCCCGTGGAGCCAGATCCGGAGAACAAGAAGATCTACGACAGGTACTACGAAATATACAGAGAGCTCTATGAGAGAACAAAAGACCTGATGGCGAGGTTGTGAGGGATGAAGGATATCCTGGGAAAAACCTTCGAGTGCAGTTGCGGGAAAACTCATGAGGTTCCGAATATAGAAATCCTGGAGGCATCCATAAGAGAGGCACCGGATGTTTTTTCGGATGCGTTTTTCATAGCAGACCTGAACACCGCTTCCCTGGTGGACTTGCCCGGGAAGCGGTCTTTCGTTTTCAACGAGAGAAGACCCCTTGCAACGATGGAAAACGTTGAAAAAATAGTGAAAGCATCTGGAGATTTCCCAGAGATCGTATCGATTGGATCTGGCAGCCTCACAGACATAGCAAGATACGCGGCATATCTTTCTGGAAAGCGTTTCTCGTGTGTTCCTACAGCGCCTTCTGTGGATGCTTATACTTCCACCGTGGCGCCCATCCTGGTGAACGGTGTGAAAAAGACCTTCATGGCGATTCCCCCCAGGAGAATCCTTTTAGATATCGAGGTGTTGAGAAACGCACCAATGGACCTTTTGAGGGCTGGTGTAGGAAACATTGTTGCCAAGATTCCCGCAAGAATGGATTGGATTCTCTCACATATCGTTACGGGTGAATACATCTGTGACTTCGTCTGGAACGACATGAAAGATCTGTTGAAAGAAATTCTTTTGAAGTCAAAAGACATTCTCAACAGGGAAAGAAATGCCATCAAAACACTCATGGAGGCCCATCTTGTTTCAGGAATCAACATGGTCATCATGGGAAATTCAAGGCCGGCGTCCGGTGCAGAACACATGGTTTCCCATCTGATAGAGATGTTTCACGAAGAAAAAGGGGAGATGCCTCCTTTCCATGGCTTGACAGTGATGATAGGAGTTTTTGTTTCGATGAAGGCGTACGAGGCACTTGTAGAGAAGAAAGAGATACCTCTAAAAGACTACTCCATTGAGGAAAGAAGGAAAGAACTTCTTGAGCTCTTCGAAGAAAGAAAAGTAGAAGAATTTTTAAAAACATACGCTGAGAAGAAATTCCCAAAAATCGAAGCAGATATAGTCGGAGAACCATTGGAGGATATTTACTGGGAGTTTTTCCCCCATCTCAAAAGAACTCTTGAGACTATAGATGTGAACTCAGTGATCAACAGTTACAGCAAAGACTTTCTGTCAAGAGTTGTACGTCTCGCAAACACCATAAGGGACAGGTTCACCATCTTGGATGTCTTTGATGAGATGAAGATCCTCAAGAATTTTTCCGAAATGGTGTTTTGAGATATTCCAGAAATCCGGTATAATTCTTGTTGAAAATCATAACTCTATAGATATATCTGGTGACAGTATGAGAGATACGAAAGGGCATCTGAAATTTCTGGTTCTTCACATAATTTCTCAACAACCCTCTCATGGGTACTACATAATGAAGAAGATCTCCCAGATAATAGGGGCAGAGCCTCCGAGTCCTGGTGCGCTCTACCCGATACTCTCTTCCCTCAGGAAGCAGAAATACATCGAAACATACAACGAGGGGAAAAGAAAGGTTTACCGTTTGACTGATAAGGGGAGAAAGTACCTGGAAGAACACAAAGAGGAAATCAAGAAGGCACTGGATTTCGCAGAGAGATTCAGAGTCTTTTCTGAAATTTGTGGTCTTTCCTTGAGAAATGTAGTGGATGTGATTTTCAAAAACGCGAAAGATCTCACACCGGAACAAAAGAAGAAATTAAAACACGCCACGGAAGACTTTGAAAGGAACGTATACAACATCATCTACGGAGGGAAAAACTCGAAATGAAAACACTCGCCAGATATTTAAAACCTTACTGGCTATTCGCCGTTCTCGCACCGCTTTTCATGGTTGTAGAAGTGATATGTGATCTTTCACAACCCACTCTTTTGGCACGTATCGTCGACGAAGGAATCGCGCGTGGAGACTTTTCTCTGGTTTTGAAAACAGGGATCCTCATGTTGATAGTGGCACTGATAGGTGCGGTGGGAGGAATAGGCTGCACGGTCTTTGCGAGCTACGCCAGTCAGAACTTTGGAGCCGACTTGAGGCGAGATCTCTTCAGAAAAGTTCTGAGTTTTTCTATTTCCAATGTGAACAGATTCCACACTTCATCTTTGATAACGCGTCTCACCAACGACGTCACGCAGCTTCAAAACTTGGTGATGATGCTTCTCAGGATCGTTGTCAGAGCGCCTCTTCTCTTTGTGGGTGGAATAGTCATGGCAGTGTCTATCAACGTGAAGCTTTCTTCCGTTTTGATCTTTTTGATACCTCCCATCGTTCTCCTCTTTGTGTGGCTCACTAAGAAAGGGAATCCTCTTTTTCGAAAGATTCAAGAGAGCACCGACGAGGTCAACAGAGTCGTGAGAGAAAATCTCCTGGGTGTCAGGGTAGTGAGGGCCTTTCGAAGAGAAGAATACGAGAATGAGAACTTTCGGAAAGCAAACGAGTCTCTGAGAAGATCCATCATCAGTGCCTTTTCACTCATTGTTTTCGCACTGCCCCTTTTCATATTCATCGTGAATATGGGGATGATCGCCGTCCTGTGGTTTGGAGGGGTTCTCGTTAGAAACAACCAGATGGAGATAGGAAGCATCATGGCATACACGAATTACCTCATGCAGATCATGTTCTCTCTCATGATGATCGGAAACATTCTCAATTTCATTGTAAGAGCCAGTGCTTCTGCAAAGAGAGTTCTGGAGGTGCTGAACGAAAAACCTGCAATTGAAGAAGCGGACAACGCCTTAGCACTTCCAAATGTGGAGGGGAGCGTTTCCTTCGAAAATGTCGAATTCAGATACTTCGAAAACACCGATCCTGTTCTCAGTGGAGTGAACTTCTCCGTTGAACCAGGATCACTCGTTGCCGTTCTGGGTGAAACAGGGTCCGGAAAGACCACCCTCATGAGCCTCATTCCAAGGCTCATCGATCCAGAGCGTGGACGTGTGGAAGTCGATGAATTGGATGTTCGGACGGTGAAGCTGAAAGATCTGAGAAGTCACATATCTGTTGTTCCTCAGGAAACCGTGCTGTTTTCGGGAACCATCAAAGAGAACCTGAAATGGGGAAGAGAAGACGCCACAGATGATGAAATCGTGGAGGCAGCGAAGATCGCTCAGATACACGATTTCATAATCAGTCTGCCCGAAGGATACGATTCTCGCGTCGAAAGAGGGGGGAGAAACTTCTCGGGAGGTCAGAAACAGAGACTTTCCATAGCCCGTGCTCTTGTAAAAAAACCAAAGGTACTGATACTCGACGACTGCACGAGTTCAGTGGATCCCATAACTGAGAAAAGAATACTGGATGGGTTGAAGCGATACACGAAGGGATGTACGACCTTCATCATCACTCAGAAGATCCCAACGGCTCTTCTCGCCGATAAGATCCTGGTCCTTCATGAAGGGAAAGTAGCGGGATTTGGCACCCACAAAGAGTTGCTCGAACACTGCAAACCCTATCGAGAGATATATGAATCCCAGTTTGGAAACGGGGTGATGAACGATGCCTGAGATCAGAAGAAGGCCACACGGACCAATTTTAGAAAAACCCGCACTGAAAAATCCCACGGCCACGTTGAGAAGACTCCTCGGTTATCTGAGACCTCACACTTTCACTTTGATCATGGTCTTTGTTTTCGTCACCGTTTCTTCCATACTTGGTGTTCTCTCACCGTATCTCATAGGAAAAACGATCGATGTTGTCTTCGTTCCAAGAAAATTCGATCTTCTTCCCAGATACATGCTGATTCTCGGAACGATTTATGCGCTTACGTCTCTTCTCTTCTGGCTTCAGGGAAAAATCATGTTAACGCTTTCCCAAGATGTTGTTTTTCGTTTGAGAAAGGAGCTTTTCGAGAAGCTTCAAAGAGTTCCGGTCGGCTTCTTCGACAGAACACCTCACGGAGACATCATAAGCAGAGTCATAAACGATGTGGACAATATAAACAACGTTCTTGGAAACAGTATCATTCAGTTCTTCTCGGGAATTGTGACACTCGCAGGCGCTGTGATCATGATGTTCAGAGTGAATGTGATCCTTTCACTCGTCACACTCTCAATAGTTCCCTTGACCGTTCTCATCACGCAGATCGTCTCCAGCCGAACCAGAAAATACTTCTACGAAAATCAAAGAGTCCTCGGCCAGCTCAATGGGATCATAGAAGAAGACATCTCCGGCCTCACTGTGATAAAACTCTTCACCCGTGAGGAAAAAGAGATGGAGAAGTTCGACCGGGTGAACGAGAGTCTCAGAAAGGTGGGAACGAAGGCTCAGATCTTTTCAGGTGTTCTCCCTCCTCTTATGAACATGGTCAACAACCTTGGATTTGCCCTGATCAGCGGTTTTGGAGGATGGCTCGCCTTGAAAGACATAATCACAGTGGGTACCATAGCCACCTTCATAGGCTACTCGAGGCAGTTCACAAGACCGTTGAACGAGCTTTCTAACCAGTTCAACATGATCCAGATGGCGCTTGCGAGTGCTGAAAGAATCTTTGAGATTCTCGATCTGGAGGAAGAAAAAGACGATCCTGATGCTGTGGAACTGAGGGAAGTCAGAGGAGAAATCGAGTTCAGGAACGTGTGGTTCTCCTACGACAAGAAAAAGCCTGTTCTTAAAGACATAACTTTTCACATAAAACCGGGTCAGAAGGTTGCACTGGTGGGTCCCACAGGGTCCGGAAAGACGACGATCGTGAATCTGTTGATGAGATTCTACGACGTGGACAGAGGGCAGATCCTCGTGGATGGTATAGATATAAGAAAAATAAAGAGGAGTTCTCTGAGATCCAGCGTAGGTATCGTCCTTCAGGATACTATTTTGTTTTCCACCACCGTGAAAGAAAACCTCAAATACGGAAATCCTGACGCTACCGACGAAGAAATAAAAGAAGCAGCGAAACTGACACATTCCGACCACTTCATAAAACACCTGCCTGAGGGTTACGAAACGGTCCTCACCGACAACGGTGAAGATCTGAGTCAGGGTCAAAGACAGCTTCTTGCCATAACAAGAGCTTTCCTTGCGAATCCAAAGATCCTGATACTGGACGAAGCCACCAGCAACGTTGACACAAAGACGGAGAAAAGCATACAGGCAGCCATGTGGAAACTCATGGAGGGGAAGACCAGCATCATCATAGCTCACAGATTGAACACGATAAAAAACGCAGATCTGATCATCGTTTTAAGAGACGGAGAAATTGTGGAGATGGGAAAACACGATGAGTTGATTCAAAAGCGAGGCTTTTATTACGAGCTCTTCACAAGCCAATACGGTCTCGTTGTAGAAAGATAATGAGCCCCAAGATGGGGCTCATAAAAGTTTTATGGAAGCTCTGTCGTGTGCCAGTATTTCTTTTTGAATTCTTCAGGTTCCATCTTTGCGAGCTTTGCTAGTTTTTCGAGAGTTTCGGGATCTTCGAGATCTTTCTTTTCCAGCCTTATCATGTATTTTCTTGCTACTCTGTAATCTTCCGATCGAACATCCACCACTCTCACCTTTGTCCTTCCGGTCTTTGGATCCATGAAAGCGTCGAAGGGAAGAATCTTGATTCTGCCACCAACCACGCACACCATCCCGCCAGGGAGATCGGAATAATCTCCAAGGAGAAATCTCACAGCACCGTAACCGAGTGTTCTGGTGTATACTATGTCGAAGGGTATGGGACGTGCGCTTCTGAGTTCGTATCCTATTGTGACATCGACGATATGGATTCTTTCACCTCTTTCAGCGTATCTCCTCTCGATCGCCCGTTTCAGAATGGTGGCGAGCGGGATCTCTGCAAGTCTCAGGTGTCCGTGCGGGTCTTTTTCGACTATCACACCGGGAATGTTGGCAAGTTCCTCAGGATCCATCTTTTCTGCGATACCTTCACCTATTATTGCTACTCCATCGTCTCTTCCCATGAGTTTTCTCTTGAGAATCGCCCCATCGAGAACGTCGCACACTTCTTCGAGTGTCACTCCCTCTTTGAACTCTTCAGGAATGATCGTGATCGTTGCACTCGCTGCTTTTCCAACGCCGAGTGCGAGGTGCCCGGCTTCCCTTCCCATCATGGCCACAAAGTACCATCTGTTCGTTGTTCTTGAGTCCTGCATGAGATTGTAAACGAGCTCTGTGGCCACGTGGCGGGCTGTTTCAAAACCGAACGTGGGCATGTTCTCCGGAAGAGGGAGGTCGTTGTCTATAGTCTTTGGAACGTGGACCACCTTTATTTCGCCCTGCGATCTTTCACACACTTTGCTCGCAGAAAACGCGGTGTCGTCCCCTCCGATAGTAACAAGATACTTTATCCCGAGCTTTTTGAGAGTCTGAACGGTCTTCTCGAGGGTTTCTTCGGATTTGGCAGGATTCACCCTCGAGGTTCTGAGAATGGATCCACCTTCGATGTGGATTCTAGAGACATCTTCGATGGAAAGTTTTTTCACCATATTCGTTTTTCCCTCTACGAGGTGTTTGAATCCATCGTATATTCCGATCACTTCGAGTCCGTTGTTTATAGCTTCGATGGTAACAGAACTTATCACACTGTTGATTCCAGGTGCCGGCCCTCCGCCAACGAGTATTCCCAATCTTTCAGCCACTTCAACCCCTCCCCTTGCTTAATGTCTTCAAAACATATTCTACCAATTTTTCTGCGAAAGTGTTAAATCTTTTTCAAAACGAAAAGCATTAAAATGCCAGCCTGTGCCATGCAGTACTGTTTAACTTTACCTTCAAGTTTGTATGGTAAAATTTCCCAAAGCCCTCCTTCATTTTTAATCGTTCCAGTGTATAGTTATACAACACGGAGGTGTTATTTTGATACAAAAGGGACTGGAAGGCGTCAAAATATGTGAAAGTTCGATATGCTATCTGGACGGCATCAACGGAAGACTCTACTACCGAGGAATACCGGTTGAGGAACTCGCGGAAAAATCGACTTTCGAAGAAACGGCCTACTTTCTCTGGTACGGAAAGCTTCCCACAAAGAGTGAGCTTGAAGAATTCAAAAGGAAAATGGCAGATTACAGAGAGCTTCCTGATGAAGCCCTTGAAATTCTTTACCATCTTCCGAAAGACCTTCATTACATTGATGTTTTGAAGATATTCCTTTCCATTCACGGTTCCATGGATGGGAACGATGAGGATCTCAGAGAAAAAGCCATCAGGGTTGCCAGCGTCTTTCCCACAATACTGGCGTATTACTACAGATACTCTAAAGGAAAAGAACTGATAAAGCCAAGAAAAGACTTATCACACGTTGAGAACTTCTACTACATGATGTTCGGAGAGAGAAACGAAAAGATCCGTCTTCTGGAATCTGCGTTCATTCTTCTCATGGAGCAAGATATAAACGCTTCCACCTTTGCCGCGCTTGTGATAGCTTCCACACTCTCCGATCTTTATTCCTGTATTGTAGGGGCTCTCGGTGCGCTCAAGGGTCCTCTCCACGGTGGTGCGAGTGAAAAGGTTCCGCCCATGCTAGAAGAGATCGGAAGTGAAGACAGGGTGGAAGAGTTCGTTCAAAAGTGTCTGAAAGAGAAAAGAAAGATCATGGGATTCGGGCATCGAGTTTACAAAACTTACGATCCGAGAGCGGTGTTTTTGAAGAGAGTTCTTCAGGAACACTTTCCAGATAGCAAACTGTTCAGAATCGCCAGCAAGCTGGAAGAATACATCGTTTCTAACAAGATCAAAAACATATACCCGAATGTGGATCTGTATTCGAGCGTTCTCTTCGAAGAGCTCGGTTTTCCAAGGAACATGTTCACTGCCCTGTTTGCAACTGCTCGCGTTGTCGGATGGACCGCTCATGTGATCGAATACGTGAGCGACAACAAGCTGATCAGACCAACTAGTGAGTACGTGGGTCCTATGGATGTCGAATACATTCCTATCGAGCGGAGGGATGAGAATGGGTAAGACACTCGCAGAAAAGATCTTTTCTGAACATACTGGAAGAGACGTGAAAGCCGGAGAAATCGTACTCGCGAGAGTGGATATAGCCATGGCCCAGGATGGAACAGGCCCCCTGATGATAAACGAATTCAGAGAACTCGGCTTCAAAGAAGTGAAGGTCCCGAAGGCCTTCCTCTTCATCGATCACGCTTCTCCGAGCCCGAGGAAAGAGCTTTCGAATTCGCAGAAGATGATGAGAGAATTTGGAAAAGAGATGGGAGTCAAGGTTTTCGATGCGGGAGACGGGATATCCCACCAGATCCTCGCGGAAAAATACGTGAAACCCGGCGATCTGGTAGCAGGTGCGGATTCGCACACCTGCACTGCCGGTGGGCTCGGTGCTTTCGGAACGGGAATGGGGTCCACAGATGTTGCGATCATCTTCGGGCTTGGACAGAACTGGTTCAAAGTACCTGAGTCGATCAAAGTTGTGGTGAACGGGAAGTTACAGGATGGAGTTTACGCGAAAGACATTATTCTCGAGATCGCGAGAATTCTGGGAAGCGACGGCGCAACTTACAAAGCGTTGGAGTTCCACGGAAGCTGTATCGAAAATATGAATGTGGAGGACAGACTCACCATTTCCAACATGGCGGTGGAAGTGGGAGCGAAAGCAGGTCTCATGCCTTCTGATGAGAAGACCAGAGAGTTCCTGAAAAAGATGGGAAGAGAGGAGGACTTCAGAGAGTTGAAAGCAGATCCAGACGCGGTTTACGAGACAGAGATAGAGATAGATGCCACCACACTCGAACCACTCGTCTCTTTGCCTCACTATGTGGACAACGTGAGAAAGGTAAGCGAGGTTGAAAAGGAAAAGATAAAGATAGATCAAGTGTTCATAGGAACCTGTACGAACGGAAGACTCCAGGATCTTGAGATCGCTTTGAAAATTCTTGAGAAACACGGAAAGCACCCGGATGTGAGGCTGATCGTTGGCCCTGCTTCAAGGAAGGTCTACATGGACGCCCTTGAAAAGGGAATAATCAAGAAATTCGTTGAACTTGGAGCGGCAGTTATACCACCGGGTTGCGGCCCGTGTGTTGGAATCCACATGGGTGTTCTTGGAGACGGAGAGAGGGTACTTTCCACGCAGAACAGAAACTTCAAGGGAAGGATGGGAAACCCCAACGCGGAGATATACCTTGCTTCTCCTGCAACGGCGGCAGCCACCGCGGTAACTGGATACATCACAGATCCGAGAAGGTTCATTTGAAGGAGGGTGGAGCATGATAAGGGGAAGAGTCTGGAAGTTCGGTGACAATATATCGACTGACCATATAGCACCTGGAAGGTACTTTCATCTGAGGAACAATCTTGAGGAGCTCGCAAAACACGTCCTGGAAGATGCCATGGAAGATTTCGCAAAGAAGGTGCAGAAAGGTGACATCATCGTGGCCGGCAAGAACTTCGGACTTGGTTCTTCCAGAGAGCACGCTGCGCGTATCATAAAGATCGCTGGTGTTTCCTGTATCGTGGCGAAGTCTTTCGCAAGGATCTTTTACCGAAACGCCATCAATGTGGGGCTTCCGGTTATAGAGCTCAAAGAAGTCGACGAGATCAACCAGGGAGACGAACTTGAGATAGATCTCGAAAACGGTATTTTGAAGAACCTCACAACAGGGAAAGAATACAGATTCACTCCTATTCCGAAGTTTCTCCTCGAGATACTGAAAGAAGACGGTATAGTGAACTATCTGAAAAAACACGGTTCCTTCCCGAAGGTTTAGGGGGTGAGAGTTGTGGATGAACTCCTCGAGAAGGCGAAGAAGGTACGAGAGGCTTGGGATGTTCTGAGAAACGCGACGACGAGGGAAAAGAACAAAGCGATAAAGAAGATAGCCGAGAAACTCGATGAGAGGAGAAAAGAAATCCTCGAGGCGAACAGAATCGACGTGGAAAAGGCCCGCGAGCGGGGTGTGAAAGAATCCCTTGTCGATAGACTCGCCCTGAACGATAAAAGAATCGATGAGATGATAAAAGCTTGCGAGACGGTGATTGGACTGAAAGATCCCGTGGGAGAAGTAATCGATTCTTGGGTGAGAGAAGACGGACTCAGAATCGCGAGGGTGAGGGTTCCCATCGGTCCGATAGGAATCATTTACGAATCCAGGCCGAACGTCACTGTGGAGACCACGATCTTGGCCCTGAAGAGCGGTAACACCATACTGCTCAGGGGCGGATCCGACGCTCTTAACTCGAACAAGGCGATAGTCTCAGCCATAAAGGAAGCGCTCAAAGAAACAGAGATTCCAGAAAGCTCCGTTGAATTCATAGAGAACACCGACAGATCCCTCGTTCTTGAGATGATACGGCTCAGAGAGTATCTCTCCCTCGTCATTCCACGTGGTGGATACGGCCTCATCAGCTTTGTGCGTGACAACGCGACTGTTCCGGTACTGGAAACAGGTGTTGGAAACTGTCACATCTTCGTCGATGAGAGCGCCGATCTGAAGAAGGCTGTTCCGGTCATAATAAACGCGAAGACACAAAGGCCTGGTACCTGTAACGCTGCAGAGAAACTGCTCGTTCATGAGAAGATAGCGAAGGAGTTTCTTCCTGTGATCGTGGAGGAGCTGAGAAAACACGGCGTCGAAGTGAGAGGCTGTGAAAAGACCAGAGAAATCGTGCCGGACGTGGTACCGGCTACTGAAGAGGACTGGCCCACCGAGTATCTGGATCTCATCATCGCCATCAAAGTGGTCAGAGATGTGGATGAGGCAATTGAGCATATAAAGAAATATTCCACAGGACATTCCGAATCGATTCTGACTGAAAACTATTCGAACGCTAAAAAGTTCGTTTCAGAAATCGATGCCGCAGCCGTTTACGTGAACGCTTCGACCAGGTTCACAGACGGTGGACAGTTCGGATTCGGTGCCGAGATCGGAATCAGCACTCAGAGATTCCACGCAAGAGGTCCTGTGGGACTCAGAGAGCTCACCACGTACAAATTCGTCGTTCTTGGAAATTATCATGTGAGGGAATGATTATGAAAGTCGTTGTAAAGGTTGGAAGCAACCTGCTTGTGGGAAGTTCTGGCTTGAGAAAGTCTTACATCGCAGAACTCTGTCGCGAGGTTGCACGTTTGAAAAGTCAAGGGCACGAAATTTCCATCATCACATCTGGGGCCCGCGCTGCGGGCTTTACTTATCTTGGAAAAGGAAAGAGAACACAGGACCTTCACATAAAACAGGCTCTCTGCGCTGTGGGACAGGTCCAGCTCATGAAGGTGTACGAAAACGCCTTCGATTTCTATGGCATCAAAATCGCCCAGATCCTGCTCACAAGGGACACTTTTTCCAACAGAAAAAGGTACCTGAACCTCAGAAACACACTGATCGGACTCTCGGAGTTCGATGTTGTACCCATCGTGAACGAAAACGACACAGTTGCAACAGAGGAGATCACACTCGGTGACAACGACACGCTCGCTGCCATGTTCTCGATAGCCTGGGATGCGGACTTCCTTGTGCTTTTCACAACGGTGGATGGAGTCATCGATGAGAACGGAAAACTCGTCGAAAGATTCGACGAGTCGGTGAAACTGAAAGATATGGGAAAGAGCAGCTGGGGAACTGGTGGTATCAGATCCAAGATAGAATCTGCGTTGATGGCTTCAAGATGCGGTGTGAAAGCGACCATATGCAGCGGAAACGACGTTTCAAACCTCACAAGGTTTGTGAAGGGAGAACCTGTCGGTACTGTTTTTGAACCACAAGGACGCTTGAAAGCAAAAAAGCCTGGATCGCCTTTCTTTCAGAACCTGCGGGGAAGATATACGTAAACAAAGGAGCTGAAGAAGCACTCAAAAGCGGTAATAGTCTGCTGCCTGTTGGTGTCACAGGTGTGGAAGGAACGTTCGATGTGGGAGATGTGGTGGAGATAGTGAACGAAGAAGGAGAACTCGTCGGTCGAGGAATCGTGAATTACTCGTCTTCGGATCTGGAGAAAATAGCGGGTCACAAATCTTCCGATTTGAAAAAGATCCTCGGATACGAAGGAAACAAGGTGGTCGTTCATATAGACAACATGTGGGTAGCTTAAAAAAGCCCGCCGGGTGGCGGGCTCTTTATTTCTTCAGGTTCTCCAAATACTTTTTCCAGTCTTCCATGAACCTTTCTATTCCAAGATCCGTCATTGGGTGTTTGAAGAGTCTCTCCAGCACGGCAAATGGTATTGTCACGATATCCACACCCATGAGTGCCGCCTCCACAACATGCATCGGATGTCTGATGCTTGCGGCGATGATCTCGGTTTCGAAACCGTAGTTGTTGTAGATCTCGACGATTTCCCCAAGCATCCTCATCCCGTCGTTTGAAAGATCGTCCATCCTTCCAACGAAGGGGCTCACGTAAGTTGCTCCCGCTTTCGCGGCCAGAATAGCCTGGGCTGGGCTGAACACGAGTGTCACGTTTGTCTTTATACCCTCCGCGGAGAGAGTCTTCACCGCTTTGATGCCATCGGGTGTCATTGGTATCTTGATCACCACGTATTCGCTGATCTGAGCGAGCTCTCTCGCCTCTCTCACCATACCTTCGTAGTCGAGAGACACAACTTCCGCAGAAACGGGACCTTTCACCAGATCACAGATCTCTTTTACTCTCTGTTTGAACTCTGCTCCTTCCTTTGAAATCAGCGTTGGGTTCGTCGTTACTCCATCCACGATACCCCATTCGACACCTTTTTTGATCTCTTCTAAGTTTGCTGTGTCCAGAAAGATCTTCATCGTTTCACCTCCCAGAAGCTATTCTCCCTTATTTTCTTTAAGAGCTCGATAGGAATTTTTGAAAATCTCTGTTAGTCTTTGATTGATAAGAAGTTAACTCAACGTTCCTGATTTGATAGAAACATTTCAACTTCATCTAAAACCGGCATCGCATCTACACCGCCCACTCTTGTGATAACGATAGCGGCGACGGCGTTGGCGAACTTTCCAATCTCGACAGCGTCTTCGATCGTTTCAGGTGTTTTCTCCAGATACTTGTGTATCACTGCGGCTGTGAACGAGTCTCCGCATCCCGTTGCGTCGACTGGTTCTACCTTGAAAGCAGGTACCATACGCACTTTACCTCTGTACTTCACAAGACATCCCTTCTCTCCCATTGTTACAAAGAGCACTGCATCTTCTCTTATCGGAATCTTCTCAACGGAAGTTTCCAGATCTTCCTGGAAGATGTATTCAAGATCTTTGTCACTGAGTTTTACGATGTCGACCTTGGATGAAATCTCAAGGAAATCTTTCACAAACGATTCTCTATCTTCTATCAGTGATGCCCTCACGTTCGGGTCGTACGAGACGGGTTTTCCCGCTTTGAGAAATTCTTCCATCACCTTCAGATAGGTGCTGCGGGAAGGTTCCACAACGAGGGAGTAAGATCCGATGTGGAGGAAAGAAAAATCCTCCGGATTGAGTTTCACCTCTTCAGGTCTCAAATTTGTGTCCGCCGGATTTTCCCTGAAAAACACAAAATCCGGGTTCCCCATCTCGTCCCTCGCTACAAAAGCGAGCGTTGTTTTGCAGGAAGGATCCACAACTACGTGTGTTGTGTCTATGCCTTCCTTTTTCATCGCTTCGAGAAGAAACGAGGAGAACTGATCTTTTCCGAGTTTTCCAAGAAAAGAAACGCGCCTTCCCAATCTTCGAAGTGCAACGGCAACGTTCAGTGGAGAACCTCCTGCTTTCTTCCTGAAGAGTTCACTCTGGGAAAGGTTTTTTCCCCGATCTTCTGAGATGAAGTCTATGAGGATTTCACCGGTGCAGAGAACATTCATTCACCTTACACCTCCTGTGCCTCTTTAACTCAATTATACTTACACGGATTCAACCGCAGTGTGTTAATATTGTGTTGAAACGATTGGTATGGGAGGAGAAACCATGCAGATTCTTGAAAGACTTTTCTCTCTCGAGGGAAGAACTGCTCTTGTAACAGGTGGAGGTCAGGGAATTGGAAAAGCCATCGCACATGCACTGGCAGAGGCAGGAGCATCCGTTTTGATCATGGACATCAACGAAGAAACGGCTCGAAAAACAGTTGAAGAGATAAGAGAAAAAGGCAAAGAAGCAGATTTCTACGTGGGGGATGTGACAAAAGAATCGGATTGTTTCCATGCAGTGAAGAAGGTACTGGACAATTGGGGAAAACTTGACATAGGTGTTAACAACGCAGGAATAGGTGACTGGTGTGAGGCAGAGAACTATCCGGTGGAAAGGTGGAAGAAGGTCATAGACGTGAATATGGTAGGGGTTTTTCTTTCTGCAAAAGCAGAGTTCCACGCAATGAAGGAGAGAAAATACGGAAAGATCATAAACATCGCTTCGATGTCGGGTCATATAGTGAACAGGCCACAAAAACAGACAGCCTACAACGCATCAAAAGCGGGCGTGATACACCTCACCAGATCACTTGCCGCCGAGTGGGCACCGTACGGTATAAGGGTGAACAGCATAAGCCCTGGCTACATCAGAACTCCTCTCATAGAGTCTCCAGAGGTGAAAGATCTTGTTCCCCTTTGGCTCGATATGATTCCACTTGGAAGGCTGGGGGAGGTGGATGATCTGATAGGTGCTGTCATCTTTCTTGCAAGTCCTGCCTCTGATTATATGACCGGTCACGATCTTGTGATAGATGGAGGGTATACCATCTGGTGAGGAGGGGAAGTTATGAAAGCACTTCTCATAGAAAGTCCTGGTGATTCAGAAGTTGTGGATCTGGAAACGCCCGTTCCTGGAAAAGGACAGACACTTGTGAAAGTCCTTGCCTGTGGCATCTGTGGGACTGATTACAAGATCTTCTCAGGAGAAACGAACGCGAACTATCCGGTTGTTCCAGGGCATGAAATCGCAGGTGTTGTCGAAAAGTCCGATGATTTTGAAAAGGGTCAGATGGTCGTGATAGATCCCAACAGATCCTGTGGAGAGTGCAACTTCTGTAGAAAAGGAATGCCCCAGTTCTGTGAAAATCTTCAGGCGACAGGGGTGACAGAGCCGGGTGGTTTTGCGGAGTACGTTCTTGTGGAAAATTCACAGGTTTATCCCTTGAAAAATGTACCGGTGGAGAGAGCGGTGTTTGCAGAACCACTCTCGTGTGTTCTCGAAGGAGTGAAGATGATAAAGCACGGGTTTTTCGACAGAATCCTCATAGTGGGGGCAGGCAGTATAGGCGTGATCTTTGGTTTGGTGTTCAGGAAGATCTTTCCAGGTGCAGAGATTGTTCTTTCAGAAAAGGACGAAAAGCGTGCAGAATTCGTCACTCAAACGTTTGAGTTGAGGGTGGATGAACCAAAAGGTGAATACGACCTTGCTGTTGAGTGTTCTGGAACAGCAGAGGGATTCAAAGTGTGTTTCGATCACGTTGGAAAAGGTGGAGCTCTCCTTCAGTTCAGTGTTATAGCAAAGAACAGAACCATCGACATCTCACCCTTTGAGATCTATCGGAAGGAGATGAAGATACTCGGTTCTTATCTCAATCCGTTCACCATGAAGGAAGCAGTGAAGATCATAGAATCAGGGGAGTTTCTTTTTGAGAAACTCGTCACCGACCGGTTGGATCTCAACGGAGTAAGAGAGTATCTGTCGTCTCATAAAAAAGCGTTGATGAAAGGAATTTTTGCTCCCTAAAAAGTGGGGGATCATTTGTGTACTGTGGAATAGACGTTGGGACAACCAACACAAAAGTTCTGGTGTTCGATGATGATTTCAAAGTTGTGTTTTTGAAAAAATTCAAAACACCAGTGATTTCCAGCAAAGAGGGGGATCTTTTGTCATCAAAAAAGCTTTTTGTGGAGATTCTGAGTTCTCTCAAATCAATTCCAGAGAGCACAAAAGAGAAGATAAAAGCTATCGGCATCTCTTCACTCGGAGAGACGGTGTTTCCAATTTCGCAGGATGGAGAAGTACTCCAGGACGGGATGATGTGGTACAACAAGAACGTGCTGGAAGAATACAGGGAGTTTCTAAAAAAAGTTCCATCGGATGTGATATTCAAAAAAACGGGATTGTGGCCTTCGTGGATATACTCTGTGTTCAAAATGAAAAAGTTCTACAAAGGAAATGAAGAACTGAGTCAAAGAGTTTACAAATGGCTCGATGTGACAAGTTTAATAGCTTTTTTGTTGACAGGAAACGTTGCGATGGATAGGGTGCTCTCTTCAAGAACACTTTTGATGAATATACTCACCGGGAAGTGGGATGAAGAACTGGTGGAGGCATCTGGCATCCCAAAAGAGCATCTTCCGGAGGTTGTTGATAGCGGTGTTTCTCGAGGAAGAATAAGAAAAGGAATTTCTGAAGAAACAGGTCTTCCAAAGGACACGATTGTGACCACAGCTGGGCAGGATCATATAACCGCTTCCTATGCTGCCGGTGTTCACGATGAAACCAAGTTACTAGATTCCTCCGGTACGACAGAGGCTGCACTTTGGACAGTTAGCAAAGAAACCCTAAAGAAGTACTTGAAAAAGGCTCCGAGTATATTTCAGGCTGGTTTTCACTGTATCCCTGGTAAATACTATCTTCTCACAGGTCTTCCCACAGGCGGATTCTGTATCGACTGGCTCCTCAACAAAATTCTCAAGGAAGATTACTCCGTTTTCAGGATGTTTAAATATCAAAAGAACGCGGTCTTCTTCTTCCCCTACCTCCGTGGTAAGTTCGACAGGGAAGAGATCGGAGGAGCGTTCTTCAACTTAAAAGACACAGATGATCGAGATGTTATCATCTCAGCTGTTCTTGAATCGATCGCTTTCGAAATGAGAGGTTGTCTTAACGAATTCGAGAAACTGGGATTGAAAAACTATGAGGTTGTGGCAACGGGTGGTGGTAGTCAGCTAAGAGAGTGGTTGAAGATAAAAGCAAGTGTTTTCGACAGAGCTGTGAAGGTCTTCTCTGTTCACGAGAGCGTCGCTCTTGGTGCAGCCATGATAGCCAAAATCGCAAAAACAGGCCAAAAGAATTGGGGAGAGTTTTTCAAAGAAGTTTCACAGAATTTTGAGTACGAGTATTTCCAGCCAGACGAAGGTGAGTATTTCCAGAAAAAATACCTCGAGTATCTAAAACTCAGAAACAGAATTTACGGGTTCTAAAATAAGGAGTGAGTCAGATGTATGGTGGGAAAGCAGTGAGGTTCTCAAAACTTTTAAATCCGAAATCTGGAAGATCTCTTATTATTGCTCTAGATCACGGTTTAATATTTGGAAACGTAGAGGGACTAGAAGATCCTGTGAAGACTTTAGAGAGAGCGATATCCTGTGGCGTGGATGGGGTTCTTTTGAGTCCTGGTGTAGCGAGATTGACGGAGCAGTTGTTCAGAGGGAAAAATGCCCCTGCTCGGATTCTAACAATAGATCTTCCAATGGGTTCAACTGTTCCGGGAAGATTCGAAAAAGTATTCGCCCATAAGCTGATATACTCTGTAGAACAGGCAGTGAAAATGGCTGTGGATGCCGTGAAGATTCTATTCCCATGGGGATTAGAAAAGAGTGCACAAGCCGAAGTAGTTCAAGTGATATCAAAGGCTGTTGAAGAATGCGAGCACTGGGATATGCCATTGGTGGTCGAACCGGTTTTGTGGGGGGAGAATGTTTCAGAAAGGAACGATCTTGATCTCATAGAGTCTGCTGCGAGAATAGCCGTGGAGATAGGAGCGGACATCTTGAAGATTCAATTCTTGGGGGAAAGTCGACTCTCTCGGATAATTCATAGGCTTCGTATTCCCGTTTTTGTACTTGGGGGACCAAAGTCAGACAGTTCAAGACAGATCCTGAAGGTAGTTCAGGAATCAGTGAGATCAGGTGCAAAAGGAGTGATGTTTGGAAGAAACGTATGGCAGAGAGAAAACATGGAAGAAGTCCTGGCAGCCCTGAAATCCATCATACACGATGATTTGGGTTATGAGGAAGTTGTCCAGAAGTTCAATTTGTAAGAGGGGGATGCACAGTGAATCATCGCTACAAACCTGACTGGGAATCTCTGAGGGAACACACAGTGCCGAGGTGGTTCGACGAGGCAAAATTTGGGATCTTCATTCACTGGGGGATTTACTCTGTTCCGGGATGGGCGACGCCCACCGGAGAACTCGGTAAAGTGCCGATGGATGCCTGGTTCTTCCAGAATCCGTACGCAGAGTGGTACGAAAATTCCCTCAGGATCAAGGAGAGTCCCACCTGGGAATACCACGTGAAGACCTACGGAGAAAATTTCGAGTACGAGAAGTTTGCGGATCTTTTCACCGCAGAGAAGTGGGATCCACAAGAGTGGGCTGATCTCTTCAAAAAAGCAGGAGCGAAGTACGTGATACCGACAACGAAACACCACGATGGATTCTGTCTGTGGGGGACGAAATACACAGATTTCAACTCCGTGAAGAGAGGACCGAAGAGAGATCTCGTAGGAGATCTTGCAAAAGCCGTAAGAGAAGCAGGATTGAGATTTGGAGTGTACTACTCAGGAGGTCTGGACTGGCGCTTCACGACCGAGCCGATAAGATACCCCGAGGATCTCTCCTACATCAGGCCGAACACTTACGAGTACGCAGATTATGCCTACAAACAGGTCATGGAACTTGTGGATCTGTACCTTCCCGACGTTCTCTGGAACGACATGGGCTGGCCGGAGAAAGGAAAGGAAGACCTGAAGTATCTCTTCGCTTACTACTACAACAAACATCCAGAAGGTTCTGTGAACGACAGGTGGGGAGTGCCGCACTGGGATTTCAAAACGGCCGAGTACCACGTGAACTATCCGGGGGATCTGCCGGGCTACAAATGGGAGTTTACGAGGGGAATAGGGCTCTCTTTTGGATACAACCGAAACGAGGGGCCGGAACACATGCTCTCTGTTGAACAGCTCGTCTACACACTCGTGGACGTTGTGAGCAAGGGAGGAAATCTCCTTTTGAACGTTGGGCCAAAGGGTGACGGAACGATTCCGGATCTGCAAAAAGAAAGACTCCTGGGCCTTGGTGAATGGCTGAGAAAGTACGGAGATGCCATCTACGGTACTTCTGTCTGGGAAAGGTGCTGTGCGAAGACTGAGGATGGAACAGAGATCAGGTTCACCAGAAAATGTAACAGAATCTTTGTCATCTTTCTCGGTATCCCGACCGGAGAAAAAATTGTAATTGAGGATCTCAATCTATCAGCAGGGACAGTGAGACATTTCCTGACGGGGGAGAGATTGAGCTTCAAAAATGTGGGAAAGAACCTGGAAATCACAGTACCCAAAAAGCTCCTTGAAACAGACAGCATAACACTCGTGTTGGAGGCGGTGGAAGAATGAAGGGAAAATACAGGGTGGGACTCATCAGCTTCTCCGATGGAAGAGAGTACGTGCACAGAGAACTTGAAGGCATTGTGAAAAAGTTCGAAGATGAGATAGCAAAAACTCTGGAAGAAACAGGAGAAGTGGAGGTAATCAGAGCAAAAGAAATCGTGTGGAAGCCTTCAATAGCGAAGAGAGAAGCAAGAAGGCTCGCAGAAGAGGGAGCGGAAGTTACCATCTTCAACTACGCAGTTTGGGCGTTCCCTCATTTCACAGTTCTTGCGAGCAAATTCGCACCGGGTCCGTTTCTACTTTTTTCCAACATAAACCCGCAGTATCCAGGTATGGTTGCGATGCTCTCTGCGGCGGGAGCGCTGGAACAGGACGGAACGAAGCACTACAGAATGTGGGGCAACATAAAAGACGAGAAAGTTCTCAGGAAAGTGATGGCATTCATCAGAGCGGGAAGCACATACAAAAAACTCAGGGGTCAGAGATACGGTGTGTTCGGTGGAAGATCGATGGGTATGTACACCGCCGTTCCTAACGTGGATCTGTGGAACAAGATCTTCGGTGTCGATGTAGAGCACATAGACCAGTTCGAGATCGTTCGAAGAAGCCAGCTGATACCGGACGAGCGCGCAAGGAAAGGAAGGCTCTGGATCGAAGAGAAAGCAAAAGCGGTTCACTACGATGGGAAGTACCTCACACCCGAAAAGCTCGAACTCCAGATAAAGAGCTATCATGCGGTGAGGGAGATCGTGGAGGAGATGGAATTAGACTTTGTGGGAATAAAAGGCCAGCTCGAACTCACAGAACACTTCGTGACGATGGATGTGACGGAGACGTTCCTGAACGATCCCTACGACTGGGAAGGAGAGCACGAACCGATCGTGTGCGCAACAGAGGCAGATTCCGATGGGGCGCTCACGATGCAGATCTTCAAGCTGATTGCGAAAACACCCGTGCTCTTTGCGGACGTGAGACACTACGTGGAGGAGTACGATGTACTGGATCTGTGCAACTCAGGAAACCACGCAACGTACTTTGCAGCCAGATCGTTCGATCCCGACGAGAACATGAAGAAAGTGGAGTTCTATCCACAGACGTTCTACTTCCCCGCAGGTGGTGCAGCGGTAAAACACATAGCAGCACCCGGAAAAGTGACACTTGGAAGACTCACGAGGGAAGATGGAAGGTACAGATTCACAGTCGTTCCTGGAGAGTTCGTGGACTTTGGGGAGGAGAAAAACTACGAGATAGCAGACAGCATACAGAACAACTGGCCGCACGCGTTTTTGAAGATGGAGACACCTATAGACGAATTCCTGACCAAATATTCCTCCAACCACATCCACGGCGTCTACGGAGACTACGTGGAGGAGATCAAAACCTTCTGTGAAATAGCCGGTATCGATTTTGTGCTTATGAAATGAGGGCGCAGAAGCGCCCTCATTTTGTCTTTAAAATCGCTCTCTGGAAGCTGAGAACCACCTCTGTTCCTTTTTCTAGTTCTCTTGTCTCAGCGCCTTCCACTGCCTCAAGCCTTTCGTTCCAGAACAGCAGCTTCCATGGTTTTCCGGAGTCCTTCAGGACCTCAACGTGTATCTCGTTTTCTCTTCTCTCTACTTTCACACTCAATTCCACCTCGTCCCGTGTGTTGTAAACATGCGCTGTTTTGTTTGAAATTTCAAAAACGTTCAATGTGACACCGTCTGCGTAATCGTAATCCGGCCTGTCATCGACGGACCCTGCTGGAATTACGGAGTTTGGTCTCACAAAGAGTGGAAGCCCGAAGTAGTCGTATTTTTCTGTTCTCCATCTTCCTCCTTCTATCCTCTCACCGGTGAGAAAGTGAGTCCAGACTCCCTCTGGAAGGTAGTAGGTTACCTCTCCCGTCTCGCTGAAGATCGGAGCGACAAGGAGTGATTCTCCCAGCATGTACTGTCTGTCCAGATAGAGACAGGTGGGATCGTCTGGAAACTCAAAAATCATGGGTCTCGTGACAGGGATTCCCCTCTCATGTGCTTCGACTGCACTGGCGAATATATAGGGCATGAGCTTGCACTTCAGTTTCGTGAAAAATCTGAGCACCTCCACCGCTTCTTCATCGAAGTTCCAGGGAACCTTGTACATCGAATTTCCGTGGAGCCTGCTGTGAGAGGACAGAAGACCGAATGCCACCCATCTCTTGTACAGATCCGGTGTTGTGATGTCCTCGAATCCTCCGATGTCGTGACTCCAGAAACCGAAACCGCACAGTGCGAGAGAAAGACCCCCTCTCAGGGTTTCCGCCATGGACTCATAGGAAGCCAGACAATCTCCTCCCCAGTGGACCGGGAATTTCTGACTCTCTGCCGTTGCAGACCGCGCGAAGACGGCAGCGTTTCTCTTTCCGAGTTTTCTCTCAATGGTTTCGAAGACCACTTTGTTGTACAGATAGGTGTAGTAGTTGTGCATCTTCTCAGGATCGGATCCGTCGTAATAGACCACATCTGAGGGGATTCTCTCTCCAAAGTCCGTCTTGAAACAGTCAACTCCCATATCTATCAATCTTTCCAGTTTTGAAGCGAACCACTTTCTCGCCTCGGGATTTGTAAAATCGATGATCGCCATTCCTGGTTGCCAGTCGTCCGTCTGCCAGACATCTCCGTCTGGTTTTTTCAGGAAATAGCCCTTTTCTTTTCCCTCGTCAAAGAGACTCGAAAACTGAGAGACATAGGGGTTTATCCAGACGCACACCTTCAGTCCCTTCTCTTTGAGGCGTTTCAACAACCCTTCAGGGTCGGGGAAGTTCTCCCTGTTCCACTCAAGATCCACCCAGTGAAACTCCTTCATCCAGAAGCAGTCGAAGTGAAAGACATGAAGGGGTATGTCACGTTCTCTCATGCCATCCACGAACTCCATCACAGTTCTCTCATCGTACTGTGTGGTGAAGGATGTGGTGAGCCAGAGTCCAAAGCTCCAGCCAGGAGGAAGTTCTGGCCGTCCTGTGAGAAGTGTGTAGCGTTCCAGAACTTCTTTCAGATCTTTTCCAGCGATGATGAAATAGTCCAGAGTCTCTCCTTTCACACTGAACTGCACCTTTTCCACATGTTCTGTTGCAATTTCGAAGTCCACCTTTCCAGGATCGTTCACGAAGACACCGTACTTTCTGCTGCTCACATAGAACGGGATGTTCTTGTAGGTCATATCGGAGATCGTTCCGGCGTCCTCGTTCCACATGACAACTCTCTGACCGTTTTTGACGAAAGGTGAGAATCTTTCTCCGAGACCGTAGATCATCTCTCCCACACTCAGATGAAGTCTTTCAAGACAGAACCTCCCTTCTGGTGCCACGGCGTATCCCAGATCCGATTTCGTGAGGAAACGATCTTCGTAGAAGAATTCCATCTTGAGAGGATTCTTCCTTATGATCGCTTTTACCTTTCCTGAGGTGAAGATAAAACTTCCTTCTGTTTCTTTGATATCCGGTGTGAAGCTTTCATCCTGGTGGATTTCGTAGTACGGTGACTTTTCGAGTACTCCCTTGAAATGTCTGAACCGAATTCTTATTACGTTTTCAAACGGAGAGGAGATCTCGATCTCGAAGACCGGACCCTGAAGCGTCTGTCCCCGGTGCTCCACCCTCTGAAACGGCGATCGAAGGATCAATCTTTTTCCATCGCAGGAGTATTCGTACACCTGTTCTGGTTTGAACAGCTGTACCCCTTCTCTCAATCTCCACAGCCCTTCTGTGAAACGCATCTTGGCCCACCTCCTTTTGAACTAAGATTATCATGAAACTGTTTTCACGCAGAGTTTGAATAATTCCTCTGAAACCAGATACCAGCGAATTATAGAAGATTAACGTCGAGTATCTTTTCTGAAGGCTTTTTCAAATTAGGAAATACAGTTTCAGATGAGAAAATTGACGGTAAAAATCGATATTTATCGATAGTTGTGAATAATTCCAGAAAATCGGATTTTTTCGTGTTTGGTTCTCTTTGTACAGTGGTGGTAGTATAATAACGAAGAAATTTCTTTAGAGGAAAAAATAAAAACATTCATCAAAGGGGGTGTGTTCATGAGGAAAGTCTTTGTTTTTCTGCTGGTCTCATTGTTCATTGTGATTGGTCTTTCCTGGAGTGTCTACGCAACACCTGAAGACTACTACAAAGCCACGGGTAAAAAGATTGAAAAGTTCAACGAGGCACCCATGCTTGCCGAACTTGTGAAACAAGGAAAGCTCCCACCGGTCGAGCAGAGGCTTCCAAAGGAACCTCTTGTTGTAGTTCCTGAGGAAAGTGTAGGACAGTACGGTGGCACCTGGAGGAGAGTCTGGAAAGGGCCTTCTGACAGGTGGGGTATTCCCAGGATCAACCAAGCGAGTCTTGTGTTCTGGGACAAGAACGGAGAGAAGTTTGTACCGGGAGTAGCGAAAAGCTGGGACATACTTGAAAATGGAAAAGTATATGTCTTTCATCTCAGAGAAGGCATGAAGTGGTCCGATGGTCATCCCTACACTTCCGAAGATATTCTTTTCTGGGTCGACGATATACTGGGGAACGATGAACTCACCCCTGCGAAACCCGCCTGGTACAGACTTCTCGACAGGGTGGAAGCTCCTGATCCCTACACGGTGAAATTCGTGTTCAAACAACCGTACGCTCTGTTTCTGCTTCAGGTGGCGAACAGAGGGATTCACAGGCTTCCCAAACATTTCTTGAAGCAATTCCACCCAAATTACACCCCTATGGAAGAGATCGAAAAGAAAATGGTTGAGGGTGTTCACAACACATGGGTAGATCTTTTCAATGACAAAAGTGATTTTCTCGAAAGTCTTGATCTGCCCGTTTTGACACCCTGGAAACCCATCACAGATCCAACAGAACAGTTCTACATACTCGAGAGAAATCCATACTTCTGGGCGGTTGACATCGAAGGGAATCAACTGCCTTACATCGATAGGATCAGACACGAATACGTTCAAAGTAGTGAGGTTATCATGTTGAAAGCAATCTCCGGAGAAATCGATATGCAGTGGAGGCACATTGGTCTTCTGGGACCCGGCCCGGGTGTTTTGCCGCTTCTTCTCGAAAACGCCAAGAACGGTGGTTACAAGGTTTTGAGATGGAAAACCGACAATGGATCTGTGAGCATGTTAATGCTGAACATCTCCGATCCACCAGATCCTGTACTTGGAGAAGTTTTCAGGGACGTGAGATTTAGACAGGCGCTGTCACTTGCTATCAACAGAGAAGAGATCAACGAGATTCTCTTCAACGGACTCGCAGAACCAAGGCAAGCCTCGTTCGTGAGTGGATCTCCGTACTACGATCCCGAATGGGAGAAGGCGTATGTGGAGTATGATCCAGACAGAGCAAACAAACTCCTCGACGAAATGGGACTGAAGTGGGACAGCAAACGCGAGTACAGACTTCTTCCCAATGGAAAACCTCTGAGATTCACCGTACAGGTCACTGGTCAGACCCACGTTGATGTCTGGACGATGGTGAAAGAATACTGGAAACAGATAGGTGTGTGGGTCGAAATCGAAAACCTCGAAAGGTCACTCTATGATTCGAGGCTCAGTGCACACGATTTCGATGCACAGGCTTGGGTGATGGACAGGGCAAGTCAGCCCCTTGTGGATCCCCTGTGGATCATTCCTGGAAGCACGGAGTACGCTTCCGCGTGGTACATTGGCTGGGCTGATTGGGCTGGTTCTTACCTTGAAGGAGAAGAATCTCTGAAGGAATATCTACAGCAGGAAGATGCGATCGTTCCACCCGAGGGTATAAAGGAGACTCTCGAAAAGCTACTCGACGTATGGAAGGAGATTCAAAACACTTCCGATCCTGAAAAGATCAAGGAACTCATGAAAGAAGTAACGAAGATCCACAGGGAAAATCTCTGGATGATAGGAACAGTGGGCGAAGATATATCTCCTGCCATCGTTAAGAACAACTTCAAGAACGTACCGGAGGAACTGGTGACGGCAACGCCGTTCTTCAGTCCATGGAACGCCATGCCGATACAATTCTACATAGAACAGAAATGAGAAAGCCCCGGCGATCGCCGGGGTTTTTTGGAGGTGAACGTGGGTGGTAAATCCGAAACTTCCTGTGATCTGGTACGGAGGAGACTACTACCCGGAACAGTGGGACGAGGAAACGTTCGAAAGAGATATCAGGATGTTCAAAGAAGCAGGTATCAACGTGGTCACCCTCGGGGTTTTCTCATGGAGTCTTATCCAACCAGACGAGAACACTTACGATTTTTCGTTCTTCGAAAAAGTGATGGATCGTCTGTACAAAGAAGGTATCTATGTCTGTCTTGCAACTCCCACATCCGCTCCCCCTCACTGGATGACGCAGAAATACCCTGAAATCCTTCTCACAGACGTGAACGGTGTAAAGCGAGAGAAGGGAGGCAGACAGAACTTTTGTCCCAACAGTGAGAAGTACAGATATTTTGCAAGAAACATCGCAGAGAAACTCGCAGAACATTTCAAGGATCACCCTGCTCTCGTTCTTTGGCACGTGAACAACGAATATTTGAACTACTGCTACTGTGATATCTGCAGGGGGAAGTTTCAGAATTGGTTGAAGGAAAAGTACGGCACACTCGATGAATTGAACAGAAGATGGAACACGCGTTTCTGGTCCCAGACCTTCACCGCCTGGGAAGAGATTCCTGTTCCAACAACGAGAAGTGTTCTCTTCTGGAGAAAGGACAGGTATCAATCTGTTCTTCCGGAACTTTATCTGGATTACAGACGCTTCATGACACAGAGTATGCTCGAGTGTTTCCTGGAGGAATACAGGGCAATAAAGAAACACACTCCAGACATACCCGTCACCACGAATCTGATTGCGGCAACTTTCAAGGAGTGGAACTATTTCGAATGGGCGAATCATATGGACGTTGCAGCATGGGACAACTATCCCGGTTACAAAGAAGATTTCTCCGTGATTTCTTTGAGACACTCTCTGATACGCGGTTTGAAAGAAGGAAAACCCTTCGTCCTAATGGAACAGTCTCCTTCGCAGGCGTGCTGGAGATGGTACAATCCCCAGAAAAGACCAGGAGAGATGAGGCTCTGGAGTTATCACGCTCTCGCTCACGGTGCAGAGACTCTCATGTTCTTTCAACTGAGACAATCAAAAGGAGGAGTAGAAAAATTCCACGGGGCTGTTATCACGCATGTCGACAGTCCGAACACAAGGGTCTTTCAAGAAGTGAAAAGAGTGGGAGAAGAGATAAAGTCCTTATCGGATATTCTCGACACAAGGGTTGTCTCACAGACTGCTCTTCTTTTCGACTGGGAAAGCTGGTGGGCGATGGAAGACACTCTGACACCGAACATAGACTTCAAGTACCTGAACGAAGCAGAAAAGTATTTCAAGGCACTTGTGAAAACCGGTCTTGGAGTCGATGTTGTTGGTAAAGATCAGAATTTTGAGGGATATAGGATCATCGTTGCTCCGGCGCTTTACATGGTGGACGAAGAACTTGCACGGAAGCTGAAAGATTACGTCTCGAACGGAGGAATCTTGATCCTCACAACAATGAGCGGTATTGTCGATGAAGACGATCAGGTTGTTCTGGGAGGTTATCCAGGTTATCTTCGCGATCTTATGGGGGGCTATGTGGAAGAAATAGATGCTTTGCCACCTGAGGAGAAAAACGAAATCTTGATGTTTGGCAAAAGGTACGAGTGTAGTTTGGTGTTTGACTACATAAAAACCACCACAGCGGAAGTGCTCGGAAGATTTGGAAGGGACTATTACATGAACGAACCTGCCGTGTTGAGAAACAGATACGGTGGCGGATGGGTTTACTACGTAGGTTCTTCCGCGTCTTTCGATCTTGTATGGGATCTTGTGAAGTTCATAGAGAGAGAACACGATCTCAGAGCAGAGATCACACCGCCAGATGGTGTAGAGGTGATAAAGAAAGTCAAAGGAGAGAAGACCTTCTACTTTCTCTTCAATCACTCTCATGAACCGCAGATCGTTGACTTGCCGGAAGGAACGTTCAGGGATCTGATCAAAGGAAATTTGTATGAAAAAAAGGCAAGACTGCAACCGCTCGATGTCTTGATCCTTCTGAAAGAGTGAGAGTTTTACCAACAGTAGTGTGTTCAAGGGCGGATTTCCGCCCTTTTTTGTTCTGGTGTTAGAATTTGTACAAGCTTCGTATAGGGGAGGTGTGATGATGCTCTGGAAGGCTTTGATCTTTCTGGGTATCTACGCTGTTCTTCACTTTGGCTACGAACTCTCCGGCTGGGAATTCTTAAAGCCCATCTGTGGAGTTGACGAGTCTGTCTTTGAACATCTCAAGATCGGCTTCTGGGCGTACTTTTTCACGAATATCATCGAGTATTTCTTCGCAAAGAAAAAACACGGGTTCTGGTATCCTCGTATCCTATCAACAGTTCTTCTTCCCTGGTTCATAGTGCTCATCTGGTACATGCTTCCTGTGTTCTTTGGACACATCGAATCGCTTGCTGTGGATCTTTCCTGGGCTTTTGTGGTAACCTTCCTTGCTGCGATCCTGTCGGAAATTTTCGAGAGAAATCTGGAAAGAAATTCTCTCGGAACAGATTTCAAAACAGTGATAGTTGTACTTTTCATCATCTCCATAATCTTCTACACCGCTTTTTCATTTGAAAAACCTTGGATCGACGTCTTCACTGAACATTGAAATGAAAACATTTTCAAACTATAATGTATTTGGAAACCACATGAAAGAAGGTGAAGCCTTTGAGAAAGATCAGATTGGGTGTTGTGGGGTGTGGAATCGCCGCTCGAGAGCTGCACCTTCCTGCTCTGAAGAACCTTTCCCATCTCTTTGAGATCACGGCTGTCACGAGTAGAACGAAGTCTCACGCTGAAGAGTTCGCGAAAATGGTCGGAAATCCTGTTGTTTTCGATAGATACGAGGAACTTTTGGATTCTGGTCTTGTTGACGCGGTCGACCTCACACTTCCCGTTGAATTGAACCTCTCGTTCATTGAAAAGGCCCTTCAAAAAGGAGTCCATGTGATCTGTGAAAAACCCATTTCAACGGACGTAGAAACGGGAAAGAAAGTTGTCGAGTTGTCAAAAAAGTCTGAAAAAACAGTCTACATCGCGGAAAATTTCAGACACGTTCCAGCGTTCTGGAAGGCAAAAGAACTGGTTGAGAGCGGGTCGATAGGTGATCCTGTTTTCATGAGCTGGCAGATCTGGGTGGGAATGGACGAAAACAACAAATACGTTCACACCGACTGGAGGAAGAAACCGAAACACGTTGGAGGTTTTCTCTCGGACGGTGGTGTTCACCACGCGGCGGCGATGAGGTTGATCCTTGGTGAGATAGAATGGGTTTCCGCCGTTGCGAAGGATCTTTCCCCGCTTCTCGGGGGAATGGATTTTCTTTCTTCGATTTTTGAGTTTGAAAGCGGTGTTGTTGGAAATTACACGGTTTCCTATTCTCTGAGAGGAGACGACAGGTTCGAGATCGTTGGAACGAAAGGAAGAATGGAAATATTCTGGGACAGAATAGTCCTGAACGGAGAAGAGATAGAAGTTCCCCATCAGGATAGTTATCAGAGAGAATTCGAGGATTTCTACCGTGTGATCATGGGAGAAAAGAGAAACGATCTGGGAGATCCTCTCGAGGCGCTGAAGGATCTTGCCTTCATAGAAGCATGTGTGAGATCTCAGGGAAACAGGGTGTCTGTTTCCAGTCTGCTGTGAGGAGGTGCTGTTTATGGAGTACAGGAAGGTTGGAAAATGGGGTATCAAGATCAGCGAACTTTCACTCGGATCGTGGCTCACTTTTGGAAAACAACTCGATCTGGACATGGCCACCGAGGTTGTGAAAAAAGCGTTCAACAGTGGGATAAACTTCTTCGACACGGCAGAGGCGTATGCGGGTGGAATAGCGGAGGCTATGCTCGGAAAGATTCTCAAAAGCTTCAGAAGAGAAGATCTTGTCGTTTCCACGAAGATCTTCTGGGGTGGAAGTGGCCCGAACGATCTGGGGCTTTCGAAGAAGCATCTTCTCGAGGGGACCTGGAACTCTTTGAAGAGGCTTCAGATGGACTATGTGGATATCCTCTACTGTCACAGACCCGATCCGAACGTTCCCATGGAAGAAGTTGTCTTCGCGATGGACTACATTTTGAGAGAAGGGCTTGCACTCTACTGGGGAACTTCTGAGTGGAGTGCGAAAGAGATAGAAGAGGCTCACAGGGTTTGCAGGGAACTGGGAGTTATGCCACCCATCGTGGAGCAGCCGCAGTACAACATGTTCGTGAGGGAGAGAGTGGAGAAAGAATACGCTCCTCTGTACGAAAAGTACGGTATGGGTCTCACCACGTATTCTCCTCTTGCCTCGGGCCTTCTTTCTGGAAAGTACAACAACGGTATCCCGGAAGGATCGAGGCTTGCCACGTTCCCGCAGGTGAGAAAGTGGCTCGAAGAAGGAGGACTGCTCAACGAAAAGACATTCGAAAAACTCAGAAAACTCCAGAAAATAGCGGATCAACTGGGAGCGAGTCTTCCTCAACTTGCCATCGCCTGGATACTGAAGAACAGGAACGTGAGCAGTGTCATCCTTGGAGTGAGCAGGCCAGAGCAACTGGAAGAGAATTTGAAGGCGGTGGAGATCAAAGAAAAACTCACAGAGGATGTGATGAAGGAGATAGAAGAAATCCTGAACGAATAAAAGGCGCCGGGCGGCGCCTTTTTTTAATCTTTCAATGACAACATCCATGACCACGTGACTTTCCCCGGTGCGCGTATTGTTCTGGATTATCTTTAAACTTTTCAGCACACTCTTGAGAACAGAAGTAGTACTCTTTCCCCATGTATTCCACCTTTTCCACCGCCTCTTCCTTTTCGATCTTCATTCCGCAGACGGGATCCTTCACTTTCATAAAATCCACCTCCTTACTGGAAAAATTCGACTTGAATTAGTCTCTCATAATGTGCTACAATTAGTGTAGCATAATTTGAGAGGAGGAATCAACGATGTGTCCTTTTTGTTTTTGGAGCTGGGGCTTCTGGCCCTGGAACTGGGGAGGAGTTATCATGATGATTTTCTGGGCAGTTATTCTGGTGGTTCTCTTTGCCTTTCTCTTCAGGTGGCTTGGAGGAGAAAGACATGAGAAAACGGAAGGAAGAACCAGTAACAAAAAGGCTCTTGAGATACTGAAGGAAAGGTTTGCCCGCGGTGAGATCACCGAAGAAGAGTACGAAAGAATGAAAAGGAGGATCCAGGATGAGTGAATTTGAACGCTGGAGAAAGGAATTCCCTGAAGTGAGTGGTGCCGTTGTAAGAATGAGAAACAAGGCTTTCGCTGACGGTTCTATCCCTGCAAAGTACAAAGTGCTGACGGCTTTAGCCATAGCGGTTGTGGAAAAGTGCAAACCCTGTGCTCAGGGATATTATCAGAAAGCGATCGAAATGGGTGCCACAAAGGATGAAATAAAAGAGATCCTCGAAGTTGCTATCACCATGGGAGCGTGCATTGCAGAAACCTGGGCGAGGGAGGTATGGCAGGATGGTCGATCAGAAGATGATGGAGGATCGTGCTGTGAATAATAATGATAAAATAAAGAAAACCTTCACTGTGACAGGGATGACGTGTGCTACCTGTGCAAAGACCGTTGAAAAGGCCCTGAGAAAACTCGACGGAGTGAAGTTCGCGGCTGTGAACCTTGCTACTTCAACTGGTTTCATCGTGGCAGAGAAAGAGATTTCCCTCGAGGAGATCAAAAAAGCCGTGGAGGAAGTGGGATACGGAGTAACAACGGAATCTCCAGAAGATGTGGAAAAAAAGCGATACGAAGAGTCAAAGAGAAATCTGATACTTGCCTGGCTCGTCACAGCCCCCCTTGCCCTCCTCATGATCTACCACATGTTTGTTTCTGAGGTGCCATATTTCACCTGGATAGAGTTGTTTGCTGGTGCGTTCGTTACGTTCTACGTGGGAAGGGGAACGATCAGAGGTGCATGGATAGCCCTCACACACAAACACACAAACATGGACACACTCATCTTCTTCGGTGCGGTGACTTCCTGGGTGACGGCTGTTCTTGACAGTGTGGGACTTCCTGTGATGTCCTTTGGTGCCATCGGCGCGATGATCGTTGCGTTTCATATCACCGGACGTTTCATAGAGTCTTACCTGCGTGACAGGGCCAGCAAGGAAATCAAAGCCCTTTTGAAACTTCAAGCAAAAGAAGCCCGCGTCATCACCGATGAAGGAGAAGTAATGATGCCGATAGAGGCAGTGAAAGAAAGGTTCATAGTACTCGTGAAACCCGGTGAAAGAATACCCGTGGATGGAGTGATCGTGGAAGGCCAATCTTCAATCGATGAATCTGTAGTAACGGGAGAATCCATACCGGTTTTGAAAAAGAAAACGATGAAGTGATCGGCGGTTCTTTGAACGTATCGAGTCCTATCAAAATAAAAGTCACAAAAATAGGAGAAGACACCTTTCTGTCTCAAATGATCAAATTGATTCAGGAAGCGCAGGGTTCGAAGGTGCCGATTCAGGCTCTGGCCGATAGAATCACCATGTGGTTTGTCCCAACGATCATTATTCTTGCAGTAGTCAGTGCCCTGGTGTGGTATTTCAACTACGAAACCTTCCTACCCTTTGTAGAAAAGGCAAGAGAAATCTTTCCCTGGATCATACAAACCAGTGACCCGCTGACCTTCTCTGTCTTCGTCTTCGTTGCAACGATCGTCATAGCGTGTCCGTGCGCTCTTGGTCTTGCAACTCCCATGGCGCTCGTCACGGGAACGGGACTTGCTGCAAAGAAGGGCCTTCTCATAAGAAACGCCGAGGCGATTCAGACATCGAAGGATATAGGAGTGGTGCTCACAGACAAGACAGGAACGCTCACCGAGGGTAGTCCAAAGGTGGTGGATCACAATCTCTCCGCTGAACTGATCAAAATTGTTGCGAGTATAGAGAGAAACTCGAACCATCCTCTTGCAAAGGCAATTTCTGAACTCTCTCAGGATGTGGTTGGGGTAGAAAACGTGGAAGAGATCCCAGGAGAAGGAGTGAGGGCACGTTACAAAGGAGAAGAGTATTTTGTCGGGAAGCCTCTGGATTATTCAAAGTACGAGTCTCTTCTGGAAGAGGGAAAGACCGTGGTTGAGGTGAGAAGAAACGGTGAAGTTGTGGGATTTCTTGCGATAGAAGATCCTATCAGGGAAGACAGTCCCGAGGCCGTGAGAAGGCTCAAGGAGATGGGAATAGAACCTGTCATGATAACGGGAGACAACGAAAAGACAGCAAGAGCGGTTGCAAGGCGACTTGGGATAGAGAAGTTCCACGCGGGTGTGAAGCCTTCTGAAAAACTGGACCTTGTGAGGTCTTACCAGGCTCAGGGAAAGAAAGTTGCGATGGTGGGAGACGGTATGAACGACGCCGCTGCTTTGAAAGGGGCAGACGTCGGAATAGCAATAGGTTCAGGAACAGACCTTGCCATCGACAGTGCAGACATCATCATAACAAAGGGTGGTATATCAAAAGTCGTCGATGCCATCGAGGTGTCGAGAAAAACCTTCAGAATCATAAAACAGAACCTGTTCTGGGCCTTCTTCTACAACGTGGTGGCCATTCCAATGGCGATGATGGGATTGCTTCATCCGGTGATCGCAGAACTCGCCATGGCTTTCAGTTCCATCACTGTGACTCTCAACTCTATGAGGGTGAGAGAGTGAACGATCAAAATCTGAGGAGGTGCTGCCATGAGGTACGTACTCAACGTTCCGGATATTTCCTGCAATCACTGCAAAATGAGAATTTCGAAGGCGCTGGAAGAACTGGGCGTTAAAAACTACGAAGTGAGCGTGGAAGAGAAGAAAGTGGTTGTTGAAACGGAAGATCTGGACAGTGTTTTGAAGAAACTCGAGGAGATCGACTATCCGGTGGAGAGTTACCATGAAGCCTGATTAACAAAGGTGTTGAGAACTTTCTTCAAAAAATCTCTAAAGACCTGATCCTTCAGGCCCTCACTGTGAGCAGATGTGAGGGCCAGTATTTTTCCGTTGTAATATCTTTTCATCCAGCCCGCGATGGAGGTACCGTCTTCTGATTCACTCCAGAGGAATATCTCCACATCGGAATACAGATCCACGAAATAGTGTTCATCTACGAGTTCAAATTCAACGTCCTTGCCGTAGTATCTCACTTTCTTCTGAGGTGGATGGTGGATGAACCTTCCTCCAACAAGCCTGTTGTAGCTCTCTGGAAAACGTGCAAGGCCGGAGTGCCAGACAAAGAGCATTCCTCCAGATCTCACGTAGTCTTCCAGAATCTTTGTTTCTTCCTCTTTGAACCACGGTGTTTCATCGTCGAGGAGGTTCCAGCGTCCTATGACAACAAGATCTGGGAATTTTCTGATCTCTGGGAAATCCTCAGGACGAAGATCATTGATCTCACAGTTTAAGGCATATTTCAAGGTTTCCAGAAAGAGATCGTGATCGTGGTATTTGTCGCCAAGAAAAGAAAAAACTCCCATCTCATCCCTCCTAATCAGTATACTATCACCACATTATGTAACAGAAATGTTAACCATTGACTTTCTATCCGATTGAGATATAAAATTTTTTTGCAAAGATATGGTTATAGTACCATAAGAAAAAATATTTTTACCGAGGAGGTGTGGGTTAATGGGTAAAAAGCTTCTTTTGATGCTGATTTTAGGCGTGTTTTTAGTGTCGGCTGTGTTCGGTGCAAAGTACACACTGAGATTTGGACACGTTCTTGCTCCAGGTGAACCGTACCATCAGGCGTTTCTGAAATGGGCCAAGGCAGTTGAGGAGAGAACGAACGGCGATGTTAGAATTGAAGTCTTCCCGAGTTCACAGCTTGGTGTGGAAGAGGACATCATCGAGCAGATCAGAATGGGAGCGCCTGTGGGATGGAACACGGACTCTGCAAGGCTTGGAATGTACGTTAAAGACATCGGCGTCATGAACCTTGCATACTTCATCGATTTCATGGGCGCAAAAACTCCTGAAGAGGCGATGGAGGTTCTGAAGAAGATCAAGCAATCTCCAACAATGCAGAAGTGGTTGAAAGAGTTGGAACAGAAATTCGGTATAAAGGTTCTCTCCTTCTACTGGGTGCAGGGTTACAGACACTTTGTGACAAACAAACCCATCAGGGAACCGGAAGACCTGAATGGTTTGAGAATCAGAACTCCCGGTGCGCCTGCATGGCAGGAATCCATAAGAGCTCTTGGTGCCATCCCTGTTGCCGTCAACTTCGGAGAGATCTACACAGCGGTTCAGACGAAAGCGGTCGATGGAGCAGAACTCACTTACGCGAATGTTTATAACGGTGGTCTATACGAAGTTTTGAAGTACATGTCTGAAACGGGACACTTCCTTCTCATCAACTTCGAAATCGTCAGCGCAGACTGGTTCAACAGCCTGCCCAAGGAATATCAGAAGATTATTGAGGAAGAGATTGACAAAGCGGGAATCGAAGTTTCTCTCAAAATCATGAAAGAACTCGAAGAAGAATACAAACAGAAGTGTATTGAAAAGGGTATGACAGTGATACCAGCTTCTGAAATCGACAAGGAAGCCTTTATGGAAAGGGCAAAACAGGCTTACAAGAATCTCGGTCTTGAGGATGCTCTCAACCAGTTGATCAAGGAAGTGAAGGGAGAGTAATCATCAATTGCCCGGCCCTTTCTGGGTCGGGCTTTCACTCTGTTCAGACAGAGGTGAGAGACGTGAAAAAAGTGGACCAGATTCTTTTGAAGTTTGAAAAACACGCCGCCAAGATTCTCCTTATGGTTATGATTGTTCTCGTTTTTGCTTCAGGAGTTGCCAGATTTCTAAAGCATCCAATAAACTGGGCTGTTGATATGAGTAGCTTTTTCTTTGCCTGGGCCTGTTTCTTTGCGGTGGATGTGGCCTGGCGTGAAAACAAGATGATGTCTGTGGACATCCTTGTGAAGAAATTTTCCGAAAGGACTCAAAAGATCATCAGGGTAGTGAATTACATCATTATCCTTGCTTTCATTGTTTATCTTATCGTGTGGGGCTTTTATCTTTCCTATAAAACAAGATACAGAACCTTCGTGGGGATACCAAACTTCAGCTACACGTGGGTCACACTGAGTGTTCCTGTTGGTGCAATTTTGCTATTCAGAACAACTGTACTGAAGCTGATAGAAGAGTTCAGAGGCAACAAGAAGGAGGAAAGATGACATGATCATAGTGCTCATTGCCTTCGCTGTTTTTCTGATGCTTGGCATGCCTGTTGCCTTCGCTATAGGAATATCCGGATTCCTCTGGTTTCTTCAGCATCCAGAACTTCCCATCACTATTCCGATACAGAGACTGCTTTCTCAAACAGTGAATTTCACGCTGCTTGCTATTCCCATGTTCATTGTGGCTGGTAATGTGATGAATTCTGCCGGTGTGACGAGAAGACTCCTTGATTTTGCCTCTACCCTCGTTGGTCACATGAGAGGAGGACTCGGTCAGGTTTCAGCTGTTCTTTCCACGTTGATGGGAGGAGTTTCCGGATCCAGTATTGCGGACGCGGCGATGGAAACAAGGATGCTCGGTCCAGAGATGCTCAGACGAGGCTATCCAAGAGGATTCGCTGTTGCCGTGAACGTCTGGACGTCCCTGATCACTCCTATTATCCCTCCCGGTATCGCTTTCATCATTTACGGTACAATCGGTCAGGTCTCCATAGGAAGGCTCTTTGCGGCGGGAATAGGACCTGGTCTTCTTTTGATGGTGGTTTACATGATCACCATATGGTTTGTTGCTAAAAGATTGAACCTTGCACCTGAACGAGAGAAACGAGCACCGATAAACGAAGTTTTCAGATCTCTTGGAAAGAGTATCTGGGCTCTTATGTTTCCGGTTTTGCTGATTGTGGGTTTGAGAGGCGGTATCTTCACCCCTTCGGAGGTTGGTTCTTTCGCAGTTTTGTACGGAATGCTGGTGGGATTCATAATACACAGGGAGATGTCTTTCAAAACCTTTTATTGGGAAACCCTGGAGAATTCTCTTGGTGATATCGGTAGTGTGATGTTCATACTTTCAATGTCTACAATCTTTGGTTACGGTATGATATGGGAAAGGATACCGGAAAAGCTCGCGGAATTTCTCCTTGGAATATCTTCCAATCCAAACGTTCTGATGATAATGATCTCCTTGTTCCTGGTCTTCGCTGGTTTGTTTGTGGACGCAACGGCTTTGATTCTCATGCTTACACCAATCCTGCTTCCTGTGGCAAGACAGGTGGGAATAGATCCCGTTCACTTCGGTTTGGTGTTCATTCTATCTGCTGCTATGGGTAATCAGACACCGCCTGTAGGTGCTTCCATGTATGCCGGTTGCTCTGTGCTCGGTGCAACCATAGAAGAATACATACAGGCATCCTGGCCTTTCCTCATAGTAACGGTGATAGCCATACTTCTCATCATCTTCTTCCCGCAGATCGTGCTGTTCATACCGAACCTCATCTTTGGATAAGGAGGGATTGAAGCTATGAACTTTCAGGGAAAGGTGGTTTTGATAACGGGAGCAGGTTCCGGCATCGGAAAGAAGGCAGCCATTATGTTCGCAGAAAGAGGAGCGAAAGTGGCAGTGAACGACATTTCCGAGGAGAAAGGCAATGGCACTGTGGAACTGATAAAAAGCAAGGGTGGAGAGGCCGTGTTCATTCTTGGAGACGTAACAAAGGATGCAGAACGGATAGTGAGAAGAACGGTGGAAGCGTTTGGGAGACTCGATATCCTTGTGAACAACGCGGGTATAGTTCCCTATGGAAACATAGAAGAGACTTCGGAGGAAGACTTTGACAAAACGATAGCCGTGAACGTCAAAGGGCCTTTCCTTCTTTCAAAATATGCTGTCGAGCAGATGAAAAAACAGGGCGGAGGAGTCATTGTGAACGTTTCCTCCGAAGCAGGACTCATAGGGATTCCAAGAAGGTGTGTCTACAGTGTTTCAAAAGCAGCACTCCTGGGACTCACACGATCTCTTGCCGTTGACTACGTCGATTACGGAATCAGGGTCAACGCGGTGTGTCCAGGCACCACTCAGTCTGAGGGGCTCATGGCGAGGGTGAAGGCTTCTCCGAATCCAGAAGAACTCCTGAAAAAGATGACCTCCAGGATCCCCATGAAGAGACTGGGGAAAGAAGAGGAAATTGCCTTCGCAATCCTCTTTGCGGCGTGTGACGAAGCCGGATTTATGACGGGCAGTATCATAAACATAGATGGAGGTTCTACCGCTGTGTAAGGAGGTCTTAGTGTGGATGTTATTCAGAGGATCAAGGAAAAATACGATGAGTTCACGAATGCAGAGAAAAAAATAGCTGATACCATCCTTTCTGATCCGAAGGGAATTATAGAGAGTTCCATCAGCGATCTCAGCGAAAAAGCAGGTGTGAAGAGTGAAGCTTCCGTCGTGAAGTTTTACAAAAAACTGGGATTGAACAGCTTTCAACAGTTCAAGGTGCTTTTGGCTCAGAGCATCTCCAGGGCACCGCTCGAGATCGTCTACGAAGATGTCTCGAGTGAGGACGATACGAAAACCATCACGGAGAAGATATTCAAAGCAACAGTGAGGGCCATCCTGGATACACTGAATTGGATGGATGTAGATTCCATCGAAAAGGCCGTCGATCTGTTTAAAAACGCTCAGAGGATCATATTCATCGGTTTCGCGGCCTCGGCAGCTGTTGCGTTTGATGCGTTTCACAAATTCACAAGAATAGGAAAGAACTGTCTGTTTTCTAACGATGAGCACATCATAGCAACCATTCTTGCTACAGCTTCACCAAACGATTTGCTGGTTGCCATTTCGCACACCGGAGAAACGATCTCTGTGGTGAACTTTGCCAGGAAGGCCAGAGAGATGAAGATACCGGTTGTTGCAATAACGGGAAACAGAAAGTCCACTCTTGCAAATTACTCGGACGTTGTCCTCGTAACGAACACGAAAGAGACGAAGATAAGAACAGATGCTATGACCTCCAGGATCGTACAACTCGTAATACTCGACACGATTTACACACTTCTTGCAGCGAGAGATCCAAAAGCCATAGAGAATCTGAACAAGAGCAGGTTGTCTGTCTCGGAGCTAAAGTACTGAACGTGGAGGGAAAAATATGAGGAAAGTTCTGATTGTAACACGAACCTTTGGTAAATATTCTCGAGAACCTGTTGAGTTTCTCAGAAAAAATGGATTTGAAACAATAAGGGCCGATACCATAGATCCTGATGTTTTGAAGAACGTGGACGCTCTGATCGTGGGCACACATCCTGTCACGGCTGAGATGATAGAAAACTCCCGTCTCAAAATCATAGCCAAGCACGGGGTAGGAGTGGACAACATAGATTTGGAAGCTGCCACGAAAAAAGGTATTCCCGTTACCATCACAGCCGGTGCAAATTCCCTTTCCGTCGCAGAGCTCACAATCGCTTTCATCTTCGCACTGATTAGAGGTCTTGTATGGGCTCACAACAAACTGTTTCTCGAAAGAAAATGGGAAGGAACGGTGGGACAGGAAGTTTCTGGAAAAACACTGGGTGTGGTGGGGTTTGGCTCGATAGGAAGAGAAGTGGTTAAAAAGGCTGTCTGCCTTGGAATGAACGTGCTGGTCTACGATCCTTATGTGAGTAAAGATAATGTTAGATTACTGGAGGCTACCCCTGTTGATGATCTGGATCAACTTCTAAAAGAGAGTGATTTCGTCTCACTCCATGTTCCGCTGAACGAAAGTACAAAGAACATGATAGGAGAAAGAGAACTCTCACTCATGAAGAAATCTGCTTTTTTGATCAACACCTCCCGCGGAGGACTGGTAGATGAAGAAGCACTCGTGAAAGCTTTGAAAGAGGGAAGAATAGCGGGTGCTGCCTTGGATGTCTTCTCTGAGGAACCTCCGAATCCCAATTCACCTCTTTTCAAATGTCCCAATCTCATCACCACAGCCCATATAGGTGCGCATACAAAGGAATCCATCCTCAGAATGAATATGATGGCTGCTCAATCTGTGGTGGACTTTTTCAAGGGTAATATTCCGAAATACGTGGTGAATAAAGAAGTAGCCCAGATTTTGAAAGAGAAGGGTTATCAAGAAGTATCTTGAACGGAAAAGGTTCGTGTGTTAAAATAACCACAGAAGCGAGCAGGCGTAGCTTCAAGCGGTGGAGCGCCGCCTTGGTAAGGCGGAGGGTGTGGGTTCGAGTCCCACCGCCTGCTCCATTTTCTATTTTCCTATCCCCAGGGGATGACATTGTGAAGAGAAGAAAATCAACAAGAACCAGTTCTTTTGGAGTAAAAGGCCGGGAAAGCCATGATTCATCTCCATTTTATAGTAGAGCGATCTATTCCAACTTTTCCCTTCCAAAACCTTCAGAGGAAGATCTCATCGAGAACCCACTTCCTGAAAATCTCTTAGACAAGGTCATTGAGGGGGATGCCAGAGAAGTTCTGAAAAAAATACCTGACTGTTCGATACATCTCATGGTGACTTCACCTCCGTACAATGTAGGGAAAGAATACGATGAAGATATGACTCTTGATGAATACCTTGAATTCATAGAAGAAATCATGAAAGAAGTGTACAGGGTTCTCGTCTGGGGTGGAAGAGCCTGTTTTAATGTAGCAAATCTTGGAAGAAAACCGTACATTCCTCTTCATGCGTATCTCATCCATTTGTTTGAAAAGATAGGCTTTTTGATACGTGGAGAGATCATTTGGGACAAAGGGGAAGCGGTGAGTGGTTCTTCGACTGCGTGGGGTTCGTGGATGTCTCCTGTAAATCCCGTGCTAAGAGATCAACACGAATATATAATTGTAATGAGTAAAGGAGATCTAAAGCGAAGAAAACCCAGTGATAGAGAAGCAAAATCAACAATAACAAGGGAAGAATTTTTAGAATTCACAAGGAGTGTGTGGAAATTTCCACCAGAGTCAGCTAAGAGAGTAGGACATCCTGCCCCCTTTCCTGAGGAACTTCCTTACCGTTGTATACAGCTCTACACCTTTAAAGGAGATGTCGTTCTCGATCCTTTTGCTGGTGTAGGAACAACTTGTGTGGCTGCCGTTAAAACAGGACGGCATTTTGTTGGAATAGAGATAAATCCCGAATACGTAAAAAAGGCCGAAGAAAGGGTAAAGGATATTCTCAGCAAACCTACTCTTTTTGAAGATCACTGTTGATATTTTTCTATCAACTCTTTTATGAGATCGTACCATCCTTTGAAATATTCTTCTTTTGCTTTGAGTATCAATTCAACGGGAAAAGGTTTGTAATCGATCTCTAAATAGTTTTCCTCTTTTTTTGAAAGCTCGATCAATCTTTTTACAGTAGAACTCTTCAATCCAAAACCACGCGGGTTTGTGTTGCTGCTCGGGAGTGAGTAGTACTCCTCCAACTTTGATTCATTTTTTTCTACTTCTCTCTGTAGGTCTCTCAATTTTTCTAAATCAATAACGCATAGTATTATTTTGTCTTTGTTTCTTGCAATGTAGAATATATCTGCCTGGAAGTTGAAAGTTAAAATTCTATCTTTGGTTGGGAATCCATCCCATGCTATTTTAACGTCGGAAAATCCTTCAGTTGTTTTTATACTGTACCTCTTTGTTGAGTCGTCTTGAAAAGTTATTTCAATATCCCAGTTTCTTTCTGTGTCTGGGGCTTGATTAACGGATTTTATGAAGTGTGAAAGTTCTTTTCTTATCATCTCAACTATGAAATTCTCACGCCTTTTACCTACATCGGGAGCTCTTCCTTCAAAATAAAAGATATCCCATGCTTTTCCAAGGATATCGATTCTCTCTTTGTTCTTTTTGAAAATATCAATGAGAGGATCCGTTTTTCTCATAAATCTTCTCCCCCTCCACAAACACCGCAATGGGATCATCCTCGAAAAGAAGTGGATTTCTCTCGTAGAGACAAAAGTCTGCTCTGTACCCTGCTTCTATCTTTCCTGTTTTTATTCCCACCTGACTTGCCCCCGCTTCCGTCATCAGGTAGAACGTTTCTTCTCTGGAGAAACCCATTTTGAGTGCGTGTTCTGCGATATATTTTGGGTCACACGGTGAAACGGGAGAATCCGAAGAGAAAGAGATAGAAACACCCGCTTTGAACATTCTGTAGAACGGATAGTGAAGAGCGTTCACCTTGACTTTCTTCAAAAGGGGCTGATCTTCGAAGAAGAAATGTGGCTGAACGGAAAAAGTGGTGTTTTTCACCCGTTGTAGATCCTTTTCCTGGACGAACTGAGCGTGGATGATTCTGTGACCGCGGTGTCTTTCGAGAACATCGAGAACAAGGCTCACCGCACTGTCTCCTATGGCGTGAACGTTCAAAATGAGATCGTGTTCGTCGCAGAAGCGAGCCAGTTCTTCGAGTTTTTCTTCTGTGAGAAGTTGCACACCCTGCGTTCCGTCGTCGTATTCACCGGAGATGAGAGCCGTTTTTGCTCCAAGGGAACCGTCCATGAAGACTTTGACTCCTTTAACGTGCACTCTCTTGTTGAGATCTCCGAAGTGTTCGGGTTTTAGATCCTTTGGTTTCAGCTTCTCGAAGAGTCTGATTCTGGAGTGTTTTATAATGGAAAGAAGCCTTTCCACGCTCACACCGTAAAGGTCATCGCTCTGAACGAATGTTACACCGTGTTTGAGAAATTCCTCTTCTCCTACTCTGTAGAATTCTGCTATTTTCTCTTTGAAGACGTATTCGTAGATCTTTTCCAAGTTCTCTACGAGATACCTTTCTTCGACTCCCAGAACCTCCATCGCTTTTTTGTTGAGAAACGCTTTGTGACCGCACCTTCTTATGAGAAAGACAGGCGCTTCGATTCTGTCCAACCTCTCAACAACCGATCCATCTGGTTCTTCGAACCAACCCCTTCCCACCACAACTTCACTGGTGAGATCTCTTTCGAAAAGCTCGTCCCAATCGTTGAACTGGACACTGAGTTTCGAAAAGCCCGTTCCCACAACGTGTGCGTGTGAATCGACAAAGCCCGGAACGAGGAAGTATCCTTTCGCATCAATGACAGGTTCATTTGCTTTTTCGACGAATTCTCCGTTTTCCACGAACAGATCTTTTTGAACAAACTCCCTTCCATTCCACACCAGGGCACCTTTTATTATCATTTCAACCCCCTGCTTCCCGGTTTTTCTGCCGGGATTCCCTGTTTGCAGAGTGGACAGTCTTCAGGATCGTAGACCGGAAGGTCGAGCTTCAGAAGACTTTCGAACGGAACTCCAAAGTCCACTTTTCCGCCGGAGCGATCGATGATGGAACCCACACACACCACGTTTGCTCCATACTCTTTCAAGAGCTCTATCACTTCCTTCACAGAACCACCCGTGGTCACCACGTCTTCAACTACCGCTGCTTTCTCACCAGGTCTTACGAAAAAGCCCCTTCTGAGTTTCATCACTCCGTTTTCTCTTTCCGCGAACAACGACCTCGCTTTCAGGTACCTTGCGACGACGTACGAGAGTATCACTCCTCCCATCGCAGGACCCACTACTGTTTCCACATCGTACTTCCTCAGAAGCTTTGCTAATTCTTCTCCCACGATGTCGCCGTACTCTGGGAACTCGAAAAGACGTGCGCACTGCACGTATCTTGAGGAGTGTTTCCCGGAAGAGAGAATGAAGTGCCCCTCCATCAAAGCACCGGTTTTCTCGAGGATTTCCTTTATCACAGTCTCATCTCCTTTATTCTTTTGATCTTTTCTCCGGGATTTTCGCTCAGGTAGATCTCTCTTCCGAGCACAGCAAAATCCGCTATTCCCTTCATTTCTTCGAGCGTTACGACGTCCTTTTGATCGTCTGCTTTCACTTCCATTCTGATGCCGGGAACGAGAATTTTGCCTTTTATCTTCTCTCTCAGAGCCTTTGCCCATGGACCAGGAAGCACGAAATCACACCCAAGCTTGTTCAGTTTTTCTATCCTGTCCATGTAATCCTCGAGAGATCCTTCCATGGAAGTGAGTTTCACCACAACGAACACATGTTTGTCTGTTGTCCTGAGGGCTCTCTCCACGCTTTCGTATCCAGCGCAGGAGTGAACTGTGAAACCTATGATCGCCGGATGATCCCAGCTCTTTATGGAACGTTCCACCGTTGAAGGGATATCACAGAACTTCAGGTCAAGGATTATCTTCAAATTCCTCTTTGCGAGTTCGTCGAAGATCTTTTTTCCGTGTACGGCGAGGTTGTGCCCCACCTTCACCACTTCGAAACTGCCGTTTTCGTCGATGAATCTGATAGGATCTTCCATGTCCAGACTGAGAACAGGTGTCATCTTTTCACCTCCAGCAGATATTTTCCAATTTCTTCCACAACACCGGGATCTTTGAAGAGAGCGCTTCCGACTCCTATCACGTCCGCTCCCACTTTCAGGAATTCTTCTGCGTCTTTCACGGAGTACACACCACCGCTTGCTATCACAAAGAGTTCTGGGAATCTTTTCTTCACTTCGTACACTGCCCTGAGGGCGATCGGTTTCAGCACGGGACCAGAAAGTCCTCCTAAGATCATCGTGTCTTTTTCAAAATGCAGTCCCCTCACCGTGTTCACGAGCGTGATTCCGTCCCATTCCGCTTTCATCACAAATTCCGCGGCATCTTCCACAAAGATACCCTCTACTCCCACTTTCGCTATCAGGAAGGAGTCGGGAAGTTCTTTTCTAAGTGTGTTCAGGAGTTTCTTCCACTCTTCCGCGTTTTTGACTATGGAGAGTCCTCCTTCTTTCACGTTCGGACAGGAGAAATTGAACTCCACCGCATAGAATCTGTCCGCTACCTTTTTGAACACACGGGCCACTTCCAGATACTCCTCGAAAGAATCACCGCCGAGACTTGCGATCATGGGAACGGGAAGTTCCGGAATGTTTTCAACGAACGCGTGTATTCCGGGGTTTTCCAGTCCGATCCTGTTTATCACGTAGAAATCGCTGTCTGCCATTCTGGGAGTGGGGTTTCCTTCTTTCGGATGGAGCGTGACGGTTTTCAGCAAAACACCGCCCACGTATCTGTGATCCATGAGCTTCAGATACTCTCCAAAGCCGGCAGGACCGGAGAGAAGAACAAGGGGAGGTTTCAGCTCCAGCACAGTTCATCACCTCTGAATATAGGACCATCGGTGCAGACGTGTTTCACACCCTCTTTTGTGAAGACGGCACAGGACTTACACGCTCCTATTCCGCATCCCATGTATTCTTCGAGCGAGAAGTAAACTTCTTTTCCTTTCAGGTGTTCCCAGCAGACTTTTTCCATTCCCCGAGAACCGGAGACGAGGTACCAGTCGTACTCTCCCGTGGAGGAGAGTTTACTCAAAAACTCCTCATCACCAACGGCCGTTTCGTGATCAAGTGGTATCTGGAAGGGAGTTCTGCTTCCCACGAGTACATCCACGTTCATCTTCTTTCGGAACGCTTCGGCCATCGTGAGGCATGTGGGAGAGATGATGAGAAGGCCTTTTCCAGGCTTTTCGAAGCCGTTTCCAAGAGGACCGTGACCTTTTATCTTCTCTGCTTCTTCGACGATCCACTTCGTTCCCTTTCCCTTCACCTGAACGGAGATCGCTGTGTGATCTTCCCAGTATCCGAGAACGAAAGGCTTTCTGACGAGTTTCGGTGTCTCCAACATGACGAACTGTCCTGGAGAGAAATCGATCCGCTCCTCGAAGAGAACGATCCAGGTATCCTCGTTCACTCTAATCGTTTTCTTTTTGGTCAGCAATAACCTCTCCATCTATCATCACCCATCTTCCTTTGAGTTTTAAGAGCGACCACTTTTCCCTTCAGTCTGACACCGTCGAACATGGAATTCTTCCCTTTGCTTTTGAATTTTTTTGCGTCCACGATGAACTCTGCCTCCGGATCGATGAACACAAGAGTATCTTCTGTGAGACGAGCTTCAACACCGAGCACTTCGAGGGGCTTTTTCGTGAGTTTTTTTACGACGAGTTCGAGATCACCCAGGGCTGTGTAATAGGCAGGAAAGGCGATTTCTATGGATGTTGAGCCGTAGGGAGCGGTGAGAAAATCGTCCGGTTTTTCGTGGTGTGGCGCGTGATCCGTCGCTAGAACATCGATCACATCTTTTTTCACGGCCTCAATGAGAGCTCTTCTATCCTCCGGAGATCCGAGAGGAGGGTTGATCTTGAAGTTCGTGTTTTTGATGTCTTCGTAGCAGAAAAACAGGTGGTGCGGTGTTACTTCACAGCTGACCTTTGCCAGGTTCTTCAAAAACGATATCACTTCTACGGAGTACTTCGTTGTTACATGCTGGATGTGGAATCTTTCGAATCCGTACTCAAGGCCCGTCAGAACGGTTCGTGCTATGGCTATCGCTTCGTTCGATCTCGGTCTTTTCTGAAACGGTAGAGGAGCTCCCTCGTAGAAGATTCCATCCACCTCGTACATCTGGCTGTGGTCGAACCAGAGGGCTTTCTTTTTCTTTTTCATCGTTTCAACGAGTGTAGGGTAGTCGTACTCTATGCCGTCCGTTGAAAAGCCCACCACTCTTTCTCCTTCAGCTTCGATCGATCCGAAGGGAGAAACGGCAAAGAGAAACTCGACCGCTCTGTTTTTGGAGAGATCCAGGTGTCTTTCCAGAACTTCTTTGCTGTCTATGAGTGGCTTTGTATTGGGCTGTACCACCACTTTAAAAAAGCCTCCCACAAGGGAGGCTTCTTCTAAGGAGCTGTAATCTTCTCCACCATTGAGGCGAACATGAACGTGAAGATCGACAAAGGGAAACGTGGCAACCAATCCTTTCGAGGGAAAGGGTGTTTCTATTTCTTCTTCTATCCATTTCTTTCTAAACGGATCGTAGATCCTCACACTTTTCCCTCCGAATTCCTTTCCTGTTATTTTACCATCCACCTGGCGATCTCATCTATTACTCTTTTGTCAACGTGACCTTTCTTCATGTATTCAACCGGCGTTGATTTTCCTTCTCCTGAAATCATCAAGTGATTGAGATCGTCGAAGACGAGTATTTTCACATTTTCCCTGCCTGAAAGTTCCTTCAACCAGATCTCCTGGTCCTTTTCAGTCACCTGGTAGTCTCTGCCGCCGAAGATCAAAAGCATGGGGATGGTTAGTCTCTTCGCAATTGAAGCAGGATCTCTTTCTCTCAGATCGTAAAAGTACTTCGCGGGAGCTCCAAGGACGAATTCATCTGGAGGAATCTCTTTTCTTTTGAGTTTTTCCAGAATGTTCAGAGTTTCTTCTACGTTGCTTGCAAGACCCAGAGACTGAAGATATTTCAACTGATCTTCCATGACTTCTTCGAGCGGTCTTGCGGGCGGTGCTATCATGACAACACCGTCTGCCTTCGATCTTTCCGCTATCTCCGGTGTGAGCATCGCACCGAGGCTGTGTCCCAGCACATAAACTCGGGAGACGTCTTTTCTCTCTTTGAGTATCTTCACCGCTTCCAGTGCGTCTTCTATGACTTCTTTTTCGACGGTCAGGGTGGTAGGGTCTACTTTCTCGACGAACGTTCTTTTGTGGTATCTGAGAACGATGATACCCTTCGAAGACAGACCGTACGCGATGTCCTTGAATATCTTGTTTGGACCGATGGTTTCGTCCATGTCGTTCGGTCCAGAGCCGTGCACGAGGACAACAGCCGGGAACGGTCCGCTTCCTTTTGGGATCGTGATCTTCCCGGGAAGGCCGTTCACGGTGATATCCTTCTCCTCAAAGCTCTCCGGGTCCACGTAGTCTGGAAGTTCGTACTCTGTCTTTGTAGCCTGTTTGAAGAAGAGTCCGGCGACTTTTCCTTCTCTGTCCATGGTGACAAGTGCTGAGATTTCTCCTCTGTCGAACTTCAGAGTGAAGTTGTAGATCTCGTATTCAGCCTGGATGATTTTCTCGTATCCAGCGATTTCTCTGAAGTCACTGAGCTGTGCTTTCAGAGAGTTCCAGATGTTTGAAAGACTCTGGACACTGAGCTGTGCTTTTACCTGATTGGAACACATATTCAAAGCCGATTCGAAGTTTTCAGAGGTGAGATGTTGAACGAAGAGAAACGCTTCCTGATCGAAGGCACCAAACACCATCACACCGAGAAAGAGCGAAAGGAAGACAGTGAGTCTCATCTCTTTTCCCTCCCCTTCTTTTTGAACAGCACGTTCTCCTTCATCTTGTTTCTTACCTTCAGCGATCTTTCGACGTGAACCTTTTCACCTGTGAAGGGATCCAAACCAGAGTAGTACATCGCGGTGCTCACCGTTCCGGGAGTAGGTGTGAATATCTGGATCTGCTGAGGAAAGTACCCGAGGTGTTTGAGTATGAAGTCTCTCAAGTAATTGTTCTCCCTCCAGCCTTCTCCCGGATGTCCCACTATGAAGTAGCCGATCACGTACTTTCTCTTTCCTATCTTCTTTGCGAGTGTTTCAAAGCGCCTTTTGAACTCGAGGAACAGTTCTACAGGCGGTTTTCTCATCAGAGATAGCACCTTTGGATGAGCGTGTTCGGGGGCGAGTTTCAGCTGTCCCGGGGTGTACTTCACGAGTTCCCTTATGAAGACGTCTGGATCTTTTTCGGCAAGGACGAAGTCGTGCCTGATCCCGGAAGAGACAAAGACGTTTCTGACACCTGGTATTTTCCTGATCGACTCGAGAAGAGAGATGAATTCGTCATGGTTCGGTCGGACAATCTTGCACACGCTGGGATACAAACAGAACTTCTGGCACTGTCCTTTCGTTTCTCTGATGGAACAGCTCGAACCGTAGAGGTTCGCAGTCGGCCCTCCAACATCCGTGATGGTACCTTTGAAATCCTTTTTCTTTGTGAGGATCCTCACTTCTTCGAGAATGGAATCTTTGCTGCGGTAGGAAACGTGGGTCGTCTGGTGCTGTGTGAGGGCGCAGAAAGAACAGCTTCCGAAACAACCTCTCACGGCCGTTATCGAGAACTTCACCGTTTCTATCGCCTTCACTCTTCCCATCTTTGCGTAGAAGGGATGAACTTCTCTTTCGAAAGGAAGAAGGTAGAGCCGGTCGAGTTCCTCCTGGGAAAGTGGAAGTTGCGGGGGATTCTGAACAACATATCTTGTGTCCTGTTTCTGGTAGATCAGAATGTTCTTGTATGGATCAGTATACCAGGTCTGAAGTTTCAACGCTTCGGCGTATTTTTCGGGATTCTCTGAGATTTCATCGTAGGAGGGTAGTTCGATGCCTCCTTCAGGTTTTTGAGAGGACCACCAGACAACTCCACGAACACTTTTGCACTTTTCTATATCACCTGTTCTGGAAAGAATCTGTGCAATCTCAAGAACTGCCTTCTCACCCATTCCATAGACGAGGAGATCCACCTTTGAATCGATGAGGATGGATTTTCTCACCTTTTCGCTCCACCAGTCGTAATGTGCGAACCTTCTGAGGCTCGCTTCCAATCCACCAAGGACAACGGGAACTTCCGGGAAGAATCTCTTGATGAGATTCGTATAGACGATGGTTGCTCTGTCAGGTCTTTTTCCACCAGATCCACCCGGTGTGTAGTCGTCCGTTTTTCTCTTTTTCTTTGAGGCCGTGTAATTCGCCACCATCGAGTCAACGTTTCCAGCGGTGACACCGAAGAAAAGACGAGGCCTTCCAAGACGTGTGATGTCTTTTTCTGTTCTCCAGTCCGGCTGAGCTATGATTCCCACTTTGAAGCCGTGAGAGACGAGATAATGACCGATGAGGGCAACACCGAAGGAGGGATGATCCACATAAGCGTCACCTGTGACAAGAATGACATCGAGCTCTCTCCAGCCTAATTTTTTCATTTCCTCACGTGTTGTGGGAAGAAACACAGTATCACCCTATGTATTTTAAAACAAAAAAAGCCTCGTTTCGAGGCCTGGTTAAAAAACAGGGACGCAGGGGCACGACACTTATTTCTTTTGAGGTTGCTTTATCTTTTCATTGTGGATCGAAATCAACACATCTACCGGTATCAACACTAACATTTTCCTCACCTCCTTTTTGAGAATTACTCTCATTTTTCATGTGTAAGTGTATCATCGGGAGATTAAGAGTCAAATAAGGTAACGCTAATTATATGTAAAGAAAGACTCATTTCACGGTGAAGAAGGGAGCAATAAGAATCCTCACAGAAAAATTTTTGGGGACTTGACAAAATATTTGGTGATAGTCTAAAATATTTTGCAGGAGGTGACAAAATATGTTGCCCAAGTGTCCGGTCTGCGGAAAAGAAATGATAGTTACAGAGCTTCACTGCAAAAGAGACGATGTCACTGTGCGGGGACATTTCAAAGCGAGCCCGTTCGATTTTCTCGACAAAGATGAACTCGAGTTCGTGATTCTATTCTTCAAGGCGCGTGGGAATTTGAAGGAGATAGAGCGTTACACAGGACAGGGCTATTTCGCCTTGAGGGGGAAGCTGGAGAGAATCCTGGAGAAGATGAATCTCCAACCCCTTGGAGAAGTGGAGGAAGAAGCTGCAGAAGAGGATCTCTTCAAGCAGGTGAAAGAAGGGAAGATCAGCGTTGAGGAAGCTTTGGAAATTCTGAAGAAGAGGAAAAAAGGAGGAGAGAGCGATGTCTGAGGAGATCAGAAAGATCCTGGAAGCTGTGGCAAGGGGAGAAATCAGTCCAGAAGAAGGGGAGATGCTGATAAAGGCGGTACAGGAAAAGGAAAGAGAAGAAATCGGGCCAAAAGGTGATTTTTCTGAACGGGAGGGCGACTACATCCTCGGCGAAAACGAGATAGTGGAAGAAGATCTCGTCCTTTCTAAAAAGAAAGCGATCATAAGGGGAAAAATCAAAGGAGATCTTGCGCTCATCAACTGTGAAACGTTCTTTTCCGGAGAGGTGGAAGGTGATCTTGCCGTCATCGGCGGAAAGATCGAATTCGATGGAGGAACGGTGAAGGGAGATCTCGCTCTCATCGGCGTCAAAGAATCAGGGAAAACACCGGTGGTGGAAGGTGATATCGCGAGGATATCGAACTTCTTCGTCAGCGGTATTTTGAAAATGGTCTCTCCTTTCATCAGTAACATCTCTGTTTCTTCCAAGAAGAAGGTCGAAGGAAAAGAATGATCTTCCATGAAGGTGTATCTGATGGTTTCGACGATTCTTGTGGTGATGTTGTTTTCTTTGATATGGCTGTATGTGCTGTTTTTTTCTACTGTAGAGACAGCTCCATCTTCACCGGCGGTTTGGGAACTGGGTGTCACAGAAACATCCAGTGCAATGGTACCTGGAAGTCTTCAGGATCGATGAGGAGGGAGTACTGTGAATGAGCTCTTACACTGGAAGAGGAACTTCTTCCTTCTTGCCCTCGGAAGGTTCGTATCGATTCTTGGAAGTTCCATTCAGGCGGTTGCGATTCCTCTTTTTGTACTGGATCTGACACACTCTGGATCTGCTGTTGCCCTGATGACCGTAGCCTACATGGTTCCGAGGATCCTTTTCACACCCATAGCCGGGATCGTGGGAGACAGGGGAGATAGAAAGTTTCTCATGGTCTCGATGGATTTTCTGAGGGGATTTCTCATCTGTTTTCTGGCCCTTCTTGCGTTCAGAAACTCCGTCACCCTTCCCGTTCTCTACGTTTCTCAGATAGCGATGGCTGTCATGGACAATCTCTTCGACATACCGACAGGTGCGATGTTTCCCGATATCGTTCCTCAGGATTTTCTCATGAGAGCCAACTCCATCATGGGTATGGTGAGGATCTTTCCACAGATCCTGGGCCCCGCACTGGGAGGAGTGATCTACGGATTCTACGGTATAGCGATCGTTTTTCTTGTGAATGGGGTGTCTTTTGTCCTCTCTGCTATCAGTGAGATCTTCATCGTTTACAGCCGAAAGGTGGAGAAAAAGCCAGCAAAATTCTCTCAGATCCTTGAAGATCTCAAAGAAGGATTTCTCTTCATCTGGAACCACGAGCTCATACGAACCATTCTGATCTTCGCACTTTTTCTGAATCTGCTCATCTCTCCGCTGTTCATGGTGGTGTATCCTTACACGATCAGGGAAGTGATGAAATTTTCGGCTCAGGAATTTGGTTTCCTGGAGACTTCCTTCACCTTAGGGGCGCTTCTTGGGAACTTTCTGATCGCATCGTACCTGTCAAAGAAGAACATGTGGAAGGCCATGAAGATTTCTATCTTTCTTTTTGAACTTCCCATCGTCTTCCTTGGCTTTCTCGTCATGCCTGATTTTTCCTTGAACAGACTGGTTCTTTTCTCGCTGTTTTTCATCACGTTCCTGATAATGGGTTTTTTGAATCCCATCATCAACGTTCCTCTGGACACGGCGTTTCAAAAGATGACACCTTCTCACATCAGAGCGAGGGCCTTTTCTTTCCTCATTCTCGTAGCAAACGGAGTCACTCCGCTCGGATCGGTTCTCTACGGATACCTCGTTGATAGAGTGCCGGTCCATTTTCTTTACTATATTGTCGGAGCGCTTTCTTTTCTGGTCGCTGTGCTGCTTCTGGTAGCTTTGAGGGGAAAAGAGCTTCCCACTTGATTTTTCCAGCGTTGTTTGTTAGAATAGTAACCAAACAGGGGTGAAAGGTTATGCGATGTGGAAGAATAATATGTCTCAAATCGATTGAACACAATTATTATTACTTTTGGTTTAACAGGGGCACCTGTCCGTGAGTGCGACCGCTCCGGGCAGGTGCCTCTTTCGGTATCTGCCCGGAGCGATAGAAAACACTGAAGGGCTCCGGGCAGCGGAGCCCTTTTTTTATTACCAAAATCCCGTAGGAGGTGGTAGATCTATGATAGTCGTTTTGAAACCCGGTTCCACAGAAGAAGATATAAGGAAGGTGGTGAAGTTGGCTGAGAGTTACAACTTGAAGTGTCACATTTCCAAAGGTCAGGAAAGAACGGTTATTGGGATCATCGGGGACGATAGGTACGTGGTGGCGGACAAGTTCGAATCTTTGGACTGTGTGGAAAGCGTTGTGAGGGTGCTCAAGCCTTACAAACTCGTCTCTCGTGAGTTCCATCCGGAGGACACGGTGATCGACCTCGGAGATGTGAAGATAGGAAACGGCTACTTCACCATCATAGCGGGACCGTGCTCAGTTGAGGGCAGGGAAATGCTCATGGAAACCGCGCACTTTTTGAGCGAACTCGGTGTCAAGGTTTTGAGGGGAGGGGCTTACAAGCCTCGAACATCTCCTTACTCTTTCCAAGGACTCGGAGAGAAAGGGTTGGAGTACCTGAGAGAAGCTGCCGACAAGTACGGTATGTACGTGGTGACGGAGGCTCTCGGAGAAGACGATCTTCCAAAAGTGGCCGAGTACGCTGATATCATTCAGATAGGAGCGAGAAACGCTCAGAACTTCAGATTGCTCTCTAAAGCGGGAAGCTACAACAAACCCGTTCTTCTGAAAAGGGGTTTCATGAACACCATCGAAGAGTTCCTTCTCTCCGCTGAATACATCGCAAACTCTGGAAACACGAAGATCATACTGTGTGAAAGGGGAATCAGAACGTTCGAAAAGGCCACGAGGAACACACTCGATATATCCGCTGTTCCTATAATCAGAAAGGAATCCCATCTTCCCATTCTGGTGGATCCGAGCCACTCTGGGGGAAGAAGAGACCTCGTTATTCCACTCTCCCGGGCCGCTATAGCGGTTGGAGCTCATGGAATCATTGTGGAGGTTCATCCGGAGCCGGAGAAGGCACTTTCGGATGGAAAACAGAGTCTTGACTTCGAGCTCTTCAAGGAACTGGTTCAGGAAATGAAGAAACTCGCTGATGCCCTGGGGGTGAAGGTGAATTGAAAATTTCTGTGCACGGAGCGGGATGCATCGGTGGATCGATCGCACTTAAATTGAAAGAAAAGCATCATGTCACAGCCTTCGACAGAGATGAAGAAACGATGAAAGCATTGGAAGAAAACGGAATAGAAACTGTTTCAAAGGAAAGCGATCTCTACGATACAGACCTTCTCGTTCTTGCGCTTCCCATGAGCGTCGAGGAGAGATTCCTGAAAGAAACGGACTTTTCAGGGAAGATTCTCGATGTGGCGAGCGTGAAGACACCTTTCATGGAAATAGCCAGAGAGAGGGGATTGAACTTCACAGGAGGACATCCCATGGCCGGAAACGAACGAAAGGGAAAATCAGGTTGGGATCGAGAAATGTTCGACGGAAAGATCTTCTTTCTCTGCTCTCTCGACGGAAAAGAGGATGGGATGATTGAAAACATCGTGAAAGATCTTGGTGCCAGACCTTTGTGGATAGACTACAGGATCCACGACGAGATCGTCGCTGCGGTGAGCCACGTTCAGTACTTGATCTCACTGAGCGCACGGTACGTAGGGAAACCCTTTGAAGAATACGCGGGACCTGGTTATCTTTCCAACACGAGACTTTCGAAACAGAACATGGAGATGGCGCTGGATATGATCAGATATAATAAAGAAAACATCCTCAAATACCTGGAGGACGCAAGAAACTTTCTGAATGTTTTATATCATCTCACAGAGAAAGAGGATTTCGAAAACCTGAAAAAAGTGATAAGGGAAGTGATATCTTGAAGGTACTTCCGGCGAAGAAGGTTGAAGGAGTGCTGAGCGTTCCTCCGGACAAATCCATAACTCACAGGGCTCTCATTCTGTCCGCTTTGGCGGAAACGGAAAGCACCCTGTACAACCTCTTGAGGTGTCTCGACACAGAGAGAACCCACGATATTCTCGAAAAACTCGGTACACGTTTTGAAGGCGATTGGGAAAAGATGAAGGTCTTTCCGAAGCCCTTCGCTGAGCCAATAGAACCTCTCTTCTGTGGAAACTCCGGAACAACCACGAGGTTGATGAGTGGAGTTCTTGCTTCATACGAGATGTTCACAGTGCTTTACGGGGATTCTTCTCTTTCCAGAAGGCCGATGAGAAGAGTGATCGAACCTCTGGAGATGATGGGAGCGCGTTTCATGGCGAGGCAGAACAACTACCTTCCCATGGCTATCAAGGGAAATCACCTTTCCGGTATCAGCTATAAAACACCGGTGGCGAGCGCTCAAGTGAAGAGCGCGGTTCTTCTGGCGGGGCTCAGAGCCAGCGGACGAACAATCGTTATCGAACCAGCAAAAAGCAGAGATCACACGGAAAGGATGCTCAAAAACCTCGGTGTTCCCGTCGAGGTGGAGGGAACACGTGTGGTTCTGGAGCCTGCTACCTTCAGGGGTTTCACGATGAAAGTCCCTGGTGATATCTCGTCGGCTGCTTTCTTCGTGGTTCTCGGCGCCATTCATCCCAACGCTCGAATCACAGTAACGGACGTTGGCCTGAATCCCACCCGAACGGGACTCCTCGAAGTTATGAAACTCATGGGAGCCAACCTGGAGTGGGAGATCACGGAAGAAAATCTTGAACCGATAGGAACTGTGAGGGTTGAGACATCTCCAAACCTGAAAGGTGTGGTTGTTCCCGAACACCTCGTACCTCTCATGATAGATGAACTGCCTCTTGTGGCGCTTCTCGGTGTTTTTGCGGAAGGAGAAACGGTTGTGAGAAACGCGGAGGAGTTGAGAAAGAAGGAATCCGACAGGATAAGGGTTCTGGTGGAAAACTTCAAACGGCTCGGTGTCGAAATAGAAGAGTTCAAAGATGGTTTCAAGATCGTTGGAAAGCAGAGCATAAAAGGTGGATCGGTGGATCCAGAAGGCGACCACAGAATGGCTATGCTCTTTTCCATAGCAGGGCTCGTGAGTGAAGAGGGGGTTGATGTGAAAGATCACGAATGCGTGGCGGTGTCTTTCCCGAACTTTTACGAACTGCTGGAGAGAGTGGTGATATCATGAAATTCTGCATCATAGGGTATCCGGTGAGTCACAGCATATCACCAAGGCTTTACAACGAGTATTTCAAAAGGGCGGGAATGAACCACTCGTACGGTATGGAAGAGATACCACCTGAATCTTTCGACACGGAGATAAGAAGGATTCTCGAAGAATACGATGGTTTCAACGCGACAATTCCTCACAAAGAAAGAGTGATGCGGTACGTCGAACCATCTGAAGATGCGCAGAGAATAAAAGCCGTGAACTGCGTCTTTCGGGGAAAGGGATACAACACCGACTGGGTTGGCGTTGTGAAATCGCTCGAGGGTGTAGAGGTGAAAGAACCCGTTGTCGTTGTGGGAGCGGGCGGAGCCGCACGTGCTGTGATCTACGCTCTCCTCCAGATGGGCGTGAAAGACATCTGGGTGGTGAACAGAACGATCGAAAGGGCGAAGGCTCTCGATTTTCCTGTGAAAATTTTCTCTCTCGATCAGCTCGACGAGGTTGTGAAAAAGGCGAAGAGTCTCTTCAACACCACTTCCGTTGGAATGAAGGGAGAGAAACTGACCGTTTCCGAAGCTTCTTTGAAAGGTCTGTATCTTGTTTACGACGTGGTGTACTTTGAGACTCCTCTCGTTTCTGATGCGAAGAGATTGGGAGTGGAACACGTTGTAAAGGGAAACCTCATGTTTTACTATCAGGCGATGGAGAATCTCAAAATATGGGGAATCTACGATGAAAGATCGTTCAAAGAAGTGTTCGAGGAGGTACTGAGATGAGGCTCACAATAGCGGGAGATTCCCACGGAAAGTACATGATAGCGGTTTTGGAAGGGATTCCTGCGGGTTTGAAGATCGACGAAGAAATCATAAGAAGAGAGCTTTTCAGGAGAAGAAATTGCTACGGTAGAGGAAAGAGGATGAGCATGGAAGAAGATGCCTTCGAGATCGTCTCCGGAGTGTGGGGAGGTATCACAACGGGAGCACCGGTGACGATTCTCGTTCCAAACAAAGCGGGCAACCCGGTGAAAGACGTTCGAAGCGTGCCGAGACCGGGTCACATAGATTACGCTGCCTTTGTGAAGTACAAACTGCCGGATCTGAACGTCTACGTGGAACGATCCAGTGCCAGATGGACGGTGGCTCTCACGGCGGCGGGTGCTCTTCTGAAGAGTCTCCTCAGAGAGTTCAACATAGATGTTCTCGGGTTTGTCACAAGACTTGGAAACGTGGAAGCGAAGAATATCCCAGACAATTTTGAGGAGTTGAGAAGAAAGAGGGACGAATCGGCCGTTTTCTGTCCAGATCCAGAGGCAACGGAAGGAATGATCTCCGAGATCGACAGGGCGAAAGAAGAGGGAAACACCCTCGGCGGCAAGGTGAAGGTCATTGCAAGAGGTGTCCCGGCAGGCATCGGGAGCTACTCCGATCTTTTCAAAAAGCTCGACTCGAAGATAGGTTCCCTCTTTTTTGCCATTCCCGCTGTGAAGGGAGTGGTGATTGGAAGTGAAGAGATGTGGTACGGCTTTGACTATCTGGATGAGTTCGAACTGGAAGACGGCAGGATAAAGAGAAGAACAAACAATCTGGGAGGAATAGAAGGGGGCATCACCAACGGAGAAGACGTGTGGGTGAACGTCTTCGTGAAACCCATTCCTACCACAGGAAAGCCGTTGAACTCCGTTGATTTGAGAACAATGGAACCGGCGAAAACACCGTACGTGAGATCTGACGTGACGGCCGTTCCTCCCGCTTCCGTCGTGTGTGAAGCCGCGCTCGCTGTGGTGATTTCGGACGCCTTGCTCGAACACCTGGGCGATGGAAACATCGACGACCTGAAAAGGAGGTTCGGGAATGAGAATCTTCCTCGTTGGGATGATGGGTTCTGGAAAGAGTACGATCGGTAAAAGGGTTTCCGAGGTGCTCGACCTTCAGTTCATAGATATGGACGAAGAGATAGAAAGAAGAGAGGGAAGAAGCGTTCGAAGGATTTTCGAAGAAGACGGTGAAGAGTACTTCCGATTGAAAGAGAAAGAACTTCTTAGGGAACTTGTGGAAAGAGACAACGTGGTCGTGGCAACGGGTGGAGGTGTTGTGATCGATCCAGAGAACAGGGAGCTTTTGAAGAAAGAGAAGACTCTCTTTCTCTACGCTCCCCCTGAAGTGTTGATGGAAAGAGTAACAACAGAGAACAGGCCTCTTCTGAGAGAAGGAAAAGAGAGAATACGAGAGATCTGGGAAAAGAGAAAACAGTTCTACGCGGAGTTCAGAAGGATCGACACCTCCAAGTTGAACGAGTGGGAAACAACCGCACTCGTTGTGCTGGAGGCTCTGGACGAGAAAGAAATCTCAACGATAGAAAAACCACACCTGGTGAAGATCATCCTCGGTGGTTTCAAGAGGGTGAGGAACGAAGAGCTGGTTTTCACCACGGAGAGGGTGGAGAAGATATACGGAAGGTACCTTCCAGAGAATCGGCTTCTTTTTCCGGATGGAGAGGAAGTGAAGACGCTGGAGCATGTCTCCAGAGCGTACTACGAACTTGTGAGGATGGACTTTCCCAGGGGAAAGACCATAGCGGGTGTCGGAGGAGGTGCTCTCACCGACTTCACTGGCTTTGTGGCGAGCACGTTCAAAAGGGGAGTGGGACTTTCTTTCTATCCGACAACACTTCTGGCTCAGGTGGACGCTTCCGTTGGTGGAAAGAATGCCATCGATTTCGCTGGAGTGAAAAACGTCGTTGGGACTTTCAGAATGCCAGACTACGTCATCATAGATCCCACCGTCACGCTTTCGATGGATGAGGGCAGGTTCGAAGAGGGAGTCGTGGAAGCCTTCAAGATGACGATTCTATCGGGTCGCGGGGTAGAACTCTTCGATGAGCCGGAGAAGATTGAGAAGAGAAATCTCAGAGTTCTCAGCGAGATGGTAAAAATCTCCGTCGAAGATAAAGCGAGGATAGTAATGGAAGATCCCTACGACATGGGTTTGAGACACGCCCTGAATCTGGGACACACGCTCGGTCATGTGTACGAGATGCTGGAAGGGGTACCTCACGGTATAGCGGTAGCGTGGGGCATCGAAAAAGAGACGATGTACCTGTACAGAAAGGGAATAGTGCCTAAGGAAACCATGAGATGGATCGTAGAAAAGGTCAAACAGATCGTACCAATTCCTGTTCCATCCGTCGATGTTGAGAAAGCCAGAAATCTCATTCTGAACGACAAGAAGATCCTGAAAGGTTCCAGAGTTAGGCTTCCTTACGTGAAAGAAATCGGAAAGATCGAATTCTTAGAGGTCGATCCGCTCGAACTTTTGGAGGTGGTAGATTGAAAGTACTCGTGGTGAACGGACCCAACTTGAACATGCTCGGAAAAAGAGACAAAAACATCTATGGAAACTTTTCTCATGAGGATCTTGTGAAGATGATAGAAGATTGGGGAAGGAAAAACGATGTGGAAGTGGAGGTCTTTCAGTCGAACCACGAGGGAGAAATTTTGGATAGACTGCACAGGCTCGATTTCGATGGTCTTGTGATAAACCCGGGGGCTTTCACCCACTACAGCTACGCCATAAGGGATGCCCTGGAGATCGTGAAGGTGCCGAAGGTGGAGGTTCACATATCGAACATACACAGGAGGGAAGAGTTCAGAAGAAGGAGCGTTACGGCTGAGGTGTGCGACGGTCAGATAAGCGGACTTGGTGTGTACGGTTACCTTCTGGCTCTGGAGTACATAAAAAAGAAACTGGAAGAACTACCTGAAAGAATCAAGCACGAAGAAAAGACCAAAACCGATGAGGAACAGACCGGTCACGGCCATCACTATTTTATAGATCCGTGAGGATTTCAATATGGTGTTTCCAAAGACACCTATCAGAGAGTACCAGAGAATGTCTGAGAGAATGTGGCCGAAGTAGAAGGCAGTAACCCCAGCCAGAAACGATGTCTGCGCTTTGACAAGGAAAGCGCTGCCGACGGACATCCACCAAAGAAGAAAGTACGGGTTGGACAGTGAAACGAGGGCTCCTGTGATGGGAAGGGGGATTTTCAGATCGTTTTTTTCTACCTGTGAGATCTCACCTTTGATGGCTGTTAGCTGAGAAATCCCCATGAAAGCAAGGAAAGATCCTCCAAGAAGACCTATCACTTTTGTCACAAGCGGAGATTTCAGGACCCATTGAAAGCCAAGAACCAGCAGGAGAACAAGAAAAGCTTCCAGAACAACGTGGCCGGATATCAGTTTTATAGAGTTTTTCCAACCTTTTGCACTCTGGGATATGGCTATCATCATTAGAGGGCCCGGTGCGACCGCACCGGAAAGCCCCACAAGGAAACTCCCGAAGAATATGGAAATCATCATCTTCCTCCCCAAGAATTTTGAAAAATTTTACCACTCTGTTCTTTGCTTTTGTGTTAGTGTGAAATATATTTGTTTTAACATATTATGTTTTATGCATACAAACCAGGTTAGTTCCAATCATTCACAAAGTAGGTGATGTGTGTATCTGGCACTGGAAGAACGATACAGAGTATGCAATTACCGGTAACGAAAAATTTCATGCAGGTTTGTGGTACCGGAAGCTATGCGTTAAAAAGGGAATAATGGATGATATGAAGAGACAATATGAAGAGAATTTGTGGTAATCGATGACGTGTAAGTGCTTTGAATTCGAGAAATTAGTAGTTAACTTCTAACACATTGAGGAATACCTTCTTTCATCTATTTGTGAAACATGGAACTAATCGATTTTTACCAGAAACACCTCAAAACACCCTGACGTAGGTTGATATAATTTATCTTCTGTTTTTTGCTTGTGTTCTTTCGTTGTTTGACTATGCAATTATTCCATTTTTCCAAACAGTACTTGAAGGTGCTCTTTTGTGTGTTAGAATGGTTTATGGAAAGGGAGGATATGGAAGGTCAAAAAACATCTTGCTTTCAGATTGTGTTTGTGGTATAATTTCTCTTGAACTCAACGGGTTTCAATAGTTCCTTAGAGGTATGGAAACTAACACCCTTGTTTGCAGAAGTGTTTTCGATGAAGAGTTTCAATAGTTCCTTAGAGGTATGGAAACTGGTATGAGTAGTAATAGTCTCGTGCCCAGTTAACAACGTTTCAATAGTTCCTTAGAGGTATGGAAACACATACGATACACTCTCAACTTCATAATACCGCCTCCTGTTTCAATAGTTCCTTAGAGGTATGGAAACTGGTTTTCTTGATACCTTTTTCGACTCTTGCGTTTAGTTTCAATAGTTCCTTAGAGGTATGGAAACATGATCATGTTGATAAGTTCTTCGTCTCTTTCCAACGTTTCAATAGTTCCTTAGAGGTATGGAAACTGCTGGTAAAGGTCAAATTCTACACCACCCAACCTAGTTTCAATAGTTCCTTAGAGGTATGGAAACTGAGCTTTCTGAGATTTTTCATCTACAGAGGGATGAGTTTCAATAGTTCCTTAGAGGTATGGAAACTGCATTTTATGACTTTCGGCGAGTTCGTCCAGTTGGTTTCAATAGTTCCTTAGAGGTATGGAAACAGTGTGGCTTGAGCTCTATTAACAGGAACTTCTACCCGTTTCAATAGTTCCTTAGAGGTATGGAAACGTAGCCATTCGAAATCCTCCTCCCCGGGCTCAAATTGTTTCAATAGTTCCTTAGAGGTATGGAAACGCTGTTTTGTAGAATGCCCGGTATAGACATCTTAAGTTTCAATACTTCCTTAGAGGCATGGAAATCTGATACAAAACAAAAAATGCCCCTTTCGGGGCAAATGTTTGTTTTTGTGTTTCCGCTATCCGGTTAAATTACTCGTACCTCAGGGCTTCTATTGGACTCAGTCTGGAGGCTCTGTATGCGGGATAGAACCCAAAGAACAATCCAACGCTTGCCGAAACTCCAAATGCAACAATCACAGAGAGCGGATCTATCACGGCTTTCAATCCGTACTGACTGCCAAAGGTGTTAACTATCGTGTTCGAACCTAAGATACCCAGAGCAACACCTATGGCACCAGCAACGAATGTGATCACAACGCTTTCCACAAGAAACTCCAAAAGAATTCTGAGTCTTGATGCTCCTATAGCCATCTTTATACCTATTTCCCTGGTTCTTTCAACAACAGAGACGAGCATGATGTTCATGATACCGATACCACCAACGATCAGCGACACAACGGCGATTGCAACGAGAACAAGGTTGATGATAGACACACTCTCAGAGACCACGTTCAAGATGGCTTGCTGATTGATGATGTTGTAGTAACTTTCTTCCTCGTGAAACTTTGTGTAGAGCAGGTGATCTATCTCCATGACTGCCCTTTGAGCAACATCCGCGGATTTACTTGTTGCGAGTATCATGGAAACCTTCCCGTGTGTCTGGAAGACCCTGAATTTTCCCGTTTCATAGGGGATCAGAATCATGTTGTCTGGGTTGAACATGAGAATGCTACCGGTTCTTTCGAAGATTCCAATGATTTCAAAGACGAGTTTTCTATTTCCCTGAACGAGGTAAATCTTTTTGCCCAGAGGATTTTCGTTTCCGAACAGGTTGTACGCCACTTCTTGTCCGATGATCGCGACGTTGGCAGTGTTGTCCTCCTGGGAGAAGGTCCTTCCAGAAGAGACTTTCAGATTCAAAATGTGGAAAATATCAGCTGGTGCAGAGTACACGTTAGATCTGGTGTTTGTCTCTCTGTACTGAACAAGGAAACTTCCATTCACAAGACCGATCGCTTTGTCAACACTCGGGCACATCTTCAGGATATCTTCTACATCGTCTTCCTCGAGCGATTCCACCGATTGAGCGATCGTACCTCCTCTTCCTCCAGTGAATCCAGGTGTGATCATGATGATGTTCGATCCAAGCGAAGTGAGCCTCTCTGTCACGCTTTCTTTCATACCTGCCCCAAGAGACATCACCATGATAACGGCGGTCACTCCGATCACAATACCGAGCATCGATAGAAACGTTCTCATCTTGTTGGCAAGAAGTGATCTCAGAACCTCTTTAAGTATCTCCATACACAACACCTCGACGTTCTACACCTTCGATTTTTCCATCTCTGATTCTCACGATGCACGTTCCTTCGTCCACCATCTCGAGGTTGTGAGTCACAACAACCAGCGTTTTTCCCATCTCGTGGAGTTTTCTGAACAGCTCCAGTATCTCTTCGCCAGTTTTTGTGTCCAGATTTCCCGTTGGTTCGTCTGCGAGGATGAAGACAGGATCGTTTGCCAGAGCCCTCGCTATCGCAACTCTTTGCTGCTGACCTCCTGAAAGCTGATTCGGCCGGTGATGGAGTCTGTCTCCCAGACCGACCAATTCCAGAAGCTCTTTTGCCCTCCTTTTTCTCTCCTTCGCCGGTACACCCGCGTAGATCATTGGAAGCTCCACATTTTCCAAAGCGGTGAGACGGGGAAGAAGGTTGTAACTCTGAAAGACAAAGCCTATTTTCCTGTTTCTAACCTGCGCGAGCCTTCGATCACCCATCCTCGAAACCTCTTCTCCTTCTATGAGTACCTTTCCCTTTGTAGGACGATCGAGACATCCAAGAATGTGAAGGAGTGTAGACTTTCCGCTTCCAGATGGTCCTATTATGATCACGTATTCTCCTTCGAACACCTCGAAAGAAACACCACGAAGAGCCTCGACCTTCACCTCACCCAGGTCATATATTTTCCACACATCGACAAGCTCCATCACCTTTTTCATCTTGCTCGTCCCCCTCCGGGGCCGAACATTGGAAGACCTTGTCTTGTTCGAAGTCTCTGGATTTCCTGCTGTGACGGGATGAGAAGCAAAACGTCTCCTTCGGAAACACCCTTTTTGATTTCTATCTTATCGTTCAGCTCTTCACCCACCTCAACATACACCTTTTGAGGTCCTTGGGGTGTTTGTTTCATCACGTAGTAACCGTTTTGATCCTGACTGACCGCTTCTTTTGGTACAAAGAAAGAACTTGTAGCTTCTTTGATGATTATTTCCACGTCGCACGTGAGACCAGGTATCACTAAGCTGGGAGGTATCTGATCGAAAGAAAACTCCACCGGTATCACGGTAACTCCACCGGACGTTTCCGCAACAGGACTGATTCTTTTCACCTTTCCGGTCAGGGTGAGGCCAAGCTGTTCGAAGGTGAAGACAGCCTTCATTCCTTCTTTAACGTTCTTGAGGTCGTATTCACTGATGGAACCTTCTACTCTGAGGGTATCTGTTTCCACTATAGTGACTATGCTGGTACCAACCGACACACTGTCTCCCACATCCACATTGACCGATTGAACTACTCCATTCACAGGCGAAACCACCGTTGTGTTCTCCAGGTTCTCTTTTGCTTTCTCCAGATTCAAACGGTTGATCTCGGTGGGAGAAGTTTTGTAGCTGTTGAGAGCGGAAAGATAACTGATTTGATAATCTGTGTCGTCTATCTTTGCTATTTTCTGACCTACCTGAACCACATCTCCCTCTTCCACGTAAATTTCCAGAACGTCTCCAGATACTTTGGAAGTGACTTTCTTCGTATCGGCGGTGACCTGACCCACTATTTCTACAGTTTCATTCTCTTTCGTCACAGTGTAGGTGAGATAGACAGGAGCCTGTGTTGAAGTGGCGTCTTTTTCAGAAACGGTCTGGGCACTGGCTCTGTTCAAAAAGATCACAACGATCACCAGGACCACCAGTACTGCTATGATCAGCAGGGTTATCCACTTTTTCAATTCTGATCACCTTCCTTGAGGAATTTCTCAAGATCGTATCCTAAGATGCTTATGTATTTCAGTTTTTCCAGAATCAATGAATTTTCCAGATTTTCTTTCTCGAGAGTTCCTTCCACGTAGTCGAGTTTCGAGAGAGTGTAGTCTTCTTCACTCAGGAAGCCTTTCCTGAAAAGCTGATCGTTTGTTTTGGAGCTTTCCTCCAGATCTTCCAGTTCGATTTCTTTTTGTCTCAGCTGAGACTCGAGATTGGCAATGTTGACAAGCTCTTGGCTCAACGAGTTTTCTATGTTTCGCACCTTTTCCTGATATTCCAGAGAAACCAGCTGGGATTTTCTTTTCTCTGCTTCCAGTTTTCTTTCTCCAAAGTCCCAGAGCGTCATCTGAAATCCTATTCCGATCGACCACTCGTTCTCTTCGAAGTCGTAGTTGAACGAGAACGTCAGATCCGGAAGATACGGAAGAAACCATGTTTTCTTTTCTATCTCTTCGGCTTTCTTTTGAAGCTCCAGAGCTTTCAGGTCTTCTCTGTACTCCAGAGTGGTGGCCGGCAGAGTGACCCCCTCGAGAAACTTTCTTGTTTTCTGATACACTTCTTCGTCGATGTTCTTTGTTTGAATCGTCTGAAGACTGTATTCTGCGCTTCTCAGGGTTTGTTCAGTGGAGAGTATCTGCTTTTCCAGAGCTTTCTTTTCGTCGTCATCTTTTGCCTTGCTGAGTTTTTCGTTCAACACCTGAAGTCTCTGCGAGAGTATCTCGATCTTCTTTGTGTAGTAGTACCAGTCGAATATGTCCTGGACGGTCTGGATGAAAATGCTGTTCTTTGTGGATTTCAAAGAATACTTGCTGGAAAGGTAGTTTGCCTCAGTCTTCAACTTGTCCACTGTGTATTCCGTTTTGAGATTTCTGGACACACTGAGCTGTGTTCCTTCGAAGTTAAAAGACCAGTCGTCAGTGTTCACGGAGATCGGAAAGGAAAGTCCGAGCTCGAATCCGTAGATGTTTACAAAGTTGACAATTGGAGATATTGAGAAATCAGAGATACCATCCTCTGTTATGGTGATACCTGTCTTCCCCAATGAAACGGATATCTCAGGATTCCAGAAGTTTGTGTAACGTTTGTAGTTGAGCTGTGCTTCTTTGAACTTTTCCACACTCGACCAGTAACCGGACGAATTTTTCAGGTTCTCCTCGAACAGATCGAAGACGTTCCCCACGAGGAAAACCGGAACAAGGAGAAAAACCAGAAAAAATCGTTTCATTTCTTACCACCTTCTTCAAAAGGAGACTTCTTTTCCAGCGTCTATCAGGAAGTTCACGATCGAAGTGTAGTAGCTGCGTAGCGAATTGAAGTAGTTCTTTTTGGTGTTGAGAAGATTGATCTTCTGGGTGTTCAGTTCTTTCTTTGAGATCAGTCCCTTTTCGTATCTTTCCTGGTAATCTTTGAGGATGTTCTCGTTGAGGTCAACCTTTTCTTTCAGTACTTTCAAATTCAAGAAGGCGATTTCCAGAGAATCGAGGGTGCTCTTATAGCTGTCTTTTGCTTCTTTCAAAGCTTCGTCGTAGTTCATCTTTGATTTCTTGTAATTCAGCTCTGCCTTTTTCTGTTCGTACTTCGAAGCGGAAGCGGAGAGGTTGTTGAGATCGTATTCAGCGATCTTCATGTTCAGCTCCGCGATCTTGACGGAAGAAAGATTGTCGAGGTATTCGTCTTCACTCACAAGGTTCTGATAATCGATGAGAGGAAGCTCTATTTCACTCACTTCCACGCTGAAGATCTCCTCATAATCTTTTTGGGCTTCTTCAAGGTCTTTTTGGGCGGAAAGGAGGTTGTTGCTGGCTTCTTCGAGGGTGAGCTCTGAATCTTTCAGGTCGTTCTCGGAAATGAGATTCTTCTTGAAAAGCTCCTGACTGGTTTTGTAGTCTTCCTGGGCGTTTTCGAAGTTCAGCTGTGCGATTTCGTAGGAAAGGTCAGCGGTCAGGAGATTGAAAATCCTTCCCAGAACATCTTGATAAGCGGATTTCAGCGAGTTTCTGTAGCTTTGAAGGTTGTTGTAGTAGCTGAGTTCTGCGGAGAGTTCTGATCTCTTGTTCGTTGCTTCGAGTTTTGCTTTTTCGTAGTCCATCGTCGCGGATTCTAAGTTGATCTGCGCGATTTGATAATCTGTACTGCTTGCAAGAGCGGTTTGAAGAACATCATTCAGAGAAACAGAAAAGCTCAGCACAGAAACGAGAGACAACAGCACCACGAAGAGATTTTTCATACAAATACCTCCTTTTTCGATTGTTTGACGATAAAATTCTATGCCTTTTTTGTGAAAAAACGTGAATTTCTCACAAGCAAAATGAGAAACTCCTTCTTTCAAACGAGTTCGGGCCTGGAGTAAGATTAAAACTGTGGTTGCTCAGAAAACCGGGAGGTGTTTCTCGTGATCACACTCGAGGATATAAAAGAAGCCCAAAGAACGCTGAAGAATGTGGTGCACAGGACCGCTCTTGCTTACAGCTCTGTTCTGAGCGAAGTGACAGGTGGAGAGATCTACCTGAAGATGGAAAATCTCCAGAAGACCGGTTCGTTCAAAATAAGGGGAGCGTACAATAAAATAGCCCACCTGAGCGAAGAGGAAAGAAAGAGAGGAGTCGTTGCCGCGTCCGCTGGAAACCACGCGCAGGGAGTGGCACTTGCTGCTCAAATCTTCGGTATTCCCGCTACCATCGTGATGCCGAAGTACGCTCCTCTTTCTAAAATCACCAAAACGAGGAATCTTGGAGCTCAAGTGATTCTTGAGGGGAACATCTTTGATGAGGCCTACGAAGCAGCTCTCAGAATACAGGAGAAAATAGGTGCGGTTTTTGTGCATCCCTTCAACGATCCTCATGTCATCGCTGGGCAGGGAACCATAGGGTTGGAAATAATGGAAGATCTTCCGGATGTGGAAGTGGTGGTAGTGCCCGTTGGTGGAGGTGGTTTGATTTCGGGAGTATCCGTTGCGATCAAATCGATGAATCCTGAGGTTAAAGTAATAGGCGTTCAAACGGAGAACATGCCTTCCATGATCGCTTCACTGAGAAGGGGCAGGGCAGAGCGGGTCGAGGGTAAACCCACGCTTGCCGATGGAATAGCCGTGAAAAAGCCCGGTGACCTGACCTTCGAGCTGGTGAAGAAGTACGTCGATGAGATGGTCGTGGTGAACGAAGAAGAAATAGCGGATGCCATCCTTTTCCTTCTTGAGCAAGCAAAGGTGGTTGCTGAAGGTGCAGGAGCAGTGGGGGTGGCCGCTGTTTTGAACAAACTGGATGTGAAGGGAAAGAAGGTAGCGATCGTGATAAGCGGCGGCAACATAGATGTGAACATGATAGACAGAATCATAAACAAAGGACTCGTGAAGAGCGGAAGGAAAGTGTTCATAGAAACGTTCGTGATGGACAGACCTGGTGCCCTGAAAGAGCTTCTCGGGATAGTGGCGGAACTCGGCGCAAACGTCCTTTCCGTTTTTCACAATCGCTCCGCAAAGGAAGTTCCCATTGGTTTTGCCAAAATAGAGCTCGAGCTTGAGACGGTCGATGAAAAACACGTTGAAGAGATAGAGAGGGTGTTGATCGCAAAGGGATACGAGGTGAGAATAGTCGTGTGAGAAAATTTTCACAAATGTAATTGTTATGAAATTCACAATGAAGAAAGTCCGGGTACAATGAAAATCAGGAGGTGATAGATTATGTGGTCCAAAGAGATTAACATCAAATAAGAACAAAAACGACTTGTTACTTTGGGGCGGGTGCATTAGCTAAAATCGAGGATATACTGGATTTTCTGAAGGAAAGAGGTATAAAGTCTGTGGTAGTTGTTAGTGACAAAGTTGCGTACAAAGTTACAGGTGCATGGGATAAAGTGAAGCCTGCTTTGGAAAAGAGAGGTATAGAATACGTAGTTTATGATGATGTGACACCAAATCCCACAACCGAACAGATAAACGAGGCTACAAAAAAAGCGCTTGAAATAAACGCTCAAGCCGTGATAGGAATAGGCGGAGGAAGCCCCATCGACACTGCAAAAAGTGTCGCAATATTACTTGAGTATCCTGAAAAAACAGCTGAAGAATTGTATGAACAAAAGTTCATACCCGAAAAAGCAAAACCCATAATTGCCATAAACACAACACATGGTACAGGAACAGAAGTCGATAGATTTGCAGTGGCATCTATTCTGGAAAAAGAATACAAACCACCAATAGCCTATGATTGCATTTATCCAACCTTCTCTATCGATGATCCAGAGCTAACTAAAAGTCTTCCAGAAAAACAAAGTATTTATACCTCTCTTGATGCACTGAATCATATCACAGAAGCAGCTACAACTTCTTTAGGAAATCCATTTTCAATAAATCTTGCAAGAAATACTGTGGAATTGATATCTGAATACTTACCCGAGGTTCTCAAAAAACCTGATAACTTAGAAGCGCGTTACTTCCTGATGTATGCTTCTGCAATAGCAGGTATCTCTTTCGATAATGGTATGCTACATCTCACGCATGCTCTTGAACATCCGCTGAGTGCTATCAAACCCGATCTTCCTCATGGTTTGGGACTTGCTATGCTGCTTCCAGCTGTTTTTAAATACACATATAAAGCGAAACCACAAATACTTGCTTACGTATATCAGCCTATAATTCCTGATTTAAAAGGAAGACCGAATGAAGCGGAAGAAGCTGCTTCAAAACTTGAACAGTGGATTTTTAACTTGGGTGTCAAAGAGAAACTGGCGGATGTTGGATTTTCTGAAAAAGACATCCCTAAACTTGTAAGGCTTGCTTTTGAAACTCCTGCATTAGATCTTCTGCTGAATTTGGCACCAATGAAAGTAGATGAGAATCTGGTGGAAGCAATCTATAAAGAATCCTTGAAGCCTTATTGAGTAAAGGAATCAGAAACACTAAAGAAGGGCAGGGATTTCCTGCCCTTTTTTTGGTAGAATATCCCCTGCGGAGGTGAGACTTTGAGATTTGTATCGGATTTTCTGTTCTTTGCCGGTTTTGGACTTTTGTTCATCGCGATAGTGTTTTTCGATCTTGGAACACGTGCTATAAAGAAGAAGCAGAATCAAAAGAAAAAGTTCTACGATAAAAAAGGATGGCAGTTTCTCTCTGTGAGTCTTGGAGCCTTTGCTGTATCTATTCTGCTTGCTCTGATCGGAAGGGGATGAACATGGTATTCCTGATCTACAATCCCGCTGCGGGTGGAGGAAGAGCTGGAAAAATCTGGGACAGGGTCGAAGATCTTCTGAAGAAACACGGGATAGATCACAAGGTTGCCTTCACAGAAAGGCCAGGTCACGCGATGGAAATTTCAAAGAAGGCTTTCAAAGAGGGATACAGAAGAATAGCAGCGTTCGGTGGAGATGGAACGGTAAACGAGGTGGTAAACGGGATCTTCTTGAACGGATACGATTTAAGAGAAGTTGTCTTCGGGTGGATACCGTTCGGAAGCGGCAAAGACTGGGCGAGAACGATCGGCGTTTCTCTTGAGATCGAAGAAGCGATCAAAACATTGAAAGATGGAAAAGAATTCGTTCAGGATCTGGGAGTAGGTGAATACGAAAAAGCGAGCGGAGAGATAGAAAAGCGCGCGTTCGTGAATGTTGCAGGCCTTTTCTTCGACGGATTTGTGACCTACAGGACCAACCTTCTCAAGAGGAAGAACCGCGTTTCTTACTTCTCGAGGATTTTCTCCTCTATCATCGAATACGATCCCCCTACTGCCAGGATCCAGATCGATGAAAAGGTGTGGGAGAAGAGGGTTTTCTCCATGAACGTTGGGATCTGTAAATACAATGGAGGAGGCATGAACCAACTTCCCCACGCTGTGCCAGACGACGGCCTTCTTGCTGTGACAGTGATAAACGACATAGGAAAGTTGAGAATCCTGGCTAACCTGCACAGGGTGTTCAACGGAAAGCTGTTGGAACATCCCGGGGTGGAGGGTTATCAGGCGAAAAAGGTGGTGGTGGAGTTTCAAAGAGATGAACCGGTGGAATTCGATGGTGAATCTTTCTGGGCCAAGAAGATTTTCTTTTCAATAATCCCCGGGGTTATAAGGGTGCTGGTGAAAAAATGAGGAGGCTACCCCCTCATTTGGTGATGGTCTTTGCAAGATCCAGGAATTCCTGAGCGATCTTGTCACCGCCGTACTTTTCCACAAAAACCCTCACTTCTTTCTTGATATCCTCGACCTGCTCTCTGTCCAGCATCAAAAGCTCGAGCTTGTGAACCAGATCGTGAATATTTCTGTACTTCACGATGGGGCCGAATCCGTACGCGTCGGTCTCTATGGTTTCAACGAATCTACTGTCTCTTATGACGATGGGGGTTTCACTCGCTATGATCTGATACAGGGTAGAAGACACAACAACGTTCGGAGTGTTTCCTTTTGGTAGAAGGTGTACGTTCGATCCCTTCAGATAACTGTAGAGTTTTTCGACGGTTGGTCTTTTCTGCCACTGAGTGATCCACTCAGCCTCGTAATCCACCCTTCCATCTGACCTGATGATCCAGTAGTGAACGTTGTCGAATCTCTTTCTGAGTTTTTTCAGGGCGTTGAGGAAGTCACAGTATTCTTCGACGGGTTGTCTTCCAAACGAAAAGAACAGGAACTTGTCTTCACTGACGGGTCTTTCTGGTTCCACATCGTAGGGTTTCATAACCGGGTAGCTGATCACTTCGACCTTTTCCCGGGGGATCTCGTAAAACTCCAGAATCTCATCGTAAAACCTTCTATCGAAAACCACGATTTTATCGCAGGGCAGTTTCACCACTTCTCTTGCTTTGAAGATGTTTGCTTCATGGAAAACGGAAATAACCGGAATCTTCAGCTTTTCTATGAGCCTGGTGAGTGGTTTTACCGGAACTCTCCAGAAGGTTTCTATTATGAGCAGGTCCAGGTTTTCCTTTAAAATCTCTTCTTCTTTCACCCAGCCCTCCTCTGTTACGTTGTCCACTTCCGTGTAGATCTCTCTCTTCACGAACTCCGGATCCTGGGCTTCCGTTCTTTTGTAGTATTTAACTTCCTTGCTGGCACTCTCTTCTGTTGGTGCAAAGACCACAACTTCGTGTCCCATTCTGATGAACTCTCTTGCAAGTATCTCTGCGTGCATCCCCACACCGCACGTGGCACCCCATCTGCTGAGGAATCCGATTTTCATACTCTCACCTCCTTTTTGTGATGCAAATTTTAAGAACTTCCTATAATATATTATAGAATTCATCGAATTTAGGAGCGTGATGAAATTGAAAGAAATTTTGAGCATGGAAACAAAAGAGCTGATTCTAAAAGCAAATAGAATGACAGAACCCCAACCACTTACTATCCCCCTTCAGGGGGATAGGTTTGTTGTGGTGTTAATTATCTTATGATATAATTGAATGTGGTGATAGGTATGCATATCAAGAAGACAAGGTGGAGTCATTATAATCTGAACTATCATTTTGTGTGGATACCTAAATACCGCAGAAAAATCCTGGTCGGCTCCATAGCTGAAGAACTTGAACGAATACTCCGCAACACAGCAAAACAACACGGAATAGAAATACTGGCCCTCTCTATTCAGCCTGATCATGTTCATTTGTTTGTATCGGCGCCTCCAAGATTTTCACCGGCTGAGATAGCAAACCTGTTCAAGGGCGTTTCAGCGAGGAAACTGCTGGAGAAATTTCCAGAGCTTAGAACCAAAGAGGGCCTTTGGGCTCGAAGTTACTACGTTGGAACAGCCGGTAATGTTTCTGAAGAAACTATCAGGAGGTACATCGAGGAATGTCAAGACGTGTGATACGAACCTACAAACTCGCCGTACCAGGACACCTGAGTCAAACATGCGAAGAACTCAACCGCACTGCAGCAAGAATCTACAACAAAACGATGTCTACTTGTGCGAAAGATACACCAAAAGAAAGGCTTCTGGCTGTCCTGGCCTGCCGCAGACAAATACATCCTCCGCTGGGCAGAAAACATCAAAATCCACGTCCACTCAAAGCAGGCATTTGTTCAGCTCTACTTTCAAGCCCTCAAAGGGTACTTCAAAGCAACCAAAAAGAATCCAGATGCAAAACCTCCCTACAAGAAAAAACGCTATCTGCCGTTCATATGGAAAGAAAGCGCTGTAAAACTTCTGCCAGACGGTACCCTAAGACTGTCTTTGGGCAAAGAACGAGAATCATTTGTTGTACAAACACCTCTCAAACCTCCCCTTCGCATCAAACAGGCAAGACTTGTCTTTGAAGATGGATACTATCTCCACCTTGCGATAGAGGTGGAGATTGAAGAGAAGAATGCTGGCTCTGGTGTTATGGCGGTCGACCTTGGAGTGCTCCGTCCCATTACGTGCTTTGATGGAAAAGAAGTCATCAGCTACCACGGAGGAGTCCTCAGCAGCACTCTTCGCTATCGAAACAAACGCCTTGCAAGTTTTCAGTCTGCCATAGCAGAGTGCAAGAAGGGATCAAGAAGGTACAACAAGCTTGTTCGTGCAAAGAAAAGAGTCCTGAGACGGCTCAGAAACCAGATCAACGACATCATGCACAAGATCACAAGCAACTTCATCGGACTGTGCCTCAGAAAACAAATCAGAACCATCGTGATAGGAGACGTCACAGGGATCAGAGAAAGAGCGGACTACAGCGACAACGCGAACCAGAAGATCCACCAGTGGCAGTTCAGAAAACTCATCGAGATGATAAGGTACAAAGCAGAGCAGTTCGGAATCGAAGTGAAACTCATCTCAGAAGCGAATACAAGCAAGACGTGTCCTGTCTGTGGTGCAAAGAACAAGCCGAATGGAAGAAGATACCACTGCAAAGCCTGTGGTTTTGAGTATCACAGGGACGGAGTTGGAGCAATCAACATCTGGAAAAGGTATCCTGGCACAGGCCAGGTAGTAGCGGGCTTGGCCCCCGTCAGAGGTGTGAGGTTTCATCCACACCTCTGTGGCCATGGAGCATCTTTGGCTCCATGGAAGGTGGCCTGAGAGCCACCAAAAGTCCCATCCCCTTCAGGGGATTGGGAGGAGGTCAAGGGATGGTAGAGAGACTTCTTGAAATCATCGAAAGAAGTTTGAGAAAGTGCCCTTGGTTAGAGAAACAGAGCATTGAAACTCTGCTTGAAGCCCTCGCTTCTGAAATAGAAGAAGTCGCTGAAGCTGTGAAGAAAAACGACCTCGTAAATCTCGAGGAAGAGATAGGAGATCTCATCTACGACGCGCTTCTCGTGGCAGCAGTGGCACAGAGAGATTACGGAATAGACCTTGAAAGTGCCATTCAGAAGGTGGTGGAAAAGATCTCACACAGGAAGCCCTGGCTGTTCTGGGAAGAAAAGATTTCCTTAGAAGAGGCGGAAAAGATATGGAAAGAGCGCAAAAAGAAAATTTAATCTTTCTTCTCCAAGGGAACCTCTCCAAAAAGCTTTGCAGGTATGAAATAAAGAGGTGATTTGAGTTTCCTGTTGAATTTCTCTACCTCAAAGTTGTAGTCTTCCTTGGCCCTTTCAAGGAGCTTCAGAATTTTCTCGTATTTTTCTTTGACAAAGTCATTTCCTGAGGCAACTTCTCTTCTGAAGAGCTTCTCTCTTTCTTCCAACTCCAAAATATCCCTTTCTATGTACGAGATGATCTTTCTGTGACGAACAAGAAACGCCCAGGTGTAAAATGAATATAGAGTGAATCCGAGAACAACGAGTGCGGTGATCCACACGATGTCACCTCCATGCACTGTTTCATTATATCACCGCGGGAAAGGGGTAAGAAGCATGATAAAAATAGGAGCTCACATGCCCATCTCGAAAGGATTTGACAGGGTACCACAAGACACAGTGAACATTGGGGGGAACTCCTTCCAGATCTTCCCGCACAACGCCCGGTCCTGGGGTGCAAAACTCCCTTCTGACGAGGTCGCCACGAAATTCAAAAGGGAAATGAAAAAAACGGTATCGACTGGGAAAATGCGTTCTGTCACAGTGGATACCTCATAAACCTTGCCAGTCCAAAGGAGGACATCTGGCAGAAATCCGTTGAACTTTTGAAAAAAGAAGTGGAAATTTGCAGAAAGCTGGGTATAAGGTATCTGAACATTCACCCCGGAAGCCATCTCGGGACAGGAGAGGAAGAGGGAATAGACAGAATAGTAAGAGGACTGAACGAAGTGCTGAACAACACCGAAGGTGTGGTAATTCTCCTTGAGAACGTTTCACAAAAAGGAGGAAATATCGGATACAAATTGGAACAGCTAAAGAAGATCAGAGATCTCGTCGATCAAAAAGACCGTGTGGCTGTCACCTACGATACGTGTCACGGGTTCGACTCTGGATACGACATCACAAAAAAGGAGGGTGTCGAAGCCTTGCTAAACGAAATAGAAACCCTGTTTGGCCTGGAAAGACTCAAGATGATACACCTGAACGATTCTAAATACCCCCTCGGAGCGGCAAAAGACAGACACGAAAGAATAGGAAGCGGATTCATAGGTGAAGAAGGTTTTGCCGTGTTTTTCTCCTTCAAAGAGATCCAGGAAGTTCCGTGGATCCTGGAAACCCCCGGTGGAAACGAAGAGCACGCGGAGGATATAAAGAAAGTGTTTGAGATCATAGAAAAATTCGGTATAGAGGTCGATTGATATGCCCTTCGATGGGTTGCTTCTGCACAAAGCAGTCAGAGAGTTAAAGGAACTCGAAGGAGAACACTTGAGGCAGATCTATCAACCAACAACGGTTGATTATTATTTTCTTTTCAGAAGTGCGACCGTTCGGGTGTGTTTGAGACCCGATGTTTCCCATGTAACGATCGCTGAAAAAGAAGAGGCATCGGAGAAGATGCCCTCTTCGTTCACGATGCTTCTGAGAAAGGAACTGAAAGGTGCGAAACTTCTAAAGGTAGAACAAATTGGGATGGACAGAACACTGCGGTTTTCCTTCGAGAAATTCGATGAGATAGAGGGAATCGTTCAAAAAGATCTCTACATCGAAATAATGGGGATCCACTCGAACATGATACTGGTCAGAGACGGGAGAATCGTTGACGCACACAGACGCATTGTAACGAAAAAGAGAGAAATCCTCCCCGGAAGGGAGTTCGTGATTTTTCCCTCTGGAAAGTTATCTATTTTTGAATTGAAAGAACTTCCCCCAGAGAGTGAAAAAACGATTCGAAACGTTCTCCTTTCACTTCTTGAAGGCTTTTCTCCCGCCTCCGTGGAGGAGTTGATCCACAGAACCGGCTACGAGCTGAATACTCCGTGGAGGTCTGTGATTCGAGGGAAGATACTCGAAGTTCTTGAGGAGATAAAAAAGGAGCTGGAACTCCCGGGGGTGTTTGTTTATTACGAAGCTTCACACCCTGTGGAAGTTTCTGCCTTCAGGTTCACCATGCTGGGCCCCAAAGAAAGGTACTTTGAAAAACCCTCCGAGGGTATCAACGAATTTGTGAGATGGAAAGAAGAAAAATCCACCTTTGAAAACACCAAAAATCGTTTTATCAAAGTGGTTGTGAATAGAATTGAAGATCTGGAGGATCTTGAAGAAAAACTTTCGAGGGAACTTTCCGAAGCAGAGAAAGCCGAAAGATACAAAAAACTCGGCGATCTCATCGTTCAGAACCTCTGGAGTATAAAGGGAAAATCCGGAGAGGTCGAACTCACGGACTGGGAGACAAACGAAAAGATCGTTGTGGATGTGGGAAAAGATCCTGCCCAGACGGCTCAGAAGTTCTACAATACCTACAAAAAACTGCAGAGAAAGAAAGAACAGGTAGAAAAACGGCTCGAAGAGATACAGCGGGAAAAAGAGTATCTCTATCAGCTGTGGCAGACGATCGAAGACGCGGAAGATCTGGAAACACTCGAAGAGATAGAAGAAGAAATGAGAGAATTTGGACTCCTGAAAGAGAGGAAAACGAAAAACAAAAATCAAAGAAAACCCGTTTCAGAGAGGTGTACTACGGCGGATTCAAAATTCTCATAGGAAGAAACAACAAACAGAACGATGAACTCGTGAGAACTTCCTCGAAGGAGGACCTGTGGTTCCACGCTCATGAAATGCCGGGAGCTCACGTTGTGGTGAAGACAGAAGGAAAGGAGGTGCCTCAGGAAGTCGTGGAGTATGCGGCGAGTCTCGCAGCCGGTTACTCGAAGGGAAAAAACTCCGGGAAAGTGTCGGTCGATTACACGTTTATAAAATATGTAAGAAAACCTAAGGGGTTCAAACCCGGTATGGTGATATACACGAACTACAAAACCATTCTTGTTGAGCCAAGGAGGATAGAGGGATGATAGGCTATCAGATCTACGTGAGATCTTTCAGGGATGGAAACCTCGACGGTGTGGGAGATTTCAGGGGATTGAAAAACGCTGTTTCCTACCTGAAAGAACTGGGGATTGACTTTGTCTGGCTCATGCCTGTTTTTTTCCTCCATATCTTTTCACGGGTACGACGTGGTGGATTTTTATTCTTTCAAAGCTGAGTACGGTAGCGTGAGAGAGTTCAAAGAGATGCTCGAGGCGTTCCACGACAGCGGAATAAAAGTCGTTCTTGACCTTCCCATCCATCACACAGGCTTTCTCCACACGTGGTTCCAGAAGGCGCTGAAAGGAGATCCACACTACAGAGATTACTACGTATGGGCAAACAAAGAGACGGATCTGGACGAGAGAAGAGAGTGGGATGGAGAAAAGATCTGGCATCCCCTGGAAGATGGAAGGTTCTACAGAGGACTCTTTGGACCTTTTTCACCCGATTTGAACTACGACAACCCACAGGTATTCGATGAAATGAAAAAGCTGGTTCTCCACCTTCTTGATATGGGAGTGGATGGTTTCAGGTTCGACGCAGCAAAGCACATGAGGGACACGATCGAACAGAACGTTCGCTTCTGGAAGTACTTTCTTTCCGATTTGAAGGGCATCTTCCTCGCGGAAATATGGGCAGAGGCCAGAATGGTGGATGAACACGGCAGAATATTTGGCTACATGCTCAACTTTGACACATCCCACTGTATAAAGGAAGCTGTATGGAAAGAGAACACAAGAGTTCTGATAGAGTCGATCGAAAGGGCCGTTGTCGGCAAAGACTACCTCCCGGTGAATTTTACTTCGAATCACGACATGTCAAGGCTTGCAAGCTTTGAAGGAGGCTTCAGCAAAGAAAAGATCAAACTTTCGATTTCCATTCTTTTCACTCTCCCGGGAGTTCCTCTCGTGTTCTATGGGGATGAGCTTGGAATGAAAGGAATTTACCAGAAACCGAACACAGAAGTCGTTCTGGATCCGTTTCCGTGGAATGAGAGTATGTGCGTTGAGGGACAGACCTTCTGGAAGTGGCCCGCGTACAACGGGCCTTTCTCTGGTGTCTCTGTGGAATACCAGAAGAAAGATCCCGATTCGATTCTTTCACACACGCTGGGATGGACGAGATTCAGAAAGGAAAACCAGTGGATCGATCGGGCAAAGCTCGAATTTTTGTGCAAAGAGGACAAGTTCCTTGTGTACAGACTCTACGATGATCAGCATTCTTTGAAGGTGTTTCACAATCTTTCAGGGGAAGAGGTTGTCTTTGAGGGAGTTAAAATGAAGCCTTACAAAACGGAGGTGGTTTGATGAAAATGGAAAGGAAAAACGTCTGGCACCACAGGAAGAAGAAGGAGATAGAAGCCTTTTCGAAAGAGTACATAGAATTCATGAGCAAAGCAAAAACCGAAAGGATGACGGTGAAAGAAATCAAGAGAATCCTCGACGAATCGGGATTCGTTCCTCTTGAAGACTTCGCGGGGGATCCCATGAACATGACAGTTTACGCTGTGAACCGGGGAAAAGCCATCGCCGCCTTTCGTGTGGTGGATGACCTGAAAAGAGGTCTGAACCTTGTGGTTGCGCACATAGATTCTCCGAGGCTGGATTTCAAACCCAATCCGTTGATAGAAGACGAACAAATAGCCCTGTTCAAAACACACTACTACGGAGGAATAAAGAAGTATCACTGGCTGAGCATTCCTCTTGAAATACACGGTGTTCTCTTCAAAAACGATGGAACGGAGATAGAGATTCACATAGGGGATAAACCGGAGGATCCCGTCTTCACGATTCCAGATCTTCTTCCGCATCTCGACAAGGAAGACGCGAAGATCTCTGAGAAGTTCAAAGGAGAAAACCTCATGCTCATAGCCGGAACGATCCCCCTCAGTGGAGAAGAAAAAGAAGCGGTGAAGACGAACGTTCTCAAGATTTTGAACGAGATGTACGGTATCACCGAAGAGGACTTCGTGAGCGGTGAGATAGAAGTGGTTCCTGTTTTCTCACCGAGAGAGGTAGGAATAGACAGAAGTCTCATAGGAGCGTATGGACAGGACGACAGGATATGTGCCTACACAGCTCTTCGAGCGCTTCTGTCTGCAAATTCCGAAAAATCGATAGGTGTGATCTTCTTCGACAAGGAAGAAATAGGAAGCGACGGAAACACGGGAGCAAAAGCCAGATTCTACTTGAAAGCCCTCAGACAAATTCTGAAAATGCAGGGTGCGAAAGATTCGGAGTTCGTGCTCGATGAAGTTCTTGAGAATACCTCTGTCATCTCCGGAGATGTGTGCGCTGCCGTGAATCCTCCTTACAAAGATGTCCACGATCTTCACAACGCTCCGAAACTGGGATACGGAGTTGCTCTTGTGAAGTACACGGGTGCAAGGGGAAAATACTCCACGAACGACGCGCACGCTGAATTTGTAGCTCGTGTGAGAAAAGTGCTGAACGAACAGGGAGTCATCTGGCAGGTGGCCACCCTCGGGAAGGTGGACCAGGGCGGAGGAGGAACAATTGCCAAGTTCTTTGCTGAGAGAGGATCCGATGTGATCGATATGGGACCTGCCCTTCTCGGAATGCACTCTCCTTTTGAAATCTCCTCGAAGGCGGACCTCTTCGAAACCTACGTTGCTTACAGGAGTCTCATGGAAAAACTGTGAGGTGGTACTTTGATAGAAGAGCTGGCAAGAGAAATCGTGAAGCGATTTCCAAGGAACCACAAAGAAACGGATCCATTCAGAGTTCTCATCTCCACTGTCCTGAGCCAGAGAACGCGCGACGAGAACACAGAGAAAGCGTCGAAGAAGCTCTTCGAAGTTTACAGAACACCGCAGGAACTCGCAAAGGCAAAACCAGAGGATCTCTACAATTTGATAAAGGAGTCCGGGATGTACAGGCAAAAAGCCGCGAGAATCGTGGAGATATCCAGGATCCTCGTGGAAAGGTACGGCGGAAGAGTTCCCGATTCGCTGGAAGAACTGCTCAAACTTCCCGGTGTGGGAAGAAAAACAGCGAACATAGTGCTGTGGGTGGGTTTCAGAAAACCTGCCCTCGCGGTTGATACGCATGTTCACAGAATCAGCAACAGACTGGGTTGGGTGAAGACAAGAACACCGGAAGAAACAGAAGAAGCCCTCAAGAAATTGCTCCCGGAAGATCTCTGGGGGCCGATCAACGGTTCTATGGTCGAATTCGGAAGAAGAATCTGCAAACCGCAGAATCCTCTGTGTGAAGAGTGCTTTCTGAAGAATCACTGTGAGTTTTACAGAAGGAGGGGAAAGGGTGAAGTACGAAATCGTACTGAAAGGTAGCTACGCTCTTTTGAAGGTGTTTCTTTCGATTGGGGAGAGTGTTGTGGTAGAACCGGGTGCGATGGTTTACATGAAAGGACCCCATCGAAGTTAACACTTCAGCAACGGGAGGTGTCTGGAAAGCCCTCAAAAGAGCCATTTTGGGCGGGGAGAACTTTTTCATGAACACGTACATCTCCCGCGGAGAAAGTGAAGTCGGTCTGGCTCCTCAGCTTCCGGGAGATATAGACGTGATACCTCTGAAAGACATCCTCTACGTTCAATCGACTTCTTTCCTGGCATGTGATCCTTCGGTGGAAATGGACGTTTCATTCGGTGGTTTGAAGTCATTCTTCTCTGGTGAAGGAATATTTCTCTTGAAATTCGTTGGTCACGGTGATGTGGCCGTTTCTTCATTTGGAGGAATAAAATCTATAGAACTTCAGTCGGGAGAGGAGTTTACCGTTGACACAGGACATGTCGTGGCGTTCGATGGAACGGTGAAGTGGAACGTCAGAACATTTGGTGGCCTGAAATCCACACTCTTCGGTGGAGAAGGTCTGGTGTGTACCTTCACAGGCCCAGGAAGAATTTATGTCCAGACGAGGAATTATCCCGCTTTTGTCGAGTGGATAAAGTCTCTTGTTCCTAGGCAGACGGGTAGCAGATGAAAATACAATGAACTGCAGTTATAATTTTACGCAAAGGAGGTGTTGCCGTGAAAAACTTACCTGTTTTCTGGAAAATTATGATCATAGTGCTGATACTTGGTGCAGGTATAACGTTTGTTGGTACTTTGAGTACGATAACGATTAGAAGCAAGATGCTGGAACAAACTGATATGAACCTTCTGACCCAGTCAGAAGGAAGCGCCGATGCACTGTGGAACTTCTTACAGGCTCACACACAACTTGTGGATTTGCTTTCCCGCGATGAGGGTGTGATCAATCTGTACAGGGATGAAACCAACGAAGAAGATGTGAAAAGCTTGTTCGAGAAAGTTCTGAAGAGCTACCCAAACGTTATGAATGTCTATGTAGGTTTGAAAGATGGAAGGATGTATTTGGTTCCAGAGCAAGAACTTCCAGAAGGATACGATCCAAGGGTGAGACCATGGTACAAAGACGCAGTTGCTAAGTTAGGTAAAATCGTCATCACCGATCCTTACGCGGATGCTTCAACTGGAAAAACCATCATAACAATCGCAAAAGCGGTCCAGATCGGTCAGGAAATCGTAGGTGTTCTTGGCCTTGATTTTGACTGTTCAAAACTGGTTGATGAGCTCTTCAAAAAAGGTGTAGAAAAGGGATATATGAGCGCTCTTGTCGATGAAAATGGTACTATCACTCTTCACAGCAAAAAGGATTACATAGGCGAAAACATAAAAGACACGGATTTCTTTAAAAAGTGGCATGCAGGATCGGAAAGCGGCGTGTTTGGATACGTGTTCGATGGTATTCCAAGAAGAACTGGGTACAAAAAACTACCGAACGGCTGGATATACGCTATCGTGGTACCAGAAGAAATCGTTTACAGCGAAGTGAAAGAATCCACGGTGGTTCTTATAACCATCACTCTTGTTTCTTTGGTTGCTGCAATAGTCTTTGCGCTCTTCATGTCGAGAAGATATATTTCGGAACCGCTCAAACACCTTGCATCTATCTCAGATAAGATTGCTGGAGGTGATTTGACTGTCGAAATCCAGCTCAATTCAAAGGATGAGATCGGAAAACTTGGAAATGCTCTAACACATATGGTTAAATCCCTCAGAGAAATAGCTTTAAACATAAAGAACAATTCATCTGAAATAAAACGAAACGCAGAAAGTGTAGCTTCCGTAGCTCAGGAAGTCAGCTCAACTATCGAGGAAGTAACATCGCGGGTGGAAAATGTAGAATCGAACGTGAGTAACACATCGGCATCGATTCAGGAATTGACGAGTGGGGTTGAGGAAGTAGCAGCGAGCGCTCAAAACGTTTCCAGAGCAGCTCAGGATCTCTCAGAAAAATCTACACAGGTCAGCGAATCAGCAAAAGAAGGTGAGAAGGCCATCAAAGAAATAGTCGAGATGATAAAACAGGCAAGAAGCAGGGCAGAACAAACAGCAAGTGTTGTAGAGGAGTTGAACGAACACGCAAGGAACATAGGACAGATACTCGATACGATCAACTCGATAGCAGAGCAGACGAACCTTCTCGCCTTGAACGCGGCAATAGAGGCGGCGAGAGCGGGAGAAGCGGGAAGAGGATTCGCAGTTGTGGCGGATGAAATAAGAAAACTTGCAGAAGAGAGCAAGAGTGCGACGGAAAAAATAGGGCAGATATTGAATCAGATCAGCCAGGAAGTGGTGAAAGCGAACGAAGAGACGAGAGGAACGGTGCAGGCAGTGGAGAACATAAGCAGCAGTGCGGAGGTTGTAGCGAGCCAGTTTGACAGGATAGCTCAGGGAATATCCAGCATAGTGTCGCAGATTCAAAATCTCGCAGCAATAGCTGAAGAGCAGAGCGCGGCGGCTGAAGAAATGAGCAGCGCCATGGACAACGCAAGCAGATCAATGGTAGAAGTAGCGAAGCAAATGAACGAAATCGCAGAAGCGATGAAACAACAGGCCAAGGCTGTCAATACACTGTCCGAAGCCATGAATAAACTGGATCAGATTGCAGAAAAATTAGAAAAAGGGATGGAAGTATTTAAATTGTAATCTTTAAAATGATCTTCAAATTCATTAGAAACCCGCTTCAGGCGGGTTTCTTCTACACTTCATTTTTCTGATGTTTGATGTTTCTCATTGTTGTGATAAAATAATTCACATGCCGAACTAATTGCTGGAGGGTTGAAGGATGTTCTTTCTCACCAATGTTTTTCGTTCTATGGGCACCATGAGTTTCAATCTTCTGATACAGCTTCGCATGAAAGAAATAGGAGCAACTCTCTTTATGATAGGGCTCCTTTCCAGTTTGCAAGGGGCAATGAACACCTTTTCTAACGTTTTCTGGGGAAGAATTTCGGACAAAATTGGGAAAAGAAAGGTATTCATCATATTGAGCCTCGTTCTAGCATCTGCTTTTTATCCTCTGTACGCGGTCATAAACGTTCCCTCTGCTTTTCTGTTCGTCTCTATGATCATAGCGTTCTTCAACGGAATGTATCCTCCCGCTGCCATGGCGCTCAGCAGCACTGCAAAGAGAATGTCACTTGGATTTTCACTTTACAACTCTTCAAATTCACTTGGGATGCTTCTGAGCAGGATTTCCATAGGTTTTCTGCTGATGTTCATGGATCTGAAACTCGCTTTTGTTTTCTTTTCGATAGTCGTGGCAGTATCCGTGATTCCTGCTCTCGGGTTGAAAGAAGAGAAGATCCAAAAGAAGAAAGAGGAAGACTTTCATTTTGGAAGAAAGGTAATGGAGCATGGAATCTGGGCACTGTACCTGGGGAGTCTCTTGAGGCAGATGGGAACTTCCGGCTCCATGTCATTGATAGCTGTCTATCTAAACGAAAGATTTCATTATAGTGCTTCAACGATAGGTTTCGTCACGGCTGTGAATCCACTCATCCAGATACCATCACATTTTTTCTTTGGAAAACTCGTTGAAAAAACAGATCCGAAGTTCATAAGTGTTCTAGGCATTTTCATGTCTTCACTGGTTCCCTTTCTCATGATGATACCTGAGAACTGGGCACCAGTGCTGGCTTATGCCTTTTTGGGAGCGAGTTTTGGAGCTTTCATCAACGGATCGAACAATTTTCTTGGAAGAAGATTCCACTACCTTCAGAGGGGAAGAGCACTTGGTCTTTTGAGCTCTGCCAGATTTCTTGGAGCAACCATCGGACCTTTCCTGGCGGGATTGCTCGCAGAAAAGTCTTACTCTCTTATGTTTTCGACACTGGGTCTTGCTGTGCTTTCAGGAGGAATAGTGGTTCTTCTGTTCACAAAAGACGGGGATTGATTCCCCGCCTCACAGTTTCTGAATCACACTTTCAAGTTTCTGTTTGATTTCTTCGAGCTCTTTCTTGACTTCCTGGAGCTTTTCGTCACTACCAGTAGTAGTAGTGACTACCTTGATACCCTCACCTATCAATCCTTCCACACTCAACTTTCCTTCCTTCAGAAGTTCATAAGTTTCGTTCACCAGCTTTCCGGCTTTGGTTTCTCCCTTGACGTGTTCTCTGATTGTTGCTTCTGTCCTTCCGAGTTCCTCTGCTATTTCGGAAGCTGTCATTCCTGCCTTTGCCCTTGCGAGGGCACCGGCGGCCACCGCCAGGCTGTCAACCCAGGTGAGCCTCTCAGCAGAATTTCTGATCTCCTCGAGCACTTCCTTTCTGAAAAGTGTACCAACGAGCAAAGCGATCTCGAGCTGGTGAATCTCCTCTTTGGTCACGGGATTGAAGTTGAGTTTCATTTTTCTTCACCCCCCTCCGAAGGATGTATGACGATTCCTTTATCGGTTATTTCGAACGGATGCCTCCTCATCGAGTGAGACGTTCCTCTCATCTTCCAGACGATCAAACTTCTTTTGAGCTCTCCATCGATTTCATCAAGATCCAGTCTGATGATACCGTCCACTCCGTGTTCAACACCAGGACCTCCGAATCCCTTCTCAGTGACTGACACCTGACTCACAAAGAGCGATGTACATCCAAGACCGGAGAGTATTCTCTTGAGCTGGAAGATAATACTTCTTGCCATTGCGGGTTTCGTGATATAGAGAGTGGTTACAGAATCGATCACAACTCTTTTTGCCTGTGTTTCCTTCACCGCTCTCTTCAGCACTTCGGCGAGCTCTCTGACATCGTCTATGTCTTTTACGACGTATTTTTCTTTCTCGGCATATTCACCGATTCCACCAGTGAACGCGTCCACTATGGCGAACTTTCCTTCCTTCTCAAAAGGATCAACGTTCCAGCCGAAAACTTCCATGTTTTTCTTCACCTGAACGGGGTGTTCCTCGAGTGCAACATAGATGCCGGGTTCCCCCATCTGAAGTCCGTTCCATATGAACTGCTGAGAGAAGATCGTCTTTCCGGTACCGGGTCCTCCAGAGATGAGCACGATGTTTCTCTCAGGAATTCCGCCGTGAAGGATTTCGTCCATCCCCGGAATTCCCGTCTTGACCTTCTTGATCATATTCCCACCCCCCACAATTATCTTAGCAATCATTTTTTTCGTTTGATAAACCAATACGTTACTTTTTTGATAACAACATCATAAAAATTGAATTTTCTGTTCATATTTTTCATATTTATGCTATATATATAGTTGTATGCTTTCAAAAATGTTCTTCGGAGGTGTTTTCAATTGAAAATTTCAAAGAAGAGAAGACAGGAACTGATAAGGAAGATTATACATGAGAAAAAAATAAGTAATCAATTCCAGATCGTAGAAGAACTGAAAAAATATGGAATAAAAGCTGTTCAACCGACCGTCGCTCGAGATCTGAAAGAGATAGGTGCCGTGAAGATCATGGACGAGAGCGGAAACTACGTGTACAAACTTCTCGATGAAACCCCTGTGATCGATCCATGGAAAGAGCTGAAAAGAAACTTCAAATCCTTCGTTGAGAGTATAGACAGGGCAGGGAATCTCATCGTCATAAAGACGATACCAGGTACCGCAAGCGGTATCGCTCGGGTTATAGACAGACTCGACATAGACGAGATAGTGGGCACTCTCGCAGGAGACGATACCATATTCGTTGCTGTGCGCGATCCAGAAAGCTGTGAGAAGATAGTTGAGAAGCTCTCATCTATACTCTGACTTTTCTTCTGATCGCAGTGTAGATCACAGGGATCACAAACAAAGTGAACAGCATGGATATAAGCATTCCAAAGATCACCACCCACGATATTGGAGACTCTATTTCCGATCCTTCTGCGTGGCTAAGTGCAGTTGGTAGAAGCGCAACGATCGTGGTGAAGGTGGTCATCAGGATGGGTCTCAACCTGCTCTGAGCACCTTCAAGTGTGGCCTCTAAGAGACCTTTTTCCTGTCTTATCTGTTCTATTCTTGTCAGCATCACGATGGCGTTGTTCACAACCGTTCCCGAAAGGGTGAGAAGACCAACAAGAACGGGTACATTCAGTGAGTATCCGTTCACGAAAACCGCGAAGGCAACCCCAACGACAGCGAAGGGTATGGTGAAGAATATAATGAAAGGCAGTGTGAAAGACTCGAACTGCGCAGCGAGAATCATGTATACGAGTGCGATCGCTATGTAAACAACATACTGAAGCTCCGAAAACGCTTCGTCCATGAAACTTTTCTGTCCGGTGATTTCCACTTTTACACCAGAAAGATCAATTTCATTTAGAAGATTTTCTACTTTCTTTGCAACTTCGCCGATCGAACCTTCTATACTCACCAGATCTACGTAAACAACACGTTCTCCATCGGAGTGTTCCACTATAGAAGGAAGTGTTTCCCTCGATATGTTTGAAACTGCACCAAGAGAGACATCCCCTTTGAGACCAGTAAGCGAAATCTTCGATAAGTCTTCGGGAGATAGAGATTTTGCCTTTTTCAAAACGATGGGAAGTGTTCCTTCTTCCGTTCTCAGTGTTCCGATTTTCTTCCCGAGAAGGTAGGTCTGGAGATCCAAAAAGACCTGGCCTGTCACCACACCGTTCATGAGGGCTTTGTTCCGGTCTATTTTCACATGAAGGACTTCCTTTTCAAAGGAATTTCTTATCTGAATCTTTTTGACTTCCTGCAGTTCCCTTAAACGCTCGAAGATTTCTTTTGCTTTTTCCTGTATCAGAGAAAGATCATCTCCTCTCACTTCGATCGTCACAGGATAGCCCAGAATTTCGTATATCTGCTGTGATTGCTCAAGAACTTCTATTTTCGCTTCTGGAATGTTCAGCTGGGAGATGGCATTCTTCAGTTTCTCTCTGTTTTTCGCGAATTCCCTCCTGCTTCCTCCGAGGTTCACCATTATTCTTGCTTCGTTCTGTCCCCTTCCCATTATTTGAGAGTAGATATTCGTTATTCCAACTTCCGAGTCGAAAGAAGAGATTTTGTACTCGTTTCTGTGTTTGTTCAGGTAATCTTCTATTTGCTCTACAGCTTCGGTGGTTTTTTCATAAGACGACTGAGAGGGAAGTTTCACATCTATCACCATGAGATTCGTCTGGAAAGACGGGAGAAAACCCAGAGGTTTCGAAAGAAGGTAAATCACGGAGATTGCAACCAGAGCAAAAGAAATCACCAGGACCAGTTTCTTTCTCTTCAAACACCATTCCAATGCCTTCCGATAATGCTTTTGCAGTGCTTCGGTGAGTTTTCCTCTTCTTGGCTTTATCCACCTTGTACCCGCTGGAACGACGACTGTAGATACGAACAGCGAAGAAGAAAGTGCGAAGACGAACGCAATGGCGAAATACTTGAACAGTCTCACTACAAAACCTGTGAAGAACACCATGGGAAGAAAAACAGAAACGGTTGTGAGTGTGGAAGCAAGAATCGCCAGCCACACCTCTCCCGCACCTTTTCTCGCAGCGTCCGGTATTGGATCACCGAGGGAGCGATGGCGGTATATGTTCTCAAACACGACTATGGAATTGTCCACCAGCATTCCCAGTGCCATGATGAGACCGCCCAGCGTGAGCGTGTCGAGGTTCAAGCCGAAGGCGTAAAGAAGAACAAAGGTGATCGTGAGGGACAGCGGAATGGAAAACGAAGTGACGATGGTTGACGTGAAATCCTTCAAAAAGATCAAAACCACCACGAAAGCCGCGATGAAGCCGTAGAGAAGATTCTTGAGAAGATTGTCGATCGCTCTTTCAGTGTAATAAGCCTGGTTCATGGCCTCTATGTAATTTATTTTGGAATCTCTCAGTATCCTCTTTATTTCACGGACAGTTTTGACGGTGTTCGCACCGCTTCTTTTGTAGATAGCGATGAGAGAAGCCTTCTTTCCGTTGACCCTGACTTCTCCCTGAACGCTTTCGTTCGTTATATTAACCTCGGCTATGTTTCTCAATCTCACGGGAACGAGTATGTTCGGTACCTTACCCTGCAGAAGGGACTGGTATTTCACTCCCCTGAAACCAACTATTGTGTTTTTGAGATCTTCTATGTTCTCAAACCGGCCATCGACGGAAACGGGGTAAATGTTTCCTTCAGAATCGCTCACATAGCCGAACGGGTAAACGAGATTCCCTGAAAGGATGGTCTCTATCAACGAAGGATCAACATCGAACCGTTTTATTTTCTCCTGATCAAGTATAACCTCGACGATTTTTTCTGGTTTTCCCATCACTTCTACACTGGCGACTTCCGGCAGTCTTTTGATTTTCGACACGACATCTTCGTAGTCATCTTCCGTTGAGAAAGCATACACGGGAAGTAAGGAAGGATCGAACTCTACGACCACAGGATTCGCACCCTCTGGCAGGTCGCGAGTGGCAAGATCTACGTACCTTGAGAGTCTTCCAACGGCTTCGGAGGTTTTCACATTCCAGTCGAACTCGACGAGGATGAAAGAAACGGAATCCATCGACATGGAGGTGAACCTTCTAACACCCGGAGTTGAGGAAATGTACCCTTCAAGAGGTTTGGTTACGAGTTCTTCGACTTCTTCCGTGCCCGCTCCCATGTACGTGGTTATAACAGCAGCGTAAGGGTACTCTATCTGAGGAAGAAGATCCAGCTTGAGATGCTGAAACGAAATGAAACCAAGGAAGACAACAGCTGTCAACGGCATAAAGATGGCTATGGGTCTTCTCGAAGAGATTTCCGCGATCTTCACTTCGATCCCTCCCCGACAGAACAAATTATAGCACACTTTCGATCTGAATTGTTATTATCATTCAAAAGTTTCATTTGCTATACGATATTGTTTCTAAAAAATTATATATTCGATTTCCATCATTATGAGACGAATATATGTTTGTACAAATTCTCATACGACCCCTTGACATCCCATTCTGTGCCTCACTATAATTTCTCATGGATGAGAAAAGGTTCTGAGGAGGTGGCACAATGGCAGAAAAGAAAGAATTCGTTGTGGGAATAGACCTTGGAACGACAAATTCTGTTATAGCTTGGATGAAACCGGACGGTACAGTTGAAGTGATACCGAACGCTGAAGGAAGCAGGGTCACACCATCCGTGGTTGCGTTCACAAAGAGTGGAGAGATACTCGTAGGAGAACCCGCCAAGAGACAGATGATACTCAATCCTGAACGAACGATAAAATCCATAAAGAGAAAAATGGGAACTGATTACAAAGTGAGAATAGACGATAAAGAATACACTCCTCAGGAGATCAGCGCGTTCATCCTCAAGAAGCTGAAGAACGACGCGGAAGCGTACCTCGGTGGTGAAATAAAGAAAGCCGTCATCACCTGTCCCGCTTACTTCAACGATGCCCAAAGACAGGCAACGAAAGAGGCTGGAATCATAGCAGGTCTTGAGGTCTTGAGGATCATCAACGAACCAACCGCAGCGGCCCTCGCTTACGGACTCGATAAAGCTGGAAAAGAAGAGAAAGTGCTGGTTTACGACCTCGGTGGTGGAACGTTCGATGTCTCCATACTCGAGATAGGAGAAGGTGTGATCGAAGTCATCGCTACAGCTGGTAACAACCACCTCGGTGGAGACGACTTCGATCAGAGACTCATCGACTGGATGGCAGAGGAATTCAAAAAACAGCACGGAATAGATCTCAGAGAAGACAGACAGGCGCTTCAGAGATTGAGAGACGCTGCCGAAAAGGCCAAGATAGAGCTTTCAACGAAGATGGAAACCGATGTGAGTTTGCCGTTCATCGCTGTCTCTCCGAGCGGACAGCCTCTGCACCTTGAAATGAGAATCACCAGAAGTCTCTTCGAATCGCTCACAAGAGATCTCGTTGAAATGACAAGAGGCCCAATCGAACAGGCACTGAACGATGCAAAGCTCTCACCACAGGATATCGACGAAATCATACTCGTCGGCGGTATGACCAGAGTTCCAATGGTGCAGAGGTTCATAAAGGAGTTCTTCGGAAAAGAACCCAACAAGAGCGTCAACCCGGACGAAGCAGTTGCTATCGGAGCAGCGATTCAGGCGGCGATACTCGCAGGCACCGAAGGAGCAAAGGGAAGAGATATCGTTCTCGTCGATGTAACACCACTAACACTCGGAATAGAAGTCAAAGGCGGACTCTTCGAACCGATAATCCCGAGGAACACCAAGATACCCGTGAGGAAGAGCAAGATCTTCACAACGGTTGAAGACGGTCAGACCGAAGTAGAAATCAGAGTCTATCAGGGTGAAAGGCCGATTGCGAGGGAAAACATCTTCCTTGGAAGCTTCAAACTCGTTGGAATTCCACCGGCACCGAGGGGTGTTCCTCAGATAGAGGTCACGTTCGACATAGACAGCGACGGAATAGTCCACGTTTCCGCAAAAGATCTCGGTTCTGGAAAAGAACAGTCCATGGTAGTCACAGGAAGACACAAGCTCTCCGAAGACGAAATAAAGAGAATGATAGAAGATGCGAAAAGATACGAAGAACAGGACAAACGTCTCAAAGAAGAAATCGAACTCAAGAACAGAGCAGACGATCTCGCATACAGCGTAGAAAAGACTCTGAAAGAACACGGAGATAAGATACCAGCGGATCTCAAGTCCAGACTCGAAGACATGATCAGAGAACTCAGAGACGCGATAAACAGAAACGACATACCAAAAGTGAAGATGCTCTTCGATGATCTCCAGAAGGAAAGTATGAAGATAGGAGAATACCTCTACAAATCTGCAACTGGTGGAGAAACATCGAACCAGTGAAAAGGGGGTGACACGATGCTCCTTGGAAGAAGAGAAGACATCTTCAGGCCGTTCAGGGAACTCCAGAGGGAGATCGACAGGCTCTTCGATGACTTCTTCAGGACGGAGGTCAGACCCGCTAAGGAGTTCTTTGCACCAGACATGGATGTGTACGAAACAGACGATGAAGTAGTGATAGAAGTAGAAATCCCAGGCATAGACAGAAAAGACGTCAAAATAACGGTTGAAGAGAACATTTTGAAGATCTCTGGTGAAAAGAAACTCGAAAGAGAACAGAAAGGTAAAAACTATTACTACGTTGAAAGAAGCGCTGGAAAATTCGAAAGGGCAATCAGACTCCCAGACTACGTTGACGTAGAAAAGATCAAAGCAGAGTACAAGAACGGTGTTCTCACGATAAGGGTACCAAAGAAAGAAGAAAGGAAGAAGAAAGTGATCGAGGTGGAAGTTCAGGAGTAAGGGGAGCGAACGCTCCCCTTTTTATTTTTTTAGAACTCCACGATATAAACGAAGTCCCCAGTGTTGAGCATCGCTGCGTTCGCTTCATCTGTGTCCACGTGGAATTCCAGTGCGAAGTCTTCCCTCACTCTTATGAGAACATCATCGAAGATCAGTTTTCTGTCTCCGCTTTCAACGATCACCTTCACAAGATCTTTGTCTTTAACTCCATAGTGTTCGGCATCCTTTGGGTGCATGTGTATGTGTCTTTTTGCTATGATGACTCCCTTCTCTTTAACCAGAATGCCGTTTGGACCTATGATGACTATTCCCGGTGTTCCCTCGAGATCTCCCGAGTCTCTAACAGGGGGTCTGAGTCCGAGTTTGAAGGCATCCGTTCTGGAGATCTCGACCTGTGTTTCTCTTCTGACAGGTCCCAGTACGCGAACGTTCTCTATCGCGCCTTTCGGTCCTACTATGGTCACTGTCTCTTTCGCTGCGTACTGACCGGGCTGTCTGAGATCTTTTATGGGGGTGAGTTCGTAGCCTTTGCCGAAGAGAATCTCCAGGTCCTCTTTTGAGAGATGGACATGCCTGTTGCTTACACCAACGATTATTCCAGGTTCTTTCTTTGTCACTGGTACACCTCCCTCACTTTATGCATTATTCCATCTTCTATCATGGCACACTTCTATTTCTTTTTGATTGAAAGTTAATTAAAAACGTATCTTATTCCAACCACGATTACTGCTGTAAAGACGATCCATCTCACCCAATTTGCACCTTTTTTGATGGAGAAAGTGGCAGCGAGCCACGCACCAGTCATATTCCCAAGAGCGAGAATGAAACCGTAGAGGAAGTTCACCTTTCCGTTCAGAATGAAGATCACAAGTGAGATTATATTGTAAGAAGCCACGATGAAGACTTTTACAGCGTTTGTTTTGACCAGTTCGTATCCAAGAAGAAGAGCGATCGCAGGCATGAGAAGAAAACCGACCCCCGCTTGAATGAACCCACCGTAGATACCGATCAGAAAAAAGACGATGTATATGAGAACCCAGTTTCTTTTGACGAATCTATCCTCAAGCCAGATTCTGGGTTTCCAGACAAGAGAAACGGCCATAACGAGGAAGATAACACCTACGATTTTCTGAAGCATCTCTTTTTCTATCTGAACCGCTATGGAGCTTCCCAGAATCGCTCCCACTATGGCCGGCAAAGCAACAAGAATCGCTTCTTTTATTTTCAAAACCTTCTTGGCTTTGAACCTTTCAATTGCCACAAGATTTTGAAGTATTATGGCGATCCTGTTTGTTCCGTTTGCAACATCTATTCCGAGTCCCAGAGCAGTTAAGATAGGAAGTGTGATCATTGAGCCACCACCTGCAAGAACATTTAAAAAGCCCGCGAGGATACCCCCAAGGAACACAAGAACGATCACCTCAGAACACCTCCAAAAAAGTTTTGAAAAATTTTACCACTCTCTTCTTCGCTTTGATGTTAGGATAAAGTATGTTTACTTTAACATTTTATATTTTATGCATACAAACTAAGATAGTTCCAATCATTCACAAAGTAGGTGATGTGTGTATCTGGCACTGGAAGATAGATATAGAGTATGCAATTACCGGTAACGAAAAATTTCATGCGCCTTTCTGGTACCGGAAGCTATGCGTTAAAAAGGGAATAATGAATGATATGAAGAGACAATACGAAGAGAATTTGTGATAATCGATGACGTGTAAGTGCTTTGAATTCGAGAAATTAGTAGTTAACTTCTAACACACTGAGGAATACCTTCTTTCATCTATTTGTGAAACATGGAACTAATCGATTTTTACCAGAAACACCCCAAAATGCCCTGACGTAGGTTGATATAATTTATCTTCTGTTTTTTGCTTGTGTTCTTTTCTTGTTTGACTATGCAATTATTCCATTTTTCCAAACAGTACTTGAAGGTGCTCTCTTGTGTGTTAGAATGGTTTATGGAAAGGGAGGATATGGAAGATAAAAAAACATCTTGCTTTCAGATTGTGTTTGTGGTATAATTTCTCTTGAACTCAACGGGTTTCAATAGTTCCTTAGAAGGTATGGAAACAAGATGAGAACAACGAAGAACCATTTACCGGTAGGAGTTTACAATAGTTCCTTAGAGGTATGGAAACGGTGTAAGAATACCTTATCTACAATGAAACTTACCAGGTTTCAATAGTTCCTTAGAGGTATGGAAACATATTCCCTTTGAGGTATCCCAATCCCAACGTGGAGGGTAACAATAGTTCCTTAGAGGTATGGAAACTCATATGGACTTACATAATTTCCTTCTACTGATACATGTTTCAATAGTTCCTTAGAGGTATGGAAACAAAATTGTCTGCGTAATAGACTGTGCTCTTGCGGGTGGTTTCAATAGTTCCTTAGAGGTATGGAAACCTGGAGTTGTGGGCGGCGGGTGCATACATTCCTGCCAGGTTTCAATAGTTCCTTAGAGGTATGGAAACCGGCCAACACTTATTTTTGTGTACCCCGGGGCAGAAGAGCAGTTTCAATAGTTCCTTAGAGGTATGGAAACGAAGTAGAGATAAATCTATATCCGCCTAAAGAACATCGACGTTTCAATAGTTCCTTAGAGGTATGGAAACTCGGCATCATAACCCTGATGCCTACGACATCAAGCACGGTTTCAATAGTTCCTCTAGAGGTATGGAAGACGCGGAATGTGCGATGAATATGACGTCCACGCCTTCCCACGTTTCAATAGTTCCTTAGAGGTATGGAAACAGAGAGTGAGTTCAAATACGATCCCACAACAGAACAGTTTCAATAGTTCCTTAGAGGTATGGAAACCATGAATAGCTATAGATGTCAAGAGGCATAGGGAATGTTTCAATAGTTCCTTAGAGGTATGGAAACTCCGATAAACCCCTGAAATACTTGGCGGCGACATCGGTTTCAATAGTTCCTTAGAGGTATGGAAACTGCAAAATAGATGGTGTTAATTGGTACGACCTAAGGTTTCAATAGTTCCTTAGAGGTATGGAAACTCCAGAAGCTTTGTTGAGATAATATCGTTAAGCAGGGTTTCAATAGTTCCTTAGAGGTATGGAAACCGCTCTCAAGCGGAGAAGTGATAGTGCACAAACCGAGTTTCAATAGTTCCTTAGAGGTATGGAAACACGATTTTTCCGTCGAATGTTTCGAATTTCTTTGCGAGTTTCAATACTTCCTTAGAGGTACGGAAACTTGTCTTGTATCGATGATCTCCGCTAAGCTCAACAAATTTCAATGCATCCTTTAAACAAAAGTGCCCGTGAGGGGCGCTTTTTTGTTTCAATGTATGGTAGTATTACATTCAAAGGGGGGATTTTTTCTGGAGATTTTGAAAGTCGTTGATCTGAAGAAACACTACGGTGACGTGAAGGCCGTGGACGGGATAAGTTTCACCGTGGAGCGTGGAACTGTTTTCTCCTTCCTTGGACCCAACGGTGCGGGAAAAACCACGACCGTTGAGATACTCGAAAGTCTCAGAAAGAAAGACTCCGGGGAGATCTACTATTTCGGTGAGAGAAAGGATGTCTTAGATAGAGAAACGAAGAGAAAAATTGGTGTGTGTCTCCAGAAAAGTGCCTTTTTTGAAAACCTCACCGTTTGGGAAACCCTCAAATTGTTCCGCGGGCTGTACGGAACGGGATTGGATCTCAAAGAAGTGATGGGATTGTTTTCTCTTGAAAACATAGAGAAAAAAATGGTGAAAACACTCTCTGGGGGCCAGCTTCAGAGACTCGCAGTGGCTGTGGCGTTCATCAACGATCCGGAGATTGTTTTCCTCGACGAACCAACGACAGGTCTTGACCCACAGGCGAGAAGGCAGATATGGGACACCATAGAACACTTCAAAAATCTTGGAAAGACCATCTTTCTCACCACCCATTACATGGAAGAGGCAGAGAGACTATCTGACCACGTCTGCATCATAGACCACGGGAAGATCATAGCAGAAGGGACTCCTTCCTCTCTCATAAGCTCTTCCGGGCTGAAAACCGTCGTCGAGTTTGACTGTGATCAGGACGTGAACGTGAGATACTTGGAGAAAAAAGAGAACCACTACGTTGTGGAAACTGATGCCCCAGAAGAACTCATAAAAGATCTCCTGAAAAATTGGAACGTTTCAAACATCGTGATAAGAAAACCGAATCTTGAAGATGTTTTCCTGAAGCTCACAGGCAGGGATCTCAGAGAATGAGGCATCTTGTTGTTTCCATTCTGAAAAACGATTACTTCAGAACTAAGAGCGTTCTTTTTTGGAATTTCCTTTTTCCAATACTCCTCTATCTCATTCTCGTATCCATCTTCGGAGATATGTCTTCTAACATGAACCTGAGGATAGGACTTGTGGGAGAGAGTAGTTTGGTAGAGAGTGTGTTCAGCCATCTCCCATCCGGTATCGAGATCATCAGAACACAGAACCCTGAAAGAGACCTCAAATACGGAAAGATCGATGTTTGTGTGATTCTACCGGAGAACTTCGACAATCTCTTCACAAAAGCTATCATCTTTTCCAAAACGAAGATCTCTGTTCCTGTGGAGATCACCATTCTCTACGCTCCGGAGAGGCAGGAATCCATTGTCCTTGCGAACGTTGTTTCTAACATACTCGAGTCGCTCGACTTTCAACTAAGAAAGGTAAAGGAGGTAGAAGTGGAGTACAGAAAAAAAGAAAGGCAGGCTATCAATTACTCTCACTACATTCTTCCTGCCGTTCTTCTTGTGGGTGTGATGTCCGTCGGCCTCTTCACTGTTCCGTATCAGCTCGCTCTCTACAGAGAGCAGGGAATTTTGAAAAGAATCCTCGCTTCTCCACTGAGAGGTCATCACTACTTTTTCTCCATAGTCGTCTGCGGACTTTTTGCCATGTCCATCACTTCCGCTTCTGTGACGCTCTTTGCACGTTTTGTGTACGGAGTAGAGTTCCCCATCAATGTATCCTTCTTAGGCGGTGTGCTTCTTTCCTTTCTTACGTTTCTGAGTGTGTCTCTGCTCATGGTGTCTCTGTTCAAAACCTTCTCCGCTTTGAGAGCAGCTTCGCAGGTGTTCAACCAGGTGTTCATGTTCCTCGGAGGTTTTTACTTCGATGTCTCCGGAATTCCTTGGCCGATCAAAGCGGTTGTTCTTGGAAATCCTGCAACCTACTTGGTGGATTATCTGAGGGGATCTTTCGGATACAGAACGATTTACTCGAATCACTTTTTAGTGCCGATCGTGTGGATAGTACTCTCTTTAGTTCTCTTTTTTTGAACTGGAGGAGGGTGATGATGGTTGAGTGAGTTTTTGGCTCTGTTCTCTGCTATGTGGAAAGAATCGTGGAGGGATAAAATTTCCACTTTTTTCAGCATTGCTTTTCCCGTCATGTTTCTTCTGATTTTTGGTTTTCTTTTTGGCGGTTCCGGCAATTCTGTGAAAACAGCAGTTGTGACCGTCGATTACGATCTTTCGGATTTTGGAGATGTTTACACCTCGCTCGAGGAGTTGAAGGGCTACTACCACGAAGTGGCGGTGGTGGAGAAAGAAAGAATCATCTTTATAAGAAACACAACGGACGAATACTATCAATCGCTTCTCGACTCCTGGGAAATCTCCCTCAAAAACAAGGTCACAAGGCTCCTCAACGGTCTGAATCCCGTCATCATGGTGAAAAAAGAAGTTCTGAAAACCGCAAGAGAGCTCACATCTTTCGATTATACCCTCACGGGTGTGATCGCCGTATCTCTACTCTCGATCGGGCTCTTTGGAACCGTGGACGTGTTCTCCCGCTATCGTGAAAGAGGCTTTTTGAAGAGGCTCAAAGCAACTCCCGTTGGAAACTTTTCCTTTGTCTTTGGTCTCATCTCAGCGAGGATGTTCTACGGAATTTTGAGCACCGCTCTCATAATGCTGCTGGGAACTTTGATCTTTAAAGCAAGCTACGAACTGAACGTGTTTCTCTTTTTGATATCCGTCGTCAGTTCTGTTCTATCCTTCATCGCGCTTGGAGCTTTGATATCAATTCTGTTCAAGAAATCCGATGTGGCAACGGATGCTGCTGTGATTCTCTTCACCATTATGATGTTTCTAACAGGTGTTTATTTTCCGGTCTCGTTCCTCCCTGATTATCTGAGAGTTGTCTCTTACTTCCTACCTGTGAAATATGGTGTGGAACTCATCAGGTACTCATTGGGCTTTGAGATATTTCCGTTCAGCAGGTACCTTATCACCGCAGTGATCATGTTCTTAGCTGGTCTTATGTTTGTCTTTTACACAGCGTCACTCGTTCTGAGAAAAGAAGACTAAAGGTTCCACCTGACAATTTCGGAGAGCTCTTTTCTCACCCTTTCTGAGCGTTCCAGCTCCCTGTGTTTCTCGGAAAGCTCACTTTCGTCTCCCAGGTATCCTACAGCGATCAAGGTTATCAGCACGTGATCTTCAGGGATTTTCAAGATTTCTTTGACCTTCACAGGATCGTAGCCTGCAACGGGATGAGCCACAAGGCCCATCTGTGTTGCCTGAACAAGGAGGTTTCCCACGGCAAGCCCAGTGTCGAACAGGAAGTAATCTCTGTTATCTGGGAGTGCACAATCGAAGTCTTTTTTCGAATGAACCGCTATCAAAGCGGGTGCGTTCTTCATCCAGTAGTTTCCACCGGGAAGTGCTTCGTGTATCTTTTTGAGGAGTTCCTCTTCATCCACTACCACGAACCTCCACGGCTGGTTGTTCATGCACGAAGGAGCAAGATGAGCTGCTTTTATGAGAAGTTCTAACTCCTCTCTCGGTACTCTGTCTTTTTTCAACGCTCTCCTTGCCCTTCTCCACTCTATGTGTTTGTTCAGTGGAAGGTCTTCTTCTATCAGTCGATCTAAAGCTTCTTTCACTTCCTGAACATGTCCTTCGACCTTCACTCTTCTCCATTCTTTCCTCACAAAGCCCCATCTGTCTATCAAGAAGGTGGATCGAACTGTTTTTCCGTTTTCCAAAACGTTGAAAAACTCATGGAGAATTCCTTCTGGATCTGAAAGGAGAGTCACTTTGAGATCGTTCTTTTCTTTGAATCTCTTCAATGCTTCAACACTGTCTCTGGAGATCCCCACTACCTGGGCCTTCTCGAAGTTTTCCTTGGAGAATTCGACGGCTTCTCTCGTGCAGCCGCTCGTTCCTGCCTTAGGGAAAAAGAAGAGGATGGTGTACTTTCCGTAAAGATCAACGTGAGTAAAAGTTTTCCCTTCGTCTGTGAGGAGTTCAAAGTGCCTCACCCTCATGAAACTCACCTCCAACAAGTTGAAACTAATTCTCAATAATAATTGTACCACAAAAAACCCCCGCGTTGTGCGGGGGCTTGATCACCTTCTGATTGTCAGCGAATCGTAGAACTGTCTTCTGGGATACTCTATTTCTCTTCTTTCTTTGTTGAAAGCGGAAACCGGAACGAGATACCCTACGATTCTCATGTATTCATCTACTTTGGCTTTTCCGCAGGCCGGGCATCTCTCCCCGTAGAACGCGTGTCCATCCTCACACACGCTGATCTTCGTGTTGAACGCAAAGTACATTACACCCATGTCCGCGATCATTTTCACCATGTTGAAGGATTCTTCCTCCGTCTTGAAAGATTCTCCGAGGTTGATATGCAGAATCGCTCCTCCACTCACCTTTTTGTCCCATTTTCCGGAGTAGCGGATTCTGTTGAGAACATCCGTGTTCGCCATGAGAGGCACCCACTGGTTGGAGTAGATCTCGAACGGCTGTTTCTCACCGAAGAGAAATCTGTCTTTCTGAGCAAGAGTCACAGCCGCTTTCTCTGCGGGTACCTGTTCTATGTTGAAGGTGAAGCCGTACTCATGGTATCCCTTTTCCGCTTCTTCTCGGATGGTGTCCAAAACGTTGTCTACGAACACTTCTCCTTCTTCTGTGTACTTCAGACCGTCGATGTCTTCCGTGGTCAATCCCATGATCGAGGCGCTCTCCCAGACACCAGTGACACCGATGGTTCCGTACTGTCTGTTCAAAAGCATGAGACCGTTTTCGTAGAGAGGAAGAAGTCCTTCGGATATTCTCTCTTTTATGATCTCCCTGACTGCGGCGAGGGCTTTTTTGATGAGCTGAACGCGGTGCCTGAGAATCTGAAGATACTTTTCTCTGTCTCCGCCGCTTTCAAGAGCGATTCTTGGAAGGTTCATCGTGATCACTTTGAAGGATCCGATGTTCAGGTCTGATCCACCGATAGAGTTCATCCTTCCTTTCAGTTTTTCTTCTTCCTCGCTCGAAAGTGAGAACTTCTTCAGAGTTTGAGTAGACGATGTGAGCCTGCAGCAGGACGCCACAGCATCTATCGAGTCGGAGATGTACCAGTTCGTGTCCTGCCACTTCATGTTGATTTTGTTTATGAAGCGAGCGCTGTCCTCGTCGAGGAACTTGCCGTCCTTATAGAGAAGGCTTGCTGTGAGTACAGGGAAGGTGAACATCTGGCGCTCTCTTTCCCTTGACACCCACTCCCAGTAGTGCTTCTGCAGAGCGATGATGTCTTCCACGTGGTCCGTGATCAAAGAACCATCTGGATACCTTTCCCCTTCGAAAATCGCTTTTATGTAGTTTCTGTCGAGGTACGTGAAGTTCGTGTACGGAGACTGTGTCGTTCTGATGGGCTGGTTCAGTGAGTAAGTGAGTATCTGGAAATGCTGTTCTATGTACCAGTCGAGTTTGTCACGCGGGATGATTCCTTCCTTGAGGTCTTTCTTGACGAAGTACCACATCCAGACGAAAAAGTCAGGAAGTCCAACCGCACCAGAGCTTTGGTTGGACGCAAACATCACAAACTGAATGACATGCTGAATGAATGTGGACAGGTGCTTTGCGGGCTCGGATTTTATGGTTTTTATGAACGGAAGTCCCTTCTCCACTATGGGTTTCAGAGTGTAGGCGAAACAGTAAGGCATGAGAGCTGCGTGGTGCCTGTCATGAAGATAGACGGCACCGTTTATCTGCGCTTCGACGAACTCGTCTGCGACCCCTTTTCCAAACATCTCCTTCATCTTTTGCCAGATCCTGTACAGCGAGTAGAGGTACGTGTGCGGCTTCGATATCTCGATGAAGTAAGTGCTGATGTTGGTGACCCTGACGTTCGCGTTTGCGTCGATCGTAGACTCGATGATTCCCCGTCTCACGAAGTCTTCTGTGAACTTTACCACATCGAGCTGGTCGCCGAGGCCGTCCATCTGGAACATCTCATAACCGTACTTGGAAAGAAGATCACTCATCAGTTCTTCAAATTCTCTTTCGAACGAATACTGAACCTTCATAGTGTCCCCTCCTCAACACTGCTTCGATCATTCTCTCAAAAGTTCTCCTGTCAATATGAATCTGGTTCTTAGAGGCCGGAAACCCATCCCGGCGGTAAGTGTGGAGGTACCTTCCCATGACGAACTCATCCACGTATTGAACGTACTTGAGAAGGTTCTCTTTTACGATGTCCTTCGGAAGCCTCCAGGTGAACAGCACAACCGTCAAGCGTTCTCCGTACTTTTCCTTGAACATCTTCGAAAGAGAAAGCATCTCTTCTCTGTTGTACGGTGCGAGGGGTTCTCCTCCGAGAAAGACGAGGGCGGCTTTTGGGAAGTACCTCAAAAGACTCGAGAGTTTTTCATCGATGATCTTTGTCACAACCTCTGATGGTCTTTTGTATTCTTCTGAAAGATGCCATGTTTCTGGATTGTGGCACATGTAGCACTTTGGTTTCGCATCGCACCCCTGGAAGTAAACCGACACCCCATAGAGATCTGGATGATCCCGGAAAGTTCCTATTCGGTTCACATACAAGGGAAGGACCCCCTTCCGGTGAAATCTGCTGAGATTTTACCACAATATATTGTGGTTTGTTTAGTTACATCTCAAAAAATTGTTGGTGGAGATTCTAAAAAGATGGATCTGTTTGTTAATGTTTTTCACCATTTTTCGTAATGGATCCTTTCGGGCTTGAACCTGTCCACCTGGGCAGGTTGCTCTGCGGGGTATCCCACAGGAACAATGGCGAAAGGAACGACATGTTCGGGTATTCCAAGAAGCTCTCTGAAGGCTTTCACTCTTTCCTCTCTTGGATAAACTCCACACCACACGGCTCCAAGACCGAGTTCTGTCGCTCTCAGAAGAAGGTTCTCCACGGCGGCAGAGCAATCCTGGACCCAGTAGCCTTTGCATTTTTTAAGTGTGGGATCTCCACAGACAAGGATTACAACGGGCGCCTCTGCAGACATTTGTGCATGAGGGTGGATCTCCGCGATTTTCTTTTTTGTTTCTTCGTTTCTGATAACAACGAAATGCCACGGTTGTTGATTGCACGCGGAAGGAGCGTGCATGGCGGCACGGATGATCTCTTTCACCAGCTCGTCCGGAACATCCTTTTTCTGATACTTTCTGATACTCCTTCTCCTGTAGATGATGCTCATCTGGTTCACCCCCCGTATAATTTTAAGTATGAGACTGACAGAACTCTACAGAAAGTTACTGGAAATACACGGATCGGTTGGGAAATGGTGGCCCGGAACACCTGAGGAAATCGTAATAACAGCAGTTCTCACCCAGAACACGAACTGGAAGAACGTTGAACGTGCCATGGAAAACATCAAAAACGAAGTCAAAGGAAACAACCTGCTGAAAGAACTGGATTCTCTTCCCGAGGAGAAAGTAGCAGAGCTCATAAGACCAGCGGGGTTCTTCAACATCAAAACAAAGCGCCTCAAGGAACTGTTGAAATTTCTCAAAGAATACAACTACAATCTATCTCGTCTGAGAGATCTTCCAACACATATTTTACGAGAAAGACTCCTCAAAATAAAAGGCATCGGCAAAGAAACCGCCGATGCCATTCTGCTCTACGCCCTGGAAAAACCGGTTTTCGTTGTTGACAGCTACACAAGAAGACTTTTGAAGAGAATCTTCAACATCGAGCTGAACGACTACGACGAAGTGCAAAAGCTTTTCATGACTCACTATCCAGAAGATGTTCGTCTTTACCAGGAGTTTCACGGGCTTATAGTGGAACACGCGAAAAAATTTTGCAGCAAAACTCCGAAGTGCGGTGTCTGCCCTTTAAAGAAAGAGTGCTGCCATGTATCACAGATGAATGGGTTTTCCTGAGACCCCTTCAAGAGCCCCGAGTATGGTTTCTGTCAAAGTCGGATGCGGGTGAATGGCTTTCTCCAGAACTTCCGCTTTCATCCTGAACTTCACGGCTATGACACCTTCCATGATCATATCGGTAGCCGATGGTGAAACGATGCTCATGCCGAGAACCGTTCCGTCTTTCTTGTCCGCTATGACCTTGGCAAACCCTATGTTTTCAAGCATCGTTCTTGCCCTTCCGTTTGCGGAGACTGGGAACTTGGAGATCACAACTTCTTCGGGGTTCACGTCTTTTTCTCTCACACCGACAGATGCCACTTCCGGAGAGGAGAAGATGATACTCGGAACGGCCGAGTAATCCATTTCTTCCTCTTCTCCCGCGATGTTCTTTGCAGCGACTATTCCCTCGTACATGGCCACATGAGCGAGCATGATTCCACTTCTGATATCTCCTATCGCGTAAACGTTTTCCACGTTCGTTCTCATCCTGCTATCAGTGACGACTCCTTTTTCTATCTTCACTCCGAGAGCTTTCACGTCCTCCGGTATGTTGGGCTTTCTTCCTGCGGCGAGCAGGACCTTTTCTGCCTTAAGGGTTTCTCCATTTTCGAGTGCGACTTCAAAGCCGTCATCGACTTTGCTCAGGGAGGAAATTTTTGTTTTTTCCAGGATCTTAACACCCTTCCTTTTGAGGGCCTTTTTCACTTCTTCTGCCACATCTGAGTCTTCATAGGGGAGGATGTGTTCTGCGATCTCAACGATCGTCACATCCACACCGAAAGAACCGAAGAACGTTGCGAATTCAACACCTATGACACCACCGCCTATTATCACAAGCGACTTTGGAAATTCTTTCAAATTGAACACGTCATCACTCGTCCAGACTCCGTCGATATCGAAGGGAGAAAACACGGAGGGAACGGATCCGTGTGCGAGAACAAGATTCTTTGCTTCCAGTTTCTCTCCCGTTTCCTGGACAACAACCGTGTTCTTGTTTTCCACGACGGCCGTTCCTTTGAAGACTTCAACCCCATTCTTTTTCAGCAGGTACTCTATTCCCTTTCTTGACATCATCACACTCTTTTGAACGTGTTTCATTATGGCGGCGACGTCGTATTCGACTCCTGAGACTTTCAAGCCGTACTTTGAAGCTTTCTCTTTCATTTCATCCATGAGATGGGAGACTGTGAGCATCGCCTTCGTTGGAATGCATCCCCTGTTGGTACAGGTTCCCCCGAGGGCATCTTTTTCGACAAGTGCGACCTTCTTTCCAAGCTGTGCGAGTTTTATAGCGCAGACGTAACCTCCGGGTCCTCCTCCTATGATTACCGCATCGTACATCCTCTTTCCCTCCTGAGAAAACCCCTCCCGAAGGGAGGGGTGATGTTATTTTCCGAGGAATTCGAGGGCGATTTCGTATGCCTTCAAACCGTACATGAGTGCTGGGCCACCGCCCATACAGACTGCCACTTTGATTGTGTCGAGGATTTCTTCTTCTGTTGCTCCTGCTCTCACAGCGGCTCCCGCATGCCAGACGATACACGGTTCACATCTCACTGCCACAGCTATTCCAAGAGATATGAGTTCCTTCGTTTTTGTGTCGAGTGCTTTCGGGCTTTCAGCTGCGTGAACGTATTCTGCGAACTTTCCGATCTCAGGTGCCTTTCCGATGATTTCCTGAAGCTGCTTCTGAATCTGTTCCAGTTTTTCTTTCGCTGCCATGAGCAACACCTCCATATGAGAAATTTATAATACCATTTCAGCCGCTTTCGCCAGTGGATACACCGTTGGAGCGGATGTGAGAAGTGGATGGGTCCCGATTTGCATGGTGAACAGATCGTTGGCTGTGATGCCTTTCTGTATGCCGAGGCTTATTAGGTTCACTATCTCACCGACGCTCTTTCCACCACACACCTGCGCACCGAGCAGGATCTTGCTGTCTTCCGAGAAGATGAGTTTCACCACGAGTTTTGAGGTATCTTCGAACTTTCCAGGATGTCTGTCTGGTGCCTCTGCCTTTCCAACGACAACTTCGAATCCTTCTTCCTTCGCTATTCTCTCCGTTATTCCCACAGAGCCGAAGGCCTTGCTTCCTATGACGGTCGAGTACGCGTTCAGAGAACCCTTGTTCGTTCTGATCACCTTCAGACCGTACAGGTTGGACGCTGCAATTCTGGCATCAAAAACAGCAGCGGAGGCAAGCATAAGTCTGGAAGGCTTTCCAGTGAGGAAGTCTTTGTGCTGTACGCAGTCGCCTGCAGCGAAGATATCAGGTTTTGAAGTTCTCATGTACTCATCCGTTTCTATGAAGCCGAGTTCTGTCACCTTGAGTCCGAGTTTTCTGGCGAGTTCAGAATTCGGTTTGTAACCCGTTGCGAGCACGACCACATCGGCCGGGATCGTTTCTCCGCTGTCCAGCTTTACTCCCTCCACTTTTTCCGTTCCGAGGATCTCTGTTACTTTTCTTCCTGTGAGGACTTTGACGTTGTCCGATTCGAGTTCCTTTCTCGCGAGTTCTCCAAAATCCGGGTCGAACGACACGGGAAGGAGGCTGTCCATTATTTCCACGAGGGTGACGTTCTTCCCGGACTTTTTGATCTCGTCAGCCACTTCAACACCTATGAAACCGCCCCCGATGATGACCACATCGTTGGCATCCTTCACCTTCTCGTGCAGTAGTTTGAGATAGTCAGCCTCTTTTGGAACGGTGAACACACCTTTTAGATCCACACCTGGGATCTTCGGTGTGTTCGGTGAAGATCCAGTTGCGATGATGAGCTTGTCGTAAGAAATCTCTTTTCCGCTCTTCGTGAAAAGCTTCTTTTCATCTGGGTTTCCATCGACAACTTCGTCTATCAGAAGATCTATGCCTGCACCTTTGAAGCGGTCTTCAATTCCCATGTAGTCGTTTTCCACACTGCCGAGAGTGTGAAAGATGTACGGTATTCCACAGGGTACCATTTCTTTCTCGGTCTTCTTGACAACGAGAATTTTTTTTGTCTCCAAAGAATCTTTTTGTGGTGAATGCCGCCACAAGACCGGCTGGTCCACCTCCAACAACTACAACATCGTACCTCATGTTTTCCCCTCCAAAAGAGAAATGTTTCACGATCTTCCATTCACAATTCTACTACTTTTCGGATTAAATTTCAACTGCAAAGGAAGAGAAATTACGGTGTCTAATAATCAGCTCGCCCAGAATTCGTCTTTCAGGCTTCTTCTCATGAGATCTCTCATCGACTGAAGAGGTGGTTTCCCTTCGTAAACGACTCGGTAAACCTCTTCGGAGATGGGCATATCTATTTTGTTTTCTTTGGCTATCTTCATCACAGCTTTCACAGTGAAGGCACCTTCTACAACCTGGTTTGAGCTTTCAAGGAGTTTCAGCGGGTTGAATCCCCGCGCTATCAATTCTCCGAAGCGTCTATTTCTGCTGTAACGACTGTTGCAGGTGACCATGAGATCGCCTATTCCTGCAAGACCCATGAAGGTCTTCTGATCCGCTCCAAAAAACATTCCAAATCTTGCTATTTCGTATATACCGCGAGTTTCGAGTGCTGCTTTTGCGTTGTCCCAACCACCGAATCCATCCAGGATCCCCGCGGCGATAGCGATGACATTTTTCAATGCTCCAGCGATTTCCACACCCACCACATCTTCGCAAGTGTACACCCTGAAGTACTCGGTGGAGATCCTCTTTTGAAGTTCTTTCGAATTTTCTCCAGCGAGTGTGACGGCAGTTGGAAGTTTTTTTGCGACCTCTTCGGCATGTGAAGGACCGGAGAGGACAGCGTAAGGACAACCCAGTATCTCTTCAACGATCTCAGACACTCTTTTACCTGTTTTGATCTCTATTCCCTTTGAAAGATTCAGCACCATGGAAGGCTTCACAGGTAGTCTCAGAAGATGTTCTCTTATGTATTGAACGGGAATCGCTATAACGAGAATGTCTTCTTTTTTGATTTCTTCAAGATCGTTTGTGGCTCTTACGGTGATCTTCGATTCCTCCACATAAGGGCTCGTGTGTGAAACATTTATGAGACCGACGATCTCTTTCCTTCTTGCCCAGAGAACCACTTCTTCTCCGTTTTCATGCAGTATCTGTGCAAAAACTGTCCCCCAGCTCCCTGCACCGAGAACAAAAAATCTCATCTCCATTCCTCCTCGAAGATAGAATTCCCCAAGAATTTTAACAAAAAACAAAAAGCAGGGTTTTCCCCTGCTTCGTGAAATGGTTCTCTCATATCTCACGGAATCGGGTGGTTCCATACCTCTAAGGAAGTATTGAAACCCACGGAAAACCGAGTTTTAGACTTTGGTTGTCTTCGTTTCCATACCTCTAAGGAAGTATTGAAACCTCTACCACGTTGCTTGGAAGAAGCGGAAGGTACTCCGTTTCCATACCTCTAAGGAACTATTGAAACCGGTTGGTACCTTGTCTGTTTCTACGATTTTGACTACGGGTTTCCATACCTCTAAGGAACTATTGAAACTCTCACTTTCACTGATTCTGAAGAGAAACGGTGCGTGTTTCCATACCTCTAAGGAACTATTGAAACCACCTGAGGATATATCAGAGGAGGAAAGAGAGTTTAGTTTCCATACCTCTAAGGAACTATTGAAACTGCCGTACCTTTATTGTGCTGAAACATATATAGGTAGTTTCCATACCTCTAAGGAACTATTGAAACACGGGAGTCTTAGTGCCGAAGAGCTGTGATAGGAGTTTCCATACCCTCTAAGGAACTATTGAAACGGGTTATGTAGCCCCTCCCTCCCCAAGGACGTTGGATTCTAGTTTTTCATACCCTCTTAAGGAACTATTTGAAACCCCCTCCCCCCAGGTTTTTAATTCTTTCTTGGTTTCCAACCCTTGGTTTCCAATACCCTCTTAGGGAACTTATGAAACCCCGGTGAGTTTCAAGAGAAATTATACCCACAAACACAATCTGAAAGGCAAGATGTTTTTTGACCTTCCATATCCTCCCTTTCCATAAACCATTCTAACACACAAGAGAGCACCTTCAAGTACTGTTTGGAAAAATGGAATAATTGCATAGTCAAACAACGAAAGAACACAAGCAAAAAACAGAAGATAAATTATATCAACCTACGTCAGGGCATTTTGGGGTGTTTCTGGTAAAAATCGATTAGTTCCATGTTTCACAAATAGATGAAAGAAGGCATTCCTCAATGTGTTAGAAGTTAACTGTTAACTTCTCGAATTCAAAGAACTTACGCATCATCGATTACCACAAATTCTCTTCGTATTGTCTCTTCATATCATCCATTATTCCTTTTTTAACGCATAGCTTCCGGTACCACAAACCTGCATGAAATTTTTCGTTACCGGTAATTGCATACTCTGTATCGTTCTTCCAATGCCAAGTACACACATCACCTACTTTGTGAATGATTGGAACTAACCTGGTTTGTATGCATAAAACAATGTTGTTTAAAACCATCTTTCTTCTTGCTAACTCAAAAACACCTCTTGAAACATTTCCATCCTGTGGCATGATTAATTGTGTATTAATTCAAGTTACGAATAAATTCGGGAGGGATCACCGTGGATGTTGTGTTGAGAGAGCGAAACATAGAGGAGTACCGCACCATAATCGGAAACGAGGTGGACGAGATAAAAAAACTTGCAGAACCTCTTAAAGGAAAAAAGGTTCTTCACGTCAATGCGACTGCCTACGGTGGAGGAGTTGCCGAAATCCTCCACAATCTCGTTCCGCTTATGAGATCGGTTGGTCTGGACGCCAGGTGGAGGGTCATAGAGGCACCCGATGAGTTTTTCAACGTCACAAAAAAGTTTCACAACACGCTTCAAGGTGCGGATATAGAGATTTCAGAGGAAGAGTGGAACCTTTACGAAGAGGTCTGCAGAAAAAACGCAGAACTGATCCAGGACGAAGAGTTATTCGTGATCCACGATCCCCAACCAGCAGCTCTGAGAAAATTCGTGGATTTGAACGACAGAAAGTGGATCTGGAGATGTCATATAGATCTATCCACTCCAAACATGAAGGTCTGGCAGAGATTTTCCCAGTATTTGGAGGGATACGACAGACTTGTTTTCCATCTCGAGGAGTATTTCCCGCAGGGATGGAAAGAAAGGAGCATAGCTTTCCCACCGAGTATAGATCCCCTGAGTGAAAAGAATCGAGATCTTGATGAAGACACAATAAGAAAAACTCTCGAAAGACTCGAAATAGACCCGGAAAGGCCTCTGATAACTGTTGTGTCTCGATTTGATCCATGGAAAGATCTTTTCAGTGCCATCGACGTCTATAGACTGGTGAAGAAAGAGATCCCGGAGGTTCAGCTTGCCGTAGTTTCCGCCATGGCAACGGACGATCCGGAGGGATGGTTCTTCTTTGAAAAGGTCCTCAGATACGCCGGAACGGACGAAGATATAAAATTCTGCACGAACCTGAAAGGTGTTGGAAACAAGGAAGTGAACGCTATTCAGAGGGCCACGACTGTCGCTCTGCACACGGCAACAAGAGAAGGCTTCGGTCTCGTCATAAGTGAAGCACTTTACAAGAGAGTTCCGGTCGTAGCAAGGCCAGTTGGTGGTGTTAAGATACAGGTGAAACATGGAGAAAATGGTTATTTGGCATGGGAAAGAGAGGACCTTGCAGGATACGTGGTAAAACTCATAAAGGATGAAGAACTCAGAAGAAAAATGGGAGAAAAAGGAAGGCAAACTGTGGTGGAGAATTTCATTATCACGGTGCATCTGAAGAACTATCTGAAACTCTTCTTAGATCTGTTGAGGTGAGAGAGTGCCTTCACCGCTTCTTCGAAGAGAGAACAAGATAAAGATTTTGAGGTACATACTGAGAAATGGAAAAACTACCAGAAACCAGCTTGCCAGCAATTTGAACCTCGCACACAGCACTCTGAGCTACATAATCGACGAGTTGCTCGATGAAGGTTTCCTCGTCTTTGAAGAGATCAGGAAGAGGAGAGGAAGACCATATCAGATTTTGAAAGTCAATCCAGAAAAATTCACCGCGATCGGGGTGAAGGTGGGTCGCGAAGAGGTACGGGGTGTACTCTTTGACGCAAGCATGAATCCTTTGAAAGAACACAGAGTGCAGATTCTGTCCGGTATGAGAAACAACGACGGTTATACTCGTGCTCTCAGAGAAACCATCGAACAACTTCACAGTGAAAATCTTCTCGGAGTGGGTATTTGCTCTTCTGGAATCGTGAAAGAAGGAAAAGTGATCGTTTCCCATGTGATGAACGTGAAAGACTGGGATCCAAGGAAAGTCCTGAAAGATCTTGAAAGGATCCTCGTCATGAACGATTCGGATGCTCTCTGCCGGGAAATTTCCCAGAGAGTGAACGCAGACTTTCTTCTGGTGAGCTACGGCATCGGCATAGGTGCGAGTCTCTGGAAAGATAAGAGGATTCATCACTTAGAAATGGGACACATGCTGGCTTCTTCAGAAGGAAAGTGCTACTGTGGACAGACAGGTTGTCTGGAGTATCATTCTTCAGAGTACGCTGTTTTGAAGTCTTGCCTTGGAAAAGAGATTGATTTCGAAGATTTCATCACAAGCGAAGAAGAAAAGTACAGGCAGACAATCGAAGAATTGAGAGAAAAAGCCAGAAAGGATTTTGATTCTGTGAAAGTGCACTACGAAAAGGCATTCAAAACCTTTTCTGTGATACTGGGGAACGTTATCATGGGTTCGGGTGTTTCTCGGGTGTTCTTCGCGGGAGAGGGTGTGGTCAACGAAGAAATGATCAAGATCTTGGAAGAGATGGTTAGAGCTCGATTCAATCGCGATTTTGTGGGAGAAGTGCAATTTCAGGTGGCCGATGCGAACTGGATGTTCGGCGCGGCTCGGGCGGTTGTTGACAAATACCTTCCTTATATTGTGAAATAAGCTCCCGGAATCCCGGGAGCTCTTTTTTAATACGCATACAATCTTCCGTACGGTCTGTGTGTGTAGGGTTTGAGGATGATGAATTCTCCGTTCAGAATCTCCTCTGAGTCGTAGTCAAAGAGTCTGCAGAACTCTTCAACATAAGGCTTGATCCTGTTGATATCCTCTTCGGTGGGCTGGAAGATTTTCACTTCTTTTCCGAGTTTGTGCTCTTCTACGGTTCCTCTGAGAAAGATCTCCCCACCGTGCATTCCTGTTCCAACGTAGTTTCCTGCGATGTTTCCATCTTCATCTTTTTCCAGTCCCAGCACTATGAGAAGTCCTCCTGCCATGTATTCTCCGAGGAAGTCTCTCGCAAAGCCTCCTATGACGACAACGGGGTAATTTTCTTTGTATGCCTTCATGTGTATTCCCACTCGATATCCAGCATTTCTTTTTATGTAGATGTGTCCACCCCTCATGGCGTATCCTATGATGTCGCCCGCGTGTCCGTGGACCACGATTTTTCCTGCGTTCATGGTGTTTCCTACACCGTCTTGTGCGTTTCCGTTCACGATGATTTCAGGACCGTCCATGAAAACACCAAGATCGTTCCCCGGAACGCCGTTTATTTCTATTTTTACTTTCTTTCTGATTCCGGCTCCGATGTATCTCTGACCGCAAACGTTGTCCAGAACTATTTCTTCTTCTCCGTTTTCTATCGCTTCCCAGATCAAGTCGTTCAGTTTTTTGTAGTGGAGGCCTTTCGCGTCTATTCTAACCATATCTTGATTTCCCCCTCCAGCATCTTCTTTCTGAACTCTTTTGGAAGGTAAACGAGGCCGAAGTTCTCGTCGAGTAGTCTGTCTTTGAAAGAAGACACGTCGAGTTTTTGAAGGATGAGGCCTGTGTAGATTCCGGCCCTGTCTATGTCGTTCACAAGGATGGCACCTATGAGTCTGTTGTCCTTCAACACCATTTTTTTGTAGGTGTTTCCTTCTTCGAAGGTGAGGATTTCATACCCATCGTCTTCCACGTTCGAGTGCCCGACCGATATGGTTGGAATACCGGCGAGTTCAACGGAGTTCATCGGGATACCGCCGGGATACCTCACGTTTCTCCCAGCCATGTTGTAGCCAGCCACTCTTCCCTGCGCAACAGCCACAGGCCAGATGGCGATCGTTTTTCTCTGACCATCTATCAGATCGTAGAATTCAGTGCAGTCTCCCGCAGCGTAAACACCTTCCACGTTTGTTTCCATCATTTCGTTCACCACAATACCACGGTTTATCTCTATCCCGGAGTCTTTGAGAAATTCCACATTCGGCCTTACTCCAATAGCGATGACGAGAAGCTTTGTTGGGATCTCCTTTCCGCTTTTTAGAACAACGGAGGAAACCGTGTCATCACCGTTCACTTTCACCACTGTGTCGTTCGTTATAACACTGCATCCTTCTTTTTTCAAAGCTTCGGTGATGATCTCAGATGCCTTTCTGTCGAAGGTAACGGAGAGTATCCTATCTGCCAGTTCAACAATGGTGACCTTTACTCCAAGTTCCATCAGCGCTTCCGTTGTTTTAAGACCGATCAGACCTCCACCGAGCACCACGGCTTCTTTCACATCGTTTTCTTCTATGTACTTTTCTACCTTCTCTTCGTCTTCCCACGTGGTGAATGTGAACACACCTTTCTTTCCAGTGAGTCCTTCTATGTTTGGAACAAACGGCTTTCCACCGGTGGCAATCAGGAGTTTGTCGTAGCGAATTTCTTCTCCGCTGTCTGTTACTACTGTTTTCTCCTCTGGTATCACCTTTTCGACTCTTGTAGCGGGTTTTATATCGACCCTCATTTCTCTCAGATAGTCTTCCGTTCTGTAATACATCTTCTCCTCTGTGACCTTTCTTCCAAGCAAGTAGGTGATCAAAGGTCTTGAGTATCCCACGTATTTCTCTGCCGTGATCAGAAGGATTTCTCCTTCTTTGTCAACTTCTCTGATCGCTTCTATCGCGTTCAAACCGGCTGGTCCGGATCCAACTATCACGTACCTCATTCTCTCACCTCAACCAGAACGAGCGCTTCGTTTGGACAGCCTTCGACACAGCCAGGAGTTCCTCTATCGGCACAGAGATCACACTTTGAGGCAACTTTCTTTTCTTTCGTGTTCCTTCTTATCACACCGAAGGGACAGGCCATCACACACATCCAGCATCCTACACACTTTTCTTGATTCACTCTGATGGCTCCTGTTTTTGGATCTCTGTGCATCGCGCCCGTCATACAGGCCTTCAGACAGGATGGATCATCACAGTTTCTGCACTGAAGTGCGAAAGTGACGTAATCGTGCTCTTCCACTATCACGTTTGGTTCGGGAAGTTCCGGGACGTATCTGTACACCTTTATGAGGTTTCCCGTTCCCACCTGTGCAGCGACGCAGTTTATCTCACACAGCTTACATCCCATGCAGTACTCTTCCCTGATAAGTATTCTTCTCACCGCTATCACCACGCCTCTCCTGCGGGTTTAATACCAAGGAGTTTCAACTCGTATTCGTGGAGTCCCACACCCCTGAGGACTTCCCTGTTGCCTCTCAGTGACTCTATGGCGTTGATACCCATTCCACCGAGGATTTCTTTTATCTCATGAGCCCAGGCTCTCAGAAGGTTCGCGGCTCTTCTTGCGCCTATCTCTGGATTCAGTCTCTTTGTGAGTTTTGGATCCTGGGTGGCGATTCCCCAGTTGCACTTTCCAAGGTAACACGTCTGACAGAGATGACAGCCGAGTGAAATGAGAGCGGCCGTTCCTATGTAAACCGCGTCCGCTCCGAGTGCGATCGCTTTGATCACATCGGCACTGTTTCTGATTCCACCCGCAACCACGATAGAGGCCATGTGCCTTATGCCTTCCTCTCTGAGCCTCTGATCAACAACGGCTACAGCGAATTCTATGGGAATTCCGACGTGATCTCTTGTTATCTTGGGAGCGGCTCCTGTACCACCCCTTATACCGTCTATCACTATGTAGTCCGCACCGGCTCTGACTGCACCGGCAGCGATTGGAGCCACGTTGTGGACTGCAGCGATCTTGACACCAACTGGTTTTTCGTATCTTGTGGCTTCCTTTATGGCGTAGATGAGCTGTCTCAGGTCTTCTATGGAGTAGATGTCGTGGTGCGGTGCGGGAGAGAGAGCATCGGTTCCAACGGGAATCATTCTGGTTTCCGATATGGGCTCGGTGACCTTTTCTCCCGGAAGGTGTCCACCGATACCCGGCTTTGCACCCTGCCCTATCTTTATCTCAACCGCAGATCCAGCGTTCAGATAATCTGCACTCACACCGAAGCGTCCGGATGCAACCTGAACGATCATGTTGTCCTTGAACTCTCTCAGTTCTTTCGGGAGTCCTCCTTCACCTGTGTTGAAGAAGGTTCCCACGGTCCTTGCAGCTCTTGCGAGTGAAAGGATTGCGTTCAAACTGATCGAACCGTAGGACATGGCGGTGAACATGACTGGAACTTCCAGTTTGAGCTGAGGAGCGATCTCTGTTTTGAGTTTCACTGTTCCATCCTCGTCTTCTTCAATTTCCAGTTTTTCTTCTTTTCTTCCGATGTACGTTCTGATTTCCATGGGTTCTCTGAGGGGGTCTATCGAAGGATTCGTCACCTGACTCGCGTTGAGCACTATGCGGTCGAAATAGCTGAAATAAGGTCGGTCGTTGCCCATGCTGGTGAGAAGAACTCCTCCGGTTTCTGCCTGCTTCATGATGCCTATGAGATGCTCTGGAGTCCAGTGGGCAAGAGGTCTGATGTCGAAACCGTTCTTTCGAACCGTGATGGCCTCTGTTGGACAGATAGCCTCACAGAAGTGACATCCAACACACTTGGTGTTTTCTGTGTACACTCTGTTGGCGTTTTCATCGTAGAAATTCGCACCGTAGGAACAAACCCTCACACAGGCGAGACACCTTATACATTTATAATCATCGCGTTCCACAACAAATTCGGGGGGTACTTTTCTCTTAGCCATTTTCTCCCTCCAGTACCACCTGAGTTTTCCTGGCGGATTTCAGCACTCCAACGACGGGATCACCGGCTTTTGGAGCCCAGACCTCATCAGGTTCCGGACAAACAACTCTTATAGCGGACTCCTCGGAAGCGATGTATAGAAAGTCGTCTTTTGTAGCGGCGACGAGTGGTCTGAGCTTTATTCTGTCGTTCAGCCCCATCATCATGTTGTTGTTCGCAACGATAATGGCAAACGGTCCGTTCAAAAGTGCTCCTCCGTAGTTCATTCTCAAAGCGGTGTAGAGTTTTCTTTCCTCTTCTGGCATGAGGTCTATATCTTTCCAGAGAGGCGCTGCGAGGATCTTTGCCGTGAGCTGAGGACTGTAGCCGAACCGTCTCATGAAGAGATCCACCAGGTACGCCACCACTTCAGTGTCCGTCATGAGTGTACATTTGTAGCCGTACGCTTCCAAAAACCTTCTGTTTATACCGTAGGAAGATATTTCTCCGTTGTGAACGACCGTCCAGTCGAGAATACCGAACGGATGTGCTCCTCCCCACCATCCGACGGTGTTCGTGGGGAACCTGTTGTGCGCGGTCCAGATGTAACCCTTGTACTCGTCTATTCTGTAGAAATCAGCGATGTCTTCCGGGAATCCCACTCCTTTGAAAACACCCATGTTCTTTCCACTGGACATGACGAAGGCTCCGTTAATTTTTTCGTTTATGAACATGACAGTGCTGACGACAAAGTCCTCTTCGCTCATGTCTTCAGGAATGAATTTTGGCTTCAAAAAGTATCGCCAGAGGATGTGGACTTCCTTGATGTGGGGATTTTTCCTGGTGGGGATGGGTTCACTTTCGATGATTTCGTAGTGATCTTTTATGTATTCTTCGGCATTTTTCTTATCGAGATCGCTGTCGTAGAGCATGTGGAAACAGTAAAGATCTTTCAACTCCGGATATATTCCATACGCAGCGTATCCAGCCCCAAGCCCGTTTCCTCTTTCTCTCATGAGCGCCATGCTTTCCACGATCATGTTTCCACTGAATCTCTTTCCAGAGGTGTTCATTATCCCGGAGACTCCACAGGCGGATGGGACTTTGAAATCTTTATCTGGTATCAGACGGGGAAGGTCATAGGACAAGGCATTCACCTCCTGAAGGAGAAGAGCATGAATATAAAATCTTGTGTATAACATTTATACCATATGTGTTCTCTCAATCAAAGGACTGTATCAGTATTGTTTCGTTTGAGAAAAGTAAAAGTCTGTTATGAAACATCCGTGTAATTATTCCAGTTATGGCATAAAAATTAATTTAGTCTGTGGATAAAGAAAAAGGGGATGCATTGCATCCCCTTTCTGGCTGGGAGGGGAGGACTCGAACCTCCACCAGCGGATCCAGAGTCCGCCGTCCTACCGTTAGACGACCTCCCAACGGCCTTTCAAATTATACATCAAGAACAGGGATAGTTCAAGGGGTGGTGTTTCACGTTTTTTTCACGTTCAAACTGATAGAATTTGATCAAGGTCAAAAATCGGGGTGATGAACGTGAGAGTTCTTGTGGTAGAAGACGAAAGAGATCTCGCCGATCTGATAGCCGAGGCTTTAAAGAAAGAAATGTTCACCGTCGATGTTTGTTACGATGGAGAAGAGGGTATGTACATGGCTCTGAACGAACCTTTCGATGTTGTGATTCTTGATATAATGCTTCCCGTCCACGATGGGTGGGAGATCCTGAAGTCTATGAGGGAAAACGGAGTGAACACCCCCGTTTTGATGCTCACAGCTCTTTCAGATGTAGAGTACCGTGTGAAGGGTCTCAACATGGGGGCGGACGATTACCTTCCCAAACCTTTCGATCTCAGAGAGCTCATAGCCAGGGTGAGAGCTCTCATCAGAAGAAAAAGCGAAAGCAAAAGCACAAAACTCGTGTGCGGTGACTTGATTTTGGATACAGCCACTAAAAAGGCATACAGGGGCGGTAAAGAAATAGATTTGACAAAGAAGGAGTACCAAATTTTGGAATACCTTGTGATGAACAAAAACAGAGTTGTCACAAAGGAGGAGCTCCAGGAACACCTGTGGAGCTTCGATGATGAAGTTTTCTCCGATGTTTTGAGAAGTCATATAAAGAATTTGAGGAAGAAAGTGGACAAAGGGTTTAAAAGGAAAATAATTCACACGGTGAGAGGTATCGGTTATGTTGCCCGTGACGAATGAGAAGAAGGCATTCAGAAAAACACAGCTTATCTGGACGGCCGTGTTCACACTCTCTATAGTTCTCATAGTGGCCATCACGGTGGGCGCTGTTTTCATTGTAGAAAAGAGAAGAATAACCACCCAATTCGATGGTGAACTGAGGAGAACAGCGGATCTCATCGAAAGAAGACTGAAAGCGCCCGGTATGATGGGCATGCTCCGCACGTTTAGAGGAGTGGATCCTCTCTTTGTTCCACGTGGTGAGGCGTTTCAGTTTCTGTTTCCCTCGGGAGAGGTCTTTCTGGAGGTGGGAGAACAGATAGGAACTCCCGAAACTCCCGTGGAAGAGGGGTTTTCCACGGAAGGGAACTACAGGATTTTCACCAAAAAGATAGATCTGGGAGACACCACAATATTCCTGAGGGTGGGAAAGGACATCTCCGATCTCATAGAGCGAAGCAGAAGACTTCTTTCCATGTATTTGCTCGTGATTCTGTTTTTTGCGGGGGGAGCCGCTGTATTCGGATATTTCGTGTCCAGCCTGGTTCTGCTTCCCGTGAGGAATGCCTACAACAGCCTGAAAAGATTCTCGATGGACGCCTCCCATGAACTGAAAACACCTCTCTCTGTTCTGAGAACAAGTCTCGATGTTTTGAAGTATCGAGAAGATTTACCAGATGATGTGAAAAACAAGCTGGGCATAATGGAAAAGAACGTCGAGAAGATGAGTAAACAAATAAATCAGCTCCTTCTTCTCGTGAAAAGCGAAAGTTCTTTCAACGGTGTTGTGAAAGAGAGAATAAACCTCAAGGAGTTTCTCCAGCAGATCGTGAATGAATTCAAACCGAAAGCAGAATCAAAGGGTTTGGTGCTGGAAATAGATTGCCCAGAAGATCTATTTTTAGAAACCGAGAAAGATACCTTGAGGGTGATACTGGAGAATCTGATCGATAACGCTGTGAAGTTCACAGAGAAAGGGAAAGTGATCGTCGGTGCAAGAAAGGAAGGTAGATTAACCATCTACGTTCAGGACACAGGACCTGGAATTCCGAAAAAAGAACAGAAGAGAATCTTTGAGAGATTCTACAGAATATCCAGAAACACAGAGGGTTCTGGACTTGGCCTTTCCATAGTCAAAGAACTCGCTTCCAGATTGAAAGCGAAGGTAATTCTTGAAAGCGAAGAAGGAAAAGGTAGCACCTTCAAACTCGTTTTTTGAGGGTGTTGTAACAATCCCTGCAGACCGCAATGTATTTCTCCTGTCCCCCAACGTCTATTTCTTCTTCGCCTCCTGCTACTTTTAATGTGAGAGTAGCGTTGTACTCACCACATCGGTGACAGACTGCCTTCTTTTTGATCACGGTGTCGGCGAGGCTGAGAAGCAGAGCGGTTGTTTCAAAGGGATTTTGCTTGTGTGTGAGATCGAGTCCCGCACAGAAAACATCTATTCCTCTGTCGAGAAGATCTTTCACCACTTCAAACAAACCGGGGCTGAAGAACTGCACCTCATCTATGAAAACTCCCCGGGTGTCTTCTTCGATGTACTTTCGAATTTCCTCAGGACGTTCTATCACGTGTGCTTCAACACCGTTTCCAGAATGAGAGACGATCATGGTGGAGTGATATCTGCTGTCGATTTTTGGTTTAAAAACAGCGACTTTTTTCTTTCCCAGTTTGTATATCTCCACAAAGGAGAGAAGCTCGGTTGTCTTTCCGGAGTACATGGGACCCGTGATTACGGTCAATTTTCCCGACATGTCGATCCCTCCCCGACGATTATACAACCCGGAGTGTTAACAATCTTCCCAGTCAAACTGAAACATTCTCATAATTGACAGCGGTTTTTTGAATTGATAGTATTGAGACATATAAAATCCTCCAGAAATTTATTCCCGGAAATTAGTAATAAATATCCAATCCAACATGGGGTTTGTACCCTCAAGAAAACGAACCCCATGGTGTTTGTTTTTTGTTTTTCAAGAATATTGTTTATTTGTATCATATTGATAGAGAATTAATCTTAAAAGAGTCAACAAACATATTTACCAAAAGGAGGTGTTTTTATGCGAAAGAGAGTTTTTTCCTTGTTGCTAGTTCTTGCTTTTCTTTCTGTGGGTTTCGCCCAGAACGGTGTCACAGATGTCGGCTGGTCACTCGACATGGTCTGGATCCTCATTTCCGCAGCGCTGGTCTTCTTCATGCAGGCGGGTTTTGCCATGGTAGAGTCCGGTTTCACCCGCGCAAAGAACACGGTGAATGTGCTCATGAAAAACCTCATGGATTTTGCGATCGGATCTGTGGTCTTCTTCATCTTCGGTTACTGGATTATGTTCGGGAAACATCCTCTCACCTTTGATCCCTCCACAAAAGAAGGTCTCTGGGATTTTGCCATGTGGATGTTTCAGATGGCTTTCGCAGGTACGGCCGCGACGATTGTGTCCGGAGCGATGGCAGAGCGCACTAAGTTTTCCGCGTACCTCGCTTACACAGGTTTCATAACAGGAATCATCTATTCGGTTGTTGGAAGGTGGATCTGGGGAGGAGGATGGCTTGCACAGAAAGGTTTTATCGATTTTGCAGGTTCCACAGTTGTTCATTCTGTTGGTGGATGGGCTGCCATGATAGGTGCGGCTCTTCTTGGGCCCAGGTTTGGAAAGTACGACAGTCAGGGGAATCCCATGCCTATTCCAGGGCACAACATTCCTCTTGCTGCTCTCGGAACCTTCATCCTCTGGTTTGGATGGTTCGGGTTCAATGGAGGGAGTACCCTTGCCGGAACGAACGGTGCGATAGGGATGATCATATTGAACACCAACCTCGCTGCCGCCACTGGAGCACTTGCCGCGATGTTCACCGTATGGGCAAAATATGGAAAGCCGGATGCGAGTATGACGATGAACGGTGCTCTTGCTGGCCTTGTTGCCATCACCGCACCGTGTGCTGTGGTGTCTCCTGTGAGTTCTTTGATCATAGGAGCGATCGGAGGGGTGCTCGTAGTGTTTGCGGTTGAGTTCTTCGACAAAGTTTTGAAAATCGACGATCCCGTTGGGGCCATATCCGTTCACGGTGTCAACGGTGCTTGGGGGACTCTCGCCGTGGGGCTCTTTGCGGAGAGCAAGTACGCTCTTGCAAGCGGGATGGGGGATGTGAACGGACTCTTCTTCGGAGGAGGAGTGCATCAACTTGGAGTTCAGTTTCTGGGGGTGGTCAGTGTGTTTGCCTGGACAGTAGTGACCAGTTTCCTTGTTTTCTGGTTCATCAAAAAGACAATTGGCTTGAGGGTGGACAGAGACATAGAGTTGAAGGGGCTGGATATAGAGGAGCACGGCATGGAAGGATACGCTGATTTTGAAATCTTCACCACAAGATGAAGGAGGTGACAGTATGAAACTGATCATAGCTGTTATACAACCCCACAAGTTACCGGATGTGAAAAAGGCACTTTTCGATGCTCAGATTTACAAGATGACTGTCATGAACGTTCTTGGATGTGGTCAACAGAAGGGATACACAGAAACGTATCGAGGTGAAGTAGAAGAGGTGAATCTTCTCAAAAAGGTGATGCTTCTCATAGCGGTCAATGAAGAATTCGTTGAACCAACTATCGAGGCGATTCAAAAAGGAGCAAGGACAGGAAACATAGGAGATGGGAAAATTTTTGTGCTGGATCTGCTGGATTGCATTAGGATCAGAACGGGAGAAAGAGGACGGGAGGCCATAGGATAAGGTTTCCTTTCGGGAGGAGAAACCTCCTCCCCTTTTTTCGGCCTCCCTTGAAACGACGTCTGGGATTGAAATTATACTACAGAAGGCGAGGGCACGTAAAGCCCTCGCTTTTGTTTGTGATACAATCTCATAAGGGTGAGTTTGTGAAAGACAGGCTGGAGGAATACCTGAACAATCTGAAAATAGAGAAGAAACCGGATAGTAGAGAATCCTGGGACTCCTACTTCATGAGGATTGCCAGGATGGTTAGTGAGCGATCGACCTGTGTTCACAGAAAAGTGGGAGCTGTGATTGTGAAAGATCACAGAATCCTCGCCACCGGATACAACCAGCCTCCCTCGAAATTTCCCCACTGCAACGAAATCGGATGTATCCGCGATGACCTTGAAATAAATTCTGGAGAACACCAGGAGATATGCTACGCGCTACACGCGGAGCAGAACGCATTGATGCAAGCGGCAAAGTTCGGTATAGCGGTCAACGGTGCTACCATATATGTCACGCACAAACCGTGTTCAATCTGTGCAAGACTCATAGTTAACGCTGGAATAAAGAGAGTCGTTTACGAGAAGGATTATCCTGATCCTCTGACAGATTTCTTCTTCAAGTTCACGGGAGTGGAAAGTGTTCGCTTTGTAGGTGATGAGATGTGAAGACGGAAAGACTCATTTCTTACCTCAGGCCGGGCAGGTGGCCGAGCGTCTGGTGCCCGGGTTGTGGGAACGGAATAGTCCTGAAAGCGTTCCTGGAAGCCGTGGATGACCTCGCACTTCCAAAAGAAAAAGTGGCTGTGGTGTCTGGAATCGGTTGTTCCTCGAGGGCTACAGGGTACCTCGATTTCAACACGTTGCACACCCTTCATGGAAGGGCAATCGCCTTCGCAACGGGAGTGAAGCTGGCAAAGCCGGATTTCGAAGTGGTTGTGATGGGAGGAGACGGAGACATTCTCTCGATAGGTGGGAACCATTTCATACACGCGTGTAGGAGGAACATAGATATAACCGTTGTCATTTTCAACAACATGATATACGGCATGACAGGTGGCCAGGTTTCTTCAACGACTCCTCAGTATTATCAGACTTCGACAACTCCTCTTGGGGCCTTTGAAAAACCGTTCGACGCGGTGGAGATAGCTCTCTCCGCTGGAGCCACTTTCGTTGCGAGAAGTACCGTTTATCACTACGATCACCTGGTGAGAGTCCTAAAAAAGGCCCTTCAGCACCGGGGAATTTCTGTTGTTGACGTTCTAACGAACTGTCACACCTACTTTGGACGGTACAACGGCATGCCCGAACCTCATCAGATGATGGAATACTTCAAGAACAACACGTGTTTTCTGGAACGACCCGAAGAAGGTAAAATAAAGATAGGAATCTTCCGTGAGGAAGAAAAAGAAGACTTTCTGACTGTTTACAGGCGTTTGACCAGAAAAGAAGGTGCGATGGAATGACAGAGCCTGTTTCCATACGAATAGCGGGTATCAGCGGACAGGGAAACATACTGGCGGGTTTGATACTCGCGAAGGCTCTCGTTTATGAAGGTAAATGGGTTGTCCAAACGCAGTCTTACAGCGCTCAGGTGAGAGGAGATGTCAGTTACTGCGACGTGCTTTACGACGACTCACCGATAGACTATCCAGAGAGTGAATATTTCGACATTGTGTGTATTCTTCATCAGAAAGCGATGGACGAGCTTTACAAGTCGGTGAAAGTAAACGGTGTGGTCATTCTCGATCAAACTTTTGTGAAGAACGTTCCTGACTTCGTAAAGAGAATAACCCGAAAGATTCTGTTTGTACCCGCTACAGAAAGGGCCATTTCAGAATTCAAGACGGCTATGGTTTCTAACGTCATAATGGTGGGGGTACTTGCCAAAGTTTGTAACATAGTGAAGCTCGATTCTTTGAAAAGAGCACTGAAAGATCACGTGAGGAGGCCTCTGTGGGACATAAACCTGAAGGCTTTGGAGTTCGGCTACAACATGTTCGAAAAACAGTTCAAGATAAAAACAGAGAGGGTGTGGAAGAGGCTTGCAGCGGGATTCGAATAATATTTTGAAATCCTTCAAAAACGCCTTTGAAGGAATAGAAAATGCCTTAAAACTTGAGAGAAATCTCAAAATACATTTCTTCATAGGGATCGTTGTGGCTATTTTTTCTCTCTTTTTGCCGTTGAGTGCGAATGATCTTTTGTGGATATACTTTGCCATATTCTCTGTCATTGGAGCGGAGCTTCTCAACACGGTGGTGGAAAAATTTCTCGATCTTTTCTTCAAGGAGTACAGTGAATCGGTAAAGCTCGTGAAAGATATAGCGGCCGGTGTGGTTCTCTGGTATTCACTTTTTTCAGTGGTTGTGGGTATTTTGATACTGGGAAAAGCTCTTTTCTCCTGGGAACCTTCGTTTGCCAAGTTCTTCGTTTCTGGTGTTTTGATATTCTTTCCTGTAATCTCTTTTTCCATGAGGAGGTACAGAAATGACAGACAGGGTGATAAGAGTACTGGTGGTAGATGACTCGGCGTTCATGAGGATGGTACTCAAAGATATCATAGATTCTCAGCCAGACATGAAGGTAGTGGGATTCGCTAAAGACGGTTTGGAAGCCGTTGAAAAGGCTGTAGAACTCAAACCAGACGTCATAACCATGGACATCGAAATGCCGAATCTGAACGGAATTGAAGCGCTGAAACTCATCATGAAAAAAGTCCCCACACGAGTCATCATGGTGAACAGTTTGACGGAAGAAGGCGCGGCGATCACAATAGAAGCTCTCAGAAACGGTGCGGTGGATTTCATCACCAAGCCGCACGGTTCGGTTTCTCTCACTTTCAGACAAGTTGCCCCGGAACTTCTGGAAAAGATCAGACAGGCGATGAACGTGGATCCACGAACGCTTCTTTTCAGGCCGAAGGTTTCACGGCTCACCATAACCAAACCAGCTGTAAGTGGGAAAATCGTGGTTATAGGTTCCTCAACCGGAGGGCCCAGATCGCTCGACATGATCATCCCAAACCTTCCGAAAAACTTCCCAGCTCCAATAGTTGTGGTCCAGCACATGCCTCCTGGTTTCACAAAATCGCTCGCAATGAGGCTGGATAGCACCTCTGAACTCACCGTGAAAGAGGCTGAAGACGGAGAAGAGGTCAAGCCCGGTTTTGTTTATATCGCTCCCGGGGACTTCCATCTTGGTTTGAAAGCCCAGAACGGCAAGGTTTTTTTCTTCCTGGACAAGTCTGATAAAATAAACAACGTGAGGCCATCGGTGGATTTCACCCTGGACAAAGCAGCGGAGATATACAAATCCAAAACGATAGCTGTGATTCTCACGGGTATGGGCAAAGATGGCACCAAGGGAGCATTCAAGGTCAAGTTTTACGGTGGAACGGTAATAGCCGAAGATAAAGAAACATGTGTCGTCTTTGGAATGCCCAAGTCGGTGATCGAAGAAGGTTACTCTGATTACGTTCTTCCGGCCTATAAAATACCTGAGAAGCTGATAGAACTCGTATGAAAGGATGGGGAGGATGAAGAGAGGCTTCTTTTTGCTTTTTCTTGTTGTCTTTTTCGTACACGGATTCTCATCCTACTTCCTGATTCATTACAAGGTCCAGAAGAACGACACCCTTTACAGTATATCCCTCAACTTTGGGATTTCCCCCTCTCTTCTTCTTGACTGGAATCCCGGACTCGACCCTCACAATCTCAGAGTGGGGCAGGAGATCGTGATTCCTCAGCCGCCTGGCTACCTCTACACAGTAAAAAAAGGAGACACCCTCGATACTATTGCAAAAAGGTTCTTCACAACCGCTACTTTCATAAAGGAAGCGAATCAGCTCAAGTCTTACACCATATATGCGGGACAGAAGCTGTTCATACCTGAAAGTATCATTGGAAAGGCGTTCAACGATGAGAAATTCTTCATCTGGCCTGTTTATGGTGTCATTTCCTCCGGTTTTGGCTGGAGGACTCACCCCATAACCGGGAAATATTCCTTTCACTCAGGAATTGATATATCGGCACCTGAGGGTACACCCATATTCGCTGCTGAAAGCGGAGTGGTGGAGTTCGCCGGGGAAAACGGCGGGTACGGTCTCATGATAAAAATAAAATCTGCTTCTTACGAACACATATACGGGCATCTTTCCCAAATAGATGTATACGAGGGTCAGTACGTAAAGAAAGGTCAGATAATAGGAAGGGTTGGAAACACCGGTTTGAGTACAGGGCCTCACCTTCATTTCGAGGTTAGAGTGAATGAGAAAGCCGTGAATCCGATCAATTACCTGCCAAACCAGATCTGGGTGTTGAAAAAAGAACTCATAGGAACCGGTGGAGAATGAAGATCCTGGTAAGCGCGTGCCTTCTGGGACTTCCCACAAGATACGACGGACGTTCAGCAGCAGATGAAAGAGTTCTTTCGCTGCTGGAAAGGCACGATCTGATACCTGTTTGCCCCGAGCAACTTGGTGGTCTTCCAACTCCAAGACCCCGGTGTGAGATTTCTGGAGGCTGTGGATGGACCGGGAAGGAAAGAGTTCTCGATGAGTTTGGAAGCGACAGAACTGAGAATTTTTTAAGAGGCGCGGAAACCACCCTCAAGGTTGCTCGCCTTCTGAAAGTAGACCTCGCCATTCTGAAATCTAAAAGTCCCTCCTGTGGAAAAAAATTCGTCTACGATGGAAGTTTTTCCGGAAGATTGGTTCCGGGAAAGGGAGTTACCGCTTTCGTTCTGGAAAGAAACGGTGTGGAGGTACTGGACGAAACAGAGATACTGGATGATTTGTGAATAACGATGATTCTACTTGATGTGAAATGATCCCATAAAAATATTCTCCTTTAACCCGAGGAAACTTTTGTTTCCTCTTTTTTTCTAATTTTTCTTATAATTGATAAATTGATTATAATGTGGTTGGTTAATTAGCGATAACAAACGAAAGGAATGGAAAAATGCTGAATGAAATGGAAAAGACAGTTCTTCAAATGATAATGGCTGGAAGCGACATTTCAAGGGTGGATATCAGCAGAGCTCTTGGGATCAGTAAGCCAGTGGTGTCTAAGGCTGTGAACAGATTAATAGAACTGGGTTTCGTCAAAGAAACGGGAAGGAAAGAAAGTTCTTCCAAAGGTGGAAGAAAGCCCGTTTTGCTTTCTTTTGTTCCGGAGAGTAGATACGTCATAGGTGTGGATATCGGCGGCACGAAAATCGACGCTGTGCTCACCGATCTGGTTGGAAATGTTTTGAACAAGGAGCACATACTTTTACCCTCAAACCTGGACAAGAGGAAGTTGCTTGAATTGATAAAAAAGGTGATCCATCCATTTCTTGTCTATGAGAGGATTCTTGGAATAGGAATTGGAATACCGGGCACTGTCGATGAAGATCATCTTGTAAAGCGTATTCCGGCTTTCGATGTCACAGATTGGGATCTAAAAGAGGAACTGGAGAAAACTTTTGGATATCCCGTTTTTGTCGAAAACAACGCGAATCTGGATGCCTTCGCGGAGGCAAAGATAGGAGCTGGACGAGGATTCAGGTGTGTCTTGCTCATATCTGTCGGCTGGGGAATTGGATCGGGAATTGTTTACGATGGAAAGATCTTCAGGGGGGCAAGGGGGAAAGCAGGAGAGTTCGGGCACATTGTTACGGACTGGTCAAAGGAAAAGGAGATAGTACCCGAAAAGGGTTTTGGACATCTGGAAGAGTGGTTCTCTGGTTTTTCTATGAGTAAAAGATTTGGAAAAAGTCCTGAATGGGTATTTGAAAAATACCGCGACGAGATAAAGGAAAGTCTGGAACACTTTGGAGTCGCTGTCGCGAATGCGATTGTACTGTTCGATCCAGACGTTGTCATCATAAAAGGAGGAATAGGACTCCATCAATTTGAAAAAATCTCGGCTGTAGTGAGGTCGGTTGTCTCAAAGATCGTTCCCGAGGATATATTGAGGGATGTTGAGATCAGAAAAGGGGAAATCGAGGAATACGGGGTTGCGATCGGTGGTGCTCTTTTTGTGATTGAAAATATCCTGGGGTTAAAAGGAGGGGGAAAGTATGAGGGCTGTCAGGCTTCACGCGAAGTGGGATCCAAGGCCGGAGTTTAAACTCGGTCCAAAAGACATTGAGGGGAAACTCACCTGGCTCGGTAGCAAGGTTTGGAGATATCCGGAAGTGAGGGTGGAAGAGGTACCAGAACCAAAAATCGAAAAACCCACGGAAATCATAATCAAGGTGAAAGCCTGCGGGATCTGTGGCAGTGACGTTCATATGGCCCAGACCGATGATGAAGGCTACATTCTTTACCCTGGTCTTACTGGTTTTCCCGTCACTTTGGGCCACGAGTTTTCCGGAGTTGTGGTGGAGGCAGGACCGGAGGCCATCAACAGAAGAACAAACAGAAGATTCGAGATCGGAGAGCCCGTCTGTGTAGAGGAAATGCTCTGGTGTGGTCACTGCAGGCCCTGTGCTGAAGGCTTCCCAAACCACTGCGAAAACCTGAACGAACTGGGATTCAACGTCGATGGAGCTTTCGCAGAGTACGTGAAGGTCGATGCCAAATACGCCTGGAGCCTCAGAGAACTGGAGGACAGGTACGGTGACAGACTCTTTCTTGCAGGAAGTCTCGTGGAACCCACCTCCGTTGCTTACAACGCTGTAATTGTGAGAGGAGGTGGAATCAGGCCTGGAGACAACGTGGTGATACTCGGAGGAGGTCCTATAGGACTTGCAGCCGTTGCGATTTTGAAACACGCAGGAGCAGCGAAAGTGATCCTGTCAGAGCCTTCCGAAACTAGAAGAAACCTTGCCATAGAGCTGGGAGCAGATCACGTGATAGATCCCACAAAGGAGAACTTCGTGGAAGCGGTGCTTGATTACACGAACGGTCTTGGAGCAAAGCTTTTCCTCGAAGCGACAGGTGTTCCTCAGATCGTCTGGCCACAGATAGAAGAGGTAATCTGGAGAGCCCGCGGTATAAACGCCACCGTGGTGATCGTGGCAAGAGCCGACGCGAAGATACCTCTCACTGGGGAAGTGTTTCAGGTCAGAAGGGCACAGATCGTGGGATCTCAGGGACACTCTGGTCATGGTACCTTCCCGAGGGTGATCAGTCTCATGGCCTCCGGGATGGACATGACCAAAATCATCTCCAAGACCGTTACCATGGAGGAAATACCTGAGTACATAAAGAGGCTTCAAACCGACAAGTCCCTGGTGAAGGTTACCATGGTGAACGAGTGAGGTGAGAGTTATGGGTAAGTGGCAGATACCACCTGAGGGAGGTCACATGGAAAGACCAACGGGTGTCTATTATCAGACGATGACGATGAAACAGATAAAGGAAAGACTAAAGGAATGTGACCTCATAATAATCCCTGTGGGAAGCACGGAAAACCACGGACCAAATGCACCAACAGGAGAAGATACCTTCCTCGTCACGAGGATGGCCGAGCAGGTCGCATTGAAAACAGGTTGTACAGTTGCAGAGCCCATCTGGTATGGATACCATCCGTACCACCACATAGGAATGCCAGGAACGGTTCCAGTAAAAGATGAGGCGTTCATAGACTATCTTGTGAGCGTCATAGCAGGATTCTGGAACACTGGTTTCAGAAAGCAGATCCTTCTGAACGGCCATGGCCAGGAGTTCGTGATTCCTGTAGCCATTCACAAGTTCGCAAAGATTTTCCAGGTTCCTGCCATCATCATCAATCTGAACTGGTATCACGCCATACAGGACAAGTTCAAGACGAAGGAAGAAGGCGGCCCCTACGAAACACCGTTCATTCACGCAGACGAAGTGGAGACGTCATGGAGCCTTGCGCTCTTTCCGGAACTCATGCACCAGGAATGGGCTGTCGACACAGAGCCGAAAGGGTTCCTACCGGAAGGACACATAGACAAGGCGGGAAATCTCCTTCACAGACCCATTGCATGGTACGGACACGTAGGGGGAGGTCCCATAGAGGTTGTGGCGTATCCTGAGGGGGTTGTAGGAAAGGCAACCCTTGCGTCTGCGGACAAGGCCAAGGAAGGAGTTGAAGCCCTTCTGGATTACCTGGAAAAACTCGTGAGGGACATCATGGAAAGGTTCCCGCCGGGGAAACTGCCACCTGCGGAGATGCTGTCTCAGAGGCCAAAGGAAGAACTCGATGCACTCACAAAAGAGCCACTTACGGAAGGCTGGAGGAACCTGTACACGGCTGGGAACCTGTGGGGATGAGACCGTGAAACTTGGAATAATCGGTCTGGGGCGCATAGGAACGATACATGCCGAAAACGCAAAACTCCTGGAAGACGTGGAACTGGTGGCGGTGTCCGATATAAGGATTGAAAGAGCAAAGGAAGTGGCCGAGAAGTTGAAGGTGAAAAAGGTCTTTGCCAGCCCGGAGGACCTCATACGTGATCCAGAAGTGGAAGCGGTGATGATCTGTTCCAGTACCAACACGCACGCACCACTTGTCCTTGAATGTGCCAGAGCAAGAAAACACGTGTTCTGCGAGAAACCCCTCTCCCTGGATCTGGTGGAAGTGGACAGGATGATAGAGGCAATGAAAGAGGCTGGAAGGATCCTCTTTGTTGGATTCAACAGAAGATTCGACAGGAATTTCAAAAAGGTAAAAGAAGCAGTAGAGGAAGGAAAGATAGGGACACCCCATGTTTTGAAGATAACGAGCCGGGATCCTGAGCCACCCCCGATAGAGTACGTGAAGGTCTCAGGAGGAATATTCCTCGACATGACCATACACGACTTCGATATGGCGCGCTACATAATGGGTGAGGAAGTGGAAGAGGTCTACGCCAGTGGATCTGTGCTTGTGGACGAGGAGATAGGAAAAGCAGGGGACGTGGACACAGCCGTGGTCGTTCTGCGTTTCAGAAGCGGGGCTCTCGGGGTGATAGACAACTCCAGAAAGGCTGTTTATGGTTACGATCAGAGACTGGAGGTCTTTGGAACAAAAGGGAAAATCACCGTCGACAACATCAGAGAAGACACCACCATGCTCACAGATGAACAGGGTGACCACGGTTCGAAGTATCTCTACTTCTTCCTGGAAAGGTACAGAGAGTCGTATCTGGAAGAGTTGAAAACGTTCGTTAAAAACGTAGCAGAGAACGAACCACCGGCCGTGAGTGGAGAGGACGGGAGAATGGCTCTTCTGCTGGGATACGCTGCAAAGAAATCTCTGGAAGAAAAAAGGGCCGTGAGATTGGAAGAGGTGATTCCATGATCACCTTCATTGGACACGTGTCGAAGGACATCAACGTGATACATGGAAAAGAGGAAACAGCGTACGGTGGAGGAGTGGTGGCTGGTTCTATCACCGCAGCTCTTCTTGGGGTGAAAGCGAAGGTGGTTACAAAGTGTGCAAGGGAAGATATCGTACACTTTGAGTTTTTACGTGAAAACGGAGTTGAAGTGGTCTTTCTGGAAAGTACCAGGACAACCAGCATAGAGAACAGGTATGGAACCAGTCCAGACGAAAGGGAAAGTTTTCTGATTTCGGCAGCTGATCCGTTCACAGAGGAGGATCTTCTGCACGTTGAAGGAAAGGTTTGCCACGTGAATCCCCTGTGGTACGGTGAGTTTCCAGAAGAGCTCATAACAAAATTGCGCGAAAAGGTGGATTTTCTATCTGGAGACGCACAGGGTTTTGTCAGAGCCCCAGAAAACGGAAAACTCGTCTACAGAGACTGGAGAAAAAAAGAACACCTGAGATTTTTTGATCTCTTCAAGGTCGATATCAAAGAAGCAGCGGTTCTGACAGGAACAAAGGATCTAAAAGATGCGTGTAGAATCATCGGCTCCTTCGGGACCAGGATTGTACTTGCAACTCACTCCGCCGGTGTTCTTGTGTTCGATGGAGAGTTTCATGAAGCACCCTTTGAAGGATGGACTCTGGAGGGGCGAACAGGAAGAGGCGACACGTGTACAGCCGCGTTTCTCGTTGCTTTTCTCTTCAAAGGAATGAGTGTGGATGAGGCCACACGGTTTGCAGCAAGGGTTACTTCTGTTAAGATGAGACATCCAGGACCTTTGAGGAGGGATGATGTTGAAACTCTCTCTGGTAATCAGCACCTCTGATGCTGCCTTTGACGCACTGGCTTTCAAAGGAGACCTGAAAAAAGGAATGGAACTTGCAAAAAGAATCGGCTATCAGGCGGTGGAGATCGCTGTCAGAGACCCTTCTGTTGTGGATTGGAACGAGGTAGCCAGGCTCTCAAAGGAGCTGAGTCTTCCTATCTGTGCCATAGGAACTGGTCAGGCGTTCCTCGCTGATGGGCTTTCTCTAACACATCCGGATGAGAAGATCAGAAAAAAGTCGATCGAGAGGGTCAAGAAACATGCGGAAGTTGCAGAGTCATTCGGAGCATTTGTTATTATCGGCCTTGTTCGTGGAAAAAGGGAAGGAAGGCCATATCGAGAGGTAGAAAAACTCTTCCTTGAAAGTATGAACTCTTTACTGAGCGATACAAAAGAAGTGAGATTCGTCATAGAGCCTCTCAACAGGTACGAGTCAGATTTCATAAACACCGTTGAAGAGGCACTGAGGGTGATTGAAAAAATCAACTCTGACAGGGTGGGAATTCTCGCAGACACCTTCCACATGAACATAGAGGAGGTAAACATTTCAGAGAGTCTGAAAGTAGCGGGAAAGAAACTGTACCACTTCCATGTGGCAGACAGCAACCGATGGGCACCGGGATGCGGACACTTTGATTTTGAAAGCACTTTCAAAACCCTGAAAGAGATTGGCTACGATGGATACATCTCCGTTGAGTGTCTTCCTCTTCCGGGAGGGATGGAAAAGGCTGCGGAGGTTGCCTTCAGGACTCTAAAAGAACTAATTGTTAACTTGTAGTAACACAATGAGGGCAGTCTTGATTAATGATAAACAGGACGATTGCTCATACTCTTTAGTTGTGGGAGTAAAAATCAACCTGAGATGGCTTTTCTATTACAATGGGTAGCACTGCACCTGACCTTCCGAGCCTACAGGAAAGAAATTTGATGTTTTTTAACGGAAATTGAAAAAATAGTGATAAAATTAATAAAACGGGGGGTGAAAGTATGAGAAAGCTTCTACTTGTGATCATCTTGACCATAGGTCTTTTGATGTTCGCAGAAGAGATCACCATCACCGCGTGGACCGTGGGACCCGATAATCCATCTTACTACAGGTTTGACAATCTGAAAACAGCTGCAGAGAGGCTGAACAAGATTCTGAAGGACCTTGGAGTCGATCTCACCGTCAAAGTCGATGGCTACTTTGATACGACGGATTGGAGTTCTTTCAAGCAGAAGGTTGTCTTTGGAATCAAGTCTGGTCAGGTAGTGGACATCATCTGTTCCGGTCACGACGACATAGGAGCCTGGGCGAAAGCGGGTTACATCATTCCTCTAGACGACTATGTGAAGAAGTACTGGGACGAGGAGTACTATGACTTCATTCCATCGCTCTGGGAGGCTACCAAGTACAAAGGAAAGATCTACGGAATCCCACAGGACACAGAAGCAAGACCTTTCTACATCAACAAGCAGGTCTTGAAAAAACTCGGCTGGTCGGATGAAGAAATCAACTCTCTGCCAGACAGGATCGCCAGGGGAGAGTTCACCTTTGAAGACTTCATTGAAGTGGCAAAAGAAGCCGTTGAAAAGGGTCTTGTGGAGTGGGGACTCTACCACAGACCGAAAGCAGGTATCGACTACTACCAGCTCATGATCAGCATGGGTATCGACTTCTACGATGAGGAAAAGGCTGTGTTCGTTTACAACGTAAAAGAGATGAAAGACTACTTCAAGCTCCTCTACGACCTTGCGAACACCTACAAGATTCTTCCAAAGAACATGATAGGAACACCGTGGACCTCTGTTCACAAGGATGTCACGAGCGGAAAGGTCCTGGCATGGATGGGTGGTACATGGAACTGGGCTGAATGGAAGAAAGATTACGGAAAGACAGAGGAAGAACTGCAGGACATGTTCATCCTCGCTCCTGTTCCGAAGTTCAAAGGCAGAGGAAGGCCGAACACCCTGTCCCATCCAATCGTTTACATGATCCCGAGCACGAGTAAATACCCAGACATTGCATTCTTGCTCATAACCTTGGCTTCTGCACCGGAACTCAACATGAGACACGCTGTTGAGAGCGGGCACCTGCCGATCAGATGGCAGCAAACGGTGCTTCCTGAGTACACCAAGGAATTTATCATGGTGGAAGGAACGAAGCTTTTGCCGTACTCCGGTTTCATTCCAAACGATGACATGTTCAACCTCTACACCCAGATCATCTTCGAAGGAATGCAGATGGCCGAAAGCGGTATGGATCCAGAGAAGGTGGCAGAAGACGTTGCAAAAAGGCTGAAGTCCCAGCTGAAAGATAGGGTTGTGATCGTGGAGTGAGGGGGTTTCCCTCACTCCTTTTGTGGGGTGAACAGGGTGAAAAGACTGAAGCCGTTACTTTTGCTTTTTCCTCTTCTTGCCTTCGTGATCATTTTCTTTGTGATCCCTGTTGTTCTCACCGTAGTGATCGCGTTCACAGACATGGACTATTCGTTCGTATGGAATTTCGTGGGGTTTCAGAATTTCAGGGATATTTCCACGGATTTCATTATTCCACGTGTGATAGCGAACACCTTCATATACACTTTCGGTACGTTGGGACTTTTCAACCTTGGAACGGCCCTTCTTATTTCACTTCTCACAACGTCGATCAGCGATAGATGGGGTAACTTCTTCAGGACTCTCTGGATGCTTCCAAGACTCACGCCGTCTGTTGTTTATGGACTCCTCTGGCTCTGGATGTTCGATCCCACAGAGTACGGACTTGTGAACTTCATACGGGGACTCTTCGGCCTTCCTCCACAGGACTGGCTTCACAGTGCTCCTATGTGGATGGTGATCTTCGCAAACGGTTTCATAGGTGCTTCGATGGGAATGCTTGTCTTCACAGCGGCGATAAAATCCATACCAGAAGATTACTACAGGGCAGCCCGTATCGATGGAGCGAGTTGGTTTATGGTGGTGAGGAGAATCACCCTTCCTCTGATAAAGTGGCATCTTCTCTTCGTGACTGCATACCAGACACTTTCCCTTCTTGCCTCTTTTGAATACATACTCATCATCACGGACGGTGGACCCGTTTACAGAACAGAGGTGTGGGCACTCTACACGTACCACAACGCCTTTTCACACTTCAGATTCGGCTACGGTGCAGCCCTTTCGATCATCCTCGTTATCATAGGTGTGGTTTCTGCTCTTGTCTACATGAAGTTCTTCGGTTTTGAATCTCTCATGGAAAAACCGAAGGTCGAGGTGGAATGATGAAACTCTCGTTCTGGCAAAAAAATTCGGAAAAAATCAGAAATTTTGTGATAATCCTCGTGCTTTTTCTCATAACCTCACCGATTCTGGTGGGGTACGTCTGGCTCATTCTGAGATCTTTCAGCGAGGATCTGGTGAACGGCTTTGTCCCCACGAAGCTCACCCTGAAAAACTGGAGATTCCTCTGGCAGGAGATCAAGGGATATCCGAACATCTGGCAAACCACGCTGAACACCGCTCTGCTAGCACTCGGTGTGATGGGAATTGAGGTGTTGATCACAAGCCTTGGTGGGTATGCACTCTCAAGGTACGATTTTCCTGGAAGGTCCTCTATGATGAAGTTCATTCTTGCACTTCATGCTTTTCCGGCAATATCTCTCATGACAGCTGTGTTTTACCTCCTCTGGACGCTTAGACTGCTGGATACCCTCTGGGGAGTGATACTCCTCAAAGCCTCTCTGGAAGTGCCGTGGGGCACCTGGATTATGAAGGGGTTTTACGATGGTATTCCCTGGGAACTCGAGTGGGCAGGCCTTGTTGATGGCTACAGCAGATTCGAGGTGTGGAGAAAGATTCTTCTTCCACTTGTAAAACCAGGGATCGCCGTTACGGCCATCTTTGCTTTCCTTTCCGGATGGTCTGAATTCGTTTTCGTGAACACGTTCATCTTCTCGCAGAACCTGTGGACACTCTCAAAGTACGTAAAAGGGTTCATCGGAGACTACAGATTCGCAGACTACGGGCTTGTGACTGCCGTGGGATTGTTCTACATGATACCAACGATCATCTTCTTTTTCTTCGTCAGCAAACACATGATAAAACTGACCATCGGGGGAGTGAAAGGATAATGCCCAGCATCAGGGTTGTGAATTTGAAGAAGTACTTTGGGAAAGTGAAAGCGGTTGATGGTGTGAGTTTTGAAGTGAAGGATGGAGAGTTCGTTGCGTTGCTCGGTCCGTCCGGTTGCGGCAAAACCACTACGCTTCTGACGCTCGCTGGCATCTACAAACCCACGTCCGGTGAGATATACTTCGACGATGTGCTGGTCAACGACGTTCCACCGAAATACAGAGAAGTGGGAATGGTTTTCCAGAACTATGCGCTCTATCCTCACATGACCGTTTTTGAAAACATCGCCTTTCCCCTGAGAGCAAGAAAAACACCAAAAGAGGAGATAGAAAAGAGAGTCGTTGAAATCGCTCGAAAACTCCTCATAGACAATCTTCTTGAAAGAAGACCTTCTCAACTCTCCGGTGGTCAACAGCAGAGGGTAGCACTTGCAAGGGCACTGGTGAAGCAACCGAAGGCACTCCTTTTCGATGAGCCTCTCTCGAATCTCGATGCGAATCTGAGGATGCTCATGAGGGCAGAGATCAGGCATCTTCAGCAGGAACTCGGTATCACTTCCGTCTATGTGACGCACGACCAGGCAGAAGCGATGACAATGGCATCGAGAATAGCGGTCTTCAACCAGGGAAAGCTCGTTCAGTACGGAACACCAGATGAGATATACGAAAACCCTAAGAACATGTTCGTTGCCTCATTTATAGGTAATCCCCCGACGAATTTCCTGAAGGGTTTTTCTGTGGAGGTGGAAAAAGGACAGACCATCCTGAAAAGAGACGATGTGGTTTTGAAGATTCCAAAAGAGTTAGAAACGAACCTGAAAGAGGTGGTCGTTGGTATAAGACCGGAACACTGTGAAGTGGTTCATAACAAACAAGAGAACGCAATCCCTGGCACTGTTTATGTGGTCGAGCCCCTTGGAAGAGATATAATAGTGAACGTACAAACTGACAGGGGAGAACTCGTGAAAGTGTTTGGAGACCCGGCGAAGATCCCCTCTGTTGGAGAAAAGGTGTTTCTTGTTCCGCACTTGGAGAAGATTCATCTTTTCAACCCGGAAACGGAGGAGACGATCTTATAAAAAAGAAGGTGCAGGGGATGGTAAAAGGTATTGGAACGAACGTCGATACAAGGAGAGTGAACGGATCGATAAAGAGACTGGTGAGTGAACTGGAGTTCTTCAAAAGTATTGGGTTTGACTACGTAGAAATTCCCGCCGCCGGACTCAATGTGATAGCAAGAGGACGCATCATAAAGAAAAGGCTTGAGAGGGTAAAAGAGATACTCTCCAACTACAACTTCAGGTACACGGTGCACGCACCGGACGTGATAAATCTCAAGAGAAAGACAAATCCCTGGCATTACAGAGTGATGGAGGCGGTTATAGAGTTTGCTGGGGAGATAAACGCTGAAGTCATCGTTTATCATTACAATGAGGTGGATCATTCCATCGACGTCCCAGAGAGAATACAGCGTCGAGCGGAGATCCTGGCCCTTCGGGAACTGGCGAACCTAGCAAAAGAAAAAGGTATTGTTATTGGTATAGAAAACGTCCAGCATCCTGTCTCTGAAGTTCTGGAACTGGTGAAGCAAGTGAACCATCCGAACGTGAGACTCACCATAGACATCGGACACCTGTTCATACTCACAAGCTATCGAGGCCTTAACTTCTATGAGGAGTTGAAAAAGGGTCTGCCTTACGCTGTGGAACTCCACGTCAGTGACAATTTCGGTGAGTCTCCCCAAACGTACCAGCAAATACCCGATGTTGAAGCCTTCAGGTTCGTGTACGGAATAGGGGATCTCCACCTTCCCATCGGGGAAGGAGATATCCCCTACAACAGAGTTCTTAAGATAATAAGAGAATCCGATTTTAGCGGGATCGTTATTCTGGAGATAAACTCCATGGACAGGTTTGCAGACGAGTACGCGGACTCTCTCAACCTTCTGAGAAGACGTCTCATCCTGGCAGCAAACAACAACACTCATCGAAAACTTTTGTGAAACACTATTTTGTCAGAAGAGGTCCAGATATTCTTGAATAACGGTTAAAAATTTTTGTATACTACTACGTTGAAATTTTACCTTGGCGTAACCATGTGGTAGAATTCCTTATGAAATATCACACATCTCATAAAGGGAGGAGTCGTATGAGAAGGGTCTTGATCTTCCTGATGGTAGTACTGGCTGTTTTTGGATTCTCGAAGTACACGTTCTATCTTGTCTCGCATGGAGGACCTGCTGATCCGTTTTGGGCAGTGGTTATGAAGGGTTTAAAGGATGCTGGTGAAAAATATGGAGTAGAAACGGTTTACCTCGGGCCAGAGAAATATTCTTTGAAAGAGTTCATTGATCTTGTAAACAGCACTATTGCCAGGAAACCGGACGGTTTGATAGTTACAATAACCAATCCCGTGGCTCTGGATGAGCCTCTGAGAAAGGCTATAAAAATGGGTATTCCGGTGGTAGCAATAAACGTGCCGGATACAAGGCCACCTGAAGAGGCTATACCGTACCTGGTTTACGTTGGTATGGATGAATATCTAGCAGGAGTTTATGCTGCCAGGAGAATGTTACAGGAGTTCACTCCAAAAAGAGCTGTTATTGCCATTCACGAACCTGGACACGCTGGTTTGGAAGCAAGAGCCAAGGGTATTATGGATGTTCTCTCCGAAAAGAACATTCCTGTTGAAAAGCTTGATATCACAACAGACCCCACGAAAGCACTGAGCATTATGAAGAGTTATCTCATGAAGCATCCTGATACCGATGCCATTTTCACTCTTGGGCCATTGGGAGCGCATCCTGCCATTCAACTTGTTGAAGAGGAAGGTTTAAAAGGAAAAGTGAAGATAGGAGCCATAGATCTTACAACCAAGATCATAGAAGCTATAAAAGATGGTACTGTGCTTTTCACCATAGACCAACAGCAGTATCTCCAGGGTTATCTACCCGTTGTTTTCCTCTACTTATACAAGGAATACGGTCTTATACCACATGAAAAGGTGCTCACTGGTCCTTCTATCGTCGACAAAAGCAACGTGGACGTTGTGGAAAAAACGGTCAGAGAAGGTTACAGATAATCTGATTCACGGGGGGTCTCCCCCCGGTATCGTCTATTAAGGGGGAGAAAATCATGATAAACGTCAGTCACTCTGGCTCCAAATCGTTGATGATCAGGTTTCCTCTTATGAAGGAATTGGGAGCAATCGTGGGAATAGTGGTCTTCTTCATTTTGTTTTCTGTTTTATCAGATCGATTCCTGAGCATGGATAACCTCGCTTCAATTTTTACTATGGCTTCGGAGTTAGGGATAGTTGCTATTGGAATAACCCTCCTTATGATATCAGGGGAATTTGATCTTTCCGTGGGTTCTGTATATGCTGTGGTACCAATGGCTATGGCAATACTTATAAACAAAGGGCAACCCGATGTCATAGCCTTGATAATATCGTTGCTTTTGGGAGCGTCCTTGGGACTGTTAAACGGTATTGTCACGTTGAAAACAGGTATTCCTTCGTTCATCACCACCCTTGGAACTATGATGTTCTGGAGAGGAATTCTTCTAGCCGTTACCGGCGGATTTCCCATAATGCTTGAAAGAAACAGCAGGGTTCTTAACATATTTGGAGGCAGTATAGCGGGTGGATTAAGATATTCAGGTGTTTGGTTTATAATCCTGGCGATTGTTTTCTGGATAATACTTGAGAGGACCCGCTATGGAAACTGGGTCTTTGCAACAGGTGGTAATCTTGGCGCGGCAAAGGCTCTGGGAATACCAACAGACAGAGTGAAAATTGTAAATTTCATTATCAGCAGTCTTCTAGCAGGGCTGGCTGGGATTACTACTTTTGGGAGATTCAAGATAGTTGATCCCACTCTGGGACAGGGAATGGAACTGGAAGCCATAGCTTCTGCTGTAATCGGCGGCACCCTTTTGTCAGGGGGATTTGGAAGTGTCCTAGGCACCTTTATAGGGGCATTCATGATAGGGATGGTTCGAAGTGGTCTAGTTCTGGCAGGGGCTCCTGCTTACTGGTATAGAGCCTTTATAGGAGTCATTTTAATAGTTGCCGCTATAATAAACGCCAGGATAAGAAAGAAGGTGGCAGGATGAGTGAGTATCTTGTGGAAATGCGTGGTATCAAAAAGAGCTTTGGGAGGGTTCAGGCTTTAAAAGGTGTGGACTTTTGGGTGAAAAGGAATGAAATAGTGGGTTTACTCGGAGACAATGGAGCAGGAAAGTCAACGTTGATCAAGATACTTGTTGGGTATTATCGGCCGGATGAGGGGGAAATATATTTTGAAGGGAGAAAAGTTTCTTTCAAATCACCCTGGGATTCCCGAAAGCTTGGCATAGAAACAGTTTATCAGGACCTTGCCCTGGTCAATTTGATGCCTATTTGGAGGAATTTCTTTCTGGGGCGAGAGGTTATGAAAGGTCCGTTCGGAACACTGGATGTTAAAAGGATGAAGAAGATCACCATAGAAGCCCTGAAAGACATAGGAATATTTGTGAGATCTCCCGATGAAACAGTTGCTTTCCTATCTGGTGGTGAAAGACAAGCGATAGCAATTGCAAGGGCCATTCATTTTGGTGCCAAGTTGTTGATACTCGACGAGCCCACAGCTGCCCTCTCGGTTGGAGAGACTCAAAGGGTGCTGGAGCATATACTTGAGGCCAAGAGAAGGGGAATAGCTGTCATTTTCATTACTCACAATATATATCATGTCTATGAAGTGGCCGACAGATTCGTGTTACTTGAAAAAGGAGAAAAAATAGGTGACCTTGAGAAATCAGAAACCACTCCTGAAAAGATCATGGAGATCATCGCTGCTTCTTCTGTTGGAACGATGTCTCGTTGAATAACCAGAGCATCACGGACTGTGCCAGAATATTTTTGATTATCTTTTATTAACAGCGATTATTGATGAATATCACCGAATAATCTTTGAAATCTTTTTATTTCATTTCTTGGACTTTTGTAATCGTTTTGGTACAATCATAATCTGGTGACGCTTAAAACATCACATATCTTACAGGAGGTGGAAGTATGCGAAAGTTGCTTATGCTTTTCGTTACACTTCTGGTTATAGTGAGTATCTCTTTGTTTGCTGATCCCATCATTCTAAAAGCAGCAGATGACCACGCCGAGGGATATCCTACTGTTGAAGCTTTGAAGTTCATGGGTAAGATCATTGAAATCATGACGAACGGAAAGTATAAGATTGAAGTCTATCCAAGTGCTCAGCTTGGTTCAGAAAAAGAAACTATTGAACAAACTATTCTTGGAGCCATTGACATTAACAGAGTTTCGGTTTCACCAATTGTCACGTTTTATCCTCCTATAGGAGTTCTTTCAATGCCTTACATTTTCAGAGATCAGGAGCATATGTGGAAAGTTCTGGAGGGACCCATTGGTGAAGAGCTCCTGAAGGGACTTGAAGAAGTAGGTCTAGTAGGTCTGTGCTACTATGACGCTGGAGCGAGGAATTTCTACACAGTCAAGAAACCTATTCTTAAGCCTGAAGATCTGAAAGGTCTAAAAATACGTGTTCAAAAGAATCCTGTTATGATTGAACTCATGAAGACTCTTGGAGCATCTCCTGTACCAATGGCATTTGAAGAAGTTTATACAGCTCTCCAAACAGGTGTGATCGATGGGGCAGAAAACAATCCTCCGAGCTACTATGAAACAAGGCATTTTGAAGTGGCACCTTATTACAGTCTTGACGGTCATACAAGGATTCCAGAAGTTGTCGTAGTGTCAAAAGTTCTCTGGGACAAGTTAACTGATGAAGAAAAACTCATATTTAAAACAGCTGCTTTAGCTTCTGCCGAATATGAGAAGTATCTATGAAATCAATGGGAAGAGATGGCTTTAGAAAAAGTACAAGAAGGTGGTGCTAAGATATTCTATCCAGACGTCACGCTTTTCCAAAAGGCTGTTCAACCTTTGTACGATAAATATCCTGAATACAAAGATTTGATCAAGAGAATACAGGCAGTTAAATGATTTCTAGATATGAATAAACCCCGGTCGGTTTAAAAACCGACTGGGGTTTATTGCTTAATACTCTTCAAGGAGGTAGCTTGAATGAAAGAAAACATAGGAAAAATTATAAACACAATTGATAAAATCATTGAAAACGTTGTTTTGGGTTTTTCCACAGCGGGTTTTTTTTCATGGTTGGAACAACTTTCTATCAAGTTGTAGCTCGATATGTGTTCAATAAGCCACCTACTTGGAGCGAAGAAACCACGCTTCTTGTAATGATATGGGTTTCTCTCTTGACGGCAGGCATTGGTGTTAGAAGAGGTATTCACATGAAAGTGGAGCTGTTTTTAAGTACATTGCCATTGTTGATGAGAAAAGTATGCGAAATAGCTGTGTTACTCGTTGTAGGATACTACGGTTATGTAATGGCAAAGTACAGTTATATTTTAGCGATTCGTTTGCCCAATAAATTACCAGCCACCGGGATCTCTGTTGTTTGGATGTATATGCCAGCTTCAATATGTGGAGTATTGATTATCTTTAGCGTCGCTGTGAAAGTATTGGAATATTTTCTCCTATCAGAAAAAACAAGGGGAGCGAGAAAATGATGAAGGCAAAAATAATTTCCAGACTGCTAGTGTTTATAGCCCTTTTCTCGTTACTAGGGATTGATATAGCCTTTCTTTTGAATCTTCCCATAGTAAGCAATCTTCAACACAACTCAGCGGGAACCATTCTTCTCTTATCTAATTTCTTTCTTACACTAATGATAGGGGTCCCAATTTCTTTGTCTTTAGGTTTTTCTGCGTTGATCACAGCGTTTTACTTGAAAGTTCCCGCTATGATTATATTCCAGAAGATAAGTGCTGGTATAAATTCCTTCTCATTAACTGCTATACCTTTTTTCATACTGGCAGGCCAAATAATGTCAGAAGGAGGTATTGCAAGCCAAATAGTTGAATTTTCGAAACTGATAGTTGGACGCATACGTGGAGGACTTGCAATGGTTAACATCGTTGCAAGTATGTTTTTTGGAGGAGTTTCTGGATCGTCAGTTGCGGACGTGTCTTCAATAGGAGCCATTTTGATACCAGCCATGGAAAAAGAAGGTTATGACAGAGAATTTTCCGTGGCTGTCACCGTTACTTCGTCTACGCAAGGCATTATAATTCCTCCTAGTCACAACATGATAATCTATTCTTTGGCTGCGGGAGGAGTTTCCATAGGTGCTCTTTTCATGGCGGGATATATTCCTGGTATAATGGTCGGTATTGCTCAGATGATCGTGGCTTACATAATCGCCAGAAAGAAAATTATCCTAGGGCAGAGAAAGTACCCCTGAAAGAAGCTCTTCGAATTGCCAGAAACTCGATTCTTGGTCTCTTGGTAGCTATCATCATCATAGTAGGAATCGTTGCTGGTATATTCACTGCCACGGAGGCATCAGTAGTTGCTGTGGTTTATGCCATGGTGATAACTCTATTTGTTTATAGGAGTTTGAATCTCAAAAGTTTGGTGACCGTTTTCAAAAACGCTACTCTAACAATTGCACAAGTGTTGTTTTTAATAGCCAATGCTTCCGCTTTCAGTTACATTATGGCGTATTTAAGAATACCGTACACCGTTGCGCATGGACTTCTCCAAATAACCGACAATAAATATCTTCTAATGTTATTAATTAATGGTGTGCTCTTGGTTTTGGGAATGATTATGGACATGGCTCCTTTGATTCTTATAGTCACTCCTGTTTTGCTGCCAATAGTCACACAATTGGGATGGTCACCCATACAATTCGGTATTATCTTGCTATTGAATCTTTCAATTGGCCTATGTACACCACCAGTGGGTAATACACTATTTGTAGGATGCGCCGTGGGGAAAACAACCATAGAAAAAGTTATGAAAGCAATCTGGCCGTTTTATATAGCTATGATAGTTGTACTGCTACTTGTAACCTACGTCCCATGGTTTACTATGTTCCTGGGTAGCAAATTCGGTGGCTGAAAAATCGTGAAAATCTAGCAACCAGTCACTGGGAATTATCACACGTTCTAGGAGGTGATACCTGTGAAATCCAGCATAGGTCTCATAGGTCTTGCGGTGATGGGACAGAATCTTGCATTAAACATCGCAAGAAAAGGTTATAAAGTCTCTGTTTTCAACCGAACGGCCCAGAAAACAGAAGAGTTCGTGAAAAATCGGGTGAAGGGCGAGGAAATAGAACCTCACTACGATATAAAAGATTTTGTAGAATCCCTTGAGAGACCAAGAAAGATCATTCTGATGGTGAAAGCAGGAAAACCTGTTGACGATACTATTTCCCAGCTTCTTCCCTATCTCGAACCGGGGGATTTGATCATAGACGGCGGGAATTCTCATTATCTGGACACAGAAAGACGCTTTAAAGATCTCACAGAGAAAGGGTTTCTCTTTCTTGGAATGGGAGTTTCGGGTGGTGAGTATGGAGCCCTCCATGGACCCTCTCTCATGCCTGGTGGAAGCAAAAAAGCGTACAGCCTGGTCGAAGATATCCTCCTGAAGATCGCTGCAAAAACGGAAGATGGCCCCTGCTGCACCTACGTTGGGGAAAGATCCGCCGGGCACTTTGTGAAAATGGTTCACAACGGAATAGAATACGCCATCATGCAATCGATAGCGGAAATTTATCACATCATGAGAGATGTTCTGGACCTTCCTACCGATGAGATGTCTGATATCTTCAAGGAGTGGAACTCTGGGGAACTCAATTCCTTCCTCGTGGAGATCACCTACAAGATCCTGAAAAGAAAAGACGAAGAGACGGGAAAGCCGATGGTTGACGTGATACTGGACAGAGCAGAACAGAAAGGAACCGGAAAGTGGACTTCTCAGGCAGCCCTTGACCTCGGAATACCTACCCCTTCCATAAACCTGGCGGTGGTTGAAAGGGTGATTTCCCATTTCAAAGACATAAGAACAAGGCTTTCGAAACTGTATAATAAGAGAAGAAGCGCTACTCAGGGTAGCGAGGAATTTTTGAGAGATCTCCGAAACTCTCTCTTCTTTGCCATGTTCATGGCCTTTTCTCAGGGCATGTGGTTGATCGCAGAAGCATCGAAAGAGTTCGGCTATGGGGTGAACCTCTCGGAGGTGCTCAGAATATGGAAGGGTGGATGTATCATAAGGGCGAAGTTGATAGACACACTCAGAAGGTACATATCTAACGAGAACGCGTATTTGCTGGAGAACGAAGAAGTGATGAATCTATTGAAAGGCAAAATCGATTCTCTAAAGAACATATTGAAGGCGTCCATAGAGAACGAAATCCCCGTTCCTGTTTTGAGTTCCTCTTACAACTACTTCATGAGTCTTACCGAAGAGAGACTGCCGGCGAATCTCATACAGGCTCAAAGAGACTTCTTCGGAGCACACACTTTTGAGAGAGTAGACAGAGAAGGTGTGTTCCACATCAACTGGGAGGAAGGAGAGATAGGATGAAAAAAATCGAAGTGGACCTCGTGAGAACGAAGGTCTACAATCTTCTCAAAGAAATGATACTGAACCACGAATTGAAGCTTGGAGAGAAACTAAACGTGAGAGAACTCTCCGAAAAACTTGGTATCAGCTTTACTCCTGTGCGGGATGCCCTTCTCCAGCTTGCAACTGAGGGTCTTGTGAAGGTGGTTCCAAGGGTTGGTTTTTTTGTAACCGACGTCGATGAGAAATTCATAAGAGAAACCATAGAAACGAGAATCATGATGGAAGTCTTCTGTCTTGAAAATTACTTCGATAAAATTGCTGGTTCCGAAGAACTTTTAGAGATAAAGGGAGAAATCGATGATGTGGAGAAAAGCGCCAAGAGAGAGATTTTTGACGATTCCGATGAAAGGCTACACAAACTCTTCATCAGAGCCTCAGGGAATGATCTCATCATATCTTTGTATGAAAAGATATGGGATCGTATAGACCTCGTAAGGCATCTGAACGAAAGATACGTCGTTTCGAACAGGGAACACAAAGAACTCATAGAGAGAATCATCAGCGGCGATAAAGAAGGCGCTATTGAAAAGTTAAAAGAACACTTGAAAAATGTGGAGGCGGAGACCATAAAGAACCTGTACACATATGAAAGGAGTTGAGAAGTTATGGTCTTGAAAGTGTTCAAAGACCACTTTGGAAGGGGATACGAAGTTTACGAAAAGTCTTATAGAGAAAAGGATTCTCTTTCTTTCTTCTTGACAAAGGAAGAGGAAGGAAAAATTCTGGTAGTGGCTGGAGAAAAGGCACCTGAGGGTCTGTCGTTTTTCAAAAAACAGCGGGTGGAGGGTGTTTCGTTCTTTTTCTGTGAGAGAAATCATGAGAACTTGGAAGTTCTCAGAAAATACTTTCCAGATCTCAAACCAGTTCGAGCGGGATTGAGAGCGTCTTTTGGAACAGGTGACAGACTCGGTATCACCACACCGGCTCACGTGAGGGCGTTGAAGGATTCAGGGCTTTTTCCCATCTTTGCGCAGCAGTCGGTGAGGGAGAACGAGAGAACGGGAAGGACCTGGAGAGATGTGCTGGACGATGCCACATGGGGAGTTTTCCAGGAGGGATACAGTGAGGGATTCGGAGCGGATGCAGACCATGTGAAGCGGCCGGAGGATCTTGTTTCGGCTGCAAGGGAAGGTTTCACCATGTTCACAATCGATCCTTCGGATCATGTGAGGAATCTTTCAAAACTTACAGAAAAGGAAAGAAATGAGAAATTCGAAGAGATTCTGAGAAAGGAAAGGATCGACAGGATCTATCTCGGTAAGAAATACTCTGTTCTCGGTGAGAAGATCGAATTCGATGAGAAGAATCTCAGAGATGCGGCGCTCGTGTATTACGATGCGATTGCCCACGTGGATATGATGTATCAAATTTTGAAAGACGAAACCCCGGATTTCGACTTCGAAGTGTCAGTTGACGAAACAGAAACTCCTACGAGTCCTCTCTTCCACATTTTCGTTGTGGAAGAACTCAGACGAAGAGGTGTGGAGTTCACCAATCTTGCCCTGAGATTCATCGGCGAATGGGAAAAGGGAATAGATTACAAGGGGGATCTTGCACAGTTCGAGAGAGAAATCAAAATGCACGCAGAAATCGCAAGGATGTTCGAAGGATACAAAATATCACTCCACTCTGGAAGCGACAAATTTTCCGTGTATCCTGCTTTTGCTTCCGCGACAGGAGGCCTTTTCCACGTGAAGACAGCCGGAACGAGTTATCTTGAGGCGGTGAAGGTCATATCCATGGTCAACCCGGAGCTCTTCCGGGAGATCTACAGGTGTGCTCTCGATCACTTTGAGGAAGACAGAAAGTCCTATCACATATCTGCGGATCTGTCGAAAGTTCCGGAAGTAGAGAAAGTGAAAGATGAAGATCTTCCAGGTCTTTTTGAAGACATCAACGTGAGACAGTTGATCCATGTCACCTATGGCTCTGTTCTGAAAGATGCATCTTTGAAAGAACGGCTGTTTAAGACGCTTGAACAAAATGAGGAACTCTTCTACGAGACCGTGGCAAAACATATAAAAAGGCACGTAGACCTGTTGAAGGGGTGATTTGTGTGTTCGATCTCAGGGGGAGGGTTGCCCTCGTAACCGGTGGCTCTCGTGGGCTGGGTTTTGGAATCGCTCAGGGGCTGGCAGAGGCCGGATGTTCAGTGGTCGTTGCAAGCAGAAATCTGGAGGAAGCATCAGAAGCGGCTCAAAAAGTTGAAAGAAAAATACAGTGTTGAAACAATGGCTTTCCGATGCGATGTTTCAAACTATGAGGAAGTGAAAAAACTTTTGGAAGCAGTGAAAGAGAAATTTGGAAAGCTCGATACGGTGGTCAACGCTGCGGGGATAAACAGAAGACATCCAGCGGAAGAATTTCCTCTCGATGAGTTCAGACAGGTGATAGAGGTGAACCTTTTTGGAACTTACTACGTGTGTAGGGAGGCCTTTTCACTCCTGAGAGAATCCGATAACCCCTCTATCATAAACATAGGATCTCTCACCGTTGAAGAAGTCACCATGCCCAACATATCCGCGTACGCTGCTTCGAAAGGAGGCGTTGCTTCTCTCACAAAAGCTCTGGCGAAGGAGTGGGGAAGGTACGGCATAAGGGTGAATGTGATAGCGCCGGGCTGGTACAGAACCAAGATGACAGAGGCTGTATTCAGCGATCCAGAAAAACTGGACTACATGCTCAAGAGGATACCCCTTGGCAGAACGGGTGTACCAGAGGATTTGAAGGGTGTGGCAGTCTTCCTTGCTTCCGAAGAGGCGAAGTACGTGACTGGACAGATCATATTTGTAGACGGTGGTTGGACTGCGAATTGAAGGGGTGGGATCAGTGACGGTGTACCTAGAAGAAGATCCTTTGACCGAAGAGAAGATAAAAGAAGGTCTTTCAAAATTGGTTGAAGATCTTGGAAAAGTGAAAAAAGTGCTGGTGGTGCACACAGATTACACCCGCGTGGATTTCACCCACTTAGTGGCAAAGAACCTCTACAGATTTCTCCTTGAAAGAGGTCTGAAAGAGTTTCATACGCTCAACGCGAGCGGTACACACAGGGCCATGAAAATTGAAGAGTTCGAAAAGAAACTCGGTATCTCAAGAAACGAAAGAGGAGTGTTTTTCCACAACCATGAGTTTTTCAATCCTGAAGCACTGGCGTTTGTTGGCACGCTACCGGCTGGTTTCGTTTCAGAGATGACCGAGGGAGATCTGGAAGAGGAGATACCGATAAAGGTGAACAGAATCCTCTTTGAAGATTTCGACGCGATCTTTTTCATAAACGGTACAGTTCCTCACGAATCGACAGGTTTTTCCGGTGGCTTGAAGATCGTTATTCCGGGAATCGCCAGCACGGAAGTTGTAGATACTTTCCACTGGGCAGCAGTTCTCATGGGCATTCCAAAACTCATAGGCACGGTGGACAATCCCGCGCGTAAGATCATAAACAGGGCATCGGAGATGATTTTTGAGAAGATAAAAGCAAGATCCTTCACACTCAACATGGTGTACGAAGAGGAAGAAGAAGTGATTCCAAGAGCTCTCTACATAGATGAAGGATACGAAGGCTTTTTAAGGGCATACGAAAAAGCTTGCGAGCTCAGCTCTCAACTTCACGTGAAATACATAGACCGACCTCTCAGAAGGGCTGTCCAGGTGATAGGAGAGGAATACGATGAAGTCTGGACGGCGGGGAAGGGTTCCTACAAGCTTCAAAGACCAGGTGTGATGGCAAAGGGCGGTCAGATCATCATCTACGCACCGCACATAAGGAAGTTCCACTCCAACCCGCAGATGGACAAGTGGATCAGGGAAATAGGATACCACTGTAAAGACTACGTGAAGTGGTATCTGAAGAAACATCCCGATTTCAACAAGAACGTTGCAGCACATGTGATCAACGTAAGAGGAGCTGGAACGTTCGATCCAGAAACGGGTAAAGAGGAGTTCGAATTCGATGTGATCCTCGCCACCTCCATTCCTGAAGACGAATGCAGGGCAGTGAACCTTGGATACATGGATCCGTCGAAGATCAAAAAAGAAGATTTCATGGATGAGGATAGTCTCTGGATAGTCCCGGGTGGAAAGTACCTCTACGATCTGAAGGAGAGGAGAGGATGATAGCGGCCATAGACATTGGAACAGAGAGCACTCGTCTTATGTTCAAAAGTAACGGTGAGTGGAAAGTTCTGAAAAAGTCATATAGAATCTTCTTTCCATCACCCGAGGCGGCAGAACAGGACCCGAATGAGATCTTTTCCGCTGTTTTCGATCTTTTAAAGCAAGTACCCAACGAGGACGAGGTTCTCTACGTTGGTATGAGCTCTGTGTTCCACAGCATCATCGGTCTTGATGAAAATCTCAATCCGGTTACTCCCCTCCTCAACTGGGCAGACAGGAGATCCTTTCGGGAAAAGGAAGAACTGGAGAAGAAGTACGGTGTCAGGTTCTTTTATGAAAAAACCGCGTGCCCGCTCCATCCGATGTACTGGCCTTCAAAGATCCTGTGGATGAAGAAAAACTCGAATGCGAAAAAGTTCTGTTCGATAAAAGCCTACATCGTCAACAAGATGACTGGAGAATTTGTGGAAGAGCTTTCTCTCGCATCTGGAACCGGTATGATGAACATACATTCCCTCGAATGGGACGGGGAAATCCTGGAGATCACGGGAGTGAGGAAAGAAGATCTTCCTGAGATCAAATCACCTTACACACAGGTGAGGGTGAAAGACGAGATAGCAAAAGAGCTTGGCTTCAAGAAAGTCTACCTGATCCTTGGCGGTGGAGACGGAGTGATGACGAACGTGGGATTGAGTGCGATGGATCCTGATTCAGCCACCGTGACGATTGGAACGAGCGGCGCGTTTCGTGTTGTCATGGACAGACCGGTGATCGATCGGGAGGGGATTTCCACCTGGTGCTATCTGATCGATGAGGAAAACTACGTTCTCGGCGGGGCGATAAACAATGGCGGTATCGTGTTGATGTGGCTTAAAGATGTCATGAGGTTCGACAGTTACGACGATATCATAGAAGAAGCAAAGGAGTCTCCAGCTGGTGCGAACGGACTGGTATTCCTGCCGTTTCTCAACGGGGAAAGGGCACCGCACTGGAGAGAAAGATACAGGGGCGTTCTGGTAGGGCTCACTTCCTCTCACAGAAGGAGTGACATTGCAAGAGCGGCACTCGAGGGAATCTGCTTCAGGATAAAGGACATACACAACGCGGTTAAAAGAGTGGGAAGTGTTGATCCCAATCGAATCGTTGCGACGGGAGGTTTCACCAGCTCTCCGTACTGGGTCCAGCTCTTATCGGACGTTCTTGGAAAGGATATAATCGTCACAAACGTGGAGAATCCTTCCGCTTTTGGAGCCTACGTAATGGCTTTGAAATCGCTGGGAGAAGATGTGGAAGGCTTTATCGAAAAAGAGGTTCGGGTAGAGCGGGTGTTTCACCCTGATTCTGAAAGAAACGCGGTGTACGAGAGACTGTACAGTGATTATAAGTTCCTGTACGAAAAACTCGTGGACTATTATTACAAGGAGTAGCCAAGCCCCGTCATCTTTTTGAGGTTGAGAACCTTCAGTATCTCTTCGACAGGAATGTTTTTCTCCTGGGATAGAATTTCAACGGCTTTCTTTATGTCCCAATTCGCTTTTTTTATTGCTTCAGAGACCGCTTCGTATCCAAACAACTTTATCAAAGGTGTGAGGTTCGAAACAGACCTTCGAAGGTGTTCCTCGCACCGCTCGTTGTTCGCTTTTATTTTTGAGATGTAGCTGGCGAGTGATCTACAGGCGTTTGTGAGGAGTGTGAGAGATTTCAGTGTTAGGTGAACTATCAGAGGAGCGAACTGGTTGAGTTCTAAATTCCCAAGTGCGCAGGCATGGTTCAGGATCATGTCGTGACCGAAAACCATGTGACAGATTTGCATCACGTACTCGGGAACAACCGGGTTTATTTTTCCTGGCATGATGGAGCTTCCCGCCTGCACAGCTGGAAGAATCAGTTCCCCGATCACGGTGTTTGGTCCGCTTCCCAGCAGTCTGATGTCATTTGAGATCTTGTAGAGGTTCACAGCAAGAGATTTCAAAAGACCATGAACCTCAGCAAAAACGTCCCAGTTCTGCGTGGCGTCTATGAGGTTTTCTGCTTTAGCAATCTTCACTTTCGTTACTTCTCTCACTTTTTCGACGATCTTGAGGATGTAGTCTTTCGGCGCCCCAACTCCCGTTCCGATGGCCGTTCCCCCGATGTTTACACTTCTTATTCTTTCTTCGACTTTGTAGAGCCTCCATCTGTCTCTTGCGAGGGCATCCGCGAAAGCGCCGAATTCCTGCCCTAACATGATGGGCGGTCCATCCATGAGCTGTGTTCTTCCTGGTTTTCTTATGGAGTAGAACTCCTTCTCTTTCTCCTGAATCTTCTCCTGAAGGTTTATCACTTCATCTATGAGTTTTCTGAGTTTCACGATGGTGGCGATTTTCGCACTCGTTGGGAAGGTATCGTTCGTGGACTGGTGCAGGTTCACATGGTCTATGGGATCGACCAGGTATTCTCCTTTCTTTCCACCGAGTATTTCCGTAGCCCTGTTTGCGATCACTTCGTTTACGTTCATGTTTATGGAAGTTCCAGCCCCACCAGAGAGTGGATCCACAACCACGTGTTTTTTCAGGTCTTCCCATTCGTCACAGGCCTTCACGATGGCGTTTCCTGTTCGTTCGTCCAGATAACCGAGCTCTGTGTTCAAAAGGGCGCAGGCTTTTTTCACCATGAAATAGGCCCAGATGAGGGTTTCGTCGAGCTTTTCACCTGTGGATGGGAAGTTCATGAGGGCTCTCTTTGTGTGTATTCCATAGTAGGCTTCGTCTTCTATCTCCAGTTCCCCGAGGTAATCGCGTTCCTTTCTCACACCTTCACTTCCTCTCTGAAGGGACGTATCGCCCGGTCGAGTACTCCATGGAGGTAAGAGATCGTCACACCGTAGTTCGTCATGGGAATACCGAGTCTTTTTGCCATTCTCACCCTTCTCATCATAGCTGCCCTGTTCAGAACACATCCTCCGCAGTGAATGATGAGTTTGGCATCTTCGATCTCTTCGAGATCCGGGAAATCCTTTCCCGCTATGACTTTGAAGTTCAACTGGGCTCCCGTGTGGTTCACAAGCCACCTTGGAATCTTCACCCTTCCGATGTCTTCGGTGAGAGGTCTGTGGGTGCAGCCTTCCATGATGACAACAGTGTCTCCGTCTTCCAGCTCTTCTATCTTTCTCACGCTTTCCACAAAGTAGGCCAGATCGCCTCGATATCGTGACTCCACAATGGAAAAGGTGGTGAGTTCCACGTCTTCCGGGACATCAGACGCTACTTTCATTACCACCTGAGAGTCTGTGATGACGAGTTTTGGTTTCATCCCTATGTTTTCCATCACGTACCTGAGCTCTCTTTCCTTCACCACGAGGGCGATGGCTTCTCTGTCGAGGGCTTCCCTGATCGCGTGGACCTGAGGCATGATGAGCCTCCCCTTTGGAGCACCGAGATCTATAGGGACCACGAGGATCACAAGATCGCCGCCATCTATCAGATCACCGAGGTAAGGAATCTCTTCATCACCCGGAAGAATTTCGGAGATGGTCTTCCCGATATCGTCGAATCCCTTTTTCTGCAAAGCCGAGACAAGGAGTACTTTCGCTTCGTAACGGCTTTCGTAGAGTCCCTTCAGCTCTTCGGCCTTTTCTCCAAGAACGTCGATTTTGTTTACGACAACTACGAAGGGAATTTCCATCTCTTTGAAAAGATTGACAACGTCGTCTTCGTACGGTGTCGGTTCGCTGTCTGTTACGAGTATTCCACAGTCCGCTCTATAGAATACTCTCCTTGCTTTCTCCACTCTGAGTCTTCCAAGTTCTCCCACATCATCGAGTCCAGGAGTGTCGACCAGCGTTACAGGGCCTACGGGGTAAAGCTCCATGGATTTGTAAACGGGATCTGTCGTGGTGCCTGCGTATTCACTCACGATGGACACGTTTTGTCCAACGAGTGCGTTCATGAAGGATGATTTCCCGACGTTTCTTCTTCCGGCGACAACGATGTATCTCCTGAAACCAGCGTCCGGCAATCTCACGATATCACCCTCTATAAAGAAAAATCCCCTTCGCACGACCGAAGGGGTGAGTTCCCCCTCGGTGTCGGATGCCCTCCACCTCAGGTGGAACGGTCTTTTTCATGTTAATTTTATCACAATTTACTCTTTCTGGTTCAGATATTCTTTGTAACCAATTTGTTCTAATCTTTGGGCTTTTTCCAGAACTTCCCGTTTCATTCTCTCTTTATACTCTTTTACCTTCCTTGCGATCTCCGGATATTTGATTCCCAGAATAGACGCAGCGAGGATTCCCGCGTTCTTCGCGTTGTTTATGGCAACGGTGGCAACGGGTACACCTCCCGGCATCTGAACTATGGAGAAAAGAGAATCCAGACCGTTCAGTGTGGATGTTTTCACAGGAACACCTATCACAGGAAGGTGGGTGATGCTTGCCACCATTCCCGGGAGGTGAGCTGCTCCTCCCGCTCCCGCAATGATCACTTCTATTCCCCGTTCTTCGGCGTTCTTTGCGTACTCGAACATGCGATCCGGTGTCCTGTGGGCAGAAACGATCGTAATCTCGTAATCTATTCCGAATTCTTCCAAAATTTCAGCTGCCTGCTTCATTACAGGAAGATCGGAGTCACTTCCCATGATGATTCCTACCCTTGGCACATCGCTCCCTCCTCCGAGACGACTTTCAGTATTTTCTTCGCTCTGAGCGCTTTTTCGAGCGCTCTTTCAACGTCTCTGTCCACCACCGTGAAATGTCCCATTTTTCTGTACGGTCTGGTTTCTTTTTTTCCATAGAAATGAAGCGAAAGACCTTCTATGGCCAGAGCTTCTTCCAATCCAATGAGGGCGGGTTTCCCATAATATCCTTCCTTACCGAGGAGATTCACCATCACCGCGGGGATGAGAAGCTCCGTTGATCCGAGAGGCAGGTTCATGATCGCCCTTATGTGCTGTTCGAACTGGCTCGTCACACACGCTTCGATGGTGTAATGGCCGGAATTGTGTGGGCGTGGAGCGATCTCGTTGACGAGTATCTCACCCTGTTTTGTGAGAAACATCTCTATTCCAAAGATACCGACACCTTCTAACGCCTCTACAACACTCGTTGCGATTTCTCTGGCGATCTTCGAATGTTTTTCTTCTATTCTGGCAGGTGCTATCACCGTATCGCAGATGTTCGCATCTTCGTCGAAGTACATCTCCACCACGGGATAACACGCTGTTTCTCCTTTTTCGTTTCTCGCCACCATGACAGCGAGTTCTTTCTCTATCTCAACGAACTCCTCAAGGTAGGTCTCGCCTTTTATAGCGTTTCCAAGGTCTTTTTCGTTTTTTATGATGAACACACCTCTGCCGTCGTATCCTCCTTTTCTCGCCTTTTGAACAACAGGGAAACCGAACTCCCTGACGTCGCTTTCCAGATCCTTCACCGGTTTGTATCTGGGAACTGGGATGCCGTTTTTCTTCAAAAATTCTTTTTGAATGAACTTATCCTGTATGATTTCCAGAGTGTACGGAGAGGGATGTATTTTGTAGCCCTCGTCGTAGAGTTTCTTCAATGTCTGAACGTCGATGTGTTCAAGATCGTAGGTGGTAACATCTGAACCTTTTACCAGATCTTCAATTCTTTCTGAGTCGAAAAAAACCTGCGACTATCTGCTCATCCGCCACCTGTCCGGCGGGGCTTCTGGGGGTTGGATCGAGCACTATCACGTAAAAACCCATCTTCTTCGCTTCGAGGGTCATCATCTTGCCAAGCTGGCCACCGCCGATGATACCGATCTTTTTCAAATCTCCTCCCTCCTCACCAGCTTCCCATGAAGAAGTAGAACTGCCAGTCTTTCTCGTTGAATCTGTAGGCACCGCCAACTTCCACGCTCCCAAGAAGGGGAACGACGAGATCGAGTTTCACGCCTGCTGAAGAGAGAGTGTTCATATTTCCGTTCTCTTCTATTCCGCCGTAGTCAACGAACAGTCCGGTGACGACGGGTACGTTTTCTTTCTGAAGAATCCAGTTCAGATCGGCTGAGAGTTTGAACATCTTTTCAGTCTCGAAGTAGTTGTAACCACGCACCGCATAAGGACCAGACACTTCCAAAAGTTCCGTTCCAATCTCGTTGCGGACCATTCCGCCTGTACCTTTGAAGCTCCAGAAGAGACTTTCAAAGATCGGGTAGTACGCTTCTCCCGAGAGGATGCCCTTCCAGTACTTTTGATCGTCCAGCCCGAAAAGACCCGCGCGTGTCAGGTCGAGCGAGAGGTAGTACCCTTCGGTTGGAAGGATTGCGGAGTTCTTGGTGTTGTATCTGTATCTCGTGAGGATTGCGAGAGTTCCCTTGCTTCCGTCGACCAATGTCTTTTCGTAGATGGGTCCGATACCGAAGGAATGTCCCTTGTACGGAAGAGAAGAGATCAAGCCTTTGAGGCTGATCGTATCGGTGCCGCTGGAGGTGGTGTAATCTGTGTATCCAATTCCCAGTTCAAGGTTCATTGGAACTTCGAATTTGACAGGGAGTTTCATGCTTCCTTCAACGCTTCTTTCGGTGAAACCGAGGTTGAGATTCACAGAGAAGGACTCTCCGTATCCGAAAGTGTTCACTGCGGAGAGCTGAACCATTCCGCTGAAGCCCTGCCACCACTCACCTTCTTTTGGCATGGTCCATCCAATTCCACCTATGAAATTCCTCGTTTTTTCCGCTTCTTTGAGATCTATCACGACATCCACCTGAGTTGCGCTTGGAGAAAGCTGTGGATATATGTTCACAGAATCGAAGTACCTGCTGTTCTGCAGATAAGAGTAGGTGAGCATGATCTCTTCTTTGTTCAGAGGTTCTCCTTCTTTTATGGTGACCAGGTTCTCCACCACGTAGGGTTTTGTTTTCTTGAGCCCTTCGATTTTAACGGAGCGAACGTATTTCTCGTAGATATCGAACACGAGGCTGTCGTCTTCTATCTTTGCTTCCACCCACGTGTATGGGAAATTGTTCTTCTCGTAAAAATCAACTATTCTGTTCATCGCGAGAAGCACCTGAGCATTCGTGTAGGTCTGATCTGGAGACAACCCGGACGCTTTCAAAAGCTCCTGATCCGTGAAGATCGTGTTACCGTGGAAGAGAATCTCTTTGAAAGCTTTCTCTCCTTCAAACAGTCTTCTCTGTACTACATTGACCACCATGATCACGACATTCTTTTCTTCGATATCCTTCACTGTGGTTTTCTTGAAATTAACCGTTGTTTCTTTCGAGAAGAACGGGTAGGAGTTTATAACTGAGATGAGGTTGTTTATATCGGAGTACTTTGGATAGAAATCTTTCTTGCTCATGGTGAAAAACCTCACCAGTGGAGAGGAAGAATAGAAGTCTCTCAGGGTTTTTATCTTCGCTTTCGAAAGGATGGAAACGATATCCAGCCCATCCACTTCTCCGTTGAAAACGATGTCCCATAGAGCGTATTCTTTCACAACGATTTTATAAGTACCGTCCTCAAAGTTTCCGTTTATCTCTACAAGAAAGTATCCTGCTTCCTGATACTTGTTTCTCATAGTTTCGAACGTTTCTTTCAAAAGGTTCACGTTCAACGGCATGCCTTTCTCGATTTTAACGAGCTCTTTGAGTTCTTTTTTGTCCACCAGACCAGGGCCCTCTATTTCCAGTTTCCAATCTTTGACAACTGGATTTTCCTCCAGTGAGACGACAAGTCTGTAACCCACATCAGCTGGTTCCAGAGAGGGTGTTAGAGAGGAGAAATATCCAAGGTCGAAGACTTTTTTCAGATACTCCTGAATTTCATCGGATGATACCTCTCCGAAGAGTTTTCCGACTTTTTGAACTATGAATTCGGAATTGAGAGTGTTCAATCCCTTGAAATCGACTTCCGAGATGTAAATTGCCATCGCGGAAACAGCCAGCAGAACCATCAGAAGAACCAGCTCTCTTTTCATACCTGTACCTCCTTCAGGATATCTCCCTTATAAGCATACTTGAGAAATGCCTCGAAAGTCCAGGGACACTTCTCTTTGAAAATCCTCGCGATTGCCAGAGCGTACTGTTGAATTTCCCACTGAGCGTGAGAATCTGCCCTCAGATTCAAAAAATTCATGAGACTCCTTGCGTTCACAGTCCAGAAAAACCTCGTGTACAGATTCAAAGGGAGCACTATCCTTGCCACCTCTCGAGGAACACCGCTTTCTATCAACTCCAGATACGTTCGATACGCTTTATCGACTATTTCTGAGATCTTCTCCGTCACCTGTTCGGGAGGGATGGTCGTTTTGTACCCTTCCAGGCGTTCGGGAGAGGGGATATAAAATTCGTAGGAGAGCTTCGAGTATCTGCCGCTCAATTCGTTGTAGGATGCGATCCTGTGTCTGAACCACTGCCTCGCCACGAATATGGGAGCTTTCACGTGGAAGGTGAAGACAATGTGTTCGAAAGGAGTCTCGTGGCCGTGCCTCATGAGATATTCGATGAGATGTCTATCCCTTTCTTCGTCTTTCAAGCCCATATTGAAAGAAACGCGGGCGGCCCGTACAGCGGAAAGATCGTTTCCCATCATATCCACAAGTTCAACGAATCCTTTGTCTAAGATATCGATCTTCATCGATATCCTCCCTTCCGGAGAGTGCTCGTTGTTGGAGGGTGCCGGTCTTTTATAACAATACTAACATATAAGCTTAGAGGGCTGAATGTTTTCAGCCCTCCTTTTTGGTCATGATCTTGACGATCGTTTTTTCGATCCGTTCTCTGTCTATCTTATTTCCGTCCTTTAAAATCTTCAGAGCGGCTTTTATCACGAGAATTCTCGGATATTTTACGAGCATTTCCTTGATAGGATCTCTCTTCATGCTGATCACACTCCTTGACAACGGGGATGTGTTAGAATATAATCTGATATCGGTGTGGGCTCGTAGCTCAGCTGGCAGAGCGCCCGGCTCATAACCGGGTGGTCGGGGGTTCGAATCCTCCCGAGCCCACCAGTTCCTGAAGGAGAGCACGGCTCTCCTTATTATTTTAACACATCGTTCAAAGATGTTCGAGGTTGACAAAGAAAAGCTCTGATAGTAAAATTAATGAACGGTCTTGGGCGGCGTAGCTCAGCGGCGAGAGCGGGTGATTCATAATCACCGTGTCGTGGGTTCGAGTCCCACCGCCGCCATAGGTCATCGGAAAGGAAATAGGGCCAGCGTAGCTCAACCGGTAGAGCGACTGATTTGTAATCAGTAGGTTGTGGGTTCGAGTCCCACCGCTGGCTCCAAAAGTATGTGGTGGGGTGCCCGAGTGGCCAAAGGGGGCGGACTGTAAATCCGCTGGCAGAATGCCTTCGGAGGTTCAAATCCTCCCCCCACCACCAGATTTTTTGAGAAAGGGTGGAAGATATGCGAGTGAAAGTGGCTCTGAAATGTTCTCAGTGCGGTAACAAGAACTACTACACCACAAGGAACAAGGACAAAAGAGCAAAGCTCGAACTGAGAAAGTACTGTCCAAAGTGCAACGCCCACACGATTCATACCGAAACGAAAGCGTAATCGCAGGGCCGTAGCTCAACTGGTAGAGCGCCGGTCTCCAAAACCGGTGGTTGCGGGTTCGAGTCCTGCCGGCCCTGCCATTTTTTGATCTGAGGGGGCATCGAGAATGGAGAAACTCCGAAAGTTCTTCAGGGAAGTCATCGCCGAAGCAAAGAAAATTTCCTGGCCCTCCCGAAAGGAGTTGCTCACTTCTTTTGGTGTTGTTCTCGTGATACTCGCTGTTACAAGTGTTTATTTTTTTGTGCTTGATTTCATCTTCTCAGGAGTTGTAAGTGCGATTTTCAAAGCGCTGGGAATAGGATAAGGTGATAGGTGATGAAGAAAAAGTGGTACATAGTCCTTACTATGTCCGGTTACGAGGAAAAGGTTAAAGAAAATATCGAAAAGAAAGTCGAAGCCACCGGGATAAAAAATCTGGTGGGCCGTATTGTTATTCCTGAAGAGGTAGTTTTGGACGCCACCAGCCCTTCCGAGAGGCTCATACTTTCTCCGAAGGCCAAATTACATGTGAACAATGGAAAAGATGTTAACAAAGGGGATTTGATAGCCGAAGAACCTCCTATTTATGCTCGAAGAAGCGGTGTGATCGTTGACGTGAAGAACGTCAGAAAGATTGTTGTGGAAACCATCGATAGGAAGTATACGAAGACGTATTACATTCCCGAGTCTGCGGGAATCGAGCCGGGTTTGAGGGTTGGAACGAAAGTGAAGCAGGGACTGCCGCTTTCGAAAAACGAAGAGTACATCTGTGAACTGGATGGAAAGATCGTTGAGATAGAACGAATGAAAAAAGTGGTCGTTCAGACACCCGATGGTGAGCAGGACGTTTATTACATTCCTTTGGATGTTTTCGACAGGGATAGGATAAAAAAAGGAAAAGAAGTGAAACAGGGGGAAATGCTTGCGGAAGCCAGGAAGTTCTTCGCCAAGGTTTCGGGAAGAGTCGAAGTGGTGGATTATTCAACAAGAAAAGAGATCAGAATCTACAAGACGAAAAGAAGAAAACTCTTCCCGGGTTATGTGTTCGTGGAAATGATCATGAACGATGAGGCCTACAATTTCGTTCGTTCCGTGCCATACGTTATGGGGTTTGTTAGTTCAGGTGGACAACCTATTCCCGTAAAAGACAGAGAAATGAGACCTATTTTGAGACTCGCGGGCCTCGAAGAGTATGAAGAGAAGAAGAAACCTGTGAAGGTCGAACTCGGTTTCAAGGTTGGAGACATGGTGAAGATAATAAGCGGTCCCTTCGAAGATTTTGCGGGTGTTATAAAGGAAATCGATCCAGAGAGACAGGAATTGAAAGTAAACGTAACTATATTCGGACGTGAAACTCCTGTTGTTCTTCATGTTTCTGAAGTGGAGAAAATCGAGTGAGAAAACGTGGGAGGAGGAATCCGCACCACGCATAGGGAGGTTCGAACATGGCGAAGAAAGTAGCGGCTCAGATTAAATTACAACTGCCTGCCGGAAAAGCCACGCCGGCTCCACCCGTTGGACCCGCCTTGGGTCAGCACGGTGTTAACATCATGGAGTTTTGTAAAAGGTTCAATGCCGAAACAGCGGATAAAGCAGGCATGATTCTTCCTGTTGTTATAACGGTGTACGAAGACAAGTCGTTCACTTTCATCATCAAAACACCTCCGGCTTCCTTCCTTCTCATGAAAGCGGCAGGTTTGGAGAAAGGTTCTTCCGAACCAAAGAGAAAGATTGTTGGAAAGGTTACCAGAAAACAGATCGAAGAGATAGCGAGAACAAAGATGCCAGATTTGAACGCAAACAGCTTGGAAGCAGCCATGAAGATCATTGAAGGAACCGCTAAGAGTATGGGAATAGAAGTAGTGGACTGATGTAACGGAAAGGAGGAGGCGCAATGCCGAAGCACTCCAAGAGGTATCTTGAAGCAAGGAAACTGGTGGACAGAACAAAGTACTACGATCTTGACGAAGCCATAGAACTCGTTAAAAAAACTGCCACGGCGAAATTCGATGAAACGATAGAACTCCACATTCAAACTGGAATAGACTACAGGAAACCTGAACAGCACATCAGAGGAACGATCGTGCTTCCACACGGGACAGGTAAGGAAGTCAAGGTTCTGGTGTTTGCCAAAGGTGAAAAGGCAAAAGAGGCTTTGGAAGCGGGCGCGGATTACGTAGGAGCTGAGGATCTTGTAGAAAAAATAGAAAAAGAAGGTTTTCTCGATTTCGATGTTGCAATAGCCACACCTGATATGATGAGAATAATCGGAAGGCTCGGAAAGATTCTGGGACCAAGAGGTTTGATGCCATCGCCCAAATCTGGAACGGTAACTCAGGAAGTAGCAGAAGCGGTTAAAGAGTTTAAAAAAGGAAGAATCGAGGTCAGAACGGACAAAACTGGGAACATCCACATACCCGTTGGTAAGAGGAGCTTTGATAACGAGAAACTGAAGGAAAACATAATCGCGGCAATAAAACAGATCATGCAGATGAAACCCGCAGGTGTGAAAGGACAGTTCATAAAAAAAGTGGTTTTGGCTTCTACAATGGGACCCGGTATAAAATTGAATCTTCAGAGTTTGTTGAAAGAGTAAAGCAATCGAAAACTCAATAAGACGCCGTAGATGGCAGGGCCCGTGGGGTTAAAGATCCTGCCGGAGGCGTCCCAGAAAGGTTCTATGACCTTTTTGTGGACCCTCCGGGGTCCACAAAATTTTTTTTGGGAGGTGAATCCTTTGCTGACCAGGCAACAAAAAGAACTCATAGTTGAAGAAATGAGTGAAATATTCAAAAAAACATCGCTGATACTCTTTGCCGATTTCCTGGGTTTCACGGTGGCTGATCTCACCGAACTTCGCTCCAAATTGAGAGAAAAGTACGGAGATGGAGCAAGGTTCAGGGTTGTGAAAAATACTCTCTTGAATCTTGCGCTCAAGAACGCTGAATACGAAGGCTACGAAGAATTTCTCAAAGGACCTACAGCTGTACTCTACGTCACGGAAGGAGATCCTGTGGAGGCTGTCAAGATAGTTTACAACTTTTACAAAGATAAAAAGGCTGATCTTTCGAGGCTCAAGGGTGGTTTCCTCGAAGGAAAGAAATTCACGGCAGAAGAAGTGGAAAACATCGCAAAACTCCCATCCAAAGAAGAGCTCTACGCTATGCTCGTTGGTCGTGTGAAAGCTCCTATTACCGGTCTTGTGTTTGTTCTGAGTGGTATTTTGAGGAATCTCGTGTATGTGCTCAATGCCATTAAAGAGAAAAAATCCGAATGATGGAGGTGTTTGAAGATGACGATTGATGAAATCATCGAAGCGATTGAGAAACTCACGGTTTCAGAGCTTGCAGAACTCGTGAAGAAGCTCGAAGACAAATTTGGAGTGACTGCTGCAGCACCTGTGGCCGTTGCTGCCGCTCCAGTTGCCGGAGCCGCTGCCGGTGCCGCTCAGGAAGAGAAAACAGAATTTGACGTTGTTTTGAAGAGCTTCGGTCAGAACAAGATTCAGGTCATCAAGGTTGTCAGAGAGATCACCGGACTCGGTCTCAAGGAAGCCAAAGATCTCGTTGAAAAAGCCGGTTCACCCGACGCAATCATTAAGAGCGGTGTTCCCAAACAGGAAGCAGAAGATATCAAGAAAAAGCTTGAAGAAGCCGGTGCTGAGGTAGAACTGAAGTAAATTTTCGTTTGTGAAAAAAGAATGTTTCAACCCTGTACCGCCTCTTGCCGGTACAGGGTTTTTGTGTTTTAATAAATAGAGTGTGGTACAAAAGCTCTTCCTCACCCTATTGTTTCCTTTCCGTTCAATCTAAGCAAAACCCGGGAGAGAAATCCTGGGAGTTTCTTATTCCACATTGAGAGGTGAGAAAATGAAAGAGATCTCTTGCGGTAGGAGGACAAGGGTTTCTTTCGGCAAGACTCAGGAACCCCTACCAATTCCAGACCTTGTGGAGATTCAGAAGATTTCCTACCGAAGATTCCTCGAAGAAGGTTTGCTCGAAGTCCTCAAAAAATTTTCCCCCATTTATTCGCAGGCGACTCGCTCAGATTTGAAAAAATCGGACAGAGGATTTGCCCTTGAATTTGTTTCAACCAGGATAGGAGAACCTGTTGTTGATCCCCTTGAATGTAAAGCAAAGGGTTTAACTTACAGTGTTCCAATATACGCAACGGCTCGCCTTACCGACATGAAAAGCGGTGAAATGAAGGAAGAAGAAGTGTTCCTTGGCTACATTCCCTACATGACAGATCGTGGAACGTTCATAATAAATGGAGCAGAAAGAGTTGTGGTCAATCAGATAGTAGTTTCTCCAGGGCTTTACTTCTCGTCTGAGTACATCGACAGAGAAGAGTACGGCGGATACTTTCTTCCATCTCGAGGCGCATGGCTTGAAGTTATCCTCGATCCCTACGATGGAGTTCTTTACGCGGGTCTTGACGGAAAGAAGGTCAATCTTTTCCTCTTTCTGAAAACGATCGGTTATGAAAAGGATGAGGATATCCTCTCTCTTTATCCCACCTATCTGGATGCCGACGATGAAGACAGTCTCCTGCTCCATGTGGGTTCCATTCTGCTTGAAGACATCTACGATGGTGACAGGAAGATCGCCGAAAAATGGGATATCCTGACCAAAGATCTCGCGGAAAGGATTTTGATGATAGATGACATAAATCAGATAAAAATAGTTCATCCAATAGCTCAAAATACATTTGAAAAGATGCTGGAATTGGTGTCTTCCTCGGGCGAAGAGGGAGAGGAAGAAGAGGAAAAGACAAAGATTTACGGTTTAAACGAAGTTACCGTTGTGGACGCTTATCTGGAGATATTTAGAAGATTGCGACCCGAGGAACTTCCAAGAATAAACGCGGCGAAGAGGTATCTTCACGATCTCTTCTTTAATCCAGAAAGATACGATCTTTCCGAGGTGGGAAGGTACAAAGTCAACGAAAGACTAAGAAACGCTTACATCAGGTACCTCATAGAGGTTGAGGGAGAAGATCCCGAAGAAGCGAGGAAGAAGGTTTACAACGAAAATTCTCTCGTTCTGAAACCACTCGATATAGTCCTCGCTTCCAGAATTCTCTTCGACTACTTTGAGAGAAGATACGTCAACGATTTTGAAATAGATTCCTACGAGTTGAGAAATTTGATCAGAATCTTCAAGGAAGAATATTTGGAAAAGAGAAAAACAGCTTCTTACGACCTCAGAAAGCTTGTATCGGTGTTTCGGAGGAACTATGGAGTAACATCCGATCTCAGTGTCCTTGCTGCTATCAGGTACATCTCCAACATAAACAAGGAGCTTCCTTCGATACCTTTCGATACAAAAGACCATCTCGGGAACAAGCGCGTTAGAACGGTGGGAGAACTCGTCCAGAGAGAGTTCGAGAGGTTGTTCGCAAGGGCACAGAAGGCCATTCAGGAAAGACTCACACTCATAAACTCTCTGAGCAAGGTTTCCATTCAGAGTCTTATAAACATAAAATCTATCATATCAACGGTCAACCAGTTTTTCGCGATGAACCAGCTTTCTCAGTTCATGGATCAGGTGAACCCTCTGTCGGAACTCACTCACAAAAGAAGGGTTTCCGCTGTTGGACCTGGTGGGTTGAGAAGAGAATCCAAAGTCTTCGAAGCAAGAAACGTGCACTACTCACAGTACGGAAGGCTGTGTCCCATTGAGACACCTGAAGGTGCGAACATAGGATTCATAACATCGCTGGCTATATACACCAAAATTGATGAATACGGATTTCTCATGACTCCTTACAGAAAGGTAGTCAATGGAAAAGTGACGGATGAAGTAGTCTACTTGAGGGCCAACGAAGAAGAAGATTTCAAAATTGTACCTGCCACCACACCCGTGGATGAAGAGGGCAACATAATACCAGAGAGAGTAGTGGCTCGAGTGGGTGAGGATATCAGGCTTGTTCCCAGAGAAGAAGTAGATTTCATGGATGTATCAACAAAACAGCCCTTCAGTGTCTCGGCTTCACTCATTCCATTCCTCGAACACGACGATGCCAGCCGAGCCCTTATGGGTTCGAACATGCAGAGGCAGGCCGTCCCGCTTCTGAAAGCGGAAGCACCCTTTGTTGGAACTGGAATGGAATGGGAAGCAGCGAAAAATTCTGGTTATGTCACTCTCGCAGAACACGATGGAATAGTGAAAGAGGTTGACGCCGCCAGAATCGTTGTTCACAGAACAGACGAGAATGGAAATCTCATGTACGATGATAAGGGCAATCCAGTGGTTGATGAATACAGACTTCTAAAATTTGTGAGATCCAACCAGGATACGATGATAAATCAAAAACCCATTGTCAACGAAGGCGATTTTGTGAAGAAGGGTGATCCCATAGCCGACGGTCCGGCAACCGACATGGGAGAACTGGCACTCGGAAGGAACATCCTCGTCGCCTTCATGCCATGGGAAGGTTACAACTACGAGGACGCTATTCTCGTGAGTCAGGAGCTTCTTGAAGAAGACGTTTTCACGTCGATCCACATAGAAGTTTATGAAACTCAAGCAAGAGAAACGAGGCTCGGTCCTGAAGAGATCACCGCTGATATACCGAACGTGAGCAAAGAACTCCTGAAAAATCTCGACGAGAACGGAATCATCAGAGTTGGAGCGTACGTTGTGAGTGACTATGGAGTGGGTTCTCAGGCAATACTGGTTGGAAAGGTGACACCGAAAGGTGAAGGAGACACAACACCAGAAGAGAAGATCATCAGATCTGTTTTTGGTGAACGTGGAAGAGACGTGAAGGATACATCTCTCAGGCTGCCTCACGGGGTTGAGGGAAGAGTTATAAGGGTCGATGTTTACGATCAAAACGATATAGCAGAACTGGGAGCGGGAGTTTTGAAACTCGTCAGGGTGTACGTCGCCTCAAGAAAGACGCTCGACATCGGAGACAAGCTCGCGGGACGCCACGGAAACAAAGGTGTTGTCTCAAACATACTTCCAAAAGAAGACATGCCGTTCCTACCCGATGGAACACCGGTTCAGATGGTACTGAACCCGCTGGGAATACCCTCACGTATGAACGTCGGTCAGATTCTGGAAACGCACCTTGGATGGCTCGCCAAACTAACTGGAAAATGGTTTGCAACACCTGTTTTCGAAGGGGCGAAAGAAGACGAAATTCTCAGACCGCTCTACGAAGAAAGGAAGAAGAGGGGTCTTCACCTTGGAGACGACGAAAACAACCCGAATGGAAAAGTGGTTCTCAGAGACGGAAGAACGGGAGAACCCTTCGACAATCCTGTGGTGGTCGGTTACATGTACATGCTGAAGCTCGTTCATATAGCAAAAGAAAAGATTCATGCAAGATCCACAGGACCTTACTCTCTCATTCACCAGCAGCCTCTCGGAGGAAAGTCTCACTTCGGTGGACAGAGGCTTGGAGAAATGGAGGTCTGGGCTCTGGAAGCGTACGGAGCTGCTCATACTCTCGCGGAGATGCTCACCATAAAATCCGACGACATAAAAGGAAGAAATGAAGCTTACAAAGCCATACTGAAGAACATGAATATACCTGAACCTGGTGTTCCCGAAAGCTTTAGGGTTCTCATCAAAGAACTTAAAGGTCTCGCGCTCGATGTGAGACTCTATGATGAGAACGGTAACGAGATAGATATCGACAAGTACTGATTGGGAGGTTGGTAGAATGCCAATGTCCTCTTTCAAGAGGAAGATAAAGGCGATTCAGATAAAGATAGCCTCTCCAGAAGTGATAAGAAGCTGGTCTGGAGGAGAGGTCAAGAAACCTGAAACGATCAACTACAGAACGTTCAAACCCGAGAGAGATGGTCTTTTCTGTGAGAGGATTTTCGGTCCTGTGAAGGACTACGAATGTGCCTGTGGTAAGTATAGGGGAAAGAAATACGAGGGCACCGTCTGTGAGAGGTGTGGAGTCAGGGTCGAATCCAGAGAAGCCAGGAGAAAAAGGATGGGGCACATAGAACTGGCAGCACCCGCTGTGCACATCTGGTACCTCGAGAGCATACCGAGTGTCCTTGGAACACTCTTGAACATGAGCACTTCAGACCTGGAAAACATCATCTACTACGGCAGCCGCCGTGTCATAGAAAGGGCTTTCATTGTGACTGATCCCAAAGATACTCCGTTCTCCCAGGGGGACGTGATCTACGAGACCGAGTACAGGATATACAGGAAAAAGTGGGATTTCGAAGTTGAGCAGGCGTTCGTGGTGAAGAATCCAAAATCTCCTGTTCTTTCTGATATTGATGGAGAAGTGACTTTGAAGACAGAAAAGTCCATCACAGGAAGGGAAATCACCTGGATCATAGTGAAGAACATCACCAGAGCCACACACACGGTGCTCCCTGGAATGATTCTCATTGTGAAAGATGGTCAGGAAGTGGAAAAAGGACAGGATCTGACGAAAGAAATGACAATCGACCCTGTTTACGCTCCGTTTGACGGTCACGTGGAAATAGATGAACTTTCGAATACTATTACGTTGAAACCTCTCACAACCAGTAAGGATCAGCCGGTTGTTTTCACGGCTCCTTACGGAGCAAAGATTCTTGTTTCGAACGGCCAGAAGGTGAAAAAAGGTGATCAGATCACGACTTCTACCAGCCTCCCATCCGTCAAATCGAGCATATCTGGTACAGTGAGATTTGGTTCCAACCTCAACATAAGAGCGCTTGAAGACGGAAACTTCGAAGTGCTCTCCACCGGTGAAGTCTATGTAGAACAGGTTATAGAGGAGAGAAAATATCCTGTCTTTGAAGGAGCGCTTGTCTACGTTAACAACGGCGACCAGGTGAAGAAAGGGGATCACTTAGCTGACAGATTCCTCTTCGAGGAAGAGTATCTCTCTGCTACCGAGTACAAAATCTTCGAGTCTCACTATCCAACCATGTTCGATGTTGAAGAGAGAACGGAAAACGACAGACCGATCGTGGTCATAACGGATATAGATCCCGAGGTTTCCAAAGAGACAGGCTTGAAAGTTGGCGATATAGTCACAGAAAACGAGTACGAAGCGTATCTTCAGATATATCCAGAAAAGATAGTGGCTGATGCCGGAGCGCAGGCGATAAAGAAACTGCTTCAGAATCTGGATCTGGAAGCGCTTCAGGCGGAAATCGAAGCGGAACTCAAAAAGTTACCTTCTTCCAGCTCGAAGGCGATAAAGCTCAGAAGAAGGTTGAAGATGGTGAAGGATTTCCTGAAATCTGGCAACAAACCCGAATGGATGGTTCTTGAGGTCGTTCCCGTGATTCCACCCGATCTCAGGCCGATGATACAGATTGAGGGAGGAAGGTTCGCCACAACAGATCTCAACGAACTTTACAGAAGACTCATAAACAGAAACAACAGACTCAAAAAACTCCTGGAACTCGGGGCACCTGAGATCATTCTGAGAAACGAGAAAAGAATGCTTCAGGAAGCGGTTGATGCTCTCATTCACAACGGCTCTGATTCGGAGGGAAAGAGAAGCAGAAGAGCCGTTTTGAAAGACAGAAACGGCAGGCCTCTGAAATCGCTCACCGATCTCCTGAAGGGAAAGAAGGGAAGGTTCAGAAGAAACCTGCTTGGAAAGCGTGTGGACTACTCTGGAAGAGCGGTCATTGTCGTGGGACCGCATCTGAAAATACACCAGTGCGGTATTCCAAAGAAAATGGCAATGGAGCTCTTCAAACCGTTTGTTCTGGCGAAACTTCTTGGAGAGGGTTCTTCCAGCAAAACCATGAGAAAGGTCAAAAAAGCGATCATAGAAAAAGAGATGCCGGAAGCTTGGGAAGTGCTCGAAGAAGTGATAAAGGGAAGCGTTGTTCTTTTGAACAGAGCTCCCACACTCCACAGAATGTCAATTCAGGCGTTTGAACCAAAACTCGTTGAAGGAAACGCCATACAGCTCCATCCTGTCGTGTGTCCACCATTCAACGCGGATTTCGACGGTGACCAGATGGCGGTTCATGTACCGCTTTCGGCCGCGGCGCAGGCAGAGGCAAGATTTCTCATGCTTTCGAGATACAACATCATCTCCCCAGCACACGGGAAGCCGATTTCGCTGCCGACGCAGGATATCATCATAGGTTCTTACTACCTCACAACGGTCAGTAAAGAATTCGATTCACTGAGAGAAGAAGATGTGAAATGGAAGTTCTCTTCGCCCGAAGAGGCGATGCTGGCTTACCACCTTGGATTCATAAAACTTCACACTCCGATTCTGATAAAGGTCGTTATCAACGGCGAAGAAAAACGAATAAAGACGACTCTGGGAAGAGTGATCTTCAACAGCATTCTCCCGGAAGATTTGAGGGATTACAATAGAATTTTCGACAAAAAACAGATAAACGCTCTCGTCTATGAAACGTTCAAGAGACACGGTATAGACAGAGCTGCGGATCTCCTGGATGACATAAAAGACATCGGTTTCCACTACGCAACCGTTTCCGGTCTGACTCTCTCGTTGAAAGATCTGAAGATACCACCAGAGAGAGATGAGATTCTCAGGAAGACCTGGGAGAAGGTCAGAATAATCGAAGAGAATTACGAAAAGGGCTTCCTGACGGAGGAACAGAGAAAGAGTGAAATCATACGACTCTGGATGAGTGTGACGGAGGAGATCACAAAACTCACATCCAAAACACTCGCAGAGGATCCGTTCAACCCCATATACATGATGGTGAACTCTGGTGCTAGAGGTAACATAGATCAGGTGAAACAGCTCGCCGGTATCAGAGGTTTGATGATCAAGGCGTACGACCCGCGATCCAGGGAAATAAAGTCCAAGATCTTCAAAGGTCAGGCAATACACGAAGCACTCACCTTCGATTATCCAGTCGATAAGAACCTCAGAGAAGGTGTTGACATCCTGCAGTTCTTCATATCCACCTACGGTGCTAGAAAGGGACAGGTTGACACGGCAATGAACACATCCTTTGCGGGATATCTGACGAGGCGTCTTGTGGATGTAGCCCAGAGCGTCACAGTATCGGAACCCGACTGTGGAACACATGAGGGAATCAGAGCCATGGATCTGATAAAAGAAGGAACAGTCGTGGAAAAGATGAACGAGTTCCTCTTCGGTAGAGTGCTCGCAAGGGACGTGCTTGATCCAGAAACAAAAGAAGTTTTAAAGAATCCAGAAACGGGCAAGGAATACACGAGAAACACCATGCTCACAGACGACGATGCGAACTTCCTGGCTTCTTACAAGAAAATGGTTGACGTTGTGAGATACGAAGAGATAGACATAACAGAACTCTCGCTTCCCAACATGTACGCCGAGATAGCAGAACCCGTTGGAGAGTACGAAGAAGGAACGGAACTCACCTGGGATGTGGTAAAAGCTGCTAAGAACGAAGGGAAATACCGCATAAAGGTGAAGGTCTATCCTGTCGTTGGAACCGTTTACGCGGAAGAGGAACCTTTGTACGATAAAAAAGGTGAAAGACAGCTTCTCGTGTACCAGGAAGTGATAAACGAGATCGTGGCGAAGATGCTCGAAGAGAATGGAATAGAAAAAGTTCCCGTGAGACCCGATATCATTGTGAGATCACCTCTCACCTGTGAGTCTGAGTACGGCGTCTGCGCTGCCTGCTACGGTATGGATCTTTCCAACCACAAGATAGTGAACGTCGGTGAGTCTGTGGGAATCGTAGCCGCTCAGTCCATAGGAGAGCCTGGTACACAGCTCACAATGAGAACATTCCACGTTGGAGGAGTCATGGGTGCGAGCGACATCGTCAGCGGTCTCACAACTGTGGAGAAGACGTTCGAACCGTACGCGTTCTTGAGAGAAGAAAAGAGCGGTGGAAAGAAAGAAATCAGAAAATACTATGGATCCGAAGCCATTCTGTGTGAGGTCGATGGTTTCGTTAAAGACATAGCAACCGATGAAAGTGGTAGAACGGTGATTTACATCGAGGATTACGCCGGTAACATCCACGCTTACAAAGTACCGAAGAGAGCGAAAGTAAGGGTAGAAAAAGGCCAGAAAGTCCTGAGAGGAGAAACCCTCACCAGCGGTGCCATTGTGTGGTGGAAACTCCTGGAGCTCGAATCGGAAAAAGGTGTAATGACGGCGATGAATCTTCTGAAGATCATAAAGAACGCCTATGTCCAGCAGGGCGTGAGTATACACGACAAACACTTCGAGATCATATTCAAACAGATGCTCAGCATGGCAACGATCATCGATCCAGGTGACAGCGATTATCTACCGGATCAGCTTGTACCGCTTGTGGATATAAAGAGATTCAACAGGGAAATCCTCGAAGGAAATGCGAAAGTGGAAGAGAACAGGAAGTGGGTCATAGGAAAGACGCTCGCAAAGAGGATCATCACGGAAACAGAAGGGGGAGAACTTGTAGAACTCGCTCAAAAAGGCGATGAAGTGACTGAGGAACTTTTGAAGAAGATCATAGAAGCGGGAATAAAAGAGATCGACGTCTTCGAAAAAGATAAAGTTGTGACGTACCAGATTCTCCCGAAGGAACCTATCAAGTACAAGAGAAGACTCCTGTCGCTCAAAAAAGCAGCTCTCAACTACCCTGGCTGGCTCAGTGCGGCTGCGTTTGAAGAAACTGCGTGGGTGTTGACCGCAGCGGCGATCGAAGGAAAGGTCGATCCGCTCATTGGATTGAAGGAAAACGTGATCGTTGGTCAGTTGATACCCGCAGGAACCGGTCTCGATGTCTTCGCGGGAATCCAGGTGGAAGAAACCCCAAGGGCCGCGGTGGAAGAAGAACTCGCGTGAAGAACAAAAAGAAAAAAAGAAGGGGCTCCGAAAGGAGCCCCTTTTATTTTTTACTCTTCTGCTTTCCAGAGCACGTAGTAGTCGTCACCAGGTCTCATTGGATTGTAGTACCATCCTTTGACCCAGCTTCTCTGGACTCTCACACCGAGCGGCTGGTAGAGAGGCATACCAAGGGCGTGCTTCATTGCGAACCTCTGGATCTCTTCGTAGAGTGCCTGTCTTTCTGCGGGATCGGTCTTCGCGATCGCTTCTTCTATGAGCTCGTCGAGGCTTCTACCACCAAGGTCGGGATGTGGTGTGGAAACGAACTTCCTGAAGTTCTCACCCTGTCTTCCAGAGTAAACTCCTGCACTATGGTAGTATGTGAAGATGAAGTTGTGAGGATCCGGATAATCTGCGAGCCATCCTATGATGAAGACAGGCACTTCTCCTCTCTTGGTTGCGTCGAGATACGTAGGCCACTGAACGCCTCTCACTTCGACCTTGAACTTCGTCGGATTGATCATCTCGATGTATGCCTTCAGCATTTCTGCGGCTGCTCTTCTCACATCGTTACCGGTGTTGTAAAGCAACGTGATCTTGAATCCTTTCTTCCAGACCTCACCGTTCCACGCCTTCTTGAAGTACTCCGTTGCTTTCACAATATCGAAGTGTGGAGCGTCTGGATCGTTCAGCAGCTCTTCGTTGAATCCGAGGAGTCCTTCTGGAAGGTCTGTTGGTATCTTTCTACCAAGACCTTTGAGCACTTCGTTTATGAATGTGTCGTAGTCGAACGCGTAGATGAAGGCTTTTCTCACGTTTTCATCAGTGAAGAAGTCTGGTGGTATTCCGTTTCCGTCGAGTTTTCCAGAGCCTATGTACTTGCTGTCTTCGGGAACGTTCCACGCGAAGTGAAGGGATGTTACCGCAAGTTCAGGAAGTCCCTTTATAACGGTGACACCGGGTTTTCCTTCCACCTGCTCGAGGTACTGGGTTGGGACAGCACAGATATCGGCGTCTCCCTGAAGGAACATCGCCCTTCTTGTGCTCCACTCGTCGATTCCCCAGATGATAACTCTTTTGATCTTCGCGGGTTCTCTCCAGTAGTTGTCGTTTCGCTCGAGGATGACTTTCTGCTGAGCTCTGTCCCATTCGACGAATTTGAAGGGTCCAGTTCCGTTCATTCTCGCGTAGAGAGGAGAATCTTCTTTTCTGATATCGTGGTACTTCCACCAGGTATCGGCTCTTCCGTCCCAGCATCCTATCTCTATACACCACTCTTTGTCGAGGACAGCACTCCAGCTGGCGCTCTGGGCGAGTATGTACATGAACGGTGCGAAGGGTCTCACGAGGTGGAACACAACGGCGTCACCTTCAACTTCGATGGCGGGATCGATGTAATCCGTGTAGATCTTTATGAGGGCGTCTCTGTACTCTGGAAGCGGCTCACCGTTTTCGTCGAAGAGTTCGCTGTAAGGCTTGCCGATCTTTTCCTCGACGAAAGTTTCCAGTGAATCCACACCGAACAGGGCTTCCCAGAGCATCCACATGGGACCCGCTGTTGGGTCGAAGATGAGACCTCTCTCAAAGCTGTATTCCACGTCTTCTGGTGTGAGATCTCCTCCTTCGTGGAACTTCACACCTTTCCTGATGTAGAACTTGTAAGTTTTCCCGTCGTCCAGAATTTCCCATCTTTCCGCAAGGCGTGGTTCGAATTCTGTGAGGCTTTCTCCTTTGTAAGCGATCAGGTTCTCGTACACGTTGTAGATAACTTCGCCACTCGCCGTGTCATAGGCGTAGTGTGGGTCGAGAGTGTCGGGTTCTCCAATGGTGGCATCGATTATGGTGTCAGGGTTTTTCACTTCGGCCAGTACCAGAACTGACAGGATTGCCAGAAACAGCACAAACAGTTTCTTCATAACGAAACCCCCTTTCCAAAAATGTGATGACTCCTTACTATATTTGAATTATAGCATAGATCACCGAGGAACGACTCTGTAGCGATATTCATCCGTTAGAGGTCTGTATCCTTCATACCTTACAACAGCCCCGTTTTTAAGGACTTCCGTTATCTCGTTTTGACCGGCCTTTTCCAGTGTCGCGGTAAAATCCACTCTGTACACGAACCTGGTGTTTTCATTGAAGGGCCAGATTTTGATGATCTTCTGAAGGGGTGAGAGGAGCACAAGGTGAACACCATCGGGAACGTCTGCCCTTACCCGGCAAATAGAAAGGCCATCCGTCACGATGTTTCTCGAAACTCTTTTGACGAGCACAGGAAGAGTCCTACCATACGTGAAGACATCGGCTATACCGGCAAAGAGTCCTGTAGGAACTTCAGGAACGGGTGTCAACGGAAATCCCATGCTCTTCTCTTCGAGTTCGGTGATGTCTCCTATTTTGATGTTTGAACTTTCCTGCTCTACCTTTTCTCCGAAGAGGCTTCGAATCTCAAGAATATCTTTCTCAACCTTTTTGTTCAGTTCTTCCAGTGCCAGTTTTCTGTTTTCATAAAGTTTGTCGAAGACGCCTGCTGTGATCAGGCTTTCCACAACGTTTCTCGGAACTCCGGTTACCCTTTCCTGAAGTTCTCTCACACTGTTGATCGGCCTGATTTTTTCGATTTGTTCAACCAGGGTTGCTCCCACTCCTTTCACAACCGTCAGGGGAAGGTAAACGTCTTTACCGTGAAAGACCAGTTCTTTTCCAGAGGTGTTGATATCTGGAGGATGTACTCTGTATCCTTCGCTTCTCAGTTCCTGAACGGCAAGGAAGATCTTTTCGGTGTCTGAAGAATTGTACGCAAAGTAGAGCTTGAAGAATTCTTCAAGATGATGGACTTTCAAATATGCCGTCTGGTATGTGATGTGGGCGTATGCGACGCTGTGAGACTTGTTGAAGGCATAGGAGGAAAAGTTCAGGAGGATCTCGAGGATCTGTTCTGCGTTCTCCATGCCTTTTTCAAGAAGGCCTTTTTTCATCTTTTCAAGGAGAGGTTCCATTTTTTCTCTTTCTTTCTTTGCAATGGCCCTTCTCAAAATATCCGCTTCGGTGCCTGAGAGACCCGCGAACATGGCGAGTCGCATGATCTGTTCCTGATAGATCAGAACCCCTCTTGTCTCTGGAAACGTCTTCCTGAAAAACGTGGGAACGTTCTTCGGATTCGAAAACATAACATCCAGGCCAGACCTCAATGGACCAGGTCTGTTGAGGGCAAGGAGAATGGAGAGTTCGTCCATGTTTCTGGGAGAGATTCTTCTGCAGAGCTTTCTCGCCTGGAGGCCTTCGAGCTGAAACACACCAAGGGTTTTTCCCTTAGAGATGAGGTGATACGTTTTTTCATCAGAGTAATCGAAAATCTCTTTTTTGAAATCTTTTATGAAAGAAATGGTTTTAAGACCCAGTATATCGATCTTCACAACACCTATTTCTTGAAGATCGTACATGTCGTAGTCCGTTATCGGGATATCTTCTTCCATTCTTGTAGGCAACGGCAGAGGGTTTTCTGAGATCACGACTCCCGCGGCGTGAACACTGGGGTGGTGCGGCAGTCCGTAAACGGTTTTGTAGATTTCGTTTTTCTCTTCAAGAGACGCATCTGGAAGAACGGAGTTTATGAGGTTTTTCAGAGATTTCTCTGTGAGGTTTCCAAAGGTTGAAACCTGATAGACTTGAAAAGACTTTGATAATTCCTTTATCAGGTCTTTTCTTCTCCTGTCTTCCACATCCACATCTATATCGGGGGGTTCCTGCCTTTCTTCGTTCAAGAAGCGTTCGAAGAGAAGGTCGTATTTTATTGGATCTACCTCTGTTATTCCGCACAGGTATGCAACGAGAGAACCAACCGCACTTCCTCTTCCAGGCCCAACTTTTATGCCCATTTTCTTTGCGATCTCTACCACTTTTTCCACCGTGTAGATGTACGGGGTGAAACCCTTTCTTTTTATCACCTCGAGTTCTCTTTTCAGACGGCTAATGTACTCTTCACCCAATGGTTCTGCCTTTTTTATTAGTAATTCGTTCCAATTTTTAGGAGGAGTGGGGAATCTGTGATTCACTCTGAGATCGTAGGCTTCTGCGTTCAGAATGTCGGCCACATCTTCACATTTTTCTGGAAAACCCTGAACGTCTTCGTCGAGTCCGAAGATCTTTCTCATGAAGATGCTGGCCTTCTTTTCAGAGGCATCGAGATATCTTACAGGTGTGAGTTCGCTTTCGTGGAAAACAGGTATGTCTTCGAGTTCATGTGTTTCTCCGTTGTAGTATCTGACCAGGCTGTCAAATTCCTCTCTGTTTCTCGCGACGAAGATGCTGCCGTCTTTCCAGAGACCGTGAACCGGTATCAGGCCGTGTTTTCTCATGATCGTGTTGAACTTCACAGCGGCGTGGAAGTTTCTGTCGGCGAGGATGACAGATTTCAATCCCTTACTTTTCAAGAGAAGGGCCAGTTTTTCGAATCGAACGACTGAGCCATCGAAAGAATAGGGAGATATCACCCATGGAATCATGATCTTTCCCTCACGTATTCATGGATCCTTCTGATGGCTTCTTTGAAGTCCTCTGGCAGAGGTGAGACGAACTCCATCCATTCGCCCGTTCGAGGGTGGAAGAAACCGAGTTTCAGGGCGTGAAGCATCTGCCTTTTTATTCCGAAGATCTCATCCTCTTTCGGCTTCCCGTAAATTTTGTCTCCCATGATCGGATGCCCGAGGCTTTTCATGTGCACCCTGATCTGGTGCGTTCTACCTGTTTTAGGAAAGGCGAGAACGAGCGTCGCAACGTCATCGAACCTTTTCAGAACTCTGTACTCCGTGATCGCTTCTTTCCCTGTTTCAACGACGGCCATTTTTATCCTCAGAACAGGGTGCCTTGCGAGAGGAAGGTCTATAACTCCTTCATCACTCTTCACTCTACCTTTCACTAGGAGTATATAGGTCTTCTTCACCTTTCGATCTTTGAACTGCTTCGAGAGGCTCTGATGGGCAAAATCGTTCTTGGCTACCACTATGACACCGGAGGTCTCTTTGTCGAGTCTGTGAACTATTCCCGGCCGGAGCTTTCCCCCAACTCCCTGAAGATCTTCGCAGTGATGAAGAAGGGCGTTCACGAGAGTTCCGCTGAGTTTGGAGGGAACAGGATGAACGATCATGTCTCCAGGTTTGTCGATAACTACGATGTCTCTATCCTCATAAAGAACTTTCAATTCTATCTCTTCGGGTTGAACTGTCGCTTCCTGTGGCTTTTCAGGGAGGTCAACCTCTACTATCTCACCCTCTTTCAACTTGTAACTCGGCTTTTTAATCTGACCGTTGACCTTCACTTTGCCCTCTTTTATCGCTTTTTGAATCAGTGATCTCGAGATCCATGACGGTGTCTTCTCCTTCAAAAACTGATCCAGTCTCCAACCCTCTTCTCTTTTTTCGACTCTCCAAACTTTCATTGTCTCCACCTCTGAAAACTCCCAGTATCATAAGTGCTCCTCCGACTATGATGAACACATCCGCTAGGTTGAATATCGTTGGGAGAAAGGTCAAGTTCAGAAAATCAAGAACGTATCCGAATCTGATTCTGTCGAGAAGGTTGCCGAGAGCTCCCCCAAGAATGAAGCCCATGGCTATTCTTTCCAGCCTGCTGAACTTGAAAATATAAGGAAGCAGGGAGAGAAAAACAACAACGAACATCACGGTCCAGAGAAGCTGTTCGGAAAGATTTTCAAACAACCCGAGTGCGATTCCTCGGTTGGTTGCCTTCACGAATCTCAAAAAACCCGGAACTATAAAGAAAGTTCCGTGTATCTCGCTTGCTATCCGCTTTGTAAGCTGATCCAGAACAATTGTGAGAACCATCACAAAAGTCATTTACTCCACCTTTCTGTAGATGAACGGTTTGTATATCTCAAATCCCAGTTCTTTGTAGTTGAAAATTCTTTCGGTGTTTCCGACGAAGAGGAACCCTCCCGGTTTCAGAGATTCAGCGAACTTTCGGTAAAGCTCATTTTTCGCTTCTGGTTCGAAGTAAATAACCACGTTTCGACACACTATCAGGTCGAAGTTCTTTTCGAACGGATCCTTCAAAAGATCGTGCCTTTTGAATTCCACGATTTTCTTCACAGAATCTTTTATCCTGTACCTTCCATCCGGTAGTTTCTCGAAATATTTTTCCAGGTATTCCTTTGGAGTACTGACGAAGGCCCTTTCTTCGTAAATCCCTTCCTGGGCCCTTCTTAGCACGCCGATGTCGATGTCCGTTGCCAGAATACGTGTTTTATAGGAAAGATTGAGTTCGTGAACCAGGATGGCCAGAGAATACGGTTCTTCTCCAGAGGAGCAGCCCGCACTCCAGAACTTCATTCTCAGAGAATTTTTTGCAATCAAAGGAATGATCTCATCTCTCAGTTCCCACCACTTTTCCGGATTTCTGAAAAACTCTGTCACGTTTATCGTCATCTTATCCATGAATTCATCGAGGTATTTCTTGTCCTTTATGAGCATGTTCAAATACTCTCTGTATCCCACGTTGTACTTTCTGAGAAGAAGTTCTGTTCTGCGCTTTACCCTCTGTGGTTTGTAAGAAGAGAGGTTCAGTCCGAACCTCTTTTCAACCTCTTTCACAAACCATTCGAATTCTTCCTGAGGAAATTCCTTCCACTCAAAATTCGATTGAAAGTTGAAAGGCCCAATTTTCTTTTCCGATCTTTCCTCCTGCATGGAATCTTCCCACCTTCCACTGTCCTTCTACGTAGTCACTGTTGATGAAGATCCAGCCGTTTTCCTCCAGTAATGCCAAACCGGGTTTGAATTTTCCATCGTAAAGAAAACGAACCACCGTTTTTTTATGTTCAAAGATCAAACCAACCCAGTTCGAAACACCAACTTTTAAACTTCCAAGTTCTAACCAGACACCGGGCTTTTCGTTTTCAACGAAGAGTTCAAGACCTGTATCGAACACTTTGAAGTTCAGCCCAATGTGGTAGTTATCATCGTTCGACAAAACGAGAAACACGGGTTTCTCCGTGAAGAAGAAAACATTTTCTCCGTTCCAGATTCCACCCATGAAACCAAGTCTCACATTCCAGCTCTTTTTGAACGGTACAAAGGTCGCTTTCAAGACTGCTGGTGCGTGATATTCGAACGAAAAATCATCGATTCCGAATCGAAAATAAACAGGATTGTCATAAATGAAAGGAAGGAGAGAGAGCTCCCCTTCCGAAAAACTTGCAAAAAAATCGAACCTGAACTTTCCTTCTATGAAGTCTGTTTTGAGCTCAGGAGACAGTACAAAACCCACCGTGGGAACTTCATTATAAACTCCTGCTCCCACTTCGATGAAACCAGCGTATGCAGGAACAGTTACCAGAATAAACAAAAGTAAGATCAGCCCTCTAACCTGGAAAGTATCTCCTCCATCTCTTTGTCGTCCATTTCAAAGTTCGAATACACTTCCTGCACGTCGTCCATATCTTCCAGCGCGTTGAGAAATTCAAGAACTTTTTCGGCATCTTTACCCGTGACTTTCACCGTGTTTTTCGGAATGAATGTTACCTTTGCTTCCAATTCGTAACCGGCTTCTTCCAGTCTACTCTTCACTTCCGAAAGATTATCAGGTGCTGTGATTATCTGTATCGGATCTTCTGTGTCTTTTATGTCTTCTGCTCCCGCGTCTATAGCAATCATCATGAGTTCTTCCAGGTCTTTCACCTTGTCTCTTGAGATTTCGATAACTCCTTTTCTCTCGAATATCCAGCTCACCGAACCGCTTTCCGCAAGACTGCCACCGTATCTGCTGAACAGATGCCTGAGTTCTTGGGCAGTTCTGTTCTTGTTATCTGTGAGCGCTCTGATGTACACAGCGACTCCTCCGGGTGCGTATCCTTCGTAGATCACTTCCTGGTAATCTACTCCTTCGAGTTCTCCTGTTCCTCTCTTTATGGCCCTTTCAATGTTTTCTTTGGGCATGTTTTCTGCCCTTGCTTTTTCAACTGCCGCTCTCAATCGCGGATTTGTTTCTATGTTTCCTCCTCCTTCTCTTGCTGCAACGATGATTTCTCTGATCAGTTTTGTGAAGATCTTGGATTTCTTCGCATCCTGGGCCATCTTCCTGTGTTTAATATTGGCCCACTTGTTGTGACCTGACATCATTCCACCTCCTGCTGTCCTTTATATTTTAACACCACGATTGTCATATCATCGTGCTGCTGGGCATCTCCCATAAACGACTTAACGTTTTTTCTCAGTGCCTCCAGCAGTTCAGCGGGTGTTTCACCCTTGAATTCCCTCAATATATTTTCCAACTTTTCGTATCCGAATTCTTCGCCCGCTTCGTTCCTTGCTTCTGTCAATCCGTCGGAGTAAGATATCACGAATGTATCTGGTTTCAAATGAATGGTGTGCTTTCTGTATTCCCACTCTGTTATACCGATTGGGATCGCAGAAGCTTCAATCTTGACGAGCTCTCCCTTATGCAGGAAATAAACTGGATTGTGGCCTGCGTTTATAAGATTCAAAGTTCCATCTGGAGATATCTCTATAAAAGCCATCGTTACAAAGCGGTCGTTTGTCATGTTTTCGCAGAGAATGGAGTTCAACCTGTTCACGAGTCTTTCCAGATCGGGACACGTGGTGACCAGCACTTTCAGATAACTCCTCACTGCGCTCATTAGCAGAGCCGCCGGTACACTCTTTCCTGCCACATCACCCACGACTGTGAGAAACCTTTTCTCCTGTGACACGAAGAAATCGTAATAGTCCCCACCAACTTGAACAGCAGGTTGAGAGCAGGCATCTGCTTCTACGAAACCAATCTCTGGAATTTTTCGGGGAAGAAGATTAGTCTGTATCTGTCTTGCTATGTTCAATTGTTCTTCCAGTCTTTCTCGCTCTATCTCCTTTTTGAGAAAATCCAGTCTGTCGAGAGCACTCGCTATGTATCTTGCCGTCATCTCAGCTATTTTCCTGTCACCTGCGGTGAAAACTCCTCCGTCTTCTTTTCCAGTGAAGCACATGTATCCGTAGTATCTGTTTCCTTTTATCGGTACAAACAGAAGATTTGAAAACTTCTCAGATTTTCCGGGCTCTATCAGAACGGTCTTCTCTGGATTTCCTATTTCTGCTTCTATTTCTTCTCTGTTTAGATCCCCGGCTGTCAACTCACCTTCCAGATGAACAACATAACCCTCAAATTTTATCACGTTCCTGAGGAGTCGAATGACTTTTTCCAGTTTGTTCTGCAAGTTCAAAGGGAACTCGAACGTACCGAAAATCTCCGAGATTTCGAGCAGAGTTGATATTTCTTCGTACGAGCGCGAAAGCTCTTCGATTTGAGCTTCCATGAACATGGCCTGTTCTTCTAAGCTTTTTCGATATTCGTTTATTTCGTACTCCAGGATCTCCAAAAGATCATCTATTCCTTTCGAACAGTCGTGTTCAAGATTCAAGATTTCAGCGATTCTTTCGCAAATTTCCCTTTCATTCATTTAGTAAATGCTTCACCTCCTCGATGAATTGGGAGGGGCTGAACGGCTTTCTCATGACCTTTCTGGCACCCAGGGAAAATGCCAGAGATTCGTCCTCTTCACCACCCTTTGCCGTGAGGACTATCACCGGGATTCTTTTCCAATTTTCTTTTTCTTGAAGTTTTTTCAAAACGGTGAATCCATCCATTACGGGCATCATTATGTCGAGAACTATCAGGTCTGGTGTGAACTCCGAGAGCTTTTCTAGGGCTATCTGCCCGTTTTCCGCTTCTATCACTTCGTAACCTTCTTTTTTCAGATTGAAAGAAACGATTTTTCTCAGAACCGCTGAATCGTCAACAAGAAGAATCTTTTTAGACACGCGTACCACCCCTTTCGAGGAGAGAAGAGAGAGGACCGTGCCCGGTCATGGCTTCTTCACATATGGGTAAGAAAAAAGTTCCTTCTTCTGCAAGGAGTAACGGGTTTATCAGTTTCTCCCTCTTTTGAGTATACCTGAAGATGTGATACTTTTTTCCACTCGATACTTCAAAATCAAGAAGACTCTCTTTGAACGAAACTTTTTTGTTCTTTTTCAAAATAGTCTTCTCCAGATCCACAGGTTTTTCTGAGATCACTAAGAAACGATACGAGTTGACCAGTTCGTTGATGTTTCCATCGAAGATCCATGCGCTTTCTAAAGCGAAATCCTTTGGGAGGATGTTTTTCAGAGTCTCTATGTGTTTTTCTGAGATGTTTTTCACAAAGAGTTCCACGTAGAAAGCGAGGTTCACCACACCCACCGGCATGGCGTCGAGGAAACTCATCTTCGGTTTTGGATGGAAACCTTCCGTGAAAACGATTGGAAAATCTGCTCTCCTTATGGATCTTTCCACGAGTTTTATAGACTCAAGTGTTGAGAGAAATCTCCTCATTCCTTTTTTCTTGAATCTGAGAACGATCTTCATTTTGCCACTTCCTTCGGATAGCGGTAAATCAAGAGGAATGCAATGCCGATGAATATCGGAAGATAATAGGTAGAAATCCTCCAGATGAGAATGGAGGCGAGTGTTTTTTCAGAAGAATTCAAAATCTTGGAAAAAACGATCTGATAAACCGCTTCCACTCCTCCACTCGCTCCAGGAGTGGGTATGTAAAACACGACCAAACTCAGGAAATAGAAGAGGCCTGTGACGTCGAGAAAACCTATTTTTCCGGATGTGAGCCAGATGGCAAGGTAGAGAACAAAAGATTGAACAAGCAGGGAAATGAAAGTGAGAGGAAAATCGAAAAACATAAAGCCACTTTTCCAGAGTACTTGAACGCTTTCTTTTAATTTTTCTGTCCATTCGAGAAATCTGGTATCCCAATCTTCTATTTTGGTGATCTTTTTGATGAGTCGATCTATCCATCTTATTCTTTTGAAAGCGTTAAAAAGACGTGCGATAAGAGGAGGATTTATCAGCGCAGACATCAAAACGGCTATGAACGATACGCTGATGAGGTACGCGAGAAGTATCAACTTTGAAGTCAAAAGTGCGTTCGAGAAGAGAAGGTTTCTGTATCTCACAAGGCCCAGAATCGAAAGAACAGTAACAGAGATCAGGTATTCTACGAATCTGGAAAGAATCACGTTCACATTGTGCTCAGATTTGAAACCCATCTTTGAGAGGTGATACGTCTGGAAAAACTGTCCTCCAAAATAAAAAGGGGTGAGCATACTGAAGACAAAACTCATGTAATTGTTGAAGAAAGAATCGTACAGTGGAAACTTCTCTTTCCATACGAACGAGTAAAGCCACTTCATCTTGAGAGAGTCTATGACGATAGAAAAAACAAATGTTCCGCAGAGGAGGAACATGTAAAGGAGAGATTTTAAATGAAAATATCTGGAAAATTCAGCGGGATCTACTTCCCTGAAAATAAAAAAGACGGCGAGAAATCCAAAAGCCAGCGCCAGAATTATGTTGATCCACTCTTTTTTACTCAGATTTTCACAACCTCCTCAAAGAAGATTCGAGGGATGCAAGCAGATCTTCAACGGTTTCCATCCAGTCTTCGACCTGGGCGACTCCGTACTCAAGCATCGGCTGTTTCGTCCAATCCAATCTCAGGAACTTTCTCTTCAACCTTTTGAGGAGTCTTTCCGCGCCTTCTTTCGATGTTCCGGGAAGAACGATCATTATTTCGTTTCTCTTCAGGAAATCGAATCTATCAGAAGACCTCAAAAGTTCTCGAAGGAGTTCATAGACACGTCTTGCCGTACCGTCATCTTCGAAAAAGAGATAGATAACAGAAAGTGGAAATCCGTATCGCTTTGATTTTTCGAAGTCGTCTTCGAGATAGCTGAGGATACCAGATGGGAATATCAGGTACGCTTTCATCATTTCGAATTTTCTTCTCAGCAGAAAATCCGGAAGGCGTGGATCGATCACGTCCAGCACACCTTCCGGAATCTTCTCAGGTACGTTCTTTGAGACCAGAATCACCCACCGACCCTGTTCCTTCAAATCGTCGGTGATGATCACATCCGCCGATTCATTTATGAAAAAACCTACCTCTTGAACGATGCTGGCTATTCGTTCACGAAGTTTTTCATCTTCCAGATCGATTTTCACTTTCATTTCACCATCTCCAGGAAGTATCTGTGCAGTCTCAAATCGTCGGTGAGTTCTGGGTGAAACGTGCACGCGAGTATATTTCCTTCTTTCACCAGAACAGGGTCATAATCGTAAGTTGCCAGAATTTCCACATTCTTTCCTGTTTCAACGATCCTTGGAGCCCTTATGAAAATGGCTCTGAATGGATCTTTTCCTACAGCGGGTATCTCTACAAACGTCTCAAAGCTTTCGACCTGTCTTCCGTAGGCGTTTCTTTCAACGGTTATGTCCAAAACTCCAAGTTTTTCCTGGGAGTAGTTTTCGATGCGCTTTGCGAGAAGGATCACACCGGCACACGTTGCAAAGACGGGAAGGCCGTTGTTTATTCTTTCCACCAACTTTTCATCCATATCCATCTCTTTGAGAATTCTTATCATGGTGGTCGATTCTCCACCAGGCAGGATGAGACCATCCACCATGTCCAGCTGCTCTGGAAGTTTCACTATCAGGGTCTCAACTCCGAGCTTGTGGAGAGCTTCCACGTGTTCTCTGACGTCTCCCTGAACACCCAGAACTCCTATTTTCATCCCTTACCACCCTCTCTCCTGCATTCTCACTTCGAGTTCTTCGACATCGAGCCCTCTCATCGGCTCTCCTATGTCTTCGGAGATCTTGAGGAGTATCCTTGGATTGTCCCAGTAGGTAACGGCCAGCACCATGGCTTTCGCCATCTTTCTTGGATCCTTGGATTTGAAGATACCGGATCCCACGAACACTCCATCTGCTCCGAGCATCATCATGAGAGCCGCATCCGCAGGAGTTGCCACACCACCCGCTGCGAAGTTCACGACGGGAAGTCTTCCAAGTCTTTTGACCTCTCTGAGAAGCTCGACGGGAGCTCCTATCTCTTTTCCGTAAGCGACGAGTTCTTCGTCTTCCATCTTCGTCACCTGTTTTATCTGTTCCATCACCCTTCTCATGTGCTTCACTGCTTCTACAACGTTTCCCGTTCCGGCTTCTCCCTTCGTTCTGATCATGGCTGCACCTTCTGCTATTCTTCTGAGAGCTTCTCCCAGGTCCCTTGCACCGCAGACAAAGGGCACTTTGAATTCGTGTTTGTTGATGTGGAACCTGTCGTCAGCTGGTGTAAGGACTTCGGATTCGTCGATGAAGTCAACTCCGAGTTCCTCCAGTATCTTTGCTTCGGCTATGTGACCGATTCTCACCTTCGCCATCACAGGGATGGATACTGCCTCCATGATTTCCCTGATCTTTGCGATGCTTGCCATTCTGGCGACTCCGCCCTCTTTTCTGATATCGGCCGGAACTCTTTCGAGGGCCATTACCGCAACGGCTCCCGCTTCTTCTGCGATCTTGGCCTGTTCAGCAGAGGTGACGTCCATGATGACACCGCCTTTGAACATCTCCGCAAAACCCTTCTTTATGATCCAGGTACCCTTTTTGATTTCCATTCCATTCACCTCCTCACTCTTCCTCCCAGTAGCGTTTCCCCACTTTTTTCAATCTGGGATTTTCTATCTTGTATCTTCCCACCTTTGCGCAGTGTCTTCCATTGACTTCAACGATGTCTGCCGTGATATCCACCTTCTCCCTCAGCAGGCGAGAACCAACACCGTACGCGTCTGCCGGTACCCCCAATCTTTCGAATAGATCTATCTTCTTCTCGTCGAATCCTCCGGAGACGACTATCTTCAGATCCTTGAGCCCCACTTTGTCGAACTCCTGACGGGCTCTCCAGACGAGTTCCGGACACACTCCAAAAGAGGATTCGTCTTTTGGGACCACAGATTTATCCCTCAGATTCCCGGAGGTGTCGAACCTCACACCCCATATCTTGTTCTTTCCAGGACCTATGATCGGTGAAGGATCTGTCACTCCGAGTTTGAACGGCTTTTTCATCACGTACTCGTAGAACTTTTCGATGACCTTGAAGGTTGTTCCTATCACATCGTTGTCCCAGTCCACAAGAACGATCCTGTTCACATCTTCCTCCATGTGTTTGTCAAAAGCGATGGCAGCGTCCTCGGTCTTCCCATCGTAGCAGGCTATCAGGGCGTGAGGCATCGTTCCCATGGATTTGACACCCCAGTAGTCCGCGTTCGCGTCTGTAGAAACTCCAAAGGCCCCCGCTTTGAGAGCTGCGTAGCCGTCTGTTGCCTGGACCCAGTAGTGATCGAAACGGGCACTGAAAAAGAGCACGGGTTTTCCTCTCGCTGCCTTCACCACTTTCTTGACGGCCGTTGCCGTGCTGGTGGCTCTTGCGATCACACCGAGAAGCACCGTTTCGAGATACCCGAAATAGGTGGGATCTCCCTCTATTGTCATTATCGGCTCTCCTTCTTTCGCTTCCTCGCCGTCGTAGAGGGCGTGTACTTCTATTTCATCCCATTTGTCTACCCAAAGATCGTTCAGTTTCAATCTGAGGTCCCACTTTTTCTGAGTGAGCTCCAGAATCTTCTGAACGTCCATTTCAACTGAAGCAGCCTGCATTTCTTTGTCTAATTTCAAGATCTCTTCGAAGAGTTCCCTCGCTTTTTCCTCGTCTTTGTAGTATCCCGTGCAGAACTTCAGAATGGCGAGGGCCTCGTCAATTCCGCAGATTACGGCGTCTTTCCTCGGAAAGAACTGATAGTACACCCGTGGATGGCGGTTGTCCCTTTTCAAGACCTTCACATAGTTTATGAAGTATATGTCCGAGTAGTAACCGTTCCTGATGCGGTCGATGGGAACCTTGAAGACCTCGGGACTGAGTCTTTTCACATTGATCACCTCAAATGAATTCTGCTCCTAAAATTTCTTTCATTTCCCTCAGTGCAAAGCGGTGAAGCTCTTCATCGTAAGAAGCAACGCCTTCAGTGATTATTTTAACAGGGATATCCCTGTTTCTCAACTCTTCGACGGTGAAGAGCACACAGATGTGTGTTACAACTCCACAAACGTAAACTTCGTCTATCTCGTTGTCTCTGATTATCTTTTCAAGATTCGTGTTGTAGAAGGCACTGTAACGGTTTTTTTTCACAGAGAAGTGATTGGGATAATCTTTCAAAGCTTTCTCGAGTTTTTCAGTGAGTCTTGCACCATCAGTGTTTGCAACGCAGTGTTTTGGCCAGATGTTGAATTCTCTGTCTTCAGGATCGTGCCAGTCCTGTGTGGTGATGATGGGAAGGTTTTCCTTTTTGAACTCTTCAACCCACTTCAAAATGGGATCGATCACCTTCTCTGCTCCTTCGAAGTAAAGAGCACCGTCTTTGTCAACGAAATCCCTCTGGAGGTCCACCACAAGAAGGGCTCTCACGTTTTCACCCCCTAAAAAGAAAAGCCCCGTGCGGGGCTGGCGGAGGCGGTGGGACTCGAACCCACACGGGCCTTCCGGCCCACCGGTTTTCAAGACCGGCTCCTTAGCCAGTTCGGACACGCCTCCAGTTTTAAATTATACAACAAAACAAAACCCCCGGCAAGTGCCGGGGGTTGATTTGCGGTGGTGTGGATTAGAATGCAACGGAAGCTTTCAAGTAGAGGTACCAGGTGAAGTAATCGTTGATATCAGCAGTACCATCACTATTGGAATCAAACAGAGTTCCGAAGAAGAATCCTGTTGTGAGAGGACCGTAGACGTAGCTGGCGTCGACGTTGTAACCCAGTTCGTTGGTGGCAACTTTGTATTGTGCAGCTGCTTTGACTGTAAGATTTTCAACGGCTGTGACTGTCAGGTTGGCATCGATGGTGACATTAGTAGCAGAAGCGACAGCATCATCCCAGGAAGCGCTCACATTTGCCTCTGCCATATCGGAGTCGTAAGCAAGAGCAAGCGTCACAGGCAGGCTGAAAGAATTGGCATCAAGATCGTAAGTCGGTGTCAGTTCTGCACTGAAGGTCACTTCATCGGTGACACCAGCTTCCGCTTTGAGACCAACTTTCACGAGTTTGGATCCCCAGGGTGCTGTCCAGCCATCGTCATCAACAGAATCATCGTCGTAGTATGTGGGGGCTCCTTCAGAATAGACAAAGTATGGAGACACCGTCAGAGTAACAGGTTCCATTTCAAAGGATTTGCTGTACTGTGCTTCTACCAGGTACATGCTGGTTGCTTCGTAGGCGTAGGCAAGATCGACCACGAGATTTTCAAGGATGTCTTTTCCAGTGAGATTCAAGTGGGCAGCATAGCCATAGGCGCTTGTGGCATTGTTCGTATCAGTATCATAGAACGCACCGAAGAGTGTCGCATCAAGGAGATCAAGGTTCGTCACACCGAGTTTCAGAGCAACAGCGTCGTCGAAGTAATTGTTGGTATCATTCGTGGCGTTGGTGAGATCTGTCTCAGACACAATGTCTGCAAAGTAGGCGGTCAGAGAAATTCCTTCAAGACCAAGTTTTGGCGTAAATTTTCCTTCAAGACCAAGTTTTGGCGTAAATTCAAGTGCTCTGTCTCCTACGTAGTAGAACACATAGCCATCCCCATAGATATCAGAGTTGTAGTAAGTGAGATCGAACAGATCCGTTGTGACAGCTATCTTGCTGAGAGAAGTGTCTGTTCCAAGGACGTCAATGGAAAATTCTGCTGTAATGGTAGCAGGTGCTGTTACACTGCCAGAGCTTGGAGAAATGGACACAGACAAATCACTAATATCACCTTCGAGGTCGATGCCTTCTTCGTCGAGGTACGCGTTGAAGTAGCCAGTTCCAGAGACATTGACTTTAACGACGTCTTCGTAGGCAAACGCTGCTGTGACTAAAAGACCCAGTACCAGGAAAAGAGCGAGCAACTTCTTCATAACATCTTACCTCCCCTCAGAATAAATTTTGGTTTTATTTACCACTGATTGCGATCAGAATGAGACCGAGAATTCCAAAGAACGCACCTGTGAGGATGCTGAGATTCCTGTTGTAAGCCTTCACGCTTTCGATTTTGTCCTCGAGTTCCGCCTTCACCTGATCGATCTTTTCGTTAGTCTCGTTGTACTTCATGTTGAGGTCTTCTTCGAGAGACGACGTTTTTCCGTAGAGGTTGACGATATCCTGTTCATGAAGATCAACCGTCTTCTGTATCTCCGCGTCCTTTTCCTTGAGAGCGGAAATTTCATCGTTCAATTTGCTTTCTGTGTCGAGGAGTTTTGTGTAGACCATGTTCAACGTTTTCTCCTGTGACTCTATTTTAGCAGAAAGTTCGGCCTTCGTGTCAAGTATTTTTTTGTTGAGATCTTCGTTGAGTGCAGCGACTTTGTTGTAGAGGTTTATGATGTCTTTTTCGTGAAGTTCGACCATTGCGGAGATTTCTTCATCTTTCCTGGAGAGTTTCTCTTCTGTCGCGGCGATCTTGTTGTTGAGTTCCTCGTTAACGGAACTGATCTTGTTGTAAATGTTTATGATGTCTTTCTCGTGTAGATTGACTATTCCTTCGAGATCGGCGATCTTGTTTCCAAGGTCCTTTTCAAGGGCTGCGAGTTTTTCGTTCACTTCAGAGATCTTTGCGTCCACATTCTCCTTGTATCTTTCGTAGTCTCTGGAGAGATTTCCAAGTTTGAGCCCGATGTTGTTCACAACTTCTCTGTTGAGCGAGATCTCTTTGTCGAACTCCATCTCGATCTCTTCTTTCACAGAATCGATCTTCTCGAGCAGTTCTCTTTCGGTTTCTGTGAGATTGGCCTGAGTGGTACCTATCTGGGATGCCAGAGTGTCCAGTATGCCGGTGAGACCGTTAACCTTCTCCTCGAGGGCCATGTACTTGTCGGAGAGATTTCCAACAACCTGTGCCAGATCACCTGAAGCACCTGCAAGCATCTTCTGTTCGATGAAATCGAGGAGCCTGCTCACCGCAGTCGCTGCTTCGTATCTGGTGATGTACCTGTCCCCTTTGAACTCGCCGTCCGGATAACCTATGAAGATACCCCTCTGCCACAGCTTCCAGACGTACTCGTAAGCCCAGTGATCTTTTGGAACATCAGGGAAGAACGCGAACATCGCTGAGAAGAAAACGGACAGCATTGCAACGGTAAGAAGAACTCTCTTCATGGGACAAACCTCCCTTCTCATTGATCACAGTTAAATCCTGTGGTGATTATACCATCCCGTCCAAAGGAAATTCAAGAGTTTTCTAAAGTTTTTTTGTCTCTCCACCTGATATTCTGTAGAACTTCCTCTTTCCAACTCTCAAAACTCGCTCTCCATCAGGTTCTACAGTGAATTTTATGTCCTCTATCCTCTCTCCGTCGATGTACACTCCACCTTGAGAAACGAGTCTTTTAGCCTCACTTTTGCTGGATGCAGCTCCTATCTCCACGAGGAGATCCACGATGTTCTTATCCTGAGAAATCTCAACGACCGGCATCTCGTCAGGAATTTCTTTCTTTTGAAAGACTTTCACGAATTGTTCCTGGGCCTTCTTTGCGTTTTCCTCTCCGTGGAAGAAACGGGTTATTTCGTACGCGAGAACCATCTTTACGTCTCGTGGATTGATCGTTTTTTCCTTCATCTTTTTCTCGTACTCTTCGATCACTTCTTCTGGGATGTTCGTGAGAAGGTGCATGTATTTTATGATGAGTTCATCAGGTATGGACATGAGTTTCCCGTACATCTCCTCGGGCGGATCGTTGAAAGCGATGTAGTTTCCGTAGCTTTTGCTCATCTTCAATTTTCCATCCGTTCCTTCGATGATCGGCATCGTCATGACGATCTGGGGCTCTTGACCGTATTCTTCCTGTATCTTCCTTCCCACAAGGAGGTTGAAAAGCTGATCCGTTCCGCCGAGTTCCACATCTGCCTGGATGGCAACGGAATCGTAGGCCTGTGCGAGCGGGTACAGAAACTCCGATACGGCGATGGGAATGCCTTCTTTGAATCTCTTTGCGAAATCGTCTCTCTCGAGCATCCTCGCAACCGTGTACTTTGAAGCCAGAACGATCACATCCGCGAAGGTCATCCTGTCGAGCCATTCACCGTTGAATCGAAGCTCCGTTCTTTCTGGATCCAGTATCTTGAAGGCCTGTTCCTGATAGGTCTTTGCGTTCTCCAGAACCTCTTCTTTGGTCAGCATGGGACGCGTTTCGTTCCTTCCAGAGGGATCACCAATGCGTGCGGTGAAGTCTCCTATGATCAGAACGACCGTGTGACCGAGATCCTGAAACTCTCTCAGCTTCCTCAAAACGACCGCATGTCCCAAATGCAGGTCGGGCCTTGAGGGATCCACGCCGAGTTTCACGCGGAGTTTTCCCTTTCTTTTTATTCTGTCGAGGAGTTCTTCTTCGCTTATGAGGTCAACAACATTTCTTTTGAGAATTTTCACCTGTTCTTCCGGCGTCATCCCATCACCTCGTTAGGACGAAAGCTGTTACTACGCAGGAAACGAAAAAGAGTACAGACAGGACAAGAGTGATCTTTCCACCGGTGTCGAGGCCTTTCCTCCTTCCAAAAACGGTGTGAAGTCCTCCACTTCCGAAGGCACCACCGAGCTCTGAGAATTTCGACATCTGTACCTGGACCATGTAGATGAGAGCCACGCTTATGATGGTGTGAACGATTAGGAAAAACGTCTTCATCACTACACCTCCCTGGGCATTATAACACGTTCTTCAAGAATCTTCCGGTGTAAGAGTGAGGATTCTTTGCTATTTCCTCTGGTGTTCCCGTTGCAACTATGTAGCCACCTTCTTTTCCACCTTCAGGACCGAGATCTATGATGTGGTCTGCGTTTTTTATGACATCGAGATTGTGTTCTATCACGATTACGGTGTTTCCTCTATCTACCAGCCTGTGGAGAACTTCCACGAGTTTTCTCACGTCTTCAAAGTGAAGTCCAACAGTTGGCTCGTCGAGTATGTAGAGGGTTCTTCCCGTATCTCTTTTTCTCAACTCAGAGGCGAGTTTGATTCTCTGCGCCTCACCCCCGGAGAGGGTGGTGGCTGGTTGCCCGAGTTTCACGTATCCCAAGCCCACATCGTGCAAAACCTGAAGCGTTCTCTTTATAGAGGGTATGTTCTTGAAGAACTCCAGCGCTTCATCCACCGTCATATCGAGTATATCAGAAATGTTTTTTCCTTTGTAGGTTATCTCGAGTGTTTCTCTGTTGTATCTCTTTCCCTTGCAAACATCGCACTCCACGTACACATCGGGAAGGAAGAGCATTTCTATCTTCACGTAACCCTGACCCTGACAGGCTTCACATCTTCCTCCCTTCAGATTGAAGCTGAATCTGCTCTTGGTGTAACCACGTGCCTTAGCAGCGGGGGTCATGGCAAAGAGGCTTCTTATTTCGTCGAACACCTTGGTGTAGGTAGCCGGGTTGCTCCTCGGTGTTCTTCCAATGGGAGATTGATCTATCGCGATCACCTTGTCGATGTTCTCGTGTCCTTCGATCGAATCGAATTCTCCAGCGGGAAGTTTGGTTTTGTGAAGGAGATTCATCAACGCCGGGTAGAGCGTTTCCATGACGAGGGAAGATTTTCCAGATCCCGACACTCCCGTGACACAGACGAAGACACCGAGGGGAATCTCAACGTCTATGTTCTTCAGATTGTTGTGACGAACGCCTTTGATCTTCAAAGACGCGTAAGGAAGCCGCCTCGTTTTGTTTACTGCGATCTTTCTTTTCCCCGAGAGGTATTCACCCGTCAGAGAGCTGTCTGGATTTTTCAAAAGTTCATCCACGGTACCCTGGAAGACGACCCGACCACCGTTCGTTCCCCCGCCCGGTCCGATGTCTATGATGTGGTCAGCGTTCCTGATCACTTCCTCATCGTGTTCCACCACTATCACCGTGTTTCCAAGATCTCTGAGCTTTTTGAGGGTTTTTATCAGTCGCTCTGTGTCCCTTGGGTGGAGTCCAATAGTCGGCTCGTCCAGAACGTAGATGACTCCCGTGAGACCCGAACCTATCTGTGTTGCGAGCCTTATTCTCTGAGATTCTCCTCCAGAGAGTGTGGTGGCGGATCTGGAGAGAGTGAGATATTCGAGTCCAACGTCCACGAGGAATTCGAGCCTTTTTTCTATTTCCTTCAGGAGTTCTCCCACGATTTCTCGCTCTCTTTCGGTGAGATTCAGATTCTTCAAAAATTCGAGTTCTTCTGAGATAGAAAGCTCGGTGAACTCGTGTATGTTCAAACCGTTTATCTTCACAGAGAGGGCTTCCCTGTTCAGTCTTTTCCCACCGCAGACGGAGCAGGTTCTCTGTACGATGAAGTTCTTTTCCAGCCACTCCTTCATCTCGGGAGATTCCGTTTCTCTGTGCCACCTCTGAACTTTTGGAACCACTCCTTCGAAACGATCATCTCCGTACAAGATGAACTCTTTCACATCTTCAGGCAGATCTTTGAAGGGAAGGTGAGGGGAAACACCTCGCTTTTCTATCTCCCTTGCGACCCATCTCGAGAGCCTTCTGTCCCATCTGTACGGAATGATCGCACCTTCGAGAACGCTCTTCTCTTCGTCTATCACGAGGGATGGATCCACCTCAAATGTGAAGCCGAGGCCGTGACAGTTCGGACACGCACCGTACGGACTGTTGAAAGAAAACAGCTTTGGTGTGATCTCTGGAAACCCGATACCACACACCGGGCACATGAGGTTTTCGCTGAAGATCTTGCATTCTCCGGTGTCGACGTTTCTGATCTCGACGAATCCTTTTCCTTCCCTCATTGCTAGCTCGAGACTGTCCAGTATCCTGTGTTCGTTTCTGGTTTCAAGGATCAACCTATCGACCACCAGCTTCACAGTGTGTCGTTTGTTCTTGTCGAGTTCCGGCACTTCCTCGAGCCTGTAAATCTCGCCGTCTATTTCTATTCTCGCGAATCCTTTGGAGATGAACTCTTCGATCTCTTTTTTGAATGTTCCTTTCTTCTCCGTCGCAACTGGTGCGAGTATGTAGATTCGACTCCCCTCTTTGAAAGAATTGAACAAATCCTGAAGGATCTCATCGATGCTCTTTTTCTCGAGAGGCCTTCCGCACTCAGGGCAGTGGGCTTTTCCTATCCTCGCGTAGAGCACCCTCAGGTAATCGTAAATTTCCGTCACCGTTCCAACGGTCGATCTGGGATTGTGAGAGACGGTTTTCTGATCTATGGCTATGGCGGGGGAAAGCCCTTCTATCTCGTCAACATCGGGTTTTTTCAGGTTGCCGAGGAACTGTCTCGCATACGTAGAAAGTGACTCCAGATATCTTCTCTGCCCTTCGGCGTATATCGTGTCCATGGCGAGTGAAGACTTCCCCGATCCTGAAACTCCCGTTATGACAACAAGCCTGTTCTTTGGAATCCTCACGGTTATGTTTTTCAGATTGTGAATTCTTGCTCCTTTCACCACGATTTCGTTCACAGGATCACCCCCAAAACGAGGGCGCCGAGGATCAGAGTCAGCACCAGTGGGAGGAACACCTTCTTTAGAATGTCGAACACCTCTACCTCGAAGAATTTCGCAGACAGCACGACGCACAGATGAACCGGAGACAGTATGACACCACCCACAGCGAACATGTAGGTGTACACGGCGTACTTGCTGCTGAACACCTCCATCAAAACAGGAAGAGAAATACCGACGGCTGCCTGTGTGATACCCGTGGAGATTCCCGACACGAGAGGTAAAAAGATGAGAAGGATCCAGGGAGAAAGATTCCATCTGACAAATTCAGCCGCGATGCCTTCACCCACGCCGGAGTGTTCAACTATGACCTTGTAGATGTAAACAAGAAAAAGGACGAGAAAAACATCCCACTTATTGAAAACCTGCTTCAGAGTCTTTAGAAGGTATCTTCTCCTGAATACCGCATAACCCGATGTGCTCAAAAGAAGTGCGAACCATCCTGGAACTTTGAAAATAAGTATGAGAACACCCGTTCCCAGAACGGGTATCAGTGGAAGAAGATTGAAGAAAGATCTGGGTTTAGAGAGACGGGGAAGTTGCTTTCCATTGAAAAAAACCATCCCAGAAGAAAGGCTATGGCAAACACAGGAAAGAGAGTCAGAGAAACCTTTCCCGGATGGATCCCGGAGAGTTCAGAGACGAGCACCACAGCTGGATATATGGGCCAGAAGAATTCTATCGTGTGTCTGAACCAGTAGTTCTTGACGGCGAGTTTCAGCGGATTCTCTTCGGGAAGTGAATTCTTCACTATGGGAGCTGTGAAGAGAGCTCCGCCGGGCATCGACATGAGACCTATGAGAGCGGGGACGAACGAATCCACGTTCTTCGAAAAGATAGTTCGCATTTCCTCGGGAAAGCGGTTGTAATCACCTGAATTTTCCATCATTCCTGAAAGAAGGTATATCAGAAAAACCGTCGCAATGAGTGACCAGAAGGAATCTGAAGAGATCGTCCAGGAAAGAATTTCCGGAATGTTTCTCACCTTGAGAGAGAGAATCATCACGATGACACCAGAGAGCAGAGAAATGGAAAGTTTTTTGAAAACTCTCTGCACAACAATGACTGTGAAAAGGGATAACAACACTGACAGAGTGTTCAAGACTCTTCTACCTCCACGACGTAAAGAAAAAGAAGAAGGGGAGATTTCCCCTTCTTTCTTGTCTGGAGCGGGCGACGGGATTCGAACCCGCGACCCCCAGCTTGGCAAGCTGGTGCTCTACCACTGAGCTACACCCGCCTGCTCTATCCTGGTGCGAGAGGTGGGACTTGAACCCACACGGGCTTCAGCCCACTGGATTCTAAGTCCAGCGCGTCTGCCAGTTCCGCCACTCTCGCACCGCTGGTGACCCGGGTGGGATTCGAACCCACGACCCCCTGATTAAAAGTCAGGTGCTCTGCCTGCTGAGCTACCGGGTCGCCGGTACAAATGATATCACAGAGTGGAGAGGATTTCAAGAGGTGAGTTGAGACTGCGAACGTTAGGTGTTAAAATATTCAACAAAGAGGTGATGTGAAATGACCGGAGTGTGCATCGGTTCCTCGAGTGTTTCATTCTACAGTGAAAGGGAGAAAGGAAATCTTCCTCACAACGGAGATCCCCTCGCTCTGCTTTCCATGATGATCCCCGCTTTTCTCGATGAAGGGCCCGTGGTCATCACAGGTCGAAAGACAAGAGAAATAATAGATCTGCCTCAGATATCCGAAGCGGAGGCAACGGAAATCGCCTACAGGCATCTCATGAAAAAATACGGAAAGGTCGAAGCCGTTGTCAGTGCCGGTGGGGAGAACACCATTCTCTACAGAGTGAACGATAAGGGAATCATAACCGGCATATACACGGGTAGCAAGTGCGCCTCGGGAACGGGAGAATTCTTCCTTCAGCAGCTTCAGAGGATGGGAATATCTCTTGAGGAAGCCAACAGTGTCGAGACGGAAGAGTACTATGAACTCTCCTCGAGGTGTACCGTTTTCTGCAAGAGTGATTGCACCCACGCGCTGAACAAAGGGGTTCCAAAGGAACTCGTTCTGAACGGTCTTGGAAAGGTGATGGCCGACAAGATAGTGGAACTGGCTCACAAGGCAGGAGTTAAGAAGATCCTCCTTGTCGGTGGAACGACGAGAAACAGGCTCATGTTGAAGCACCTGGAAAGAGTTCTGGAAGTGATCGTTCCGGAAGAAGCGCTGTTCTTCGAAGCCTACGGGGCTTACCTGTGGGGAAAGCTGAACGGAGTGGTATCGAAAAAGACCTTCACGATCAAAAAAGAAGAAATTACCAGTTTTCCCACTCACGAGCCTCTCAAAAAGTACCTGCACATGGTCGAGTTCAAAGAAATGCCGTTCCAGCAGGCAAGAGATGGGGATGTGTGTGTGCTGGGAATAGACGTTGGATCCACCACAACGAAAGCGGTGCTGATGAGATACGATGATGAAGCCATCCTGGCGGGAGTGTACCTTCGAACTCTGGGAGATCCCATAAGAGCGGCAAGGCAGTGCTACTCCTCTATATTGGAGCAGCTCAACGGGACGAAAGTGAAGATAATCGGACTCGGTGTGACGGGATCAGGGAGGAAGATCGTTGGGCTGTATTCTCAGACCGACGCCGTGTACAACGAGATAATGGCGCACGCGAAAGCGGCCGCTCATTTCGATCCAGAGGTGGACACGATCTTCGAGATAGGAGGTCAAGATGCCAAGTACACCTATCTGGTGAACGGGGTTCCGGCGGATTACGCGATGAACGAAGCCTGTTCGGCCGGGACGGGATCTTTCCTCGAAGAGGCAGCGGGAGAGTCCCTTGGAGTCCACTACACCGAGATCGGAGATCTCGCTCTGAAAGGCGAAAATCCTCCGAACTTCAGCGATCAGTGCGCGGCCTTCATAGGAAGCGACGTCAAGACGGCGGTGAACGAAGGGATCTCTAAAGAAGACATATGCGCCGGGCTTGTGTACTCCGTGTGTATGAACTACCTGAACAGGGTGAAAGGAAGCAGACCTGTAGGAAAGAAGATCTTCATGCAGGGCGGAGTTTGCTACAACAAAGCGGTGCCTGTTGCCATGGCTGCTCTCGTTGGAAAGAACATAGTTGTTCCCCCGCACCCGGGTTTGATGGGCGCTTACGGAGTGGCTCTGCTCACCAAAGAGAATCTTGAACTCGGTTTTCTGGAAAAGAAAGAGTTCAAACTGAAGGAATTGATCTCCAGAGAAGTCAGATACAGAGGAACGTTCATCTGTCCCGGTGGGAAAGAAAAATGCGATAGAAAGTGTGAGATCAGGATCATAGAGATCGATGGAAAGCGGTTCCCGTTCGGTGGTGCCTGCAACAAGTACGAGAACGTGCTGAGACACGCCAACATAGACAGCACAAAGTACAACTTCGTCAAAAACAGGGAGAAATACATTTTCCACCTCGAGAGAGAAGTGAAGGGAGCAAAGACCATCGGTTTGAGCAGATCTTTGGCGATGAACAACCTTTTCCCGCTTTTCTACACCTTCCTTACAGAACTCGGTTTCGACGTTGTGGTTCCCGAAAAGTCCGACAGACGCGGCTGGGAGATGATGAACTCCGAATTCTGCTTCCCGGTGGAACTCTCCCACGGCTACATGTACGATCTGATCTCGAAGAATCCGGATCTGATATTCGTTCCAAGGTTGAGAGGAATCAAAGTGGAAAATTCAGAGAACTACAACGTCTTCTGTCCCTTTGTTCAGAGTGAAGTTGACTGGCTCACATCTGCGTTTCCTGAAATGGAAGAAAAGCTCGTGACGGGCTATTTCGATTTCTCGCGCGGTGATGAAAAGGAAGAATTTCTCAGAGTGGCTGAAAGGCTTGGAAGATCACGCGAGGAAGGGGAACGAGCCTTTGAAAAGGCCTGGAAGGCTTTCAACGAAAGGTTTAGTCTCATAAAGAAACAGTGGAATGAATTTCTGAAAATTCTTGACGAGTCGGAATTCGGTGTGGTTCTCTTTGGAAGATCTTACAACGCCTTCTCTTCCGATGCGAACATGGGAATCCCCGAAAAATTCGCCACCCGCGGAATTCCCATCATCAACTTCGATTCCATACCCTTCGAGGATGAAAAGGGCTACAGAAACATGTACTGGTCGTGGGGAGAGATGATTCTCAAAGCGTCACGATTCGTCGAAAAGCATCCAAAACTCTTTGGGGTTTACATCACCAACTTCAGCTGTGGGCCCGATTCTTTCATCATCTCTTACTTCAGAGACATAATGGCGAAGAAACCATCACTCGTTCTGGAACTCGACAGTCACACAGCGGACGCGGGCATAGAAACGAGAATCGAAGCCTTCATAGACATTGTGAAGAGTTATCTCAGACTTCAGAGAAAGAAAGAAGAAAGAAAGAGTGCGAAAAGACCCCAAACAGTGCTGGAGAAAAACACCCTCTACGTGATCACTCCGGACGGAGAGAGACTGCGGCTCAACGATGAAAGGGTGAAGGTTGTTTTCCCGTCGATGGGTCAGTTCGGGTCTCAGTGTCTTTCTGCGGCTTTCAGATACTACGGTGTCAGGTCCGACGTGTGTCCTCCACCGGACGTCGAGGAGTTCAAACTCGGAAGGGGGAACTCTCTTTCGAAGGAGTGTCTTCCTCTTCAACTCACTCTTGGAAGCCTCATAAAGTACATCAGAGAGAAAGCATCCGATGACGAGATCATACTTTATTTCATGCCAGAGACGATGGGACCGTGCCGTTTCGGGCAGTACAGTGTCTTCATGAACCTGTGGCTCGACAGGAACAACGTGAGAAACGTGACGCTCTTCGGTTTGAATTCCGAAAACGCCTACGCGGGGCTTGGAATCGCTTTCAGGATCAGAGCATGGCTGGCTGTTGTCGTTTCCGATGTGTTCTTCGATGTGGAACGCGCTGTGATGACGCTGGCGAGGGACAAAGAAGAAGCGAAAAAATCCTTGAAGGATGCAGGGAAAAGATATTGAACAGTCTTGCAAACGATTCTCTCAGGGACTTCTTCAAAACACTCGATGAAGTCTCAGAGATACTTTCGGGTGTTGAGAGAATAATGGATTACGAAAAGGCACCGAAGGTACTGCTCACAGGAGAAATCTACGTGAGAAGAGACGAGTTTTCCAGAAAACACCTCGAAAACCTGATGGAGAAGAACGGGATCATCATGCACATATCGCCGGTCCACGAGTGGATCTATTACACGGATTATCTGTACCTCAACAGGTTGATCTCTCCGAATTCCACCCGCGTGGACAGGCTGAAGAAGCGAATCGAGATCCTCGTGAAAAGGTACGTAGAGAGAAGAGTGAAAAAAATCTTGGAAAAAAGCGGCTTTTACAGGTCTCATATGGTGGATGTAGAATCCATTGTTGACGCGGCGAAAGACTACCTGAATCCAAAGCTCACCGGAGAAGCGATCCTCACCATAGGAACCGTCCTGCATGAGATCGTAAACCACTACGATGGTATCATCTCAATAGGACCCTTTGGTTGCATGCCGAGCAGGATAGCGGAAGCGGTTGTGAAAAAAGGCTTGAAAGAACAAAAAGAGAAGACCACAGGGGTTTTGAGAAAAGTACTGGACGAGTTCGGAGACCTTCCCGTGATACACATAGAGTCCGATGGGAATCCGTTCACACCAACGGTACAGAGCAAGCTGGAGGCGTTCATGTTCCAGGTCAGAAGATTGAGAAACTACCTGAACGGTCTGCTGAACACGGAGAACACCCTGGAGGAAACTGAAGAGACTCTCCCTGAAAATATCAGGGTTGATTCATGAGAGTCTCCAGCACCTCTTCTTCTATTTCTGAGAAACGAGGATCGGAAAAAGTTTTTATGGTTCTCGGCTTTGGAAACGGCACGCGTATTTCCTTCAAAATCCTTGCGGGGCGATCGGAGAGGATCAATATTCTGTCTGAAAGGAAGACCGCTTCCTCCACGTCGTGAGTGATGAGTACGACCGTACTTTTCATCCTGTGTACGATCTCAGAAAGCCATATCTGGAGTTTCTTTCGAGTGTAAGCATCTACCGAAGAAAAAGGTTCATCGAGTACGAGGAGCTCCTCGCCCGATAGAACGGCCCTCAGAAGAGACAGTCTCTGCCTCATACCGCCACTCAGCTGGTACGGCCTTTTCTCTTCAAAGCCAGAAAGACCGAATCGTTCAAACAATTCTTTTATGTTTGATGGCGGCAGTTCTTTTCTGAGAACGAGTGGGAGCACGGCGTTCTCATAGGCGGTCATCCAGTCGAACAGCACATCCTTTTGAGGACAGTATCCGAGACGAGATGTGAAGATCTCTATCTTTCCCTCGTAGGGAATCAATCCCAGAATAGCCTTCACAACGGTGGTCTTTCCACATCCGGATGGTCCCACAAGGGAGAGGATCTCTCCCCTTTGAACCTCCAAGGAGAGATCCTCCACCGCTTTGAGTTCTCCGTAGCAAACCGTGAGGTGGGATACCTTTATCACGGTAGGAACTCGTTTGTGAACGCCTTCGTCACGTCTATCGTCTCTTTCAGGAATCCCATAGAGTGAAGCCATTCCGCGTATCTCCTCCAGACTTCTTCTTTCTGGTAGCCCCATTTTTCCGCGTCCGCTTTGTACTGACCTGCGAGGTACTTTTGAGATTCTACAACGATCTTTTCATCCAGTTCCGGAGCGTATTTGAGGAGTATTTTGGCTGCCTCCACAGGGTGCTGTATTGCGTACTCGTATCCCTTGGCCGTGGCTCTCAAAAATCTTCTTACGAGATCTGGATTTTGCTTTATGAGAGATTCGCTCGTTATCAGAACCGGCGTGTAGTAGTCAAAGACTTCGTCTATATCCTTCAGCGGGAGGAACTCTATCTCTATCCCTTTCACCTTGCTGGCAACACCGTCCCATCCGTAGAAGATCCAGGCAAAATCGAACACATTGTTCAGCGTTCCCGCAAAGAAATCCATCTGTCCCACGTTCACAAAAATCACCTTTGAAGGATCTGCACCGTATTTTCTCATGATGTATTCTATGGTCGCCTTCTCTATAGGAGAACCCCAGCTTCCGTATCTCTTACCCTCCCAGTCTTTCACACTTTTGATTCCTTCATCCTTCAGCCAAGCGAAACCCGATGTGTTGTGCTGGATGATGGCAGCTATGGAGACGATGGGCATCCCTTCTCCTCTGGAGAGGGTGACCGCTTCCTGATAACTCACGCCAAATTCCGCTTTTCCACTCGCTACAAGCTGTTCCGCTGTCAACCGAGACGGTTGAACGATCTTCACATCCAACCCTTCTTCTCTGTAGTATCCAAGGTCCTTGGCTACGTAGAGCCCCGTGTGGTTCGTGTTGGGATACCAGTCCAGTACGACCGTTACCTCTTCAGCGAAAAGTGCAAGGACAGAGATCAAAAACATCGCAATGAAGGTCAGTCTTTTCATTTTACCAGCCTCCTTTCCTCGAACCAAGGTGTGAGTTTTCTGGAGAGAATATCAGCTATCTTGAAGACGGCAACGCTGAGCACAACCACAACTATCACAGAGAGAAAGAGCCTGTCAGCTCTGAAGGTGTTCATTGCCCTTATCATGTATATGCCCAGGCCTTTTTCTGCTCCAAGCCATTCTCCTATCACAGCGGAAACCACAGCGTATGTGGCGGATATCTTGAGCCCAGAGAGAACGTAAGGTAACGTGTGCGGTAGTACAAGGTACCTGTAGATCTGGATCTTCGTTGCCTTCATCACTTTGAAAAGATCCAGAGCGTCCTGATCGATCGTTCTGAATCCTTCGAGAGTGTTGAGCGCAACCGGAAAGAGTGTGACGAACGCTACTATGCCTATTTTCGTGCCCACGCCCAGACCGAACCAGATGATGACGAGCGGTGCCACAGCAACGATGGGTATCGCCTGTGAGATGATGAGGATCGGGTACATTACCTCTTTCACCGTCTGGAACAGATCCATCAGGACCGCAAGCCCCATTCCCAACACGAGGCCTATAACCAGGCCAGAAAAAGCCTCAAGGATCGTGTAGAGACTGTGATCCATCAAGATTTTCCACTGCGAAAGTCCCTCGAGAACTATGGAAGAAGGTTTGGGAAGAAGATACTGTGGGACTTTCGAGAACTCCCACACGAAAATCAGAGCTATAAAAAACAGCCATTTAGCGGTACTTCGATACCTTCTCTTCAATCGTGATACCTCCGACTTTGTAATCGATGTCCAGCTGAAGAACGAATCGTTTCGCGAACTGTTCAAGGTATCTGACGAGCTCTTTCACACGATCCATGATCTCTTCGAATTCACCTTCCACGGTGGTGTTGGAAGGACCCACTTCGTATTTCATGCCCCACGAAGAGATCTTTTCGATCGCTCTGTCGATCACCTCGTGGAGTCTTCCATCTTCCACGGCGGGAATCACCTTTATGGAAACCGTTACTTTCGGCATTTTTTCACCTCCTCAATTCGGCTCTTCTAATTTGAATTATAACATAGTATAATAGAACCGGGAGGGATGCCGATGTCGAAAAAGGTGACTAAAGAAGATGTTCTGAACGCCCTGAAAAACGTGATCGATTTTGAACTCGGTCTGGATGTGGTGAGTCTGGGTCTGGTGTACGACATCCAGATAGACGATCAGAACAACGTGAAAGTCCTCATGACAATGACCACACCCATGTGTCCTCTTGCCGGAATGATTCTTTCCGACGCTGAAGAGGCGATAAAGAGGATCGAGGGAGTCAACAACGTGGAGGTGGAGCTCACATTCGACCCACCATGGACACCAGAAAGAATGTCTCCGGAGCTGAGAGAAAAATTTGGAGTTTGATAAAAGACTGCTCTGGAAAACTCGAGGGAGTGACCGAAACTCCTGTTCTTGAGGTGTTACTCATCGTTTCCCGGGTACTTGGGATCCGCAAGGAAGATCTCTTTTTGAAAGACTTGGTAGTTTCTCCAACTGAGGAAAAAAGGATTCTGAAACTCGTGGAGAAAAGAGCAAGTGGATATCCCCTGCACTACATTCTCGGCGAGAAAGAGTTCATGGGTCTTTCTTTACTCGTGGAAGAAGGTGTATTCGTTCCAAGACCGGAGACGGAGGAACTGGTCGAACTCGCCCTCGAGCTGATAAGAAAGTACGGAATAAAAGCAGTCGCAGACATAGGAACAGGAAGCGGTGCCATTGGAGTGAGTGTAGCGAAATTCTCCGATGTGGTTGTTTTCGCGACGGACGTTTCTTCCAAAGCTGTTGAAGTCGCCAGAAAAAACGCGGAGAGGCACGGTGTTTCCGACAGATTCTTTGTGAGAAAAGGTGAGTTTCTTGAACCGTTCAAAGAAAAGTTCGCATCGATCGAGATGATCCTTTCGAATCCTCCATACGTGAAATCAAGTGCTCATCTGCCAAAAGATGTTCTTTTCGAACCTGCAGAGGCGCTTTTTGGAGGAGAGGACGGCCTCGACTTTTACAGAGAATTTTTCGGCAGGTACAACACGAGTGGAAAGATTGTGCTGATGGAGATAGGAGAAGACCAGGTGGAGGAGTTGAAAAAGATCGTTTCCGACGCTGTTTTCCTGAAGGATTCCGCCGGAAAGTACCGTTTTCTCTTTCTCAACCGGCGTTCCTCTTGAACAGTTGGAGTATCAGTCTGACTTCTCCAACCGTGATACCCAGTTTTTTGGCGATATCCACTTCTGAAAATCCCCTGTCGTACATCGAGACGATTCTTCTTTCTAAAGCGGTTTCCAGTTCCTCTTCTTTTTCTTCCGCTTTCGTTTCATCCTGCTCTTGAATAACAGGGATAATTGGTTTTTCCATCTTTTCAGATTTTTCCCCTTCATCTTCAGAGGAGAAGATCCTTTCTCTTTCTATTTCGGACATCTTGACCATCAGCCTTGACATCACGGTGTTGGCTTCGGATATGAGTTTTCTTAACTCTTGTGTCTTCTTTTCGAGGAGTTCGAGTCTGTTGGCCGACAGGTAGCGGAACTTTCCCATGAGTTCCATGATCCTCTCTTCTACATCCTCCTGATTCGGCTCTTTTGAGTTACCGTTCCTCCCAAGGAGAAGATACGTCCACGAAAAGACCACCGTTCCCACCGTGGAAAGCACCACCAGATAGTCTACGAGATTCATGAGATACCTCCTTCTTCCATCACTCTTCTGGCGAACTCGACAACGTCCATGTTGTACTTCAAAGTTGCGATATCATCGAAAGGAGTTTCTCCCAAATTCACGATAACGAGCTTTCCACCGCTCCTGACAGTTATGAGGGGAAGCTCGGCAGCGGGATACACAACGAGCGAAGATCCCAGGACGATCATCAAACTGGCCTTGGATGAAAGTTCGATCGCTTCCCTGAGGGCGTCTTGCGGCAGATTTTCCCCAAAGAACACGATGTTCGGCCTGATCAAACCGTTGCAGTCATCACAGCGTGGAACATCCAATGATTCGAGTTTCTCTATAACATCTTCGACGGTGTATTTTTTCTCACACCTCACACAGTAATACTCCTCAACGTTTCCGTGTAGCTCTATCACTTTTTTACTGCCCGCTCTCTGGTGAAGTCTGTCTATGTTCTGTGTGATCACAGCCTCTATCAGGCCCTTTTCTTCCAGTTTTGCGAGCAGCACGTGTGCAAGGTTCGGTTTTGCTTCTAACATAGGGAAAATACCTTCCTTGGCGAATTGGTAGAATTCCTCAGGGTGAGAGTAGAAGAAATCAATGTCGAAGACATTCTGGGAATACTTTTTGTATATCCCATTCGGTCCTCTGAAATCTGGTATGCCGCTTGGGGTACTGATACCGGCTCCCGTGAGAGTGACGGTCAATCTGGATTCATTGAGAAGATCCAGGAATTCCTTCATTTTCATTCACCCTTTTAAAGATAACTTTTGGAAACACCATGGATGAATCTGGACGCCAGATCAGAGTGTTGTTCTCACGTTCAGATGGGGTTGGTGTGACCGATATCACAGCTGCGTCTTCAGGTAATTTCACGACGATCTCCGTTTCACCCGCTACGTTCATTGTGAGACTTCCCATGCTGGTGTCCAAGACATCACCCTTCACCTGTGCAGCTCCCCTCAGGAGCGTTGTTTCTGTGACTTCGAGCATACCTCCTGTGTCTTCAACTCTCACGTTGTAATCCAGTGGAACTATTTCTCTTCCAACTTCTTTGCTGATCTGAGAAAAGTATTTATTCAACTCCTCCTTAGATGCAGAAGCATAATTGATCTTGTACTCTTCTTTTTTCTTCTCATCTTTAAAATAAAGCTTCGCACTGGTGGTGAACGTGGCGTTCCCGGAATAATCGTATTCCATGGTGCTCCTGTAGTATACTATTTCAAAGGGAGCTCTTCCTCCCAGAAAGAAAAAGAGAAATTCGACGAGCATGAAAACAACCATGATGATCAGCAAGATGTAGATGGTTCTTGAGCTCAACCTTTTCACTCTCCTCATTCTTGATATTCTCAATTAATATTATCACAGAACATGGAGGGATAAAAGTTGAGAATACTGAGCGGCATGAGACCTACCGGAAAACTCCATATAGGTCATCTCGTGGGAGCTCTGGAAAACTGGGTGAAGCTTCAGGAAGAAGGAAACGAATGTTTCTACTTTGTCGCGGATTGGCACGCTTTGACCACCCACTACGACGATGTTTCGAAGCTCAAAGAATACACCCGCGACCTGGTGAGGGGATTTCTCGCCTGTGGAATAGATCCTGAAAAGTCCGTGATTTTTGTTCAGTCTGGTGTCAAAGAGCACGCTGAGCTTGCACTGCTTTTCAGCATGATCGTTTCTGTTTCACGTCTCGAGAGGGTTCCCACTTACAAAGAGATAAAAAGTGAGCTGAACTACAAAGATCTTTCCACGGCTGGTTTTCTCATCTATCCCGTTCTTCAGGCAGCCGATATTTTGATCTACAAAGCTGAAGGAGTACCAGTCGGTGAAGATCAGGTTTACCACATAGAACTCACGAGGGAGATCGCCAGGCGTTTTAACTATCTCTACGATGAAGTCTTTCCAGAACCAGAAGCAATTCTGTCTCGAGTTCCAAAGCTTCCAGGAACGGACGGCCGAAAGATGAGCAAAAGCTATGGGAACATAATAAACCTTGAAATCACGGAAAAAGAACTGGAACAGACTATACTGAGAATGATGACCGACCCGGCAAGAGTGAGAAGGAGCGACCCTGGAAATCCGGAGAACTGCCCCGTATGGAAATACCACCAGGCGTTCGATATCAGTGAAGAAGAGAGCAAATGGGTATGGGAAGGCTGTACAACGGCCAGCATCGGTTGTGTTGATTGTAAGAAGTTGCTGTTGAAGAATATGAAACGAAAATTGGCACCGATCTGGGAAAATTTCAAAAATATAGACGAAGATCCACATTACGTAGAAGACGTTATAATGGAAGGGACGAAGAAGGCCAGAGAAGTAGCCTCTAAAACGATGGAGGAAGTGAGAAAGGCCATGAACTTGATGTTCTGAGGTGAAAGAATGGAACTTGTCTTCAAACTTCCCGTTTTCGAGGGACCTCTCGATCTTCTGCTCTATCTTGTGAGAAAGAAAAAGGTAGATATCAGAGAAATACCCATCGCACAGCTCGCAGACGAGTTCGTAGAATACCTCGAGCAGATGAAAAAGTTGGATATGAAGGTCACCTCCGATTTTCTGGAAATGGCCTCCACTCTGATGGAGCTCAAGTCGAAAATGCTCATTCCGAGAGTGAGAGAAGAAGAAAAAGAAGAGGTAGACAGAAAGAAAGAAGAACTCTACAGAAGAATTGAGGAATACTCCAAGGTGAAGGAAATTATCCAGAGAATCAGAAATGAAACGAATCTTCTGAAGAGAAAACAAATCAGGGTGAGAAGTGTCTTCTTTGAAAGAATAGAAGGCCTGGAAAGGTTCAGGAAAACGCTCGAGAGGATATGGAAAGAAGAATCACTACGTGAAGCTGTACACAAGGTGAGGAGCGAAACTCTTTCTGTTGAAGAGATGATGGAGAGAATACTTGATGAAATAGATGGTGAGATCGAGATCCTGCGATTGCTTTCCAGAGCGGAGAATGTCTACGAACTGATAGTCAGACTTCTTGCTATCCTCGAGCTTGTGAAGATAGGGAAATTGATTCTCGTGGGAGAAAGCAGGATCAGGAGGTACACAAATGCAGCTCAAGGCCGCTATTGAGGCACTCATATTTGCTTCAAATGGTATCACTCTGGAAAGGCTTATCAAAATACTCGAAAAAGATCCTGAAGAGATAAAAAGAGTTCTCGAAGAATTGAAAAAGGAATACGAAGACGAAGCACACGGAGTTGTTCTGAGAGAGGTGAATGGAAGGTATCGTTTTTTCACCAAACCTGAGTACGCTGATTTCGTTTCTAAGCTGTCCGGAAGGAAGTACAAAAATCTCACCGATGCGCAGATGGAAGTGGTGGCACTGCTTCTCCTCTCAGGACCGATTCCAAAGAGCGAAATAGACGCGTTCAGGGGGAAAGACTCATCCGCTGTTCTCTCCTCGCTTCAGAGAATGGGAATTGTCAGAAAGAAAAGAAAGGGGAAAAGCTATCTGTATCAGCTTTCCCCTTCGTTTGTTAAAAGCACCATGCTGGATGAAATATTGAAAGAGGTCTCACAGAAGCTCAGCAGCGATGGTGGCGAGTCTTGACCTTTCTCCCTTCTCCAGCTTTATCACCGCGGAAAGATCCGATTCCAGAAGTTTCAAGGCTGCGTAAACCAGTCCGTTCGTGTCTTTGTCCAGATACGGGGTGTCGATCTGGTACGGATCTCCAACGAGAACTATCTTGGTGTCTTCTCCCACACGTGTGAGGATCGTTTTTACCTCGTGTGGAGTGAGGTTCTGTGCTTCGTCTATGATGATGAACTGCTTTGGTATGGATCTTCCCCTGATGAAAGATATCGCTTCCACTTCCAGTATTTCCTGTTTCTCGAGTTCCTTGATTTTCAAACCGGAAAGAGAAGATATGAGTTCAAGATTGTCCATTATCGGTTGGAGCCACGGTTTCATTTTCTTTTCAAGTTCTCCGGGGAGATACCCGATATCGCGTCCCATGGGAACCGTAGGACGAGTCACTATCAGTTTTTTGTAGCGTTTTTCAACGAGGACTTTGTAGAGACCGCAAGCGAGAGCGAGAAGCGTCTTTCCGGTTCCTGCGATTCCAACAAGGAAGACCAGAGGTATTTCGTCATCCAGAAGGGCATCCATGGAAAAGATCTGTTCTCTGTTCCGCGGAGAAATGCCCATAGTCTCGAAAGGTTCCACTCTCAGAACTTTTCCTTTGCGATATTTCCCGTACACTCCACCCAGATCTATGTAGAAATTGTCGAGAAGGTCGAGTTTCTTTTCCACAACTCCTTTCACTTTTAACTGTTTTTTGAGTTCTTCGTCGTCGATTTCGACATACCCCTTAGGCATCGTCTCCAGCTCGGATCGATCGGTCAGATAGTCCTGGGCGGGAATACCAAGAGAGTCCGCTTTCACCCGAAGATTTATATCCTTGCTGACGAGAATGGTGGGGATCTTTTCTCTGTTCATGAGCTCTATCACGTACGCGAGAATGATGTTGTCCACGTAGCGTTCGTGAAGGAATCTTGGAACGTTCTCCACTTCTCTTTCCAAAACCATGACGCGGAGAATTCCGCCGTTCTCCAGCGGGATTCCTTTTCTGAGATTTCCTTTCTTTCTGAGTTCATCGAGGTGTCGAATCACCTCTCGGGCGTTCTTTCCCACACTTCCGTGTTCTCTTTTCAGCTTGTCGAGCTCTTCAAGAACGGGAAGAGGAATGATCACGTTGTTGTCTTCGAAGGAGAAGATGGAATCTGGATCGTGAATCAAGACGTTCGTGTCGAGAACGTAGTTCTTAACCATTTTATTACCCCCGTTTTCCACGGATGAATTCGTTGACTCTGTTTTCACCAAGAAATTCAACAAGCTTCACAAAAAACTCTTGCGGTCACCAGGGCATCTGGAAGTGCACGGTGCCGTATCGTGGTTTTTATCCCAAGTCTTTCGCAGAGCCATTTGAGAGAATGGGGTCTTCCAAAGATCTCTTCTGAAAGATCGAGTGTGTCAATGTAGGGATTCGTTATTGGAAAATTTCCCGTTTCTTTTGCCATCATATCCAGAAAAGTGAGGTCGAAGTTGGCGTTGTGAAACACGAGCACCGTCCCTTTCACGTAGTCTCTGAAGAGATTGTAAACCGCATCCATATCAGGTGCTTCCTCAATGTCCATGTTGCTGATACCGTGAACTTTCTGAATCAGCGCAGGGATTCTTATTCTGGGATTCACGAGAGAGTGAAACGCTTTGTTCCTGTAGATCTTCCCCTTGAAGACAGGAACAGCGGCTATTTCAACTATCCGGTCTCCGGCAAAGGGATCGGTTCCCGTGGTTTCTGTGTCTACGACGCAAAAAACGGTGTCGTTCCATATCATGGCGAGCACTCCTCAGATTTCGATTCCAAAGATCTTCCTCGCGAGTATACCGACGAGGAAAGAAAATCCTGCCACACCGAAACTCAAAAGGAACATCTCAAGAAAGTATTTCGCGAAATCCTTCTCTTTAACCACCGAGACAAAAAAGGTGAAAAGAAGAACTATGAGAACGGCTCCCGTCAAAGTAAGGACAAGTGATAAGAATGGGTTTTTGAGTATGAGGTATGGAGCCACCAGCACGGCGACCGTTACGATGTAAGCGATGCCTGTGTAGATGGCGGCTTTTAAGGGTTTGGATTCACCTGATCCTTCTTCCGCTCTCTGCGAAAGATACTCGGAAGCTGCCATGGAGAAGGCTGCAGCGATACCGGTTATCAAGCCGGACAATCCGACTATCTTGGTGTTTTGAAAGGCGAACGTGAGACCAGCGAGTGCCCCCGTCAGTTCCACGAGAGCATCGTTCAACCCGAGAACCATAGAACTCACGTAATTGAGACGCTCTTCGTCGAGCATGTTCAGAAGCTCTTCTTCATGCTTTTCTTCGTCTTTGAGAATATGGACTACTTCTGGATACTCTTTCTCCAGTCTTTCATAGGCTCTTTCCGCTTTTTTCTCGTTGTTTTCCATGAGTTTGAGAGTGAAAGTCAAACCAAAAAGAACGGAAAGCAGTGAGTACCAGAACATCCTGATATAGGAAGGCTTAACATCCTTCCCGGTGATGTTTTTCAGTTTTTCGTAGTGGCTTTTCTCATCTTCCGCTATCGCAAGAAGGATCTCAGCGTTTTTCTTGTTCGTTCTCTTCGATAGCTTTCGATACACGTGGTATTCAGTGATCTCGTTTTTCTGAAAATCAAGAATTTCTTTCAAGACTCACTTCCTCCTCAACCGGATTGAAACATCTGACGTAGTGGTTTTCTTCTATCTCGGAAAGCTCTGGTAATTCTTTCAAGCACCTCTCCACTCTTCTTGGACAGCGAGGCAAGAAGGGACACACCGGTGGTATGTCGACCATCCTTGGGGGTTGCCCCGGTATGGACTCGAGCTTTTCAAGTCTTTTATCCACTCTCGGCACGCTTCTCAGGAGCATCTTCGTGTAAGGGTGTCTGGGTGAGTAGAAGATCTGATCGGATGTTCCTATCTCGACCTGTCTTCCTCCGTACATCACCATAATCCTGTCTGCCATGGAAGCGATCACACCAAGATCGTGTGTTATGAAGATGAGTCCCGTTTTGAACTCTTTTTGAAGTTCTTTCATGAGTTCCAGGATCTGTGCCTGTATGGTCACATCGAGGGCGGTGGTGGGCTCATCCGCTATGAGCACACTGGGATTGCAGGACAGGGCGATGGCTATAACCACCCTCTGCCTCATTCCACCTGAGAATTCGAATGGATAGTTGTTCATTCTTTTTTCGGGTTCCGGTATTCCAACGAGTTCCAGCATTTCCACCGCTCTCAGATAGGCTCTTCTCTTGTCGTAGCCAAGATGATACCTGATCGTTTCCATGAGCTGGTCTCCTATCGTGTAAAGCGGATTAAGAGACATCATCGGATCCTGAAAGATCATTGCGATCTCTTTTCCTCGAATCCTGTGCATTTCTTTTTCGGGTATCTTCAGTATATCCTGACCTTTGTATATGATCTCACCGCTCACTATTTTTCCGGGAGGCTTTATGAGGCGCATTATGGATTTCACTGTCACACTCTTGCCGGAACCAGTCTCACCGACAATTCCGAGAACTTCGTTGGAATTCAGCGAGAAGTTCACATCGTTCACGGCTTTGACTACACCTTCTTCCATGTAAAACCACGTGCTGAGGTTTTTCACTTCCAGAAGCGTTGCCAAACCGTTCACCTCCTATTTATCGAGAAAAACGAGTTCTCCAGTTGACGGATCGTACTCCGCCACACATTTTCCGTTTGAAAACACGTAGATCTCCCCGCAGTAGTAAGAATTCTCAAACAGAGACTGATTTCCTTCAAAGAAACTTTCGATCACAGCTTCCAAAAACACCTCTGCTGTAGCCATCTGTGATTCTGTGGCGGAAAGCTCTATCTTTTGAAAGAACGGTTCAACCAGTTCTTTCACCTTCTCTTTCACTTTCTCCGGCCAGTCCAGGTGGAGAACTACTTCGTTTGGCGGTACGATAGCTCTGTCCTTTTCTATTATCAGAGCTCTCTCTCTGGTGTCGGTGAACTTGTATCTGTAACGTTTTTCCCGAAGAATTTCCTCAACCATTTTTTTGATCTCTGGATCTTCAACGTGTATTCTCTTCACTTCCCACTTCACTCTAAAAAACAGAATGACGATGGCGATCAACAAAATTACCAGCCAGTACCTTCTCACCTCAGCTCACCCGGGAAGTGACAGGCGACGAAGTGTCCCTCTTCAACCTCTCGAAAAGCCGGTTCTTCCTTGGAGCAAATCTCTTTCGCTATGGGACATCTTGTGTGGAATCTACAGCCAGACGGCGGATTTATAGGGCTCGGAACATCTCCTTTGAGAATGATTCTTTCCCTCTTCTTTGTTGGATCAGGTACCGGTATCGCAGACATGAGAGCTACAGTGTAAGGGTGGAGCGGTTTTTCGAACAAGTCTTTTTTAGGAGCAAGTTCCACCATCTTTCCAAGATACATCACACCTATTCTATCGCTTATGTGCTTTACAACAGCCAGATCGTGCGAAATGAAAATGTACGTGAGTTTGTGTTCCCTCTGAAGATCTTCCATGAGGTTTATGATCTGACTTCTTATCGAGACGTCCAGAGCAGCGACGGCCTCGTCCGCCACGACGAGTTTGGGTTCCAAAGCCAGGGCACGTGCGATTCCGATTCTCTGGCGCTGACCACCGGAGAATTCATGTGGAAACCTGTACACGTAAGCCGAAGGAATACCCACATCCTCCAAGATTTCTTTGATTCGTTTCTCTACTTCTTCCCCCCTTGCGATCCTGTGTGTGACGATGCCTTCACCCACTATGCTCTTCACTCTCAACCTCGGGTTCAGGGAACTGTATGGATCCTGGAACACTATCTGCATCTCTCTTCGAAATTTTTTCCTTTTCTCCGGTAGATCATCGAGAAGAATGGACATGAACTTCTTTGGAGAACCCTTTGCCTCCTCAAAGAAAATACGGGCGTACTCTCTGTCGACACCTTCCAGTTTTTCCACATCTGACTCCTTCATGTTGACGAACCTGCTCAGATAGGTGCGCTTTATGTATTTTTTTGCCTTGGAACGCGGCATGAAGTAGTAGGTCGTGTCTTCGTTGTCCACGATGATGCGTCCCGATGTTGGCTCGTACAGTCTGAGCAGGGTCATTCCAATCGTGGTTTTTCCACAACCCGACTCTCCAACGAGGCCGAAGGTTTCTCCCTCGTTTATGCTGAAGCTGACACCATCGACGGCCTTCACCCATCCAACAATTCTCTTAAAAACACCAGCCCTTATGGGAAAATGTTTCACCAGATTTTCAACTCTAAGGATTTCCCTGCTCACGTTTCACACCTCGCTTTTTGCATGTCTCATTTCATCGAGTTTTTGCCAGAAGAAACACCTCACCTTGTGATTGCCATCCAGGTCTTCCAGTTCAGGTTCTTCAACGTCGCATTTTCCTTTTTCGAAGAATTCACATCTGGGATGGAATTTACATCCCGGAGGGAAGTTGAGCGGGTCGGGTACGTTTCCCGGAATGCTCTTCAGTCTCTCCTGTTCTACGTCTATTCTGGGAATGGATTCGAGAAGAGCATAGGTGTAGGGGTGCTTGGGTTCGGTGAAGATGGTTTTCACGTCTCCGTACTCGACCACCTTTCCCGCGTACATGACAGCAACTTTATCGGACATTTCCGCAACGACGCCCATATCGTGGGTGATCAGAATGATTGCCATTCCGTATTCTTTCTGGAGTTCCTTCATGAGCTCCAGGATCTGAGCCTGTATGGTCACGTCGAGAGCGGTGGTGGGTTCGTCCGCTATGAGAAGACTCGGTCTGCAGGAGAGTGCCATGGCTATCATAGCCCTCTGTCTCATCCCACCGGAGAGCTGGTGGGGGTACTCATCCACTCTCTTTTCAGGTTCGGGAATTCCCACTTTTCTGAGAAGATCTATAGCCATTTTTCTCGCTTCTTTTTCAGAGACGTTTTTGGTGAAGAATTATTGCCTCCATTATCTGATCCCCTATCGTGAAAACAGGGTTCAAAGCCACCATGGGTTCCTGGAATATCATGGCGATCTCTTTTCCTCTGATCTTTCTCATTTCGTTCTCTGAAAGTTCGAGAAGATTCCTTCCTTTGAAGATAATCTTTCCGTCAACTATCTTTCCGTTCTGATCCAGGAGTCTCATTATTGAGAGCGATGTTACACTTTTACCACTACCGGATTCCCCAACGATGCCCAGAGTTTCTCCCTCTCTGACCTCAAAAGAAACACCATCGACCGCCTTCACTACACCGTCTTCTGTATAGAAATAGGTTTTCAGATTTTCCACTCTAAGCAGAGGCTCTGTCAATTCGATCCCTCCTTAGAATTTTAGCCTTGGATCGAAAGCGTCTCTGAGCGCATCGCCCAGCAGATTCCATCCCAGAACGAAGAGAACCATAGCGGTACCGGGATAAACGAGAGCGTACCAGTGCTTTCCTATCTCCATTATCCAGTCTCTCGAGTAACTGAGGATGGATCCCCAGTCGGCGTATCCCTGGGGGGCACCGAGTCCCAAGAAGCTGAGCACAGCGGCCGTTATCACGAGAGATCCCATGTTCATGGAAGCCCATATCAGGACAGGGAAAATGGTATTCGGAAGAACGTGTTTCAATATGATGAGAAAATCGGGCACACCTATTGCTTTCGCTGCCAGGACGAATTGTTCTTCCCTCACCTGAAGAATGTTTCCCCTGATGAGCCTTGCCGCTCCCATCCATCCGAACACGATCATTGCTATCATAACCTTGTCGAGACCCGTCCCGAGAACGGTTGTCAACACAACAGCTGCTATGAGGAAGGGGATAGAGAGAAAGATATCGGTGATCCTCATGAGAACCTCATCTATCCATCCTCCAAAGTAACCTGAGATTGAACCTATGAACACTCCTATCAAGAGTCTTGCGAGTGTGACTATGAGACCTATCTTGAAAGCCGTTCTTGTGCCCCAGACGATTCCGTATAAGATATCACGGCCACCAATGACACCGAATGGGTGATAATCAACGCAGCGTATGGGTTCTCTGTTGGGATTCTTCGCCAGGGCATCCTCTTTCGTGGTAGGGGGTTGTGGGCTCTGATTCCAGCTCACCACAGGCATCAAGTAAGGATCGGGTAGCTTGGCTCTGGTGAGCGGGTGAATGGGAGGAGCTATAACAGGCGCGAGAATGGCTATCACCACGAAGAAGAGCACTAGAGAGAACCCTATGATGGCGGATGGATCTCTAAAAAATCTCTTCATTATTCTTTTGAATTCCTGATTCACGTCGTTTCACCTCTCATCCAAGTCTTATTCTGGGATCTATAAGAGCGTACAGAATATCTATGATGAGATTTCCAACTACAAGAATTGTTGAGAAAAACAACGCAGAAGCCATCACCGAAGCGTAATCGAGCTGCAGGGCTGCCTGCGCGGTGAAACTTCCCACACCCGTTCTGTTGAAGACCGTTTCCACGATCACAGTACCGGAGAAGAGACCGATGACCATACCACCGGCGACAGTGGTGACAGGAATCAAAGCATTTCTTCTGGCGTGTTTGTTTATAACCACATCCTCGGGAAGACCCTTTGCCCTGGCGGTTCTCACGTATTCTTTGTTCAGGACTTCCAGCATGCTCGGCCTGGTGATTCTCAGAAGATACGCCCACCAGAGCCACGAAAGAGTTATGATGGGACCTATAAGGTGCTTTAGCCCATCCCAGAAGATGTCCAATCTGCCGTTCAAGAGTGCGTCTATTGTGATGAGCTTTGTGTAGCGATGAAATTCTGGTGATTTGATCACTTCTTCAGCCCACATACTCAGATTCCCAGGAGGAAGCCAGTTCAGTATGCTGTAGAAGATCATCAGAACGAGCAATCCAAAGACGAAATCAGGGAAAGACCAGCCAACCACGGCGAAGATTCTTATGAAATGATCGAGGAATTTTCCTCTGTGAACCGCAGCCTTCACACCAAGCCATATTCCAACAAATACAACAGGGAAGATGGCGTAAAGCGCAAGTTCAACGGTGTATGGAAGTCTTCTCAAAAGAGCATCTTTCACCGGCTCTTTCCCAACAAGGGACCACCCGAGATCACCTCTCAGAGTGTTTGCGAGCCATTTGACGTATCTCACAACGAAAAAGTCGTTCAAGCCGTACTTCTCCTTTAGAGCGTCCATCTGCTCGGGCGTTAACTTGTCCAGCATGTTCGGGTTGACGTACGCTGCGAGTAATTTATCCGGCCCGAGGGACTGGATCATGGAAAAAACGATGAAGGTGACTCCTAAGAGAATCAGGGGCAAGAGCAGAAGTCTTCGTATGATGTATGCGGTCACCTGGTACACCTCCTGGTCGTAAATTGGGTATGCACCTTCATATGATTATACAACATACCCTGAACCTTCCGACATTTGGAAGAGTCTGAACAGTGGTATAATAAGGATGGATTGATAAACCAGGGGGCGAACGGGTTCGACGGGGATGGAGTCCCCTGGGAAGCGAGCCGAGGTCCCCACCTCCTCGTAAAAAAGGTGGGACAAAGAATAAGTGCCAACGAACCTGTTGCTGTTGCCGCTTAATAGATAAGCGGCCGTCCTCTCCGAAGTTGGCTGGGCTTCGGAAGAGGGCGTGAGAGATCCAGCCTACCGATTCGGGCTTCGCCTTCCGGCCTGAATCGGGAAATTTCAGGAAGGCTGTGGGAGAGGACACCCTGCCCGTGGGGGGTCCCCCCTGAAATCGAAAACACGGGCTGCGCTCGGAGAAGCCCAGGGGCCTCCATCTTCGGACGGGGGTTCGAATCCCCCCGCCTCCACCAGAAAAAGGGCGCTTCAAGCGCCTTTTTACTTTTCTTCAACCTCTTTGACTCATTGTTTACCCATTATTAACGATAATGTTGAGTTTGTGTTCGTTTTTCTTAATCAATATCCCTTGAAGAGGCTCGTAAAAAGTAGTATATTTATATTAGCAGTCGAACGATGAGAGTGCTAAAAATCTACGAAGGAGGGATGGATGATGAAAGTGATACCTCTCGGTGAAAGGCTTCTCATCAAGCCCATCAAAGAGGAAAAGAAGACTGAGGGAGGAATCGTTCTTCCAGATTCCGCAAAGGAGAAACCGATGAAGGCAGAGGTCGTAGCCGTGGGAAAGATCGATGACGAGGAAAAATTTGACATCAAAGTTGGAGACAAGGTTATTTACTCCAAATATGCGGGTACAGAAATAAAGATTGATGATGAGGATTACATCATCATCGATGTGAATGACATACTCGCGAAAATCGAAGAGTGAAGGAGGTGTGAGATATGCCGAAGATTCTGAAGTTCAATGAAGAAGCGAGAAGGGCACTCGAAAGAGGTGTGGACAAGGTTGCTAACGCGGTAAAGGTGACTCTCGGACCGAAGGGAAGGAACGTTGTTATCGAAAAATCGTGGGGTTCTCCAACAATAACCAACGACGGTGTTTCCATAGCCAAGGAGATTGAGCTCGAGGACAAATTCGAAAACCTCGGGGCTCAGCTCGTGAAAGAAGTTGCTTCCAAAACAAACGACGTTGCCGGTGATGGTACAACAACTGCTACGGTTCTCGCACAGGCTATGATCAAAGAAGGTCTCAAGAACGTTGCAGCGGGCGCCAATCCAATTCTCCTCAAGAGGGGTATAGACAAAGCCGTTGAGAAAGCCGTTGAAGAGATCAAGAAGGTCTCCAAGAAACTTTCCGGTAGGGAGGACATTGCCCACGTTGCCGCTATATCTGCGAACAGCGCCGAAATAGGAGAGCTCATCGCAGAAGCTATGGACAAGGTAGGAGAAGACGGGGTCATCACTGTGGAAGATTCCAAAACACTCGAAACCTACGTTGAATTCACCGAAGGTATGCAGTTTGACAGAGGTTACATCTCACCATACTTCGTCACGGATGCCGAGAAGATGGAGGTCGTTCTGAAGGAACCCTTCATACTCATCACTGACAGGAAACTCAGCGCTGTGAAACCTCTCATTCCGATCCTTGAAAAGGTCGCTCAGACCGGAAGACCACTTCTCGTTATAGCGGAAGACGTTGAAGGAGAAGTTCTGACAACACTTGTTCTCAACAAACTCAAGGGTACTCTCCAGTCCTGTGCCGTGAAGGCTCCTGGATTCGGTGAAAGAAGAAAAGCCATGCTTCAGGACATAGCAATTCTCACCGGAGGTCAGGTGGCAAGTGAAGAGCTCGGAATCAATCTCGAAGATCTCACCCTTGAAGATCTCGGAAGAGCCGATCTTGTGAGGGTCAAGAAAGATGAAACCATCATAATTGGAGGAAAAGGTGATCCAGAGGCTATCAAGAAGAGAATCGCTCAAATCAAAGCCCAGATAGAGGAAACCACATCTGAGTACGAAAAAGAAACTCTCCAGGAAAGGATGGCAAAACTCGCAGGAGGAGTAGCCGTCATAAAGGTTGGAGCGGCCACCGAAACAGAGCTCAAGGAAAAGAAACACAGAATTGAAGACGCACTGAGCGCTACAAGAGCAGCCGTTGAAGAAGGTATCGTTCCCGGTGGAGGAGTAACACTCCTGAGAGCAAGAAAGGCCGTTGAAAAGGTCATAGAAGAGCTCGAAGGCGACGAGAAAATAGGAGCTCAGATCGTTTACAAGGCACTCTCAGCCCCCATTAAGCAGATTGCTGAAAACGCAGGATACGACGGAGCGGTGATCATAGAGAAGATACTCTCGAATGACGATCCAGCCTATGGATTCGACGCACTCAGGGGAGAATACTGCAACATGTTTGAAAGAGGAATCATTGACCCAGCAAAGGTTACAAGGAGCGCCCTGCAGAACGCCGCGTCCATCGCTGGAATGCTCCTGACAACGGAAGTGCTCATCGTTGAAAAACCCGAGGAGAAAAAAGAAACACCGAGTATTCCTGAAGAATTCTAAATGATAACAAGGGGGCCAAAGGCCCCCTTTACTTTTTTTACTTTCTGTGGTATGATGAAAATATCAATAGTTCCTTTCAGGTATGGAAATCTGTTGCGGAATAGATCCAAGAACTCGTTTGAGTTGATTCAATACTTCCTCAGAGGTCTTAAAAAAAGAAGGGGCGTTTGCCCCTTCTTTTGGTTTCATCAAACGCTGAACTTTTCTTCGAAAATTTTCGTTGTTTCCTCGTCTATATTGCATATGCGGATTTCTTCCAGAGCGGTATCCGGATGTTGATCGATGAAATCTTTTATTGCCTTTGAAAAGATTCCCACCGCTCTTTCTTTCGGAAATCCGAAGATTCCTGTGCTGATGGCAGGCATTGAGATGCTTTTCAATTTCAGTTCGTGAGCTCGAAGGAGTGCGTTGTAAACTGCTTTGTAGAGGAGTTCGTCCTCTCCATGACTGCCTCCTCTCCAAACGGGTCCCACAGCGTGAATCACGTATTTTGCCTTCAGCTTTCCAGCGCCGGTTACCACCGCTTCGCCTGTCGGGACTCTTCCTCGTTCTTGAACGATCCTGTCGCTTTCTTCCTGGATAACGCTTCCACCTGCTCTCACGATCGCTCCCGCTACTCCTCCTCCGTGTTTCAGATATTCGTTCGCCGCGTTCACTATGGCGTCCACTTCTTCTCTTGTGATGTCTCCCTTTACGATTCTGATCTTTTTCCCTTTGTATTCCAGTTCTTTTCTCACTTCGGCCATACTTTCACCCCCGTACTTCTCGGGCCAGAGTTTTCTGAGCCTTTCAAAGAGTTCTTCCTCAAAACCTACTCTCTTTGGCTGGAAGATGACCTCATTTTTCAACTTTTCTGGAAGATAGTTCGTTTTCACGAAACCACCGAAATCATGGGGATAAAGATACCCTTCTCCGTATCCACGCTTTTTCATCTCTTCGGTGACGGGATTTCTCAGAAAAAGCGGTACGTCCTCCACAGGAAGTTCCTGGACTTTTTTCATTGCGAGATAAACAGAGTTGCTCTTGGGAGCGAGGGAAAGATAGACGGCACACTCTACAAGGTTCATCAAACATTCGGGAAGTCCCACGTGTTCGACAGCGATGGAGGTCGAAACGGCGATATGTAGAGCGTTTGGGTCGGCGAGTCCAACGTCTTCGCTGGCGAATATGATCATTCTTCGTGCTATGAATCGCGGGTCTTCTCCCATCTCTATCATTTTGACGAGGTAGTAAACAGCGGCGTTTGGATCGCTACCTCTCATACTCTTTATGAAGGCCGAAGCGAAATCGTAGTGTGATTCCTTCGTGTACCCGCTCACGTTTCCCAGCAGAGTTTCCAGGTCCTCAAGAGTTACTCTCTTGTTTTTGAACGCCTGGTGGACGATCTCCAGGGTGTTCAAGAGTTTTCTGGCGTCTCCTTCGGAATGCCTTACTATGGCTTTCTCTACCGATTCTTCCAGATCGATGTTGAGAACCTCTGTTGCTTTTTTCAAGATCTTCATCAGGTCCTCGTCAGAGAGTTTTTTGAAATAAAGAATCCTGCACCTTGAGAGAAGTGCGGGTACGATGACAAAACTCGGATTTTCAGTTGTTGTCGCAACCAGTACGATGTCTCCTCGTTCAACATGGGAAACCAGAACCATCTGCTGGTTTTTGTTCAGGCGGTGTATTTCATCGAGAAAGAGAAGCAATTTTTTTCCATATTTTCTCAACTGTTCTCCTCTTTTGAGAACGTTCTTTATTTCAGAAACCCCGTGAACGGTGGAGCTCAGATAAACTACCTCGCCGTTGAAATACCGTTTCAACAGCGAAAAAACCGAGGTCTTACCAGACCCCGGTGGTCCATAGAGGATAGAAGAGAACATGTTGCCTGTCTTTAAAGTTCGCCGGAGAATCCCTTTATTACCGAATATATGATCCTGACCGACGAAATCCTCGAAGTCTTTCGGCCTGAGCAGTTCACTCAAGGGTTTTTCTGAAATACTCAACGGTGAGCTTCAATCCCTCCTCAAGGGAAACTTTGGGTTCCCAGCCGAGCTTTTCCTTCGCCTTCGTGTAATCGAGAATGCTCTTTCTCACGTCGCCCTTACGCGGTGGTTTATAGACAGGCTCTTTATCGTAGCCAGTGATCTCTTTCAGCAGTTTGAAGAGCTGGTTCACGGTTGTGCCCCTTCCCGTTCCTATGTTGAAGACTTCGTTGTCGCCTTTCTCCATGGCGAGAAGATTCGCTCTGACTACGTCATCAACGTAAACGTAGTCTCTGACGTACTCTCCATCACCGAATATGTGAACTTCCTCTCCCCTGAGCATCCTTTCAGTGAAGATGGCCACCACGCCCGCTTCACCGTACGGATCCTGTCTTGGCCCGTAAACGTTGGCGTATCTGAGAACTGTGTACTTCAATCCGTACTCTCTCGCGAAGAATTCCAGATACATCTCGGTGCTGTACTTCGCTATGCCATAAGGGGATATCGGATGAGGTGTCTCCGTTTCCGGTGTTGGAAAGACCTTCACATTCTCTCCGTATATCGCCCCACCGGTGGACGAAAAGATGAATTTTTTAACACCGTACTTGATGGATTTTTCAAGAAGCACAAGAGATCCGATGATGTTCGTTTTTGCGTCTCTGGCGGGTTCCCTAACAGAGATGGCGACACTAGCCTGAGCGGCGAGGTGAAAGACATACTCGGGTCTGTGTAGAGAGAAGATCCGCTCCATCATTTCTTCGTCCTCTATACTCTGTTCATAAAACAGTGCGTTTCTGTTGAGGTTTTCGACCTTTCCAGAAGATAGATTGTCCACCACAATGACACCGTATCCGTTTTCTATCAGTTTGTCCACCACGTGGGATCCTATGAAGCCCGCTCCGCCTGTTACCAGAATGTTCATGGTTGAGCCTCCTCTTCTTCATCTTCTTCCATAATTCTGGCTTCTTCAGGGATTTCCCGAACGTTCACGAGTCTTCTGCTCTCTTCGAGAAATTCCTTCAGTTCCTGCACCTTGCTCTCATCGAAATTCACCATTATGTCGTAAAATCTCTTGAATCTTTCTCTCGTTTTCGTATCCAGGAAGTGTGAGAAATGACGCGAGAGTTTTTCCGCGGTGGGTGAAGGTATTCCCATCACGTAGAAGAAAAAGTTCCTGAGTCTGTTCTGAGAACCTCTCAACGATCTTGCTCTTCTTTTACCCTTCTCGGTAAGGGTTATGTATCCGTACTTCTCGTATTCGACGTATCCAAGTTCCGCCAGTCTTTTCATGGCATTCGTCACACTTGGAAGGCTCACTCCCATCTTTCTCGCGATGGTGCTCACCCTCGCCGCGGGTTGTTTCTGAAGTATCTCCTGAATCACTGCAAGGTAATCTTCGAGCGCAGGTGTCAGGGTTTTCTTCCTTCCTCTAGGCATGCTATCAACCCTCCTTCTTTATGAAACTTTTTGCTTTCTCAATATCCTCAAGAACGATCCTTCTGAGTTCATTACTTCTATTTCTCAGGAGATAACTCGGATGGAATGTTGGAATGACCTTTTTTCCTGCGAGCCAGTCGATGGGATTTCCTCTGATTTTGGTTATGGATACCTTTTTCCCATCCATGAGGAAAGACAATGCCGTGGCTCCGAGAGCAACTATCACATCTGGGTTGATGATTTCGATCTGAGCGAGTAAAAAATGTCCACATGCCGCCTGTTCTTCAGGAGTGGGTGTTCTGTTGTTGGGAGGCCTGCATTTCACAACGTTGCATATGTAAACATCTTCTCTTCTGATACCTGATTCTCTGAGTAGCTCCGTCAGAAGCATTCCCGCTCTTCCGACGAAAGGTCTTCCCGTCTTGTCTTCTTCCTCTCCCGGTCCTTCTCCCACAAAGACAATCCTCGTATCCAGATTTCCTTCTCCTACGACAACGTTTGTCCTATTCAGATGAAGTGGGCAAGCCGTACACTTTTTCACTCTTTCTGACACTATCTCCATGAGTTCTTCCCTTGTATACAAGCCTTTCTCCCCCGGATTCTGGTAAAATATTTCTGGAAATTATCAGAACCTTACTTAATTTTATCATCCACTATAAATTTTTCCAAAAATCTTATTGGGGTGATGATTCGTGCCTTTTAGATTTAGACTTCAGAGAATATACGATGTTCGAAGAAAGGAAGAAGAAACTTTGAAAAACGATCTCTCAAAAATCAATGAAAAAGTGGAAAATACCCAGAGAATTATACAACAACTTTCCGCTGAAAAGAAGCGAATAGAAAGTAATTTTCTTCACAAAAAGGTTCTCAGAAAGGAAGATCTCCTGAATATGGAGATGCAGATGATGTTTTATGAAGAAGAGATCAAAAAAAAGCAAAGTGAACTTTCTGAACTGATGAAGGAACAGGAAGAAACGAGAAGAAAACTTTTTGAAAAAATGAAGGAGAGAAAGATTCTTGAAAAATTAAAAGAAAGAAAGATGCGAGAGTACTTTCGTGAGGAAAACCTCAAAGAAAGGAAGACCATGGATGAAATAGCGGAGAGGAAATTCTGGTGGGAAAGCTAACTCTCTCTGAACCTGTACTGAAGCGCTTCTGCGAGGTGACTCATTTCTACACCGTTCGAACCTTCCAGATCCGCTATTGTTCGTGAGATCTTCAGAACTTTGTCGATCTTCCTACCCGACAGTCCATATCTTTCCACGTATCTTTTCAGGAGATCCTCACTCTTCTCGTCCAGCTGGACAAACCTCCTCAGCATTCTGTGAGACATCTGTGAATTGCAGGAAATATGAGTATCCCTGAAACGTCTTTTTTGTATTTCCCTCGCCTTCATCACCCGCTCTCTGATTGAAGAGCTTTTCTCTCCTTCGGGTTTTTTCATCATTTCCTCGAAGGAGAGCTTCGGGACGTTGATCACCAGGTCCATCCTGTCCAGAAGAGGACCCGAGATTTTCTTTCTGTACCTCATGATGTCTCTGGGAGAGCAGACACAGGGTTGTTTCGGGTCACCAAGATTTCCACAGGGACAAGGGTTCATGGCACCAACAAGCATGAAGCGGGCGGGGTAGGTGACGGTGAACTTCGCTCTGGCAACCGTGACGATACCTTCTTCGAGAGGCTGTCTCAGGGCTTCCAGCACATCTCTTTTGAACTCCGGTAGCTCATCGAGGAACAGAACACCGTTGTGTGCGAGAGAAATCTCACCGGGTCTTGGGTTGGTACCACCACCGATGATGGAGACGGTCGACGCCGTGTGATGGGGAGCTCTGAAGGGACGGAGTTTCACGATCCCGGGATAACCAGATGCGCTGTACACCTTGCTCGTCTCGAGGATTTCCTCTTCGGACATGGGAGGAAAGATCGTGGGAATTCTCTTCGCTATCATGGTCTTCCCGGAGCCGGGATTTCCTACCATGAGGATGTTGTGAAAACCTGCGACGGCTATCTCCACCGCTCTTTTCACCATCTCGTGGTCTCTAACATCGGAGAAATCGATCTCGTATTCCAAGTTCGTGTTTTCTATACCCGAATACTCGATCCGTTTCAGCGTTCTATCTCCCCTCAAGAACTCAACGCATTCTCTGAGAGATTCCACTGCGTATATATCCAGTTCTTTCACGCATTTTGCTTCCTCTTCGTTCTCTTTTGGGATGAGCACCGTACCACTGAACATTTCTGAAAGAGAAAGGAGAACGGGAAGAACCCCGTTCACCCTCTTCACTTCTCCATTCAGCGAGAGTTCTCCTATAGCGAGGATGTTTTCGCTCACCTGAACTATTCCTGTTGAAGCGAGTATGCACAGTGCGATTGGCAGGTCGAGCATGGAACCTTCTTTTCTCACGTCTCCAGGAGCGAGGTTCACCACGTATTTACCGTGTGGAAGAGAAAATCCACTGTTCAGAATAGCGCTTTTCACCCTTTTTCTGCTCTCTTTCACGGCGGTGTCACCGAGGCCAACCACGTCTATATCGTTGAAAACGCTCCTGTTGTCGAAATCTACTTCAACATCTATTTTCATTGCTTCTATTCCCTGTATCGTGGCGGAGGAGAGTTTGTTGTAGTTCACCTGACAGCCTCCTTGGGATCGTACTCCCGCTTCATCTTTTCCAGTGTCTCCAGAAGCGCACCGAAACCGTTTTTGATGTTCACCTTGACGAGTTCTTTCGAATAGCGTTTCTTCAGTTCAACAACACCTTCCTTGAGGGATCTTCCCACGTTTATTCTTATGGGAAAGCCTATGAGATCGGCGTCTTTGAATTTGAAACCAGGCGAGACTTCTCTGTCATCCAGAACAACCTCTTCTCCTTTTTCTGAGAGAACCTGGTAAATCTTTTCTCCCACCTGCTTCTGTTCAGCGTCGTTCATGTTCAGAATGTCCACCACAACGGTGTAAGGGGCGATCGAAAGGGGCCAGATCATACCGTTCTCATCGTGGAAATGCTCCACAACAGCCGCCATCGTTCTGGAAACTCCCCAGCCATAACAGCCCATGATGAAAGGCTTCATCTCACCGTTTTCATCCATAAAGTAGGCCTTCATGGCTTCGGAGTATTTTGTACCGAGTTTGAATATGTGACCAAGCTCTATCCCTTTTGTTGCCTTGAGAGGCTCACCACAGACGGGACAGGGATCGCCCTCCACCATCGTTCTCAGATCGTACCACTCGTCCACCTTGAAATCTCTGGGATGGTTTGCGTTTACGTAGTGCGTGTCCTCTTCCATACCCCCAACGACGAAGTTTTTCAGCCCCCTGACGCTGTGATCGGCCACTTTCTTCACATCCACACCGATGGGTCCAATGAATCCGACAGGAACACCGAAGTCCTTCAGAATTTCTTCTGGAGTTGCCATTCTCAGCGACTGATCTTTCAAATGTGCTTTGAGTTTCGCTTCATTGAGCTCCAGGTCTCCTCTTATGAGTACCATGACGTATCCTTCTCTTCCTTTGTAAAGAAGAGACTTCACGATCTTCGACGGAGGAACACCGAGAAACTCTGAAACTTCCTCGATCGTCTTCACCCCGGGTGTGGGAACCTTCTTGAAGGGTTTCTCTTCTTCCTGTTCCTGAGTATATTCACCTTTGTATTCGGCTTTTTCGTCGCTTGCCTGGTAGCCGCACTTTTCACAGAAGAGTACGTTCGTCTCTCCTATTTTTGCAGGAACGACGAACTCGTGGGAAGCGTTCCCTCCGATGGCACCCGTTTCTGCCTCTATGATCATGTACCTCACGCCGAGCCTTTCCATAATTCGGGAGTACGCTTTTTTGAACTCTTCGTACGTCTCGTCCAGAGATTCCCAGCTTGCGTGAAAGCTGTAAGCGTCCTTCATGATGAATTCTCTTGCCCTGAGAAGGCCAAAACGGGGTCTGATTTCGTCTCTGTACTTGTTCGCTATCTGATACAGAGTGAGAGGAAGCTGTTTGTACGAACGGAGCTCGTTCTTCACAAGGTCCGTGACGATCTCCTCGTGCGTGGGACCGAGTGTGAAGTCTCTTTCGTGCCTGTCTTTGAGTTTCATCATTTCGGGACCGTAATCGTCCCACCTTCCTGACTGTTTCCAGAGTTCCGCAGGTTGAAGGATGGGCATCAGAATTTCCTGTGCCCCTATCCTGTTCATCTCTTCCCGAACTATATTCTCTATTTTGAGAAGCACTCTTCTCCCTAATGGGAGGTAGGTGTATATACCGGCAGCTGTTTTTCTGATGAAGCCTCCTCGAAGAAGATACTCGTGGCTCACTGTCTCAACATCGGAAGGGGTTTCTTTGAGAGTAGGAGCGTAGAGGTCTTTCATCCGCAAGGCCGATCTCCTCCTCGATTTCGAGTTCTTTTGAAACTATTGTATCATAGATAGGAAAAGGAGGATGGGCCGTGCGATACAGAAAGCTCAGCGATTATCTGAAGGAAAGATACGGTGAAAGGGTTCAAAGAATAGTGATACACGGGGGATTCTCCTGTCCGAACAGGGACGGTACGAAAAGTAGGGGTGGCTGTATCTACTGTGATGCCACGGGAAGCGGTTTTACCACTCTGATGAGGCTCCCGATAAGAGAGCAGGTCATGGAAATGAAAAAAAAATACGAAAAGCGTGGAATCAAGAAGTTCATCGCGTACTTTCAGTCGTTCAGCAACACCTACGCTCCTGTTGAGGTGCTCAGAGAACGCTACGAGGAAGCCCTCGTGGACGACAGTATAGTCCAGCTCTCCGTTTCTACAAGGCCCGATCTCGTGTCCGAACGAGTTTTGGATCTGTTCGAAGAATTCAAAAAGCGTGTCGATGTTTCCGTTGAGCTTGGCCTTCAGACGGCAAACTATCGAACACTCAAGAAGATCAACAGAGACCACACCCTCGCGGAGTTCGTGGATGCCGCTGTGAGAGTGAAAAGGAGAGGCATCGAACTCGTGGTGCATGTGATTTTGAATCTGCCCTGGGACGATATGGAGGATGTGGTAGAGACGGCCAAGATTCTCTCCGCTCTGGATGTAGACGGTGTGAAACTCCACTCGCTCTACGTAGTGGAAAGAACAAAACTCGCGGAGATGTACAAAAAGGGAGAAATAAAAATCTGTTCACTCGAGGAGTACATCGACAGAGCGATCACATTTCTCGAATACCTCTCCCCAAACGTGGTCATTCACAGACTGGTCGCAGATCCTCCGAGAAAGGGAACGATTTTCGGCAATTGGGGAAAGAGCAAGATAGAAATCATCAACATGATAGAAGAAGAACTCGAGAGGAGAGATACGTATCAGGGCAAGAAGTTTGATTATCTTAACAGGTAGTCTGTTTCTTCTGCTCTCCGGCTGCTTTTTGTTCCAAGGCACACACTCTCTTTCCTCGTGTGGATAGCCGCAGACAACGATCTGGAAAAATACGTATCTCAGGACCTGGAGGAGATGAAAGAAAACCCATCTTGGATAGAAGTTTTCGCTATGGTCGATTATGCGTCCGCTTCTGATACCCTGTACCGTGTGGAAAGTGATCTGGTACCTCTGGAAACGTTCAACGAGATAGATTCCGGTGATCCAGAGGCTCTTTCTTCCTTTCTGAAAGAGTACCGGGGAAACGATCTTTCCTTCCTTGTGATCTGGAATCACGGTGACTGGTGGCGTGGTGAAGCCCAGGTGAAGACGAAGGGTGTGGCTTACGATGTAAAAAACTCAGATTTTCTCTCGGTGAAAGAGATAAAGAACGTTTTAAAAAACTCTCCTGTCACGATACTTGGCTTTGATGCCTGTCTGATGGGAACTTTCGAGATCCTGTGGGAATTCAAAGACTGTGCAGAGTACATTGTGACCTCCTCCAAGGAGATTCCAGAAGAGGGCTGGGACTACACCGCATTGAGGGGGGTAACAGATCTTCCTTCGCTTCTTTCCAGAGTCGTTCAAAAATATTACGAGGGTTACGGGGAAGATTTTTCTTTGAGCGTCTGGGACACCTCGAGGCTGGATGAAATCATGTACTGGCTGAACAGAGTTTCTCAGTACATGATGGAAAAGGAGATCTCGCCGTGGAGTTTCACCGTTGAAAGAAGAAAAGCAGAAGGTGTTTTCACCGAACTCATAGAACTTGGAAGTTTTGCAGAAGCACTCTACGGGTCTTCAGACGATACCCTCAGATATTATGGGGAAAAGCTTCATGGTGCCATCGTTTCTGCCAGAATCTACGGAACACCGGAAGGCTACAGAGATCTTCTCATCTATCTGCCGGAGAACATGAAAAACCCTGAGTACTGGGATGATTTTTTCGCACTGAGTGACTTCATAACAGACAGTTTTTGGGACGATCTCATTTCGTACTGGAGGGATAGAGATTGAAGAGGGTGAGCACGAACCTTGCCTGGATAGGTGTGATCTTTTCGATCGCAAGCACCGTGCTGCTGGTAAAATATTACGGGGAAATCCTCGCCGGAAGGCAAGTTCACGTCTTCGGTCTCACGGCACTTTTTCTCTCGATGATTTCTTCTCTTTCTCTTTTTGTTGTCTACAGGCAGTGGACGGTCTTGCTGAACGAAAACGCTTTGAAAACGCAAAGGCTGGCGGAAAGCCACGGTTTTGATCTGAAAGGAGTACTGCTGGTTCCAAACTGGACGTATTTCACCTTCGTTCTTTTCTGGTTTCTTTCCTTTCTTTTTCCGGAGGTGTGGCTGTTTTCGCTTCTTCAGGTGGTGTTCTTTGTAACCTTTCTGCACTTTCTTTTCGAAGCAGCCAGGCACCTTCAGGAGGAAAAAGTACGTCTTTACCGTGTGCTGTTCGATGTAGAGTTTCGGCCCATCATAAAGGAAAGAAACGTTCTAACTGTTCTTCTGCTCACTTTGATCACATTCGGCGTGTACTGGCTGTATCTGATCGTTGAACTTTCAAAGGAAATCAACGAATTTCTCGATGCCGACGAGAGAACCATGAAGAATCTGGAGGTGAAACCGTGAAGGCCTGTCCGAACAAGGAAAGGAACCTCTCCTACTGCAACTGTTCATATCCTGGCTGTCCGAGGAAGGGTATCTGCTGTGAGTGTATGCACTACCACAGACAGCACGGAGAACTTCCCGCGTGTTATTTCCCGAACGACGCAGAGAAAACCTGGGACAGATCCATCGAGCACTTCAAAAGAGTGGTGTGAGGGAGAACCTCACACCACCTTTGATACGAGTTCGCACACCTTTTCGAGAAAGGCTCTGTCTTCTTCGGAGAAAGGAGAAGGACTGTACGAATCTATATCCAGTTCTCCTATGATTTTTCCATCTTTGAAAATGGGAACCACGATTTCCGCTTTCGTCTTTGGACTGCAGGAGAGATAGTTTGTTTCTTTGCTCACATCCTGAACAACGAAGGTCTCTTCTCTCTCCGCTGCCTGACCACAGATTCCAACTCCGAACGGTATCTCCACGTGTTCTGTTGGCTCTCCTATGAACGGACCGAGTTTTAGCTTTCCATCCTCCACGAAGTAAAATCCCACCCAGTCGTAGTACGAAACGTGGTTTCTCAAAAATTCGCACAGATCACCGAGAGCTTCTTTTCCTCTTTTTAAAATCTTCTCGATTTCCTTCAGCAGAGAATCGAAGTACTCTTTTTTTCCTCCGTAGTTCCCGATTTCTTTTCCTTTTCTGAACTCTATCACCGCGTGGAGCGTGGCGAGTGAAAGCTCTCTTAGAAGTCCCTTTCTCCAGAGAGAGAACACATCCATCACCACGATCTTCTCTTTCTCTCCATCCACAACAACCCAGTCTGAAAGACCCAAAAGCGACATGAGGAAAACGGAGAAGTCTTCTCTTTTCAAATCGAGGAAATCTTCTCTCTCTGAGAGCGATTCTGCACACTCTATTTTTTTGTTCCTCGAGACGTCCAGCCAGTCCCACTTGAATCTGTCGAGCTCTCTTCGTTCTATTTCCCAAAGGATCTTCTCGATCTTTTCATCGTTCAATTCGAGTTTTCTCTCGTAGTTTGGGACTATCGGGCCGAACTTTCTTCTCAACTCTCTCCAGAAGTCGATCCATTTCGTTTTGTCCCACTTCAATATCTCGAGACACTCTTCCACCTTGTTCTGAACGATGCTTCTCATCGGATTCCCTCCTTTATGATCGCTCCTCCAAGGAGTGTGTCTTCGTCGTAGAAGGCAGCGATCTGACCTGGTGTCACTGCAAATATCTTCTTTTCAAATCGAACTTCCACTTCAGAATTTTTCACCCTGACGATCGCCGGTGCCTCCTCTGCTTTCTTTCTCACCCTGCAGACACATCTGAACTCTTCCGGAAGATCGACGTGCCATACGGGATCGACGGCGATCAGTCCAGAGAAGAAAACACCTTCCAGACCAGAGACCACAACGACGTTGCTTTCTGGTATCTTCTCTCTCACGTAAAGTCTTTCACCGAACTTTTCTATCTTCAGTCCTTTCCTCTGGCCGACCGTGTAGAGTGGATAACCTCTGTGGTGTCCGACGACTTCGCCTTTTTCTGTGATCACCTTTCCTTCTGAAAGGGTTATTCCTTCATCTTTCAGAAAGTTTTCGATGCTTCCATCCGGTATGAAACACACGTCCTGGCTTTCCTGTTTCTTTGCCACGTGTATACCGGCCTCTTCTGCGATTCTCCTGATCTCTTCCTTCGTGTAGATGCCGTTTGGAAAGAGAAGTTTCTCTATCCTCCAGGGTTCTATCCTGGCAAGGAAATACGATTGATCTTTTTTTCCGTCCACGCCCTTCTTTATTACCTTTTTTCCGTATTTGCCACTGAACTCAACACGCGCATAATGCCCGCTTGCGAAAGCGTCGAATCCTTGCGAAAGTACGTAGTCCATGAAGTATCCAAACTTCACATACCTGTTGCAATGGACGCAGGGATTGGGAGTGAGTCCTCTGAGCAGATCCCTCTTGAAAGGTTCTATGACCTTTTCTCTGAAGACTTCTCTCACATCGACGATCTCTATCTCCACTCCGAGAAAGTGTGCTATTCTCATTGCGTCAGCCGTATCCGATGGACTACAGCATACCTTCTTCTTTATCTCTTTTCTGATGAAGAATTCATCTTCCTTCGTCTTCATGTGGAAGGCCTTTACCTCGTGCCCTTCTTTCAGCAACAGATAGAGAGCTACCGCACTGTCCACTCCTCCGCTGAGAGCCACCCCTACTTTCAAGTTCGCACCTCCTCATTTAAGATGATACCATTTCCTTCATTTGAGAAATTGAGTTAAAATAACTTGAGGAGGTGTTGAACCATGAAATTTCACGGAACAACGATACTGGTTGTGAGAAGAAACGGGCAAACGGTGATGGGAGGAGACGGTCAGGTCACTTTCGGTTCGACCGTTTTGAAGGGAAACGCGAGAAAGGTTAGAAAGCTTGGGGAAGGAAAAGTACTCGCTGGTTTTGCGGGATCTGTGGCGGACGCTATGACGCTCTTCGATAGATTCGAAGCGAAACTGAGGGAATGGGGCGGCAACCTCACAAAGGCCGCCGTTGAGCTCGCAAAAGATTGGAGAACGGACAGAGTTCTGAGAAGACTGGAAGCCCTGCTTCTTGTAGCAGATAAAGAGAACATCTTCATCATATCGGGAAACGGCGAGGTCATCCAGCCCGACGACGATGCGGCCGCCATCGGTTCAGGAGGACCTTACGCACTCGCCGCCGCCAAGGCCCTTCTCAGAAACACCGATCTCTCCGCGCGGGAAATCGTGGAGAAAGCGATGATGATAGCAGGTGAGATCTGCATCTATACGAACCAGAACATAGTGATCGAAGAAGTTTAGGAGGTGTTCTTATGAAGAGTTTCGATGAAATGACTCCGAAGGAAATCGTTCAAGAACTCGATAAATACATAGTTGGTCAGTACGAAGCGAAAAAGGCCGTGGCGATAGCAGTTCGAAACAGAATCAGAAGACAGAAGCTTCCAGAAGAATGGAGAAAAGAAGTGCTTCCCAAGAACATCCTGATGATCGGACCCACGGGTGTGGGAAAGACAGAGATCGCCCGGAGACTGGCTCAGCTTTCCGGATCCCCGTTCTTGAAAGTCGAAGCGACGAGGTTTACGGAAGTGGGATACGTGGGAAAGAACGTGGACTCGATGATAAGGGATCTGGTTGAGATCAGTGTCAACATGGTGAAGCAGGAAAAGATAAAAGAAGTGGAAAGACAGGCAGAAGAACTGGTTGAAGAGCGAATTCTCGATGCTCTCGTGCCCGAATCGAAAGCCGTGCCGGTTGTCACGAATCCCTTCATAAACCTCATAACCGGTGGACAGCAACAGCAGTACACGCCGGAAGACAGGAGAAGGTTCAGAGCGAAAAGGGAAGAAATGAGGGAGAAACTGAGAAAGGGAGAGCTGGAAAACGAAGAGATCGAAATAGAACTCGAAGAAACGGTTTCTCCGTTCATGGGAATCTTTGGACCGGGTATGGAAGACCTCGGGATAGAGATCACGAATATGTTCAGTGGGATGCTTCCAAAGCAGAAGAAAAAGAGAAAGATGAAAGTCTCTGAAGCGAGGAAGGTTCTGCTGCCTTTGGAAGCGGAAAAACTCATAGACATGGACAAGGTGGTTCAGGAAGCACTCGACAGAGCTCAGAACAGGGGAATCATCTTCATAGATGAAATAGACAAGATCGCCGGGAAAGAGAGTGCGGTGGGACCAGATGTCTCCAGACAAGGTGTCCAGAGAGACCTTCTCCCCATCGTCGAAGGTACCACGATCATGACCAAGTACGGACCGGTGAGAACGGATTACATTCTCTTCATAGCGGCTGGAGCATTTCACGTTTCGCGACCATCGGATCTCATCCCGGAGCTTCAGGGACGTTTCCCGATACGTGTGGAACTGTCACCTCTCACCGAGGAGGATTTCGTGAGGATACTGAAAGAACCAGAGAACGCCATCATAAAACAGTACCAGGCACTCCTTTCGACGGAAGGCGTGGAACTCGTCTTCACCGAGGATGGAATCAGAGAAATGGCTCGAATAGCGTACCAGTTGAATCAAAGGCTCGAAAACATCGGAGCCAGAAGGCTCTACACGGTCGCGGAAAAGGTCCTCGAGGAGATCTCTTTCGAAGCACCGGATATTCCGGAAAAGAGGATCGTTGTGGATGCCGAATACGTGAGAAGGAGGCTCGAAAGGATCGTTCAGGACGAGGACCTTAGCGCGTACATACTGTGAGGTGTTTCCCGTGAGGGTTCTTCTTCCTGCTTTTCTTCTGCTGCTCGCCGTTGGCTGTGCTCTGGTGAGCCCTGGAAAGGCGGATCTGTACGTCTATTTGTTCAACGTGGGAACAGACGAAAACGCTACTGTGGATCTGGAAAGCAGTTATTTATCGGTGAATGGAAAAGAGTACACGCTCGAGGATGTATTGGCCAATGATGAGGGAGTCTTTTTGACCACGGTGGATATACCGTTCGATCTGTCGGATTTTGAGCTCACCGTGGCGGCTACGATCGTGTTCGATGAGCAGACAAAAGAAGTGTCTTTTAAGACAACACCGGTGGTGCTTTACCACTCCGCGGGAAAGTTCAGCACCGACACGGTGCTGAAAAGCAACGCGTACCAACTCCTCGATCTCGAAAAGAAAAAAATCTTCGCAGTGGAAGACCCTGTGAAGGTGTACGGTGAACTCACCAGCGAGGGAAGTGTGGTGACGCTGAGTTTCGGGGAATACGAAATGAAAGTTCCCGTTTACAATGGGGAATTCCTGTTTTATCTGCCAGGAACGGATGAAAGTTACGATGTGGATGTGTTTTTTGATAGTGATTCAACATCCCTCACCATACAGGAGGGGAGGGACGAATACGAGGTCGCGTTCTAAACTGAGGCCAAGAAGGCGGAAACATTTCAGAGTTAATCTGGGACTTCTGACGCTTCTTTTCTTTATGATCTTTGTTTTTCTCGTGAGCTATCACAACTATCAGGTGGCACTGGAGAAGCACAATCGGTTGATGTCGAAATACCAGGAATTGAAGATAAAGATAGAGGAACAGAAGGCGCTGAACGAGAAGCTCTTAGAGGTGATAGAGAATGAGAAACTTCGTGGTCACAACCTCACACAAACCGGACAGGGAGCAGGTAATGAAAGCGAAGGAACTCGCTGAAAAACTCGGCACCATCTACGTTTCAAGAAGGAGATTGAAAGAGTTCAAAGTGGACTTTTACTACGTGGTGGAGAAGAACAGAATCTCAATAAAATGGCCCGGAGGAGAGTTCTTTTTTCATCCTTCTTCGGCTATCCTCCGGATGAGGAACATAAGAAGCGGTCAGAAGGACTACCTGATAGAATCCCTTCAACCGGAGGGAAACGAAATCGTGCTGGATACGACCTTTGGTCTTGGAAGCGAAGCCATCCTCATGGCCGCTTTTCTTCCTGAGGGTAAGGTAATCGGTCTTGAAGGATCCATTCACATATACACCATCGTGAAATACGGAATGGAAAATTTTGAGACTGACATTCGGTGGTTGAAAGACGCTTTAAAAAGAATAGAGCTTTATCACGCGAATTTCAAAGAATACATCAGAAGTCAGCCCGACAATTCTTTCGATGTGGTCTACTGTGATCCCATGTTTGAGAATCCCGTGTACGAGTCCTCTGCCATGAATCCTCTGAGGCCCTTCGCTGTGTACGACACGGTGAACGAAGAAGACATTGAGGAAATGCTGAGAATCGCGAAGAAGAAGGTGATCCTCAAAAGCCACGTGAAGGATTCTCTCTTCAAAAGAATCAGGGTTGACGAACTGAAAGGTTCCAGAAAGAGCGGTGTTCTCTATGGGGTGATATACAAGCGATGAAGATAGCCATAGTCGGTGGGCCCACTGCTGTTGGAAAGACAGATATCATGATCGAAGTCTGTGAAGAAATAGGTGCGGAGATCATCTCGATGGACTCGAGGCAAATCTATCGTTATATGGACATAGGAACAGCCAAACCAACACCAGAGCAGAGAAAGAGGGTTCTTCATCACATGATAGATATCATCGATCCTGATGAGTATTACAACGCTTTCATGTACAGGAAGGATTCTCTGAGAGCAATGGAAGACGTTCTCAGACGTGGGAAGATCCCTGTTTACGTTGGAGGAACGGGACTGTACGCCGACGCGCTGGTTCGGGGTATATTCGAAGGAGTGCCCGCCGACGAGAACATAAGAAAAGAGCTCAGAGAATTAGAGAGAAAAGAGCCCGGGATTTTGAGAAAAATGCTCGAAGAGTTCGATCCTGAAGCGGCGACACGCATTCATCCAAACGATCTCAAGAGAACGATCAGAGCCCTTGAAGTTTACATGAAAACGGGAAGAAGGATCTCGGAACTTCAAAAAGAAGCAAAGGGTGACGACAGGTTTTTCATAATTGTTTTGACTCGGGAAAGGTACGAACTTTACGAGAGAATAAACAAAAGAGTTGATAAGATGATAGAGATGGGCCTAGTAGATGAGGTGAAGAGACTCTTGGGGATGGGATATTCGAAAGATCTCAATTCGATGAAAACGATAGGATACAGAGAAGTCATCGACTATCTGGAAGGGAAGTACGATCTTGACAAGATGGTTCATCTCATAAAACGAAACACCAGACACTTTGCCAGAAGACAAATCATATGGTTCAAAAGATACAAAGAAGCTGTGTGGTACAATTTAACGTTCGAAGATGTAGGAGAAGTAAAGGAGAAACTCAAGAAGCTGATAGTTGAAAATTTTTCAGTATAATTCTATTTTGAAATCACATCGAGGGGGGAGTTTGCCTTGGCGGAGAAGTTCAACCTTCAGGACAGGTTTCTGAACCATCTCAGGGTTAACAGAATCGAAGTGAAGGTGTATTTGGTGAACGGTTTTCAGACAAAGGGATTCATCAGATCTTTCGACAGCTACACGGTTTTGCTGGAGAGCGGAAACCAACAGAGTCTCATCTACAAACACGCGATCAGCACGATCATTCCTTCCTCTTATGTGATGCTGATGCCAAAGAAACAGGAAACAGAGCAGGAGGATGAGATCTCTGAGAACGAGGGATCTTGAAGGGAAAAAAGCGGTGATCGTTGCTGTTGGTAAAGATGAAGAGAAAATAAAAGAGTCTCTTGAAGAAATGAAGGGTTTGTGTAAAACCCTTGGTGTTGAGGTTGTTGAATGGCTCTGGCAAAAGAGGGCAAAACCGGATCCGGCTACCTACCTTGGAAAGGGGAAGTTACAAAAGCTCAAAGAAGTAGTTGAATTCTGCGAAGCGGATCTCGTGGTCGTTGACGATGAAATCACACCGGTGCAGTACAAAAATATGCAGGAAGAGCTGAACATAGATGTTCTTGATAGAACGCAGGTGATCCTTGAAATCTTTGCCCGTCACGCAACGAGCGAAGAAGGAAAGCTCCAGGTGGAGATGGCGAGTTTGCTTTACGAGCTTCCAAGGCTCGTAGGAAAGGGTGAGGAACTCTCCAGACTCGGTGGAGGTATTGGCACCAGAGGGCCGGGTGAACCCTTGCTGGAGGTTTTGAGAAGGCACATAAAAAACCGCATCGCACAGCTTCGAAAAAGATTGAAAGAAATAGAGCAAGAAAGAAACACTCAGAGAAAACAAAGACTGGAAAAGAAAATCCCACATGTTTCCATAGTTGGATACACAAACGCCGGGAAATCTACTCTTCTCAAGGTTTTAACCGATAGTGATGTGTACGTCGCTGACAAACTCTTTGCCACTCTCGAGCCAGTCACGAGACGGTTGAAGCTGAAGAGCGGAAGAGTAGTTCTTGTGAGTGACACTGTCGGGTTCATCAGAAAGCTACCTCACACCATTGTGAGTGCGTTCAAAGCGACACTCGAAGAGATAAAGTATTCGGATGTGCTCATACATCTTGTTGACGCTTCCGATCCGTATCTCGAAGAAAAGATGAAAGCCTCTGAGAGGGTTCTGGAAGAAATCGGTGCCGATAAGATTCCAAGGATTCTGGTTTTCAACAAGATCGATCTCTGTCCCAGAGAGAGGATAGAAACGCTGAAATGGAAGTATCCGGAGGCTCTGTTCATTTCAGCGGAAAAAAGGATAGGACTGGATCAGCTTCTGGACACACTGGAAGAAATCATGGGACAAAAGGATATTCAGGAAACTTTGAAAGTTCCCCTGGAAAAGATAGGGCAGATCTACGCTCTGAAAGATCGACTGGAGATACTGAACGAAGACTACGGGGAAGGATACGCTCTTATCACGTTGAAGACTGATCGGGAAACTCTTGAGATGTTGAAAAGGAAGGTGGCATCTTGAGAATTGTCTTTGTGGGGACACCGGAGTTCGCAGCGGAAATACTGGAGCATTTGATCAAAAACGGGTTCAACGTGGTGGGTGTGGTCACCCAGCCGGACAAACCGAGGGGACGGGGAAGGAAAGTTGAGCCAACTCCGGTGAAGGTAGTAGCTGAAAAACACAGAGTTCCTTTCATTCAACCCGAATCGATAAACAAGAAAGAAGCTTTAGAATTTCTCCGGTCTGTGGGGCCAGATGTTATAATAGTCGCATCCTACGGAAAGATCCTGGGTGAAAAGGTACTTTCTCTTCCAAGCCTCGGTTGTTACAACATTCATCCCTCTCTTCTTCCAAAATACAGGGGCGCTTCTCCTATACAGAGAGTGCTCGAGAACGGTGAAGAAAGAACGGGCGTTACCATATACAAAATGGTGAGAGAGCTCGATGCAGGTCCCATCGCACTCCAGAGGGAAATTTCTATAGATCCATTTGAAACTTTCGATCAGCTGGAGAAACGTTTGATAGAACTGTCGAAAGAGATGTCGAACGAATTCTTAGAGAAGTTGAAAGTGGGGGACATAGAGCTGAAAGAGCAGGATCATTCTAGAGCAACCTATGCTCCAATGATAAAAAAGAGGACCTGATCGTGGATTTCTCAAAGGACGCTGAATCGGTGAAGAACAAGATCAGGGCTTACGATTCCAGACCCGGTGCAAGAGCTTTCTTGGGAAACGTTGAAGTGAAATTGTTCGGAGTGACAGCGATAGATAGTTCGGGAGATGAACCAGGTTTGATAAACTATATTGATAGGGAAGGTGCATGGATAGGTACCGGCGACGGAAAAGTGAAAGTGAGATACATTCAATTTCCCGGAAAGAAGAAGATGACCTTCTGGGAAGCAAAAAACGGAAGATTGATAATCGAAGGCATGAGATTCGAAAGGAGGTATGAGAGTTGAGAAGGTTGAACTATTTCATGCTCAAAGGTGCAAAAACAGAGGAAGATTACAAGAGAGTTAAAGAAGCCATCGAGAAACTCGACGGTGTGTTCAAGGTAGATTACGAAATGGCGGCTGAGGTTGTCGGCGTGGATTACGATGATGAAAAGGTCTCCAAAGAGCAAATAAAAAGCGCTGTGGATAGTTTGGGATACACACTCATCGTATGAAGGGGAGCTGTTCAGGATGAAGACTATCGAGGTGCTGAGTCTGAGAAAGTATTTCCCGATCAGAAAAGGATTTCTTGTGAAAAAGATCGTTGGTTACGTGAAAGCGGTCGATGATATCTCTTTTTCCGTGGAAAAGGGAAAAACGTTCGCCCTCGTTGGCGAGTCGGGATGTGGAAAAACAACGACTGCAAAGACGATCCTGCGCCTCACGAATCCCACCGCGGGCCGTGTTGTGATCGACGGTGACGACACCACGTACTACTTCATGAAAAGAAGAGATGCGGAGAACTATCTGAAAACGACCTACGTGGATATATTCCGCGAAATGAGGGAAAAACTCTCACCGGATCAGATTGTGGACGTGCTCGAGGATGTGGATAAGAAGTACGCGGAGATCTTCTTTAAAAAAGCGAAAGAAAGCGAAGAGAAATTCTATCAGATCCTGCTCGACGACATCGATGAAAAGAGAATGAAATTCAGAAGGAAGATACAGATCGTCTTTCAGGATCCTATGAGTTCCTTGAACCCGAGAATGACGGTTGGCGACATCCTCACTGAGCCCATTCTGTTCCACGGACTGGCGAAAACACGAGAAGAAGCCGTAGATATGGCAAAAGATCTTCTCAAAAGCGTGGGACTCAAGGAATATCACCTCGAAAGATATCCCCATCAGTTCAGTGGAGGCCAGAGACAGAGGATCGCTATCGCAAGGGCGATCTCCATAAACCCCGAGATAGTGATACTCGACGAACCCACGGCTTCACTGGACGTTTCCGTTCAGGCACAGGTTATAAACCTGTTTCTCAAACTGCAGGAAGAGAAAGGTTTCACATATCTTTTCATCTCGCACGACCTTGGACTTGTGAGATTTATAAGCCACGAGGTCGGCATCATGTACCTCGGCAGGATCGTGGAGATGGGAAACACCGATGAGATATTCGACAATCCCCTTCATCCGTACACCCAAGCCCTGCTTTCTGCTGTTCCCGTGCCGGATCCGAAGGTTGAGCGCACAAGAAAGCGTATCATTCTCAGGGGTGGGGTTCCAAGCCCGATCAACAGGCCGACTGGCTGCTTCTTCCATCCGAGGTGTCCTTACAAGATGCCCGTGTGTGAGAAAGAGTATCCGGTGATGAAGGAAATTTCCCCAGGTCACTGGGTGGCGTGTCATTTACATTCGTCATAGAGGAGGTGTGATGTTATGCGTAGGTTTCTTGGTATTTTCCTTATGATTGCAGCCGTTGCACTTTTCGCAGAACTTTCACCGTTCGCTCAGTTCGAAACGTACATCGGAGCAGAGTTCACAGGACAGTACGGGGGAGTGCTCGTAGTACCGACGCTTTCTGGTCCCAGAACGTGTAACGATGTCGTGGCTCAGGAGACGAGCTCTACAGATGTTATAGCGAGGTTCATGGCTTCCATGATCGAGCTCGACAATTACGCAAGGATCCATCCCGCTCTCGCAGAAAGCTGGGAACTCATCCAAAACGAGGACGGAAGCATGGAAATCGTTTGGCACCTGAGGAAGGGTGTCAAATGGAGTGACGGAACACCGTTCACAGCAGACGATGTGGTCTTCACAATTAACGATGTCTATTTCAACCCTGACATACCGAACGATATGCAGGATCTCTTTGCAGACAACTGGCCAGTAGCCGAAAAGATCGACGATTACACGGTGAAGACACCCCTCAAAGAAACGTACAGACTTGCGGTAAGGTACATTGGAGATATTCCCATCTTCCCAAAACACCTCGCGGAACCGTATGTGAAAGAAGGAAAATTCAAGGAATTCTGGACGGTTGACGCCATCAACAAGGGAGAAATCGTGGGACTTGGTCCGTTTATTCCGGTTGAGTACGTTCCCGATCAGTACGTGAGATTCGTGAAGAACCCCTACTACTGGAAGTACGACAAAGAAGGAAAGCAGCTTCCTTATCTCGACGGTATCATCTTCAAGATCATTCCGACACAGGACGCCCAGAGGCTCGCGTTCGAAAACGGAGAAGTTGACGTGTACGGGCCACGCGGAACAGAATACGCTGAGCTCAAGGCCATGGCTCAGGAAAAAGGCTGGGTTGTCGGTGTGGGTGGCCCCAACTTTGGTACCACGTTCATCACTTTCAACTGGAACGCCCCAGATCCTGTGAAGAGGAAATGGTTCAGAAACGACTTCTTCAGAAGGGCTGTTGCTTACGCCATCGACAAACAATCCATGATAGACACGCTCTACAACGGCCTCGCGGTTGAACAGTGGGGCCCCATCAGTCAGGCTGCGACCGTTTATTACGATGAATCCGTTCTCAGAAAGTACCCGTACAACCTCGATCTTGCCAGAACGATGCTCAAGCTCGGTGGTTTCAAATGGGATGAAAACGGCCAGCTCCTCGACAGCGAAGGAAACCCGGTGAAGTTCATCATCATGACTAACGCCGGAAACCAGATCCGCGAAGGAATGGGTAACATCATAACAGAAGCGCTCAAAAAACTCGGAATGGATGTCACCTTTGCTCCCATCGATTTCAACACGCTCGTCCAGAAGCTCGTTGTGAACGGTGACTGGGAATCTATCATTATAGGACTCACCGGATCCGATGAACCTCAGGGAGGAGCCAACGTCTGGAGAATCAAGGGATCTCTCCACTTCTGGAACTACCATCCGGAGGTCAAAGACTTCGTCGATCCCAACGATTACTACCTGCCAGACTGGGAAAAAGAGATCGACAGAATCTTCGAAGAGAACGTGAAGATACTCGATCAGCAGAAAGTCGTAGATATGTTCAGAGAATTTCAGAGGCTCGTGTCTGAACACATACCGCTCATCTACACCACCCAGCAGCTCTATCTCTACGCCTACAGCAACAAACTTCACAACGTGGAACCCACCGCTTTCGGCGGTGTGTGGGGTTGGAACCAGGATTGTGTCTGGAAAGAGCAGTAATCTATCGGGAGGGGATCTTCCCCTCCCCTTCAAATTCTGTTCAAAGAGGTGATCTTGCTTGCTCAAGTACATCGCACGTAGATTGATCATCATGATTCCTGAGCTCATAATCATCTCTTTCATAGTTTTCATCATCATGGAGGCGGCTCCAGGAGATTTCCTGGACATGTACCGTCTCGATCCTTCCGTTTCTCAGCAGTTCCTCGAGAAGATGGAAAAGGAGCTTGGCCTGGACAAGCCCTGGATCGTTCAGTACGGCATCTGGCTGAAAAACGTTTTGAAAGGAGATTTTGGTTACTCGTTCTACTACAGAAGGCCCGTTTCCACACTCATCTGGGAGAGGGTCTTCGCTACGGTGATACTCTCCGTTTCTTCCCTTGCGTTCGAGTGGTTGCTTGGAATAATCGTCGGTGTTTTCTCGGCTCTGAAGAAGTACAGCATCTGGGATAAGATTCTCACAGTTGTCGCTTTCAGTGGAATTGCCCTTCCAGGGTTTTTCCTGGCCATTCTGCTCCTTTACATGGCTGCGAAGACCGGCTGGTTTCCAATCGCCGGTATGGTCTCGGTGAATCACAACCAGATGACAACCTGGGAGAAGTTCAAGGATATCGCATCTCATCTTGTTCTTCCAACCATCGCTCTTGGTTTCGGTGGTTTTGCTTCCCTCATGAGATACATGAGAGGTAGTCTTCTCGACGTGCTGAACGAGGACTACGTGGAATTTGCCCGTGCGAAAGGAATGCCAGAACGTGTGGTGATATACAAGCACGCCCTGAGGAACGCTATCAACCCCATGATCACTTTCCTTGGGTTCAGTATTTCCAACGTTCTCGGAGGAGCGGTCATCATAGAGAACATCTTTGCCTGGCCCGGCATGGGAAGGCTCATTTACCAGGCACTCCTTCAGCAGGACATTTACATCGTTATGGCGTCCGCCGTGATCAGTGCGATAATGCTCGTGATTGGTAACCTTGTGGCGGATGTGCTTCTCGCCGCTGTGGACCCAAGGGTCAGATTCGAGTGAGGGAGGAATCGCAATGGCTGAGGAAAAGACGATGATAGAGAACGGGGAAATAGAGTTTAAGGAAAGGGTCCTTTCCAGGAGGGAACTCGTCTGGAGAGCCTTCAAAAGAAACAAACTCGGAATGTTCGGGCTGTACGTTCTGATCGTCCTCTATCTCATGGCGTTGTTCGCGGATTTTCTCTCCCCGCACCATCCCTACGAACAGTCTCTCAAGCATTCCTTCGCTCCTCCCACGAAGATACACAGGGAGTACAAGGGAGAACGAGTGGGTGCCTACGTGCTTCCCACGATAAGCTACGTGGACAAAGCAACTTTCGAGAGAAAATTCTACGAAATGCTCTTCCCGAAAAGGCTCGTTCTCGATGTTTTCGGAACACAGGTTGAGTACGAAATCGGAAAAGACGGTGTAACGGGATTCTCTTTCATGCTGGACGAAGAGTATTACATCGTTCCAAAGGACGGCACCATGAAATACGCCGGTTCAACAACGAAAGTGGTTGATTACCTTCTGTTCGGATACGACGAAAAGGTTCTAACGAAAGGAGAGGCAGATATAGAAACCTCTTCCGAAGCCGCGAAAGACACGTACTTTGGGAAATACGGTTTCAGACTTGGCCTGAATTCCCCCGATGAGATCGAAAAGGTCGTCATAAAAGAGAAGCTCAACATGATCCTCGTGAAAAAAGGTGAAGACATTGAGATGATCACAGGAAAGGTGGTCGATTACGATTACAAAACGTATCCGGTAAAATGGTTCATCAAATCTTGGGGTGGTGACAGAAAGCACAGACTCGGTTATCTTTTTTGGCTCATACCCTTCAGGTACCACCTCTTCGGTGTGGACAATTATGACAACAACGAATACGTGAGATTCTACATAATGGGTGCGGATCAGTACGGTAGAGACATCTGGAGCAGGCTCGTGTTTGCTTCGAGGATCTCCCTTTCCATTGGTTTCATAGGAATGTTCATCACCTTTGCGCTCTCTTTGATCTTTGGCGGAATCTCCGGATACTACGGTGGACTCGTGGACGAATTCATGATGAGGTTCTCTGAGATCATCATGTCGCTTCCGGGATTCTACCTTCTGATCCTTTTGAGGTCGTTGCTTCCCCTGGACATCCCATCCACACAGGTGTACATCTTGCTTGTCTTCATACTCTCTTTCATCGGATGGGCGGGCAGAGCCAGGGTGATAAGGGGAATGGTGCTTTCCATAAAGCAACGGGAGTTCGTGGAGGCAGCAAAGGCGCTCGGCTTTCCAGACACGAAGATCCTCTTTCGTCACGTTCTTCCAAACACGACGAGCTATTTGATAGTTGCCGCCACTCTTGCAATACCCGGATACATCCTGGGGGAGGCGAGTCTCAGCTTTCTGGGTCTCGGTATAAGAGAACCCGATGCAAGCTGGGGGCTCATGCTCGCACAGGCTCAGAACGTCACCTACATGACGAAGTACCCCTGGCTTCTCATACCCGGTATCTTCATCTTCATCACCGTGCTTTCTTTCAACTTCGTTGGTGACGCGTTGAGAGACGCTCTGGATCCGAGGTCTCTCGGATAGAATGCTGAAATACAGACTGAGAAGTAAGAGAGTTGAAGAACTCGTTGAGTACGCGCAGGCAGGATTCAAAGAAGCCATCGACCTCATTGTTGAGAAGTATTACCCTATGGTTGTTAAGATCGCTTCCCAGTATTTTGCGAGCTGGGCCGAACACGAAGATATAGTTCAAAACGGCCTTGTGGGATTGATAAAGGCGATTTTCTATTACGATAAAACCAAAAGCTCTTTCACGTCTTTTGCATGGAGGAGTGTTGACTCCGAGATAAAGTCCTTTCTCACTTATCTGAACAGAAAGAAGAACAGGATGCTCTCAGACGCTGTGAACGTGGATGGTATGGAAAAAGAGGAAGATGACGCACCTTTTGAAGTGCCCGATAGCGAGACCGATGTTGCCAGAAGCGCATTTTCTGGCATAATTTTAGAAACAGTCCTTGAACTATTGAATGAAAAAGAAAAAGAGATCTTTCTCAGATGGCTTGATGGATGCTCATACAGCGAGATAGCGAAAGAGCTCGGTGTGAACACAAAGAAAGTTGACAACACGGTTCAGAAGGTGAAGAGAATGATTTCTGGATTAGGGTGATCGAAGATGAAAAAAGACAGTCTCGTAACGTTTTTCGCTTCTTTGATAGTCATCGCTATTTTACTCTTCTTCGTGCTGTCTGTTTTCAATTTCTATTTTTTGAAGAAGCTTGAAGCCAGGATGGACGAAGTGGAAAAACAGTTTCAATCTACACTGAAGAGTTACGAGGAACGACTGAAGGTGGTAGAGGAACTTCTGAAACCCAATTCCATTATCAGTCGCTATATAACTGCGTACGAATACTTTGAAAAAGCCAGCGTGGATTTTGAAAGGATATTTTCTGAGATCGAAGACGATCCCACGACTGGATACATGAGGATCTTTGTCATAGGGAACGATCCCGTGTGGATCACCGTCAAGGACGGAAATGAAGTACTCTTTTCAAGGGATGTGAAGCCAGGTCTTTCACCTTACAGGTTCTTCTACTACAAAAAACCGAAGATCTCCACAGAATACGATATTGTAATACCACGAGACGCCACCTTAATAGTGGGGATTCCAAACAGGGTGTTCCTGCTCGTTTTCGGGGTTGGTACAACCTACCATCCCACGAAGATCGTTCAGGTGCAGCAGACCAGAATAGACAACATCGAGCGTGATTTGAAGCTTTACATACCTAAATAAAAACACAAGGAGGGACTTTCGTCCCTCCCATACTTTGTGTCTTGTCTTCATCGGGTCAGGGGGATCGGGGGGATGAGGGACACGCAAGTTAGAATTTAACCGATCTCCGTAACATCCTCTTGAAACGATCAAAAAGAACGCCTTAAATTTTCTTGAAAAACCCTTGAAAAAGGAGGGGTGAAATGAAGTACATTTTGATCAAAGGTTTGAGGTTTTTCGACTACCCGGGGGGCTGGTTGTTTTTTCGGAAAGAACTGGACAGCGCAAAACTTGAACTTTTGAACCACGTCTTGAGGACATTTGAAGGAGTGTTTGTGTTTATAAACCTCTTTTCAGAAGAGGTGGATCCTATCATCGCTGAAAAATTCATAAAGGACTATATTCCTCAGAATTCGATTGTTCTGGATGAGATCGTGGATTATCTCGATGTTTCTGTTGAACGAAGGCTGGATTTTTCCTACCCTGAGTTCACGTCTTCTCCCCTCTCTGAAAAATGTGAATGCCTCGTGTACGATGGTGAAAAATTCGAAAGAATAGATCTTTCGGGTTTCAAAGTGAAGCTCGAAGAAATAAGCGTTTTCGACGAATTGATGGAAGTTCCCGAGGAGTCTTTTACCCTTTTGAAAGGGATCTTCTGGGATAGGGAAGTTGAGAGAATAAAGAACAGAAGAAGCGTAAAGTTCACTGGTAAAATCTTGAAAAAGAAAAACCGGCCAAAGCTTGATGCATTGCTGCTGGAAGAAATCGAAACGGGGGATGAAACATGAAAATAGAGCGTGTACACGTTGAAGGGTTTGGAAAATTCGAGAATTTTTCTTTCCCCCTGAAAAGCGGGTTGAACATCATCTTCGGAGGGAACGCAGCTGGAAAAACCACCCTTGCGAATTTTATAAGATACTGCCTCACGGGAGAGCTTCCCGAACTTGAGAACTACAGGCCATGGTTTTCGAACAGGTTTGGGGGATATCTCGAGACGAGTGAGGGAAGGGTGGAATTCGGTCAGGGAAGACTGGATCCCGAACTGTTTTCCTTCACTTCTTTCATATCGGAGGGAGTGGACAACACCCTCAACGGTTCGAAAAAGGTCGCTTCCTTCCTTATGGAAAGCTACAGAAACAGACCCGAAGCAGTGGAACTTGAAAGGATATTGAACGAGGATTTCTCTGTCTTGATGAAGAAGACGAAAGAACTGGAGGCTGAGATCTCAAACCTGAAAGAGAGAGTTGAGGCCTGGAAAGAAAAAAGGCGATCGCTCCTTCTGGTTTTGAAGAGAAAGAAAGAGCTTTCGCGGGATCTTCAGGAGAAGAGAAGACTTCTGGAGGAAGAGATCGATAGATTCGAGAGTGAAAAATCTGAGAGATTGTCTTCTATCGAAGCCAGAATCAATGAGATGAAAGCGGAGCTTCTCCGTGTTGAAAAAGAACTCGAGGAGATCGAAAGGAAAACAGCGGTTTCCGAAGAAAAAGTTCGTGAAGCGATCGAGATTGCCCAGAAACTGGATTATTTGAGAGAGCGCGGTAAAGAACTGGAAAAAGAGATAGAATCACTCGAGGAAAAATCGAAAGATACGGAAGAAAGACTGAAGACGATCATGAAAGACTTCTCCGTCAGCAGTCTTGAAGAACTGAAACTCAAGTTGGAGAACATGAAGTTACAGATAGAATTGGTGGAAAACGAACAGAAAGCAAAGCTGAACGAGATAATAGGTCATCTCAGAGAGCCTCTCAGGGAAATAGATGAAAAACTCGAAGAAACTCAGGCAAAGATCGAAAATACAGGTGACGACATGAAGCGCTTCGACAAAACACTTTCTATTTTCAGGATTTTTGTTGCCGTTTTCCTGACCTTTGCACTGGTTTCCATCATCTTTGCCTTTCTCAAGTCGGGATACCTGTTCTTCTATCTGACACTGGCAGGAACAGGTGCCTCCGTGGTTTCCATGTGGAACTATTACAGGTTGAGAAGGAAATTGTTTGAACTTGAAAGTGAGCTCATGAATCTTTCGACGCAAAAGAGGTCGTTGATCGAGAGAAAGAACCAGATCGTGAGCAAGCTGAAGGAAACCGCAGGTGTTGATAACATCGAAGAACTCGAAAAATTTTTGAGGGATCAGATCGTGAAGAAGGTCTTCGAAAGAATACCGTTTCTTTCGAAGTACGGAAGTGAACCACGAAAGGCGGTTGAAAACGTGGAAGAACAGATGAGAGAACTTCTGATTTTGAAAAGCTCCGTTGAGGCTTCTCTATCTGCCAAGAAAAAGAATCTGGAAGAACTGCAGGAGTACTCCAGAGAGCAGGAAGAAGTACTGAAAAACACGCTGAAGGAAATAGGAGTCGACAGCGAAGATGAATTGAAGGTGTTGAGAGACCTTCTGGAAAGACGTGCAAATCTGAGGAAAACCAGAGATTCACTGGAAAAAGAAATCGCTAACTTCATGAAAGAAAAAGAAGAGATAGAATCGAGCAGATCAAACGCGATAATAGAAGAACTCAAAAGAGAAGTGGAACAGATAGAAAGTGAACTGGAGAAACTCGTGGTTTCACCTCTCGAAGAACCTTTCGATGTTCTGGAAGCGCTTTTCAGGAAGAAGGTTGAACTCGAGATTTTTGAGCGGGCCATTGGTTACATTCCCGAGTTTAAGGATCGGATCAAAAAAGAACACGAGGAACTGTTGAGGGGTTACACAAGGGATCTGGCAGTAGAGTTGACGGATGTTTACAGAAGGTTCTTCAAAGAAAGTCAGGTTTTCAAGGTTTCTCCGGATCTGATGGTGACGATCAACGTTCCCGAAGAAAAAAAGGTTGTCGATGTGTTGAACACCTCCGCTTTGAAACTCCTGAGTTTTCAGATGAAGAGGTTTATAAGTCGTGTTCTGGAGATTGAGAGTCCCCTTGTTGTGGACAACACTTTTGTCGATCTGGACGATGAGAAGATAGACCTACTCTGGCAGGAACTGAAAGAGGTGTCCAAGACCAGACAGGTTGTACTATTCACCAGCGACAGGAGGCTTTTGAAAGAAGAACCCGTTTTGAAACTCTAACTGCAGATCATCTCTTTGCTGCATCTTTCACATTCGAGCTGAACGGTGGTGTGGGTTATCCCGTATTTTTTCAATCTTTTTTCTATTTCGTCTATGATCTTCTGGGCGTCTTTCAGTTCCATGTTGTCCACTTCAACGTGACACTCGAAGTGGATTTCTTTCTCTCCCACTCTCCAGGCGTGAAAATAGTGGGCGTTCCTCACACCTTCTATTTTTTCAATTTCCTCCTTTATTTTCTCAAAGTCCAGGTTCGGTGAAGCTTCCATGAGAATTTCAAGAGACTCCTTCACTATCTCATAGGCTTCTTTGAACATGTATAAGGCTATAACGAAGGCGAGAACAGGGTCGAGCCAGTATATTTTCCAGACCCTCATGAAAACAGCCCCAAGAACCACAAGGATCGAGGACAGGGTGTCTGCGATGAGATGCAGGTACGCAGATCGAACGTTCATACTTTCTTTGCTGTGGGTGTGAAGAAGGATGACGGAAAAGAAGTTGGCAGTGAGACCTATCGAGGAGACGAGGAGAAGCACCGACGTGTGAACGGTGGCGGGGTTTACCAATCTTTTCACCGCTTCGATGACAACGAGTGTTGAAACAACGAAGATGGATACGGAGTTCAAGAAAGCCACAATGATTTCGCTTCTTCTGTAGCCGAAGGTGTACTTTTTGTTCTTCGGTTTCTCGCTGATCTTCATCGCGATGAAGCTTCCGAGAAGGCTCATGGTATCGGAAAAATTATGAAGGGAGTCGCCCAGAAGGGCGAGACTCCCGGATATCAAGCCGCCGACCACTTCAAAGAGCGTTATGATGGCGTTCAGCCATATGGAGAACAGCAGTTTCTTCTTCACGTGTTTTACCTCCTCACACGTACGCTGTGAGATCGAGCAGACCGTGGCCGCTCAGAGTGAATACTATCACACGTTCTTTTCCTTCTCTTTTCCTTCTTCTTTCGCTTTCTTTGCTTCCCTTATGGCTCCTGCGATGGCGTGAGCGGATTCCGGGGCGGGAATTATTCCTTCGAGCTTTGCGAAGATCTTCGCTGCCTCAAACGTCTCGTCCTGATCGAAAGCCTGTGCCTCCACAAGTCCTTCTTTCACGAGTCTTGCGATTATCGGAGCGGAGCCGTGGTATCTGAGACCTCCCGCGTGTATCTTCGGAGGAATGAAGTCCTTTCCAAGGGTGTACATTTTCAGCAGAGGTGTGAGTCCCGCGGTGTCTCCGAAATCGTAATCGTAATTCCCTTTCGTCAAGGATGGACACGCGGCGGGCTCGCAGGCGACGAACCTGATATCCCTTCCGGAAAGTTTGTCTGGAACGAAGGGAAGTATCGTTCCTCCAAAATTCGATCCTCCTCCGTGACATCCCAGTAAGATGTCTGGTTTTTCACCTATGAGTTCGAGCTGTTTCTTGATTTCGAGGCCTATAACCGTCTGGTGGAGCAGAACATGGTTCAATACGCTTCCGAGGGAGTACTTCGTGTTCGGATCAGACACGGCCACTTCCAGTGCTTCACTGATGGCGATGCCAAGACTACCTGGATTGTCTGGATCTTCACTCAGGATCTTTCTTCCGAAATTCGTTTCTTCACTGGGGCTTGGAGTTACCTTTCCTCCGAAGAGGTTCATCATGTATTTTCTCATCGGCTTTTGCTGGTAACTGATCTTCACCATGAACACTTTCACTTCCAGCCCGAACTTGGCGCCGGCGTACGAGAGAGCGCTGCCCCATTGTCCCGCTCCCGTTTCTGTGACGAGTCTTTTGACTCCTTCGGTTTTGTTGTAGTAGGCCTGGGCGATGGCCGTGTTCGGCTTGTGGCTTCCAGTGGGGCTCACTCCTTCGTACTTGTAGTAGATCCTCGCCGGAGTCTGGAGGTACTCTTCTAAGAAAGTGGCTCTGATGAGGGGAGTGGGTCTGTAAACGGCGTATTCTTTCAGAACGGGCTCGGGTATTTCGATGAACCGCTCTTCTGAGACCTCCTGTTCGATCAGACTCATGGGGAAGATAACAGAGAGCTTCTCGGGTGAAATGGGTTGTTTCGTTTCGGGGTCCAGCGGCGGATCGAGTTTGAACGGAAGATCTGCGAGTACGTTGTACCAGTGCTTTGGGATTTCCTCAGGTTTCAAATTCACAACAATTCTCATATTCCCCCTCCTTCAGTGATATAATCTCTCTTGAGGTGAAGAGCTTTGATAAACAAACATGTTATTTCCGAAAAGATCAAGAAGGCTATCATTGATGCCAACATAAAGATCAATCCAGAGGTAGAAGAAATCATCGAGCGGTACGAAGGTCCCTTTTCAGATATAATAAAGGAAAACTACCGCGTTTCCAAAGAGGAAAAACTTCCACTCTGTCAGGACACAGGGATAGTGGAATTCTTCGTCTTCATCGGTCACGAGGTAAAACTGGAAGAACCCATTGAGGAAACTCTGAACAGAGCCGTTGGAGAGGTGTACAGCGAGTATCCTTTTCGTTATTCGATCGTCACCGATCCACTCTTTGAAAGAATCAACACTGGAACGAACACTCCCGCAATCGTCCACATCTTCCAGGTGAAGGGAAAATCCCTTGAGATCAGATTTCTGGTGAAAGGTGGAGGCAGTGAAAATCTCACGGTTCTTCGTATGATGACTCCCACCTCGGATGTGGAGAAAGTCAAAGAATTCGTTATCGAGCACATCAAAGAACACGGAGCAAAGGCCTGCCCGCCGCTTCACGTGGGTATCGGAATCGGAGGAACAGCCGATAAGGCCCTTCTCCTCTCGAAGTTAGCGCTTACGAAGAGCTTCAAAGAGAGAAACAAAGATCCAAAGTACGCAGGGCTCGAAAAGGAACTTGAAAAGGAACTCAACTTTCTCGGAATAGGCTTTCAAGGTCTCGGAAAGGGTATCACCGTTTACTCCGTTCACATAGAACATTTTCCGACCCACATCGCCACCCTGCCGGTTGCCGTTTCGGTGGATTGTTACCTCTGCAGAAGGGGGAAAGTGACTTTTGAGGATTGAAGATCTGAAAGCCGGTCAGGAAATTCGTTACTCCGGTAAGCTCATCGTGATGAGAGATCAAGCTCAAAGACGTTTGAAAGAGATCGTCGATAGAGGAGAAGAACCACCGGTGGATCTCAGGGGTCAAATTGTCTTTTACGCGGGTCCCGCCAAAACGCCGTCTGGAAAGCCCGTGGGTGCCATAGGACCCACCACGAGTGCTCGAATGGACGACTACCTGGAGATGCTTTTCAAATTGGGAGCCATCGCAACGATAGGGAAGGGAAAGCGTTCAAAAAAGGCGATAGAGGCCTGTAAGAAGTGGAAGAGGGTTTATTTCGTTACCCCAAGCGGCACGGCCGCTGCCCTCTCGAAAAGGGTGAAGAAATCGAGAGTTTTGGCCTTTGAAGACCTCGGGCCCGAAGCGATCTACGAGATAGAAGTGGAGGATTTTCCCCTCATCGTGGCGATCGACAGCAGTGGGAACACGATTTTCAAGGAGTGAGAGATATGGATGCACTCGAGATACACAGATTTCTGAAGGGAAAGATAAGAACTGCCCTTCCTGTTGAGAAGGTTGATAGGGAGACGCTATCTCTGCTCTACACACCCGGTGTCGCGGACGTTGCCAAAATCTGCGCTGAGGATCCAGAAAAGACCTACGTTTACACCTCAAGATGGAACACGGTTGCCGTTGTTTCAGACGGAAGCGCCGTTCTGGGACTCGGTGACATAGGGCCTTACGGTGCCCTTCCAGTGATGGAGGGGAAAGCCTTTCTTTTCAAGGCTTTCGCCGATCTCGACGCCTTTCCCATCTGTCTCTCTGAATCGGATGAGGAAAAAATAATCTCCATTGTGAAGAGTTTAGAGCCGAGCTTTGGCGGCATAAACCTCGAGGACATAGGAGCGCCGAAGTGTTTTCGAATCCTTCAGCGCCTCTCGGAAGAGATGAACATTCCTGTTTTCCACGACGACCAGCAGGGAACCGCCGTTGTGGTGTCCGCAGCTTTTCTCAACGCGCTGAAACTCACGGGGAAAAAGATCGAAGAAGTAAAGGTGGTTGTGAACGGCATAGGAGCCGCTGGCTACAACATCGTGAAATTTCTACTCGATCTTGGTGTAAAAAACGTTGTAGCTGTCGACAGAAAAGGTATCCTCAACGAAAAGAATCCGGAGACCTGTTTGAACGAGTACCACCTCGAAATCGCACGTACCACCAATCCAGAAGGACTATCGGGCGATCTTGAAACGGCCCTGGAAGGGGCTGATTTCTTCATAGGTGTTTCGAGGGGGAACATCCTCAAACCAGAGTGGATAAGGAAGATGAACAGAAAACCTGTGATATTCGCCCTCGCGAATCCTGTTCCCGAGATAGATCCAGAACTCGCAAGGGAAGCGGGTGCCTTCATCGTTGCAACGGGAAGGTCAGATCATCCAAACCAGGTGAATAACCTCCTCGCTTTCCCCGGCATTATGAAAGGAGCTGTGGAAAAAAGATCGAAGATCACAAAGAACATGCTTCTCTCCGCCGTGGAAGCCATCGCTCGCTCGTGTGAACCAGAACCAGAGCGTATCATACCAGAGGCCTTCGACATGAAGGTTCATCTGAATGTCTATACTGCTGTCAAAGGTTCAGCGTGAGAAGAATTTCAACCTTTTCTCTCTTTGCCATCCGAGAACAGCGTAATCTGAGTTGAATATTCTGAACACAAAAACTGTGGTGACAATCGAAAAGATGAGAAGGTACAGAATTCCTGAAACAATGAGACCGTAGTCTCCATAGAAAGCCAGCTTTGGAGACATTATGGGATGGGAGAAAGGAATCAGGAAAACGATCACTTTGAGAACTCCTGGAAGGTTCGAAAAATCCATTATCATGTTCGCTATCATCGGAACCAGTGCGAGTATCGAAATGGGAAACGTGAGAAGCTGAGCGCTTCTGTAGTCTTTTGCCATCATACCGAGTAGCATACAGAGAGAAAGGCCAGCCAGGATGGAAAGAAAGAGACTCGATCCTATTAGCAGGAAATCCACAGCCTTAAAGTTCAATCCCATTCCCTGAACATTCTGCGTCAGAGAATTCATATAGCTGTAAAAGCCTGCCATGTATATTCCCGCAAGGATCGGACCAACGATCGCACTTCCCACGATCTTTGCGAGTGCGATGTGTTCTCTCTTCACGGGCATCGTGAGGAGTGTCTCGAGAGTCTTGTTCTCCTTTTCCAGCGCGAGTGAAGAGATGAGGGAAGATCCCGACATGATTATCAGCATCATGATGAGAATGGGAATCATTATGTTTTGAGAGTAGAAGACGTTCATTATCGCTTCTGGTGAGTGATTTTCGAAGAGGTTGCCCCTCAAGTAGGTGTGTTGAACGATCTCGAGTGGATCGAACAGAAGCTGGGCTTTTTCGGATCGTTCAGTAAGAATGAAGCAAGCTGCACCTTGAGGGATTCGATCAGGGATGAGATCATACCCGTGGAGACCGCTTCTGACAGGCCGGTTCCTCTCAGGTACCACACAATTTCCAACCGCGCTTTTTCACCTGATTCCAAGCTTTGAGAAAAACCTTTGGGTATCACAATGATCGCAGAAGCCTTTTCCTTCTTCACAGCTTCTTCCGCTTCTTTCAGATCACTTCCTGCGTACACGATATCCACCATATTGCCGAGTGCTTTTTCTGCGAGTTCGGCGATCGTTCCTGTGTCTTCCCTCACGATCGCCACCTTCTGACCAACAGTGGATTTCTCTACGGTGCTTTTGAACACGTTGCCCAGTGAACCGTACAGAACAGCCACCACAACGACAGAAACGATCGTCCCCAGATTGAGAAGCTCTTTTATCTCTTTTTTCAGGAGTCTTCCGAACATTTCACCACCTCCTCGAAGACCTCTTCGATGTTCTGTGCTTTGTACCTTTCCTTGAGTTCTTCAACGGTTCCCGTTTCCACAATCGTTCCGTTGTGAATCAGCGCTATTCGATCACAGAGGAATTCCACTTCGAGCATGTTGTGAGAAGAGACCAGTATGGTGAGACCTTCCTGAGATGCCTGTTTCAATATCTTTCTCACTTCTCTTGCGTTGAGGACATCGAGGCCGGAGGTGGGTTCGTCGAGGATGGCGAGACGAGGATTCACCATCAAAGCCCTCGCTATGAGGAGTTTTCTCACCATACCTTTGCTGTAGGTTAAGATTCTGTCTTTTATCTTTTCACCGAGACCGGCGATCTCCGTTGCCCGTTCGACCATCTCTTCTATCTCGCTTGAACTGGAAGCGTAGAAACCCGCGACGAATCTCAGATATTCGATTCCCCTCATGTTTCTGTAGGCACCCGCTTCTTCGGGAAGGTAGCTGATCAGCTTTCTCACTTCGTGTGGTTCTTCAACAACGTTCTTTCCAAATACGGTGACGATTCCGGAGGAAGGCTTGATCAGCGTGGAGATGATCCTGAGTGTTGTGGTCTTTCCCGCACCGTTCGGTCCTATGAGACCAAAGATCTCTCCTTCTTCGATCTCAAAAGAAATTCCTTTCAGGATCTCTTTCTTTCCAATCTTTCTTTTCAGATCCTTTACAACCACTGCCCCCATCGATACACCCCCTATTCTGAAACTATCATCCCCCTGTTGTTCACCCTCAGCTTCAGAACGTCCTTGAGATAGGGAATCCCTTCAAAGTCATTTATATTGGAACAAACAGAAGGACCGGATCCGCTCACAAACCAGTACTCGGGATTTTTTGATAAGATGGCTTCCACAAACTCTTTCATCTTCTTATTGTCGTTTATCCTGTAGTTCTGGTGAAGACGATCCCCTACGTATTTCAGAGCCTCTTTGATCTTTCCAGCTGCGATCTTTGCAAGGAACTGGCATGAATTCTTTATGTTGAAGACCGCATCTTCGAAAGGGACCTTCTCCGGAAGGATCTTTCTCATCTCGTTCGTGCACATCGAAAAGTTTGGAACGAAAAATGTGAGAGAAAGATCGATTTCGAACTTTTCGAAATCAAGATGACTTCCGTTTTGATAGCAAACGACAAGCCCCCCTGTGAAAGCGGGTACAACGTTGTCAGGGTGTCCTTCCAGCTCCACAGCGAGTTTCATGAGATCTTCCCGTGAAAGATTTCTGCCCGTTCCTTCGTTCGCAATGTGGAGCGCCGCGACGATCACAGCGGCGCTCGATCCAAGACCGCTCGATACAGGGATGTTGCATGTCTGCTTGATCCTGACTGGCGGAACTCTGTACCCGGTTTTTCTCTCAAAGAACCTGAAGACTTCGAAAAACAGATTGTGGTCCTTCAAATCCGAAGCGTATTTTCCAGTACTTTCTATGGTTGTCTCTTTTGTATCGAAAGAAAACTCCACTTCGTTGAAAAGATCCAGCGCGAGTCCAAAGACGTCGAATCCCGCTCCGAGATTGGTCGTTGTGGCCGGTACCAGGACCTTCATATGTCGAGTACCTCCAGAATCTCTTCTACTCTTCCTTCTATGGTCCTTGGGGGTTCGAGCTGTGAGATGACGATGTTCGGATCTTTCAAACCGTTCCCTGTGAGGGTACACACAACGATCTCTCCACCCCTGAAGATTCCCTGTCTGTGCTTCTTCAAAAGCCCCGCTATCGATGCAGCGGATGCGGGCTCACAGAAGATCCCTTCTTTCTGAGCCAAGAGTCTCTGTGCGCGCAGTATTTCTTCGTCGCTCACCATGTCGATGTCTCCACCCGATTCATCGCGTGCCCGGACCGCTTTTTCCCAGTTCGCGGGGTTACCGATCCTTATTGCAGTGGCGACCGTCTCCGGGTTTTCTATGGGATGACCGCGAACTATGGGGGCGGCCCCTTCCGCCTGGAATCCCATCATCTTTGGAAGCTTGGTGGAGAATCCATGCTGATAATACTCCTTGTATCCCATCCAGTAAGCGGAGATGTTGCCCGCGTTTCCCACGGGGATGAAGTGGTAGTCCGGTGCATCTCCGAGCTCGTCGACTATCTCAAAAGCGGCCGTTTTCTGACCTTCGAGTCTGTAGGGATTGATACTGTTCACGAGTGTGATGGGATATTTGGATGTGATCTCCTTGACCAGTTCCAGACACTTGTCGAAATTCCCTCTCACCTGAAGCACCACGGCGCCGTATATCATCGCCTGAGCCAGCTTTCCGAGTGCGATCTTCCCTTCTGGTATCAGAACGATCGCCTTTATTCCTGCCCTTGCGGCGTACGCGGCAGCGGATGCGGAGGTGTTCCCCGTTGAAGCGCACATGATGGCTTTCGAGCCTTCTTCCAGTGCCTTTGCGACGGCAACGACCATTCCTCTATCTTTGAAGGACCCCGTCGGATTGGATCCTTCGTACTTCACGTAGATGTTTATTCCGAGTTCCCTGCTCATGTTCACAAGAGGTATGAGAGGAGTGTTCCCTTCATTCAAAGAGAGCATAGGGGTTTTGTCTGTTACGGGAAGAAATCTTCTGTACTTTTCGAGTATGCCCAATTTCATCACTCCCTGTCCAGTTCGAATCTGCTGTGTATCGCCTTCACGGCATCCTCCACGTATTTTCCGTCTATGATCACAGAAATCCTGCTGCTCGATGCACTGATCATATCGATGTTGATCCCCTCGTTCGCCAGTGTTTCAAAGAGAGTAGCGGAGATTTCCGGTGTTGAAGTGAGGTTCACCCCTACGATGGAGACCTTTGCGAGTCCTTTTTCAATGATGATCTCTTTTGCTTCGCTTCTTGTTTTCAGAAGATCGATGTCGAGTTTTCCGAGTTGGGACTCCGGAACGATGAACGCCACGGTGTTGTACTCCCCGCTCTTCATTCCCTGTATGATCATGTCGATGTTCACTCCCATCTGAGAGAGTGTTCTCATAATCCGTGCTGCGACACCGGGTTTGTCCGGTACATCTTTCAGAACAACCTTCGCCATACCATCTTCAAAGGTAACCGCCCTGACGATTGGATTCTCCACTTTTGTCCCCTCCCATATAAGGGTTCCACGAGTTTCTTTGTGTGCGTTCTTTATGAGAACCTTGACACCATACTTTCGCGCGAACTCCGCCGCTCTCGCCTGCAGCACCTGGGCACCGTGTCTCGAGAGCTCGATCATCTCTTCCCAGGAGAGCTCTTTTATCACCCGCGCGTCTTTTACGATCCTGGGATCCGCCGTGTACACCCCGTCCACGTCTTTGTAGAGCTCACACAAATCCGCTCCCAGTGAGTAAGCGAGAGCGATCGCTGTGAGATCTGAGCCACCCCTCCCAAGTGTGGTGATATCCCCCGTTTCGGTTATACCCTGAAACCCGGCGACAACGGGTATGAAATCCTGCTTCAGATACCTCGAAATGATATCCGTGTTGATGTCGATGATCCTCGCTGATCCGTAACGCTTGTCGGTTATGATCTTCAGCTGATTTCCAGTGAAAGAGATCGCTTTGTAGCCTCTCTTTCTGAGTGCGATGCTCATGAGAGCCACACTCTGTATTTCTCCCGTCGAGAGGAGAAGATCCAGTTCTCTCGGGTCGGGGTTTTCATCGATCGTCTTTGCGAGTTCTATTAAGTGATCCGTGGTGTCTCCCATGGCGGAAAGCACGACAACGGGCTTCACACCGCTCTTCTTTCTCTTTATGATTTTCTCGGCCACTTTCTCGAGTTTTTCCACATCGGAGATAGCGGCTCCACCGAACTTCATCACCACAACCGAGAACTTCTCGGCACCGCCGAGCACTTTGTATTTCGCCACTCTGAAAAGATCCGCTATCACGGCGCTGGCGGTGGGATATCCACCCGCTCCCCTTCCCTTCAGCAGAAAATCTCCAGCGAGATCAGTTGAAACTTCTATCGCGTTGTCTACACCATCCACGTTGAAGAACGGATCCTCCGGTGTCACTTCTCTCAAACGTACCTCGTATCTGTTTGTTGAAAAATCGAGTTCCTCGATCAGCTTCAGCTTTTTTCCGGAGCGAACGATCTCTTTTAGATACTCCGGATCTATTCTGGTTATGCCCTCGAACTGCACGCTGTTTATGCCCGGAAACCTTCCCGTTACCACACCAGCTAAGACGGAGACCTTGTACGCCACGTCGTAACCTTCGATGTCGTTTGTGGGATCAGCTTCAGCATAGCCAAGTTCCTGTGCTTCTTTCAGAACTTCTTCGAAATGTCTTCCCTTGCTCATCTCCGTGAGGATGTAGTTCGTCGTTCCGTTCATTATTCCGCGTATCCTGGTGACTTTCTGAAAGATCAGATAATCCTGAAGGAGAGATATGATGGGAATACCCCCACCCACGGATGCCTCGAAGAAGAGCTTCCGTTTTTTTATGTACTCTGAGAACTCGTTGCCGTATTCGGAGATGAGATTTTTGTTTGGAGTTACGACGATTCGCCCCAGCTCCAAGGCACGTCGCACAAGATCGACCGCCACATCCGTTCCACCTATTGCTTCTACAATCACATCGCTGTTCAAAATGAGGTCATCGAAATCGAAAGCTATCTCCTCTTTCGGAACGCCAAGCAGTTCGTACTTTTGAGGAGAGCGATTTATCACCTTCGAAATGATGAACTTTTCACCGATCCTTTTTTCTATTTCATTTCCTCTTTCTTTCAGTATGCGGTATATACTGCCACCCACAGTTCCAAGCCCTGCGATTCCTACCCGCACTTTTCTCACTCCTTGGGAAGAGTTTGTGAACATTTTAAAGGATCGATATGTTCTCATCTTATCCTAAATTTTACATTTTCATGATAAAAATGCTACTTCTAACAAAAAATTCGATTCAACAACTTGACATTTTAAAGTGAGTGATATACCATTCCTAAAAACCCCCCGTGATTTATTTATTATTCCAGGTCTGGTATAATCATTCAATCTCCGAGAGGAGTGGTTCACGTGAAGATGAAAGGTTCAAAGATGTTATTCGAAGCCCTTCTGAAAGAAGGAGTCGATACGATTTTCGGTATCCCCGGCGGTGCCATCATCAACGTATACGACGAACTCTGCAATTACGAGGATAAGATAAACTTCTATCTTTTCAGACACGAACAGGGAGCCACACACGCGGCAGACGGTTACGCGAGGGTCACGGGAAAACCCGGAGTGGTCATCGTCACTTCTGGCCCAGGTGCCACGAACACGGTCACAGGCATAGCCACCGCCTACATGGATTCGATTCCGATCGTGGTGATTACCGGTCAGGTTCCCACCTCTTTCATAGGAACAGACGCCTTTCAGGAAGTGGATGTCACGGGAATCACCATGCCCATCACCAAGCACAACCACCTCGTTACGAGTATAGAAGAACTTCCTTACGCGATAAAGGAAATGTTCTACGTTGCCACAACGGGAAGGCCGGGACCTGTCCTTCTGGACTTTCCAAAAGATATACAAACGGCCGAGGGAGAATTCAACTATCCTGATACGGTGGAAATTCCGGGATACAAACCCACGGTGAAAGGCCATCCCAAACAGATAAAGAAGGCGATTGAACTCTTGAAAGAATCGAAGCGCCCCGTTGTCATCGTGGGTGGTGGAGCGAATCTTTCCGGTGCCATGGATCTTGTGAACCAGTTCATCGACAAATTCAAGGTTCCAGCTGTCAGCACGCTCATGGGACGCGGTGTGAATCCTTCCGACGAGAAGCTTTACTACGAAGGAATCGGAATGCACGGTACTTACTATGGGAACTACGCCGTGGCCAACGCAGATCTCATCATCGCCCTCGGTGTGAGATTCAGCGACAGAATCCTCGGAAATCCCAGGACGTTCGCGAAGAACGCCAGAATAGTCCACGTTGACATAGATCCCGCCGAAATCGGAAAGAACGTTCGGGTGGACGTGCCCATAGTCGGCGATCTGAAGAGTGTCCTTGAGGAATTCCTGAAGTACGAAATCGAGACGGACTTCTCAGACTGGATCGAAGAGCTCCAGGAGATAAAGAAAAAGTATCCGCTCACCTACAAGAGGGATGGGAAGCTCATAAAACCCCAGTACGTTGTGGAAAAGGTGAACGATGTCTTTCCAGACGACACGGTGGTCGTTGCGGATGTGGGGCAGAACCAGATGTGGGTTGCTCAGTTCTACAAGTTCAAACACCAGAGGTCTTTCCTGTGTTCCGGAGGACTCGGAACGATGGGATACGCCCTTCCCGCTGGAATAGGAGCCAAGATAGGAGCCCCAGACAAGGAGGTTGTAGTTTTTGCCGGAGACGGCGGTTTCCAGATGAACATACAGGAGCTCATGACGATAAAAAGGTACAACCTTCCTGTGAAGATCATCGTGATGGACAACAAAGCGCTGGGAATGGTGAGACAGTGGCAGCAGCTCTTTTTCAACTGCAGATACTCTGCCACCATTCTGTCTGACAACCCGGATTTCGCGAAGATAGCGGAAGCTGTTGGTATAAAAGCAATGAGAATAGAAAAGCCCGATCAGGTCGATGAAGCGATCGAGAAACTCGCAAAATCCAAAGAGCCGATGCTCATTCACGCCGTCGTTGATCCCGCCGAGAACGTTCTTCCGATGGTACCACCGGGAGGAGACGTGGGAACACCGCTCATTGAAGCCCCATACGACGAAACCTTCGTGGAAAGAGTTCTGAAGGTCATCGAAGAGAGCAGGAGAGGTGATGAAAGATGACGGACCAGATTCGAGAGCATCTTGTGTCCATGCTCGTTCACAATAAACCCGGTGTAATGAGGAAGGTGGCGAACCTGTTCGCCAGAAGGGGGTTCAACATCAGCAGTATCACCGTTGGAGAATCGGAAACTCCGGGTCTTTCTAGGCTCGTCATAATGGTGAAGGGCGACGATAAAACGATAGAACAGATAGAAAAACAGGCCTACAAACTCGTGGAGGTTGTGAAGGTAACTCCCATCGATCCCCTTCCGGAGAACCGCGTGGAAAGAGAAATGGCTCTGATCAAGGTGAGGTTCGATGAGGACAAACAGGAGATCTTCCAGCTCGTCGAGATATTCAGGGGTAAGATCATCGATGTTTCCAGAGAAGGCGCAATCATAGAAATCACTGGTGCGAGAAGCAAAGTGGAGGCTTTCATAAATCTTCTTCCTCAGAAGCAGGTGGAGGAAATAGCGAGAACAGGTATCGTAGCCATGAACAGGTGGAACGTAAAAGAAGGGGAGGGATTCTGATGGCAGTGATTTATTACGACAAGGACGCGGATCTCAATCTGATCAAGGACAAAAAGATCGCTATCATAGGGTACGGGAGTCAGGGGCATGCGCACGCGTTGAATCTGAAAGACAGCGGTCTCAACGTTGTGGTCGGATTGAGGGAAGGAAGCAAGAGCTGGAAGAAGGCGGAGGAACAGGGTCTCACCGTGAAAACAATAGAAGAGGCGGCAAAAGAGGCCGACATCATCATGATACTCATTCCCGATGAACACCAGCCGGAGATCTACAAAAAGTACATAGAAAAACACCTCACCGAGGGTAAGATGCTGATGTTTGCCCACGGGTTCAACATCCACTATCATCAGATCATTCCTCCAAAGAACGTGGATGTGACAATGATCGCTCCAAAGAGCCCTGGTCACATCGTGAGAAGAGAATACGTCGAAGGAAGGGGTGTGCCGGCTCTTGTAGCGGTCTATCAGGACTACACCGGTAAGGCCAAAGATATAGCGCTCGCCTACGCCAAAGGTATCGGCGTGACGAGAGCTGGTGTGATAGAGACGACCTTCAAGGAAGAGACGGAAACGGACCTGTTTGGAGAGCAGGCGGTCCTCTGCGGTGGAGTAACGGCTCTCATAAAAGCCGGTTTTGAAACTCTCGTGGATGCGGGTTATCAACCGGAAATTGCCTACTTCGAGTGTCTCAACGAGCTCAAGCTCATCGTTGATCTCATCTACGAAGGTGGTCTTTCCTTCATGAGATACTCCGTCAGCAACACCGCAGAGTACGGTGACTACATCAGTCAGGAAAAGATCGTTACAAAAGAAGTGAGAGAGAACATGAAGCAGATGCTCAAGGACATTCAGACAGGAAAGTTCGCTAAAGACTGGATACTCGAGAATCAGGCGGGAAGACCCTACTTCTACACCATGAGAAAGAAAGAATCCGAACATCTCATAGAAAAAGTGGGAAAAGAACTCAGAAAAATGATGCCATGGCTCAAGGAGAGGAACGTCGATGAGGAGTGATGTGATAAAAAAGGGCCTCGAAAGGGCTCCTCATAGATCTCTTTTGAAGGCACTCGGAATAACGGACGACGAAATGCGAAGGCCTTTCATCGGCATAGTGTCCTCGTGGAACGAGATCATTCCCGGCCATGTCCGCCTTGACAAGGTTGTCGAGGCGGTGAAAGCCGGTGTGAGAATGGCCGGAGGAGTTCCTTTCGTCTTTCCAACGATCGGGATCTGTGACGGAATAGCCATGGATCACAGGGGAATGAAGTTTTCCTTGCCCTCGAGGGAACTCATAGCGGACTCCATAGAGATCGTTGCAAGCGGTTTCCCCTTCGATGGTTTGGTCTTCGTCCCCAACTGCGACAAGATCACACCCGGCATGATGATGGCCATGGGAAGATTGAACATCCCGTCCGTTCTGATATCCGGCGGTCCCATGCTCGCAGGTCGCTACAACGGCAGAGACATCGATCTCATCACCGTCTTCGAAGCGGTTGGTGGATACAAAGTGGGAAAAGTCGATGAAGAAACGCTCAAAGCGATAGAAGATCTCGCGTGCCCGGGTGCCGGTTCGTGTGCTGGATTGTTCACCGCGAACACGATGAACTCTCTGGCGGAAGCTCTCGGAATCGCACCGAGGGGGAATGGGACTGTACCGGCCGTACATGCGAAGAGGTTGAGAATGGCGAAAGAAGCGGGAATACTCGTTGTGGAACTCGTGAAAAGAGATATAAAACCAAGAGATATCGTCACTCTGGACTCTTTCATGAACGCTGTCATGGTGGATCTCGCAACGGGAGGATCCACGAACACAGTTCTGCATTTGAAGGCGATAGCCGAGAGTTTTGGAATAGATTTCGATATAAAGCTCTTTGACGAACTCAGCAGGAAGATTCCTCACATCTGCAACATCTCTCCCGTTGGTCCGTACCACATCCAGGATCTCGACGATGCTGGTGGTATCTACGCTGTGATGAAACGTCTCCAGGAAAATGGTCTTTTGAAGGAAGACGCCATGACCATCTATTTGAGAAAGATTGGAGATCTCGTCAGAGAAGCTAAGATCCTGAATGAAGATGTGATCAGGCCCTTCGATAATCCGTACCACAAAGAGGGCGGGCTCGGTATCCTCTTCGGGAACCTCGCTCCGGAAGGAGCGGTTGCCAAACTCTCCGGTGTTCCCGAGAAGATGATGCACCACGTTGGCCCGGCCGTCGTCTTTGAAGACGGAGAAGAGGCGACAAAAGCCATTCTATCTGGAAAGATCAAAAAAGGAGACGTGGTTGTGATTCGCTACGAAGGACCGAAGGGTGGTCCCGGGATGAGGGAGATGCTCTCACCCACCTCCGCTATCGTGGGGATGGGCCTTGCGGAGGACGTGGCTCTCATCACAGACGGTAGGTTCTCGGGTGGATCGCACGGTGCCGTGATAGGTCACGTTTCTCCAGAAGCGGCAGAAGGCGGTCCTATAGGTATCGTGAAAGACGGGGACCTCATCGAGATAGATTTTGAAAAAAGAACCCTGAATCTCTTGATCTCAGACGAAGAGTTCGAAAGAAGAATGAAAGAGTTCACGCCTCTGGTGAAAGAAGTGGACAGCGATTACCTGAGAAGGTACGCGTTCTTCGTGCAGTCGGCGAGCAAGGGGGCAACCTTCAGGAAGCCCTGAGGAGGTGGTCTTTTGAGTATAAAGGTCTACGATACAACGCTCAGGGACGGTGCGCAGGCCTTTGGAGTTTCTTTCTCACTCGAAGATAAGATCAGAATTGCCGAGGCACTCGATGACCTCGGTGTTCACTATCTTGAAGGGGGTTGGCCTGGCTCCAACCCGAAGGATATAGCGTTTTTTGAAGCTGTAAAAGGTATGAACTTCAAGAATCTGAAAGTGGCGGCCTTCAGTTCCACAAGAAGGCCCGATGTGAAAATAGAAGAAGACGCGAACATTCAAACCCTCATAAAAGCGGAAACACCTGTTTACACGATCTTTGGAAAGAGCTGGGATCTTCACGTGGAAAAAGCCTTGCGAACGACACTCGAAGAGAATCTGAAGATGATATACGACACAGTTTCATATCTCAAAAGATTCGCCGATGAGGTGATATACGACGCGGAACACTTCTTCGATGGGTACAAGGCGAACAGAGAGTACGCCCTCAAAACTCTGAAGGTGGCTGAAGAAGCGGGGGCTGATTGTCTCGTTCTCGCTGACACGAACGGTGGAACGCTTCCACACGAGATCGAGGAGATCATCGAGGATGTGAAAAAGCACGTGAAAGCTCCGCTCGGAATACACGCTCACAACGATTCGGATGTGGCGGTGGCGAATACACTCGCGGCTGTGAGAAAGGGAGCCGTGCACGTCCAGGGGACCATAAACGGCCTTGGAGAGAGATGTGGAAACGCGAATCTCTGTTCGGTGATTCCGAATCTCGTTCTCAAGATGGGACTTGAGGTTATACCAAAGGAAAACTTGAAGAAGCTCTTCGATGTGGCACACCTCGTGGCAGAACTCTCCGGAAGGCCCCACATCGAGAACATGCCCTATGTGGGTGATTACGCCTTCGCTCACAAGGGAGGAGTCCATGTTTCTGCCATAAAACGCGATCCAAGGACTTACGAACACATCGACCCGGAACTCGTGGGGAACAGAAGGATCATATCCATCTCGGAACTTTCCGGTAAGAGCAACGTGCTGGAGAAGATAAAGGAAATGGGATTCGAAATAGATGAGTCATCGCCCAAGGTCAGGGAGATCCTCAAAAAGATCAAGGAATTGGAAGCGCAGGGGTACCACTTCGAGGGTGCGGAGGCATCTTTCGAGCTTCTCGTCAGGGATATGCTCGGGAAAAGAAAGAAGTACTTTGAGTTTCTCGGTTTCACCGTGATGACCATAAAGAACAGGGATGAGGAGAGTTTCTCCGAAGCAACCGTGAAAGTCAGAGTCCCGGACGAAGTTGCGAAGAGACTGGGACACGACGAACCCTTTGAACACACAGCAGCGGAAGGAGAAGGACCGGTAGAAGCGCTCGACAGAGCGGTGAGAAAAGCCCTCGAGAAATTCTATCCATCTTTGAAAGACACGAAACTCACGGACTACAAGGTGAGAATCCTGAACGAGCAGGCGGGCACCAAAGCGACAACACGGGTTCTCATAGAGTCCAGCGATGGAAAGAGAAGGTGGGGAACTGTGGGCGTCTCACCGAACATCATAGAGGCTTCCTGGACCGCTCTTCTCGAATCCTTAGAGTACAAGCTTCACAAGGATGAAGAGGAGATGAGAAACGATGAGGAGAATTAAGATCTTCGATACAACGTTGAGAGACGGAGAGCAATCCCCGGGAGCTTCGATGTCGATTGAAGAAAAAGTAGAAATGGCGCTCATGTTGGAGGATCTCGGCGTCGATCTCATCGAAGCCGGGTTTCCCGTTTCATCTCCCGTGCAGTTCGAGGCTGTGAAAAGAGTTGCGAGCGCCGTTCAGAAACCCATAGTGGTGGGACTCGCAAGGTGCGTTGAAAAAGACATAGACGCAGCATACGAGGCTCTCAAGGATCGACCAAAGGACAAACGTATGATACACGTTTTCATAGCGACTTCTCCGATTCACAGAAAGTACAAGCTGAGAATGGAAAAAGAAGAGATCCTCGAGAGGATCAGAAGATACGTCGGTTACGCCAAACAGTTCTTCGACCTCGTGGAGTTCTCGGCGGAAGACGCTTCGAGAACGGAGGTTCCCTTCCTGATAGAGGCTTACAAGACGGCGATCGAAGCCGGAGCCACTACGATCAACGTTCCGGACACGGTGGGGTACGCCCTTCCCGACGAGTTTGGAGAACTCATAAAGACTCTGAGGGAGGGTGTGCCCGGTATAGAAAACGTCGATCTCTCTGTGCACTGTCACAACGATCTCGGACTCGCCGTGGCGAACTCCCTTGCCGCCGTTCAGAACGGAGCCACCCAGGTCGAGGTGACTTTGAACGGCATCGGAGAAAGGGCAGGAAACTGCGCCCTGGAAGAGTTCGTGATGATCCTCAAGGTGAGGAAAGACAAACTTCCCTACGAGACGGGTATAAAGACGGAGCTCATATACCCCGCTTCCAGACTCCTCACACACATAACGGGGCTCATCCCGTCCAGAAACAAACCCATAGTGGGAGAGAACGTGTTCCTTCACGAGTCGGGAATACACCAGGACGGTGTGCTGAAACACAGAGAAACCTACGAGATCATGAAACCTTCAGATATCGGCAGGTCTTCCGAGACGCTCGTGCTTGGAAGACACTCCGGAAAACACGCCCTCAGGAAGAAACTGGAGACATACGGCATCAAACTCGACGAAGAGACTTTCCAGAAAGTGTTCGAGAAATTCACAGAACTCGCCGACAGAAAAAAAGAGGTTTACGACGATGATCTTTTCTCGATCGTCTCTGAAGTTTTGAGGGAACCCATCAACGGTTACAAACTCGTTCACTTCCATGTACACACCGGAAACACACTGCTTCCAACTGCGGCGGTCGTGCTTCAGGTTGGAAACGAGAAGAGAGAAGCAGCAGAGGCAGGAAACGGACCGGTGGATGCCATTTTCAAGGCCATAGACAAAGCGCTCGGTATACAGCCGAAGCTCGAAGAGTACATAATTCAGGCGGTTGGAACAGGAAAGAACGCGCAGGGAGAAGTCAAACTCACGTTGAGAATAGACGGCGAACTCTACAGCGGCAGGGGTGTTTCCACGGACATAGTGGAAGCCTCTGCGATAGCTTACATAAACGCGATAAACAAGTACCTCATCGCTAAAGGCCTTCTCAGAAAAAACGGAGGTGCTGAGTGAGATGACACTCGCAGAAAAGATACTCTCTCAAAAAGCGGGAAGAAAGGTGGAACCGGGAGAATTTCTCCTTCTGGAGCCGGACATCGCTCTCGCGAACGACATAACGGCTCCGCTTGCGATAAAGAAGTTCAAGGAGTACGGTGGAAAGAAAGTGAAGTATCCAGACAGAGTGGTGCTCGTTCCAGACCATTTCACCCCCAACAAGGACATAAAATCCGCCATGCAGGTAAAGATGATGAGAGAATTCGCCAGAGAGCAGGGGATCGAAAAGTTCTTCGAAATAGGCAGGATGGGAATTGAACACGTACTGCTTCCAGAAGAAGGAATCGTGAAATCCGGAGATCTCGTGGTCGGTGCGGATTCACACACCTGTACCTACGGAGCCCTTGGAGCGTTCGCGACCGGAGTGGGGTCCACCGACATCGCGGGCTTCTACCTCATAGGAAAGGTGTGGTTCCGTGTCCCCGAGAGTATAAAGGTGACTCTTCGCGGGAAGTTCGGAGATCTGGTGACTGCCAAAGACCTCGTGTTGAAGCTCATCTCGATACTCGGTGTGGATGGAGCCAACTACAAGGCGATAGAATTCTCTGGACCGGGTGTGAAAGAGATCAGCATGGACGGCCGTTTCACCATTTCGAACATGGCGATCGAGGCGGGAGGAAAGACGGGACTGTTTCCGGTGGACGAGATCACCATCGCCTACGAAAGAGAAAGAGGCATAGAAGTGGAAGAGATGTACCCGGACGAAGACGCAAAATACGTGAGAGAAGTGGAAATGGACCTTTCTGAACTCGAACCTCAGGTTGCCTATCCCTTCCTCCCATCCAACGCGAAGGACGTTTCCGAAGCTGAGAAAGAGAAAATAAAGATAGATCAGGCGGTGATAGGAAGCTGTACCAACGGAAGGATAGAAGATCTCAGACTTGCCGCGCAGATCCTGAAGGGAAGGACGGTATCACCGGACGTTCGATGCATCATAATTCCGGGATCCCAGAAGGTTTACAAACAGGCTCTCAAAGAAGGACTCATCGACATCTTCATCGATGCGGGCTGCGCCGTTTCCACGCCCACATGTGGACCCTGTCTTGGCGGACACATGGGAGTGCTCGCGGAAGGAGAGGTTGCGATCTCCACAACGAACAGGAACTTCGTTGGAAGGATGGGACATCCGAACAGCAAGGTTTTCCTGGCATCTCCCGCAGTGGCGGCGGCCAGCGCAATAAAAGGATACATCGCAGATCCGAGAAAGCTGTGAGGTGATGGTGGTGAAGATAAAGGGAAAGGTTTTCGTTTTTGGGGACAACGTGAACACGGACGAGATCATACCGGCTAGGTACCTCAACACTTCTGACCCTCAGGAACTCGCAAAATACTGTATGGAGGACGCGAGACCCGGCTTTGGAAGACGAGACGATATAAAAGGATCGATCATCGTGGCAGGAGAGAACTTCGGATGCGGTTCCTCGAGGGAACACGCTCCCGTTGCCATAAAGGCGGCTGGAATCTCCTGTGTCATAGCCAAGTCTTTTGCAAGGATTTTCTTCAGAAACGCTATAAACATCGGTCTCCCCATCGTCGAACTGAAAGAAGCCGACGAATTCGAAGAGGGAGACGTAGCAGAGGTGGATCTGGAAAACGGAGTGGTGAGGAATCTCACGAAAGGGAAAGAGTACAGAATAAGACCATATCCTGAGTTTCTCATGAAGATCATGGAAGCGGGTGGATGGCTTGAATACTGTCTCAAAGAAGTGGGGGAGTGACGGATGAAGATAGCGGTTTTACCTGGAGACGGTATAGGTCCTGAAGTTGTAAGGGAAGCTCTGAAAGTGCTCGAGGTGGTGGAAAAGAAAACGGGGAAAACCTTTGAGAAAGTCTTTGGACACATCGGAGGGGATGCCATAGACAAATTCGGTGAACCCCTTCCTGAAGAGACAAAAAAGATATGTCTGGAAGCCGACGCGATCTTCCTTGGAAGCGTCGGAGGACCTAAATGGGACGATCTTCCTCCGGAGAAGAGGCCGGAAATAGGGGGGCTTCTTGCCCTAAGGAAGATGCTCAACCTTTACGCAAACATAAGACCGATAAAGGTCTACAGATCGCTTGTGCATGTCTCTCCTTTGAAAGAAAAGGTGATTGGATCCGGGGTCGATCTTGTGACCGTCAGGGAACTTTCCTACGGAGTTTACTACGGCCAGCCGAGGGGATTGGATGAAGAAAAGGGATTCGACACCATGATCTACGACAGAAAAACCGTGGAACGGATCGCGAGAACTGCCTTTGAAATCGCAAAAAACAGAAGAAAAAAGGTCACCTCCGTTGACAAAGCGAACGTCCTCTACAGTTCCATGCTGTGGAGGAAAGTTGTGAACGAAGTAGCGAGAGAATACCCTGATGTGGAGCTGACGCACATGTATGTGGACAACGCTGCCATGCAGCTCATCCTGAAACCATCGCAGTTCGATGTGATCCTCACAACGAACATGTTTGGAGACATTCTCTCGGATGAGAGCGCGGCACTTCCTGGTTCTCTTGGTCTTCTGCCGTCCGCGTCTTTCGGTGATAAGAACCTCTACGAACCGGCAGGAGGTTCCGCTCCTGATATAGCCGGAAAGAACATCGCCAACCCGATCGCACAGATCCTCTCTCTCGCCATGATGCTCGAGCATTCCTTTGGAATGGTGGAAGAGGCAAGAAAGATAGAAAGAGCGGTTGAGCTGGTGATAGAAGAGGGATACAGAACCAGAGACATCGCAGAGGATCCAGAAAAGGCGGTTTCGACCTCTCAGATGGGAGATCTCATATGTAAAAAACTCGAAGAAATATGGTGAAGGGCCCTTCAGGGCCCTTCACATTTTCCATGTGTCGGTGAGTCTTCTCACCTTCACGATAGAGCCTTTCTTCATCTTTCTGATCGCCGCCACCGCTGCTCTGAGTGACTCGACTGTGGTCAGGTATGGGATCTTCCTCTTCAGCGCCGTGGTTCTTATCATGTATCCGACGGTTCTTCTTCCTTCAACTTTGAAGGGTTCCTTTCCATGAGAGACGGCGACGAGCGCAGGTTCATCACTGGACTGGGTGATCACGACAAGGGATATCTTTCCCTGCTCCAGAAGATCTATCACGTCCGGTCTTCCTTCTCCCACCTTTGGAACCACCTTCACTTCCACACCGTGTGACTGCAGAGCCTTTGCCGTTCCTCTTGTTGCGTATATCTCAAAGCCCATGTCTGCGAGGTGAGCCAAGAGAGGAACGGCTTCCCTCTTGTCTTTGTCTGCGACGGTTGCGAGGATTGCACCCGTTGTTGGCAGGGGGTTTCCGGCGGCTATCTGAGCCTTCGCGAATGCCTCTGCGAAATCTTCACCGATTCCCATCACTTCTCCTGTGGAGCGCATCTCTGGCCCGAGAAGTACATCCGTTCCCGGGAACTTATGGAACGGTATCACCACCTCTTTCACAGAGAACATCTTCGGCCAGGGAGTTGGGAGGATCTCACTCTCTCCCAGTTTATCAACTTTTACCCCTGGTCTTGTGGGATATGGGAAGTACTCAGAAAGGAGCTCGGGCAGGTTTCTTCCCACCATGATTTTGGCGGCGATTCTCGCCACGGGGATTCCGATCGCTTTGCTCACGAAAGGAACTGTTCTCGATGCTCTGGGATTTGCCTCTATGATGTAGATCTCCTCGTCTTTCACCGCAAGCTGTATGTTCGCAACTCCCACAACCTTCAGCGCTTTTACAAGCTTGTAAACGGTTTCCTCTATCTCTTCCACGAGTTTCTCAGAAAGACTCACAGGGGGCAGAACACACGCGGAATCTCCCGAATGGACTCCGGCTTCTTCTATCTGCTCCATCAATCCTGCTATCCACACGTATTTTCCATCCGACACGACATCTACGTCGAGTTCTATCGCGTCTTCAAGAAATTTGTCTATCAGAACGGGGTATCCCGGTGAGACAACGGCCGCTTCCTTGACGTACATTTCGAGTTCCTGAGGAGTGTCCACAATGGCCATGGCCCTTCCTCCGAGCACGTAGCTCGGCCTCACAAGAACGGGGTATCCAAGATTCTCTGCTACCCTCAACGCTTCTTCCACGGACGATGCCGTTCCAAATGGAGGGCACTTCAACCCGATTTGTTTCAGAAGCTTAGCGAATTTTTCCCTGTCTTCGGCGATCTCAATCGATTCGAAGCTCGTTCCTATGATGTTCACCTTCTCTTCTACGAGGTATTTTGCTATCTTCAGTGGTGTCTGACCGCCGAATGCCACCACCACTCCCTTCGGTTTTTCGTTCCTCACGATCTCCAGAACATCTTCAACGGTGAGCGGTTCGAAGTAAAGCCTGTCTGAAGTGTCGTAGTCAGTCGAAACGGTTTCGGGGTTGGAGTTGACCATTATGGTTTCGTATCCTTCTTCCTGGAAGGACCACACTCCGTGGACGTTCGTGTAGTCGAATTCTATTCCCTGACCTATCCTGTTGGGACCGGATCCCAGAATCATGATCTTCTCTCTGTCTGAAGGTACCGCTTCGTTCTCCACGCCGTTGTAGGTGGAGTAGTAATACGGGGTCTGTGCCTCGAACTCAGCGGCGCAGGTGTCCACCATCTTGTAGACGGGAAAGATCCGGTTGTCTTCTCTCATCTTTCTGATTTCTTTTTCTGAAACACCCCATATCTCCGCAATTTCCCTGTCTGAGTATCCCCACTGTTTTGCTTTCTTCAGGATCTCCACATCGAATTTCTTCAACTTCAGCTCTTCCTCGAGTTCTATACACGCTTTCATCTCTCTGAGGAACCATCTGTCGATCTTAGTGAGTTCGTGCACTTCCTCTACATCCATTCCGTTCCTGAACGCAGCAAAGATGTAGGAGATCCTTTCCGGCGTTGGATTTGCAAGGTGTTCTCTTATGTGTTCAAGATCCAGTTTGGGAGCGGCATCGAGTTCAAGGGATCTGAGGGCTTTTCCCAAGGCTTCTTTGAAGGTCCTGCCTATCGCCATCACTTCTCCTACGGACTTCATCTGGGTGTTCAGTCTTGGGTCGGCCCCGGGGAACTTTTCGAGTTGGAATCTCGGTATCTTCACCACGACGTAGTCTATGGAGGGTTCGAAGGCGGCCATCGTTTTGCCGGTGATGTAGTTCGGTATCTCATCGAGAGTGAAACCAACAGCAAGAAGTGCAGCAACTTTCGCGATGGGATAGCCCGTTGCCTTCGATGCCAGTGCGGATGACCTGGAGACCCTTGGGTTCATCTCTATGACGACCATTCTACCGGTTTCTGGATCCACGGCGAACTGAATGTTCGATCCACCCGTTTCTATACCGATCGCATCGATCACTTTGTAAGCTGCGTCCCTCATTCTCTGGTACTCAACGTCCGTGAGTGTTTGCGCAGGTGCCACCGTTATGGAATCTCCGGTGTGTATTCCCATCGGGTCGAGATTCTCTATGGAACACACCACTATAAAGTTTCCAGCTCCATCTCTCACCACTTCGAGTTCGTACTCCTTCCAGCCGAGGACCGACTCCTCTATGAGGACCGTGTGAACCGGGCTTTCTATGAGACCCTTTGTTACGATGTCTCTCAGTTCTTCTTCATTGAACGCGATTCCACCACCTGTTCCACCCAGGGTGAAACTCGGCCTTATTATGACGGGGTAGCCGAATTCTCTTGCCGTCTCCAGTGCATCGGCGAGGTTGTTCACGAGTCTGCTTCTCAGAACCTCAAGACCTGCCTTTTCCATGGTTTCCTTGAAGAGTTCTCTATCCTCGGCCTTCTTTATCGAGTCGAGCTTTGCACCGATCAACTGAACACCGTATTTATCGAGAATCCCCCTTTCGGCGAGTTCCACAGCGAGATTCAGGGCGGTCTGTCCTCCGAGGGTGGGGAGCAGAGCATCCGGTCTTTCTTTTTCAATAATCTTTTCGAGGAACTCCACCGTTAGAGGTTCTATGTAAACGGCATCGGAAAACTCCGGATCTGTCATTATGGTCGCGGAGTTGGAGTTAACTATGATCACCTCGTAGCCGGCGCTTTTGAGAGCCTTCAGGGCCTGGGTACCTGAATAGTCGAACTCCGCAGCCTGACCGATTGTGATCGGACCGGATCCTATAACGAGGATCCTCTTTATGTCTTCTCTCTTCGGCATTACCTTACCTCCTTTATGAGGCGTTTGAATTCTTCGAAGAAGTACTTGGCATCGTGAGGTCCGGGAGAGGCTTCAGGGTGATATTGAACAGAAAAGGCTGGATAATCAACCAGCCTCATTCCTTCCATCGTTCCGTCGTTCAGGGAGATGTGGGTGATCTCGACTTTTATTCCCTGAGGACTGATTCCTTCGAGGACGGATATCTTCTGAAGATTTTTCGTGAGAACGTTCGCGTCCTGATCCTCGCTTCCCAGTTCTGGAAGGCCGAAACTCTTTGGATCCACAGCGAAGCCGTGGTTGTGCGTTGTGATCAGAACACGACCGGTTCTCAGATCTTTAACGGGATGGTTGATGCCTCTGTGACCGAATTTCATCTTGTAAGTCCTTCCACCAACGGCGAGGCCAAGGAGCTGATGCCCAAGGCAGATCCCCGCGAGTGGAATTTCTTCTTTCAGAAGGTCTTTGATCAATCTGACGGTTTTCAAAAGGGCGGCGGGATCACCGGGACCGTTCGAGATCAGAACACCGTCGGGATTCAGCTTTTTGATGTCGTCTATATCAACACTGTAAGGAACTCTCATCACTTTTGCTCCCACTCTCTTCAGGTCTCTGAGAATACCCCATTTGACACCGGAATCGAGTACCACCACTGAGAAATCTCCTTCCGGGTTTTCTACGATGACTTCCTTCGGTGAAACAAGACCGGCTAAATCCCTTCCAACGATACTGGGGCTTTCTTTCACCCGTTTTACAAGGGAATCCGGATCGAGATCAACGGTCGATATGGCACCTTTCATAGCACCTTTCACTCGAATTTTCCTGGTGAGTGCTCTGGGGTCCACTCCTTCTATGGCCACGATGTTGTACTTTTTCAAGTAATCGGGGAAAGACATGGTGGCTCTCCAGTTGGAAGGGGTATCCACGCTTCTGTAGACAACAAAACCGGCAACTTTTATTCCATCTGATTCTACGTCTTCGTCGTTCACTCCGTAGATTCCTATTTCCGGGTAGGTCATGACGACGATCTGACCGGTGTAGGAGGGATCGGTGAGGACTTCCTGATAGCCTGTCATTCCCGTGTTGAAGACCAGTTCACCAAAAGTTTCACCCTCTGCACCCAGACTCTGTCCAAAAAAAAACGAACCGTCTTCTAAAGCGAGAAGTGCTTTTTTGGACATGTTGCACCTCCTTCCCTTTCTCAGAGATTATACCCGCTGAAAGGACCTCCCGTCTTTTTCTTTACTTTGAATTAAAGGAAAGTCACAGGACTTTAATTTGGAATAAACATTTGAAATTTGAGAATTTTAATGCAATGAATGCAGGGTTCTGAAAACTAATAAACAATGGCTTAAACATCACCTTCCAAACCAATCAAAGGAGTGACGATAAATGAAAACCGATACGGAATGGCTTCTTTGTGATTTCCATGTACACACGAACATGAGTGACGGGCATCTTCCTCTGGGAGAAGTGGTGGATCTGTTTGGAAAACATGGAGTGGACGTGGTTTCCATAACAGATCATATAGTCGACCGAAGAACTCTCGAGCAGAGAAAGAGGAACGGAGAACCGCTCGGAGCGATCACAGAAGATAAGTTTCAGGATTATTTGAAACGTCTCTGGAGAGAACAGAAAAGGGCCTGGATGGAATGATCCTCATACCGGGTGTTGAGATCACGAACAACACGGATCTGTACCACATAGTCGCCGTGGATGTGAAGGAGTACGTAGATCCTTCACTGCCTGTAGAAGAAATTGTGGAGAAGTTGAAGGAGCAAAACGCTCTTGTTATAGCCGCGCATCCGGATAGAAAAAAGCAAGATGAAGAACATCTTTCGTGGTATCTCTGGGCGAACATGGAGCGTTTCAAGGACATGTTCGACGCGTGGGAAGTCGCGAATCGTGATGACCTGTTCAACTCTGTTGGTGTGAAAAAGTATCGATACGTGGCGAACTCCGATTTTCACGAACTTTGGCACGTTTACTCCTGGAAAACCCTTGTGAAGTCGGAGAAGAACATCGAAGCGATAAAGGAAGCAATCAGAAAGAACACGGATGTGGCGATCTATCTGATGAGAAAAAACAGGTTGAATTCTCTGTCAGATGTGATATAATGAATGAAACTTCGAAGTAAAAATAGAACAACTACGATTTGTTACAAACACGAAAAGAACGCGTACTGAGTCGAGAGAGTGAGCAGGAGGTGTTACTATGGCGAGAGTAGCGAGGGAAATGGTGGAAAAAGCAGGGGTTGATGTCGATAAGTTGCTGGAACTTCTGATCAAGAATGCGGCGGCCGAACTCACGACTTATTACTACTACACCATCTTGAGAGCGAACCTCATAGGACTTGAGGGAGAAACCATCAAAGAGATTGCGGAAGTTGCAAGAATCGAAGACAGAAATCACTTCGAAGCGCTTGTTCCCAGAATCTACGAGCTCGGTGGGAAACTTCCAGATTGCATGAAGGAGTTCCACGATCTCTCTGCATGTCCACCAGCAAGACTTCCGGACAAACCAACTGTTCAGGAGATTCTGAGGGTGCTCGTTGCCGCTGAAAGATGCGCGGTGAAAGGGTACACCGAGATATGCAACATGACCGCGGGTAAAGATCACAGGACCTACGAACTGTCTCTTGCTATTCTGAACGAAGAGATCGAACACGAATCCTGGTTCTCCGAGTTCCTCGGAGAGGGGCCATCTGGTCACTTCATGAGGCGTGGTGAAACTTCGCCGTTCGTTTCGAAATTCCTCAAGTGAAAATTCTAAGGTTCGGACTGGCGCACCTTCGGGTGCGCCTTTTGTTTTAAAATAGGATCAAAAAGATCGGGAGGGATCGCAGTGGAGGAAAAGAGGCTGTCTGCTAAGAAAGGTCTCCCTCCAGGAACACTCGTTTACACAGGGAAGTACAGGGAAGATTTTGAGATCGAAGTGATGAATTACTCCATAGAGGAATTTCACGAGTTCAAAACCACAGATGTCGAATCCGTTCTTCCCTTCAAAGATTCTTCAACACCCACCTGGATAAACATAACAGGCATACACAGGACGGATGTGGTTCAAAGGGTAGGTGAGTTCTTTGGTATTCATCCTCTCGTGCTCGAGGACATCCTCAATGTGCATCAGAGACCAAAAGTGGAGTTTTTTGAGAACTACGTGTTCATCGTTCTGAAGATGTTCACCTATGATGAAAATCTTCATGAACTGGAATCGGAGCAGGTCAGTTTGATACTCACAAAAAACTGCGTTCTTATGTTTCAGGAAAAGATAGGGGACGTGTTCGATCCCGTACGGGAAAGAATCAGATACAACAGGGGAATCATAAGGAAAAAGAGAGCGGATTACCTCCTCTATTCACTGATAGACGCACTGGTGGATGACTATTTCGTCCTGCTGGAGAAGATCGACGATGAGATCGATATACTGGAGGAAGAAGTGCTCGAAAGACCTGAAAAAGAGACAGTTCAGAGAATACATCAACTCAAGAGAAATCTGGTTGAACTGAGAAAGACGATCTGGCCGTTGAGAGAAGTGTTGAGTTCTCTTTACAGAGATGTTCCTCCTCTTATAGAAAAAGAAACGGTCCCATATTTCAGAGATGTATACGATCACACTATCCAGATTGCAGACACCGTAGAAACCTTCAGAGACATCGTGAGCGGTCTTCTTGATGTGTATCTTTCGAGTGTAAGTAACAAAACAAACGAAGTGATGAAGGTGCTCACCATCATAGCGACGATCTTCATGCCTCTCACCTTCATAGCGGGTATCTACGGAATGAACTTCGAATACATGCCGGAGCTCAGATGGAAATGGGGCTATCCTGTGGTTCTCGCTGTTATGGGTGTGATCGCTGTCATCATGGTGGTCTACTTCAAGAAAAAGAAGTGGCTGTGATTTGTCAACTCGACAATTGATCTATTCCCGATGCCTCACAATGTCTTTCGAGATTCTTCTCTTCCAGAGAAGATAAACAAGTATCACAACTGCAAAAAGAACGATCCCCAGAATTTTTGAAAACTTCAGGAAGACCCTTCCAGCTATCAGACTGGAGAAAAAGAATGTACTCTCGTAGAGCAAGTCTCCAAGCCATATAATGAGGAGTGTGGGGAAGTTTCTTCCCGTGTAGCCCGCCAGAAACGGAGTGAACTTTCCCACCCAGGGAACGAATTTGCAAAGCGGCAGCAGTATCTTTTCCGAAGAAATATAAACGTTTAAGAACTCTATGAGAATCTTTCGTACGAATTTCCACCTGAGATTGAAAGGCACAGATTTGAGCTTTTTTCCAGCAAAGAATGTCACAGTATCCCAGCTCAAAAGCCCCATGTAGATTGTAAAGAAGGACGGAAAAATCTTCAGCTTTCCAACGGAGATCAGTGCTGTTGCTGTTAAAATTGGAATGGGAGTGCCCGAGTTGTCGAAAAGGAACGTTGCAAAGAAGAGTAACAGATATTTCAATCTTTTCATCCCTCCCGTGAAATATAATAGCGCAAGGAGGTGATGAGAAAATAAACGAAGTACTGGTGAAAAAGCGGAAAGAAAAATTGAACAGGGTTTTAGTGGCTCTCCTGGGAATTCCAGTTGTTTTTTCCATCATTCGAGCCAAAATCGTTGAAACGATAGGATATTTCATATTCTGGCTCGGTGGTTTTTCACCATACGTTTATGAGAAGATAACCCATCAGGAGATACCTGAGAGAACGAAATTGATGCTCTCTTCATCGATATTTCTCCACTCTGTGATGGGACAATTTTTGAACTTCTACGAGAAGATATTTTTCTGGGACAAGATACTTCACTTCTACGGATCTTTTGTCATAACGTACTTTTTTTACCAGATTCTGACGAAAAAGTCGAGATTCTGGGACGAGGTGCCGGGTGCCGTTTTGATGTCATTCCTTCTCGGGGTCTTTTCCGGGGTCCTTTGGGAAATAGCCGAATTCACGACGGATAAGATACTGCCTGGCTACAACACACAAAAAGGTCTGGACGGCACCATGCTGGATCTCATTTTCGATCTTCTTGGATGCTACACGATGGCAAAGATTGTGTACAGGAAAAAGACTGGACGATTCTTCTGGAGACCTCGTTCATGAAGAAGGCCTATCTCTTTCTCACACTCGAAGGTGTCTTCTCTCTGTTCTACGCGCTTCTAATACAGGGACCTGTGTTCACAGGTCTTGCGATGCTTTTCAATCTGGACGAGTTTCTCCTGAGTGTCGCTGCCGCAATCCCTCCTATGATGCAATTTTTTCAGCTGTTTGCCTCTTTCTTTGTTCAGAAATACAGAAAGAGGCGTTTTCTGGTCAACGTGTTCAACGCTTTCAGCAGATTCAGTTTCGCTTCTCTCGTCGTTTTTCTGCTGCTTGAGAAAACAGAACCGTTGATTTTCATCGTTGCGCTCGTGATTTCCCAGATCTTCGCGGCCCTCTCCAGCAGTACGTGGAACTCATGGATGAGAGATCTCGTTCCTCCAGAGGAAAGAGGAAGGGTGTTTGGAAACAGAAACATGTTTCTATCCATAGGAAATGCTCTCATTATATACCTCTATTCTTCTATAGTTGATCATTTTTCTTCGGGTTTTGTTCTTGTGCTTCTCATCTCCACAGTGGGAACCGTCCTTTCTATCTTTGCCATGAACAAAATACCGGACGTTCCAGTTAAGGAAACAGGAACGGGAATTCCTCTCAAAGTGGTATTCAAGGACGAAAACTTCATGAAATTTGTCTTCTTCACCTTTTACTGGAACATGGCAGTCACGTTCTCTTCTGCTTTCTATCACTATCATCTTTTGAAGAACCTGGGTGTGGATTACACGTACATCGCTTACATGATGATTGTGAACAACTTTGTGGCGATGCTGGTTTACAGGATTCTTGGAAAAGTATCTGACAGGGTAGGACACAAAACGATAGCCGAGTTCGGTATCACCCTTGCTTCTTTCGTCTCCGGTATGTGGTTCTTCATGAACACCAATACTTACAGAACTCTCATGATAGCGGACGCCTTCCTTTCTTCCATCGCGTGGTCTGCCATAAACCTGTCGCTTGCCATCCTTCCTATGGAGGTTGCTTTCGAGTCCGATCCCGTTTTCTTCGGTCTGAACGCGTCTTTTGCCAGCGCTGGAAGTCTTATAGGCTCATTCGCAGGAGGAATCACGGCGAAATTTCTCTCTGGTATTTACGTAAATCTCCACGGTTTCGAAATTTTTGGACTTCAGCTGCTCTTTCTGATGGCAGGAATCTTCAGATTCTCCGCTGTGTTCTTTTTGAGAAGAGTCAAGGTGAAAAAGTACATCCCGTTCAGGGCCTTCATGTTGAGTACCCTTTCTGTCACTCTGAGGCGCCCTGTGTACAGAATTCTCGATGTGTATCTACTTTTGAAAAGGGGGAATGAACGTGTACGAGAGCTTGTTGGAAGATCTAAGAGAAGGGAGAGTAATACTGACGAGCAAGGCGGGAAACAAGGTTAACGGCATGACGATTGGATGGGGTTTCTTCGGGATCATATGGGAGGAAGAGTATTTCATCTCTGCTATGAGACCTCAGAGATTCACCTGGCGTCTTGTGAAGGAGAGCAAAAGATTCACCCTGAACTTTCTAAGCGAAGAATACAGAGAAGCGCTTAATTACTTTGGACGTGTGAGTGGATACCAGGAGAACAAGTTTGAAAAGGGACTTCTTCACTTAGATGAATTGGAAGGATTCACCGCTCCCATTAAAGAAGCCCACACGCTGATCGAATGTTCTGTGACCTTTGCTAGCAACGTGGAACCATTCGTTCTTCCCGTGGAAATCATCGATAAATTCTACAAAGATCATGGATTCCACACACTGTTTTTTGGGAAGATCGAAAAGGTGCTTCAAAGATGAGACTGATACTTCCAGCTGATACGGAAGGGATCTTTCTGGAAAGAAAGAGCAGATTTACGGGAGTTGCTCTTGTCGAAGGGAAAAAGACCCTGATACACATCCACAATACAGGGCGCCTTCCGCTTTTGAAAAAAGGAAAAAGAGTTCTCCTGAAGCGTGCAGAATCCGATCGAAGGAAGACCGGCTGGGACCTTCTGGCAGTCGAACACAGAAATGAATTCGTCTTTGTCCATTCGGGTTTCCACAGTATCGTGGCCGGGAAGATTCTGGAAGAACTGTTCCCGGGCTCCACGATAGAAAGCGAGAAACGCTTTGAAAACAGCAGGTTCGATTTCCTGATCGACAGGAGGACCTTTGTGGAAGTGAAGGGATGTACGTACGAAGAAGATGGTGTCGCGATGTTTCCAGACGCACCCACAGGACGCGGAAGAAGACACATCGAGGAGCTGATCAGGTCTGTGAAAAGCGGTTTTAAGGCTCTTTTGTTGATCCTGGTTTTCCTCGAAAGCGACTGTTTTCTTCCGAACAGAAGCGTTGACCCGGCTTTTTCAGAGATTTTCTGGCGCGCTCTAAACAGCGGTGTTAATATCGACGTGTTCAGGGTAAAATACGATGGAGAGTACCTGTGTTCAACAGAGAAACTGTCGATCTGTGAGGAGGTGTAGCGCATGGAGAATCCCACCATTGAACAGCTGGTGAAGAGGTATGTGGAGATCAAAGATCTCATGAAAGAACTCAGGGCAGAGAAGAAAGAGATCGAGGAAGTTTTGAGGGAATACGCTCAGAGAACGGGGATAAAAGAGTTCAAGGTGGATGGAAAGAAGGTCTTTTTTGAAGAAAAACTCAGCCTGAAAGTAAAATGAGCCCGCTGGAAGCGGGCTTCATTGTTTCATTTTCTCTTCTTGTTCTCTCACCAAATCTTCGAGAGTCACACCGCTTAAAATCTTCTCTATTTCGTTCTCTACCCTTTTCCACAGGGCCCTGATAACGCAGTCCAGCTCGTCCGGACAGCCAGGCATGTCGAAGAAAACCTTCGACTTCCTGTCCAGAAGAAACACGATCTCAGAAACCTTTATTTCTTTTGGCGGACGCGACAGCATGTATCCACCGCTTTTCCCTCTTCTTGTTTTCACCAGCCCGGCTTTTTTCAGGGTGTACAGGATTTTTTCTGCGAATTCCCTTGGAACTGACTGTTTCGCTTTCTCCAGTATTTCTGTCATCGAAAGGTAGTTTCCGTACTCTTTTGCCATCACGATCATGAGCCTGAGCGCGTATTCACTACGCATCGTGAACATCTCAATCCCTCCACACGAAGACTCTGGACACGATCTTTCTGTTTTGGAGCGCCTCTCTTATGCTATCCAGGTATATATCGATTTTTCTTCCCATGATAACTCCGCCGATGTCTTCCACAACGAAGACTCCACCACTGGGGGTGTCTCTGAGCTCTGGTATGTAGAGAACAGAACCCAGGGGGAAGATGGTGGTGTCCGCGGCCGCTGTCTTCCAATCTTCAGGGATTTTTGCCGGATTTTGTGAGTCTGAAGGCGGGGTGTTCCGGTAATTTTCCATCTTCCCACTCCGTGTAGAAACTGATTTCGAACTCACCCATATTGGAGAAGAAAAGGAGCATGGGGTCCTTGGGCTCTCCTTCCACGTACAGTTCAAAGACGACGTTCTTTCCACCGTATCCTATGGTGTCACCCGCACTCACCCAGTCACCAGCGTTCACCGAAACCACAGCGAGATTTCTGTACACCGTTTCCACATCGTTTCCGTGATATACGACGACGGTTCCACTGCTTACACTCTTCACTCGCCCCGGAAGTGCGGCTTTTACCTTCTGTCCATCGCTTTCCACTTCGACTCCCGTGGAAAAAGTTCCGTCGGTTTTCAGACCAAAGCCGGAGACGATCACCTTCGGATCGGGTTTTTCTCCAACTGGAAAACTCGCCGAAAGATTCGTGACGGGAACCTTTATGATTCTTCCTGCTATGAGCTTCCTCGGGTCGTCTATGCCGTTCAGCTTCATGATTTTTTCCACACCGTCGGGTCCAAGGTTGAACGCGTTGCTGATCTTCGCGAGGGTGTCGCCCCGCTCCACTCTTACAAACACGTATCCTTCCTCTATTCCGAGGATCCTTGCGATCTCATAGCTCCTCACGAGTCTTCTGAACTCGTCGAGGTATTTTTTCAACTGCTGTGAGTAACTCTCAACATCTATGTTCGCGTAGCTGGAAGGCATCTGGTCTTTCAGATTCTGAACGATCTGTTCCAGCGCCTTCTGGTTGGTTTCGAGATAGGAGAGCTTTTTCTCGATATCAGATATCCTGCTTTCCAGCTCATCGTTTGAAACGTTCACCACCTTCGTTTCCGCTTCGCTCTGTGAAAGAACGCGTAAGGCCACTTTGGAGAGAAGTTTTTCAGTACTTTCCAGCCTTTCTTCTATTCGATCCACCACCGAAACGTTCTTTTCCAGAGTGGAAACCCTCTCTTCGAGATCGAGAAGGATGTGTTTCAGATCTTCTGAGACTTCCGGGGAACTTCCGAGTGAAACAATACTCACTTTTCTCTCCAATTCTGAGATTTTCGATTTCATGTCTTCTATCTCGGAGAAGATGGAGGCGGCTTTTTCCACTGCAGGAAGTTTCATGGAGATGGAGTAGTAACTGTTCTCGAGATCGCTCATTTTGCTGGAGAACTCTTCCTGCAGGGAAGATAGATCCTCTTTGAGATATCTTACATCTCTTTTCAGCGCTTCCAGCTCTTCCTGAGAACTTTCCTGTGCCTTCATCTTGTTTTCCAAGTCCAGCATCTTCTTTTCGATGGAGTCTATCTGAGTGTTCAGCTGTCTTATCTGGTTTTCTAAATTGTTCAATTTTTCCTCCAGTTCGGGAGATACGCATGCTGCGAGAAATATCAGTATCAGAGAAAACATTAAGATCTTCTTAATTCCTGCCATCTTTCCCTCCCCACCTTCGCGTAAAGGGATTTGCCGTCGTACTTTCTCAGGAGGAGTTCGTACCACCTCGCGGCTTCTTTCCTGTTGCCCAGGATTTGATTCAAAACACCCAGATAGAAGAGTATCATGGGTTCGTCCGATTCTTGGTAATAGTCGTACTTGTAGTGGCTTTCGAATTCCTTCAAAGCTCTTTCGAGATAGCGCTTTTCTTCTTCTGACTTTCCCAGCTCTCTGAACAGCCAGGCGATCTTCAGATAAGAGATCGCTACTTTTTTTCTCTGGTTCAAAACAGAGTACACCATTCCACTCAAAGCGTAGCGCTTGATCGCTTCCACGTGGTTCTCCACGTTTTTCAATTCGACCTTTTTCTTGGCCTCTTCGAGCAGTTTTTTCAGCTTTCTTTCCGTCTCTTCTCCTTTTATGGTGATGGTCTCGAAATCTTTGTCGAACGCAGAAAAGTAACAGTTCGGACAGGTCACCACTTCGTAAAACATCGGGTTCACATCTTCAAAAACAGGTTTCAAGTCGATATCTCTGGCTTTGATCTTTATGGAGTCGAAAAAGACCATCTTCTTTTTGAACTTCGTTCCACAGAAAGGGCAGGTGAATTCTTTTTCCCAGAACTTGCTCATTCTGAAAGCAATACCTCCACAAAGGCCTCAGGATCGAAAGGCCTCAGGTCTTCTGCCTTTTCTCCGACACCGATGAACTTTATGGGAATTCCCAGTTCCCGGGCAATGGCCAGAGTTATTCCGCCTTTCGCGGTTCCGTCGAGCTTTGTGAGAATTATACCGGTGACATTCACTGCTTCTTTGAATATTTTTGCCTGAACAAGTCCGTTTTGGCCGGTGGTGGCGTCTATCACGAGGAGCGTTTCGTGCGGAGCGTCGGGGATCTTCTTTTTGACAACTCTGTGAACCTTCCGCAATTCCTCCATGAGATTCTTCTTCGTGTGAAGTCTTCCGGCGGTGTCTATTATGACCACATCTTTGTTTCTGGCGAGAGCGTGAGCCACCGCGTCAAAGGCAACGGCGGCCGGATCTGCTCCTTCCGAGTGGGATATCACCGTGGCACCGACACGTTCTCCCCATATCTTCAGCTGTTCTATGGCGGCCGCTCTGAAAGTATCCGCCGCAGCGAGCACCACACTCTTTCCTTCATCCACGAACATCTTTGCGAGCTTTCCGCAAGAGGTGGTCTTTCCCGTTCCGTTGACACCAACAACCGTGATCACAAACGGAGGTTCAGGAGGAACGTTCAGCTTCGTATCGAAGTTCAGAATTTCCAGAATGATTTCCTTGAGAGACTCGAGAGCGTCTCCGTCCTTCTCTTTCAATCTCTCCAGAATGTATTCCGTTGTCTCGACTCCCACGTCCGCTTGAATGAGAAGTTCTTCCAGCTCCTCGCGGGTTTCATCGTCCAGCTTTTTTCCTTTGAGGAGCTTCACCACTCGTCCAAAAAACGTTTCTTTCGTCTTCTGGAGTCCCTTTTTCAAAAAATCGAAGAGTCCCATCCTTTCTACCTCCTGGTTTCCCGACTAATATTAAGCATACCACACGTTTTTGAACCAGTCCTTCGGGGTGTTTGTCTAAGAAACCGGAAACCTTTCGAAGGGAGGGGTAAAAGATGAAGAAATTCTTTCTGACCATCGCTGTGGTACTGATGCTCACCAGCGTCTTTCCATACGTCAATCCCGACTACGAAAGCCCCATCGTTAACGTGGTCGAAGCGTGTGCACCGGCCGTTGTGAAGATAGATGTTGTGAAGACGGTGAAGACTTCCTTCTTCGATCCTTATTTTGAGCAGTTCTTCAAAAAGTGGTTCGGTGAACTTCCACCCGGTTTCGAAAGGCAGGTTGCCAGCCTCGGATCGGGCTTCATCTTCGACCCAGAAGGTTACATACTCACAAACTACCACGTGGTCGGTGGAGCGGACAACATCACTGTGACCATGCTCGACGGAAGCAAATACGACGCGGAGTACATAGGAGGAGATGAAGAGCTCGACATCGCGGTCATAAAGATCAAAGCCAGCGATAAGAAATTCCCCTATCTGGAATTCGGTGATTCTGACAAGGTAAAGATCGGCGAATGGGCGATAGCCATAGGGAACCCCCTCGGCTTCCAGCACACGGTGACTGTGGGAGTGGTCAGCGCTACCAACAGGAGGATTCCAAAGCCAGATGGAAGTGGTTACTACGTGGGACTCATCCAGACCGACGCGGCGATCAACCCGGGAAACAGCGGAGGACCCCTTCTGAACATACACGGTGAAGTGATAGGCATAAATACGGCCATCGTCAACCCTCAGGAAGCTGTGAACCTCGGTTTTGCCATCCCGATCAACACGGTGAAGAAGTTCCTCGACACCATACTCACCCAAAAGAAGGTTGAGAAGGCTTACCTCGGTGTGACGGTCATGAACCTCACCGAAGAAACGGCGAAAGCTCTGGGGCTTGAATCTACGAGTGGTGCTCTGATAACGAGTGTTCAGAAAGGATCTCCCGCTGAAAAAGCCGGGCTCAAAGAAGGGGACGTGATCCTCAAGGTTGACGATCAGGATGTGAGAAGTCACGAAGAGTTGGTTTCCATCATACACACTTACAAACCGGGAGACACTGCCGTTCTCACTATAGAGAGAAAGGGAAAGATCATGAAAGTTCAGGTGACGTTCGGTTCCTCATCTGAAGAAGAGAAAACAACGACTGGTGAGGAAAAAATCGATGCCCTTGGTATCACAGTGTCGAACATCACGCCGGCCGACAGGGAGACTTATTCGATCCCGGAAGAGATAAACGGGGTCATAGTGAAGGAGAGCACCGGGAAGTTCGGTCTACAGAAGGGAGACGTAATCACCACAGTGTACGTGAACGGTAAAAGGTATGACATAAACTCTGTAGAGGATCTCAAGAAAGTTACATCCATTGTTAAAAATGGTGACTACATCGCCCTTTACATTTACAGGAATGGAGCGAAAGTCTTCGTGAGCTTCATCTATCAGAGATAGAGAACCTCCCCTCAATGTTAATACAGCCCCCTTTGGTGATCTTTCCCCCTCCGGTGGAGGGGGATTTTTTGATATCATTGAGACGAGGTGATATCGATGATTCCGTTATCAAGGCCCGATATAAACGAGCAGGACATCGAAAGGGTAGTGGAAGTTTTAAAAAGCGGAAGGCTCAGTCTCGGTGAATACACGAAGCGTTTTGGAGAGATGGTGGCCGAATACACGGGTGCCAGATTCGGCTGGGCGGTGAGCAGTGGAACAGCTGCGCTCCATCTCATCCTGGAGAGTCTCGATATCGACGAGGGAGATCTGATCCTTGTGCCTTCCTTCACCTTCATCGCTTCTGTTAACGTAATCCTCATGAAAAGGGCAGTCCCTGTTTTTGTGGATGTGGATGAGAGAACTCTGAACGTTTCTCCAGAAACACTGGAGGAGGCGGTGAAAAGGTGCCTCAAAGGATTCAAACAGGGAAACGTTGAGATAAAAGGAAAACCCCGTCTCTTCATGGCCGTTGATGTTTTTGGGCATCCCCTCGACTGGGACGGGATTCTCGACGTCTGTCAGAGGTACGGCATCGCGGTGGTGGAAGACTCCTGTGAGGCTCTTGGATCCGAGTACAAAGGAAGAAAGGTGGGCACCTTTGGAGTGGCCGGCGCTTTCGCGTTTTACCCGAACAAACAGATCACCACAGGAGAGGGTGGTGTTGTTGTGACGAACGATGAAAAGATACACACCGTTGTAAAGAGCATGAGCAACCAGGGAAGAGGTGAGGGGAACGAATGGCTCCACCATGTGCGTTTCGGTTACAACTACAGAATCGACGAGATGTCGGCTGCGCTTGGATGTTCTCAAATGGAAAGAATCGATGAGATCGTAGAAAAACGCGCAGGAGCGGCGGAGAGATATTCAAAGATGTTGAAGGAGTTTTCCTGGGTAAAGGTGCCCGTTGTGGAAGATTACGTCACTAAGATGAGCTGGTTCGTCTACGTCGTGAGGCTGGAAGATCCTGATAGAAACCGTGTGATGAGGTACATGGAAGAAAAGGGAATCCAGGTTAGAAACTACTTTTATCCCGTCCACTTTCAACCCTTCTACGAAAAACTCTTCGGCAGCATGAAAGGACTGCTTCCCGTGACGGAGAGGGAATCTGAGAAAACGCTCGCCATACCGTTCTTTACGAGCATCACAGAAAGTGAACAGAAGACGGTGGTGGAGGTCCTTAGAGAGGCGGTGGAGAGGGTTGGTTAGCCTTCTTCTCAGTGTTCTCTCCGGCTTTCTCACCGCTCTTTCGATGCCGGGATTTCTCTCCGGAGCTTTGATCTGGTTTTCTCTGATTCCACTTCTGTACGCGGTGGAAGGCAAGGGAGTGTGGAAAAGGGGGTTTCTTTCTTTCGTTTACTTTTTCACTCACGTACTGATATCTTTCTTCTGGGTACTTCCAACTCTGACGGAGAACGTGCCCCTTGTCTTTGGAAGATACCCTTCCTGGCTTGGAATCGTGGTGTTTGTGCTGATGGGAATCATTGAAGCTGTTCCATTTTTTGGGTTTGGATTTCTCTCGTACTTTGCACCGCGATCGATCGTTCTGAAGACTCTTTACCTTGCCTCCGTCTATACCATCTTCGAGTATCTCCGCGGTGTGGGAGAACTCGGATTCACCGGAGGAAGGATCTCAGAAGCGCTTTACAGCCACACCGGATTGATACAGATCGTTTCCATCACGGGGACTCTGGGCCTCGTTTTTTTGATAGTTTCCCTGAACGTCCTCTTCCATGAGTTCTTGAAGAGAAGAAAGGGTCTTCTCATATTTCCTGTGATCTTCTTCGTCTATCTGTTGAACTCTTCTGTTGTACACCTTCTTCCCGTTCCTGAACGTGGTTCTTTCGAGGTGGTCGCGCTTCAACCAAATGTTCCCACTTCTCTGAAATATTCTGTGTCAAGTGGAGAGATGCTTGAGCTTCTCGAGTCGATGACGAAGGATTTCCACGGAAGCATCGTGATCACTCCCGAGGCGTTCTTTCTGGAGGATGTGCGTTATTCTCAGAAGCTGAGAGAGCTCTCGGAGGAGAACACCTTCGTGATAGGATTTCCCGCGGACAACCAGAACAGTGTTTTTGTTCTGGAAGATGGAAGATTCAGAAAGGTCTATTCCAAGGTGAAGCTTTTTCCCTTTGTGGAAAAACTGCCGTACCCGAGGGTCTTTGGGGTTTTCAGTTTCCTGAAAGGATTGTCCTACTATGAACCTGGACGGGGTTTTTCTGTCTTCAACGTTGGGGAGAGTCCCCCGCTCTCTGTTCAGATCTGTTTTGAAAGTTACTTTCCGGAGGTATCACGCGCTTTCGTGAAAAACGGAAGCGAAATATTCATCGTTGTGACGAACGATGGGTGGTTTCACTACAAAGCAGCGCTGTTGAATCACTTTGTCCAGGGAGTGTTCAGGGCCGTTGAAACGAGAAGACAGTTCCTTCAGGTGGCGAACACCGGGATCACAGGTCTCGTTGACGAGTACGGTAGAATAGTAGATGCTCTTCCTCTGCGGGTGAGACTGGCAGGAGAGTTTCACATCAAACCGAGAAAAGGCGAAACGTTCTACGTCAGATACGGAGACTGGTTCTTTTACCTCTCTGTGATTCTGGCGGTAGTCAGTGTTTTCATTTCCAGAATGCGAGGTGAAAGGAATGAAGGTATCAGAGTTCGATTATGAACTTCCATCAGAACTCATAGCGCAGGAACCTGTGGAACCACGGGACGCTTCCCGACTCATGGTGCTCCACAGAAAGACGCAGAGAATAGAACACCGCATATTCCGGGAGATAATAGAGTATCTTGAACCCGGCGATCTGCTCGTTCTGAACGTGTCGAAGGTGATACCAGCCCGCCTCTACGCGAGGAAAAAAACGGGTGCCAGCATCGAAATTCTTTTGATAGAGCGTTTGGAGGAAGGTATCTGGAAGTGCCTTGTGAGACCGGGTCAGAAGGTGAAAAAAGGAACGGAACTTGTAATCGATGAGGATCTGTCCGCCGTCTGCCTCGGTCGGGGTGAAGATGGAACGAGGATTCTGAAGTTTCAGCCTCAGGACGATAGATTGATCTTCGAGAAGGGCAGAACACCTCTTCCGCCGTACATAAAAAACGAAGTTCCGCTCGAGAGGTATCAAACCGTGTACGCGAAAGAAGAAGGCTCCGTCGCTGCACCGACCGCGGGGCTTCACTTCACACCAGAACTCATAGAGAAGTTGAAGAAAAAGGGAGTTCAATTCGCTGAAGTTGTTCTGCACGTGGGAATAGGGACTTTCAGGCCCGTGAAGGTTGAGGAAGTGGAAAAACACAAGATGCATGAGGAATTCTACCAGGTTACAAAAGAGACGATCAAAAAACTCAGAGAGACAAGGGAAAGGGGAAACAGAATTGTAGCGGTTGGAACAACAACGGTGAGAACCTTGGAGACAATCGCCAGACTTCCCGAGCAGGAAGAATACGTGGGAAAAACCGACCTCTTCATATATCCACCCTTCGAGTTCAAACTCGTTGATGCTTTGATTACCAACTTTCACCTTCCTCGTTCCACTCTTCTTATGCTGGTTGCAGCGTTCGCGGGGAAGGATTTCGTCATGGAGGCCTATAGAGAAGCCGTGAAAAGAAGATACAGATTCTTCTCTTTCGGTGATGCGATGCTGATTCTGTAACGGTTTGGAAAAAACACCCTTCTCTTAAACACAAAGTATAGAAAACGAAAATATGTGAACAGTATAATGGAGGTTGGGTTCCTTGAGGATCCTTGGGGTAGATCCCGGCTACGGAATTGTAGGAATAGGCATCATTGAAGTGTCCGGAAACAGGATCTCTCACGTTTTCCACGGAACGATAGAGACTCCCAAAGATCTTCCAGCAGAGAAGAGGTTGAAGCGAATCTACGAAGAGTTTTTGAAAGTTCTTGAACGTTTCTCTCCAGACGAGTGTGCCATGGAAAAGCTGTTCTTTGTGAAAAACGTTACCACTGCCATAGGTGTGGGGGAGGCACGTGGTGTACTTCTTCTCGCTCTCGCGGAAAAAAACATACCTGTCTTTGAATACGCACCGAACGAAGTGAAGGTTTCGCTGTCGGGGTATGGAAGGGCAAGCAAGAAACAGATTCAGGAGAACATAAAGCGTTTTCTGAACCTTTCGGAGATTCCCAGGCCCGACGATGCGGCAGACGCACTCGCCATAGCTTGGTGCCACGCCCTTCAGAGCAGAGCAAGGAGGGTAACACATGGAGAAAATTGAAAATCTGAAATGGAAAGATGTAACATTCGAGAGTATAGAGATAGATCCCGACGCGGGTGTGGTTCTCGTTTCCGTGGAAAAATTCTCCGAAGAGATAGAAGACCTTGTGCGTTTACTGGAGAAGAAGACGCGGTTTCGAGTCATCGTGAACGGCGCTCAAAAAAGTAACGGGGATCTAAAGGGAAAGATACTTTCTCTTCTCAACGGTAACGTCCCCTACATAAAGGATGTTGTTTTCGAAGGAAACAGACTGATTCTGAAAGTGCTTGGAGATTTCGCACGGGACAGGATCGCCTCGAAACTCAGAAGCACGAAAAAACAGCTCGATGAATTACTGCCTCCCGGAACGGAGATCATGTTTGAGGTCGTGGAGCCTCCGGAAGATCTTTTGAAAAAGGAAGTACCACAACCAGAAAAGAGAGAAGAACCGAAGGGTGAAGAATTGAAGATCGAGGATGAAAACCACATCTTTGGACAGAAACCCAGAAAGATCGTCTTCACCCCCTCAAAAATCTTTGAGTACAACAAAAAGACATCGGTGAAGGGCAAGGTCTTCAAAATAGAGAAGATCGAGGGGAAAAAAACGGTCCTTCTGATTTACCTAACGGACGGAGAGGATTCTCTGATCTGCAAGGTCTTCAACGACGTTGAAAAGGTCGAAGGAAAGATATCGTTGGGAGACGTCATCGTTGCCACAGGAGACCTCCTTCTCGAAAACGGAGAGCCCACCCTTTACGTGAAGGGAATCACAAAACTTCCCGAAGCGAAAAGGATGGACAACTCTCCAGTCAAGAGGGTGGAGCTCCACGCCCACACTAAGTTCAGCGATCAAGACGCGATAACGGATGTGAACGAATATGTGAAACGAGCCAAGGAATGGGGCTTCCCCGCGGTAGCTCTCACGGATCATGGGAACGTTCAGGCCATACCTTACTTCTACGACGCAGCGAAAGAAGCTGGAATAAAGCCCATCTTCGGTATCGAAGCGTACTTAGTGAGCGACGTGGAGCCCGTAATAAGGAACCTCTCCTACGATTCATCGTTCGAAAATGCCACATTCGTCGTCCTCGACTTCGAGACAACGGGCCTCGACCCTCAGGTGGACGAGATCATCGAGATAGGAGCGGTGAAGATACAGGACGGCCAGATAGTGGACGAGTACCACACTCTCATAAAGCCTTCCAGGGAGATCTCAAGAAGAAGTTCGGAGATCACCGGAATCACTCAAGAGATGCTGGAAAACAAGAGAAGCATCGAGGAAGTTCTACCGGAATTCCTCGGTTTTCTGGAGAATTCCATCATCGTTGCCCACAACGCCAACTTCGACTACAGATTTCTGAGGCTGTGGATCAAAAAAGTGATGGGGTTGGACTGGGAAAGACCCTACATAGATACGCTCGCCCTCGCAAAGTCCCTTCTAAAAATGAGAACCTACTCTCTGGATTCCGTTGTGGAAAAGCTCGGATTGGGTCCGTTCCGTCACCACAGGGCCCTGGATGACGCGAGGGTCACCGCTCAGGTTTTCCTCAGGTTCGTTGAGATGATGAAGAAGATCGGGATCACGAAGCTTTCAGAAATTGAGAATTTGAAGGATACGATAGACTACACCGCGTTGAAACCCTTCCACTGTACGATCCTCGTTCAGAACAAAAAGGGATTGAAAAACCTCTACAAACTGGTTTCTGATTCCTATATAAAGTACTTCTACGGTGTTCCGAGGATCCTCAAAAGTGCGCTCATCGAAAACAGAGAAGGACTGCTTGTGGGAAGCGCGTGTATCTCCGGTGAGCTCGGACGTGCCGCCCTCGAAGGGGCGAGTGATTCAGAACTCGAGGAGATCGCAAAGTTCTACGACTACATAGAAGTCATGCCGCTCGACGTTATAGCCGAAGACGAAGAGGACTTAGACAGAGAAAGGCTGAAAGAAGTGTACCGAAGACTCTACAGAATAGCGAAAAAGCTGAACAAATTCGTTGTCATGACCGGTGATGTTCATTTCCTCGATCCCGAAGATGCCAGGGGCAGAGCTGCACTTCTGGCACCTCAGGGAAACAGAAACTTCGAGAATCAGCCCGCACTCTACCTCAGAACGACCGAAGAAATGCTCGAAAAGGCGATGGAGATATTCGAAGATGAAGAGATCGCGAGGGAAGTCGTGATAGAGAATCCCAACAGAATAGCCGATATGATCGAGGAAGTGCAGCCGCTCGAGAAGAAGCTCCACCCGCCGATCATAGAGAACGCCGATGAAATAGTGAGAAGCCTCACCATGAAGAGGGCGTACGAGATCTACGGTGATCCACTTCCCGAAATCGTTCAGAAGCGAGTGGAAAGGGAACTGAACGCCATCATAAATCATGGATACGCCGTTCTCTATCTCATCGCTCAGGAGCTCGTTCAGAAATCTATGAGCGATGGTTACGTGGTTGGATCCAGAGGATCCGTTGGATCTTCACTTGTGGCCAATCTCCTCGGGATAACCGAGGTGAATCCTCTGCCACCGCACTACAGGTGTCCGGAGTGCAAATACTTCGAGGTTGTCGAAGACGACAGATACGGAGCGGGTTACGACCTTCCCGATAAAAAATGCCCAGTGTGCGGTGTCCCTCTCAAAAAAGACGGTCACGACATACCGTTTGAAACGTTCATGGGGTTTGAAGGTGACAAGGTCCCCGACATCGATCTTAACTTCTCAGGAGAGTATCAGGAACGTGCTCATCGCTTCGTGGAAGAACTCTTCGGTAAAGACCACGTCTACAGGGCGGGAACCATAAACACCATCGCGGAAAAAAGCGCGGTGGGTTACGTGAGAAGCTACGAAGAGAAAACCGGAAAGAAGCTCAGAAAGGCGGAGATGGAAAGACTCGTTTCCATGATCACGGGAGTGAAGAGAACAACGGGCCAGCACCCAGGAGGACTCATGATCATACCGAAAGACAAAGAAGTCTACGATTTCACTCCCATACAGTATCCAGCCAACGATAGAAACGCGGGAGTGTTCACCACACACTTCGCGTACGAAACGATCCACGATGACCTGGTGAAGATAGATGCGCTCGGTCACGATGATCCTACTTTCATCAAGATGCTCAAGGATCTCACCGGAATCGATCCCATGACGATTCCCATGGATGACCCCGAGACGCTCGCCATATTCAGTTCTGTGAAGCCCCTTGGTGTGGATCCCGTTGAGCTGGAGAGCGACGTGGGAACTTACGGAATCCCGGAGTTTGGAACCGAGTTTGTGAGGGGAATGCTTGTTGAGACGAGACCGAAGAGTTTCGCCGAGCTTGTGAGGATCTCAGGACTGTCACACGGTACGGACGTCTGGTTGAACAACGCGCGCGACTGGATAAACCTCGGCTACGCCAAGCTCTCCGATGTTATTTCGTGTAGGGACGACATCATGAACTTCCTCATACACAAGGGAATGGAACCTTCTCTTGCTTTCAAGATCATGGAAAACGTCAGGAAAGGGAAGGGTATAACAGAAGAAATGGAGAGTGAAATGAGAAAGTTGAAGGTTCCAGAGTGGTTCATCGAATCATGCAAGAGGATCAAATATCTCTTTCCGAAGGCTCACGCTGTGGCTTATGTGAGTATGGCCTTCAGAATCGCTTACTTCAAGGTTCACTATCCTCTTCAGTTTTACGCGGCGTACTTCACGATAAAAGGTGATCAGTTTGATCCGGTTCTCGTCCTTAAAGGAAAGGAAGCCATAAAGAGGCGCTTGAGAGAACTCAAAGCGATGACCGGTAAAGATGTTCAGAAGAAAAACGAAGAGAGCGTTCTGGAAGTCGTTCTGGAAATGATACTGAGAGGTTTTTCCTTCCTACCGCCCGACATCTTCAAATCCGACGCGAAGAAATTTCTCATAGAAGGAAACTCGCTGAGAATTCCGTTCAACAAGCTTCCGGGACTGGGTGACAGCGTGGCCGAATCGATAATCAAAGCCAGGGAAGAAAAGCCGTTCACTTCGGTGGAAGATCTCATGAAGAGGACCAAGGTCAACAAAAATCACATAGAGTTGATGAGAAGCCTGGGTGTTCTCGGAAGCCTTCCAGAGACGGAACAGTTCACACTTTTCTAATCCAGAAGAAGCGCCATAACGAACACATCCTCGAAGGAGCCGTCGTCCCTTCTGACGGCCTTTCTCTTTACTCCCTCGAGTTCGAAGCCAAGTTTCCTGTAGAGACTTATGGCCCTTTCGTTCGACTTCAGAACTTCGAGCTGGATCCTTATAAAATCGTTCCTGCGTGCCCATTCTATGGCGCTTGTGATCATCTTGGTTCCGATTCCAATGCCCCAGTACCGCTTCTTCACGCTTATACCTATTTCTCCCACGTGCCTCGTCCTCTTTCTTCCGAACCCCGTGAAGGTCAGCAGAGAAACGATTTCTCTGTTGATCTCGCCCACTATCATGAGCTTTCCAGGGTTGTTTCTGTACATTCTTATGTAGTTCCTTTCCGTGGAAACGTCGTAAACCTCGTCTGGACGGGTGATCAGAAAATCCGTTTCCGATGTTACTTCTTTCATGTACTCCACGATTCTTTTCGCGTCCCAGATGCTGGCTTCTCTTATCAGGAGCAGAGAACCGTCTTTCAGGAGTTCCTTTCGTGGAAACATTCACTTTTCCTCCAGTTCGAGTGCCCTTCTGTAAGAAGAGATCAGAGATTCTATAACACCGCTTCTCACAGCAAACCTTTCCATTGTGATGAGCCCTTCTACGGTCGTTCCGGCTGGAGAACTCACCCTGTGTTTCCACAGAGCCGGGTGTTCGCCCGTCTCTATTAAAAGCTCCGCTGAGCCTTTGAAAAGTCTGTAAACGAGTTCTTTCGCTGTGTCGAGCGGAATGCCCATCTTCAGCGCGGCGTCGAGGAACGCCTCCACCACGACGAAGATGAAAGCGGGGCCACTTCCGGTGAGGGCAGTGACGGCTGAGAAGAGCTTTTCCTCTATTTCAACGACGAAACCGAGTTTCTCAAGGAGTGATTTGACGAGTTCTCTTTCTTCAAGGCTCATATCAGCGCTGAAGGCGGTGGCGAGCACCCCTTCTCCCACTCTCACAGCAACGTTCGGCATAATCCTTGCCACCTTGTGAATACCGTACTTTCTTATCTCTTCGATTTTCAAGCCGGCAACTATCGAGAGCAGGATTCCGTCGAAACCTTTCAATGCGCTAAGCACGATGGGAGCGTCCTGAGGTTTGACTGCGAGGACTATCAGATCTGCCTCACGAACTTTTTCCAGATCGGCAATTTCGTATGGAGGAGCATTGAATCGAGAGAGTTTTTCACTGTCCTTTTCAACAAGGAGAATCCTTTCGGCCTCCTTCGAAAATTTCTCTGCGAAGATCGAACCCATGTTACCAACACCGACGATACCGATTGTCATGATCTTCCCTCCCGGTCTTTTTGGATATTATACAACCCAGGAGGTCTTGAAAATTCCTGTGCGGCTGGTAAAATAGAAACCAGAGGGAGGCCAGCGTAGCTCAACCGGCAGAGCGGCGCATTCGTAATGCGCAGGTTGTGGGTTCGAGTCCCACCGCTGGCTCCATTTCTTTTTAATGGAGGGGTGTGAAGCATTTCCGACGAATTTGAAGAAAGATTTCTGAGCTTTTTGAAGGAAGAAAGGTTGCTTGAAGAAGGAGAACATGTGCTTGTTGCAGTCTCCGGCGGAATAGATTCGATGACCCTCCTGTACGTTCTGAGAAAATTCTCCCCCCTTTTGAAGATCAAGATCACAGCGGCTCACCTCGATCACAGGATAAGAGAGTCTTCCAGAAGAGACAGGGAGTTCGTGGAAAGGATCTGTCGCCAGTGGAACATACCTGTAGAAACGTCAGAGGTGGATGTTCCTTCTCTCTGGAAAGATTCGGGAAAGACATTGGAAGAGATCGCAAGAGAGGTGAGATACGATTTTCTGAAAAGAACGGCAAAGAAAGTCGGAGCCTCGAAAATCGCCCTCGCACATCACAAAAACGACCTTCTGGAAACGGTCGTTCACAGGCTGATAAGAGGAACAGGCCCCCTTGGTCTTGCCTGCATCTCTCCTAAAAGAGAAGAGTTCATCAGACCTTTTCTTGTCTTCAAAAGGAGTGAAATAGAAAAGTACGCCAGAAAGAACAATGTTCCTTACGTTGTTGACGAGACCAACTACAACGTCAAATACACGAGAAATTTCATCAGACACAGAATAGTCCCTCTCATGAAAGAATTGAACCCAACTGTGGAGGATGCCGTCTATAGACTGGTTTCTGTCACCCATTTGCTGAGAAATTTCGTTGAAAGAACTGTGCAGGACTTTGTTGAGAGGAATGTCTATTTCTACAAAGACTACGCCGTGTTCGTTGAGCCGGAAGATCTTTTTCTTTTCCTCGAAGTCACAAGATGGGTGTTGAAAGAGATGTACGGAAGGGTACCAGAGTATGAAAAACTGATCGGAACCTTGAAGTCGAAGAGAGTAGAGCTCTGGAGCGGAATTTTCGTGGAACGATCTTTCGGTTATGTAGCTGTGGGGAAGACAGTTTTCAAGAAAAAATACCGTGTTGAAGTGAAAGGTGACATGTTGGAGATGGAAGGGTTTAAAATAAGAGTGGTGAATAACAGAAACGATATGAAATTTTGGGTCAGAAACAGAAAAGAAGGTGATAGAATAATAGTCAACGGCAGGGAGAGAAAGCTGAAGGATGTTTTCATCGAGAAAAAAGTCCCAACTTTTTACAGAGACAGGGTTCCTCTCCTCGTCGATGAAGAAGATCGGGTTCTCTGGGTTCCGGGGATCGCCCGATCAGACTTTTTGCCAGAAGATGTGGTTGTGGAACTTCTGGAATACCCTGTCGGTTATGTGAAAGGAGGTACATATTTTGAACAGGTCTAACATCTGGAATCTACTGTTCACGATACTCATAATAGTCACACTTTTCTGGCTCGCCAGATTTTTCTACGTCGAAAACTCACCTGTGTCCAAGCTGAGCTACACGAGTTTTGTTCAGATGGTCGAGGACGAAAGAAGCGTGGTCTCAGAAGTTGTGATCAGGGACGACGGAGTACTGAGAGTTTACACCAAAGACGGTAGAGTTTACGAAGTGGACGCTCCGTGGGCCGTGAACGATTCGCAGCTCATAGAAAAACTGGTTTCAAAGGGAATAAAAGTCTCGGGAGAGAGAAGCGGAAGCAGCTCCTTCTGGATAAACGTCCTCGGCACTCTCATACCGACGATACTCTTCATTGTCGTGTGGCTCTTCATCATGAGGAGCCTCTCTGGAAGGAACAATCAGGCGTTCACGTTCACAAAGAGCAGGGCAACAATGTACAAACCCTCTGGGAACAAGAGGGTCACCTTCAAGGACGTTGGAGGCGCTGATGAGGCTATAGAAGAACTCAGAGAGGTAGTTGAATTTCTGAAAGATCCCTCTAAATTCAACAGGATCGGCGCAAGGATGCCCAAGGGGATCCTCCTTGTAGGGCCTCCGGGTACCGGTAAAACGCTCCTTGCGAGGGCAGTTGCGGGCGAAGCGAACGTGCCGTTCTTCCACATCAGCGGTTCTGACTTCGTGGAGCTCTTTGTCGGAGTCGGTGCCGCGAGGGTGAGAGATCTGTTTGCACAGGCGAAGGCTCACGCTCCATGTATCGTCTTCATCGATGAGATCGATGCCGTTGGAAGACACAGGGGAGCGGGACTTGGAGGAGGACACGATGAAAGAGAGCAGACCCTGAACCAGCTTCTCGTGGAGATGGATGGATTCGATTCGAAAGAGGGCATCATAGTCATGGCGGCCACAAACAGGCCCGATATCCTGGACCCTGCACTTTTGAGGCCCGGAAGGTTCGACAAGAAAATCGTGGTCGATCCACCTGACATGCTCGGAAGAAAGAAGATACTCGAGATTCACACGAGAAACAAACCGCTCGCGGAAGACGTGAATCTGGAGATCATAGCGAAGAGAACGCCGGGATTCGTCGGGGCGGATCTGGAAAACCTCGTAAACGAGGCGGCGCTTCTTGCGGCGAGGGAAGGTAGAGACAAAATCACGATGAAGGACTTCGAGGAAGCCATAGACAGGGTGATAGCCGGACCCGCAAGAAAGTCGAAGCTGATCAGCCCGAAGGAAAAGCGCATCATAGCGTACCACGAGGCGGGACACGCCGTGGTATCCACCGTGGTTCCAAACGGGGAACCCGTTCACAGAATTTCCATAATCCCCAGGGGATACAAAGCCCTCGGATACACGCTTCATCTTCCTGAGGAGGATAAGTACCTTGTTTCAAGGAACGAACTTCTCGACAAACTCACAGCTCTACTCGGAGGTAGAGCAGCAGAAGAGGTGGTCTTTGGCGATGTGACGAGCGGAGCAGCAAACGATATAGAAAGGGCCACGGAAATTGCGAGGAATATGGTGTGTCAGCTGGGAATGAGCGAAGAGCTCGGACCCCTCGCCTGGGGGAAGGAAGAGCAGGAAGTCTTTCTTGGAAAAGAGATCACACGGCTCAGAAACTACAGTGAAGAGGTAGCGAGCAAAATCGACGAAGAAGTGAAAAAGATAGTGACGAACTGCTACGAGAGGGCGAAGGAGATAATAAGGAAATACAGGAAGCAACTGGACAACATCGTGGAAATACTGCTGGAGAAAGAAACGATAGAGGGAGACGAGCTGAGGCGGATACTGTCCGAGGAGTTTGAAAAGGTGGTGGAATGATGGATTTTGATTTCCTTGAGGGGAAAAGGCTTACGGAAGACGTGGCTCTCGATGAAACTATGGTGTGGAACGAAGACATCGAGATGCTTGATCTCCATCTCGTCGCGACTTCAGCCCTGATAGGGGTAGTTCACAGAGTGTCGTACGAGCTGTTGAGCAGGTACCTTCCCAACGATTACACGGCTGTTGTGGTGGAGAGCCTGGTAAGACACGTAAAGGCCGTCTCAACGGGAACGAGAGTTGCTGTTGGTGTCAGGGTGGTTGGAGTTGTGGGAAACAGGGTGAAGTTCAGAGGAATCGTGATGAGCGGTGACGAAAAGATACTGGAGGCTGAATTCGTCAGAGCGATAGTTCCCAGGGAAAAGCTCCGGAGGTTAGCCCTTGAGAAGGCCGAGAAGACCTCAAGACTTTTTGGAATATGAGAAGGTGTTGAAATTCAAAGAGAGTGAAAAACAGATCGAAGAAACGGAGACAAAGGGCGACGTTCGAGTCGCCCTTGTTGTTCCTTCCGGCTACGAAGTGGCGGCCTCTGGACTCGCCTTTCACTACGTCCAGAAGCTCCTCAACTCCCATCCGAGGATCAGGTGTGAGAGATTCTTCTACGACGAGACCTTCAAGAAGTTCTACTCCCTTGAAACGCAGACACCGATAGATGAGTTCTCCATATGGCTTTTCTCCGTGAGCTTTGAGAACGACTTTTCAAACCTTCTCGATATTCTGAAGAAAAAAGACGTTCCTCTTTCCTGGAAAGAAAGAGAAGATTATCACCCCATCATAATAGCTGGTGGGGCGGTCACCTATTTGAACGAAGAATTCCTCATTCCGGTGGCGGATGCCGTCTACTACGGTGAGCTGGAAAAGTACCTGGATCTGTTCACGGAAGCCCTCACGGGAGAGACGAAGCAGGAAATTTTGAGTTCTCTTTCCAGGATTCCCGCTGTGGAGGTTCCCTCTCTGAAAGAACACACCGAAATAGCAGCAGGAGTCGATCTGAACGATTTTTTGCCTCACTCCAGCGTTGTTCCATCGCTGGGTGTCTTTCCCGGAAAACTTCTGGTCGAGGTGGGAAGGGGATGTATAAGGCGCTGTGCTTTCTGCATATTTGGAAAGAATCTGAAGCCGGCAAGGTTCGTGAAACCTGAAAGGTTCGAAGAGCTGGTGAGAAACACTCCATACAGAGAATATGGCCTTATAAGCGCCACCATAACCGATTACCCCTGGCTCGAGGATCTTCTCGATACAGTGGAGAAATATCAATTGAAGATCTCGGTTTCTTCCCTGAGACTGGATCGACTCTCGGAAAGGTTGCTCAGGACCCTCAAAGACTCCGGTCAGAGATCCTTTACGATCGCCCCAGAGGCGGGATCGCAGCGAATCAGGGACATCCTTAAAAAGGACATCACCGATGAACAGATAGAAAACGCCTTGAAACTGGCAAGGAGGCTGGATTTCGACAGGGTGAAGATGTACTTCATCTACGGACTCGAAGAAGAAACGGAGGAAGATCCTGAAGCCTTCAAGAAACTCGGAGATCTCGCGGTTCGGCTCGGATACAGGGAGGTCCACATGAGTTTCAACCCGCTCATACCAAAGCCGGGAACGGAGTTCGAAAGAAGAAAAATGGAACCGGTTGATGTTCTGAGAAAAAAAGAGAAAATTCTGAAGAACTTACTCAAGGGCTTCAGAGTGGATTTCGAAAGCATCAGAGAATCTGTAGTTCAGTACACGATCGCACACGCCGGTAAAGAAGAGGTAGAAAGCTGGCTGAAATTCTTCGAAAAATCGGATAAAAAATTACTTGGTAAGTTGATTTACGAAGAGGGGAGGAAAAGACTGTGTTGAAAGAAAAACTTCTGAGCAAAACGGCCCTTCTCGGAGTGATCGGCCTCGGGTACGTGGGACTCCCGCTCGCCGTTGAAAAGGCAAAAGCGGGATACAAAGTGTTAGGGTTCGATATCCAAAAGAAGAGGGTCGACATGGTGAACCGCGGGGAAAACTACATAGGAGACGTGGTCGACGAGGACCTCAAAGATCTCGTGGAAAAAGGTATGATCAGGGCCACCACAGATTTTTCTGAGATGAAGAACTGCGACGTCGTCACGATATGCGTTCCAACACCGCTCGGGAAGTACAAGGAACCCGACCTCACCTACGTCATAAATACTGCAAAGGAGATTGCAAAGTACCTCCACAGAGAAATGCTTGTTGTGCTGGAGAGCACCACCTACCCGGGAACCACCGAGGAGGTCGTCCTGCCCATCCTGGAATCCACCGGGCTGAAAGTCGGGAAGGATTTCTATCTCGCCTTCAGTCCTGAAAGGGTGGATCCCGGAAACAGAATTTACAAGACGAAGAACACACCGAAGGTAGTCGGTGGTGTGACGGAAAAATGCACGGAGCTTGCGAAGATCCTCTATGAAAACGTGCTCGAGGCACCCGTTCACACCGTCTCTTCACCGAGGGCGGCGGAGATGGCGAAGGTGCTCGAGAACACCTTCAGACTGGTCAACATCTCCCTCATAAACGAAGTGGCCATCGTCGCGCGAAGAATGGGAATCAACATCTGGGAAGTGATAGACGCTGCTGCAACAAAGCCCTTTGGATTCATGCCCTTCTATCCCGGACCTGGTGCGGGAGGGCACTGCATCCCGATAGATCCCTTCTACCTCGCTTACAAAGCGAAGGAGTACGACGTGAGGCTCGACCTCGTGGAGATGGCCGGTGAAATAAACGACTTCATGCCCGAGTACGTGGTGATGAGAGTTCAGGACATCCTGAACGAGAGAAAGAAACCTTTGAACGGCTCGAAAGTGCTTCTTCTTGGAGTCGCGTACAAGGGTGATATAGACGACACGAGGGAGTCGCCTGCGCTGAAGGTCTGGGACCACCTCGAAAAGAAGAAAGCGGTAGTTGAATTCTTCGATCCTTACGTTCCGGAAGTGAAGAGAGGAGACAGGATTCACCGACGGGTCGAACTCACTGAAGAGTACCTGAAAGGCGTGGACATCGTGGTGATCACGACCGCCCACAAGAACGGAGTTGATTACGACTTCGTTGTGAAGAACGCGCCCGTGGTCTTCGACACCAAAAACATCACAAAAGACGTGAAAGAAAACAGAGACAAGATCATCCTGCTTTGAACCTTCTGATCGCTTCGTCGATCTCCGGGATCTGTCTAATCAGGAAAACGTAAGAGAGAACGACGAGCGAAACGACGACTATCGCGAGGACCCTCCAGAGGGTCCTCCTTTTCCACGAGAAGGGTCTCATCGTGTATCCAAGAAGCATTCCAGACAGGAAACCTCCAAGATGAGCCGCGTTGTTGATGTTCGTGCCCGGGAGAAATCCGTACACAACGTTGATCAGAATGATGGGAAGAAGCGACATGCCGGTCACAGGTTTCATGAAGAAGGGTGTGTCCTTTCGAAAACCCGCCGCGAAGAGTATTCCGATGAGGCCAAAGATGGCACCACTAGCCCCGACGGAGATTGTGTCGTGGTAGAACACGTGCGTTGCCAGATTACCCACGATTCCGGTGAAGAAATAACCGACCAGGAACTTCTCCGTTCCGTATATATCCTCCACGATCAGGCCAAAGTAGTAAAGCGCGTATGAATTGAACAGTATGTGGAGTATTCCTCCGTGGACGAACAGAGCGGTGATCAACCTGAACCAGTCTCCCGCGTCGACTCTGGGACCGTACTGCGCTCCGTATCTCAACAAAAGCAGCATCTGAAGAACAGGATCCCTGGTCGAGAAAACACCAGAAAAGGTCATCATCACGAATATGAACGCGTTGAAGAGCAGAATGAAATAGACAGCCCGTTTTCTCATCGAAGTTTTACTCCTTTCATCTCTTCTGTGGAGAAGTCGAAGGGGTACTTCACCGGTCTTCCTTCCAGGAAAGACCTGTATATTCCAAGAACTATCTCCACCGCTTTTTTGCCGTCTTCTCCAGAGATGTAAGGCTTCCTGTCGTTCGTCACGGCCTCGTAGAAATCTCTGTACACGTACTTGTGACTGTCTCCGTACACCGTGTCCGGATCCGGTAGATTCATGAACGGATGACCCTCTTCCCCTTCGAATCTCCAGGTGAGGATCCTGTTGACGGCGAGTCCGCCGATGACCACCGTTCCTTTCTCACCGAAGATAGCGAGTGTCTCTTCTAGGTTTCTCGGAAACACGTTGCTCGTTGCTTCTATCAGGCCCGTCTTTCCACCTTTGAACTTCACGATGGCGAAACCTTCGTCTTCCGCCTCTATGTACGGGTGATTCGTGTTCGCTATGTGCCCGTAGATCTCCTCTATCTCTCCTCCGAGGAACCACTGAAGAAGATCTATGGCGTGCGTGGACTGGTTCATCAGGACCCCGCCGTCCATCTCCCAGGTACCTCTCCAGCTCGCCTGTTTGTAGTAATCCTCGTTTCTGTTCCACCTCACGGCGACAGACGCGTAGAAGATCTTTCCAAACGCCCCCGAATCGAGTTTTTTCCTCACTTCCTGAACGGGTGGATTGAATCTGTTCTGGAAGAAAACACCGAGTTTTAGATTCTTTCGTTTCGAGAGTTCTACCATCTCGTTCATGTGCTTCGTCGAAAGTGCCATGGGTTTTTCCACGAGGACGTGTTTTCCAGCTTCGAGCGCCTCCATGGTGATCTGGTAGTGTTTTCCGCTCTCGGTGGCTATGGAGATCACGTCTACGTCTTCTCTTTTGAGGAGCTCTCTGTAGTTCGTCATTGTCTCGGGTCTTCTCAAGCCCGACTTTTCGAACTGTTCGGCGGCGCGATTTGCCCTTTCTTCCACGAGATCACACACCGCCACCGTTTCGAACAAATCACGTGTTTCAATCAGCGCTGGAACGTGTTTCTTCTGTCCGATCCTTCCGCATCCCACGAGTGCTATCCTCAGTTTCATAATGAACCTCCCTTTCGAAGATCAAAAGACCAATCACCACAAGCACAACTCCTCCCACAAGAAGAGCGGAGGGAAGTTTCAGTTTCAGCAGGTGTTCCGCCACGGCCGTTACAACTGGTATGTAGTATATCATGTTCGTTGTCGTTCTGCTTCCCAGTCTCTCTATGGCTTTGTTCCAGAGAAAGTAAGCAAGACCCGAGCAGACGAGTCCCAGATAAAGAAGAGAAATCACAACGATTGAGTTCATCTCGCTTATCTGCCAGAACTTTCCGGCTGAGAAAGGAAGGAAGAACACAACGCCCCAGAACATGATCCCCGCGTTTTCTCTGAAGGAGAGACTCCCGAGACTTTCTATGTGGTGAGTGTAAAAGACCCACGACAGAGCCGCGCCGAAGGCGAGAAGGTCTCCGAGGGGATTCAGTTTCAGAACGAACCTGCCGTTCAAAACGACGAGGGCCACCCCGAGAAAGGACAGGATCACACCCAGGTACATCTTCGAAGTGGTTTTCTTTTTCTGAACGAGATGCGAGAAAAGGAGAAAGAATACAGGAGCTGAAGACACTATGATCGCTGCGTTGGTGGGCTCTGTGAACATGAGGGCGGAATTCTCAAACGCAAAATAGCTGAACACTCCCCAAAAGCCAGCCATCACGATATTTTTATTGAAAAGCTTTGGTCTTCCACCGGATATGAGGAAAAGAAAAAAGAAAGCGAAGATGAACCTCAGAAAACCCGCAAAGAACGGATCCAGAACCTGAACTACCACTTTGGTGGCAAGAAAAGAGATCCCCCAGAACACCACAACGAGCCACGCGAAGAACCTTTCCAAAGTCATCTCTCCCTTCTCAGCACCTCACCGATCTTGGGAACGAAGTCCTTCTTTCTGGACATAACCCCCTTCAACAGAAAGAGACCGTCCTTCTTTTCCGCGTTGAAGGCTTTTTCCACTAACTTTTGATCTCCATCCATCATCAGAAGACTCGCTTCTTCCACAGGATTCGTGAAGAGCACAAAGAAATGTTTGACACCGAATTCTCCCTTGAGGGTCTTCAGTGCGTTCGTGAAACGTTCCTTTTCTTTCAAAAGTGTTGAAAAGTCCGACGTCATTATCTGAGAAACGGCGAAGGATTCTTCTTCCATCTCGTAGACTTTCACGTCGCGCTTCAGCAGTTCAGCGGGATCGACGTCTTCCGGTATCTTCATCCCTTCTTTCAACAGTTTCTTCGCAAATTTTTCCAGATCGAGTTTGGCAACATCAGCCAGGAGATTCGCCATCTTCCTGTCTTTCTCTGTCGTCGTGGAGAGTTTGAAGAAGAGTGTATCGGAAACGATGCCCGAGAGCAGAATTCCGGCTATCTCCCTTTCCATCTTCACACCGTTTTTCAAGAAGAACTCTGCAACTATTGTTGAGGTGCTTCCGACGGGTTCGTTGTAGAAGAAAACGGGATTCAGAGTGCTCAGTCCACCGAGCCTGTGATGGTCTATGATCTCGAGGATTTCCGCTTTCTCGACTCCTTCCGGTGCCTGGGTGATCTCGTTGTGATCCACGAGGATCACTTTTTTCCTCACATCTTTGAGCAGGTCCGTCCTAGTTATAACACCACAAAGCCGCCCTTTCTCGTCTTCTACGAACGCTGCTCTTATCTTCGAGTTGAAGACGATCTCTTTTACTTCTTCGAGTGTGTCCTTCTTCGTCACCGTGGGGAATTTCTTGCTCATCACGAGGGTCACGGGGAGTGAAAGGTTTATGAGCTTTGCGGCGCCGAACGCGTCGAACTTCACTCTCAAAACGGCGGCGTTCTTTTCTTTTGCTATTTCAAGCACCCTGTTTGATACTGGGGCGTTGTTCACGACTATCATGAGTTTTGCTCCTTTTTCCAGAAGAGCGATCTGGGCCGGTTCGTTGTCTCCCACGATCACCACGTCACCTATCTCTATCTTTCCCAGGAGCACATGAAGGGCATCCACCGCTATGTGAACCTTTCCAGCCACGATTTTTTCTTTCATGTGGTCACACACGACCTCTGCTTTCAGTATCCTTACTAGCTGATCGAACGGAACCGGGTGTATAACCAATGGTTCTATCTTCAATCTCCTCACGTAGACTCGAGCAATGTTGCTTTCAGTGACCACTCCTATCATTTTCTCCTTTGAAACCACCGGAACGTTTTTTATTCCTTTGCTTTCCATGAGCATGGCCACGTCGTAAACCGGAGTGTTCGGAGAGACAAAAATGGGGTTTTTCAGCTCGAGATCTTCAACGGTAGGTTCGAGCGTTTCAATGAGAACGGGAGGCTTTACTCCAAAATATTTGAGTACGAAGAGAGACTCGTTCGTGAGTTCACCACTTCGAGCTGGAATGAATGTTTTTCCCTTTTCCACATTGTTTTTGAAGTGCGCGTACCCTATCGCAGAGCAAACGCTGTCGGTGTCCGGATTCTTGTGGCCTATCACGTACACTCTTTCCAATGCTTTCACCTCCGCTACTAAAAAGATTCTATCAGATGATATAATCCTTATCGAGAACGTGACCATGGGAGGAGGAATACGGTGTTGAGAAAAGACATAGGAATAGATCTCGGTACGGCAAACACCCTCGTCTTTCTCAGAGGGAAAGGCATCGTGGTGAATGAACCATCGGTGATAGCGATAGATTCGACCACAGGTGAGATACTGAAGGTCGGTCTCGAAGCGAAAAACATGATAGGAAAAACCCCCGCCACGATCAAGGCCATAAGGCCCATGAGGGATGGTGTCATAGCGGACTACACCGTGGCCCTTGTGATGCTCAGGTATTTCATAAACAAAGCCAAGGGCGGAATGAATCTGTTCAAACCTCGTGTGGTTATAGGAGTTCCCATAGGAATAACGGATGTGGAAAGGAGAGCCATTCTCGACGCAGGTCTCGAGGCGGGTGCCAGTAAGGTCTTTCTCATAGAAGAGCCCATGGCGGCTGCTATAGGTTCAAATCTCAACGTCGAAGAGCCTTCCGGGAACATGGTGGTGGACATCGGTGGAGGAACAACGGAGGTCGCCGTCATCTCCCTTGGAAGCATCGTCACGTGGGAATCGATACGTATCGCGGGAGACGAGATGGATGAAGCCATAGTTCAGTACGTGAGGGAGACCTACCGGGTGGCGATCGGTGAAAGAACGGCCGAACGGGTGAAGATAGAGATAGGAAACGTCTTCCCATCCAAAGAAAACGATGAGCTCGAAACGACGGTTTCCGGGATAGACCTTTCCACCGGCTTGCCCAGAAAGCTCACTCTGAAAGGAGGAGAAGTGCGGGAAGCCCTCAGGAGCGTGGTGGTGGCCATAGTGGAGAGCGTGAGAACCACTCTGGAAAAAACGCCTCCCGAGCTTGTTTCTGACATCATAGAGCGCGGAATCTTTCTCACCGGCGGTGGATCTCTTCTGAGGGGGCTCGACACTCTGCTTCAGAAAGAAACGGGAATCAGCGTCATCAGGGCTGAAGAGCCGCTCACCGCTGTGGCTAAAGGAGCGGGAATGGTTCTGGACAAGGTGAACATTCTGAAGAAGCTTCAGGGTGCCGGGTGATGAAAAGACTGATTCTTTTTCTTCTCTTCCTCACCGTTTTCTTTCTGAACGAGACTTTCAACGTGTCTGAAAAATTACAGCCCCTTTTTTACAGAATAACTTTCCCCTTCCTGAAGCTGAGAGCCACGGTTCAGGAAGTGATTTTGAGGTTTCAAAACAGGATCTATCCAGGTGATGTTTATCTGGGAACCAAGAGCGTGGGAAACCTTTTCTTTGTGACCGGGAAGGGAGAAGGTTTTTTCTACATTCTGGGAGAAGCGGAAGAAGGTGCCATCGTTCTCGATCCGCTGGAGAAGAGGTTCCTTGGGATAGTTGTGGAAAAAGGTCCTATTTCAAAGGTTATGAGAGTGTTTTCTGAAGATTTCGTGGAGAAGGTGAAGGTGGAGAACGACTACGAGTCTGTTGTGGGGGTCGTCAAAGGAGGGCACGTTCCCAGACTCTCTATCATTGAAGACATAGACGTGACGGGCTGGAAGGTGTACTTCGAAAGCGAAAAATGGAACGTGGCCTTCAAAGAGTACCTGTTCATAGGAACCGTGGTGGGACGTGATGAGGAGTACTTTCTGCTGAACGTGACACGGGACGTTCCGGACAGGGTGATCGTCATCGGGGTGGTAGAATGATCTATGTTCTTGCCTTTCTCAGCATCTTCTGGGACTACGTCTTCCAAGACGTTTTGAGTTTCTTTCCCGCCTTTCTGGGCCTTGCCTTCTGCAGGAGAACCATTCCTCTTTTGTTTATTGTGATTTTGATCAGACTCTTCGCAATTCCAGGATACTGGTATATCTTCGTTTTGATCGTATTTTTGATCCTTGACGCCTTGAGGGAGCATTTCTCTTCGACGGTGATGCCCGCTGTTGTTCTCGTGGCTGTCGGCTGTCTTGCTGGTGAGATTCAGGTGCTGCCGGTTCTGCTTTCTACCACCGCTGGCATCGTGTTCATTCTGGGAGGATCGAAGCGGTGAAGAACAGGTTGATTCTGATCCTGATGGCCCTATCGTTTGTCTTGATCATCATGAAAGCTTTCCAGGTGCAGATCCTCGAACACGAGAAACACAAAAAGTACATAGACCTTCTTCAAACAAGGCTCGTGAAAATACCCGCTCCACGGGGAAAGATCATCTCAAGTGATGGAAAAGTGCTCGCAAAAGATGAAGTGGTGTACGTCCTCGATCCGTGGCTGAACAGCATAGATGAGCTGAAAAAAACAGGCCTCTTCACTCCCGAGGAGATTCTTTCACTTGTCAAAGGTGAATCCATAGTCATCGACAAAGCGAGAGCGGATGTGATTTCGAAGGCTGGAATGCGGGTCGTCATGGATTACAGGAGAAAGTACGAGCCGCTCGCACCACACGTGGTTGGTTACGTGAACGCAGACAGGGCGGGAGTGTACGGTGTGGAGAGTGTGTACGACGAATTCCTGACGGGTACAGACGGTGTGAAGATGGTCTTTGTGGAGCCGTCCGGCGCGATATCTTCCGAGGTTCTTAGAAGCCCTCCAAAGCCCGGCGAAGATGTAACACTCACGATCGATACCAGGATACAGAAAGTTGCCGAGGAATCTCTCGAAGAAATCGGAAATCCAGGCTCTGTGATCCTCTCCGATGTCAGAACAGGTGAAATTCTCGCCCTCGCATCGTTCCCAGAATACGATCCCCAGGATTTTTACGAAGGCTTCACGAAAAGAGAGTGGGAAAGGCTCGCCAGAAATTCACCTTCTCCTTTGATCAACAGAGCGATATCGTCCGCGTACAGTCCAGGGTCTTCCATAAAGATACTCTGGGCCGTAGCCGCTTTGCTGAACGGTGTCGATCCGGAAGAGAAGATCAACTGCCGTGGAGTGTTCGAATACAGAAACAGCAAAGGTGAAGTGGTGGCGAGGTACAGGGACTGGAAAGAAGAGGGTCACGGCCTCACCGATCTCAGAAAGGCGATCAGGGTTTCCTGCAACGTCTACTTCTATCAGCTTGGGCTGAAGCTCGGTGTGGACAAAATGGTGGAAATTGCGAAAAAGCTTGGCATCTTCGAAAAGACAGGAATAGACCTTCCAGGCGAGAAGAGCGGTACACTTCCATCACCCGAGTGGAAGATGTCCAGAATAGGAGAACCCTGGTATCCCGGTGACACCATCCTGATGTCCATCGGACAAGGGTACCTTACAGCCACTCCCATAGAGCTTCTGAAACTCGTTTCACTTGTGGCGAACGAAGGAATCTTCTACAGACCACACGTGGTGAAAAGAATCGGCTCAAAGGTGGTGAAACCGGAGATCGAAACGCAAGTTCAGATCGATGAGAAGATATGGAACTTTATCAAGGATGCCATGGTCGATGTGACGTCCTTCAAAGGGAACGAGAAGGAAGACCCCGGAACGGCGTACCACGTGTTCAGAGACTTTCCGTACAGAGTGGCCGGGAAAACAGGTACTGCAGAAGCTGGGAACGGTGTTCCTCACTCGTGGTTCATAGGCTTTGCTCCCGCGGAAAATCCAGAAGTTGCGATTGTGGTGATGGTGGAACACGGAGGATACGGTTCCGGTGCAGCATCCCAGATAGCAAGAAAGGTCCTGGAAGAATACTTCAAACTGAAAGAAAGTGCCCAAGAAACTCCCGCGTCCTCTCGTTTTCGGGATTAGAGAAGATCTTCTCGGGGGGTCCCATCTCGACGATTCTTCCTTCGTCCATGAAAACCACCCTGTCGGAGACGTCACGGGCGAACCTCATCTCGTGTGTCACGATCAGCATGGTCATACCCGATTGAGCCAGGTCTTTTATGACGTCGAGTACCTCTTTCACTAGCTCCGGATCGAGAGCGGAAGTGGGTTCGTCGAAGAGCATGAGCTCCGGATCCATCATGAGAGCCCTCGCTATGGCCACCCTCTGCTGCTGTCCACCGGAGAGGTTTCCGGGCTTTTCGTTTATCTTTTCGATGAGTCCAACCCTTTCCAGGAGCTTTTTCGCTTTTTCTACAGCTTCATCTTTTTGCATGTTCTTCACCTTCATCGGAGCGAGTATGAGGTTGTTCAGAACGGAAAGGTGCGGAAACAGGTTGAACTGCTGAAAGACCATACCTATGGAACTCCTTATCCTGTTTATGTTTCTGTGGGTGATGAGCTCACCTTTGAAGTAGATCTTCCCCCGCTGATACTCCTCGAGCAGGTTTATACAGCGAAGAAGGGTGCTCTTTCCACTTCCGCTTGGACCGATGATAGAAATCACTTCACCCTTTTTCACCTCGAGATCTATTCCCTTGAGCACGTAGAGTTTTCCGAAATACTTGTGAAGACCTTCGACTTTTAAAACGGTCATACTTTCAACCTGCCTTCCACGAACTTCACCAGTCTGGAAACGGAGAAGGTGATGGCGAAGTAGATCAGCGCCACACCGCCGTATATGGGAAAACTCATGAATGTTCTGCTCACAATGTACTGAGCGCTTCTCATGAGTTCGACGGTTCCTATCACCATAGCAAGGGAACTGTCCTTTGCGAGGGCAATGAATTCGTTTCCAAGGGCTGGAAGTATGTGCCGGAAGGCCTGGGGAAGAATCACGTAGATCATCGCCTGTGCGTGTGACATGCCGAGAGATCTCGCCGCTTCGTACTGTCCCTTTGGAACGGATTGTATCCCCGCCCTCACGATCTCGGCGACGTACGCACCGCTGTTTATTCCGAGAGCAATAACGGCGGCTGTGAACCTGTCGAATTCGAGCCCCAGTTCGGGAAGTCCAAAGTACACGAGAAACAGCTGGACCATCAGGGGTGTTCCCCTGAGAAACTCCACGTAGACAGAGGACGGGTACCTTATGATCCGGTACTTCGAGAGCCTTCCCATGCCGACGAAGATCCCTATGGCGAGCCCTATGAGAACGGCCAGAGAAGTAAGCTGAAGGGTGCTCAGGGCACCCTTCAGAAGGAGCGGTAGATTATCCACAATCACGCTCAACCATTCCGGCATCTTTCACTCCTCCATCACTCTGAGAACCATTTTTCTATGAGCACGTCGTACGGACTCTTTTTGAGCTCTCTCAAAACGCTGTTGATGAATTCCAGAAGATCCGTGTCCTCTTTCCTCACGGCGATACCGTACTGCTCGCTGGAGAGCACTCCACTCGAGATAACAAGATCCGGATTCTTCGCCACAAAGGCCCTTGCCGTGGCGGAGTCCAGCACCACCGCGTCTGCTCGGCCTCTCTTCAGTTCGAGAAACGCGTCCGTGAATTTATCGAACCTGACGACCTTGATACCTTCGTACTTTGAAACCTCTATGTCTCCGGTGGTACCGATCTGAACGGCCACGGTTTTCCCCACGAGATCTTCGTAGGTCTTCGGTCGGAAGTCGCTGTCCTTCCTCACCACGATGACCTGTCCTGCGTCGAAGTACGGATCGGAGAAGGCCACGACCTTCTTTCTCTCCTCTGTGATCGTCATGCCGGAGATGATCACATCGATCTTCTTTGTGAGCAAGCTCGGAATGAGTCCGTCGAAGGTCATATCGACGATCTTCAGTTCAACACCGAGTCTTCTCGCGATTTCCTTTGCGAGATCGACATCGAAACCCACGATGTTTCCGCTCTCATCAACGAACTCGAACGGAGGAAAATCCGCAGAGAGTCCAACGAGCAGGTACCCTCTGCTTTTGATCTCGTCGATGACTCCAGAGAAGATCACGATCGAAACCAGAAGAACCAAAACCACGAGTAATTTTTTCATATTACCACCTCCGATTTATTATAACACAATGCTGCATATCAATGCTTTATGAAGAGCAGCCACAAAGCGAAGGCGAGAGCGAGAATCCACGTGAACCAGTGTACTTCTTTCGATTTCCCGGAGAAGAGCTTTACCAGTGCATAGGAGATGATGCCGAGCGCTATTCCATTGGCTATGGAGTACGTGAGTGGCATAGTTATAACGGTGATGAACGCGGGGAGCGCTTCTGTGATGTCGTCCCATTTCACTCTTCCAAGGTTTCCGATCATGAGCGCTCCAACGAAGATCAGAGCGGGAGCGGTCGCGTATCCCGGGACTGTCTGGGCGAGGGGAGCGAAGAAGAGCATGGCGAGCATACAGAGTGCAACGACGAGGGCCGTGAGGCCAGTTCTTCCTCCTTCCGCGATACCCGCACCGCTCTCGATGTACGTGGTCACCGTCGAAGTTCCAAAGAGTGCACCCACGGAAGTTCCTATCGCGTCCGCGAGGAACGCCCTGTTCGCCCTTGGAAGCTCTCCGTTTTTCATGAAACCGGCGCTCTGAGCGAGTCCTGTGATGGTACCGAGTGTGTCGAAGAAGTCGACGAAGAAGAAAGTGAGAACAACGATCCAGAAGTCAAGGCTCAAAAATCCAGAAAAGTCGAGCTTCATGAACGTCGGAGATATATCTGGAACAGGACCGACGATTCCCTGGTACTTCGTGACTCCTATGCCGGGGATGGCACCTACGAGTGTGGCCACGAGAATCCCTATCATCACCGCTCCCGGGATCTTCCTGTGGTAGAGCGCCACGATCACCAGGAGCCCCACGACCGTCACGAATACACCGGGATTCGTGAGATCACCGAGGGCAACGGAAGTGGCAGGATTGGATACAACGATTCCCGCGCTTCTCAACCCTATGAACGCGATGAAGAAACCGATACCCGCGGAGATGGCCACTTTTATGGACTCGGGTATGATCCCGGCGACGAACTTTCTGAACCCAACGAGTGTCAAGCCTATGAAGATCAGACCTTCAACGAACACGGCAGCGAGGGCCACTCTCCAGTCTATCCCCATGCCGAGACACACGGTGTAGGTGAAGTACGCGTTCAGTCCCATACCGGGTGCGAGCGCGAAAGGATAGTTCGCGAAGAAGGCCATGACGAGAGTGGCTGTGGCGGATCCCAGTATCGTTGCGACCATGAATGCTCCGAAAAACTGCTGGTACAGGGGGCTGCTCGCGTCCACACCAACCGCCTGAACGAGGATGGAAGGATTCACAAAAACGATGTAGGCCATGGTGAGGAAAGTGGCGATACCCGCGAAGATCTCCGTTTTCACGTTCGTCCCGTTCTCTTTGAGACGGAACACACAGCTCACCTCCAAATATAAAAATTTAAGGGGATCTCTGGATCCCGTACTTTGTTTTGATTCTCTCATGTTTTCTTTAAAGGAGTTTTAAACAAAGGAAAAGCGGGAGGAACACCCTCCCGCTCATTCGCCGTACTCTTCCTTCAGATACTCTTTTATCTTCTGATCCGCCGTCTTTATCGCCGTTTCCATATCGACTTTTCCGTTTATGAAATCGGAGAACATGTTTCCAACGACCGTTCTGATCTCGTACCAGACACCAATCTGTGGATCGAACACGGCGTTGTCTATCTGCTTCAGAGGTATTTCGATCAGAGGATCGGATTTAGCCGCTTCCTTCCAGATCGACGTTTCGAGGGCGCTTCTTCTCACAGGAATGTAACCCGTGTTGATCGCCCAGTAAGCAGTCACCTCAGGAGAGATGAGGTACTTCATGAACTCCCAGGCGGCACGTTTTTCCTCATCGCTTGCCGTGTTGAACATGATGATGTCTGTTCCGGCGAACGGCACCTTGTTCGTCACCCAGGTGGGAACTGGAGCCCAGCTCCAGGTGAACTTCCCCTTCGTGGAGCTTTCCACGTAGGGCCTTCCCGCTATCGTGTCGATGTACATCATGATCTTCTGCTGACCAAAGATATCGTTGAGGTATCCTCCCTGGTAGTAGGCGATACCATCGTCGACCATCTTCTTCACGAAAGCAAGAACTTCTCTTGTTTCCTGACTGTCGATGTTGGACACCCACTTCCTATCGACTTGTTTCAGAATGGATCCACCGCGCAGAGTGAGAAGAATCTGGAAGAAGTCAACGGTGGTTCTGAAGCCAAATCCGTACTGGTCGATCTTTCCGTCTCCGTCGAAATCTTCCGTCATGATACGTGCTGCCTCGTAGAGCTCATCGATCGTCTTGGGAACGTCCACACCGTACATCGCAAAAGCATCCGCGTTGTAGTAGAGTACATAGAGACTCTTGTTGAAAGGAACAGCGTATATGGTGTCACCCCACATACAGTTCTTCCTCAAAGGTTCGAAGATGTCTTCCCATTCTTCTTTCGTGAGGCCTATCTTTGGATCGTTCACGAACTCGTTCAGAGGCTGCACAACTCCGCTCTGTATGAGTTTTGCCGTCCAGTTGGAGTACGCCTGGGCGATGGTGGGAAGTTCTCCTGCCTGTGCGGCCGCAAGGAGTTTCTGGGAAAGGGCACCGTAGTTTCCAACGTAGACCGCTTCCACTTCGATGTCGGGATGGAGTTCGTTGAAGGTGTTCACTATCTCCTGGAGAGTTTCACCGTGTCCCCCGCCCATGGCGTGCCAGAACGTGACCTTCACCTTCGCGAGGGCAAAAACACTGAGAACCACCATGAGAACAACGAGAAATTTCTTCACAAGAATCCCTCCTTTCTCGATGTTTTCCCCTTGAATTATACCGCATAGGTTATAATTTGAATGTGAAGAAACTCAAGGAAAGAGAGGTCTGAGTATGAAGCCTTCGAAGAAGCTGAGAGAAGCAGTTCTTGCGTACCTCTTTCTTCTTCCGTCACTTGTGATCCTTGGGATGTTCGTCTTCTGGCCAGTTGGATTCTCTTTCGTTCTGAGCTTCTTCAAGTGGGACTTCAGGAACATGAAGAATCCCTACTTCACGGGTCTTGACAACTACATCGAGATCTTCAAGTTCGACTACCCGCCGAAGTACTCTTTCGTTTTCACCGTTTTGAACACCTTCTTTCACCTTGCGGTTGCCGGCGCGATCGTGATGCTGATCGTTCACCTGATCAGGAAAAGAACCCTCTCAGGTATCATCTCCAACGCAGTTATAGTACTGGTTTACATCGTTTTGAACCTCTTCAACGTGGAAAATCCTATCCTCTCCTTCCTGATTGCGGCTATCTCCTGGAGCTGGCTGGTGTACGACTTCAAGCGGGTGGAGTTCAAGAACACCTGGTTCTGGTTCATTCTGTTTCTTGCGGTCTTCGTTTTCGTGGAGCTGAACTCGTCTCTTCCGGGACTTGTGAACTTTTTGCTCGACGCGAAGGACAAGAATCTCTTCCTGAAGGCGCTCACCAACACGCTGTACTACGTGATACTGAGCGTTCCTTCTCAGATCTTCCTTTCTCTCATGATCGCTCTTCTTCTGAACAGCAACGTGAAGTTCAGGGTGTTCTTCAGGACCGCCTACTTCATACCCTTCGTCACATCAGTTGTGGCCATATCCCTCGTCTGGAAGTGGATCTTCAACGACGAATTCGGTCTTTTGAACTACATCCTCTCTCTGTTCAACATAGAACCCATCTCCTGGCTGAAAGACGAAAGATGGACCATTCCCACGATAGCCATCGTCTCCGTCTGGAAGACCGTCGGGTACGATGCAGTGATCTTCCTTGCGGGGCTCCAGAACATAGACAGGTCTTACTACGAAGCGGCGGAGGTGGATGGTGCAAATTCCTTGCAGAAGTTCTTCTACATCACCTGGCCGCTTTTGTCGCCGACGACCTTCTTTCTGCTCATAGTTTCCCTAATAGGAGCCTTCAAAGTCTTTGCGGAAGTCTACGTTCTCTACGATGGACTTCCGGGACCGTACAACAACAGCGGTATGACGCTCGTGTACTACGTGTTCGACCTGTTCTACAGACAGCAGAGAATGGGAATTGCCTCGGCGGCGGCCTACATCCTCTTTGCGATCATTCTGATATTCACCTTCATCCAGTACAGAGTTGGGAGAAGAGCGGTCGAATATGTCTCGTGAGGTGATAGCGTGAAGAAGCTGGTCATATACATCCTTCTCATATTCGGTGCCGTTGTCATGCTGGGGCCTTTCATCTGGATGCTGCTCACCTCCTTCAAAGCACCTTCGGAGGTTCAGCAGTGGCCCCCGAGCTTCTACACGAAGAATTTCGCTTTCTCGCGCGATGTAAAAGTGATCCTGAAACCGGGTGTCCAGAGGGTCGCAAAAGGAGTCAGCCTGAGAGAAGCGTACGCTCTGAAAACAGCCGAGGAAAATCTGCTCACCATCACGGTGAACGACGACCCGTTCTACAGAGGAACGATGACGATCCCCCTCAAAGGGGCAAGATACGCAACGGGGGTAGATGTTGAAAGAGTCAAAGAACTCTCCTCTAAATCTCCGGTGGAATTTTCCTGGAAAACACCAGAAGAATTCTTCGAACAGTTCTTCATATACTACAAAAGCGGTGCGGATCCGTACTTTCAGAGGGCAAAACTGGTGAACGAAATTCTGAGTTCAACTGAAGGAGCTCTGAGAACTATCTCTCAAATGAAGCGCTTTGTGGACATCAGAATAAAAGATGAGGAAGAAAAGGAAAAATTTCTTTCTTTTCTCGAGGCCTTGAGTGGAGAACTCTCTTCTTTCCAAGAGAAGGTGCTCGTCATGAAGGCGGGTACCACTCTCATTCTCTCCGACGAAGAGATAAAGAAACTCTATGAACTTCTCGATGATTTACAGCTCGAATACTCTGGAGACAACCCGCTCGTTCCTGTCTACAGAAAGAACGTGGTCTCTCCCTTCGAAGAGGTGAAAAGAAACGTCTCCTACTACCTTGAGGTCAGCGGCTTCTTCCAGAGTGTTCAGAACCTCGCTGTGGAAAAAGACATCGTCGCCCGCTCGATGAAAAAAGATGAGAGAAAAGCTCTCTTTTTGAAAAAGATCGGAAACTTCCCCGACAGAGAGCTCGTGGAAAGGCTCCTGGAGGAATCGGAAAGCCCCGTTGAGGACTACGTCTCTTTGAAAGAGAAAGAACTCTCGGAGAAACACCACGTGGATCTTCTTACCATCGCTTCGGTGAAGCCGGTTGTTTCTTCTCTGATCTCCCTCGCTCAGGAAAACGGAATTAAAACAGAAAATTTCTCGCAAATGGTCGCTGAAATGGACGTCAAACTCGCTGAAAGCAGCACCTACAAAGTGTTGAAGTCGAAACTCTCCCAGCTCGATCTGGGCGAAGAGTTTCTCAACGAGGTAGCCGGGTATCTCAGAAACGTTTCAATTCTCAGAAAAGCCTACGAAGATACGATGAGTTCGTGGAAAATCGTGGACGCCCCGGACTTCGTGAAAGAAGTCCGTGTGAAGGGAGGAGAAGTGATAGAGATCCTTCTGGAGGGTGTTCCTTCTGTCTTTCTGAGCGACGAGCCCATCGACTCTGTGAAACTCAAGTTCTCGTTTTCCGAGGTGCTGGCCAACATCTTTCAGAACTACGTTGATGCCTGGAACGCCGCTCCGTTCCCAAGGTACTACTTCAACACGTTCTTAGTTGCGACAACAACGACACTGCTCGAGGTGGTCACCGCCTCCCTGGCCGCGTACGCCTTCTCCTGGATGGTCTTTCCCGGAAGAGATTTCATCTTCGGACTCTTCCTTGCGACCATGATGATCCCGGGTGAGGTGCTCCTCGTTCCCAACTTCATCACGATCTCGAAACTCGGCTGGATCGACACTTACTACGCCCTCATAATTCCCTGGATCGTCAGTGTCTTTGCAATATTCCTTCTGAGACAGCACTTTTTGACCATACCGAGAGAACTCTTCGACGCGGCGAAGATAGACGGGTGTTCTCACTGGAGATTTCTCTGGCAGATGGTGGTGCCTCTCAGCAAACCTGCCGTCATCACCTCCGCACTTCTCAAATTCGTTGGAAGCCGGAACGCGTTCCTGTGGGTCCTCATCGTCACGAACAGCGAAAAGTACAGAACACTGCCCGTGGGACTCCAGGCGTTCAGTTCAGACGTGGGAACTCAGTACAACCTGCTCATGGCGGCCGCTACGTTCTCGATACTCCCCGTGGTGATACTCTTCATCTTCACCCAGAAGTACTTCATTCAGGGAATCGCGAGGACCGGATTGAAATGAAGGAGGCGATGATATGAAAAAGCTCGTTCTTCTGCTTCTGATTCTTTCCTGTGCGGTCTTTGGAGAGATCTTCTACGGAAACCTTCACTCGCACACGTCTTACTCCGACGGTTCCGGAACACCGGACCAGGCCTACGAATACGCGAAAAAATACCTCGACGTTCTCGCGGTGACGGACCACGCTTACTACTTCGCCCAGAAGATCAACGGAAAGACAAAACCCTATTTGACAAAGCTCGCCATTTGACAAAGCTCGCCGCGGAGAGGCACACAAAAGACGGTGAATTCGTCGCACTTCAGGGTTTCGAATGGACCGCGGGAGTGGGGCACATAAACGTGTACGAGTCTCTCGAGTGGATCGACAGAAACCAGGAAAGTTCTCTAGAAGGTTTCTACAGGTGGCTCGTTGAACACAAAAAACTCGCCCAGTTCAACCACCCCATAAGCACCTTTGGCACCTTCGATTCGTTCCGCTATTTTCCTGAAGCGGACCAGTATGTGAATCTGATCGAGGTGGGAAACGGGAACTGGTCCTCCGGAGACGTGATAAACGAAGAGATGTTCGGAAACTACATCCTCGCTCTGAACAAAGGATGGCACCTCGGTGCTACCGTGGGACAGGACAACCACAAGCCTAACTGGGGGAGCGCGAACGAAGGAAGAACCGGTATCGTAGCAGACGCTCTGACCTACGACGACATCATGGATGCCCTCTGGAAGAGGCACACCTTCGGAAGCGAAGACAAGAACGTCAAAGCGCTCTTGAAGAGCGGCTCCCATCTGATGGGGGATATCGTTTCTGTGGAAGATCTCTCTCCACAGACGATCAGCCTCGAGTACGAAGACACGGAAAAACTCCTCTATCTTGCCGTTATCTCTCAGAGCGGGACCGTTCTGGAGCTCAGACCTAACACTGAGAAACTGAATCTGACCCTTTCGGTCACGCCTCCAGATGGATACGAGTGGTACTTCGTCTATATGAAACAGTTCGACGGTGATGAGATAGTCACCTCACCGATCTGGTTCCAGACACCTTCTCCTGTCTATGTGAACAGTGTGAGAGTCTCTCCAGAAGAGATACACGACGGTGAATCGGCGAAGGTCTACTTCGAGATCTACAACGTGACCGGTGAGGACCAGAATGTGAAGCTTTCTGTCCTTCTCGATGAAAACCCGCTGAGAGAAGTGGAAATGAAGTTCTCACCGTACCAGGTGAAAAGGTTCGTCGTTCCCACAGAACCGTTGGAGAAAGGCTACCATCGTGTTTCTTTCGTGGTGGATGGAAAACTCGTCCAGTCGAGCGGTTTCTCTGTGAAAGAGAAACTGAAGGGTGTGGTCATGATCGACACGCTCCACGAGAACGATCATCTGGAAGAACTCAAATCGCTCGTAGAAGAACTGGAAAAGAGAGGCTACAACGTGAAGTACCCGAAAGTGATGCTGAAGGACCTGGAAGGTGTGGACATCCTCATCATCTCAACTCCCAAAGAAGGCGGATTGAGCTTTGCAAAGAAGCTTTCAGACAAAGAGCTCGAGGCTATTGAGAACTTCAAGGGTAAAATATACATCGTCCCGGGTGGTGATGAGGAGTACAGGAAGATCTATCTGGAGAAGATAAAAGGGGAGGTCGTCACGCTCGAGGAATTGAGAAAGAAACTGCTCGAGGAGTGATGAATGTTGAAGAGACTTGGAATAGTCGGCTTTGGAGCGAGCGCCATCGGGTTCATCAACGGTCTCATAGAAAGCGGTAAGGTGAAAGACTACAGAATCACCGTTCTGGAGAGGGGAAGAGACTACTCCCACAACACCATCTCCGGTGTGAGGATGGATGGGAAGATCTTCATCTCCCACGGCATGGGAGGAGAGATCTACATTCCCCTTGAGATCCAGGCGAAGACGGTGGAGTTCTACCTGAAGTTTTCCGGCTACACTCCCACCGTCGATAAAAGAGAAGGCATCGTGAACTACCTGAAGTCCTTCGAAAGGGATGGCAGGAAGATAGAGTTCGGAGAGTCCTTCTCGAACGAAGAGATCTACAAGCGCTTCTATCACCACGGTTTCGAACCGGTGAAGTCCTATTTCTTCCATCTGGGAACGGATATCCTGAAAGAGACTAACAAGAACATATACGAGTACTTCTCCTCCTTTGAGAACATAGAGTTTTTCTTTGGAACCGCTGTGGAGGATGTGGAGTTCGGCCCTCCCCACAGGGTGCACACAAGCAGGGGAGAGTTCGAGTTCGACGAGCTCGTGATCGCCGTTGGAAGAAGCGGACACAGACTCATGGAGCGTCTCAAAGAGAAATATCCACAGCTTGTCAAGCCGAACCAGTTCGTCGACATCGGTGTCAGGTACGAACTCCCGAACCACGTGATGGATCCATTCTCCGATATGTACGAGGTGAAGGTTCGCTACAGGACCAAAACGGGTTACATCTGCAGGATCTTCTGCCAGAATCCGGCAGGGAAGGTGACACTGGAAAAGTACGAAGACTTCACCACGGTGAACGGCTATTCTGACAGCCTGCATAAGACGGAGAACACGAACTTCGCCATTCTCGTCACCACGCGCTTCACAGAGCCGTTCAAGGATCCCACGGGATACGGTGTCAACCTCGCAAAGCTCGCAAACATCTTAGCCGGTGACAAAGAGAAAGTGATTCTGCAGACGTACGGTGACTTCAAGGAATTCAGAAGGACGAAGAGGCTCGGAAGGGTCCACCCCACTCTGGATTCTGAGAGTTACATTCTGGGAGACGCGAATCTCGTCTTTCCGTCGAAGATCAGAGAATCCCTCGTGGATTTCGTGGAGAACCTGGAGAAGGTCATACCGGGGGCTTCCTACTTCGACAACCTGCTCTACGCCGTCGAGGTGAAGTTCTACACGAACAAGTTCCTGAACGACATCGTGGAAGGTCTCCACGTGGTGGGAGACTGCTCCGGGTGGACCAGATCGATCCAGTACGCCACCTCGATGGGATACATGAGAGCTGTTGGAATGAAGATTCAATCCCTGTGAGACAGAATCGCAAAGAATCCCCACTCGATGAGAAGAACAGAGAAGAAAACGACGAAACCTTCCCAGAAGGTGAACCTGTGCACGTTGAAGATGTGAAGAAACAGAACGGTGGCTATGGCACAGGAAACAAGACCGTTCGGGAAACCCTTTTTCACGAGAGCGCTGATTCCCGCGTATCCGAAGAGAGTGGCAAAGACGATTCCAAGAAACTTTCCAAACGAAACATCGAACACATTGAAAACGGAAAGAGGAATGAGTACACCGAGAAGTATCAGAACCATTCCAAAGAATCTCAAGTCCATCCCTCCCTCATCTGCACTCGAGAATATTCTACCACTTTAAAACCTGTGTTAGAATAACCTTAAAGGGAGGTAGAAATATGTTATCACCAACGGAAAAAAGGTATCTACTCGCCGTTCTTTTGACAACGGAAGAGGGAAGCACGAGACTGAAGAGAGTATCGGACTTTTTGAAAGTGAAAATGCCCTCCGCGAAGCAGATTCTGGAAGACCTCGCGAACAAAAAGCTCGTAAATTACGTGAGAAGAGGTCCTATCTCTCTGACAAAAAAGGGAATGGAACTCGCTCAAAAAGAGCTTGAGCGCTTCAACAACCTGAAAGAATTTCTGAAGAAGATCCTCTTCCTCGATGAAGAAGAGGCAGAGAAAGGTGCCTGGGAGATCTTCTTCAACCTCGAGGAGAGTATCGCCGATAGGGTCGTTGATTTCATGAACTTCCTCACCCACTGTCCACACATAACGCCGATATGCATAAAGGGCTTCAAAGAATATCTGGAAACAGGAGAGTTTCCAACTCTTTGCAGACTCAGAAGGTGATGGTATAATCGTGAAAGTGAAATCCCGCTCCACCCGTCCGGAGGTGGGGCCGAACGTCCGAGGGAGGTGAGTTTCTGTGGCTTACGTGAAAGAGAGGATCTACGAGAGCATGTTCATCATCGCACCGAACGTTCCAGAGGAAGAGAGAGAAAATCTCGTCGAAAGAGTCAAGAAGATCATCGAAGAAAGAGTCAAGGGAAAGATCGAAAAAGTGGAAAGGATGGGTATGAGAAAGTTCGCCTACGAGATCAAGAAGTTCAGCGAAGGAGATTACACGGTGATTTACTTCAGGTGCGATGGTCAGAACCTTCAGGAGCTGGAGAATTTCTACAGAGTGACACCCGAAATCATCAGATGGCAGACCTTCAGAAGGTTCGATCTGGAAAAGAAAGAGAGAAAGGCGCAGAGAGAAAAGGCAGCTGCTGAAGCTGTCGAGACAGGTGAAGGAGGATCCGAAGCTTAATGTCTTTCTTCAACAAGATCATACTCATAGGAAGACTCGTGAGAGATCCTGAAAAGAGATACACGCTCAGCGGAACTCCCGTCACCACCTTCACGATAGCGGTGGACAGGGTTCCCAGAAAGAACGCGCCGGACGATGCTCAGACAACGGATTTCTTCAATGTTGTTACCTTTGGAAGACTCGCAGAATTCACGGGAACCTATCTCACCAAGGGAAGGCTTGTTCTCATCGAAGGTGAAATGAGAATGAGAAGATGGGAAACACCGTCTGGAGAAAAAAGGGTATCTCCGGAGGTTGTCGCAAACGTTGTTAGATTCATGGACAGAAAACCTGCTGAAACGGTCAACGAGACTGAAGAGGAACTGGAGATACCGGAGGAAGACTTTTCCAGCGATACTTTCAGTGAAGATGAACCACCATTTTGAGGGAGGTGTGTTTGATGGCTTACAAGAGAAAAAGAAAGAAGGTCAAGAAGTGCAGACTCTGTGAAATGGAATTGGACTACGTTGATTATAAAGACACAAGGCTTCTCAGTGAATTTCTCACCGACAAGGGAAAGATCATACCAAAGAGGCTCACCGGAAACTGTTCAAAGCACCAGAGAATGGTGAAGGTAGCTATCAAGAGGGCAAGACAGATGGGACTCCTTCCATACCTGAAGATATGAAAGAAGGGCGCTGAAGCGCCCTTCTTCATTCTCCGTCCTCTTCAGTGTCTTCTTCGAAGAAGATCTCTTCGATATCGGGTATGCTGTTCTGCCACTTTTCGAAGACTTTCTGAGCCGTTGCGTATTCTACTCCTTCAAGCATAACACCCTCGGGGGTTTCTTCCGCTTTGAAGATGTAGACTTCACCGAGGTCTTCGATCATGTCTCTTGCGTCGTTCAGAAAGACCTCTTCGCAGACCCAGAAGAGATTTCCTTCGTCCTCCACTTCTCCCAGCTTGTGGAAGAAGACTTCGTTTCCATCCTGATCGATCAGGCTGAAAACTTCCGTTGTGTGTTCGTGTTCATGTTCATGCTCATGTTCGTGCATACTCATAATAAAAACCTCCTTGACAAAAAACTGGGCTCTGAGAAATACTACCATTTGTGGAGGATAAAATCAAGTAGCCGGTATGGTCTTCCAAAGACTCGATCTTCGGGAGGTCCTGAAACCGTGGAAATAAAGCGTCTCACAGAGAGAGTGGCCTACGTTCCAAATCCGGTGAACATAGGTGTTGTGTACACAGAAAGCACCGCCGTTCTCGTGGACAGCGGGCTCGATGAGAGCGTGCCAAGAAAGATTTCTCGACTTCTGGAAAAGCCTCCTTTGTATCTCATAAACACCCACTCTCACGCCGACCACTGCGGTGGGAACGCCTTTCTGAAAAAGCGCTTCTCCACCCGCGTGTTCGCCCCAAAGATGGAAAAAGAGATCATAGAAAACACCGTCTTTGAGCCTTTCTACCTGTACGGTGCTCATCCTCCAGGTGAACTCAGAAACAAGTTTCTCATGGCAGACCCCTCCGCTGTCGATGAGGCGATCGAAGAGGGAACCATCACGATTGAGAGCGTGGATCTTGAGATAGTACCTCTTTCTGGACACTCACCGAACCAGATCGGAGTGGCTGTGGATGGTGTCCTTTTCTGTGCAGACGCCGTGTTTTCTGAAGAAACACTGAGAAAACACAGAATATTCGTCATCTACAGCGTGGAGAAGTTCCTTGAAACGCTCGACTTTCTTGAAAAGACAAACTACAGCTGCTACGTTCCGTCTCATGGAGAGGTGACTCGAGATATCGGTGAACTTGTGGAGAAAAACAGAAAGACGGTGGAGAACATCATCAACGCTGTTCTGGAAATCACAGTAAATCCTGTGAGCACAGACGAACTGATGAAACAGCTCTTCAACAGATTCGAAATCACACTGGAGAATCTCACACAGTATGTACTCTACAGATCCACCGTTCACGCGTATCTGAGCTTTCTTCTGGACAGGAAAGAGATAGAGAGGGAATTCAGAGACAACGTTCTTGTATGGAGGCGGTGCTGATGCTGGTGAACTGGATGTTCCTTGGACTCGAGTATCTTGTGGGAGTTCTTCTTGTTTTCTTTGCGATACGTTTCTTTGGTCTGAAGGGGATGTACGCTCTTGGAGCGATTCTTGTCCTCTACATGAACGTTGCCGTTTTGAAGGCGTACGAATTGCTTCCCGGTGTTCAGCTGTACGCCGGGGTTTTCCTTGGACCTTTCTTTGTCACGTTGATCGCCATCGTGACCGAGGTGTACGGGTACAGAGAGGCGCAGAAGCTGGTGGCGATGGGTTTCTTTGCCCAGGTCGTGTTTCTGGTGGGGATGCTGATCGCGCTCGGTTATATACCTTCCAGCGAAGATTGGGCGCACGAACACATGAAGGCTCTCTTTCTTCCCGTCTGGAGAACCACGCTCTTCAGTTGGCTTGCGTTCGTCGTGTCTGGTATATTCAAGGCAAGGTTTCAGGATTTTTTGAAGGGAACAAAGGGCCTTTTCGGAAAACACCTGTGGCTCCGCGACAACGCCGCAACGAAACTGGCCCAGCTTGTGGACAACGTGATCTTCTTCTACGGAGCCCTCACCGGGTACTTCTCCCTGAGAACGATCACGGTCTTTCTGATCTGGACCACACTCTTTGAGTGGCTCTTCGACTACCTTGACACGTGGGTCGTAGTGAAGGCTGTGGGGTGGATGTTGAACAGCAGTGAACCTTATCTTCAGAAGGAGTGAGCGATTTGAAGGTTCTTGTCATTGGATATATGCACCCAAGAAACGACAAGAGGGTCTTCAGAACGGTTCAGGCTCTGTCCAAGAAAGGTGAAGTTATTTATCAGTACTGGACGGAGAAAGAAGAGCTACCTTTTAAGGAGAATAACATCAGATACATCCCCGTGAAATGTTCGAACAGGGGAAATATTTTCCAGAAAGCCGTTGAAAGAAAACAAGTCGATGAAAAAATCCGTCATTTCGTAGAAACTGAAGATTACGATATCTTATACATGCATCACTTTCCGGCTACAAAACCTCTAAAGCCCTTCGTTGTGGCTAAAAAGCGTGGAAAAAAGATTGTCTACGATATACACGAGTATCATCCTCAGAATTTTCTCAGTACTCTTCCCAGGCCTTTGAGTGATCTGAAAGAATTTGTAATGTGGAGGATATTCAAAAAACAGCTTCAGCTGTCTGACCTGTGTATCTTCGTCTCTGAAGAAACACGGAACGATGTTGTGGCAAAGACCGGACTGGATCCGGAGAAGACTTTCATTGTACCAAACTACGCATCGATGAAAATCGAACCAGATCCGAGCAAAAAGAAAAAGAAATCGTTCTGGTAGGAAAAACACCGAGAAATCTCATTCATGAAAAGAAACTCATAAGGGCACTTGTTGAAAGAGGATTTTCTTTCAGAATAATAGGAATGGATTCAGAAGCGTTTTCTGATGTTCCGCACACGTACACATCTTTTCTGCCGTACGAAAAGATGATGGAAGAACTCTCAAAGAGCATGTTTTCACTGATATCGTACAGCACTACTGGGAGAGAAGATTACAAGAACGATCTGTACGCTTTACCGCACAAATTTTACGACTCCATCGCTGCCGGAACACCCGTTATCGTGAAGAATTCTTTCGTTTCGATGGCAAAGATAGTCGAGGATCTGGGAATAGGAGTTGTTATAGACCCGGCAAACGTTGAGGAAAGCCTGAAGAGAATAGAAAATGCATGTCAGAGATACGAAGAGATACTGGAGAATATCAGAAGACATCAGGAGGGATTCGTGTGGGACGAGAAGAAGGAAGAAGAATTTCTGGAAAGAGTCATGGGTTGAGAGTACTCTCACTGGTCGGTGCAAGGCCTCAGATCATAAAAGAGGCAGTGCTTCACAGGGAATTCAAAGAAAAGGGGATAGAGGAGATCCTCGTTCACTCCGGACAGCACTACGACTACAATATGTCAGATGTGTTCTTTGAAATTCTTGAGATCAGACAACCTCACTACAATCTCAACGTGGGATCTGGAACCCATGGAGAAATGACGGGAAAGATCATGATCGAGTTTGAAAAGGTTCTCCTCAGGGAAAAACCTGATCTTGTTCTGGTTTACGGCGACACCAACACAACCCTTGCTGGTGCGCTCGTGGCTGCAAAACTCAAAATACCTGTCGCCCACGTTGAGGCGGGGTTGAGGCAGCATCCCAAAGACATGCCCGAGGAGATAAACAGGATCGTCACAGATCGTGTCTCTCAACTTCTTTTCTGTCCGAGCAAACTCGCGGTGAGGAATCTCGAAAGGGAAGGAATCACAGAAGGAGTTTACTTTGTGGGGGATGTGATGTACGATCTTTTTCTCAAGATGGAGGATAGATTCAGATACGATGTGTTCGAAAAGCTGGGGCTGAAAGAGAACGAATTCATTCTCGTTACTCTCCACAGGGATTTCAACGTGGACGATCCAGTAAAACTGAGAAAGATTTTAGAGCAACTCAAAAGAATCTCCAGAGAGAAGAAAGTAGTCTTTCCCATCCATCCTAGAACGAAAAAGAGAGTGGAGGAATTTGGTCTCAAAAACCTCCTGGAAGGTATGGTTGTGATAGACCCGGTGGATTATCTGAACCTCATGGGACTTGTAAAAAGGTGCTGGAAAGTAGTGACAGACAGCGGAGGTCTTCAGAAAGAAGCGTATTTTGCGGGGAAAAGAGCGATAGTCGTGATGCCGGATACGGGCTGGAGAGAACTCGTCGAAGCAGGCTGGAACAAGTTAGCCAGTGAAGAGAATCTCTTCGACGTGACCATGGAAGAAGACCGTTCGGAATATCCATCAGGACTGTACGGCGACGGAAACGCCGCTGGAAAGATCGTTGAGGTGATAGAGGAATGGTTTCGGAGTTGAAGAAAGAAGGGCCTGAAGAATCTTAGTTTCACGTGAGTTTCTCTTCAACAGTGTCGATGAAGCGGTTCAAAAGATCGTCGAAGAAGACTACGATTCGAAAAGGTACAGAGACTACGTGATCAAAAAAGGCTGGACCATCGAACACCAGGTGAAGGCGTTCGAGGAATTTATTGAGTCTCTTTAAAAATTTTGTTTGTCTCAAGTGATGAGATCAAAAATATTCGGTAGGGGGGATGTGTATGAAAATGAGAGTGTTCGTCGTGGTTTTTGTCCTCATCGCTTTGGTGCTTTTTGCGAAGGGGACATTTTATGTTCGAGATTTCTTAACGGATACCCTTTACAAAATCTACTACATGCTTGATTCGGAGCTTCATACGTGGGTTGGACATGATAATTACGTGGACATTCCCAAAGACGATTTCAATAAACTTAGATTGGCAATTGAAGACAACGAAAAGCATATCTGGGAACTAAAAAAGAAGATTAGCGATTTAGAAGGTCAATGCTCGGAACTGACAACTCAAATCAAAGAGCTCAAAGGACAGCTTTCAGAAAAAGATCGGGTTATAGCAGATCTGGAAAGAGAGAAGTCCATTCTGGAAACCCGTACTAAAACACTCGAGGCTTCTGTGACTATACTGGAAAATTTAGTTGAAGAAAAGGATCAGAAAATAGCTGAACTTGAGCAGCAGATTTCCTTAAAAAATCAGCATATTTCAAATTTAAAGGAACAAATTGATATCTACAAAGATTTGCTCGGTTCAAAAGATGAAGAGATCGCGACGCTTGCTTCGCTCGCGAATGCTCCTGCGACGATAACAGAAATCCTCAGAGAGAACGAGGATTTGAAGAAACAACTTGAAATAGCAAATGCTACCATAACTGTTCTGGAAGAAAAAATCAGAGAAAAAGAAGAGCAACTCTCTTTGGCGGAATCTCAACTACAGCAGATCGACCAACTAAAAGTCATCGTAGAAACCTATGAAAGCTCAATAACAACTCTCCAGGAAGCTCTGGATGAAAAAGATGAACAACTGAAAACTCTTTCGGATGTTCTTTCAAATGACATAAAGAATCTCCGGGAAAAATTAAAAGTTGCACTATCAACTCTAAAGTCGTTAAGCAATTTTTTGAAGAGTTTTCAAGATGTTGCTTCAAACCTTGAAGACTTTCAGCTTGAAATTCAGAAACTAATAGAAGACATAACTATGGTCGTCGAAGAATAGGGTAAAGGGTGATAATGTGCGCTTTGTCTCGATTAGAGATATCAGGAACAATCCAGCAGTGCTCTGGAAAGACAGTGAAGCGGTCATCACAGTGAATGGAAAGCCGAAGGCTGTTGTCATGAGAATCGATGGAGATCCAAAAGAAATTCTGGATTTCATAGAAAAGATGAGAGTTCAAATGGCTGTTGAGAAATTACGGATGTTTTCTCTGGAAAAAGGATTGAACAATCTCTCAGATGATGAAGTTGAAAAAATAGTTAGAGAAGAAAAACGAAGGTGTTCTCCTGAATAATGAATTTGAATTCATCTATCCCGGTATTATCAAAGACGCGGCAGGTATCGAAAGGGGCAACAGTTTTTCAAACCGGCAGAGTATAATAAATAATTGGAAAAACTCTCAGTGAAGGGTGGTATTGATTTGGAGAGAAGCAAAGACTGGTTGGATGCGGCAAAAGATGATCTGGAGCATGCAAAACACGATTTGGAGCACGGCTTCTACAACTGGGCATGCTTTTCTTCCCAGCAGGCAGCAGAAAAAGCTGTGAGAGCTGTGTTCCAGAGAATGGGTGCGCAGGCATGGGGACATTCTGTAGCGGATTTGCTCGAGGAACTCTCCAGCCATTTTGAAATTCCTGAAGAACTCATGGATTTCGCCCTCGAACTGGACAAAGCCTATATCCCCACCAGGTACCCGGATGCCCTTCCTTCCGGATCTCCCAGAAACAGGTACTCCAGAACCGAAGCCGAAAGGCTGGTGGACTATGCCGAAAAGATCGTCAGATTCTGCGAAGATCTTCTATCCAGAATATGATCGGGAAAAGGTCCTGAAGATAATCAGAAACTCCCTTCCACAGCTTTTGAAGGTACTTCCTGTAAAGCTTGTTGTGCTTTTTGGCTCTTATGCAAAGGGAAATTTCACCGCCTTCAGTGATATCGATCTCCTCGTGGTGTACGAAGATCCAATCAGAGAAGACGCCTACAAGATAGTGAAAAAGACCATCAAATTGAGAGGTCTCGAACCCCACGTTTATTCCCTGAGTGAATACAAACAGATAGAAACGACCATCGCAAAGATGATCGAAAACGGAGTGGTTGTTTACAGGAAAGAAGATATTTGAAGAAGCGCCACAATTGAGAGCTTTTGTGCTTGAGAGTGTTGAAATATCTGATATTGAATCCAGAGATTATGTTCATCTTCTCTCCCTGGTCTGTCTACCAGAACACTCAAAAGATCAGCCACTGCTTTCTTCACAAGATCACCCCTGTTCTGTTTTCTGTTTTGTTTAGATTATACTACAAATCCCTATCCACATCTCGACATCGTCGACAAACTCGACAAACACCGGACAGGTTCGACAGATTTCTCAAGCGGACGTGACTTGAAAATCAAACACGTCGATATTTATCGAATTGATTCGATAAATTCGTACGTTTTTATCGAATGAGATAGATAAATTCGAACGAATATGGTAAAATAGAATGAGATCTCTCCAGGGAGTGGTTCGCAGTGAGAATGGACGAGCTTTACATTATGAATCCGTGGTGGCGAGATCCAGGGGTCATAAACACTGATCGGCACATATCGATGTTCGAAAACAGCACATTCAAATATTTCCCAGAAAATCTCTTTAAGAAGATTCCGTCGAACAAACCCGGGATATACACAATAAGAGGGCCTCGCCAGGTAGGAAAAACTACGTTCTTAAAACTCTACATAAGGAAGCTTTTAAGAGACGGTGTGAAACCATCGAACATTTTCTTTTTCACATGCGATGCCGTGAAAGATAGGTTCGAATTGATAGAAACGATGAAGACCTATTTTCAGATTTTCGAAAGGAAAGCCGGTGAAACAAGATACCTATTCATAGATGAGATAACCGCGGTGGAAGACTGGCAGAAATCCATCAAATATCTGGCAGATATCGGTTTACTTGAAAATTCCCTCCTCATACTCACAGGTTCCTCTGCTTTTGATCTGAAGAGATCAAGCGAAAGACTTCCAGGAAGAAAGGGTTACGGTGAAGACCTGGTTTACCTTCCTCTCACCTTCGGAGAATTTCTGGAAAGTCTTGGAATCTCAGTGGAAAGAATGTCAGTGGATGATATCTTCTCGAAAAGCGAGGAAGAACTTCGAATTCTATATCTCAAGAACTCTTTTCTGAAGGAATACTTCCTGAAATACCTGAACACAGGTGGATTTCCAAAAGTGATAGATGTTTTCCTGAAGAAAGGTCAAATTGACGAAATCACAAAGGGGATTTATCGGGATTTCATCCTGGGGGACGCGGAGAAATACCTGGGGTCGAGGATTAAGGTCATAGAGATCTTCAAAAAACTTCCGGATATAGTGGGACAGCGTTTTTCATGGAATTCTCTTGTTGACATATTCAGCGGTGCTATAGAGAGCGTTGACACGATTCAGAAATATTTCGAGTATCTTGGTTACAGCTTCATTCTGATGAACGTGTTTTTCGTGGATATTTCCAGAAAAACCGTCAGATTGAAGAAGCAGAAGAAGACGTATCCCATCGATAGAATTGTAGCCGATATCATTGAAGAGATCAGCGGAAAGCAGATCAAGCTTCCTCAAATCATAGAAATGATAACTCTCAGACATCTTCTTGGAGACGGCAAGACCTTGCAAAATGGAACAAATCTCTACAGCGGACCGTTTTTCTGGTACTCAGATCGTGGAAATGAAATAGATTTCGTTTTCGAACACAAAGGTTCCTTGATACCGGTGGAGGTTAAATACCAGAACAAGATACATAGATCTGACTACTTTGGAATGAAAAGAGTCTTCAAAAAAGGAATTCTCGTTACCCAGGAGACAATTTTCAAAGATGAAGATATCGTAGCCATCCCCGCGTGGCTTTTCTTTGCTGTGTTCGAAAGAGACTGACCTACAGAAAGGTCAAATTTTCCAAATTTTGACCTGTGGGTGGGTCAAATCGAACTATAGTTTCTCCAATGAAGTTCTACTAATGATTTTCGGAATTTTAAGTTCTGTATTGATATATGATACATCAGCATGAGAGCGGACGCTGCAAAATAAACACTGTCAAACATTTCGTGAAAGAGATCGATATCGATTAGCTTGGAACTGGAAAATAAGGAACTTTTCTGCGATCGGGAGAACACGTTAAAAGGTGCTTTCCTTTTGATCCGGAGGAGATCTCGTTTTCGATTGGTGATGAGACAAAGCTTCAAAATTAATGATGTTGTGAAAGTTCAATTCGCAAATTCAGGCTGGTTGTCGAATGAATCAATTAGGATAAAAGAACTTGTTTAGTGTACTTAGACTGAGAATTGGGAGTGAACCCATGAAACTGGGGGAAGATTATTTTCCAAACTTTTTCACATACTCAGGAAATTTTTTCAGTAATTCTTTCTCTTTTTCTAAAGGCATTCTTCTTTTGGGTTCTCCCGGGGGAATGTCTTTGAATGGATTTACTGGGTTCGCAAGGAATTCATCGAATCTTGATAGGACATCTATTTCATTTTCGTAGTGTCTTCTTGCCAATGTAGATATGCTGTCAGCTTTGTAAACATTTGTGGGAACAACAGCGATTATCTCTCCACTATCGACTTCCTCATTTATGAAGTGTAGTGTAACACCTAAAGGCTTCATTTCGTAAATTGACCATTTGAATGCATCAAGCCCTCTAACGGCAGGAATGATTCCTGGATGACAATTGATAATCTTTTTACCTTCAACACACTCTTTGGATAGTAGTCCTGCTCCAAGTATGAGGTACAGATCGCAAGAATTATCAATATCTCTATCGCTCTCACAGATGATATAGGGTATGTTGTGTGCTTCTGCTATTACCTGTGGCGGCACAGCTTCTGTCTGATCAGGTCTGTGTGCAAACAACACTTTTCTCTTTGGACGATTGACAAAAGGCAAAGCATAAATTTTGTATTTGTAGGGCTTATGCAATAAGCGCTGTATAACTTGCTCTGTTTTTAAATTCGGTATGTTGAGTTTTGTTCTATCGCGAAGATTGCTGATATATGATACATCAGAATGGGAGTGGATGATAATACAGTAAAAATTAAGGAAAGACCCTGCTATCTGATAGAACTGGGGAAGGTAGACTGTCTTCCTCTGGTTTCTACCGTGCCTTCGTAATTCTTCATCTCTCCCACTGGGATTTTCACAAGTGTTGCAGTTGAAACGCTTTTCCGAAAAGATCATACTTGACAGCATGGTGATGTGTGGTGGTGTATTCGCTGGTGTGATGAAGCTATCAGGATGCTTTGGCGTTTAAGGTGATTCCAATCTGTAAAAGCGGAGATTTGTGCGTGATATACAGCATACTGTTCTGCTGATAGTTTTCTTTTTCTTGCATGTGAGCCGATTTGCTACAGTAGAGAAAACACCATTCTGTAATTTGGGTTTCAAGGAACCTTGGAGATGTAGGATCTAATTGTGATGAAGTATGGATTTCAGAAAATCAATACCAATTGACACCACTTTCAGGAATTCACTTTTGTAGGCAAAGATTGTGACAAAAACACCAAAAACAGATGAAAGAACAGGCAAAATTAGATTCTGGGAGAACGTATGCAACGTCGCTGAGAGGACAAAGAGTGAGACAAGATAGTAGACTTTCTTCAAATCGTATGGAACGGGGTACAACCTTTTAGAGATAATGGATTCGACTGTGAACAATATTATAAAAGAAAGACCCGTCGACATGGCTGCACCTTTTGCACCAACCAGTGGAACCAACAAAAAATTTCCCAAAAGATTGAAAAATGCTGTTATTCCATTACATATCATTAACCAGTATGTTTTCCCCGAAAAGTCAATTCCACGCCCGATGATTGTTATAAGGGTTGTCATTACAGGATACAATATGAGGAAAGGAGAAATAGCAGCAGCTGATCTATACGACTTTGCAAGGAAAAGGTAGATAAAATCTTTCAAAGAAAGGAGTAGGAAACCAATGGTAAATACAAAAAAAGTTACATAGTCAAAAATTCTTTTGAAAACCATTTTATTGTCAGGGTTTTTTTCATATTGTTCATATGCAATGGGAAACCAAAGTGTAGAAAAACCAGTTGTAAACAAGCTCATCGCTGAAACGATTTTGAATGCTGCAGAATACAAGCCTATATCAGAAAAACTCGTGTACAGACGAAGAACAATTCTGTCTATCCAGCTTAGAAACCACCAGAGAAGACCAGAGAAAGCAAAAGGATACCCATACTTTATGATTTCAAAGACGAGTTTTTTGTCCATTTTTATAGGGAACCAATAGGACCTTTCAAAGAACATACCGACAACAAGTGCCACAACGTTTGAGAAAAGCTGTGCGTACAGCAGAGCATAGAAGTCACGACTCACGAGTAAAGCGTAGAGAACAATAAAACCCATCTGGCTCAAAGACTGAATCATCTGAATCGCTGAGAAAAGAATAGCTCTTCCTTTGGATTTCACAAGGTTCAGATTGAATGTCTGGAAAATGCCCGTTATGAGTGTTGCAATCAAAATAATGTGGACTTTTGACTCAGAAGTTCCCACAAGAAAGGAATTTATGGGAGATCTGAAGATGAAAACAACAAGACTCACCAGGATACTAAAAAGAACTGGTGGGACAAGACTGCTCCACAAAAGAACTGGTTTTTCCTCTTCCGATTTTTGTGGAAAAAATCTGAGAAAAGATTGCGGTGTACCAAGGAGACTGATGAGAAGAACAATGGAATACACAGAGGAGAACATTGAAGCTTTTCCAAACTCTCCAGGATTGATGAGCCAGGTTGTGATGGGTGTGATGAAGAAAGAGATGAGCGCTCTGAACCAGGTCCCAAGAGAAAAGGAAATGTATTTTTTCAAAAGATTGTGTTCGTTGAGAGTCATTTAGATCCTCCCTGACGACCATTGATCTCGTTTATCATCCGATCAACCAGATGTTTTGGTGAAGTATCCGGTATTTTGAATACCAACTCGGGATTTCCGAAAGCTTTATAGACTCCCAGATTCTTTATCCGGTAATAATCTTCCATGTATACCGCAGCTGATGGAACACCAGTGGACAATGAGAAGATATTAAAATGATAGGACATTCCTATTGTAAAGCAGCATTTTGCTATTACTCCCTTTATCATTTCTGGTGTTAAATTTTCTATCTCTACAATATCACTGAGGAAAGTACCGTAAACCTTTCCTTTTAAGAATTCATTGTCTATGTATTTTCTTGTTCCACCGTACGCTATGGGGATAAAAAGAGGTTCGTATCCACGTTCTTTCAAATATGATACTAATCTCGCCACGTAGTCAATCAGCACCTCTTCATCTTTCCATGGTCTTACACACAAGCCAACGTATCTTCCTCTCAGAAGAAATACGGATCCATCTGTTGGTATATACCACGCGTCATCTTTAGAAAGTTTTACATTTTGATGTTTCTTTCTTAAATACTCGTACGAAAGAAGTTCCCGAACGTAGAATACATCCGACATCTTTACAATTTTGTTGACCAGATGCTCTATCAATATTCTTGTCTTTCCGTAAAAGGGTCCTACACTCTGCGGTCTAAATTCTACGTATTTTCCTTTTTTTCTGAATTCTCTAACCATTGAGAAAATATTGACCACATGAAAAGGATATAAGCTGTTTAAATTACCTCCACCTGAGATATATAGGGCATCAAAAGCAGAAATGTCCAAGCCTGGGGTAGAAAACCCAGATAATTCGATAACGAGATTTTTCAGGGAAGTTGTGGGAATTTTTATGAATTTGACATCCGGAAATCTTTTCTTGGCTTCTTCCACCTCATATGTTGCAACAGTTACACTGTGTCCTCTATCGATTAGTGATTTATATATTGCTTTAAACATCGCTTCATCTCCAAAATTTTTACTTCCCACTATTGCTATCAGGAGGATTTTCATTTATGAACCTCCTTTAAAATTAAGGCGTTCACCCTTCTCAAGTCACCGTTATCAACAGAAGAGAAATGTTCTTTCAAGACCTCTATCACTTCATCTATCAGCTTCTGCATTTCTTTCCAAAGATACGGTTTTCTGATTTTGAGAGTTCGTAAAGATCTTTTGTAACACTGAACGTATTCCCAAAAAATTTTGTCTTTCTTCTCTGGATAGAACTTCGCTATCATATATCTTCTATAAGCAAACCTCATCATCAAGGCAGCCTTGTTTGGAAGACTTTTCAAACCAGAGGGAATGTGCTTCAACTTTGCCGATGGTATCGTAAGGAGTTTCATTCCTTTTTTGAACAATCGGTACGAAAATTCCAGATCTTCCCCCAATCCATATAGTATGAAATTCTCATCGAATCTTTCATTTTTAATGTACCCTACTCTGTAACTCATGTTGCATCCGCTCAACCACTCTGAGCGAACGGGATGAAGTGGAGGAAAATGAGGATAGGTATTTACGAAGCATCTTGTTACAACAGGTCGCAGAGTAATAGGTGTTGCATTTACAACTTTAAATAGAAAACCTCTCAAACCACCCTGATTTTCTATGAATCCCTGACATCCTGCTAATTCCCTATCGTTTTCAAATGTTCCTATGATTTTTCTAGGTAATCTTTGTGAAGCACAACATCATCATCAAGGAATGTAATTACATCGAAATCCCCCGAACGTTCAAGGATTTCATTTCGAGCTTTCGTCAATCCTTTATAGTCAACTTTAAGGTATTCTATGTTCAACTTATCCATAAATTCTTTTGTTGCTTTCCATGTTTCATCATTATCACTTTGATCAACGATGAGAACTTTATCAGGAATGATTGTATTCCTGGAGATAGACTCCAGTGTTTTTGAAAGCTGCTTGGCTCTGTTTAAAGTGGGAATTCCCACTAGAAGTTTTAATTTCTTTAATCTCATTCTATCACCTTCAAATAAACATCTATTTCTCTCCTCACAATTTCTTTCCAAGTGAATCCTTTCGCTCTTTCCAGGATTCTGTTTACATCGTATCCTTCTTTTAAAACCTCAATCACTCTTTTTGCGAATCTCTCTTCGAATTGATCTCCTTCTTCAATAACGTACTCTGGAAATCCTATCGCTTCTGGTATCCCTCCGTTACTGCTTCCAATCACACATGTACCACAGGCCTGCGCTTCAAGAACGACACAGGGCCACCCTTCATTTCTGCTTGGAAGCACCATCACGTCCATTGCGTTCATATATTTTGCCACATCTTTCTGTGGAAGTCTTCCTGTGAAGATTATATTCAAACCTTTCGTTTCTTTTTCGATCTTTTCCCTCAACGGCCCGTCTCCAACTACGATGAAGAGAGTCTCTGGTATCTCTTTTGCAATGAGACGGAATATTTCTCCCAACTTATCTGCCCTCTTTATCGGTATGAGATTTCCCACAAAGCCCACGTACCTGTAGCCCTCTCTGTGTATCCCGAGTTCTTTTCTTACAGCTTCTTTGTCCACGGGTTTGAATATCGTCTCGTCGTAGCCATTTGGAATTACAACAGCATTTTTGCCGGAAAATCCCATAGATTTTGCTCTTTCAAGAAGTGCTCTGCTGACGAATATGGTGGCTGATGCCTTTTCAAGAACGTCTACATATATCTCTTTTCTGTGTGGCATAAGGATATTGACATCACTTCCATGGAGAGTAACAACAAAAGGTTTTCCATACTTTTCTGCCAGGATCTTTGCTATCAAACCCGCTGGGACACTGTACATTCCATGAGCGTGAATCAGATCGTACTCTCTGAGATCGAACGATCGTTCGATAGCTCTGACAAATCGCTCTGCAATTTTCACAAAATAGATTCGAGAGATTTTGTTCATCAGTACTGTATGCAAGTTTCGATGGATCAAAACAGGTTTGAACTTCACTCCTTCGTGTTTTTCTAATGGATATTCTCCATCCTGTTTCTTCAAGAGTTTCTTCAATAGAAATACCGATTTACTGTTCTCATAGGCCGGTGAAACAGCGTCGAAGTTCACACCATAGGTCTTGTAATGCTTCAATCTCTGAACAATGAAGATGCCTGAATTTGGATTTGAAACCTTTGGAAAAAGATTGGTGATGAGGAGAGTGTTCATGTTTTGAGATTGCCTCCGGTATTCTTAGATTTTGTGGAGCGTGAAATCCTATTTTATGATATCTCAAAAGCAGTTATTAAAAAATAATCCCCTTTGCAGGGGATTTCTTTTTGCTAATACAAGAAGCATATCGGAATCAATCACTAAATTCGAGCGTTCCTTTCACGAAACACAGATCTGGCAAATTGTAGAACCTGTTTGAGATATTTCCTTTGTAATACAAGCAAAATTGCTACTATTATTCCTTGGAACGTATACATGAGGATTGTGTTTTCAACAAGCAACAAGACAAGCGTTTGACAGATCAAGAGTATACTTGAAAAGGTCAAGTGTTTCTTATCAATTTCCACCTGTGCCAGTTTTCTTGTGTGGTAGATCCTCGCAAGCCACATGGAAATGTATGCCAGAAAAGAAGAAACAGAAGCAGCTTGAATACCAAGGAATCTTATCAACGCAAGTATGGACATGAGCTTTATTCCTGCCGCGATGACTGAAGTTGAAAAAGCGCCAATAGTTTTCTTCGAGGCCGTGTAGTTTACACCGTAAAAGGTAGCAAAAGTGTTGTAAACTGCTCCAAGGAAAAGGAAAGGTACATATTTCCAGCTTTCTGCAAAAGCTTTACCAACAAATACATTCATAAAGGGTTTAACAATCAAGAAAAACAACGAAGATAAGAGAAACATAGCACTTGAAATCACACCAAAGACCCTTCCGAAAAAGACGCTGTAGCTTTCTTTGCCGTATTCTTCCATTGCTGAAAGCTGCCAGGCCTGAAAGAAAATGCTGTACAGCACAGTCAGTAATGCTGGAAACCTTGCTGCCACAGAGTAAATACCTGTCGATTCGTATCCAAGGAAATATGCGATTATATACCTGTCTGCTGCGGTAACAATCCACCACATAATACCGTTGGGCATCAAAGGTACAGAATAAGCAAGCATCTCTTTCAAAAGTGTTTTGTTCAGTTTCAAACGAATCTGCTTGTACAAACCAGCAAATACTATTATGAAAAGCGAAGAAGCCAATGAGGCAAAAATATTTGACAGAAGATACGCTTTTATACCGAGTTTAAGTCCAACAAGGAGAATCAAATTACTGATTATAAAAACAAGAGAGTAAAGAATATCACTGAGAACATATAGTTTTATTTTTTCTATGCCACGGATGTACTGTCTGACGATTTCCCTGAGAATTGTTAGATAGAAAATTGCATAGAAGTAAGTTCTGTATTCTGAAAAAACGCTTATTTTTATGAGAACTGGATAAAGAGATAAAGAAAAAACAATTGCAATTGTCGAAAAAAGGATAGCAGAGGATAGAAGATCTTCGCTTTTTTGTTCTTTGCGAAGCTCGACAGCGAATCGGAAAACCGCTTCAATGATCTGGAGAGAAAGGATAGGAACTAACAGCGAAACAGTTGTGTTTATAACATCCAGTTTGCCAAAATCCTCTGGGATCATGTATCTAGTAAAAATTGGTAACATCAAGAAACTTATGCTCCGTGAACCAATATTTCCTATAGCGAAAAGAAAAGTATTTACCGCTAGTTTCTTGTATTGTTTCATTTAAGAACCTCCATGATTCAACTCTCTCTATTTATGTGTGAAATTGTTTAAAAAATCCTTCAAAACGTCGAAATGCTTACTTAAGGATCTTGCTTTGTCAATATTTGCATTATCAAAGCAATCTACCTTTTTCAAAATTTGATCTAACAAGAAAAATACCTCATTTGTGGTTAATTTATCCCAAAATATCTTTTTTCCAGAAAAACCAAGATCCTCAAGAAGGTTTTCAGTTTTTTCTGAATAGATGATGGGATAGCAAGGTATTTTTTGTATTAGAGATAAAACAATTGAATGAAATCTAGTACCTATAATATAAGAACATTCCGAAAATTTATTCACAAAGCTTTGTATATCGCCATCGAAAATCACAACTTCAATTTTTTTGTGTTTTTCTGGATGATTTACTAACTTGAAAATTTCTATAGCTGAAAGTGTATCGTTTTCACTGCCAGAATCGAATGCAAAAAGTCTCACTTTATTTCCAGTCTTAGAAATATATTCTTCAATCAGGCGAGCTATTTGAACTAAAAAATTATAATTTTTCTCTGGATAGACTATTGACCTATAAACACTTATCCCAAGAATTTCTGCAGAACTTTTAGTATTTTCTTTTTTTAAGGGGGAAGCTTCAAATCCAAAGACTATATCGGGAAAAAAATAGTAATTCCCTCTTTTCTTTATTCTAGACACAAATTCATATGATTTCCTATCTCTAACAGTTATTAGATCTGATATTTTTATTATCTGCTTGATAAAAAACCATCCTATTTTTTCCTAACTGGTCCTATGTTACATCCCAATATTATTATCCTTTTCCCTAATAACTTGATATAGGAGTAGAATAACAATTTTTTAAAGTAATAGTATAGATATCTGTAATTGTGAATTTGAAAAATAGATCCTCCAATCCATATTATTCCATCACAATCTTTTATTATCTTGTGCTTCTTATTATCGACTGCTTTGAAATTTTTATATTTAAGAAAATCTGATATAAATGTTCTATCTCTAACATTGACAAAAAACTCTATGTCGCGAAATTTCGATAATAGCATATGAACCATTATATCGTCACCAAAATTTCTATCGAAATAAGCTTCTAATAAAAATTTCATAGTTTCACCTCCATTTCTACAATTTGTACACAAACCTTCGTTAATTTTAGGAGTATAAAAAACCTCTTCAGAAAGAACATATCCACGGTTTTTACCGGACAAGTGTTGTAACATACGAAGCAACCCGAACAATAGTTACAAGTAGTATGCGAGATTTATCTTTACTCATAAAAAACAACCTCCTATTCTGTTTGCTAGATAACTCAATTTTTGCTCAACTCCAAGGAGTCGAAACTATAATCCTCTACACTTCATTTTTACTGTAGAAAAATTTTTTAACCTTGAAAGGTAAGACCAGGTATTCAAAGAAACATAAGGGGAGATCTTGAATAACCAAAAATAGATTTTTTGTCTGAATGTAACCTTTGAAATCAGCCTTTTTATAGATTTAACGTCACTTAGTACCAATTGATATAATCTAGGATAATTTTGTCGTAAATTTTTCAGGAATCTTCCAGCTGTGATAGAGTTTCTTTCTAAATAACATCGAACATTGTACAGGAAATTGAAAAGTGACCACTCTTTGATAGCTTGTAATATATCGTTTATAAATTCATTAGTTGTTTTCAAGCCTTTGTAATCCTCACAAAGTTTATTAATAGCAAAATAAAAATCAAAAAGCTTGAAGTCGTTCATTTTAGTTATTGAACCAGGGTGTTGAACATAAAAGGATAATACTTTATTAATCACAAGCACTTTTGGGTTTTTCAAAAGGACTTCCCATTCAAATGCGAGGTCTTCTCCAGTGTAATATCTCTCATCATAAACCAAACCATTTCGATTCAAAAAATCCCTGGAATAAGCAGCACTACCGGTCCATATCCATAGTTGCTTCTCAATTAAAATTTTTCGAAGAACAACAAATCCATTTAATGAATTATAAGAGCCACTAAATTGCCATGGGAACTGCTTCTTCAAAGCAGAGCCTGATTCATCAACCATTAAAAATTTCCAACAGAAAACATCAGCCTTTTCTATGGATGAAGCTTTTTTCAATTCTTCTACCAAAGTCGGTGCAATATAATCGTCTCCATCAAGAAAGATCACGTATTGTCCTTGAGCCTCTTTCAAACCTCTATTTCTTGCAGAGCTTGGACCACCATTTTCTTTAGAGATGATCTTATAGTTTTTGAAACCACTGTTAGAAAGTACTTCATAAGCCACTTGTTCTGTTTGATCTGTGGAACCATCATTAACAACTATTATCTCAAGATCCCTATCCGTTTGAGAAAGCAAACTTCGAAGTGTCCTGGATATGTATTTCTCCACGTTATAAGCAGGTATTACGAAGCTTACAAACATGTATCTAACCTCCTCTTTCACCTTCTTGCCCTTAATGAAATCCAAGCAGTTGTGTCAAATACGCAAGATTTGCCTGTACACACCTATTTCCTTTCCCACTATATTTTTCCAGGTAAATTCTTTTACTCTCTCCAGAATTCTGTTCATATCGTATCCTTCCTTTAGAACTTCAACCACTCTTTTTGCGAATCTTTCTTCAAACTGATCTCCTTCCTCGACAACGCATTTTGGAAATCCTATCGCCTCTGGTATCCCTCCGTTGCTGCTTCCAATCACACATGTTCCACAAGCTTGGGCTTCTATTACAACAGCACCAAAACCTTCTTCTCTGCTTGGAAGCATCATCACATCCATTGCGTTCATGTACTTTGCCACATCTTTCTGTGGAAGTCTTCCTGTAAAGATGATGTTCAAGCCTTTCGTTTCTTTTTCGATCTTTTTTTCTCAACGGCCCATCTCCAACTATGATGAAGAACATCTCTGGTATCTCTTTTGCAATGAGATGGAATATCTCTCCCAGTTTATCTGCTCGCTTTATCGGTATGAGGTTTCCTACAAAGCCCACGTAGTGTGTGTTTTCTTTGTATATTCCAAGTTCTTTTCTCACGGTGTTTTTGTCCATGGGTTTGAACACATCCGGGTCGTACCCGTTTGGTATCACAGTTGCGTTTTGACCAGAATAGCCAAAAGATTTTGCCTTCTCAAGAAGTGCTCTGCTTACAAAGATGCATCTTGCGGCGTTTTCTAGAGTTTCCAGGTATATATCTCTCACATCACGTCTTGCCATGTTCAGGTTCACATCGCTTCCATGAAGCGTCACAACGTAAGGAACGTTCCAGATCTCAGAGACCTTCCTTGCAACAACACCTGCTGGTGCGGGAAGATACATCCCGTGTGCGTGGATGACAGTGTGTTTTGGAAAGTTTTGAACGACCTGTTCAGCAAATCGATCCGTGAGGTTTTCAAGTGCTCTTTTCATTGTCCAGAACTTCTGAACAACTACATCAAAAAGCCCTCTTTCAACAAAAACAGGCTTGAAAGACACTCCTTCCAGCCCTTCAAGAGGGACTTCAGAAGGTTTGCGTAGAAGGCTTCTTAGAAGGCTTAGAATGCTTCCTTTATTCCTGAACGCCAGCGAAACGGCTGTGAAGTCGACATCGAGTTTTTGATACTCCTGCAATCTTTTGGCAATGAAGATACCGGAGAATGGATTTGTCTTTATTGGGAAGATGTTGGTTATTACTAACGCTTTCAACTTTTTCCCTCCTGCGACGTTTTTGATCTCAGTTAATTAAGCGACCCCAAGATATTACAACAAGTTTTTAACTTATCTAATTGAAACTATTTCTGATTCCTTCATACTTGAAACCGAATTCAATAGTCTTTCTTAGATTAATTACATTTCTTGGGCTTTTATTATTGCTTCAGCACACCCTCTAATGGTCTCATGAATCATTCTTGAAATATCTTGTTCCACGATTTTTAATTGATTGATGATAACAATTGCTAATTTCCTATATCATCGACCTCAACATTTAGAACAATTCTAGCATAAACAATACACTTTCTTTCGAATTATTAACAAATTTATTATATAAATCTCGTATTACTCCTGTTCTCTCAATCTCTGTTGAACAGATCTCTAGTGTAAACCTTCTCTTTCACATCATTCAATTCGGTCGACATTCTGTTGGCCAAGATCAGGTCGCACATTTGTTTAAATTCTTCTAAGTTGTTGACCACAGGAATTTCTTTGAAAGTCTTTTCCTTTATCAGTGGTTCATAAATGATAATTCTAAATTGACCATACTCTTTCAAAAGATCCAGTATATCGAGAATGGAGGAATTTCTAAAGTTGTCGGAATCTTTTTTCATGGTGAGCCGATAAATACCCACAGTTTTTGGTTTCTTTTTTATAACCATATCAGCTATATGACGTTTCCTGGTTTGATTCGACCTTACAATAGCAGTTATAATTTCATGAGGTATTCCATTGAATTGAGCGGCAAGTTGATTTGTATCTTTTGGTAAGCAGTATCCTCCGTAGCCAAAAGAGGGGTTGTTGTAGTGGTTTCCTATCCTTGGATCCAAACAAACTCCCTCTACGATTTCTCTGGTGTTCAATCCTTTGAGTTCAGCAAAGGTGTCCAATTCATTGAAAAAAGCCACTCTCATTGCCAGATAAGCGTTTGAAAAAAGTTTTATAGCCTCGGCCTCTGATGAACCTGTAAGAAGAACGGGGACGTCTTTTTTTATGGCTCCTTGAAGCAGAAGATCTGCGAATTTTCTTGCCCTTTCTGATTTTTCTCCCACCACTATCCTGGAAGGATATAAATTGTCATGAAGTGCTTTTCCTTCTCTAAGAAATTCTGGTGAAAACACTATCCTGTCTGTGTTAAACCGCTTTTTCATGTTCTCTGTAAATCCAACGGGAACTGTTGATTTTATGACAATGAGAGCTTTATCATTGTACTTGATTGCATCCTCCAGAACCTGTTCCACAGAACTTGTATCAAAGCCATTTTTGTTGTGATCGTAATCAGTTGGAGTGGCAATGATTATGTAGTCGGCATTACTGTAGGCTTTTTCTTTGTCCAGAGTAGCTTCTAGATGTAAGGTTTTGTTTCTCAGAAAATAATCGATGTCAGGATCTCTTATACTTGTTTTATCATACTCATTTTCTGAGGGTTTATATCTAAAACCGTTATCTCATTGTGCTGAGCCAAGAATACTGCCAGCGATAATCCAACATATCCCGCTCCGACAACTGTTATTTTCCATGGCACAATATCAGCCTCCCCTTAGTAAATCTTCATAGAGATTTTCAAACTTTTTAATGTGAGATGTTAGTGAGAATTCCAGCATGTGCTCTTTTAAATCCATCATTTTTTCAAACCACGCATCTTTGTTATAGAAATACTTGTTCAATATTGAAAGGAACCCATTGTAATCCTCAAAAATCAGAGATCTGTCTCCTATGACTTCAGGAATGCCCCCCCAATGACTTCCTATTGGTAAACATCCATTATAAAAACCTTCCACAAGCACTCTACCGAACGTTTCTTGGCACAAAGAAGGCAAGATTACAATATGATGATCCTTCATAAGACATTCGACCTTTTCATGAGGTAACCATCCCGTGATCTGTACGTTTCCCTTTTCAATGAAGTCTTTCAGAGATTCTTCCAAATATGACCTCAATGGTCCATCACCCACGAGAGTCATGTAAATTCTTCCACGGAAAGTTTCATAAGCTTTTACGTACCATTCACTTAAAATGTGAACCCCTTTATGTTTTGAAAAAGTTCCAACATAAATGATTCTCAATAGATTTTCTTCATCCTTTTTCCTGTTGATGAGGTTCATCCACTCTCTTTCATTGAAATCTTTTCCAACAGTATTTGGAATGACAATCTTCCTGGTCGATATATCTTCACCAAATTTTTTCATCATTGTGCCGGATGGGAAATGAACCACATCACTTCTTGAGACCACTCTTGCTATGTAAGCATGCCAAATTGGTATTTTTCTTCCTGTAGAAGTAATGCCCAGTAAAAAATTATCATGGATTGACTGTACTATTTTTATATTTCTCTTTTTTAGCAAGGTATATATCTTGTTCAAAGGGAACCCTACTACATTGTTTAGATGAACAATATCTGGATTATATTCATTAATTATTCGCTCTAATTCTTCTATGAGTTTTTTATGGTATGAGGCAAGGACCATTGATAAACGGATTTTCAAACTTGCTATCTTACTTTGCTTGGCTGGCAAGTTGAATAACGTCTCTGAAAGATGCGGAATATAACGTCTTATAACAAAAACGTCGCTTATGGTATCCTCTGAATCATGTTTGTCTATAGTAAAAACAAACACCTTGTGACTGTGAGCCATATTTTCAGCAAGTATTCTCAGAGATATCTCTGCACCCCCTCTTTCGTGGGGATAGTAAAACTGGCTAATGTATAGTAATCTCATCTTATACCTCCTTGCCAAATTAGTTCAAGGTCATTAATCTTAAATCCTCACAATGAGCAAAACCTCTGCTTTTGGGTGATTTCAATACAACTATACTGGAATTGTCTGAAAACTTTTCCTTCAAAACCTCATAGTCATTGTTAGGAGAAGCATTATCAACGACCACTATCTTATGTAGTGGCACGGTTTGATTGAGAAGGGTTTTCACGCATTCTATTGTGTGATGGAAACCGTCATAGTTCACCAAGATAGTAGCAGTTTTCCGCATCATACTAAAGCATCTCCTTATTGATTAGGTTTTATCTTCTCGTAGCGAAAACATCGTTGATAGTGTCATGAAGATCATTAGAATAATATCCCTAATACCAGGTTTATCCAGTCTGAATACAAGAATCATTTGAAGAGAATATTCCTATATGGTATAAATACAAACTCCCCGGTTTCTATTGGAATGAAAAACAAACCGTATACATACTGAGTTAGAAAATAAATGGTAAATAAATACAGCCATAGTAATCGTTCATGAGGGTCCCTGATGGATTTTAAGATATTTGGAACTACGGATAATTGAAATATCAGGAAATAATACGCAAGCCTTGTTATTACTGGATTATGACTAGAGAAAATTATAAAACTTCCTAGAATCAGCAAATTTAACTGAGTAATTGTTATGTTTCTATAGTAATCCGTTTTCTTTGTAGAATAGCAGAACACAAATATCAATAATGCACAAAATAACATATAGATGGTAACTTTTAAGGGATCTACAGTTTCGCTTGCAAAGATATAAGCCCAATACTTGCGGGGAAACACCGGGAGAAAAAGAGTTAGAATATATTTCGTGATTTCAAGTTGTCCTATTAACACCCCTATTGTTAAAAATCCAAGATAGTAGCACATGGGGTACTTCTTACGCAGTAGCCGATAAACAATAAAGAATAGTGCAGTTGCAAAGATAGCTGAATAGTGTACGAATGAAGCAAATATAAAGAATATCCATGAAACCCTTTTCTTTCCCGTCAAAAACAATCCAATTGCAAAGAAAAATATTGCCACTGCTAAAGTTTGTCTCATTTCTACAAAGGTGTTCAAAAAGAATCCTGGAATTGTCAGATAAATAAAGAAGGAATATAGGTAATCCTTAGATAACAATTTTGCACCGAGTATTACAAACAAAACTGTTAATAAGAAGTTTATAAAACTCATAGCATAAAAATTTGCATGTACTGAATTCAATAAGCTTGAAAGAAAAATGAAAAATGGTTCTATACTGGTAAAAGAAAGTGCTTTATAATTTCTATACATCGCTTCATACCTTACAAAATCAGGACTCATAATGTCTTTGAAACCACCAAAAAATATGATCACACTCAAAACCAGGTACCACAAGTACTTTCGAAAGAATTTTGGAAATGCAAAAATTAGTAGATAAATGAAGATGACGAGAAGATAAGGCCATATATAAAATCCCATTTCAAAGAAAAATCTTATTCTTTCCATGTGTTTGAATCCTCCAATTGCTGGATCAAGTTCAAATACAAGTTTCCGAGCCTATAAGAAGAAAACGATTTAAAAAGAGTATTTTGAAAGCTTTTAGGTTTTCCTTGTAATAGTATTTCTTTTATGCTTAATGCTATTTCGTCTACGGACCAAGGATCAAACACTGCTATTTCATCCCCCAGAATTTCACGCAAAACAGGTATGTTTGAAGTGATAACTGGGCAACCACATGCAAGCGCTTCAAGCGGTGGATAACCAAACCCTTCGTAGAACGACGGAAAGACAAATAATTTCGCATGCTGGTATAGATTTATTATCACTTCGTCCGATGGACTTACAATTTGTATTACGTGATCACTCAATCCTTTTTCTTCGATAAGTCTATCGATTTCGTCAACCTTTTTCCTTTATCTTTACCCCCGGCTATTACAAGCTTACAGTTGATTTCGTCCTTTATGAGAGAGTAAGCTAAAATAAGATTCCGCAGGTTCTTATGCTTTTTTCTGTTGCCTACAAACAGAATATAGTCTTCTTTTATGATTGGTTCAGTTTTCTGAGAACACTTATGAACAAATTCGGGCGACAAGAAGTTGTAGATCACTTTTACCTTTTCTTTAGATTGGGGAAATTTTTTCAGCAATTCATCTCTTGTGGCCTTAGATGGAACTACGATGAATCTTGATTTTTCAACTGCCTTTTTCAAGAACAACAAAAACAAATATTTCTTTAGAATATTGCGGTCCCACCAGGCTGTCAAAGGACATAAGTCATGAACAGTCACTATTGTATTTTTTGGAACATAGAAAGGTAGATTTACATGTGGAAACCAGAATACTTTGCAACCGTTTTTTTCGAGTTCTTTGACAACTTTACTTGTATAATACAAATCCCTCAAGTTGAACCTTCCTTGTTTTATGAATACAGGTCTTACGTTAGAGTATTTGCCAAATTCCGAAAGCCAATCTTCTTTGAACAATATTGGAACAGTTGTGTATATTTCCCAATCAGTTTCATCTGCTATAAGTTTAAGGAGATTAGAATAGTATCTTCCAATGCCAGTTCCCTTGTAAAAAGATCCGTCTATGAAAATCTTCACAACTATAAAACCTCCTCGATTCTCTGCTTGAACATTTCAAGGGAAAACTCTTTTGCACGTTTGATAATAATATCCTTTTTTGTATTTTTCCAATCACTCTCACAAATTCTTTTTATAGATTCAGCAAGAATTTTTGAATTTTTCGGTGGAACCACAAGTCCTGTTTTTTCGTGAATGTTGTAGTAACTTGTTCCAGTCCCAAGTTCTGTGGTTATAACAGGTGTTCCACATGCCATCGCTTCCAGTCCTACCAGTCCAAATGCTTCAGCTCTGCTAATGGATGGGAGCACGAACACATCAGCAGCTGAATAGTACTCTGGTAGCTCATCGTATGGAACATGATCCAAAAAGACAACTCTTTTCTCAACCTCAAGCTTCTGAGCAAATCGTTTTAATTCTTCTTCTTTTCTACCTTTTCCAATTATCACTAAACCATATTTTTCCTCAAGCATTGTCATGGCTCTTGTTAGGTACTCCAATCCTTTGTATCTCGCAAGGCGACCGATATAGAGAACTATTTTTTCAGGTGGTTTTGGAAACAAAGATACGAGGTATTCACGCTTATTAGGATTTCTTGGATAAAAATGTGAAGTATCGACAAACAAGGGGATCACCGCTATTTTCTCTTTGTAATCTTTTAAGATATTGGAACTCTCAACTATATTTGGTGATGTGACTATTATCTTGTCCATTGAATCTAAGAATCGTTTAACGAAAAAAAGATTGTACACAGCACCTATTACTCCATATTCAACTATATCAGCATGATAGACACATATTTTTTCACTCTGGATTTTCCTGTAGAGCAAATAATACAATTCAGGTTGTCCAGTGGGAAAATTAAAAATAATTTGCCTTGCTCTCCGAGATATCTTCAAAAACAATTCTCTGAATTTTATTGAAATCCTTACTGTTTTTCCACGAAAAATACTTGGCAATCTGATAATTTCAATTCCATTTGTTTCTTCCCTACTTAAGAGGTTAGACTTGTTAAAGGTAAGTACTGTCACTTTTTTTTGTGCGACAATGACTCTGCTAGAACTTTAACGACAGTCTCAACTCCTCCGATTTCTGGATAGTAGGCTTTACTCACTATGAGTATGTCTGTAGCTTTTACTTCGCCCCTCTCCGCCATAACACAGCCTCCAATGTCTGCAGGATGATTCGAAGGTCAAGGAAGATGTTTCTATTCTTCACGTACCAGAGGTCGTACTCTGTCTTCTTCCTGTAATCTTCAAGTGTGGTGGTGTGCTTGTAGTTCAGCTGTGCCCAACCGGTGATACCCGGTTTGACGAGCAGACGCATATTGTAAAAAGGAATCTGTTCTTTCATCATGTTATGAAACTCAACCATCTCAGGACGAGGACCGACCACACTCATGTCACCTTTCAAGACGTTCAGAAACTGTGGAGACTCATCTATTCTCAGTTTTCTAATGATCCTTCCCACTCTCAATGGTCTTTCCTCTATAGCTCTGTTTGGATTTGCTGGGTCGATCTTTCCATTTCGCAGGGAACGAAGTTTGTAGATGATGAAAGTTTTCCCGTCTTTTCCCACCCTCTTCTGCCTGAACACAACGGGCCTTCCATCTTCCAGGTATATAATTATACCAACGACGAGTATGATGGGAGAGAAGACAGCGAGGGCGATCAGAGAGACAGCGATGTCCAGGATTCTTTTTGCCGGAGAGTCGTCACTTACAGCGCTGAAGCAAACTTCGTAGTACTCTCTGAACTTTTCCAGAACCTTCAGGGAGATTCTCTTGAGTGTCTTTTCCACAAGGTTTGGAAGGTATTCCAAGTTCTCAACTTGGACTTTCTCTAAGATGTGTTCGAACTGAGGATCTGCGAGGAGAACTGCGTCGTAGAGTTTTTGCTTTGCTTTCACCGTCTCGACGGAGGGATTGATGTACTCGACGAATCTGTATCTTCCAAGGGATTTCTCTTCGATCTCTTTCAGAACAGGTTCGATCTCTTCTCTTCTTCCCAGAACGAGATATCTCTTCACGGGTAGTTTTTTTGTGAACAGCCTGTGCACCAGAACGTTTAAAACGGGAACCCCTGCCGAGGAGAACAGGAAGTTCCCGAAGAAATGGTATCTGTTTATTTCGTTTTCAAACAAGGGGTAGAACATCAAAACGATGATAAAACCAGCTATCGTTCCCACTACGGTTCTTATCAGCTGTTCGTTGTAACTTTGAAGGCTTTCTGTGTCGTAGAGCCTGAAGGCAAAAAAAGAGAGTGTCAAACTTACAGTGAACAGGATCGCTGAGAACCAGTTAAAAAAGAGGAGGTTGAATGAGAAAACTACCAGGAAATCTATGAGGATTAACCCGTTCAATCTGTCTCCTCCTCTTCGTCAATTCTCAGAAACACCTGTACACTCCTATGCACTTTTCCGCGTACGATGGATCTGTCGCGTACCCGAGTCTTTGAAGAAGTTCGAAGTATCTCTCTGGTTCCTTTCTACACTCCCAGGCTTTATTATAACACTCTTTGATAAGAATCAAGTAGGCGATCATACTGTTTTCTGGGCTGACAAAAATTTGAAACGTATCGATCGTTTTCACTCCATCGAATTCTTTCGTTTCTGCTTCAACTCCACCCTCGAGCCAGGAAAGTTTCTTTATGCCAAAAAGGTTGTTTCCCACCGTGTGCCTTCCCCAGCCGGTTTCGAGGGCGGACTGGGCAAGGAGTATCTTTGAGTCCATTCCGGTGAGCTTTCCCAGAAGAAAGGCGGTTTCGCTGAACCTTTTGAGAAATTCCTCTTTCATTTTATCACCTCCGGAAAAAAGAAAGCGGGGATGCCCCCGCTTTCAGTTTTCGATCTTTTCGTCGAGGTCTTCTGGATAACACGGCTCTTTGAGATACTCAGGTTTGAGCACGTTGAAAGGATAATCACAACAGCGAGGAGGTGTTTTCCCTGCTACGATGTCGTTCATCTTTCTGTTTACGATGCACCTGAAGTAGGGTTCGAACTCTCCTTTGTCTTTGTTCCACAGTTTGTGTGCGTAGCAAAACAGGTAACAGATCGTCTGGTAGAGGTCTTCGTAGGAGAGGAACTTGTATCCGAATTTCTTGAAGTAATGTCCCGCTTTTTTCTTCAGATCTGGTTCGTATTTTTGAAAAAGCAAATCGATGGAGAGATCTTCGTCCTTTGTGTTCTCGAGTTTTCTTCTGGTGTGATCAGGCATTGTTCCACACCCGATCGTTGAAGAAGTCCACCACGAAGTCTATGGCGTAGTCCAGGATGTGATCCAGGATATCGTCGTCGAAGGGAAGGTCGATTCCGAAGCTGTCGAAGAGACCGAAGACGATCTCTTTCACTTCCTCCTTCTTGGACTCACCGTCCCCCGGTCTTTCGACCAGGGAGACGGCGAGCGGGAGGACGTCCTTGAGAAATGGAAGTATTGTCATCATACAGACGCCCTCCCTTCGTCACTGGATGAGATCGAAGAATTCGTTCGAGTTGGTTTCAACTATCACTGCTCTGTCGATCGTGTAGCCTTCCAGGACTTTTGAGTCCACAAGCGTCTGCATGGCTGCCTGAACCTGATCCGCTGTGAGACCGTCAGCTGGACTGTTCACTATGATTCTCCTTCTCTTTCCCTCTGCCTCGTTGTAAAAATCCATGTACAATCTCTTCATGCCACTTCACCTCCTCATATGGTTTCGTACGTGACGAGCTGGGCGGAAACGTAGGTGTAGCTCGAGAGAGAATCGAGGGCGTTCACCGCATTTGCAAGGTCCTGTGCCGTCGCGTTTGAACTGACGGAGATGGTCTGTCTTCTCGTCACAGGGTTTCCGTTTTCGTCCACTTCACCTGTTGCCCACACGATCCTGAGGGCCTTTTCCATGATAACACCTCCTGTGAATTTTTTGGTGGGCTGCGCAGCCGCTCCATATATTATAGTCCGTGTTTTTGACATAGATTGTGTAACGGTTGTGTTAGGATGAAAAATCTATTTTATGTATTCAACATATTAATGAATAAAAGACGGTTAACGAATCAGTTCTGATTCGGTCTTTTTCCGGACATAAGGTATAATCTTCAACAGAAAAAACGAAGAGGAGGGTTCGGCATGAAAAGAGTGCTGATCTTTCTGTTTCTCTTAGCTGCGGTGTTTTCTCTGTCCTACACCATAAGAAAGGGAGACGTTTTGAGGATCGAAGTGGTGGGATACCCAGATCTGACGAGAAGTTGCGCAGTGGACATAGAAGGTGCGATCACGTTTCCGTACGTGGGACGTGTGAAGGTGGAAGGCCTCAGTGTGGACCAGGTGACAGAGTTTCTCAAAGAGAGGCTCTCCAAGAGTTTTTCTGATCCTGAGGTGATCGTGTCTCTTCAGCAGATCGCACCGAGGAACGTTTACGTCTCCGGTGTTGTGAACAGAGTGGTAGACATGGGAATAGAAGATCTCAGCGTTTCTGAACTTCTCTCTCTTCTCTCTGTGGATCTTTCCTCCGTTGACCTTTCGAAGGTGAAGGTCCTCAGGGATGGGAAGGTCTTTGAACTGGATCTCTCCTCGCTTCTCTGGGGAGAAGCTCCCGATAAGGACGTGGTGCTCCAGGAAGACGATCAGGTGATACTTCCAGAAAAGAGCTACACGGAGTTCGTGAAGGTCGTTGGAGCCGTGGCAAAGCCCGGGATCTACCCCTACAGAAGAGAGATGACCCTGCTCGACGCCGTAGCGGCAGCGGGTGGCACCACACAGGAGAGTTCAGGAAAGATAATCGTCCTCTCGAAGGACCAAACGACCGAGATATCTGAGAAAGATCTCTATCAAAAGAACCTTCTTCTGAAGCCGGGAGACACGGTCCACGTTCAAAAGATCGACGAGAGGTTCGCCTACGTTGTGGGAGCGGTGGCAAGACCGGGAATGTACACCTTCTCCAGAGAAGAGTCTCTCACGCTCAAGAACCTCGTGGCGAAGGCCGGCGGAGTCTCCGTTGATAACAGATACATAGAAAAGGTTCTGATCACAAGGAATGGAAAAACCACGGAGTACGCACCGGAAGTGCTGGATGAGAACGTTCAGCTGAATGTCGGAGATGTCGTTGAGATAAAAAAATACGAAGAGACAAGAGTCTATGTATCAGGATATGTGGCAAGACCAGGTGTTTACGAGATCTCTCCGAAAGAATCGGTGACCCTGGAAAAGCTCCTCTCGATGGCAGGAGGGTTCAGAGGAAGTGTTGAAGAAATCGATTCGATCGTCATCACAAGAGGCGGAAGCACTGTGGAGCTTTCACCAGACAAGTTAGATTTTCTTGTGAAACCCGGCGACGTAGTGAACGTGAAGGAGTTCGTTCCAAAGAAGGCTTACATCCTCGGGTACGTGAGAAGCCCCGGGCTTTACGCCTTTGGAAAGGATGAGGCGTTCACGCTGAGAAACCTCATAGCGAAGGCCGGTGGGTTCATCGATGAAAGTCAGGTTGTCTCCGTGAAACTGTCTGGAAAGGAATACTTCCCAGAGGAGATAGTGGAAAAAGAGATTCCCCTCGAAGACGGAGTGTTCGTCTACGTGGAGAAATACACGGACAGGTTCGTTTACATGGTGGGAGACAATGCTACAAGGAACGGAAGGATGAGTTTTGCTAAGGACGAACCCTTCACACTCTCGACGGCCCTGAAGAAGTACGGGATCGAGGATTTCTCTCTTGTGAAGAGTCTTTCACTTTTGAGAGACGGTGAAGAAAAGAGCTTCGATCCAGAGAAGGTATTGACGGAGGATGTTTCTCTCAAAACAGGCGACACGATCCTCGTGAAGACGATACAGACGAAGAGGGTCTATTTCACCGGGGACGTGTACGGATACGTCGATTTTGCGAAAGACGAAGACATCACACTTGAGAAAGCCCTCGCGAGGTTCGGAAAAATACAGAAGAAGTACATAGCGGGATTGAAGGTGCGCTCGAGCGGAAAGGTGCAGGAACTGGCGGAAGTTACCGATCTTTCGCTCGAAGACGGTGCGGTTGTCGAAGTGGATGTGAAAGAAGCCGTCAGAGTCTACGTGGACGGCTTTGTGAAGGTGCCTCAGATGGTTGTCTTCGAGCCCGATGAGTCGGCTCTCTTAGACAGAGCCATTGTGAAGGCGGGAGGGTACAAAGAAGACGCTCTCTTCGAAGCGGGCAACGTGGTCGTTCTGAGAAACGGCGGTGAGATCACCGTTCCTGAAAGCCAGCTCAGCTTGTTCGAGCTGAAGGACGGTGACCTCGTGTACGTGAAATACACCGAAAGACCTCACGTTTACGTCTTCGGAGAAGGCATCACGAACACGCTCGTGACCTTCAAAGACGAGGAAACACCAACGCTCAGGAACGTCCTGGGCAAGGTGGGCGGTGTAAAGAGCACGGGATCGAGCAGGATCGTCGTTGTGAGTCCATCGGGTGAGAAGAAAGAAGTGTATTATGAAGACGTGATCAACACAGGTGGGCCTGTTCTTGAGAGCGGAAGCGTGGTCTTCGTGCCTCTTGAGACGGAGAACTTCGCCTACGTCGTGGGAGAGGTGGTAAGACCCGGTGCGTACGAGCTCAAAGGAGACGTGACACTTCTGAAGCTCATAGCACAGGCCGGTGGGCTGAGCAACTGGGCCCTGAAGACGAAGGTGATCCTGAGAAGGGGAGAGAATGAAACGACTTACGACTTCACGAACATAGACGAGGTGCAGAAGGTGAAGATAGAGCCAGGAGACGTGGTGTACGTACCACCCGTTGAAACGAACTACGTGTACGTGCTCGGTAACGTGAGGACACCGGGTATCGTGAAGGTGGACAGGTACTCGACGGTGTTCGATGTGGTGATGAGGGCCGGTGGGTTCACAGACAGAGCCGCCACAAGCAGGATATTCTTATTCAAGGGAGGACCTCAGGGAGAGGTCACCGTTTGCGATCTCTCAGGAGTTCTTTCTGGAAAGGGTGGAGGTGTGAATCCGAACGTCGCACCGGGTGATGTGGTCTTCGTTCCCGACAACCCGCTCATACAGGTGACAGAGGCGCTCTCCATAGTGAACACCGTGATAAACACAATCAGCAACGTCAGAGACTTCATGGGGTGGTAACGTGAGGAGATTGGTTTCAATTTTGATAGCTCTGCCGGTTCTCATCTTCGCCGGTATGAATGTCTCCTTCGATCTTTCTTATGAGAACGGCTTCAAATGGACGGGAGAGCTGTCCGAGAGTGTGTGGCTCGACGAGGACTGGCAGTTCAACTGCAGAGCCGGTGTGGGCAAGGGCTTCGGGATAGTTCACACCGGTATCATCGATGAACTCAAAAAGCTAGTGGAGTTCTACTACATCCCGGAGGCGAACCTTTCTGGGAAGGTAGGCCCCTTTAAGCTGAAGGCGGGGATCCTGAACGAGGAGAGGGGTCCCGGGATCGACAAACTCTTTCTGGACAACAACTCCCGCTTTTACGGCTTTCCCGGGTTTTCTCTGAATTACTCCCGAAACAACTGGCACGTTGAATCACTCTGGCTTCGTATAAACGACGAAAAGAGCTTCAACTACAGAACGGTGGTGTTCGACCTTGGATTCTTGAAGATCGCCTACGAGGACGCCGTGGTTTATCTGAACGAGGTGTTCAATCCTTACTACTTCTTCGTTCCTATCCCAACGATCGCCGTACAGGAGATCTGGCAGTACCAGGAGGGGGCTCCCTGGAGGGATCCTTCAGAGAACGCGAACGCCCTCATGGGAGGATGGGTTGAGTTCAATTTCGGTGCGGGAAGGGTATATTTCGAGGCACTGATAGACGACATGAGCCTGAACAGGCTCCTTGGAACAGGAGGATATCTGAACCCGGACAAGATAGCACTCCTTCTCGGCGGTGAATACAGAACGGGTCCCTGGAGATTCTACGGAGAAGCCTCCGGTGCGAGCGCGTACACCTTCGAGAGGACAAGCTCAAACGTTCCCTACGAATACACGTACTTTTCCGAAGGAGCGATCGAAGACAGGATGATCGGATACAAATACGGTGAAAACTCTTTTTCTTTGAAACTCGGCCTTGAACGCTCTCTTGGCTGGTGTTCTCTCGGTGTTATGTACCACTACCTCGTCTATGGAGACAGAACACCAGAGGAGCCCTGGCACGGTGAACAGATGCCCCCCGACACGAAATGGCTCATCGGCGATCTCACAGAGGAACACACGGTGAAGGTGTCCCTGAAGGCCTTCTTTGGAGAGTACGGAGGAAACGTGGATGTCTGGTGGAACAGCCTCAATGGGCTCGGTCTGGAGGTGAAGCTCGAAGTTGGCTTTTGAAGTGAAGAACATCGTTTTCGATCTTGGAGGGGTCCTGATCGACTGGAGACCGTGTGAGTACCTGATCGAGTCTTTCCCAAAAGAGGTGGCGAGGGTTCTCGAGAAAGAGATCTTCAAGCACGAGGACTGGAAGTTGATGGACAGAGGTGTTCTTCCTGAGAACAAGCTGTGGGAAAAGAAGAAGAGAGAGCTTTCTGGGTTCAGAGAGTACGTAGAAAGGCTTGAAAGGGAAGTTCCAGAACTTTTGAGACCCATTGAAGAGAACGTGAAACTTCTTCCAGCTCTGAAAAGGACCTTCAAACTCTACGCTCTTTCCAACTACGGGAGGATCTACTTCGAGATGGTGAGGGAAAGGTACGATTTCTTCGAACTCTTCGACGGCATGGTGATTTCCTCTCATGTGGGCTACCTGAAACCTGAGAAAGAGATATACCTCGAGCTGATCAGAAGATACAAGATTGTACCTGAAGAGAGCCTCTTCATAGACGACACACCGGAAAACGTCGAGGCCGCAAGAGAACTTGGCTTTCGGGCTGTTCATCTCGAAGAGCCGTTGAGATTGAAAGAGATTCTGATCAGAGAGCTGAAGATTGAACTGTGAGGGGATGATCGTGAGAAAGTGGTGGGTTTTCTTTGCTGTGATTGTCTCTTCTGTTTTGTTTTCAGAGCCGTTGATCACAGAGCTCGCACCTCAGATGGTTTACGAGTACGTTCTCGAAGGAAAAGCGCTTCCCGGTGTTCTTCCCATGCCTTCTGGTGAGAGAGAAAATAGAGTTTCTCTTGAGATCTCACCGTTTTTTTATTTCGGGAATTTTCAGGGAAAGACAAAAACGGGATGGTTCGTCCTCTCTGATCCTCCCTGGGAGAACTTCTACCTGTACGAGAACACTCCTTACTTTTTGAACGTTTCTTTCGAAGGCTTCGTGGGAGAGATTTCGTTTTACACAGAGATCCCCTTCACAAACAACTACAGCGACTTTTATCTGGACCTTCACAGCAATGTTCCACCACTGTGGAAAGAACTTTCGAGCGCCGATTCGACTTTTCCGTACACCGCTTACGGTGTTTACGATGGTGAGAATTTCTACGTAGCCGTTGGAAGATCGAAGATCAGATGGGGAAGCTCCGAGTTTCCCGTTGTGATCTCGGATGTGAGTCCTTACTTCAGCCATTTCACGTTCTCAACGAAGGCCCAGGTACAGTACACGTTCCACCTGATCTCGATAAATCCCGTTTTGACAACTGAAGAGTGGGAAAAACAGAGTACTTTCAGGCCTGTGAACGCAGATCCCCTCTCTCCGTACACCGAGAAGGTGAAAACCTTGGTAGCCCACAGGCTCGACTTTCACCCCTTTGAGAACTTCAGGTTCAGTGCGGGAGAGCTCACGATGATCGGCGGAAAGTACCCCGATCTTTTCTCAGCGAGTCCCTTCGCAATCTGGCACAACAACTACAACGAAGGCTACACGAACTCTATGGCGGTGCTTGACTTCTCTTACGTTCCGCTGAAAGGCTGGGAGATCCACGGAGAGTTCGCTCTCGACGATCTTGTGGGAACGACTGAGAACGAATCGAAACCAACAGCCTACGCCTTCAACGTGGGAGCAAGAAAGGTGTTTTCTGCGGGAAGCTTGAAAGGAGTTCTGGGTGTCGAGTACGCTCTGGCTACAAAGTTCGTGTACAACACGTTCCTTCCCTACTTGAAGTTCAACAACAGATTCGTCTATCTCACCAATTTTCCTCCCTCCAGAACGATCGTTGACTATCCGGTGGGGTTTGCCTTCGGACCGGATGCGAGGATCTTCAACGCCTCGCTTGAGCTGTTCGGAAAAGATCTGAACCTTGGGGTGAACGCTTTCTACCTGGTGAAAGGGCCGAACACACTGCAGTCGGAGTATCCGAAGGAAGAGGAGGGAGAAACAAAAAAAGTACCCGGTTTGAGCATAAGAGGGAGTGTGAAGAATTTTCTCTTTTCTTTAGAGCTGTTTGAAGGAAGCGCGAGTGTGGGACTCGGCATGAAATGGGAATTCTGAGGGAGGCGAAGAGATGAGGTGGTTTCTTCTTGTGGCAGGTGTGGTAATTCTTGTTGCTGGATGTACGCTGCCTGATTTGACAAGTGGTTTGCAGACCCCCGATTCTCTTGTGGTGAAAACGAGAGGGGAACCCGTTGCGGGAAGGTACGCGCTGATCGATGTTCAGGTGCTCGATAAGAGTGGAAATCCTGTTTCTGGCGTGACGGTGGAACTCTACAGGAAGATAAAAAATTCCTACGGTTCTTACTACGTGAAAGAAGATGAAGCGAAAACGGATTCCTTCGGATGGGCTGAACTTTCGTTTTTTTCTCCAAAAGAAGGTGAGTGCGATCTTTACGTTCAGGTGAAGGGAAATCCTTTTCTTATGGAAAACTTTTCCCTTGATTTTATCTCTCCAAAATGGCTCTTTGTGGTGTGGATGTGCGGGGACAACAATCTGTGGGGATACAGTGATCAAGATCTTGAAGAGATGAGAAACACCAACAAAAAAACGTCTCCGTGGTGGTGTTTTACGATGGGGGAGGTACGAGCGATGGAATTCTGGTTCTCGACAATGATGGAAACTGGAAAGCAATCATGGGAATAACGGGGGTAGACTTCAACAGCGGTTCTTACGAAGACCTCGAATACTGGTTGAAGTATGTCTTTGAGAACTTCTCGTCAACCTACAGAGCGCTGATCATGTGGGATCACGGAAGTGCGTGGATAGGTGATTCAATGTACGATTCTTCAAAAGCAATCAGCTTTGATGATACCTCCGGAAGCGCAATAGCAGTGAAAGATCTGAGAATGGCGCTTGAAAACGTGATCAACGGCGCTCTTGACGGACAGAAGCTCGACATTCTCGGGTTCGATGCGTGCCTTATGGGTTCTCTGGAGGTGATATACGAACTCAGAAACACGGCTCATTACATTGTGGCTTCCAGTTTCAACGAACCAGCGGATGGATGGAATTACAGTTTCTTGGATGAGATAACTCCCGATAGTACACAGTTCAGTGTGGCAGAGATGATTGTTGACAGTTACAGGGATTACTATTCTTCTCCCGCTTACGATTCTTACCGTCAAGATGGACTGAGCCTTGCGGTGTACGACACTTCGCAAGTAGAAGGTTTTGTTTCTGCTTTAGATTCATTCACTTATGATCTGAAAGCGAATCTGAGCAAGGTCGACGCGGTTTATTCTGATGTGGTGAAGAGTTACATTGACTATTACAATCGGCCCGTTCTTGTTGATCTCGGTGATTTTATAGACAAATGGGTGACAAAACTCTCTATAGCTCCCGATCCATCCTCGTTTGTTGTTCATTCCTACGGTGAAAAAGGTGATCGAAAACTCTTGGCTCCAGTCAGCATCTTCATGCCTGAAAGCAGGAGTGTGTATGGAATATATGAGAACGACTACATGACTCTCTCCTTCCCCAACGACACACAGTGGGATGAATTTCTGGTGTATTGGCTGCAGTGAAAAATAAAAGGAGGGGAAAATCCCCTCCTCATTTTTCCTCCACGTACGTTGAGTTTCTCCTCGTCAGGCCGTTCAGGATGAAGCCGTCTACCTTCTTCAGAGAGTGGAGCATCTTTAGATCTTCCGAGTAGGTGTGTTCGAGTCTGATCACGATGTACGTGGTGTCGCTTTTTTCCGCTACCGGGAGGAACTCCGGTGTTCTCTTCAGCGAAGGTGCGTCGATGATCACTTTGTCGTAGTGTTCTTTGAATTCTTCGAGGATCTCCGGGTTCCTCAAAAGGTCGAAGACGTCCTTTCTGTCGAATGGGCCATCGACGTTTTCCTCAGTGAGAAGAAGTACCTTTCCCTTCTTCGAGAGAAGGTGCGCCATGTGCTTTGCTGTGGTGCTCACACCCGCTCCGTCCTCTATTGCGGTGATGAACACCACCTTTCCTGCTTTCACTGCGGAAATTCCGAGGGCCTTTTCTATCACTTCACTTTTGTTTGTCAGAGGAACTCTCGCCACGATCTTTTCCACACCGAGGAGGTACTCCGCCTCACTTTCTGATTTGATTCTTCTGTCGGTGAACTCCGCGAAGAAGACAGCGAGGATGCCAAGAAATATTCCAAGCACCCCTCCGACCGCGAGGGTGAGTTTTTTGTTTGGCTTTGAGGGTGAGAGCGGTGGAACTGCCCAGTCTATGACGTTCGCGTTGGCGGTGATCGCTGCTTCAGATATGAGAGATTCATACTTTGCCTGAAGAAGAGTGGTGTAGATTGTTTCTTTCACTTTGTAGTCTCTTTCGAGTTCAATGAGTTGCTGTTCGAGTTCGGGAAGTTTTGAAAGTTCTTTTTCCATGTCCTCGTAGAGTTTCTTGAAGGCTTCGTACTGAGACTGATACAGGATTTTCTCCGACTCTGCCTTTATGAGACTGCTGAGTGCTTCTTCGTAGACGGGGTTGCCTGTTTTTTTCACCTGGGAGGTGAGAAGTCTTTTGAGCTCTATTTCGAGCTGTTTCTGTGTCTCCTGGAGTTCAGCTTTTTTCTGCACCACAGCCGGGTTTGTCTCTGTGTAACGTTCCATGAGACCAGCAAGCTCTATCTGAATGTTGATCATATTGCTTTTGAGTTGAGAAATGATAGGATCGAAGGTGATGCTGTCTTTGATCTGCTCGATTTCGATGTCGAGATCTTTGAGTTCTTTCGAGAAGAACTCAGACTGTTTCTGTGTTGCTTCCATGGCGATTCTGGCTTCTTCCATCTTTTGAAGAAGAGAAGCGTACCTGTCTATCAGAACCTGTGTCTGTGCTTCAACAGAATAAATTCTGTTCTGCTCTTTGAAGACCTTGAGTTTGCTTTCTGCTTCTTTGAGTTCTTGCTCCACCTTCGGGATCTGTTCTTCGAGGAACTCTTTTTTCGCCCCAAGCTGGGTTTTGGCGATGCTTTCACTGATCTTGACGTAATTTTCTACGATCTTGTTCGCCACCTCGGCGGCGAGCTTTGGATCCTGCCAGGTGAATTTAACTTCCAGTATGTTCGAATTTTTCACAGGCTCGACGGTTATGAGCTTTTCCACCATGTAGTTGTAAAGAGAGAGTTTCAAATCGTCTTCTGTGAGGCCGTTTTCCATAGCTTTTTTTATGTCTTTTTCATCGAGGAGTTTGTGGGCAAGGTCAAGCTCGTCTATCACGGCTACAATGTTTCTTCGAGAGAGCATGATCTGTATTTCGTCCTCGAGACTTCCTCCTCCAAAAAGTCCGGAAAGACCTCCGAGAAGACCTTCAACCGAAAGCCCAAGACTCATACCTTCCTGTGTGGAGACCTTCACTTTTGCAGAGGCTTCGTATTTTGGCGTGGCGAGTAAAAGATAAATCCCCGTTGCAAGGACCGTCAGAACGAGAACGATCCAGAAGAGTTTTGACCTTCTTTTGAACATCGAAAGGATATCGCCGAGCGTTAGTTCTCTTTCTTCCACAGCTTTCCCTCCTTGGTGTGTTCTGATTATATTCTATCAAAGCTGATTGGAATCCCACGGCGGTGCTTTTCTGCAAGTTCGAGGATCTTCTTCACTCTCTCTACTTTTTCTGGGTCTTCGTCTTCCAAACTCTCTCCCCTGTCGATCTTCATCAGTATGCGGTCAAGCTCCATGTAGCTCATGCCGAAGGCCATCTCATCTGTGACACCCGGAATGAGATCTGGAGACGGCGGTTTCTTCTGGATCTTCTCCGGGATGTTCAGCTCTCTTGCGAGTTCAAAAACCTGCGTTTTGTAGAGATGCATGATGGGTTCTATATCCACAGCCTCGTCACCCCACTTCACGTACAGGCCTGTGAGGTACTCCGTTCTGTTCGTCGTTCCCACAACGGCGTAGCCTCTCTTCTCCGCCTCGAAGTAGAGAAGGCACATTCTGATTCTGTGTTTTATTCTGTAGTAGGCGAGGCCTTTCAGAAACTCGTCGGGACCGGAGTTTCTGAGGTCGTCCAGGAAGGGATCCTTCGAAAGAGAGTTCCATTTGTTGAGGACGTATCTTTTCACGACCGATTCTGGAAAAAAGAGTTTTGGTGGAAAGAGCCTGTAGACACCTATTTTTCTCAAGATGGGAGTGATGGGTTTTATTTTGTACTCAACTTTCAGGCTTTCGCAGAGTTCAACGGCGTCTTTCACCGAATCTTTTGAAGAGTCGCGCTCTGGAAGAATGAGACCAAACACACGATCTTTTCCGAGCGCTTGAACACACAGAGAAAGAACGACGGCGGAGTCGATCCCACCGCTCACTCCGACAACCGCTCCTCTGTAGTTGTACTCTTCTATCTTTTCTTTTATGAAACTGATGAGACTTTCTTTCACTGCTATCACCCTCTGGGATTTTAACATGTAGAATTAAGACAGGGGGGATTCGCATGATGATAGTAATTATTGTAATTCTCGTCATTGTAGTTTTCATCTTGGCGAGGAATCTTCTAAAAATGTCACGCGAGATTCAAGAGCTCAAAGGAACAGCCGAAAGCAGGGCTATGAAGATGTTTGAAGACTGGAAGAAGAACGAGTGGGAACTTCAGAGAAAAGTTCTTGAGGCAAATTTGAAAAGAGAATACGAAGTGAGGTTTCAGGAGTGGAAGTTGGCGGAAGAAAAAAAGATCAGAGAGGATGCTATCAATAAAAGCAGGAGCGTGATCATGGGACAGGTCACGGAGCATCTCATACCGTACTTTCCGGATTTCAAGTACAATTCAAAAGATGCGAGGTTTATAGGAACACCCGTGGATTTCGTGGTCTTTGATGGTTTGAGTGAGGGAAACGTTAAGAAGATAGTGTTCGTGGAAGTTAAAACGGGAAAAACAGGGAATCTGTCCACCAGAGAAAGACAGGTGAGAGATGTGGTGGAAAGGAAAGAAGTCTACTGGGAAAAATTGCACTATCAGGGGGAATGATTTTATGTTCATCGGCTTTGGATACGACAGACACCCCCTTGTTGAGGGAAGAAGGCTTATTCTGGCGGGTGTGGAGATAGACTCTCCTGTTGGAAGTCTCGGCCACTCGGACGGTGATGTTCTTTCACATGCGATAATAGATGCTCTGCTTGGAGCCGTTGGCCTTGGCGACATAGGAACGTGGTTTCCGGAGACGGAAGAGTACAGAGGCGCAATCAGCTTTGAGCTTCTGAAAAAGACGATGGGCATGATAGAAGAAAGAGGGTTCAAGGTGATAAACGTTGACTCGACGGTTGTCCTCTCCGGTGTGAGGATGTCAGCTTACAGGGATAGAATCGTCGAGAATCTGAAGAGCGTGTTGAAAACACCCCACGTGAACGTGAAGTTCAAAAGCGGAAACACCTTGGGATTCGAAGGTGAAGGCAGAGGCATCTCAGCTTACGCGGTGTGCCTTTTGGAGGAGAAAGAATGTACGAAGAGTACATAAGGGACTGGGTAGAGAGAAAAAGAAAGAAGAAGAAAAGATGAAGGTGTTATCTCAGAAGGCCCTCAAAGAGGCAAAGAGGATCGCAGAAGTGCTGAGGGAAAAGTACGGCGTAGGAAAAGTGGTTCTTTTTGTCTCTCTTGCAAAGTACCTGAGAGGAACAGGCGAGTTCACAGAAAGGTCCGACATCGATCTTGCGGTGGAAGGCCTCCCGAAAGAGGAATATTTCAGGGTGCTTTCTGAAATCAACAGGTTCTCTGAGTTCGAGATAGATCTGATCGATCTTGAAGGATGTCCCGAGTTTCTCAAAAGATTGATCGAAAGAGAGGGGATAGAGATTTGAACTATGGTGTCCTTCCTGTGGGGGCTCTTCTCCCATCGAGTACGTCCTGAGCGATTTTCAGAAGCCACTCTTCATCAGAGAAAACGAGCACCCCACCGCTCCACGGATCGTTCACACTGATTTTTTTGACGTTTCTATCAAGAAGGACGATAGAATTTTCCAGTACTTCCCTTCTGAGAGATTCGTAGTCTATCTCCTTTTCATAGGACCAGGAGAATTTCAAGGGCTTTCCAACAAGCACGTTTCCTTCTGTGTCGATGACGAGCGTTGTTGTGTAGCCGAGCCTTTTCAGCCGTTCGTACTTTTCCACGCTTTCCACCATCATGGGATAGGTGGCCTTTCTTGTGATGAGAGCACTGATCACCTGCTCGTTCACCTCTCCAGCTGCGCTGAAAACGGGCACAACTCCCGCTGTGGAGAGTCCCTCCGCGAGAAGAGATAGCACCTGAGCGGTGATATATGGGGAAGTTGAGACCTTTGCGAGGGGATCTGTGTCGGTTATTCTCAAAACGTCGAAACTGCCGAAGACGTAGTAGGTCACACCTTTTTCTTTCAGGATCTTTCCTACAGCGATTCCGACGTCTTTTGCGAGGGTCAAATTTCCAGAACTTCCAAGGCACAGAAGAGAGACGTCTTTCAAAACGTTCTGAAGAGGAACTCTCACCGCCACCAGACCCGTGGGGTTCTCTGGAATCTCATCCGTCAAGACAATCTGTGGAAATGCGCTCAAGAACATGAGACACACCAGAATCGTTGTTAGTGAGCGTGACAACGTCCGCCGCCTCCTTCACCTTGTCGATGGCGTTTCCCATGGCCACGCGAAGCCCCGCTTCCTCGAACATGAACAGGTCGTTCTCGTTGTCGCCGAAGACGACGATCTCTTCTTTCTTCCATCCCATTCTCTCCCGGAGAAACCTCAGCGCCTTTCCCTTGTCTACGTTCTCTGGAACGATCTCTAAGTACGTCGGGAACGACTTGAAGACCTTCACCACATTGTTGAACTTCTCCAAGAGGATCTTCTTCAGTTCGTCGAGTTTTTCCGGAGTATCGATGAGAAGGATCTTGGTTGTTCCCACCTTTGAGACAAGCTCCAGAAGTTTCGGTTCAACCCGGTATTCCACACTCGAGTGTTTCGCATAGCCCCTTATCTCTTCGTTGTCTTTCTCGGAGTAAAGCACGTCGTCTATGTACGCTTGCCAGTGCACGTTGAACTGCTTCACGTACTCCACGATGTCTTTTGCGACCTCGGGTGGAATCTTTTCGTTCAAAATCACACCTTCTTCTGGAATGTACACCATCGCGCCGTTGTATGCGATTGTGGGAAAAGTCCTGCCGAAGTATTTCTTCTCCACATTCAGCGTCGAGACGAGCATCCTGCCGCTTGCAAAAACGACGTGGCAATTTCTGGAAAGCCTTTCGATCACTTTTCTGTCCTTTTCCGAGATCTCCAGGCTGTCGTTCAGGAGCGTTCCGTCCAGATCAAAAACGAACACCCTGTACAAAGTATCCCCTCCAGATCCTTTCGAACTCTTCCACGAAAGATTCTACGTACTCTCTGTTACTCGTTTTGAACACAACCTCCACGTTTTTGTGAAAACCACTCTCTGTGAAGTTCGCAGAGCCCGTGATCAGAGTTTTTCCATCAACGACAAGAAACTTGTGGTGCATCAAGGGTTCTTTCACCTCGAGAATGTGAAAGGTTCCAAGTGGAAGTTCTCTGAGCTTTGAAGACTCGAACCACTCGTCCGTGATGATGTACACCTCCACACCCTGCGAGGAGAGGAATTTCAGCGTGGCAAAGACGTCTTCATCTGTGAAAGCGTAGCTGCAGAGAAGAACGTACTTTTTCGCCTTCCAGAGCGAATCCAAGACGATCTCTTCAACATCCACCGCGGGAATCAAAAAGAACTCACCTTCTTCAGTCTTGAGCCGAACCTGTGGCCTTTTCCCGTGAACGAGCCAGTCATAAATTCCCTCGAAAAAGTCCGCTATCTCTTTGGAGTGAAAGACGATGAGGTTGTTCAGATGTTCTTCTAAGCTGGAGCGGTTGAAGTTCGCAGAACCGAAGATCACCGTTTCGCAGTCGAGAACGATGAATTTCGAGTGAAGAAGACCCTCTGAAACGTGAACGAAAGCGCCCTGAACGGGCACCTCGGAAGCCATTTTCGCAGTTTTCAATCCGAGATACTCCGGGTCGATCGAGTAGGCAACGATCGTGATGTCGCTTGCAGAGTTCAGGTGTGAGAGAACCAGCTGTGAAAGATCGTCCACCGTGCTGAAATAGACCCGCGAGAAAATTATCTCATTTATCAGTAGAAACAGGAGAAGGAGTTTCTTCAATCCATACCACCTTTCCGTAGAGCGGACCGGCCGTGATCTTTTCGATCTTCACGTCGGCGAATCGGCCGATCATCCACTCCTCACCCTCGAAGGCGATGATCTTGTTTCTGATGTCCCTGCCGTAGAAGAGGCCGTTCTTTGCCTGAGCCTCCACGATGACGCGCACCGTCTTTCCCTTGTAGTGCTCGTTCAGTTTCCTGTTGATCCTCTTTTGGAGGTTCATGAGAAACTGCATGCGCCTCACTTTCTCTTCGTAGGGCACGTCGTCTTTGTAGTGTTTCCACGCCACCGTACCTTCTCGTGGAGAGTAGATCGCGAGGTTGAGGCGTTCGAACTGCGCCTTCTCCACAAGATCGATCGTCTCCATGAAGTCTTCTTCCGTCTCCGTTGGAAAACCGACGATGATGTCGCTGCTTATGGCAACGTCCGGCACCTTCGATCTGATCCTCTCAAGAAGGGCGAGGTACTCTTCCTTCGTGTAACTTCTGTTCATGAGCTTCAGTATCCTGTTGCTTCCGGACTGCACGGGGAGGTGGACGGACTTTGCCACCTTCGGATTTCTGGCGATCACCTCTATGAGTTCGTCGGAGAAGTCCGTCGGATAGGAAGTGAGAAACCAGATTCTTTCAATTCCCTCTATCTTTGAGGCCTCTTCGAGGAGTTTGGCGAGGGAAGAGCCGTCCTTCAGGTCTTTTCCGTAGGCGTCCACGTTTTGACCGAGGAAGGTCACCTCGCGGTAGCCCTGTTTCGCGAGCTCTCTCACCTCTTCCAGAATATCCTCCATCGGTCTGCTCTTTTCCCTGCCGCGCGTGTACGGAACGATACAGTAGGTGCAGAATCTGTCACAGCCGAATATGATCGTGATCCAGGCATGGTGCTTGCTGGATCTGATACGTGGAAGCTCATGTGTGTACTCGTTGAGACGGTCTTCGAAGAGCGCCACCTTCTCCCCCTGAAGCGCCCTTTTCACCGCTTCTGTTATTTTAGGAACGGCGCGGGTTCCAAGGACGAAGTCGGCTCCTCTCTCCAGGAGTTTCTCTCTTTCCTTTTCGGCGACACAACCCGCAACTCCCACAACGAGCTTTCTTTTCCTTTTGATCTTCAGCATCTGACCGAGCTCGCTGTAGGCCTTCTCCTCAGACTTTCTTCTCACTGCACAGGTGTTTATGATGACCACATCCGCCTCTTCGGGAGCCGAGGCGGGGGTGAACCCTTCCTTCATTAGAAGACCGGCCATCGTTTCCGAGTCGTTCTCGTTCATCTGACAGCCGAAGGTCTTGATGTAAAATCTCATGTTCGACCTCCCAGTTCGTTCAGGCTAATTAGATTATACCAGAAAGGAAAAACCCCGCCGGAGCGGGGTCGATTCACATCAGTCCGAGTTCTTTCTTCACGAAGTTCGGAAGGGCGAAGGACGCGACGTGAACTTCTTCGTTGTAGTACTTCAGCTCTTTGTTGAAGTTTTTCACCTTTTCGGGGTTGAAGTCTTTTATCGGGTCTATTCCCTTGGAGGCGAAGGTGTAGGACCACATGCCGGAGGGATAGGTGGTCATGAATCCAAGGTAAACCTTCGTGATAGGAAAGACCTTGCTGATCCTCTTGTAAGCGAGCTTGAACCATCCGATGTCGTAGAACGGGTCTTCCGTCTCGGCGGAGAAGACTCCGTCTTCCTTGAGGGCATCGTAACAGGCCTGGTAGAACTCTTCGGTGAAGAGGTGCCCACCCTGGCCCGCCGTCGGGTCCGTGGAGTCTATGATGATGACATCGAACTCGTTCTTGAACTTCCTCACGTATTCGGCACCGTTTGCGATCATGATCTCTGTCCTTGGATCGTCGAAACCGCACGAAGTCTGCTTCAAATACTTCCTTGCGGCTTCTATGACGAGTCCGTCCACTTCGCAGAGAACCGCCTTCTCCACGCTGTCGTGTTTCAGGACTTCTCTGAGCGTTCCGCCGTCTCCACCGCCGATGATGAGCACCTTCTTCGGGTTCGGATGGAGGAACATGGGAACGTGTGCGAGCATTTCGTGGTACATGAACTCGTCCTTTTCCGTGGTCATCGTGATGCCGTCGAGCGAAAAAACCACGCCAAGATCGGGATTCTCGAAGATATCTATCCTCTGAATGTCGCTCTGTCCGGAGTAGATCATGCGGTTTATCTTCATGAAGAGTCCCACGTTGTTTCCTGTATAGTACTCGAAGTACCACAGGTGCTGTCTTGGCTGGAGATCTCTTTCAAATTCTTTCAACTTTTCCACCTCCTCAAACGGTGACTTTGTGTGGCGAGTCCTCGGGTATTCCTATCTCGTCGTACCTGCCTCTTTCATGCTCCACCACGTGAACTCTCTTTGCCTTCAGCGCTTTTTTCAGATGTTCGAAGGCTTTCCAGGGATCGACATCCTCTCCGCAGGTGAAGAGATCGATAGCAGCGTACCCGTACTCTGGCCAGGTGTGAATGGTTAGGTGGGATTCGGATATCACCACCACACCACTCACCCCATAGGGGAGGAACCTGTGAAACGTTGACGTGACTATTGTTGCTCCACTTTCATAGGCTGCCTGCTTCATCTCCTGTTCTATCAGCTGCACGTTGTCAAGAACCTCTTTGTCACATTCGTAGAATTCCGCCACCAGGTGCCTTCCCAGACTTTTCATGTTAATCCCTCCCCTCTGAAATTTTTAGTCAATCATGATCCAGAGTAACACCGCCTTCTTCTTTCCCGAATTCTTTACGTAATGCTTTTTATCTGCTTTGTAGTAGAAACAGTCTCCCTCTTTCAACCTGTAACGTTTGTCATCGAGGTAAAGATCTATCCTTCCCTGGATCACAAAGCCGAACTCCGAACCTTCATGGTACGATTCTTCCTCCGTCTGTGCACCGGGTTCCAGTGTTACGAGAATCGGATCGATCTCTTTGTCTTCCACACCGCTCATCAGAATCTCACTCTTCACACCCTCTGGCTCGTCGTAGACCGGAACCCTCTCTTCTTTTTTGAACACAACCCTCTCTTCTTCCACGTCGGAGAAAAAGTGCTTCAAATCTGTACCCAGTGCTTCTAAGATCCTTTCAAGAGTATCTATGGATGGAGACGTCTTGTCCGATTCGAGCTGTGAAATGAAACTTCTTGAAAGATCTGTGCGTTCTGCGAGTTCTTCTTGTGTGAGCCCTTTTGAGAGCCTTAATTTCCTGAGTTTTTCTCCGATCCTCACAAAGTTCCCAACTCCTTTGTCCACTATAGTTGACAAACTTGTTCAGTATCACAGACATTATTATACCCACCCCCCTTTCGTTGTCAAGGTTAATTTTGTGTTACTTAAGTTACATTAAGGTAACTTATCTTGGAGGAATGATCTAAAAGCAGATCGCAATCTTTTCTCAGTTCAATTAGAACAGCCTCATCGTTTAATGTAACTATTCAAAATCATTACAGTTTATAATTATGTGGTAAAATAAATCCAGGAAATACCATGGAAATAGGGAGGTGCAGAGTATGAGAGAGATGACGAAGAAGTTCCTTGAGGACGCTTTCGCAGGGGAGAGCATGGCGCACATGAAGTATCTGATCTTCGCGGATGAAGCAGAGCAGAGGGGACTGAAGAAACTCGCGAATCTCTTCAGGGCGATCGCGTACGCGGAGTACGTCCACGCGAGGAACCACTACAGAGAACTCGGAAAGATCTACAAAGAGATGGCCGAAAACGTCCAGCAGTGCATCGACGGTGAAACCTTCGAAATCGATGAGATGTACCCGGTTTACAACACCGTCGCACAGTTCCAGGAAGAAAAAGGAGCGGAAAGAAGCACCAAGTTCGCCTGGGAAGCCGAAAAGATCCACGCGGAGATGTACAAAAAGGCCAAAGAACTCGTGGAAAAGGGAGAAGACTACACAGCGGAGAAGATCTACATCTGTCCCGTCTGTGGTCACACCGTTGAAGGAGAGCCACCAGAGAAGTGTCCGGTTTGCGGAGCACCGAAGAGCGCTTACAGGGAATTTTCAATTTAAAGGAGGGATAGCATGAAACTTTCTGATTTCATCAAGACGGAAGATTTCAAGAAGGAAAAGCACGTTCCGGTCATAGAAGCACCCGAGAAGGTGAAAAAAGACGAAAAAGTTCAAATCGTGGTTACCGTGGGAAAGGAGATCCCGCACCCGAACACAACAGAACACCACATCAGGTGGATCAAAGTTTTCTTCCAACCTGATGGTGATCCATACGTTTACGAGGTGGGAAGGTACGAGTTCAACGCGCACGGAGAGTCCGTTCAGGGGCCGAACATCGGCGCTGTTTACACAGAGCCTACTGTCACAACCGTGGTAAAATTGAACAGATCGGGAACGATCATAGCCCTCTCCTACTGCAACATACACGGCCTCTGGGAAAGCAGTCAAAAGATCACTGTTGAAGAGTGAGGTGAGTTCTGTGAAGAAGTACAGGTGCAAACTCTGTGGTTACATCTACGATCCTGAACAAGGAGATCCCGACAGCGGAATCGAACCGGGGACACCCTTCGAGGATCTTCCAGACGACTGGGTCTGTCCGCTCTGTGGAGCTTCGAAGGAGGATTTTGAACCGGTTGAGTGATCTGGAAGTCTTACCGTCAGAGAAAGGGGAGGCTGGCCCTCCCCTTTCTCTTTCCCCACGACCCGGCGGGCTCGGGCGGGATCCGAAAAGAAAATGATAACTCTCGTTATAATAATACCATAAAGTAGATAAACAAACAAAAAATCTGGGGGGAGAAAGATGATCGGATTTCTCACAGACTGGGGCTTGAAGAGTCACTACGTGGGAGTCGCGAAGGCGGTGATCAAGAGGATAAACCCCTCCGCGGAGATCATCGACATCACGCACGAAGTAGAACCTTTCAACGTGAGAAAGGCGAGTCACGTTCTCTACAGAGCCTCCCTCGATTTTCCTCCTTCCACCGTCTTTCTTGTGGTTGTCGACTACGGCGTTGGAACTTCAAGAAAGGCGATCGTGATGAAGACCAAGAACGACCAGTACTTCGTGGCACCCGACAACGGAGTTCTCACGGTTGTAGCTGAAGAATACGGAGTTGCCGAGATCAGAGAGATAGAGAACAGAGAGCTCTTCTACAAGAAGAATCCTTCCTTCACTTTCCACGGAAGGGACATCTTCGCACCGGTTGCCGCCCACCTCGACATGGGACTTCCGCTGGAGAGAGTGGGAGACAGACTGCTCTCGTACGAGGTTCTCAAGATGAGAAAGCCTGTTGTCGAGAACGAGAAAGTCATCGGAGAAGTGGCGATAGTTGACACCTTCGGAAACGTGTCGACGAACATTCCCTTCGATCTCTTTTTGAAGCTCAGTGTGGATTTCGACGACGTGGTGAGAGTGAGAGTGGGAAGAAAAGAGTTCAAAGCGGCTGTCGCGAAGGCCTTCGGAGATGTGGACACGGGAGAACTGCTCGTTCATCCAGACAGCGCAGGTTTCCTCGAAATCGCCGTGAATCTGGGAGACGCGAGTCAGGTGCTTTCGGTTAAAGAAGGAGACGAGATCGAGATATGCAGATGAAACAGGTTCTTCTTGAGGCAAGGCAGGATTTTCTGAGTCTTCTCAAAAGAAGAGGCTGGAAGGAGAAAGACCTGAATATACTGAGAGGAATCTTCCTTGGAGAGCTTTCCAGGGTGGACGTGCCGGCTGACATCTTTGAGCTTGCTATCAAGGAGGCCGTGAAGGGGAACTTGAAGCTTTCTTCGAAACTCCTTGGAGTGAGTGAGATAGACACTCTTGAGATCCTCTTCTGGTACCTGCCGAAGAAGTATCCCCTTCCTTCAGAGAGGCTCAAAAAGAGGCTGAAAGCCGAAAGCGTGAAAGAGTTCATCGAAGAAGCCAACAGACTTAGGGTGAAACTTGGAAAGAAGGATTTCATGGAGCTCTACCTTCATCTCGAAGAAGCGGAAGAAGAGGAAGAAAAAAGAGAGAACACGGATCTTCTGGAGAGAGTTCGAAACCTTTCGATTGAGAAACTATCAGAGAGTGAGATTGAGGAGTTGAGATACTTCTACTCCTTGCTCGATCTTCGAGGAAAGGAATCCGTGAGAACGCTGAACGTTCACCCGTACATTCTTTCTGCCATCATCAGAAACCCTTCTGCACCGATCGTCATCGATGGAAGCAACCTGCTCTGGCGTGGAGGACTCTCCGTCTCTTACATCTACGAGGTGTTTGAGAGGCTTGCTGTTTTCAGGGAGTTCTTCTTTCCCTACAGGATCGTTTTCGACAGGAACGCGGAGTTCGTGCTGCCAGTTCACGAGAGGAAGGGATTCGAAAGGTGGAAAAACTCTCCGAACGTTCTCTTCGAATCTCCAGCGGATGGCCTCATCATCTCCCTTGCGAACACCATGGACGCGGTGGTTCTGAGCGGTGACAGGTTCAGAGATCACGGTCTTCCCAGGAGGGTTAGGGTCCTAACACCGGAGGAGATAGAAAAGGGGTGAGCGAGCTCACCCCAATTTCTTTTCAATGTAGCTGACGATGTCGCCGACCGTTGAGATCTTTTCAAGATCGGCGTCATCCACCTTTACACCGAACTCGCTTTCGAAATCCATCACGAGATCAACGAGGTCGAGGGAATCCGCACCGAGATCGTCTATGAGTTTTGCCTCCTCTGTGACCTGTGACTCATCCACTCCGAGTTTTTCAGAGATTATGCTCTTCACCTTTGAAAAGATCTCCTCTCTGCTCGCCACTTTTCCACCTCCTCTTAGAAGTGTCGAAAAAAATTATAACACAATCACATTCTCAAGTAAGACCCTTTCATCCCAGCGCTCGACGAACCAGCCCGGATTCAGGGTGTGAACGGGCACTATGTAATCCGGGTTCAGTTCGTTCAAAATCTTTTCCAGACCCTGAGGAGAAACGTGGCCCGAGGCGTGGAACTCTTTTGTGAAGACGATGTTTCCGTTCACTTCTCTTATACCGAAAGGAACTATGTTGAAGTACCTGAGCCAGTTCATGAAGCGCCTTGCGTCGATCTCCTGCTCTTCCGTGTAGGCTTCGCTCGTTGAGTGGATATAGACGGCGCCGTTCAGAACTCTTTCGTCGAGATCGAGGATGTGCGGGAAGTCCCAGTATCCCGCAACCATGGTGTGTTTTTCTGGATGCAGGTTTATCTCCTCTGGTGAGAGAAGGATCCCTTCCTCTCTGGCTCGAAGCAGTGCGTCTTTTTCGAGGTTTATGTAGGTGACCTTCCCGGGGTGGTACACACGAACGAAGGACCTTTCCTCATCCGTCAGCTTCCAGAGTGGTTCCACTCGTTCCATCTCGAGAAGATAGGCGTAGTCTTTTGGCATGAGAACGAGTCTTCTGTCGTTTTCCATGCAGACCTTAAGGAAGGTGAAGAGCCTCTCCAGGTGTCTGATGGGAAAATCTACGAGTATCAGATTCTTCGTCCCCCTGAAAACTCTCATCGCGTTTTCGAAGACGTCCTTTTCCGTGTTCTCCACGTTCTCTTCCCTCGTGACTCTGGTTCCCTCAACGATGAGAACGAGCGGGCGCTTGTCTTTCAGATTCTCAAAAAATCTCGAGGTCCTGAGAGAAAGCGCGAGTCTCTTTTCACCGAGAGTGTCCAGCCAGTAGCGCTCTTCTTCTGCTGTCTCGGGACCCGTTCTGAAGTCTCCGGTGTAAGCGAGCCAGAGATCGTCCACCCTTGCCGCAAGGCCCGCGGCTCCTATGACGGAGTGGTACACAGGTTCAACGAACAGCTCGTTCTTCCACAGGGAGTTCATATCGACAACAGTTGAATCGTCGTTGAGTTCGACCTCTTTAGGAAAAGAAACGCGTCTTGTCAATCTTTCCGCGCTCTTCGAATTTCCCGGGCTCACCGTGAGGTCTTCGCGGATTCCGTTTTCCAGATCTTTATCTGAGACCCTTCTTCTTTTCTTTCCACCGAGCTGAGTCAGAACGTTTGAGTTGCTCGTGTACACACTGGCTCTCATCACAGCGAAGGTTTCGCCGGTCATGAGGAGGGGGATCTTTTCGTCTATGAGGCCCACCATTCCGGTGTGATCCGCATGCGCATGGCTCAAAAAAAGAAAGGCGTGGTTCACAGGATCTTCGAACTTTCCATCGAAGAGGTCGTCCCTGTAAATGTTGAGCCGGGGAACCATTTCGAGCTTCAGCAGGTCATGAAGGATCTTACCTGTTCTGGGGTTCAAAAACTCCTCGAAGAACTCTCCCCATCTGGAAAAGTTCAATCCAAAATCCAGCAGAAAACCGTCGTTCTCAGAATCAACCACTCTGATCTTGTTTCCCCCTATGTTTCTGTGCCCGTCGAGTATCTCTATTCTCACGGAACCCCCCCAGAAGAGAAAAGAGTTTGTCGGGATCAACGCGGTAGAGGTTGGTTTTCACCCTGAGGTCACTCGCACCGAAGCTCTCTATTCCTTCAAAATGATATGATAACACATTCGAGATCTCCTCTTCGATATTTCTTCCGCTGAACATTATCAACCCGGCGATCTGTGCGTGATCCAGCAGGTAGTCGATGTGCCAGTGTTTCTTTTTAGGACCGAGAAAATAACGGGGGATCCTCTTGAAGAATCCCCCCATCGCGGATCCTACGTAGGCGTAGTAACCTGGTTCCAGATGAGATGTTTTCTTTCCATACCTCAAAGCAACACTCTCTTCGAGTTTCAAAAGCAGAATGTAAGTTCCCTTCATAGGATACTCAGGTATCTTTCCGCGTGGTCCGGTGCAACGGTCACGACCCTCGCGTCTGGCCCGAGTTTCTGGGCTACCTTCAGAGCGGCTGCGACGTTGGCACCGGAGGAGATTCCCACAAGGAGTCCCTCTTTCTTTGCGAGGTATCTCGCCATCTCGTAGGCCTCTTCGTCCTCCACGGTGATCACTTCGTCAATCACGGATCTGTCCAGGATCTTCGGAACAAAGCCCGCTCCTATGCCCTGGATGGCGTGTTTTCCCGGCTGGCCTCCAGAGAGAACGGGAGATTTCGCTGGTTCCACCGCTACTATCTTCACTTCGTTTCCAAAAAAGCCTTTCAAAACCCTTCCCACTCCGCTGATCGTACCTCCCGTTCCCACTCCCGCAACGAAGGCGTCTATCCGATAGTCCATCTGTTTGAGGATCTCCGGACCTGTGGTGAACTGGTGAGAGTAGACGTTGTAGGGATTTTCGAACTGGTTGAGCATGTGTGCACCGGTTTCTTTGGATATCTCTATCGCTTTTTCCACGGCACCCTTCATTCCCAGTTCCCCTGGTGTGAGAACGAGTTCCGCCCCGAGCATTTTCAGGACCTTTCTTCTCTCAACACTCATGGTCTCGGGCATCGTGAGGATCACTCTGTGTCCTCTCTTTGCTCCAATCATCGCTATGGCGATTCCCATGTTGCCGCTCGTTGGCTCCACGATGCCGTTCCTGAGAAGGTCTCTTCTTTCCGCATCGAGAATCATGAAGAGGGCGGGCCTGTCCTTTACACTGCCACCGGGATTATTCTTTTCCAGTTTCAAGAATATTCTCGAGTCTATCGAATCGAGCCTCACTATAGGAGTGCTCCCTATCAGTCTTTCCATCATCGCAGAAATCCCTCCTCCACTTGACTATTCTTGCAGGAACACCTACGACAACGGCTCCGTCTGGAACATCCTCAAGGACGACCGCGTTCGCACCCACAACGGCGTTGTTTCCAACTCTTATCGGGCCGAGGATCTTCGCTCCCGTTCCAATCATCACGTTCTCACCCACGTCAGGGTGTCTTTTTCCGGAGCACGGCTTTCTCGTCCCGAGAGTGACTCCGTGGTAGATGAGCGTTCCCCTTCCCACCGAGGCGGTGCTTCCGATGACCACACCGATACCGTGGTCTATCACCACTCCCGGAGCGATTCTTGCCGCTGGATGGATGTCCATGGAGAACACAACACGCACAAAGTAATAAATGAGGTAGGCGAGGACTTTCAATTTCCACTTGTAGAAGAAATGAGCGAATCTGTACCACATAAGACCCTGGAAGGAAGCGTAGAAGAAAAACACCTGAAGCTTACTCTCTGCGGCGGGATCGAGCTTGAGGTACATCTCAAGATCCTCTGATATGTGCTTGAAAATACTCACGAAATCCCTGAAGAACTCACCAACCTTTCTGAACAACAACCGCATCCCGATACCATATCCACCACCTCCAGATCGTTTGATCCAATAGAATTATATCAACCTAATTGTTAAGGTCAAAGAAACCTCTTCATCACAAAAAGGTGAACCTCTTCACTTTTTTCACAAAAGCCTTTGTGTAGTATATTAACACAGGAGGAGGGATATTTCAATGGTGGACACGCACACGCATCTTCATTTTCACCAGTTCGACGGCGACAGAAACGCTATCATCTACAGCTTTGAAGAGAACAGCATTGAATTTGTGGTGAACGTGGGTGTGAACCTCGAAGATTCGAAGAAATCACTCGATCTTTCAAAGACAAGTGATCGCATCTTCTGTTCTTTAGGTGTGCATCCACACGACGCGAAGGAAGTTCCCGAAGATTTCATAGAACAGCTCGAAAAACTCGCGAAAGATGAAAAGGTGGTCGCTATAGGTGAGACCGGACTCGATTTCTTCAGGAACATCTCTCCAGCCGAAGTCCAAAAAAAGGTCTTCGTTGAACAGATCGAACTCGCAAGAAAGTTGAACCTTCCCCTCGTTGTTCACATCAGAGACGCGTACAGCGAGGCGTACGAGATACTCAGATCAGAACCGCTTCCAGAGAAGCGGGGTGTGATTCACGCTTTTTCTTCGAACTACGAGTGGGCGAAGAAGTTTATAGACCTCGGCTTTATGCTTGGAATAGGAGGCCCTGTGACGTATCCGAAGAGCGAGGCTCTGAGAGAAGTGGTTAAAAGAGTGGGCCTTGAACACATCGTTCTGGAGACGGACTGTCCTTTTCTTCCACCACAGCCGTTCAGGGGAAAAAGGAACGAACCGAAGTACCTGAAGTACGTCGTGGAAACGATCTCGCAGGTGCTGGATGTGCCTGAAGCGAAAGTGGATGAAGTGACCACAGAGAACGCCAGAAGGATCTTTCTGGAGGTGAAGGAATGATCCACCTTTTTGATCTCACAAGGCAGTACGAGAGAATCAGGGGAGAAATCTTGAACGCGATAGACAAGGTGATCTCTTCGGGAAGGGTGATTCTCGGAGAGAACGTGAGAAGACTCGAGGAAGAAATCGCCAGTTTTATCGGCGTGAAGCACGGTGTTGGCGTTGCGAGCGGAAGCGATGCGCTTCTCATAGCACTGAGGGCGATGGGAGTGGAAAAGGGAGATACGGTGGTCACAACACCCTACACCTTCTTTGCCACGGCGAGCGCACCCTACAGACTCGGTGCCAGGGTGATCTTCGTCGACGTGGACGAGAACACCTTCAACATAGATCTGAACCAGCTCGAACACGTTCTGAAAAAAGAGAAAGTGAAGGCTGTCATTCCCGTTCACCTCTTCGGTAGAACCGTGGATCTTGAGGCGCTGAGCTTTTTGAGGGAGAAATACGGAGTGATGCTCCTCGAAGACTGTGCTCAGTCGATGGGATCGGAGTGGAAGTTCTCGAGTGGTGAGATCAGAAAAAGTGGGTCTGTAGGGGATGCGGCGATTTTCTCTTTCTTTCCCACGAAGAATCTGGGGACTTACGGCGACGGCGGAATGATCGTGACGAACAGCGATGAGATAGCGGAAGAAAGCAGGATCTTGAGAGTGCACGGTGCAAGAAAGAAATACTTCCACGAAGAGGTGGGATACAACTCGAGACTCGACGAGATACACGCCGCGATTTTGAGGGTGAAACTCAGGTATCTGGAAAGGTGGACAGAAGAGAGAATACGGGTGGCAAGGACGTACCAGGAGCTGTTCGAGGAGAAAAAACTGCCGATGGTCTTTCCCCGTGTGGAGGAGAAAGGCTTCAGGTACCACGTTTTCCATCAATATGTGGTGATCTTCGAAAGTGAAGAGGTGAGGGAGAGAGTCAGAGAAGGATTGAAAGAGAGAGGTATTCAGACGGCGGTTTATTACCCCCTACCTCTCCACCTTCAAAAGTGCTTCAAAGATCTGGGATATCGAGAAGGGGATTTCCCAGTGGCCGAATCACTTTCAAAAAGAAGTCTTGCGCTTCCCATGTTTCCAGAACTGAGGGACGACGAAATAAAAGAAGTCGTTGACACGATAGCGCTCTTTTTTTAGGTGAGATCTTTTACCACCTTGAGCGTGGCCGTGGCCACTGATTTCAAAAAGTCTCCTTCGAGGGGTGCAACCCCAACTTCCGTTCTTTCTCGATCTTCGTCCTGGATCGTGAGGTGGACGAGCACGAACTCTCTTCCAGCCAGAAAGACCTTCTGAACGTCGTCCACCGAGACGGAATATTCAGGATTGAAAGCCTCTATCACCGCTTCTCCAACGAGCCTTGGAAGGTTCGTGGATGTTCCAGGCCCCGCACTTTCACCCACCATGTCTTCGTCTTCGAGAGGGTTGCGTATTGTGACTTTCACCTGCTTTTTCCTGTCGAGGTTTTTTACCTCTATGGAGGTGATCTCATAAGTCTGCGAAGGAGAGAACCTTCCCTGACTCAGTTGGGCAATGCTGATGATCCTTCTGTCTATCTTCATTCCAAGAGACGCGAGGGCAACAGTTTCGATATCGCGAACGATCTGTTTTGGATTCCTGGAAGGATCTGCTATGACGTGGATTTCTCTGGGTTGACCGTCTTCCTCTATCACCTTGGCGGAGATGACCCCGGATATCTTCGATATGACTTCTTCCAGTGTCTTTGCGCTGCTCATCCAAATACCCCCCACGCACTGTTTTTTACTATTTTACCAGAGCATCTATTAACGCGAAAACGACGCTCTGGAGAAGATCTTTTTCCAGAGGAGCCGCACCGATTCGCCAGTTTTCTTTTCCATTCTTCGAGAGTGTGAGATGAGCAAAAACGAACCTTCTTTCTGCGAGAGCGACTTCTTTGATGTCGTCTAATGAAAGCTTCTGTTACCGCTTCTCCGATGAGTTTGAGAAGGTTCCGGGATGTTCTGGGCCCTTCACTCTCATCAGAAAAGATCTTACCACGAGGATCTCTCAGAACGATCTTCACACGGTATTTCTTTCCGGAAGAGGAGATTTTCAAATAGGATTTGATCGATTTTCTATCGATATAAAATACTTCCCTGCTTCGTTTTATCACGAGTATTCTGCCCATATTTGTTTCCCTCTTTTGTTTTACCATACTTTACCATCCTTTAGGAAAAGATAGATCTCCCGTAGAAGTATGAAACCGAGGGAGGTAGATGGACCTTGCCTGGAAAACGAAGAGGTTTTTTCGTTGTTTTTTTAATAACGTTTCTGATACTCTTGATTCTGTTCATGTACGGCTACATCTCCTTTGAAATAAACAGGCTGTACGGTGGAAGAGTTTCTCCTTTTGAAGACTGGAGGAGTTATATCGCTTTTCTTGCTTCCAAGGTTCCGTTTTTGAAAGACAGAATCAACTATCAGCCTCTCAAAGCGGAAAGTCCCGCTGAGTACTACTCTAGAATTTATCAGAAATACATAGAGATATACAACCAGAAGATAGACGAATTGATCAGCAAAGAAAAAGAACTCGAAGAGCAGGCGAAGGTGCTGGAAGCGCAAAGAAACGTTGTTGAGAAAATGATCGAAGATATTCAATCCCTCAAGAATCAATTGTTCGAGGAGAAAAACAGGCTGGAATCCTACAAGAAGCAGGTAGACGAGCTTATCAACGTGCTTTTGAACGCTGATCCGAGAAATCTTGCGAGCGCACTCAATGAGGTGGACGATGAGACGCTCGCTGTGATCTTTAAAAGAACCGATCCAGAGTACGCTGGAGAGTTTCTCGAGGCGCTCTCCGGTGTCAACCCACAGAAAACCGCACGGGTGATGGAACTCATGGTGGGTGTGGAAAGCACCATTGAAAGGCTCGAAATGCTGGTTAAACAAGCTCAGGAAGCGGTGAAACAGATGACAGAAAAAGAATCTCAGCTTTTCCAGAAAGAAGCCTATTTGAAATCGGTGGCGGACGCTTTGAACAACATCACACCAGAGGTAGCCGTCGATTTCCTGAGAAGGGAGAATGTGGATCCAGAAACTTTGAGAACGGTTCTTTCCATGATGGATAGGGAACACGCTTCTGTTCTGGTTCAGTACATAGTTCAGAACGCTCCGGATCTTCTGGAGGAGAGAAAGTGAAGGTAGGACAATTTTCTCTTTTTGCGATGATCAAGACGGCAGAGGAAAAAGGTGAATTAAAAAAGAAATCAGCAGCGGGTCTGTTCTCTCAGTCTGTTAAGGACCTGATGAAAACGCTGGGGAGAAAGGGAAAAATGATTGATTCCACATATGAGAAGAAAAAAGAGATCGCTGGAAAGAAAAGCGAACGTCAAAAGAATAATGATATTGACCTTCTGAATGTTCAGGAAAAGGTAAAGTCAGAATCTACTGAAAACCGTGATGAAGTCCTCAAAAAGGTGAAAAGGAACACGCTGGACGATCTCGACAGTGTCAGCGCTCAGCACATTTCGATGTCGGTTGAGGAAGATGTGAATTTGGAAAAGATGCTGGATGGACAGTTTTCGGAAAGGCTTCAGAATGTCTCTGAGGATCAGAAAGAACGGGAAGAAGAAGTTGGACGTTCATCTTCGAGCAAGACAAGCAAAGAGATCAAAACAACCGATGATAAATCCAGTGAAAAACATGTTTTGGAAGAAATGTCTAAAAGAAACGAAAAGTTAGAACAGCTCATTGATGAAAATCATGATGAGTACCGAAAAAGTGAGCAAGGGATTTTCAAATCCAGAACACATGATATTTCAACGGAAAAGCTTTTGACTTCCACTGAACATGAAGAAAAGAAAGAAAACGGTTTTCTGGTGAAAGATTCAGAGAACAAAGAAAGTGCAAGTCAGATTTCGTTCGAAAAGAAACACCGTTCTATCTTGTACTCGGAATCAGAGACTTTTCGGAGTGAATCGAACAAAAAGCTTTCGAGTTCTTTTAGAACACCTGTTGAAGTTTCTCAGACAAGTTCTGAAGTTTTTTTGAAATCAGATGATCGGAAGATAAGGCACACAGCAAAACGACCGATTTTCGACGAGACAAGATCTCTTTTTAAGAATTCCGATACAGAGAAACTTTCAGGAGACTTTGAAAAGACAGCAGGTATCAAAAACGAACCTTCTGAAGAAAGGATTACGGGAAATATCGGGAATGAAATAAAAATGTCCAAACTCAGTTTTGTTCCGCTTCTCTCTGCAGACGAAAAGCAACAATCATCGAACGGTGATGGAGAAAAGGTCTGGAAGGTTAACAATCAAAGAATTTCACAGGCGAGCTTTGACGATACTGGTTTGAATCTCGTAAATGAAAATTCCGAGAATTCCAGAGAAAATCAGAAAATCAACTCTTTCACAAAGAGAGGAGATACTCACACAGAAGAACTATCAGAGAAAACCTCTTCCAGCTTGAGAGAAACCGTCCTGTCATTCAGAAATGATGGTTCCTCTCCAGAAAAGAACACCAGAAACGTACTGAACGACCGTAGTGAAACTTCTTCGGTGAGGAGAGAACCCCCCGCAAACAGATTTGATGGTCAGAAGGTTGTTGAAAACAATTCCAAGGTATCTCCGGAGAAAACTTCTGAAAAACCGCCCTCCCAAAACCGAGAGAAGAATCAGCCAATGGAAATGAAAATGAGGTACGAAGAGAAAGGAAAAATCGAAAGTTACAGAGAAATAACAAACAGAGAGGCGTTGGAGTTTCTGTCTCAGGAAAGGGCGAAGCAGGTTTACTTACTCCCCGAACTGAAAAGAACAGAGACTGTTCATCTACCAAGGTTTGTGGAACAGATGTACTACCACAAGACAGAAAGGGCCGTCATAGACCTTGAACCACCGGAGTTAGGAAAACTGGAGATCACCATAACAAAGGAAGAGAACCAGCTGAAGATAGTGTTCAAAGTTCAGACAGAAGAAGCCAAGCACGTTTTAGAACATGACGTACCACGGCTGATCGAAAGATTCAACGAAAAGGGATTCGATGTGCAGGTCTACGTAGAAAAACAGGAAGAAGACTACCTGTATCAGGAAAATCAGAACAAAGAGGGAAATCAAAGACAGCAAAGAGAAAGCAAAAACCACAAACGTGAAACTTCGGGCAGTCTATTTGAGGAGTTCATCCAGGAGGTGAAAACGTGATCTACGACATGAGCGGTATATACCTTTCTTCTCTTACAGGAGTAAGAAATAATTCCAGCTCTTCGAGTAATTCTCTCGACAAGGAAGCTTTTCTCAGACTCCTTCTTCAAGAACTGGAAATGCAGGATCCACTGGAGCCCATGGAAACGAAGGACATGATCTCTCAGCTTTCTCAGCTCACGAGCCTTGAACAGATCACAAACCTCACCAGTGCGGTGAAAGATTTCGTCGAAGCTCAGACGAGTGTGAACCCAGCCCAGCTTGCTTCTCTGATAGGAAAGTACGTCGTGGTGAAGAACAACACGGTAAATCTTGTAGACGGTCAGTCAGACAGCATCATATTCAACGTGGATGAAGATGCACATGTTGTGGTTCAAATACTTGACGAAAACGGAAAAGTGGTGAGAACAGAAGATCTTGGAACTGTTCAGGCGGGAGTTCACGCCTGGCAGTGGGATGGAAGAGATGACAGCGGGATCAGTGTTGAAGATGGCAGTTACACTTACCATATTTATAAACTCACATCGAGCGGACTGGAGGAAATAGGGGGAATGGAAGGCGGAGTGGTGGAAGCCGTTCAGATAAAGGATGGAGAGGGATTCGTTCTTGTGAACGGTTCACTCTATCCTGTTGATTCTATCCTGGAGATCTCTCAGGAGGGTGATGCGTGATGATGAGATCACTCTACAGTGGCATAACGGGTCTCAAAAACTTCCAGGTAGCGATGGATGTTGTAGGAAACAACATCTCCAACGTGAACACAGTTGGCTTCAAAGCGTCACGGGTGAATTTCGAGACGATGCTCGCTCAGACGATCAAGGCGGGAAGATCTCCTCAGGAAAACGTGGGCGGTACAAATCCCATGCAGATAGGTCTTGGTTCTCAGGTGTCCAGTATCGACAAGATCATGACGCAGGGCTCGTTCCAGAACACGGGTGTGAAAACCGACCTTGCCATTCAGGGAGACGGGTTCTTCATCGTATCAGATGGCAGTTCCTATTATTACACAAGAGCCGGCGCATTCACTCTGGACAGCAACGGAAACTTGATTCAGACCTCTACTGGTTACAAGGTTCAGGGATGGACAGCTGTTCAGGATCCAGAGACCGGTGAAAGGTACATCGACACCAACAAACCCATAGGGGATCTGGTGATCAGTGCAGGTATGACGATGCCGGCAAAGAAAACTTCGAACGTTCGTTTTGAAGGAAATTTGAACTCCAAATTGGGACCTGGTTCGTTCGTCATCACTTTAACTGATGAAAATGGAATTAATCACGATGTCAGGGTGTGGTTTGAAAAGACACAGAGTGATCTGGGAACAGATCCGTTCAGTTCTTCTCAGAGGTACACGATGAAGATCGATATCGACAACGATGGAACAGCCGATGTGGATGGTTACATGGTGTTCAACGAATTTGGAAGAGTGGAAGAGGCCGGGGTGTACGCTGAATCTCAAACCATGACAGCGATCGGAATTTCCGGCACCACAACGCTGTCAGATGGCACCTATCAGGCCATCGTTCTGGATTCTTCTGGAAATGTGGTGTACAACGGTACCACGACGGTTTCTGGCGGTAGCTTCACCATCAGCGACCCAGATATTGTCAGCGGAAACAATTACACTGTGATACTGTATTCGGCTGATGATACTCGAAATGTAACAGCGAGTTCTAATGGCAGCATTTCCGACACCACGACGTTGTCAGATGGCACCTATCAGGCCATCGTTCTGGATTCTTCTGGAAATGTGGTGTACAATGGTACCACGACAGTTTCTAGCGGCAGCTTCACCATCACTGACCCAGATATCGTTAGCGGAAACAATTACACCGTGATACTATCTTCAAACAGTGATGCTCAAACCATAACAGCGATCGGAATTTCTGGCACCACAACATTGTCAGATGGCACCTATCAGACCATCGTTCTGGATTCTTCTGGGAATGTGGTGTACAACGGTACCACAAACGTTTCAGGTGGTAGTTTCACAATCAACGATTCTGACATCACAGCTGGAAACAATTACACCGTGATACTCTTAACCCCAAACAACGCATCAAATTCTCTCACAATAGCACCCGGTGCTGAACTTGTCATTCCTACCTCCGGTGAGCCCAGGTTCTACGAATCAGACAATCCGACGAATTTCGTTCAAACTGATTACACTTCTCCAAGGTACACCACCGCCGTCCAGGTTTACGATTCTCTTGGAAACGCGTACACCGTTTACTATGAATTTGTCAGACTTGGAAACACCACTATTGGTTCAGAAAGTTTCAAGAACGCCTGGATCTGGAGAGCGTATACGGATAGTGGAGAACCGATCTCACTGATCGATGAAGACGGTGGTAGTGGCTATGTAGCGGGGTTGATAGATTTCGATGAATCAGGAAGACCCATTCAATACAGAGGGCTGGACTCTTCATACAATCTCAGCTCTGGAGAGGTTAGAACGATCCAGTTTGATGCAGGTCAGAGTGGAGATGGGGTGGTAACAATAACAGCTGATTTTTCCGGAGCAACTCAGTTCTCCGGCGACAGCACTCTGAACATTCCATGGCAGGATGGAAATCCGATGGGTGTTTTGGAATCCTTCGCTATAAACGAGCAGGGAGAGATCATAGGAACCTTCAGCAACGGACTCACCGACGTTCTTGGACAGATCGCCCTCGCAGTGTTTAACAATCCTTCGGGACTCTCAGAGGTTGGTAATTCGCTCTACGTCGTGTCTGCCAACAGCGGCGTTCCAAAGATAGGAGCCCCCGGTAGCGGTGGAAGAGGAATTTTGATCCCCGGTGCCCTTGAGATGTCCAACGTGGATCTTGCGGAAGAGTTCACCAAGATGATCGTCGCACAGAGAGGTTTCCAGGCGAACGCGCGTGTTATCACGACAGCCGATCAGATTCTGAACGAACTTGTGAACATCAAGAGATGATGAAAGATGATCAGGTTGACCAGAATAGATGGTAGATGGTTTTTCCTGAACGCCGATTTGATAGAAACCGTAGAAGCACTGCCCGACACAACGATCACCCTCATAAACGGTAAAAAATACATCGTGAAGGAATCCGCAGAGGAGGTTGTTCAAAAGGTGATAGAATACAAGAGAAAGATCTTCAACTGGTGGAAAAACCAGGGTAGGTGATCCTATGGACCTTGCAACCCTGATGGGTTTGGTTCTTGTGATAGCGGCTCTTTTCATAGGAATCCTGACGGGTGGAGGAGACTTCGCAGCGTTCATAAACATACCTTCACTGTTCATAACCGTTGTTGGTTCTATCGCAGCAACCATGGTGGCTCATCCGAAGGACAAAGCCTTCAAGATCGTGAACATCATGCTTTCAACTCTGAAAGAGCCAAAGCTCGATCACGTTTCTCTGATTCAAACGATGGTTTCTTTTTCCGAAAAAGCACGAAGGGAAGGTCTGCTTTCTTTGGAAGAAAACTTGGAGAGTATAGAAGATCCATTCATGAAAAAGGCACTCCAGCTTGTGGTTGACGGAACAGATCCAGATCTTCTGAGGAACATGATGGAAACGGAAATGGAACTCTTCGAGGAGGAACTCGACGGAGAAAGGGCTGTTTTGGAATCTGCAGGGGCGTACGCTCCTGCGTTCGGTATGATTGGAACGCTGATCGGACTCATTCAAATGCTCAAATCCTTGAACAATCCAGAAACACTGGGACCTTCTATGGCGGTTGCTTTGATAACGACACTCTACGGTGCAGTTCTGGCTAACGGTGTCTTTCTTCCCATGGCTGAAAAGATCAAAAAGAGAAGAGATATTCTGGTTTTGGAAAAAAGAATGATACTGGAGGCTGTTCTTTCTATCCAGGCAGGAGAGAACCCGAGGATCCTCGAGGAAAAACTCAAATCGTTCCTCCCTGAGAAAGAAAGACAGGCTTACGAAGCGGCTTCTCAGGAGGCAACTGCGTGATGGCGAAGAAACGAGAAGAAGAGCAGAAAGGAAGTCCACAGTGGATGACAACCTATTCAGACATGGTGACGCTGCTTCTCACGTTCTTCGTGGCTCTGATCTCGATGTCCACTATCAGTCCCGGAAAGTTCCAGCAGGTGGCGGTGGGACTCAGAATTGCGTTGAGTGGAAACCCACCGAGCGTCCTAATGGGTGGAAGGAGTATAAACGAAGAACCTTTGATCACATCGAAAAGAGGAATATATCAAGAACTCATGAGATTGTCCGAAGAATATAAGGGAAAGATCACGGTCGAAGAGAGAGACGAAGGAACACTGATCGTTCTGAAGGACATGGTGTTTTTTGAGCCGGGAAGCGCCAAGCTCACAGCGGAAGCCAAAGAACTGCTGGCTAAGGTGGGGCAGATAGTTATAGAGCACACCACGAACGTTCTTGAGGTTTACGGTTACGCGGACGACAGATTGCCTCTTCCAAATTCAATATATGTCTCCAACTGGCATCTTTCGAGCGCCAGAGCAGCGAGTGTGGTGAATTTCTTCCTTACCGAGTTGAAGGAAAAAAGAATGATCGAAAGGGCTGCAGACATAAAGCTTGGACGTTTCAACATCGATCTTTTCTACAATCCTGACAGATTCTACCCAATAGGGCTTGGAGACAGGGAGATAAAGAAAAAGATCCAGGATCTTGAAAACCAGATCAACGTCGAGAAAACACTTATCAATGAAAGGTTCAGAAACGGGGAAATTTCTCGATCGGAATACGAATCGGAACTGAAAAAATTGGAAGAAAAATATCAGCAGGAATTGGATAGATTGAGAAGAGAATTCAGGAGAATAGATATCCTCATAAAACGAGAGAAACTGTGAGGTGAAAGAATGGCAGAAGAAGAAAGAAGAGAAGAAGAACAACCAAAACGTCGAATGGGTGCGTCTTTGATCACGAGCATTGTTGTTCCGCTTGTGGTTTCCGTGGCAGTGTATTTTTTGCTGCCCATGTTCCTTGGTTCGAATCAAGGCAAGCAGGGTGAAAACGTACCTTCGACCCCCGTCAGGATAAAGGCGGTTCTCATTCAGCAGGGGGAAAACCAGACCTTCCTTCTCAAAGGAGGAAGGGACGTAGTCGTGATAGATTCTCTTTCTTTCAGTGTGGGAAGCGATGCCTGCAGGGCGGCTGTAGCTGAGAAGAATGACGAGATCATGGATGCGCTCATGATGATCTTTCTCAGCAAAGATAAGAGTGAACTGAGCACCGTTCCGGGGCTAGAACTGTTGAAGCGTCAAATAAGAGATGCGGTGAACACAATCACTGGATTCGTTGGTGATAAGGAGAAATACGGGGTTCTGGATGTGTACCTGTACATCAAAGCGTTCGCAACCACCGAGTGAGGTGGTAACATGTCGGATGTTCTCAGCCAGGAAGAAATAAACCAGTTGATCGAGGCACTGATGAAGGGTGAGTTGAAGGAAGAGGACCTCCTGAAGGAAGAAGAGGAGAAAAAGGTTAAGCCTTACGATTTCAAGAGGCCGAGCAAGTTTTCCAAAGAACAACTTCGAACCTTTCAGATGATACACGAAGACTTTGGGAGGGCTCTTTCTACGTATCTCTCAGGAAGGCTGAGAACTTTTGTGGATGTCGAAATCAGCATAGATCAGCTTACTTATGAGGAATTCATAAGATCCGTGATGATACCATCGTTCATAGTTATCTTCACCGGAGATATTTTTGAGGGAAGCGCCATCTTCGAAATGAGACTGGATCTCTTTTATACCATGCTCGACATCATAATGGGGGGGCCCGGCGATAACCCTCCAAACAGACCTCCCACGGAGATAGAAACCTCCATAATGAGAAAAGAAGTGACCAACATGTTAACCCTTCTTGCTCAGGCCTGGAGTGATTTTCAATATTTCATTCCTTCGATAGAGAATGTGGAGACGAATCCTCAATTCGTTCAGATTGTACCTCCCAACGAGATCGTTCTTCTTGTAACCGCCTCCGTTTCCTGGGGCGAATTCACAAGCTTTATCAACGTGTGCTGGCCGTTTTCACTTCTTGAGCCTTTGCTCGAAAAACTTTCGGATCGCTTCTGGATGATGGGAAGAAAACCCGAAAGAGTCGAAGAGCGAATAGAAGAACTCAAAAAAAGCCTCTCAAAAAGTACCTGTGACTGTCCAAGCGGTGATAGGAGAAACTGAGTTGAGATTGAAAGAAATCCTGGATCTGGAAGTGGGAGACGTCATAAGGCTCGGCACTCACTACAAGGATGAAATAAGAATAGACGTTGAGGGGAGACCCAAGTTCAGGGGAATTCCCGGAGTGTTCAAGGGAAAGTATGCGGTGAAGGTGACCGGTGAATTCACCAACGGAGGTGAATACGAATGACGGAAAATGAATTCCTCTCTCAGGAAGAGATAGACAAGCTTCTCAGCGGCTCTGATACCGATGGTGTTCTTACTCCCGAAGAAAAGGACATGATAGGCGAGATAGGAAACATCGCAATGGGGAGTGCTGCCACGACGCTCTCGATGATTCTCGGAAGGGATATTCACATCACCGTTCCAACTGTTCGGGAAGAAAAGATGAAGAACGTCAAGAGTGACTTCAGTGGTGAGCAGGTAGTGGTGAGTGTGGAATACACGGAGGGGCTCGAAGGTTTAAACGTACTTGTCCTCGATAAAAAGCTCGTGGCAGTGATAGCTGACCTCATGATGGGGGGAAGTGGAGAGGTAGAAACCGAGGAACTGGACGAGATCAAACTCAGTGCGGTTGGAGAAGCGATGAATCAGATGATGGGAAGCGCTGCAACGTCGCTTTCTGAACTTCTGGGAATAACCATCAATATCTCTCCGCCAAAGGTGGAGATATTGAATTTCGATGATCCAAGCACTCAGTTTCCACCGGTGACCGACAATCCGGAGAAAGATGTTGCCGTTGTCGAATTCGAAATGGAGATAGAGGGACTTCCGAAGTCGAAGTTCTACCAGGTGATAAGCGCCGATCTGGTGAAGAAGATGTACGAGTATTTCACGAAAAAACAATCCGAAGCTAAAGGCAGTGAGAAAAAAGAAGAAAAGAAAGAGGAGAAAAAGTGAGGGTTGAACCGGTAGAATTCGCCGAGTTGAAACCTTCTGAAACCAGAAAAACCGAAGTACCGAGTGACAAGCTGGAACTGCTTCTCGATATTCCTCTCAGAGTCACAGTGGAACTTGGAAGAACGCGAATGACCCTGAAACGAGTTCTGGAAATGATCCCCGGCTCTATAATAGAGCTGGACAAACTCACGGGCGAGCCTGTGGATATCCTTGTAAACGGAAAGCTCATCGCCCGCGGAGAAGTTGTCGTGATAGATGAAAACTTTGGGGTGAGGATAACAGAGATCGTGAGTCCAAAAGAAAGGCTCGAGCTTCTCAACGAATGATGTTTTCCAGTCCCCAGGTCAGAAGTTCCGGGTGTTCCCTGTTGATGAAATTCGGGTCTTCCAGGAGTTCTGAGTGTTTTATACTGCCTTCTCTGAAGCGCAGGACTTTTGAGATGTAGTTTTTCATGTTCCTGATATCTTCGATGGTGCCCACTTTTCCGTGACCCGGTACGAAGTAATCTGCCCGTATTTTTTCGATTTCGCTGAGCGCTTCTATCCATTCGAAGAGGTCACTGTCCGTGACTATTTCAGCATGGATGCCGGTTGTCAGAAGGTCCCCGCAGATGACGATTTTTTCGTTCTTCAAAACGAAGATCGAAGAATCCGGAGTGTGTCCTCCCAGGTGAACCGCTTCCACCACGATGTCTCCAAATCTGTAATTTTCTCTTTCGGAGAAGGTCTCATCTGGAAACTTCAAAGAAACCTCCACTCCGATCTTTCTTATGTACTCTTCATCCATTTCTTCCAAGGCTTTTCTGGTGAGACTGTGGGATATGATCCTGTCAAAAACCTCGTTCCCGAAGGTGTGGTCAGGGTGGTAATGCGTGTTGAAAACAACGGCAATATCTTTGCCCAGAATTTCTGTGGCGAATTCTTTGATCTTCCTCGCCTTTTCAGGAAAAAGCGTTGAATCGAAGAGTACACAGAATTTCTTTCCACAGACGAGCACACTGTTCGCTGATGTTCCTGTTCCTATCACGAATACTCTGTCGGAAAGATTCGTGATCATCTTTTCACCTCGTGTAGTATAATTCTCCAAGAGTATTCTTCTACACAATGAGGTGGTTTTCCTTGGCAACGGCCTTTCTCTGGGGATACTACGGCTTCGACAACTTCGGAGATGAACTGATGTTCAAAGCGTGTGTGAATCTTCTGAAAGAGCTGGGATTCGGGACCATATACACACCCCTGCCGAAGGGGAAAAAATCCATGGGGATCACCTCTGTCGATAGATATTCGCTCAAGATACTCTCTCTTTTGAAGAAATCTCAAGTTTCCATAGCGGGTGGAGGGGGATTGTTTCAGGACGTTACCAGTTTCCGGAGTCTTCTCTACTATTACTCTCTTTCAAAAGCTTCACTTCTCATGAACAAACCTCTCATATTCTTTGGAAACAGCGTGGGACCGTTGAGAAGGAAGCTTTCAAAAAAGCTCGTGTGGGACGTCTTCAAAGATAAAAGGACTGTTTTCATAGCTCGCGATCCTGCTTCTTACAGGTACATCAAAATGATTGGTGGAAATGCGGTGCTCGGAACGGATCCAGCTATAATCCACCTCATGGAGTCCGATATGGAAAGAAATACCGAAAAGAAAGCGGTGTTTTTCCTGAAATCTCCGATGGATGTGTCGTATATATTGAAGAGCCTCAAGGATCAGGGAATCAACGACTTTGTCATATCAACGGCTTTTCCAGGGGATCACTCCTATCTTCCACCTCTCAGAAATGGAGAGAACTTGCTCGAAGAGATAGTGAGTTCGTCCATTGTGATAACGGAGAGGTTCCACCCGGCGCTTGTGGCAGCGTATTTCGAAGTACCGTTCATTATCGTCGATTGTCAAAAAGCGAGAAGATTTTTCACAAGATACACAAAAGAGGATCATTTCTTTTCAAAGAGAGATCCTCTGGAAATCTCTTTGAAGGTTCCCGTTGTGTTGAAGAAAGAATTGAAGCTGAAAGAGAAAATGAAAAACGACGCTATCGAGATGAAGGAGATGCTGAAAGGAGTCCTGAAAGGATGGTGAACATGAGGATAATCGTTCCCACACTGAGCAACATACTCACAGGGTTTCTCGCAGTGCTCATAGTCGCTACTCCCAGAGAGTACATCAAAGGCTTTGTAGCCTACAAACTCGGTGATACCACACCGAAACAGGCCGGAAGGCTTTCTCTGAACCCCTTTGTTCATCTCGATCCACTGGGAACGATCTCTTTCATCCTCTTCGAGTTCGGGTGGACGAGATCCGTGCCCATTCGCTATTGGAAGCTCAAAAACAAAAAGAAGGATCTTTTGAAAATCTCGCTGCTCGGTCCTGCCGTTAGCTTCATCCTTTTCTTTCTTTGTGGATTGATCGCCTCGCATCTTCCCGAGGAGGATTTCTGGTGGTTTCTCATGGTGAAGGCCGCAAAGTACAACCTCACGTACGCGCTCTTTTCTCTTTTTCCCATACCCCCTCTCGATGGAAGCAAGATTCTCGCTTCTCTTCTTCCCGACAAGTATATGGAGTGGCTGGTAAAATACGAGGTGTACGGGGTTCTCTTCATGATCGCTCTGCTCGTGCTCTGGATAATACCACTCGTTATGAATCCCTTTGTGAGGTTCATCGATGGTTTTGTCTGGATGATCGTGAGGTGATTCTTTTGATAGTACTCAGATATCCCGTGTCTCTGAACGTCATAAGAAAGTTGAAGACAGGAGATGTTGTCTACTACACGGGAAAGATCGTTGTTATGGACAGAAGCGTTGTGGACGTCCTTGAAAAATACGAAAGATACGAAGGAACAAAGCTCTACGATCTGACGGGAGAAATAGCGGTATTGGGAACGTTCAGGAAGAACAAGCTTCAGTTTCAAGAGATGAGTGAAGAGCTCCTGGAAAAACTCTTTCTCTTGGGAGTGAACGGCGTGATTCTGGAGAAAGTGCATCCTTTTTCTGCAACGAAGAGGTTTTCCAGGGTGGTGTTCGAGCCCCTCGAAGAAGTCATGGGAACGAGGAGGGTGATTTATAAAACTCCGGACAACAAGAAACTCGAGGAACTGGAAGTGGAAAAGCTGATTCTCCGTGTGGTACAGGACTCTTCCGGCAAGGTCTACTCGAAGGTTTAGATCCCCAGTTCTTTCTTGAACTCTTCGTACGTTTCCAGTATCTTTCGTGCGTAGGACTTTCTGCTGTTTCCACCGTTGTAGTACTCGAGTGCCAATCTCAAACTGTTGAACTTGTCGAAGAGGTACTTCAAATAGTGGGCTCCGTACTTTATGTTCAACCGGTAGTTCCACACGAGTTCTGTCCAGCCTGACTCTGGGATTTCCAGACCGTACAGGTTCGCCACCATCTCCGCCGTCTCTTTCTTTATCTGCATCATACCGAGTTCTCCGTACAACCCCACAACATTTCTGAAGTCACTTTCCACATCTATGACGGATATTATGAGAATAGGATCGAAATTCGTTTCTTTTGCCACGTTGTTTATCGTTTTCCACAGATCTTCGAGGAATTCTTCATCGCTTTTCAGTTTGTAGGAGGCTCTTCTTGATCTGACCAGTTCTTTGAACCATTCCTTCACCGCGATGGAGTTGATCTCGCGAAAGGAAATATTGTTTTCAGAAGGAACGGTGCTCAGAAAAACTGGAATCACCAAGAGCACCAGGATCAGGATAGTTATTTTTTTCACGATTTTCCTCCTCTGTTCAATCATTCTTAATGTCTCCTCTGGTATAATAAAAGCTGGATGCAATTCGATTATAACACGGGGGGATTCTGTGGAAGTTCTTTACAGGAAGTACAGACCAAAGACTTTTTCTGAGGTTGTCAATCAGGATCATGTGAAGAAGGCAATAATCGGTGCTATTCAGAAGAACAGCGTGGCCCACGGATACATATTCGCCGGTCCGAGGGGAACGGGGAAGACTACTCTTGCCAGAATTCTCGCAAAATCACTGAACTGTGAAAACAGAAAGGGAGTTGAACCCTGCAACTCCTGCAGAGCCTGCAGAGAGATAGACGAGGGAACTTTCATGGACGTGATAGAACTCGACGCGGCTTCCAATAGAGGAATAGACGAGATCAGAAGAATCAGAGACGCCGTTGGATACAGGCCGATGGAAGGCAAATACAAAGTTTATATAATAGACGAAGTTCACATGCTCACGAAAGAAGCCTTCAACGCGCTCCTCAAAACACTCGAAGAACCTCCCTCCCACGTCGTGTTCGTGCTGGCAACGACAAACCTTGAGAAGGTTCCTCCCACGATCATCTCGAGATGTCAGGTTTTCGAGTTCAGAAACATTCCCGACGAGCTCATCGAAAAGAGGCTCCAGGAAGTTGCGGAGGCTGAAGGAATAGAGATAGACAGGGAAGCCCTGAGTTTCATCGCAAAAAGGGCCTCTGGAGGATTGAGAGACGCGCTCACCATGCTCGAACAGGTGTGGAAGTTCTCGGAAGGAAAGATAGATCTCGAGACGGTACACAGAGCGCTCGGGTTGATACCGATACAGGTTGTTCGCGATTACGTGAACGCTATCTTTTCTGGTGATGTGAAAAGGGTCTTCACCGTTCTCGACGACGTCTATTACAGCGGGAAGGACTACGAGGTGCTCATTCAGGAAGCGGTCGAGGATCTGGTCGAAGACCTGGAAAGAGAGAGAGGGGTTTACCAGGTTTCAGCGAACGATATAGTTCAGGTTTCGAGACAACTTCTGAATCTTCTGAGAGAGATAAAGTTCGCCGAAGAAAAACGACTCGTCTGTAAAGTGGGTTCGGCTTACATAGCGACGAGGTTCTCCACCGCAAACGTTCAGGAAAACGATGTCAGAGAAAAAAACGATAATTCAAATGTACAGCAGAAAGAAGAGAAGAAAGAAACGGTGAAGGCAAAAGAAGAAAAACAGGAAGGCAGCGAGTTCGAGAAACGTTTCAAAGAACTCATGGAAGAACTGAAAGAAAAGGGCGATCTTTCAATTTTCGTCGCCCTCAGTCTCTCAGAGGTAGAGTTTGACGGGAAAAAGGTGATTATTTCTTTTGATTCATCGAAAGCTATGCATTACGAGTTGATGAAGAAAAAGCTGCCTGAGCTGGAAAACATCTTTTCCAGAAAACTCGGGAAAAAGGTAGAAGTTGAACTTCGACTGATGGGGAAGGAAGAAACAATAGAGAAGGTTTCTCAGAAAATCCTGAGATTGTTTGAACAGGAGGGATAATTTGAAAAAGATCAAAAGCTTCGGAGGAAAGAACCTGGGTGGGGGAAAGCAGGAAAAGCTTTTGAAGGACTTCGCCAAAATGCAGGAGGAGCTCCAGAAAAAAATCCAGGAACTCGAAGAGAGCTTTTCGCAGATAGAGGTCGAGGCTTCCGTTGGTGGAGGAGCCGTCAGAATCGTTGCAACCTGTGATAGGAGAGTCAAGGATATAGAAATAGACGAGGATCTGAAAGAAGACTTCGATACGTTGAAGGATCTTCTGATAGCGGGAATGAACGAAGTCATGGAAAAGATCGAGAAACGCCGTGAAGAGGAGATGAGCAAAATAACTCAGCAATTTGGAATACCAGGATTGATGTGAGAAGGAGGGAAAGAGCATGGCAAGAGTGGCTATTAACGGTTTCGGTAGGATAGGAAGGATTGTCTACAGGATCATCTACGAAAGAAAGAACCCCGATATCGAAGTAGTGGCCATCAACGATTTGACAGACACCAAGACCCTCGCATACCTTCTGAAGTACGACTCCGTTCACAAGAAGTTCCCCGGTAAAGTCGAGTACACCGAGAACTCTCTGATCATCGACGGAAAAGAGATCAAGGTCTTCGCGGAACCCGATCCTTCGAAACTTCCCTGGAAAGACCTCGGTGTTGACTTCGTGATCGAATCCACCGGTGTCTTCAGAAACAGAGAAAAGGCAGAACTTCACCTGCAGGCTGGAGCGAAGAAAGTCATCATCACAGCGCCCGCTAAGGGAGAAGACATCACCGTTGTTATCGGTTGTAACGAAGATCAGCTGAAACCCGAACACACCATCATCTCCTGTGCGTCCTGTACAACCAATTCCATCGCCCCCATCGTGAAGGTGCTCCATGAGAAGTTCGGAATCGTCAGCGGAATGCTCACGACCGTTCACTCTTACACGAACGACCAGAGAGTGCTCGATCTGCCTCACAAAGATCTGAGAAGAGCAAGAGCAGCTGCGGTGAACATCATCCCGACAACCACGGGTGCCGCAAAAGCAGTTGCACTCGTTGTTCCTGAAGTGAAGGGTAAACTCGATGGTCTCGCTCTCAGAGTCCCAACTCCCGACGGATCCATCACCGATCTCACAGTACTGGTCGAAAGAGAAACCACGATTGAAGAAGTCAACGCCGTCATGAAAGAAGCCACAGAAGGAAGACTCAAGGGAATCATCGGATACAACGATGAACCCATTGTGAGCAGCGACATCATCGGAACGACGTTTTCTGGTATCTTCGATGCCACACTCACCAACGTTATCGGTGGAAAACTCGTGAAAGTGGCTTCCTGGTACGACAACGAGTACGGATACAGCAACAGAGTTGTCGATACACTCGAACTGCTCCTCAAGATGTGAAGAACGGGCGGGTTTCCCCGCCCTTCTCAGACTCAAAAGAGGGGGTGCGAACATGGAAAAAATGACCATAAAGGACGTTGATCTGAAAGGCAAAAGAGTCATAATGAGAGTGGACTTCAATGTTCCAGTGAAGGATGGAGTCGTTCAGGACGACACGAGAATAAGAGCCGCCCTTCCAACGATAAAGTACGCTCTCGAACAGGGTGCAAAGGTGATACTCCTGTCCCATCTTGGAAGGCCCAAGGGAGAACCTTCGCCGGAGTTCAGCCTCGCACCTGTCGCCAAGAGGCTCTCCGAGCTTCTTGGAAAAGAAGTGAAGTTTGTCCCCGCAGTTGTCGGTGACGAGGTGAAAAAGGCCGTTGAAGAGCTCAAAGAGGGAGAAGTTCTCCTCCTTGAAAACACCAGATTTCATCCGGGAGAGACCAAGAACGATCCTGAACTTGCAAAGTTCTGGGCTAGCCTCGCCGATATCCACGTGAACGATGCCTTTGGAACAGCGCACAGGGCGCACGCTTCCAACGTTGGGATTGCGCAGTTCATTCCCAGCGTAGCGGGATTCCTTATGGAAAAAGAGATAAAGTTCCTTTCCAAAGTGACTTACAATCCAGAAAAACCGTACGTTGTGGTTCTTGGAGGGGCAAAGGTATCTGACAAGATCGGCGTCATCACGAACCTCATGGAAAAAGCCGACAGAATTCTCGTAGGTGGAGCCATGATGTTCACCTTCCTGAAGGCTCTTGGCAAAGAGATTGGATCGTCCAGGGTTGAAGAAGACAAGATCGACCTTGCAAAAGAACTCCTCGAAAAAGCGAAAGAAAAAGGTGTTGAGATCGTTCTTCCCGTCGATACTGTCATTGCTCAGAAGATAGAGCCCGGTGTGGAAAAGAAGGTTGTCAGAATCGACGACGGAATACCCGAAGGATGGATGGGACTCGACATCGGACCTGAGACAGTAGAACTCTTCAAGCAGAAGCTCTCCGATGCCAAAACCGTTGTCTGGAACGGGCCTATGGGAGTCTTCGAGATAGACGATTTCGCTGAGGGTACAAAGCAGGTCGCACTTGCAATTGCGGCGCTCACGGAAAAGGGAGCGATCACCGTTGTGGGTGGAGGAGACAGCGCAGCGGCGGTGAACAAGTTCGGTCTGGAAGACAGATTCTCCCACGTTTCAACGGGTGGAGGGGCTTCTCTCGAATTCCTTGAAGGAAAAGAACTTCCTGGCATCGCCAGCATCGCGGATAAAAAAAAATAACACGTAAGCTGATCCTCGCTGGAAACTGGAAGATGCACAAAACGATCGCGGAAGCGAAAAAGTTTGTGTCGCTGCTCGTGAACGAGCTCCACGATGTGAGAGAGTTTGAAATAGTGGTCTGTCCTCCGTTCACAGCTCTATCTGAAGTGGGGGAAATACTCTCTGGTAGAAACATCAAATTGGGAGCTCAGAACGTTTTCTACGAAGATCAGGGAGCTTTCACCGGAGAGATTTCTCCTCTCATGTTGAAAGAGATCGGCGTTGAGTACGTTATCATCGGGCATTCCGAGAGAAGGCACATCTTCAAAGAAGACGACGAGCTCATAAACAAGAAAGTGAGAGCGGTGCTTGAAAAAGGCATGACTCCCATTCTCTGCGTTGGAGAAACGCTCGAGGAAAGAGAGAAAGGACTCACTTTCTGTGTTGTGGAAAAGCAGGTGAGAGAAGGTTTCTACGGTCTTGACAAAGAGGAAGCACAGAAAGTGGTAATAGCTTACGAGCCAGTCTGGGCAATTGGAACAGGAAGGGTGGCGACACCACAGCAAGCACAGGAAGTACACGCGTTCATAAGAAAGCTGCTCTCGGAGATGTACGATGGGGAAACGGCTGAATCGATAAGGATTCTCTATGGTGGAAGCATAAAACCGGACAATTTCCTCGGTCTCATTGTTCAGAAAGATATAGATGGCGGTCTCGTTGGAGGAGCGAGTCTCAAAGAGTCTTTCATAGAACTTGCACGAATAATGAGAGGTGTGATTTCCTGAGGCCCCGCCCCGCGGGGTCTCGATTTTTGGGAGGAGGTATTCGGACATGTCTCTAAAGGAGAAACTAATGTCAGATCTGAAAGAAGCAATGAAAAACAAGGACATGGTGAGGGTGAACACCCTTCGTATGATACTCACAACCTTGAAGAACCTGGAAGTGGAGAAGATGAAGGAAGCCACGGATGAAGAAGTAACGGAAGCATTGATGAGGGAAGCCAAGAAAAGAAGAGAAGCTATAGAGGAGTACGAAAAGCACGGTAGAGAAGAACTCGCGGAGGCGGAAAGAAAGGAACTGGAAATCATAGAGTCGTACCTTCCAAAACAGCTTTCGGAGGACGAAATCAGAGGGATCATCATGGAAGCGATAAACGAGGTGGGTGCGTCTTCCCCAAAGGATCTGGGAAAGGTCATGAAGGTAGTGATGCCAAAGGTGAAGGGAAGAGCGGATGGAAAACTTGTGAACAAGATGGTCAGAGAGATTCTGGAATCGTTATGAAGTTCGACCCCGATATCATCAGGTGTGTCGAAATAGTGGACGCGGGACCTCAGCACAGACCCACTCACGCTTCTTCTCTTCTTGTGTGGTACACGAGGCCGTCTAAGAACGTCAGAAGCGTTCTTGAACTTGGAAGCGGTGTGGGAACGGTGAGTTTTGCCCTCGCAAAGCTCTACAACGTGAAAGTGGTCGGAGTGGAAAAAGAAAAGGAGCTGTACGAAAAAGCACTCGAAGGTATCTCGTTGAACAAACTCGAAGAAAGAGTCTCTTTCGTGAACTCCTCTGTGGAAGAACTTTCCTTTCCTCCGGAATCTTTCGATATGGTTGTTTCGAATCCTCCTCATCACACAAAGGTTAAGAGCCCCAACCGCTTGAGAGCTTCTACCCGGAGCATCGAAAGGAGAGACATAGAAGGATTCGTCCAGGCGACGTTTCGTTTTTTGAAAAATGGAGGAACGGCCGTCTACGTTCTCTCACCGGAGAACCTCATGGAGTGGCTGGAAATGTTTGTGTCTTTCAGACTGGAGCCCAAGAGAATGTGTTTTGTCCATGGTAAAATTGAAAAGGCTGCAACTCTTGTTCTTTTGAGATTGAGGAAAAACGGAAAAAGGGGATTGATTGTAGATCCTCCGGTGATTCTCTCATGATAGTCGGTGTGGGTATTGATGTTCTGGAGGTAGAAAGAGTTCCGGAAAAATTCGCAGAAAGAATCCTTGGTGAATCAGAGAAGAGACTGTTCCTGACGAGAAAGCGCAGGAGGGAATTCATTGCAGGGAGATTCGCTCTAAAGGAAGCTTTTTTCAAGGCTCTGGGAACGGGTTTGAATGGGCACAGCTTCACGGATGTGGAATTTCTGGAAAGCAACGGGAAACCAGTTCTGTGCGTTCATAAGGATTTCGGCTTCTTCAACTACGCTCATGTTTCACTTTCTCACGATAGATTCGCTGTGGCTCTTGTTGTTCTCGAAAAAAGAAAAGGTGATATCATTGTAGAAGGTGACGAAAGCTTTTTGAGGAAAAGGTTCGAAGTCCTTGAAAGGTCAGTCGAAGGGTGGGAGATAGAGACTTCACTCCCACCGTTTACTTTGAAGAAACTGCTGGAAAGCTCGGGTTGCAGGCTTGTGAGGTATGGTAACATCCTCATCGGAGAGTGAGAGAAATGAACATCGATGAGATAGAAAGAAAAATAGACGAAGCGATTGAGAAGGAAGACTATGAAACGCTTCTTTCTCTTTTGAATAAAAGGAAAGAGTTGATGGAAGGACTCCCAAAGGACAAACTGTCTGAGATCCTTGAAAAGGACAGAAAAAGATTGGAAATCATCGAAAAGAGAAAGACAGCGCTTTTTCAGGAGATCAATGTTATCAGAGAAGCCAGATCGTCTCTTCAAAAGAACATATGGACCAGAGGAGATACCTTAGGGAGAGGATAAAAACACGACAGGAGGGATGAACAGTAATGGAAGTGAAGGAGCTTGAAAGAGACAAAAACCGAGTTGTGCTGGAGTACGTTTTTGGAGCAGAAGAGATCGCGCAGGCCGAGGACAAAGCGGTCAGGTACTTGAACCAGAGAGTGGAGATTCCAGGATTCAGAAAAGGACGAATCCCAAAGAATGTCCTGAAGATGAAGCTCGGTGAAGAATTTCAGGAGTACACGCTCGACTTTCTCATGGACCTCATACCAGACACGCTCAAAGACAGAAAGCTCATTTTGTCTCCTATAGTGACCGAAAGAGAACTGAAGGACGTCACTGCCAGAGTGGTGGTGGAGGTTCATGAAGAACCGGAAGTGAGAATAGGTGACATTTCGAAGATAGAAGTGGAAAAAGTGGACGAGGAAAAGGTCCTGGAAAAATACGTGGAAAGGAGAATAGAGGATCTCAGAGAAAGTCACGCTCTCCTCGAGCCCAAAGAAGGACCCGCTGAAGCGGGAGATCTCGTGAGAGTGAACATGGAAGTGTACAACGAGGAGGAAAAAAAACTCACCTCTCGTGAATACGAATACGTGATAAGTGAGGACGAAGACAGACCCTTTGTGAAAGACCTCGTGGGAAAGAAGAAAGGCGACGTTGTGGAAATTGAGAGGGAGTACGAGGGAAAGAAGTACACATACAAGCTCGAAGTGGAAGAAGTGTACAAACGCACCCTTCCAGAGATCGGTGATGAACTTGCAAAGTCAGTGAACAACGAATTCGAAACACTGGAACAGCTGAAAGAATCTCTGAAGAAAGAGGGAAAAGAGATCTACGATGTGGAAATGAAAGAGAGCATGAGAGAGCAACTTCTTGAGAAACTCCCTGAAATTGTGGAGATCGAGATATCTGATAGGACTCTGGAGATACTCGTTAACGAAGCGATCAACAGGTTGAAGAGAGAAGGAAGGTACGAACAGATCGTGAGTTCGTATGAGAGCGAGGAGAAATTCAGAGAAGAACTGAAGGAGAGAATTCTGGATGACATAAAGAGAGACAGAGTGATAGAGGTTCTCGCACAGGAGAAGGGGATCAGCGTGAACGATGAGGAACTCGAGAAAGAAGCGGAGGAACTCGCTCCTTTCTGGGGAATCTCTCCTGATCGTGCTAAGAGCCTTGTCAAAGCACGGCAGGACCTCAGAGAAGAATTGAGATGGGCTATTCTGAAAAGAAAAGTGCTCGATCTGTTACTTCAGGAAGTCAAGGTGAAAGTGGTTGAACCAAAAGGAGAGGGTGATGACAGTGAAGGAAAAGAAGATAATTGATCAATACGTTCCCATAGTCGTTGAGTCTACGGGAAGGTACGAGAGAGCCTACGACATCTTCTCGAGGCTCCTAAAGGACAGAATAGTTTTCCTCGGATCCCCCATAGACGACTATGTTGCAAACCTGGTCATAGCTCAACTTCTGTTTCTTGAGGCGGAGGATCCGGATAAAGACGTCTACCTCTACATAAACTCCCCCGGAGGTTCTGTGACGGCGGGACTCGCTATCTACGATACGATGCAGTACATAAAGTGTGATGTCTCAACCATATGTGTAGGACAGGCGGCTTCCATGGCGGCTGTGCTCCTCGCAGCCGGTGCAAAGGGAAAAAGGTACGCGCTTCCGAACGCTCGAATAATGATACACCAGCCGCTCGGTGGTGCTGAGGGACCTGCCAAGGATGTGGAGATCATCACGAGAGAGCTTCTGAGAATAAAAGATCTTCTCAACAGAATTCTGAGTAAACACACGGGACAGCCGATTGAAAAGATAGAAAAAGACACAGACAGAGATTTCTTCATGAGTGCAGAAGAAGCGAAAGAGTACGGGATAGTCGATAAAGTCGTCAGCACAAGAGAGTAAGGGCACCGGAAGGTGCCCTATTCTTCTGTCAATTTTTCGTTCAGAAGGTTTACGATCTTTTCTGCCCTTCCCGAGACTTCTCTTCTCAGTATTTCTTCAGGTTCGATTCTGTACACGTTGTAGTACTCCCTTGTGAGATCTAAGTCGACGTCTATCTTTGCCCCTTCTAAGGAAAAACCCGCGTAGAACCCACGTGCTATTGAATACGAATAGACGGAAGCGTCAAGATTGTAATCGGCGCTGAGTCTTCTTCCAAGAGGTCCCGCCGCGACGCTCAGTGATCCTCCCAGGGTGATGTTTCCTTCGGCGAAGGCATCGACATTTTCCATGATGACGGCTATGAGAGAAACTGATTGAAATCCTATCTGCGGACCGAAGCTCAATCCGTACATTTTCACAAACAGAGGGCCGTACCAGGTGTTCGTCTCTGGGTCTCTTTTCAAAAGCACTCCCTGGCCGTACTGCCCTCCCAGTACCCAGCCGAGTTTCAGGTATTTGGGCACGATGAATATGCCCCTGGCCCTCTCGAGAAGTGAGAGAAACGCACCGCTGTCCGGTTGATCGAGAAACTCTTTCAGTGCGAGGAACGATTCATCGATTATATCAAGCGCACTTGCGAAAGAAAACAGCGAAGATGTGAGGATCGTTAAAGCAACGAGGAATTGTTTCACCTCATCACCTCCTCAGATCATCTGGAAGTACTTCTGAAGCATTTCACTGAAGAAGTCGAGGATTTTCTGCGCCATCCAGCCGCTCAGAAACAGGATCGTGAGAAACAGCACAATTATTCTTGGAGCGAACATCAGCGTCTGCTCATGGATTTGAGTGACGGCCTGAAAGATGCTGATCACAAGCCCCACGATGAGACTCACAACGAGGGGTGGTACGATGATCTCCAGCAGAAGACTTATTCCGCTTTTCATTATATCCAGAAAGACCTCAATGGTCACGGCAAATCACCTCGCAAAACTCTTTATCAGCCCTTCTACAAGCAGATCCCAGCCGTTTGCCATGACGAAAATGAGAATTTTGAACGGCAGAGAAACGAAAACCGGAGGTATCATGATCATTCCCATCGCTAACAGTATGCTGGCCACTATCATGTCTATCACTATGAAAGGCACGTAAAGAACAACTCCCATTTTGAAGGCAACTTCCAGTTCTCCCAGAACAAAGGCTGGTATCAGAACGGCATTCGGTGCTTCTTCGATTTTTGCGATTTCAATGCCGGAGTTTTTCGCGAGCATGAAAACGTTATCCTCGTTGTGGTGATTCTTCAGTTCGTTGATCATGAACTCTCTTATACGGGTGTTTACCCGTTGAAACATCTCCTGATAGCCTATTTCTTTGTTCAAATACGGCGTTATGGCATTGTTGTAGATATCGTTCCAGACGGGCTGCATGATGAGAAATGTGAGAAAAAGGGCAAGACCTATCATAACCTGGTTAGGAGGAGTTTGACGCGTTCCAAGAGCGTTTCTGAAGAGTGAAAAGACAACGATTATGCGTGTGAATGAGGTGAAGAGAACGAGGATGGAGGGTGCAAGTGCCAGAACGGTGAGTACGAGAAGGATCTCGAGAGTAACGACGAGGTCCTCTGGTTCTTCGGCAGGTCTTACACCTATGGATATCGAAGGAAAAGGTATTTCCTGAGAAAAATACAAAAGGGGAAGAAAGATCAAAAGAATCAGAAGAAGCTTTCTCATTTAATTTTTCTCCCCAGCTTTTTGAAGAACATACTGGAAAAAGATTTTTCTTCGTAGTCCTCCAGTTTCTTTATGACGGTGGCACCGGAATCTGTTACCAAAATGACGAAGTATTCATCGATTACCCTGACAATGGCGATGAAAGTTTTCCTATCCAGGTAGTGTCTCTCCAGAACGGAAATGCTGGATCCCTTTTGAATGAAGGTTCCCCGCTTCACAAAATAGTAAACCAGAAGAAGAAAGAAGAGAACTATTCCGAAAGCCAGAAGAAACTGCAGAATCCCACTCATGGGATTTCACTTCGAAACCTTGTTGAGAGCCTCTACCACCCTGGAAGGCTGGAAGGGTTTCACAATGAAGTCTTTCGCTCCAGCTTTTATAGCTTCTATGACCATTGCCTGCTGTCCCATGGCACTGCAGACGATGATCTTTGCGTTGGGGTCGATCTTCATGATCTCTTTGATCGCATCGATACCGTTCATCTCCGGCATGGTGATGTCCATCGTGACGATGTCCGGTTTGAGTTCCTTGTATTTTTCAACGGCTTCACGACCGTTTGTTGCTTCCCCTGCAACTTCGTATCCCGCTTTTGTGATGATATCTTTCAACATCATCCTCATGAACGCTGCATCATCGACTATCAAAACTCTCTTTCCCATCTTTTACACACCCTCCTTAACGGTTATTTCTTCGATTATCTTGTCGATATCCAGATAGATGATGAGCCTTCCGTCGGTTTTTACAAGACCCTTTGATTTTTTACCGAATTTATCGGACACATTTGTCAAATCGAGCTGATTCTCGGTTATTCTCAGGACTCCCAGGACTCTATCAACAAGAAATCCCACTTCTACATCCTTCGTTCTGGCGACAATTATACTCTTCATCTTTTGCTCGTCGAATGAAATACCCAGAATCTTCGCAAGGTTCACCACAGGAATGATTCTTCCTCTTAGATTGATCACACCCTCTACGAAGTGTCTTGATTTTGGCACAGGTGTTATATCGGATTTCTCAATCACCATTTCTATGTTGTCGACATCAAAAGCCAGTGCCTGTTCATCTATTTCGAAAGATAGAACTTCGAACTCTTTCAAAGCATCCGCCAATGTTTTCACCCCCGTTATACAATGCCGGAGACGTTGATTATCAGCGCTATACTACCATCACCGAGAATAGCTGCTCCGCTGAATTCCTTCACCTCAGAGAACACCTTTCCAAGAGATTTTATCACGATATCGTCCTGACCGAGAAGATCGTCTACGACGATACCGTACTTCCTGTTTCCTACCCTCACAATAACCGCTTCCATCTCCTCCAGTTCTTCTTTGTGCTCTATTTGAAGCACTTCCCATAGGCGGTAAACGGGTATCACTTCTCCTCTTATGACTATCACATCTCTGTCCTGAACTCTTTGAATATCCTCTTTTGAAATGCTGAGTATTGTGTCTATGTTCGCTATCGGAATCGCGTAGACGAGATTGTTGACTTTGACGAGGAGCGCCTGAATGATGGCCAGAGTGAGCGGTAGTCTTATCGTAACTTTTGTTCCTTTATCTTTCTCGCTTTCTATGCTTATGCTACCATTCAAAGATTCCACCACATTTTTCACGACATCCATTCCCACGCCTCTTCCGGAGACTTCTGAGACTTTTTCCTTTGTGGAGAATCCCGGAACGAAGAGGAAGTTCAGAATCTCCTGATCAGAAAGGGTAGCGGCCTTTGATTCATCTATGAGTCCCTTTTCTATGGCTTTTCTGATGATCTTTTCCTTGTCTATACCCCTTCCGTCATCTTCGACTTCTATTACCACGTTGTTTCCCTCGTGACGTGCCGAGAGAATGAGTGTTCCAATGGGGGGTTTTCCTTTGGCTATTCGTTCTTCTTTGGGTTCTATACCGTGGTCGATGGCGTTTCTCAGGAGATGGAGCAGGGGTTCGCCAATTTCTTCAACGAACGTTCTGTCGAGCTCTGTGTCTTCTCCTCTCATGATGAAATTCACTTCTTTGTTCATCTTTTTGGCAAGGTCTCTCACCATTCGAGGGAATCTGTTGAAAACAAAGGAGATGGGAACCATTCTGATCTTCATCACAACATTCTGAAGGTCTAAGGTGATCCTGCTGAGATGAGACAAACTCTCATCCAGTTCTTTTATGTTGTATTTCTTGAGCGTTTCCAGTATTCTGCTCCTTGCGATGACCAGTTCTCCCATCAAATCCATCAAATTGTCCAGTTTCTCTATATCTACCCTGACTGTTTGCGAAATAACCTTTTTTCTTTCAGTCTTTTCCTCAGTTTTTTCAGTTTTCTCTTCTTTCTCGGTTCTTTTCTCAGCCCCTGATTCTTCGGTGACGGCGGTTACTTCTTTTATTATTACCCTCTCTATATCGGCGATGCTTGACAGAGCTTCAGAGAGTTTCTCCAGATCCACAGGGGAGATTACGAAGAGTTCCACTTCGTTTTCGAATTTCTCTTCTTCTATCTCTTCAACCGAAGGAATCGTTCTCACAACTTCACACTTCAGTTCTTCAAGCTTGTGGAAAACGAGGTAAATCCTGGCGGATTTCAACTGCGTTCCTTCTTTGAGAATCACTTTAATATAAAACGTTTTGAAACCCTTGTTTCTCGCTTCCTGAAGAACGTGGGCAACTTCTTCAGGAAGAACTACGACTTCTTCATTGCTTGTTGATTCTCCTTTGTGTTCTTCCTCACCCTTTGTTTCCGTTTCATTTTTGATTTCTGAAGGCTTCTCTTTTCCCGATGATGCAAAGCTTTTTATGGTGTCGGAGAACACGTCTATGTTTTCTCCGATGTCGTCACTTCCCTCGGAGACGATCTTATCAACCATTCTGGTTATCATATCGACCCCCGCGAAGATCTTATCGAGGAGATCGGAAGTTATCTTTATCTCGCTGTTTCTGGCTTTATCGAGGATGTTTTCTAAGGTATGGCAGAGCTTCGCCATACTGGAAAACCCCATTGTACCTGCCATTCCTTTCAGGGTATGAAGAGCCCTGAACGCTTCGTTTATGAGTTCCATATCTTCGGGATTTTTCTCCAATTCGAGGAGGGTATCGTTCAGATTTTGAAGGTATTCTTTTGTCTCATCGACAAACACTCCGAGATATTCTTCCATCATACTCTTTCACGCCCCTTCAAGTATTTTCTGAGGTTTTCCAGGGCCATCATAGCGGATCTGGTTCTTATCATGTTTCGATCGCCTGTAAAATTATACCTCATAGTAATGTGTTCATGTTCAAAGATATCTATGAAAACTGTACCTACGGGTTTCTCCGGAGTACCACCTGATGGGCCTGCTATTCCGGAGATAGAGACGCAGATATCTGCACCGGTGAGTTTTTTTAGCCCCTCCGTCATCTCCTGTACACATTCTTCGCTCACCGCACCGTGTTTTTTGAGAGTGTCCTCTCTAACACCGAGGATGTGTTTTTTCAGATCGTTGCTGTAGGCTACCACACCTCCTATGAAAACCTCTGAAGCCCCCGGCACGTTCACCACCAAAGATGAGAGCATGCCACCCGTGCAGGATTCTGCAACGGCGAGCGTTTTTTTCCTGTCTTTCAGGAGTCTAACCACGACTTCTTCCATCTTTTCGTCGTTTACACCGTAGAGGTGTTCGCCAGTCTTATCGAGAATCTTTTTCACCATCTCGTCCAGATATTCTTTGTTCTTCATATGGGTGGTCAATCTGAGTCGTACTCCTTCTACATGATCGGCCATGGTGGCTACTTCCACTATGTTCTGGGAGTAAAGAATATCTTTCAAAAGATCTTCGAGAACGGCTTCGGGAATGCTGTAGTATTTCAAAACAACCTGATACAGGGCATCTGGAGTTCTCAATCGATCTTTCAGTGCGTTGAACATGGGGATCAGCTCTCTGGGAGGTCCCGGCAGGAGAATCACGATTTTCCCATCCACAGTGAGGAGTTGTCCTGGAGCACTTCCCACAGGGTTGTCCAGAACTTCGGCACCGTCTATTACTAAAGCCTGTCTTTCAATGTTCTGCGGTATTTCAGAATGGTATTTTTTTATCTTCTCTTTTATCTTCGAGAGGAGTTCTTCATTGAGTTTGAGACTCCTGTTCAGCACTTTTGCGACTGCATCCCGGGTGAGATCGTCCTGTGTGGGGCCGAGTCCTCCTGTGAGGATGAGTAGATCGACCTTGAGAAGGAGGGTTTTCACTTCTTCTGAGATGGAGATCAAATCATCTCCTACCGTTGATACCTTGACAACTCTATATCCCAGATTCTTCAATTCCTGGCAGAGAAACTGTGCGTTTTTGTTGAGTATCAAACCTTCCAGCAGTTCACTTCCGATAGTGATGATCGCTGCTTTCTTCATACGATCCCTCCTCAGTGATATGATAACACACAGGGGGATGTTATGAGAGAAAAGCTCTTTTGGATTCTTAAAAAGTACGGTGTGAGCGATCACATCGCGAAGGCTTTTCTGGAAATACCCCGTGAGGAGTTCCTGACGAAGTCCTACCCACTCTCTTACGTTTACGAGGATATCGTTCTGGTTTCCTACGATGATGGAGAAGAATACAGCACTTCCAGTCAGCCCTCTTTGATGGCGCTGTTTATGGAGTGGGTGGGTCTGGACAAAGGAATGAGAGTCCTCGAAATAGGCGGAGGAACGGGTTACAACGCTGCCGTGATGAGCAGAGTTGTGGGTGAGAAAGGCCTTGTGGTCTCCGTGGAATATTCGAGGAAAATCTGCGAGATCGCGAAAAGGAACGTGGAACGCCTTGGAATAGAGAACGTTATTTTTGTCTGTGGCGATGGATACTACGGTGTTCCGGAGTTTTCCCCGTACGATGTTATCTTCGTAACAGTCGGTGTGGATGAGGTGCCGGAGACGTGGTTCACTCAACTCAAAGAAGGTGGGAGGGTGATAGTACCTATCAATTTGAAACTTTCAAGAAGACAGCCCGCTTTCCTGTTCAAAAAAAAGGATCCGTATCTTGTGGGAAACTACAAACTGGAAACCAGGTTCATAACGGCAGGGGGCAATCTCGGAAATCTTCTCGAGAGGAACAGAAAGCTTTTGAGAGAATTTCCATTCAACAGAGAGATCTTACTCGTACGTTCTCATATCTTCGTGGAGCTGGTGGATCTCCTCACCAGGAGACTCACAGAGATTGATGGAACGTTCTACTACGCTGGGCCAAACGGCGTGGTAGAGTTTCTCGATGACAGGATGAGAATCTACGGGGACGCTCCAGAGATAGAGAACCTTTTAACTCAGTGGGAAAGCTGCGGCTACAGGAGCTTCGAGTATCTCATGCTTCATGTGGGTTACAACGCTTTTTCACATATATCCTGTTCTATTTGACCGTCTCTTATTCTTATAACCCGGTCCGCTTTCTCTGCTATTCTTTCATCGTGAGTCACGACCACCAGTGTGGAATTCTCCTTCATTTCCATCAGAAGATCTATGATCATTCTCCCCGTCTCGTTGTCCAGAGCACCGGTGGGTTCATCTGCCCATATGACTTTTGGATTGTGGACGATGGCCCTCGCGATGGCGACACGCTGTTTTTCCCCTCCGGAGAGTTCTTCGGGGAACCTGTCGCACTTGTGAGCCAGCCCCACTTTCCCCAAGATTTCGAAGGCTCGTTCTCTTGCCTCTTTTCTGTTCACACCCAGAATGAGCAGAGGTAGTTCCACATTTTCAATGGCGGTGAGGACAGGAACGAGATTGAAGAACTGGAACACAAACCCCATGTTTTCCGCTCTGAACCTCGTTCTTTCCTCTTCTGAGAGCGTGTACAGGTCTGTTCCATGGATTATCACAGTTCCCCTTGTAGGGCGATCCACACCAGAAAGACAATTCAGAAGCGTTGTCTTTCCAGAACCGGAGGGGCCCAGTATCACAACAAACTCTCCCGTGTTTATTCTTAGATTTATACCCTTCAAGGCTGTTACTTTCTCTTTCCCATTGTATTCCTTCCACAGATTGTGAACCTCGATCAAAGCCTTCACTCTCCTTCCTTCATGGCTTCGAGTGGTGAGAGTTTTGACATCATGAGGCTCGGTATCACCATAACGGCTGAAGCAAGGGCGATCACTGTGAGGAGCGAAAGAAGGATAGAAGCTGTTGGTACGGAAACCATGAAAGTTCCGAGGCTTTCAGACATCGCTTCTGAAACGAAATACCCCATGAGAACACCTGAGACGGTACCTATGAGTATTCCTCCGAAGAGGAAGAAAAGGTGTTCTATCAGGAAAGAAGCTACCAGCTGGTTTATTTTCATCCCCACGGCACGGAGTGTTCCCATTATCTTTATCCTGGAAAAATACGATTTCAGAACGAAGAGTAAGAGCCCGGAGGAGGCGGATAAGAATCCAAACAGGAAAATGAACTTTATCACGCTGACGAGCCCCTCTATTCCGCTGTAGAGTTTTTTGAATTCTTCATCCAAAAAGAAAGGATAGGCAAACTTTGAAAAGTAAAACTGTTTCACGCTGGAAGCACTGCTCTCTTCAACTCTTCCAAGGAGCAGGGATAGGGGTTTTACGTCACTGGGAACGTTTGAAATCGGTGCAATCATGTCGATCGGAACCAGATAATCGTTCTTGTTGTAGATCCCCGCTACTTTAAACTTAACTTCTTTTCTTCCACCGAGCGGAAGGATGGACTTCAGAGTACCTGTTATTTCTTCAAGATCAACGGGATCTCCTATCAAGGCGGTATCAGAGGCTTCCAGAGATCTCGCAGATCCCCGGAGAAGCTTCAGCGTTGAGTTTCTAAAGAACGATTCATCAACGAAAGCGATCATTTTTTCTCCTCTTTCCGTTTTCAAAGTGTAGAGGTAAACTCTGGAAGGATCTTTCAGTTCCTCGTGGACGGGAAGAGATGTTTTCGCCAACAAGGACCTGAATGGATTTTCCAGAACCAGAAAGTTGTATCCAAAGAGTCCTCCTTTCACCTTTTCTTGAACGAATCGGTCCGCGCTGGCCGATAGTATATTGAAAACAGTGACGGAGAAAATCAGGAAAGCGAAGGTCAGGGAAACTGTGATGCCTTTCTTCGGAAAGCGCTGGACGTAGGACAATCCTATCAGTAGGGAAAGATTGCCCCTGGACATGAGGTTGTTGAAAACGTTTTTTGAAAGAAGAACCACCGAAAAAACCAGAAGAGTCACACCAAAGAAAATGGCGGACCCTTTGTTCAGAGATGAAAAGATGAAGGCTTTCTCACTTTGAAGATTCAAACTGGAAAAGAGCCCCATACCGAGATTCAAAGTACCGAGAGCCATCATGATGAATGGATTTCTGAGTTTGATGGCGATGATCAGTGACAGCAAAACCACAGAAAACACCCGAAGTTCGGAGAAGAAAAGAACGAAACTCAAAAGCACAGCAAAGATCACGAGTTTCCAAGAGACATCCAGCTGTTCTCTCATTTCTCTGTAAATGGGTGGTTTTCCCGTTATTTCTCTCGCTTTCAGAAAGAAAAGGAACATCGGGAAAAGAACCCCGAGTCCAAGGGAAAGAAGAAGTGTACTGATCGAAAGGTGAAATCCTATTTTATCAAAGTGGAAAAACGAAGATGAGATCACATCAACGACTTCCTGAAAACGACTCAAAAGAAACTTTCCGACGAAAATTCCGATCAACACACCCACTGATGCCGATATCAAAGAATACATGAATCCTTCCAAAAGCAGTATTCCCCACTCTTCCATCTTTCTTAGTCCTATCTTTCGCAGAGTCACGAGTGTGGAGCTCCTGTCTCTTATCACGTCCTCACAGAACATGTAAAAAACCAGGAAACCAACGAAGATCGAAATACCGGAAAAGGCGAGTGTCACGTAGGCAAGGGATTTGTTGATCGGAGATTTGAGAAAGCTGTACTTTATATTCCTCACCCTGAGATTTGTTTCTATGGTTGTTTCTTCGTGCTTTTCAACCGGAAGATCGTAGTGAAGGTAACACTTCGTGGGAAAAACTCCGTCAAAATCTTTCACGTTGATGAAAACAGTTCCCGAGAGGCTCGCCGATTCGCCTTTGAAATTCAAAAAACCTTTCTCACCGATTTTTACAACGGTGAATTCCTTACTCCCCGATGAGAAAAGCAGTGTGATTCTGTCTCCCACCTTCAAGTTCATCAGTTCTGCGATGGATTTTCCAACTAAGGCCTCTCCTGGATTCAAAGTCAGTGACTCGCCAACGAAATCTGAGAGGTATTCCGGTTCTGTGGCTATCACGAGAACGTCCAGAGTGCTGTTTAGCCTGGCGCTGTCTTCTGAGACCGGGAGAACACCTTTCACTTGTTTTTTCAGGTTTTCTATTTCAGAATCGTCGATTTTTGAGGTTGCAAATGAGAAAAAGAGAAAGGAAGGGCTTTTTGGCTCCGCCACGGCATCTGCGTTGCCGAAGTTTTCTTCTATCCTTTCCCATTTCCACACGTTTATCGAATCCGAAAGGGACAGCGCTCCCGTTACCAGTGACAAGCTGATGGCCAATCCTAAGATCACAACGAGGGAGATTTTCAAATTTTTTGTGAAGTTTCTCAGAGCGATTTTCAAGATCACAGATGTTCCCTCCACAAATGTTAGAATTTTCTTCGGAGGTGTCGCTTTTGGATTCAGTAAAGAACATTCTTCTCGAGTACGGACTGAGATTTCAAGAACCGCAGATAGAAAAGGTAGATAAGTACATTGAGGAACTCCTGGGAGTTCCCTACAATCTCACCGCTCACAGGGATTTAGACTCTGCTGTCCATAAAAATGTTGTAGAAATTCTCCTTCCTTTGAAAGAAGAACTGAAAGGGACACTCCTGGACGTGGGATCAGGCAATGGTGTCCCAGGGCTTATTTTAGCGATCTTTTTCTCGAAACTCAAGGTGGTACTTCTGGATTCAAGAGAAAAGTCGGTGAATTTCCTCAGAGGAGTGATAGAAAAGCTGGATCTGGAAAATGTCTCTGTTGTCAAAGAGAGGGCGGAGAACTTTTCCAGAGAAAGGCGAGAGGAATTCGATTACGTAACAGCCAGGGCCGTGGCGCGATTGAACGTTCTGGTGGAGATCTGCACTCCAGCACTGAAAACTGGTGGAAAACTTCTTTTCTACAAAGGACCTTCATACATAGAAGAGTTGAAAGAGGCGCAGAGAGCCATGAAAGAGCTGAAGGTGGAACTCGAAAAGGTACGAGAGTATTCTCTAAAAACCGGCGAAAGAAGGGCGCTATTGATACTCAGAAAATACGAGAGTTCTCCTGAAAAATATCCAAGGAGGGTGGGTGTACCATTCAAGAGGCCTTTGTTGTGATTGAAAAAGGTGTTTTTCCTGGAGCGTTGAACATGGCCATCGATAGTCTGATGGCGGAGTGGTCCGCGAATATGAACTCGGTGTTGTTCAGATTCTACGGTTGGAAAAGGCCCACCGTTTCTCTGGGTCGTTTTCAAAAGGAAGACGGAATAAACGTTCCTGATTGGATAGATGTTGTGAGAAGACCTTCCGGAGGCAGGGCTCTGCTCCATCACCGGGAGATCACCTATTGTTTAGCAGTCCCTAAAAAAATAAATTTTGGGAAGCTTTCTGTTTTGGAATTTCACAGGCTTGTACACAGTTTGATAAGGGACGCTCTTGTGGAAGCCGGGTTGCACGCCGAGTTGTCAAGCGAAAGGCGGGGAAACACGGCGCTTTGTTTTGATGCTCCGTCGAGGTACGAGATCGTTATCAACGGTGTCAAAGTGGTGGGAAGTGCCCAGTTCAGAACGGCCGAGTCCATCGTTGAACATGGATCCATAGTTTTGAAGCAGGATATCGATCTTCTGAAAACCATCTTTGGCGAGGACGTTCCTCCTTTGAAGGGCATCCTGGATCTCTACGATGTTGATGTGAAGGCTCTGGAAGAAAGAATCTTAGCGCAGTTTGAGAAGGTTTTCGGTACTTCGAGGAAGATACAGCTGGACAGCAGTATGTTGAAAGAAGCGAGGGAAAGATCCCCTCTTTATGAGGTGAGGAGGAGATAGTTTGGGGAAGCTGATCATAGTGGGAACACCTATAGGGAACCTCGAAGATATCACCATCAGGGCTTTGAAGACGCTCAGGGAGGTTGACCTGATACTTGCGGAGGACACCAGAAGAACAATGGTTCTTCTCAACAAATACAGAATAAAAAAACCGCTTCTTTCTTTCAACGAGAGGAACTCGAAGAAAAGAATAAAAGAAATTCTGCCGCTTCTCAAGGAAGGGAAGAAAGTAGCCATTGTCAGCGACGCGGGAATGCCGGTGATCTCCGATCCGGGATACAACCTCGTGGAGGAATGCTGGAGGGAAGGCATAGAGGTGGATATCGTTCCGGGACCGAGTGCTCTGACGAGTGCCGTCGCGGTGAGCGGATTTCCCGGCTCGAAGTTCATCTTCGAGGGTTTTTTGCCGCGCGGAAAAAACAGAAGAAGACTCCTCAAATCCTTGAAGAAAGAAAACAGAGTAATCGTGTTTTTCGAGTCACCGGAAAGGTTACTCTCAACTCTGAGAGATATTCTGGAGATAATTGGGGATCGAGAAGTGTTCATCGCAAGAGAAATGACGAAGCTTCATCAGGAATTCTTCAGAGGAAAGGTGAGCGAGGCCATTTCGCACTTTGAAAAGAAGAAACCTCTCGGTGAGATTACAGTGGTGCTATCTGGGAAGGAGTGAGAACGTGAAGCAACCTTTTGAAAGAATTCTCAGAGAGATCTGTTTCATGGTGAAGGTGGAAGGCAGAAAGGTGTTGAGAGACTTCGGCATAACACCGGCTCAGTTCGACATTCTTCAGAAGATCTATTTCGAAGGTCCCAAACGTCCAGGAGAACTCAGTGTTCTGCTGGGAGTTGCGAAGAGCACGGTGACCGGTCTGGTGAAAAGACTCGAGGCGGATGGTTATCTGACGCGCACTCCAGACCCCGCGGACCGGAGAGCCTACTTTCTGGTTATAACGAGAAAAGGAGAGGAGGTCATAGAAAAGGTCATCGAACGAAGGGAGAATTTCATCGAGAAGATCACAAGCGATCTTGGTAAAGAAAAATCCTCAAAGATACTCGACTATCTGAAGGAGTTGAAGGACGTTATGGAGAGAAATTTTTCCAAACAATAAACCGGCCGTTCACGGGGTGTTTTCAAGGATGTTTTAAGGTTGAAGAGGGAGGTGAAGTCTTTGAGAAAGATCCTTGTTCTTGGGTTGGTAGTGATAAGCATTCTCCTGCTTTCACAGAACATAAAGGATTTAGAACCAGACTCTCCGTTTTTCGAAGCCGTGAACTACGTGGTGAAAGCGGGCATCATGGAGCTCGATGACAAGGGGAACTTCAGGGGAGCGCTCCTCGTGACTCGATACGACGTGGCGCAGTACATCTACAGACTGGTCATGAGATTCGAACTTGAAAAACTCAAAGAAAAGCTCCCGCTGCTCGATGAGCTCGATATTGTAAAAGCAGCCACGATCGCTCTAGATGAACGAACTTCCAATCTAGAAAAGAACTACAATTCTTTGAACTCTCGTGTTGATTCTGCTGTACTCGAAATTACCTCCACGGCGAGTGAAGTTTCAGAGTTGAAGACAAAGATCGATTCTCTGGAAGAAGCGTTCAACAATTTATCTCTGGCTTTCACCAGCTTCAAGCAGGAAACGGCTGGAATAGATTCGGAGATACTGAGGAGAATAGACGTTGTGGAAAAAAACCTCAAGAAGCTTGAAGAGAGTTCACAACAGAATACCTCGAGACTGACTCTTCTGGAAAAGAATCTGGAAAACGTGTCAAAAGAGATGACCTCTCTTGAAGGAGCAATCACTCAGCTCAGCTCAGACACGCGCAACCTTCTCGCATGGAAACAGGACGCGGGCGAGGATATCCTCATGCTGAAGGGAAGAACAGGAAGTCTTTCAGAAGAGTTGAACCAGCTTCGCAAAGAATTGGACTCACTCTCCTCGGATGTGGTGAATCTGAAAAACGAAATGAACCAGAAGGTTTCTGTCGTTTCCAGCAGAGTCTCCGCTCAGGAGGAAAAGGTCTCTGATCTGGAAAAGAGTATCCTTCAGACAACAGCAAAATTTCAGATGCTGGAGTCCAGCGTGGAAAACCTGAAAAGCGATCTGGAAAACCTGAATAAACGTTTCTCCGGACTGGAAGAATCCGTCGCTGAAGATCAGCAAAACAGAACGACAATGGAGAGTGAAATCCAGGATCTGAAAAAGCAGGTGAGCGACCTTTCAAAGAAGATCGAAAGGCTCTCTTCGGACTTGACAGCACTTTCCCAGAGGGTGGAAGAAAAAGAGAAATCTTCGCTCCAGATGGATACCAGTACGCTGATGGTGATCGGCGCTGGTGCTCTTGCTCTTCTTTTGGGAATCATTCTTCTTGTGGGGCGATGAGCGTGACAAAGGGAATAGCGTTCGCGGCGGGAGGAGTCAAAGGGGCGGCTCACGTTGCTTTCCTGGAGAAATCTGGAGACGTGTTCGATGTGATCACCGGATCATCGATAGGAGCCGTTGTAGGTGGTCTGTACGCGCTCTACGGAGAGCCCGCTTTGGTGAAAGACATCACCTTTTCCCTTATGAAGAAACACTTCGAAGACCTGAAGAAGACGGAATCGGAGAACACCTGGAGAGGATTGTTTCAGCGCTCTCTTTTCAAGGCGGACCTGCTGTTTTCTGTTCTCAAAGAGGCTTTTGGTAGAAAGAAATTTTCTGACTGCAAGAAGACGCTCGGTGTTGTGGTCTTCGATACAGAAAACATGGATTCTCTCCTTGTGACAGAAGGATTTCTGATAGATGCCGTCGTAGCGAGCAGTTCTGTGCCGGGATATTTCGAGCCGATCTGGATAGGAGGGACTCCCTGTCTGGATGGTGGGGTTCTTGCACCCACACCGGTTTCTCAGGCGCGGGAACTCGGAGCAGACTTCGTCGTAGCTTCCGCTTTCAACAGAGAGAGAAAAGACGGATTTAAGAATCATTTCGAGATGTTCTTTGTGATGGACAGGTGGAAGGAGATTCTCCTGGAAAGAGAAGAACTTTCAAAGGCGGATTTTGTGGTGATGCACGATGTGAACGAGCCCTGGAACGCCTTTGATAAGTACGAAGAAATCTATAGAAAGGTACTTAAAAATCTAAGGGGAGTGATTTTACCCTGGTAATTTCGTTCGGTGGAGATAGCGGTGCTTATCTGGGAGTCATAGGGGTGCTGAAATTTTTAAAAGATTCGAAAGTCGATTTCACGGTGAGGTGCTGTGGAATTTCCTCCATTCCCTGCGCTCTTTTTTTCCTTACAAGATCTACTAACAGGACGTACTCGATTCTGGTGAAGGAATGGAAGAACATTGAAAAGCTTCTCGATCCTTTCTTCACGAAAGGCATAGATCAGCTTTCAATGGTGGATGCTCTTCGAATACTGATGAGAATCGGTGACACGCTGAACGGTGTTCGAAATCACGAGCGCCTGTACAGGTACATAGATTCGCTGTTCCCCGCACAGAAAATCCCAGGAGGTCTTGAAATCTGGGTTTTCGATCTTTTTGAAGGAAAGGAAGTGGTTTTCAAAGAGGGGGACGATTTGAGAAAAGCGCTCAAGATTTCTCTTTCCTTTCCGATACTCTACCGCCCATACGAAGACAGGTACGTTCCCATCACCTGGATCACGGGAGTTCCCGAAGGAGAGCTGACTATCCTTTTCGATGTGGAGAAAGAAAAGAATCCCCCCAGAAACGCGCTCGAGTACCTGTTTTTGTCGACAACAGCCAGAACAAAGCATCTGGAGAAAGAAAGAATAAAAAAGGCTAAAAGCTTGAGAATAGCATGTTCTTCCCTTTCTCCGGTTTCTACAACGAGACGCGCTTACGAAGAGTTCTCCAGGTTCTTTGAGGAGGTGGTTCTGTGAAAAAGTTGTTGATCGCGTTCTTCATCCTTGTGAGTCTTTTCGCATTCTCAAAGACGATCCACATAAAAGCAGATTTTGTGAAGCCTTCTGATGAAAGGATAGAGTATTCCGGAAACGTTGTTCTCAAGATCGAAGAAGAGAACTTTACGCTGACTGCGGACAATTTAATCGTGAAAAAACTGAGTGGAAAGTGGAGAATAACGGAAGCGAGTTCATCTGTGACTGTGACCCTTGAAGATGGGGAGTTGAAAGGAGATAGCCTCATTTACGATGTGGAGACCAGAGTGGGAACTATCACGGGAAATGTGAAAGGTGAGTTCATCGATAAAACCAGTACAGAAACGATCTATATAGAGTGCGAACAAATCACCTTCGATCTTGAAGAGGACGTTTTCCAGGGAACTGGAGAGGTGAAGATTCAGAAGGGTTCAGTTGTGGCAAATTCCGAAGAGGTGGTTTACAGAAGAAAAGACGGTATCATAGAACTCCTCCGCAGTGTGAGGTTGAAGGATAAAGAAAAAGATCTGGAAATGGAAGCAGAGAGAGTGGTCATGGATCTTGAAGAAGATACAATGGAAGCGAGTTCTGTGACCGTCACCTTAGAGGTGGAGTGAATGAGGGTCATCACCACACACAGGTCACCCGATTTCGATGCCTTCGCTTCCTGTGTCGCGGCAAAGAAGCTGTTTGATGACCACATTATAGTTCTGCCTTCCAATCCAGCGAGGAATCTTTCCGATTTCCTCAAGGTTTACTCGGATCGGTTTGAATTCGTCTGGGATCATGAGTTTGAAGGTGAGATCACAGAACTTGTGATCGTCGACGCACCTTCTCCGGACCGCATACCGGAGAGCATCAGAGAGAGAAGCCAGGGGGCGAAAATAACTGTTTACGATCACCACGTAGATGAAAGTCCTTACGATGGAATGGTATCGAAGGTAGGAGCCACGATCACGATACTCGTTGAGCTCATTCGGGAGAAAAATATACCACTGGATCCCACCGAAGCCACTCTTTTCATGATCGCTCTCTACGACGACACGGGAAATCTCCTTTTTTCTTCAACCACACCGCGGGATCTGGAGATAGCGAAATTCCTTCTGGAGAACGGGGCAAATCTCGATGAAGTGGCACTTTACACAAGAGAAGAACTCACCCCCAAGCAGATGGAACTGCTGGACAAACTGATAGAGAACGCACGTGATTATGAAGTGAACGGTGTTCCGATAACGATCTCGTTGATAGAGTGCGAGGATTTCGTTGGGGGAATGGGGCTGATTGTGAGTAAAGCCTGGGAAATGATGGGAAAGGAAACCTTCATAGCGATCGTGAAGATGGGAAAAAAGATCTACGTTATTGGAAGAACCGGTTCACCAGATGTGGATCTCGGCTCTCTCATGAAAGACCTCGGGGGAGGCGGACACATGAGGGCAGCCTCTGCGACTATCACCGGAAAAGAGATCGACGAGGTTTTGAAAGAAGTTTTGAATAGACTCCATGATCACGTGGTGCCACTCCTCCGCGCAAGAGATATCATGTCCTCTCCCGTGAAGGTGGTCCTATCTAACATGACGATAAAAGAAGTGGATAGGTTGATGAAGCAAACCGGACACAGTGGATTTCCAGTCGTTGAAGGAAACAGGCTGGTAGGTATTGTTACGAAGAAAGCGGTCGAAAAGGCGATGAACCATGGTCTGGGAGACAGGCCTGTGAAATCCATCATGTCGACGAACCTGGTGGTGGCGACCCCTGATACTTCTGTAACCAGGTTAAGAGAACTCATGGTGGAGCACGCCATAGGACGAATCCCCATACTGGAAAACGGTATTCTCGTGGGCATCGTGACAAGAAGTGACGTTCTGAGGGCGATATTCGGAAAACCCTTCAAAAAATACGTAATGCCGGTGTTTCAGGCGAACGGACAGATATTCAGAGACGTTTCAAAGCTCCTCGTGGAACGGGTGGATCCGAAGATTTTGAATCTTTTCAGACTCCTCGGGAAGTTCGGTGATGAGGTGAACATGCCCGTTTACGTTGTGGGAGGTTTCGTCCGCGATCTTCTACTCGGTATAAAGAATCTCGATGTAGACATCGTTGTTGAAGGCAACGCGCTGGAATTTGCCGAGTACGCTAAACGTTTTCTACCGGGAAAACTGGTGAAACACGACAAATTCATGACCGCCTCTCTTTTTCTGAAGGGAGGCCTCAGAATAGACATCGCAACAGCAAGACTGGAGTACTACGAATCACCCGCCAAACTCCCCGATGTGGAGATGAGTACGATAAAGAAAGATCTCTACAGGAGAGACTTCACGATAAACGCGATGGCTATAAAGCTGAATCCGAAAGATTTCGGATTGCTGATCGATTTCTTTGGAGGATACAGAGATCTGAAGGAAGGAGTAATACGGGTTCTTCACACCCTGAGTTTTGTAGACGATCCCACAAGGATTCTACGTGCCATTCGGTTTGAGCAACGTTTTGACTTCAGAATAGAAGAAACAACAGAGAGGCTCCTGAAACAGGCCGTTGAAGAAGGTTACCTTGAGAGAACAACTGGACCACGTCTCAGGCAGGAACTGGAGAAAATACTCGAAGAGAAAAACCCCCTGAAGTCGATCAGAAGGATGGCACAGTTCGATGTGATAAAACATCTGTTTCCAAAAACCTATTACACACCTTCCATGGACGGGAAGATGGAAAATCTCTTCAGAAACATTCCGTGGGTGGAGGAGAACTTCGGAGAGGTTGACAAATTCTACGCGGTGCTCCACGTGTTCCTTGAGTTCTACGACGACGAGAGCTGGAAAGAAGTGAGGGATAGATATTCTCTTCGCAGGGATTTGATAAATGAAATCAGGCATGTAGAAAAGAGTGCCCCCGCTCTTTTAGAAATGCTTTCAGAAAGGGTTCCTGCTTCCTTTGTTTATCCTCTCGTGAAGGGAGTTTCGAACGAAACGATCTGTCACTTCTTAGCGTATCTCAGCGGTGAGAAAGAAGAGCTGTTCAAATCTTATCTTTTGAAGATAAAGAACACAAAGCTCGAAAAGATAAACGGGGAGTATCTAATCAGAAAAGGAATAACATCCGGTAAAATAATTGGAGAGGTTCTCGAGAAGATTCTCATGAAAAAACTCGATGGAGACACAAGAGATGAAGAGGAGATACTGGAGGAAGTCCTGGCATCATTAGAAACGGAGGGATAAGATGAGTCTGAGGGATAAGATCGAAGAATTGAAGAAAATTGAGAAAGAGATTGAACAGGGTGGCGGTCCTGAGAAAGTAGAAAAACAGCATGAGTCTGGAAAACTCACCGCCTGGGAAAGATTAGAACTACTCCTCGATCCAGGAACGTTCGTGGAGTTCGACAAGTTTGTGAGACACAGAAACACGTACTTTGGGCTCGACAAGCTGAAACTTCCAAGGGATGGAGTCATTACAGGTGTGGGAGAGATAAACGGAAGAAAAGTCGCCGTTTTCTCTCAGGACTTCACGGTGATGGGCGGCTCACTGGGAGAAATGCACGCGAAGAAGATCGCGAAACTCCTCGATCTGGCTCTCAAGATGGGAATACCGGTGATCGGTATAAATGATTCTGGAGGCGCACGGATTCAGGAAGGTGTGGATGCACTCGCCGGTTACGGCGAAATATTTTTAAGGAACACCCTCGCTTCCGGTGTGGTGCCGCAGATCACCGTGATAGCTGGTCCCTGTGCAGGTGGGGCTGTCTATTCTCCCGCCCTAACCGATTTCATCGTGATGGTGGACCAGACCGCCAGGATGTTCATAACGGGGCCGAACGTGATAAAGGCGGTGACGGGTGAAGAGATCTCCCAGGAGGATCTGGGAGGTGCCATGGTTCACAATCAAAGGAGTGGGAACGCCCACTTTCTGGCAGACAACGATGAAAAAGCCATGTCGCTGGTGAGGACACTCCTTTCGTACCTCCCTTCCAACAACGCCGAAGAACCGCCCGTTGAGGATCCCGATACCAGTCTGGAAACTCCGGAGGACATTCTCGACATCCTTCCGGACAATCCGAACAAGGGGTACGATGTGAGAGAAGTCATCAAAAGGGTCGTGGACCACGGAGAGTTCTTCGAAGTCCAACCGTACTTTGCAAAGAACATCGTCATAGGCTTTGCCAGAATCCAGGGAAAGACAGTGGGAATAGTGGCGAATCAGCCTTCCGTACTCGCCGGTGTTCTGGATATCGATTCCTCCGACAAAGCGGCGCGTTTCATCAGGTTCCTTGACGCCTTCAATATTCCTATTCTGACCTTCGTGGACACTCCTGGTTATCTCCCCGGTGTCGCTCAGGAACACGGCGGTATCATAAGACATGGAGCGAAGCTGCTCTACGCGTACAGCGAGGCAACGGTCCCGAAGATCACGGTCATTCTCCGAAAGGCCTATGGAGGAGCGTACATCGCCATGGGAAGCAAACATCTGGGGGCGGATATGGTGCTTGCCTGGCCGTCCGCTGAAATCGCGGTCATGGGGCCTGAAGGCGCTGCGAATATTATCTTCAAAAGGGAAATAGAGGCTTCTTCCAATCCAGAAGAAACGAGAAGAAAGCTCATCGAAGAATACAAACAGCAGTTCGCGAATCCGTACATAGCAGCGAGCAGAGGATACGTGGACGCGGTGATAGATCCGAGAGAGACAAGAAAATACATAATGAGGGCACTTGAGGTCTGCGAAACGAAAGTTGAGTACAGGCCGAAGAAAAAGCATGGAAACATCCCTCTGTGAGGTGAGGTAATGATCACCATCTTTCTGTTCGGAATAGTGACAGTATTTTTTGTATTTCTTATTCTGTATTTCTTCTCTATTGTTTTGAAATTCTTCTCGGGAAAAGAGAGACCCGCTGTTGTTGAAGAAAAGAAGACCAGGTATTCAGGAGAGAACGAAGAATTGATAGCAGTTATCTCGGCGGTGCTTTCGCAGGTAATCGAAGGTGAATACAGAATAGTTTCTGTGAAAAAAAGCAGAGAAAAACGAGGGTACGAAGCGTGGAAAAAAACTGGCTGGAGGAGGAGAAGATGGTCAGAAAGTTCAGAGTGGTGGTGAACGGAAAGGAATACATTGTGGAAGTGGAAGAAATAGGAAACGTTCGTAAAAAGGAATCAGCTGAGAAACCAGCGAAAGAAGTGTCTCAGAAAGTAATTCAGGAAATTCCCAAGGAAGAACCAAAACCAGTTGTGATGGAAAAAGAAGAGTCTCCAGATCAGGAAGAAAAACTGGTTAAGGCTCCCATGGCGGGCATCGTGTTGAAGTTGCTTGTAAAAGAGGGTCAAAAGGTGAACGTGGGAGATAAACTGCTTGTCTTTGAAGCCATGAAGATGGAAAACGAGCTTCAGTCCGAGTTTTCTGGAACAGTAAAGGAGATCCTCGTGAAAGAGGGAGACAACATAGAAACAGGTCAGATACTCATGAAGATCGTGTAAGGGGGGATGAAAATGGAACTGAAAGTGGTGACGTTCAAGCTGGGAAATCAGGTGTTCGGTGTTGACATCATGAAAGTGGAGAGCATCGTCGAAGTGGAAAAGATCGTTCCTGTTCCAGAGACGGCAGAGTACATAGAGGGAGTCATGAACCTCAGAGGAAAGATCATTCCGGTGGTGAATCTCAGAAAGAAGTTCAAGATGTCGGATATGGAAGACAAAAAGAAGGCGAAAATCATTGTTTCGATGGTGAAAGACACACTGGTAGGTTTCTTAGTGGACGATGTGAGCGAGGTTTTGACCCTCACAGAGAGTGACATCGAACAGCCTCCTCAGAGTCTTTCGGGAAAAGGAAAAAATACATTCTCGGGCTTGCTAAAGTTCGTGACGATATTGTGATCATTCTGAACATAGAAGAGGTTCTCACTTCGGAGGAACTGGTGGAGATCAGCAACATCAACGTGTGAAAACAGGAGGTGCATCGATGAGAATAACCAACACCCTGACAGGAAAAAAGAAGAATTTGTGCCCATTCAACCCGGTGTTGTGAGGATGTACGTGTGCGGACCCACCGTGTACGACCTCATCCACGTAGGGAACGCGAGACCCGCGGTGGTATTCGATGTGTTCAGGAGGTACCTCGAGTACAGGGGTTACAGGGTCATAATGGTTCAGAATTTCACAGATATAGACGACAAGATCATAAACAAGGCGAATCAGCTCGGTGTCGATTACAAGACCGTGGCGGATACCTTCATAGCCGAGTACTGGAGAGACGCTCATGCCCTCGGTATAAGACCGGCGAATTTTCATCCAAGAACCACCGATTTCGTCGACGATATTGTTGAGATAATAGAAAGACTTGTAGAAAAAGGGGTTGCGTATCAAACGGAAACGGGTGTCTATTTCGACGTGAGAAAGTTCGAAAAGTACGGTGAACTCTCAAAAAAGAAGATAGAGGATCTCATCGCGGGTGCCAGGGTCGAGGTGGACGAAACGAAGAAGTTTCCTCTCGATTTCTCTCTCTGGAAAAAGGCCAAACCTGGTGAACCCTGCTGGAAGTCTCCCTGGGGAGAGGGAAGACCAGGTTGGCACATAGAGTGTACGGTTATGTCCGTAAAAATCCTGGGAGAGAGTTTCGATATACACGCGGGTGGGGAAGATCTCGTGTTTCCGCACCACGAGAACGAGAAGGCCCAGGCCGAGGCTCTGACCGGTAAGGTTTTCGCGAGATACTGGATGCACAACGGCATGGTCAGGTTCCTCGGTGACAAGATGAGCAAATCGACGGGAAACATCTTCACCGTCCGTGAAGCCGTGAAAAGGTACGGCAGAGACGGTCTAAGGTACATGATTCTCTCAAAGCATTACAGGTCGCCGATGGACTTCTCTGAAGAACTCCTTCAGGATTATTCCAGGGCGGTCAAACGTGTTTGGGAGATCCTGGGACGATACGAAAAATCTGGAGACATCGGGATACCTAAGAGAAACGCTGTTTACGAAGAGTACGTTAATCGTTTTGTGGAAGCTCTCGACGACGATTTCAACACACCGGTGGCTGTGTCCTTGATTTTTGAACTCGCGAGAAACCTCAGCAAAGCGATGGATGACAACGACCGTGAAGATGCCCTTCTCTACTATCACCTGATCAGAAGGGAGTTTGGCCCCGTTCTGGGACTTTTCGATCTCAACGAAGAGAAGAAAGAAGTTTCCTCTGAAGAACTACTCAAACTGCTGATAGAAGTGAGAGATGTCTTGAGGAAGGAAAAAAGATACGATCTTTCTGATCGAATAAGGGATCATCTCAGGGAGATTGGAATCATTTTAAAGGATACCCCTTCGGGGACAGAATACACTGTCGAGTGAGGTGATTTTTCGTGTGGAAACATGTAAAACAGGTTGATCCCGAAATATACGAAGTTCTTGTGAACGAGTTGAAGCGTCAAGAGTACGGCCTGGAGCTGATCGCCTCTGAGAACTTCGCGTCACTCGCTGTCATAGAAACCATGGGAAGCATGCTCACCAACAAGTACGCGGAAGGATACCCGCAGAAGAGGTACTACGGTGGCTGCGAATGGGTGGATCGAGCAGAAGAACTCGCTATAGAGAGAGCGAAGAGGTTGTTTGGAGCCAAATTTGCGAACGTTCAGCCGCACTCCGGTTCTCAGGCGAACATGGCGGTTTATCTGGCACTCGCCCAGCCCGGAGACACGATCATGGGAATGTCCCTGTCTCACGGGGGACACCTCACCCATGGAGCGCCGGTGAATTTCTCAGGGAAGATCTTCAAGGTGGTACCCTACGGAGTCAATCTGGAAACGGAAACGATAGATTACGATGAGGTCAGAAGACTCGCCCTGGAACACAAGCCAAAGATAATCGTTGCGGGTGGAAGTGCTTACGCCAGGATCATCGATTTCAAAAGATTCAGAGAGATAGCCGATGAGGTGGGAGCATATTTGATGGTGGATATGGCTCACTTTGCCGGACTCGTCGCTGCAGGAATTCATCCGAATCCTTTGGAGTACGCCCATGTGGTGACTTCTACCACACACAAGACCCTCAGGGGACCCAGAGGTGGTTTGATACTCACGAATGATCCGGATATCGCCAAAGCCGTGGATAAAACCATCTTCCCTGGCATTCAGGGCGGTCCTCTCATGCACGTCATAGCGGCGAAAGCCGTCTGTTTCAAAGAAGCCATGACGGAGGAGTTCAAAGAGTACCAAAATCAGGTGGTCAAAAATGCTAAAAAGATGGCTGAAGAGTTCCAGAAACGAGGTTACAGGATCGTTTCTGGAGGAACTGATACACACTTGTTCCTGGTGGATCTCACACCAAAAGACATAACGGGTAAAGCGGCGGAAAAGGCCCTGGAAAGCTGTGGTATCACAGTGAACAAAAACACCATTCCCAACGAAAAGAGATCTCCGTTCGTGGCGAGCGGTATCAGAATAGGAACACCCGCTGTTACAACCCGCGGAATGAAGGAAGAAGAGATGGAAGAGATCGCCGAGATGATAGACCTGGTTCTTTCAAACGTGACCGATGAAAACGGAACGGTGAAACCAGAGGTGAGGGAAGAGGTTTCAAAGAGGGTAAGGGAGCTCTGCGAAAGGTTTCCTCTGTACCGCGACAAGATCGAAGGGGTGGAAATATGAAGAATCTCGTTGTAGTGGATCATCCCCTCATAAAGCACAAACTCACGATCATGAGAGACAAGAACACCGGTCCAAAGGAGTTCAGAGAACTGCTCAGAGAGATAACGCTCCTCCTCGCGTACGAAGCCACGAGACATTTGAAGTGCGAGGAGGTAGAGGTGGAAACTCCCATAACGAAAACGATCGGATACCGTATAAACGATAAGGATGTCGTGGTGGTTCCTATTCTCAGAGCCGGTCTTGTGATGGCGGATGGTATTCTTGAACTGCTTCCAAACGCATCGGTGGGCCACATAGGAATATACAGAGATCCGGAGACGCTTCAGGCGGTGGAATACTACGCCAAGCTGCCTCCTCTCAACGACGACAAAGAGGTCTTTTTGCTGGATCCCATGCTGGCAACGGGTGTTTCTTCGGTAAAGGCCATCGAGATTTTGAAGGAGAACGGGGCGAAGAAGATCACGCTGGTGGCTCTGATCGCGGCTCCAGAGGGAGTGGAGGCGGTGGAGAAAAAATACGAAGATGTTAAAATCTACGTTGCGGCACTGGACGAGCGCCTCAACGATCACGGTTACATCATTCCCGGTCTTGGAGATGCGGGCGACAGACTCTTCAGGACAAAATAGAAGAAGGTGAGTACATGAGTCCGATAAGTAGGAAAGATGTGGAAAGGTTCATTCTCTCAGACGATTACAAACCCATGGCTTTGAAAGAACTCTACAAGAAATTCCGGGCAAAGACAAGAGAAGAGAGAAGAAAAGTGAGAGAAGTTGTGAAAAAGCTGGAAAAAGAGGGAAGGATCTTCAGGGACAGCAGGGGAAGGTACAGAAAACTCGGCGAAGATCTCAAAGTAGGAACGATCGAATTCACACGAAGTGGTTACGTGGCCTTTGTCATAACAGACGAGTTTGAAGAAATCGCTGTTCCTGTTGAAGACACGAAGTACGCCATGCACAAGGACAGAGTCGTCGTTGAAATAGCAGGAACCTGGAGAGGGCTTCCAAGGGGACGAGTCGTAAAGGTTCTCGAACGTGGCCTTACGAGGGTAGTTGGTGTTTTTGATCACAAAGGAACCTTTGGATTTGTTGTGCCGGATGACCCGAAGATTGCGTACGATTTTTACGTGGCACCCGAGAACATCGATGGCGCGAAACCCAACCAAAAGGTGATAGCGGAGATTCTGAAATATCCCTCTCCCGGCAAGAACCCTGAGGCGAAGGTTGTGAAAGTACTCGGTGATCTCGATGACCCTTCCATCGACCTTCCAAGTGTCATAGTGAAGCACGATCTTCCAGAACCGGGTGAATTTCCAGAAGAGGTCATAAGAGAAGCGAACGCGATTCCTGCCAGAGTGAGGAAAAAAGACCTTGTCGGAAGAAAAGATTTGAGAGATAAAGTCATCGTCACGATAGACGGTGAGGACGCAAAGGACTTCGACGATGCCATCTCCGTGGAAAAGCTTTCGAACGGAAATTACCTTCTCGGTGTTCACATAGCGGACGTTTCACATTACGTGAAAGAAGGTTCCGCACTGGACCAGGAGGCCTTCAAGAGGGGAACGAGTGTGTACCTCATCGATACCGTGATTCCAATGCTCCCCTTCAGACTGTCCAACGGTATCTGCAGTCTCGTTGAGGGGAAAGACAGACTCACCATGAGTGTGGAGATGGAAATAGACAGAGACGGACGGGTCGTGAGATACGATGTCTATCCGAGTGTGATAAAGAGCAAAAAAAGGATGATCTACGAGAGGGTGAACGAATTCCTGGAAGATCCCTCTTCTATGAAGGAGTACGAACCTTTCAAAGATCTCATATACAACGCGGTGGAACTCGCAGAGATATTGAGAGAAGCACGGAGAAAGCGTGGAGCCATTCTCGATATAGAGAGTGACGAAGTGAAGGTCATACTGGACGAAAACGGTCAGGTGGTGGATATCGTTCCAAGAAAGAGAGGAATTGCAGAGAAGTTGATAGAAGAATTCATGATCAGAGCGAACGAGACGGTGGCTGAAATATTCGATCACGCCGGACTTCCATTCATGTATCGTGTACACGAGGAACCCGATCCCGAGACCATTTTTCAGTTGAGGAACTATCTTGAAGCGATGGGGATAAGAGCGAATTTTCCCCAGAATATCCACCCGGGAATGCTTCAGAAACTTCTGGAAAAGGTCAAAGACCATCCTTTGAGAAGCAGTGTAGAAAGACTCCTCGTCAGATCCATGAAAAGGGCAATGTACTCCGCCGTGAACATCGGTCATTTCGGACTTGCTTCTTACGCTTACACGCATTTCACTTCACCCATAAGAAGATATCCCGATCTTGTCGTTCATAGGCTTTTGAAACTCTACCTTGAGCAGAACGGATACTTCACCCCCGAACAGATCGAAAAATTCTCCAAGGTGCTTCCGAAGATCGCGAAACACTGCAGTCGAAGGGAAAGAGTCGCGGACGAAGCGGAGTGGGACCTTGTAGCTATGAAGAAAGTAGAATACATAGCCCGCCACATAGGGGAGGTTTTTGACGTTGTGGTAACGAACATCACCAAATTTGGGCTGTTCGTGGAGATTCCTGAAAAGAGCATCTCCGGTCTTGTTCACATATCGACGCTGGACGACTACTATTACTACGACGAAACAAGGAACATGCTCATCGGGAAGCGAAAGGGAAGGGTCTTCAGGCTGGGAGATGTTCTCAAGGTAAAAGTGATGAGGGCAGACAAGATCAGGGGCGAGATAGACTTCGTACTGGTGGAGGAGGATGAAGAATGAAGAGCTACAGAAAAGAACTCTGGTTTCACACGAAGAGGAGAAGGGAGTTCATCAACATAACTCCCCTTCTGGAGGAGTGTGTTAGAGAAAGCGGTATAAAAGAAGGTCTTCTTCTCTGCAACGCCATGCACATAACCGCGAGTGTCTTCATAAACGACGATGAGCCGGGACTTCACCACGATTTCGAGGTGTGGCTCGAAAAACTCGCTCCGGAGAAGCCGTACTCCCAGTACAGGCACAACGACACCGGAGAAGACAACGCGGACGCTCATCTCAAGCGCACGATCATGGGAAGAGAAGTGGTCATAGCCATCACCGATGGAAAGATGGATCTGGGACCGTGGGAACAGGTTTTCTACGGTGAGTTCGACGGTATGAGACCAAAGAGAGTCCTCGTCAAGATCATAGGAGAGTGATCAGGCTGTGGCTTTTCTTCTGACTGCCCTGGGAATAGCGATTCTGGTGATCGGCGCAAACTGGCTCGTCACGGGGGCGTCGTCGCTGGCACTGACACTGGGGATCTCCAAGTTGATCGTGGGACTTTCTGTTGTTGCTTTTGGAACGTCCCTTCCCGAACTTGTTTCTTCTCTCGTTTCCGCCATTAAGGGATATTCCAGTATAGCTATTTCCAACGTGGTTGGAAGCAACATAGCAAACGTTGGACTCTGCCTCGGGCTCGCTGCCGTTCTTCGAGCAGTGCCGGTGAAAAGAAGCACTGTGAGATCTGAAATTCCGTTCATGATCCTTGCGACTATCTCTTTCATCAGTTTGTTTCTGAAAAATTATTATCTTTCCTGGTACGATGGGGTGGTGTTCCTTTCTTTCATGGTCATCTTCATGTATTACTTAGTCACCTCAGCGAAGGAAGTGGTGGAAGAGGAACTGGAAGAGATAAAACCACAGAAGAGTGTTGCAGTCAGTCTTTTGATGATCGTGGGTGGAATCCTCGCTCTCTGGTTCGGAGGCGACCTTGCCATAGAGAACGCGGTGAAAATAGCCGAAACTTTCGGTCTTTCTCAAGCGTTTATAGGTTTGACTGTGATAGCCGTTGGGACTTCTCTGCCGGAACTCGTGGTGAGCATCGTTTCAACGGCGAAAAAAGAGAGTGATATCCTCGTTGGAAACATCGTGGGAAGCAACATCTTCAACATCCTCTTCATACTGGGAGTGAGTTCGTTCTTTGGAAGATTGACAGTGGATGTCAACTACTCTGTGGATCTCTGGTTTCTTTTCTTAACGTCGGTCCTTCTTCTTGTTTTTGCTGTCTCCAGAAGGAGAATTTCCCGTTTTGAAGGGGCAGTTTTCCTCATCATCTATTCTGTGTACATTTACTTTGTAGTACTCAGAGGTTAATGAACGAGAATCAGGAGAACCACCAGGGCGAGGACCGAACCGATGAACAGTTCTTTGAAGTAGGTGTACTCGCTCCTGTCCACGATCACTTCTTTTTCTACAGACTGCATCTCATCGTCGGTTGAGGCAGTTACTCTCACCCTGTATCTTCCGTCTGATGCGTCTTTTCCGTCCCAGATCACCTTGTTCGTTCCCTCGGAGCCTTTCAGCTGTCTGAACCAGATGGTTTCTCCTCTGTCGTTCAGAACTTCCACACTCAGGTCCGCGGGTTTGGAGAGGTAGATATAGAATGTAGTTTTATCGTTGTACCAGTCACCGTTCGGTGAGAATCTCTCGGGTTCCACTTTCAAGTCGAGTGCGAGCGCTTTCTCTTCCAGATAGATGTTGATTGTGTTCTCGCTCCTTGGTTTTACCTGGACGGTCACCGCTTCTTCCTTGTACCCCGGAGCTTTGAATGTGAGCGTCACCGTACCGGCCGGCACGTAGAGTACATCCTTGACGCTGTGGATCTTTCCTAGGTACATGCCTTCAGCGAAGACCTCAACGGGGTACACGTTCGAGAAGACTCTCAGAGCTCCTGCTTCTTTCAAGTTCGCGAATATAACGAATTCTCCTGGAGATGAAACGATGATTTCGCTTTCAAAAGGAATGTACCAGCTCTTTCTCACCGTTATGGTGAATTTCCCGGAAGAATTCAACGTAAGTATCATCTGACCGGTCACATCGACCGTTCCCACGTAGTTTCCGTTTACGAAAACCTGAGAAAGGGGCTCTGAATAAACGATCAGGACGTAATCACCAGCCAGTACGGCGCTTGCAATCAGCAGAAAAAGAATTGGCAAAAATTTCCTCATGGTATCACCTCCCATCGATCTTATTCTACACCAGTTGGAGGTGCTGAAATAGTTAGCACCCCGAACTTGGAAAGTAGTATAATGGTTAAAAAGAAAGGAGGGATCACGGTGCTCAACGAAAGCGTTATCAGAGACGTTCTTTCAGCTGTTTTGAAGAACGGAGGGGATTTCGCTGAGCTTTTCTTTGAGAGAAAATTCGAGAATCGATACGAGCTGAAGGATGGGAAGATCGAGCAGGCAACGAGCGGTGAGATCGTTGGGGTGGGAATAAGAGGTTTTCTCGGTACAAAAGCCGTTTACGCCTACACTAACGATCTTTCGAGAGAAAATCTGATAAACGTCGCAAAGAAGGTGGGAGAAGCACTCGAGGAAACGAAAGTTGAGGATCTCACGTTCAATTTCAACAGAACGAAAAGGAAGGAAAGACACGTGGTACTCATTCCACCGGCTCAGGTGGAAAAAACAGACAAAGTGTCTGTCATGAAAAAAGCCTATTACGCGGCGAAAAATTACTCCGAACTCATAAAGCAGGTGGTAGTCTGGTACTGGGACTACGATCAGGAGATTCTGGTTGCAAATTCAGAAGGAACCTGGGCTGAAGACAGACGGGTGAGAACTCGCTTGATGATAAACGCGGTGGCGGAAAAGGACGGAGTGCTCGAAAGGGGTTTCTACGGTCCTGGGGCAGGAATGGGTTTTGAATTCTTCGACAGAATAGATGTGGAGGAAGCGGCAAGGAAGGCAGCGAGAATAGCAGCCAGGATGGTCGAGGCAGAACCCGCTCCAGCTGAAAAAATGACGGTTGTGATTGCCAACGGCTTTGGAGGAGTCATTTTCCACGAGGCGGTTGGACATGGTCTTGAGGCAACGTCCGTGGCGAAGGGGGCTTCTGTTTTTGCGGGAAAGCTCGGGCAGAAAGTGGCTGCGGAATGTGTTTCCGCGGTGGACGACGCCACCATTCCGAACGGCTGGGGTTCCGCTAACGTGGACGACGAAGGAACTCCCACACAGAGAACACTGCTCATAGACAAGGGGGTTCTCGTTGGCTACCTTGTGGACAAGCTCGGTGCGAGAAGAATGGGGATGAAGAGCACAGGAAGCGGCAGAAGACAGGACTACACCTTCCCACCCACTTCGAGGATGAGCAACACCTTCATACTCCCTGGAGATTACCACCCGGAAGAAATCATCGCGGCTACCGAGTACGGTCTCTACGCGAAGACCATGGGAGGTGGATCGGTTAATCCGGCCACTGGAGAGTTCAACTTCGCGGTTTCTGAAGCGTATCTCATAGAAAAAGGAAGGATCACGAAACCGGTGAGGGGCGCCACACTGATAGGTAAGGGACACGAGATCATTCAGAAGATCGACATGGTGGGAAACGATTTGGCGAGAGACCAGGGTATGTGCGGTTCGTTCTCTGGATCCGTTCCGGCAGATGTGGGCCAGCCCACGATAAGAGTTAAGGAGATCGTAGTAGGGGGGCGAAACAAATGACCTTCGAAGAATTCAAAGATAGATTGTTCGTTCTTGCAAAGAAAAATGGAGTGGAAGTTCAGATAAGTTTTCTGGAGACTAAAGAATTTTCCCTTCGTCTCGCAAACGGTGACCTCGATCAGTACACGGACGCGGGAAAATTCAACGTGGAAATAAAAGTGCTGAAAGATGGAAAAACAGGAGCGTTCAGAACACAGGTTCTGGAAGATCCAGAAAAGTGTTTCGAAGAGGCACTGAGCAATTTGCAGATCAAGGACAGTGAAGAGAAAGAATACTTCTTCGAGGGTGGGGAAGAGTACAGAGAAATGGAAACGTACGTTGGGAGATTCGAAAAGCTCTCTGTCAAAGAGAAAATGGGTATGGCCAAAAAGGCTCACGAGAGCGCTGCGAAAGACGAACGCGTCGCCATGGTACCAACAGTCATGTACAGGGACATGGTAATAAAGAAGATCATCACCAACACACTGGGCTTGAACGTTGAGAGTCAGATGGACGGCGGTTTCCTTTTCGCCATGGCGATCGCTAGAGACACCAATCCGCGATCTGGTTCTTGGTATGAACTGGCGAGGGTACCGGAAGAGCTGGACCCCGAGGAAATAGGGAAAAGAGCTGCGGAAGAGGCAATTTCTCTCATCGGTTCAAAAACGATACCATCCGGGAAGTATCCTGTGTTGATGAGAAACACAGCTCTGCTCGATCTCATGGAGATGTTCATACCCATGATATCGGCTGAAAATGTGCAGAAAAATCTTTCTCCGCTGAAGGGAAAGCTTGGAGAGCAGGTGGGAAACCCCGCTGTTTCGATAAAGGATCTGCCTTACCATCCCAAGGGACTTTCCAGCACTCCCTTCGACGATGAAGGAGTTCCCACAACCGAGAAATTTGTGCTGGAGAACGGTGTGCTGAAAACGTTCCTTCACAATCTGAAGACGGCCAGAAAAGAAGGAGTGAAACCAACGGGGAATGGATTCATAGGAGGAATACGTCCGGTCAATCTCATGCTGATGCCGGGTGAGAAATCTTTTGAAGAACTTTTGAAGGAGATGAGCAGAGGAGTCGTTATCACGGAAGTTGAAGGAATGCACGCGGGGGCGAATTCTATATCTGGGGAATTTTCGCTGTTTGCGAAGGGATACTGGGTGGAAAACGGAGAGATCGTACACGGTGTGGAAGACATCACCGTATCGGGTAACTTCCTCGATCTTCTGAGAAAGATAGTTCTCGTTGGAAACGATGTGAAGGTGTCTCAACACACGATAGCACCGAGTGTTCTGGTGGAGGTTCTGGATGTGGCGGGAAAATAAAGCCCTTGCGTTTCTCGTTCTAACGGCGGTTCTTCAGGGTTCGACTTTTCCGCTTCAGAAACTCGTTCTGGGAGGCGTTTCTCCCTTCGTTTACAACACTGTGAGGTTTGGAAGTGCGGCCTTACTTTCGCTTTTCGTGTTCGGACCCGGCAGGTTTGTGAAGAGTTTCCTACTGGGGCTTGTTCTCTGTGGAGCGTACATATTTCAGCTCTGGGGATTGAAATTCACAAGTGCTGTAAAAAGCGGTTTCATCGTTTCGAGCTTTGTGTTTCTTGTGCCCTTGTTTGCTTTTCTTCTTGAAAGGGAGAAATTGAGAAAAATTCACTTTATCTCTTTCACTTCAGGGTTTTTGGGCTCTATCTGCTCACAGGTGGCGTGTCGCAAATTACACTGGGAGATCTTTTTCAGTTTTTCTGCGCGGTTCTGTTTGCACTGCACGTGGTTCTCATAACCAGATTTTCCAGATCCGAAGAGGAAAAGAACATGCTTTTCTGGCAATTCGTGACCGTTGGAGCCGTTAATTTCCTTTTTGGATTGGGCGAAAGGTGGCACCTGAATCTCGAAGCGATTTCTGTGGGGATCTACAGCGGAGTGTTCGCTACGACCCTCGGTATCCTCTGGCAGATGAGGTATCAGAAGGAAGTGGGAAACAACACGACTGCGCTCGTTTACATGACTCAACCTTTTGTTTCTCTTGTGCTTTCGTTTCTCCTTCTTGGAGAGCGTATGTCTTTCCTTCAACTTTTGGGAGGAATACTCGTTCTGGTAGCGCTTTTTACCGGAACGATGATGAAACCGAGAGAGTCTAATTAAACCGGGGAGAGGAGCAGGCGGTCGCGGGGGCGCACACCTGCGCTTCCCGAGGAAAGTCCGGACTCTGGAGCGGGGTGCCGGGTAACGCCCGGGAGGGGTGACCCTCGGACAGGGCCATAGAGAAGAAGACCGCCCGTTGAGGGCAAGGGTGGAACGGTGGGGTAAGAGCCCACCAGCGTCGGGGCAACCCGGCGGCTTGGCAACCCCCACCTGGAGCAAGGCCAAGCAGGGGGTTGGGTCGCTCCCCCTATTCCCCCGGGTTGGCCGCTTGAGGTGTGCGGTAACGCACACCCCAGATTGATGACCGCCCACGACAGAATCCGGCTTATGCTCCTCTCCCGTGTTATAATTTTCTCCACAGAAGGTGAATTCGGTGGTGAAATTGTGATCAATCGAACAGAGATCGAAACGGAAGCGAAAGTGGTAATCAGAGAGCTGGAAAGTCTCAAAAAAAAGAGCTTCACAAGAGAGGAGAAGAAACTCCTCATAAAGGCTTATGAGTTTGCTCGAATCGTGCATGAAGGTCAAAAGAGATTCTCCGGAGAGCCATTCATAACTCATCCCGTCGAAGTCACGAAAATCCTTGCGGGTCTGGGTGTTGATGTAACGACTCTGGTCGCAGCCCTTCTGCACGATGTCGTTGAAGACGGCGAAAATGTCAGTCTTGATCAAATAAAGAAAGAATTTGGGCCTGAGGTGGCCAGGATCGTGGATGGTGTCACCAAGGTCAGCAGCATAAACGCACCGATCGGTCGTGATCATGACTCTCGAAAAAAGATAGAAACCATACAGAAAATGTTTCTTGCAATGGCGGAGGATATGAGAGTTATATTCGTAAAACTCGCCGATCGTCTCCACAACATGCGGACCATTCACTACGTTCAAGATCAGGAAAAGAAGAGGTACAAGGCTTACGAAACCCTCGAGATCTACGCACCTCTGGCTCATAAGCTTGGAATCTACTCGATAAAGTCTGAACTCGAAGATCTGGCTTTCAAAGTGCTGTATCCGGATGAATATTACAAGATAAAAGAACTCGTCGCTGAAAAGAGAAAAGAGAGAGAGAAAAGAACCAATGAATACATCTCGCTTCTCACAAGTGCTTTGGAAGAGCACAAGATAAAAGCGATTGTGGAGGGAAGGTACAAGCATTATTACAGCATATGGAGGAAAATGAGGGAAAAAGGGAAAAAATTCGAAGAAATCTACGATTTGATCGCCCTGAGGGTGATAGTGAAGGACGTGACCACCTGTTACACAGTTCTGGGGATCGTTCACAACATCTGGAAACCACTTCCGGGAAGGTTCAAAGATTACATCGCTGCGCCGAAGTCGAACGGTTACCGCTCGCTCCACACAGCTGTGATAACGGGTTACGGCGAACCTCTTGAGATACAGATAAGAGACGAGGAAATGCACAGGGAAGCGGAGTACGGTTTGATCGCTCACTGGATATACAAGGAAAAACCTGACTTGAAAACGGCAAAAGAATGGATAGAGAGACTCCTCGATTGGAGAAAAGAACTCGCCCAGGGATTCACCGAGTTTGAAGATATCAAGAAAGAACTTCAGATGGACGAGGTGTTTGTCTTCACCCCAAAGGGAGATATTCTGCACCTTCCCAAAGGTTCCACACCAATTGATTTCGCGTATGCGATACACACAGAGATAGGGCATCACTACAGTGGAGCGAAAGTGAACGGAAAGATCGTTCCCATCGACTATCAACTGAAAAACGGAGATGTTGTTGAAATAATCGTCAACAAGAACTCCCTGGGTCCCAGTGTCGACTGGCTGAAGTACGCCAAGACCCACAGCGCACGAGCAAAAATCAGAAGATTTCTGAAGGAAAAACTCGCGCCGGAACTTGTAGAAAGAGGAAAGGAAGTTCTCAGGAAGATCTGCCGAAAGCTCGGAAAATCCTTTGAAGAAGTGATGCAAACGGAAGGGATCAAAAGGTATTTGAACACGTATCAGGAAAAAGATTTCTTCATGAGAATCGGAGAAGGCAGTATCACTACACAGGATCTCATAGAAGCTATTCTGGGAAAAAAGATCGTTGTGAAAAAGCGATCCACGAAGAAGAAGACGAGGATACAGAATCTTGTGAAGGTAGATGGGATAGATAGCATAGAGTTCCACATCGCGAAGTGCTGTCATCCGATCATGGGCGATCCCATAGTGGCTGTAGTGAGCAGAAGAGGCATGACTATACACAGGAGGGATTGTAGGAACCTGAAGAACATGTCACAGGACAGGATATTCCCAGCTGAATGGAACCTTGAAACCTCAGAGATGTTCGATGCGCACATAAGGGTGGTCCTCGATTCGGGAAAAAACCTTCCGAGTTTGATAGATCGAATAACGAACCTCGGTGCGGAATTCGTGGCCATGAAAACTTTGAAGTCAGAAGAACCGCTCGTCGTACAAATTCACATAAAAATATCTAACACTGTCGAACTCACCGGCCTTCTCGACAGACTCAGATCTTACAGGTACGTTCTGGACGCGGAAAGGGTGGTGCAATGAGGGCAGTTGTACAGAGAGTCAGCGAAGCAAGGGTGGTTGTCGAGGAAGAAACGGTGGGAGCCATAGGAAAAGGTCTTCTCGTCTTTGTTGGAGTGGGAAAGGACGATACAGAAGAAGACTGCGAGTGGCTGGCCGATAAGGTTTCTGGTCTTAGAATCTTCGAGGACGAAGGTGGAAAAATGAATCTCTCCGTTAAAGACATAAACGGTGAAGTCCTTGTTGTTTCACAGTTCACCCTCTATGGAGATTGCAGAAGAGGGAAGCGGCCTTCTTTCACAGAAGCTGCACCTCCAGATAAAGGAGAAGCGCTTTACGAGAAATTCGTGGAACTTCTCAGGGAAAAGGGTTTGAAAGTGGAAACGGGGAAGTTCAGAGCCCACATGCATGTTCATCTGGTGAACGATGGACCGGTGACCATTCTTCTCGATTCCAGTAAACTCTTCTGAGGTGGGCACTGTGCTGATTCATGTTTGCTGTGCGCCGGATCTTCTCACGACAATATTCCATGTGAGGGATGCCGAGTTCTTCTTTTACAATCCGAACATCCAGCCTCCTTCAGAGTACGAGAAAAGAAGGGAGGCCGTGGACAAAGTTGCTAATCACTTTTCGCTGAGTGTTCGCTACGGTGAGTATTCAACAGAAGAGATAAGAAAGTGGTACGCAGCGGTCAAAGACTACAAAGATCTCGGTGAAGGCAGCAAGCGATGTGAGAGTTGCATCGCTTTCCTTCTTGAAAGAACGGCGCAAGAAGCGATGAAAAGAGGTCACGAGTCTTTTTCCACAACCCTTCTTGCGAGTCCCCGGAAGAATCTTCCGATGATAGAAAATATTGGAAAAACCATTGAAGAAAAATACGGGGTGAAATTCTTCTTCAAGAACTTCAGAAAGGGAGGAGCCTACCAGGAGGGCGTGAGACTCTCAAAGGAGCTCGGGATATACAGACAGAACTACTGTGGTTGTGTTTTCAGCCTTCTGGAAAGAAGGGAGAAACATGCTGAAATTCCCGGAAAACGTGGTTATATGTGATGGAAAGAGAATACTCTGGAACGGACTGGGTTTACCGGAGAACTTAGTTTTCGAAATGGCCAGGACTGTTCTCGAGTCGAATGTTCCGCTGAAGGGAAAAATTTTCTGTTTCCCGGCGCAGACTGTCCTCGGAAAGTTGGCGATTTTCACCGACGAGAAAACACAAGGGCGCGACTTTCTCGTCGAACTTTTGAATCACGAGCTTCTTCGAATGAGGCTGTACAGCGAAGAAGTGGAAAACCTCGTAGATTTTCTGTTCAACGATTGGCGACCTGGAAAGAGGGTCTTCATCGTTCGATCGAAGAACTTCGAAACCAGACTTTCTCTGAGGGAGAAACTCTCAAGTTTTGCGGACGTGATTTACAACGCCGGAGAAATAGACGTGGGTATTGCACCTGCTGGAATATCGCTGCAGATCAACGAAGGAAAGGTCTCTTTTTCCGATCCAGAGAAGGATATTAAAGAGGCTGTGAGAAAAGCTCTGTTGATGGACAGATATGTGAACGAACCTTTTTCTTTCTACGAAAAACTGCCCGCGTACAACTTTTCTTTGAACATACAAATTCCTGAATTGGTGAAGACTTTCCTGAGAACGGGTGATATCCAGAAGATGGCAGAATTGACTGAAAAGAGTGTGGAAGTCGTTTTCAGAGAGATTCTGAAGTTCGAGAAGAAAACCCTTCTGTCACCAAGAGTACCCGTTGAAGCGTTTTTGATTTTAAAGGGGGCTTGAATTGATCGACACCGTGAATGTTGTGCTTTTCTCTAAAAAGTCTCATATAAAGATTGCTCGTTCTGTCTTGCGCGATTTTCTTCAAATACATGAATCATCAGAAAGTTTGATCGTTGACATGGAGATAGTTTTGGGAGAGATCCTCGCGAACGTGATCAAACACACTTACAAGAACGATGAAACGAAGCGAATCATCGTGAGTTACACGTTAAAAGACGAGGTCTTTCACGTGTTGGTGAGAGACTTCGGTCCTCCCGTAGATCCCGCCAGATTGAAGCCTACACCGCCCGATTTGGAGAATCCGCGAGAGGGTGGGTATGGCCTCTACATAATTTCTCGCGTCACCGACGAATTCAGGGTTCGCCCTCTTAGAAATGGAAACCTCACCGTTGTCAAGAAAAAATTGAGGTGAAAGAATGATCGTGAATGTCATCGGAGCAGGGCTCGCGGGTTCAGAGGTGACTTACAACCTTGGAAAAAGGGGAATAAGGGTTCGTCTTTTTGAAATGAGACCGAAGAAGATGACGGAAGTGCACAAAACAGGATATTTCGCGGAACTTGTTTGCAGCAACTCTCTCAAATCGGAAGACATAACAAACGCCGAAGGACTCCTGAAAGCTGAGATGAGGCTGATGGGTTCCATAACACTCGAAGCCGCGGAGAAAGCACGTGTTCCATCTGGAAAGGCCCTCGCGGTGGACCGTAACATCTTCGCGAAGGAAGTGACAGAGGCCATAGAAAGGCTTGAGAGTGTGGAGATCATCAGAGAGGAAGTAACCGAGTTCGATCCAGAAGAAGGAATATGGGTTGTAGCGACGGGGCCAGCCACATCGAATGGTTTATTCTCTTTTTTGAGAAACCTTCTCGGTGACGATTTTCTTTTCTTCTTCGATGCCGTCTCTTCGATCGTGACCTTCGAGTCTATAGACATGGAGCGCGCTTTCTGGGGAGACCGATTTGGGAAGGGAAAGGATTACATAAACTGTCCTCTCACCAAGGAAGAGTATGAGGAATTCTGGAAGGCGCTTGTCGAAGCTGAAGTGATAGAAATGGAGGATTTCGATCGGAAGCTCCTCTTCGAGCGCTGCCAGCCCATAGAAGAAATAGCCAGAAGTGGGAAAGACGCGCTGAGATACGGTCCTTTGAGACCAACAGGTCTGGTGGACCCAAGAACGGGTAAAGAGCCCTACGCTGTCATTCAGCTTAGAAGGGAGGACAAAGAGGGCAGATTTTACAGTCTCGTTGGATTTCAGACCAGGCTGAAATGGAGTGAACAGAAGAGAGTTCTGAGAAAGATCCCCTGTCTCAGAAACGCCGAGATCGTAAGGTATGGAGTTATGCACAGGAATGTTTACATAAACTCTCCAAAATTGCTCGATATCTTTTTCCGTCTGAAAAAGCACCCTAACATCTTCTTCGCTGGTCAGATCACAGGTGTGGAGGGATACATGGAATCTGCCGCGTCGGGAATCTACGTGGCCTACAATGTTCATCGTATCCTGAAGGGACTCTCTCCGTTAAAACTTCCCGAGGAGACCATGATGGGAGCGCTCTTCAGTTATATAATAGAGAAGGTCGAAGGAGATCTGAAGCCGATGTACGCAAACTTTGGACTCCTTCCTCCGCTGAAGGTCCGTGTGAAGGATAAGTTCGAAAAGAGAAAAAAACTCGCCGAAAGGGCCATTGAAACAATGAAAAAGTTCCTGGAAGAGAATCCCTGGTGATTCGGAGGGATAGGGGTGAAGGTGGAGATCACAGTTTCTGAAGACAGAATGCAGGCTTATGTGACTCTGCGAAAAGAGGGATCCAGCGAACTTCCTCTCACAAAGGAAGAGCTTTTGAATGCACTACGCTCCGCCGGAATAAATCACGGTATAAAGGAAGAAATCATAGAGGACCTGGCAAGATCACCTGTGTACAACACACCTGTTCTCGTAGCGGAGGGCACTCCACCGGTAGATGGAGATGATGGAAGAGTTGAACTTTTGAAGAGGATAGAATTTACTTCTCAAGAAGGAGAAAAGATAGATCTGAGAGAAATTCCTGCCAAGCAGAGAATGATCGTGCGGAAAGGAGAAACAATTGCCCGCATTATACCACCGACTCCTGGAAAGGAAGGAATAGATGTTTTTGGAAACCCCGTGAAACCAAGACCTGGAAGAGTGCCGGAGTATCATTTGGGATACAACGTGACGATGAAGGATAACGAGATTATCGCAACGAAGAGCGGGATTCTGGTCATAGAAACAAACGGTACGATACACGTGTATGACACTCTGGAAGTTGACAACGTGGACTATTCCACCGGGAATATAGATTTTCCCGGCAAGGTGGTTGTGAAAGGTGATGTGAAACCAGATTTCGTCGTAAAGGCTCAGGAAGACATCACAGTGAAAGGTGTAATAGAAGCGGCAACGGTGATTTCCTTCAATGGAAGTATCACAGCTGGAGGAATAAAGGGAAGAGGGAAGGCGTTCGTAAAGGCGAAGAAAACCGTCAAAGCCGTTTTTGTAGAGAACGCAGAAGTGGAAGCCGAAGAAGTTCAGGTGGAAAAGAACATAGAGAACTCCACAGTTAAGGCCATCAATGTCGTTGTTTCCGGTAAAGGAGGAAGTATAAGAGGTGGTATAACCATAGCTCGGGTGAAGGTGGAAACCTGTTTTTTGGGTTCTCCCATAGGTGTTAAGACAAGGATAGAAGTTGGAGTCGACCCTGAGATCAACGAGAAAATAAAACTCCTCTCTGCCCAGATCTCCCTTGATAGAGAAAACGTTCAAAAATTGACGAAACTGCTCGTTGAGCTCAGAAAGCTTCAGGGAATATTGAAAGACAAATTTCCACCTGACAAAGAAGCGCTTCTGAACAAAGTGAACAACACTTTGATAAATCTCAGAGATTCCATTCAGAAAAACGAGGGAGAACTGAAAAAGCTCAAAGAAATAGCCGAAGAAATGGCAAAAAATGCCTCCGTTGTTGTGAAAGAGGTTGTTTATCCCGGTGTTGAAATCGTCATGTTCGAGAGAGTGTTTCGTGTGGAAAAAGAACTCACAAAAGCGGTTTTCTACTACAGAGACGGTGAAATACGAGTAGGAGGGTATTCAGCGTGACGATAAAAGTCTTTCCAAAACTGAGAAAGCAGATATGGGGCAGTTATCGCCTTGGTGAGATGTTCGGTTCAAACGAGAAAATAGGAGAAGTATGGCTTTTATCCGGACATCCACTCTTCATTACAGAGGCGGAAGGTGGTCTCGATCTCAACGAAGATATGGAGAAGCTCATTGGAAAGAAGTTGCCGCGTTTTCCACTCCTTGTGAAACTCATTTCTGCCGAGGATTGGCTTTCCGTTCAGGTTCATCCCAACGACGATGAGGCCCAGGAGCTGGAAAACGAACCGTGGGGCAAGACCGAAGCGTGGTACTTCGTAGAAAAAGGTCAGATCGCCATAGGGGAAGATCCAGAAAAGATCAAGAGAGCACTTGAAGACAACAGCTGGGATGAAGCGTTGAAAAAGGTGGAAATAGAACCTGGAACTTTTGTTTTTCTACCCGCTGGAACGGTCCACGCCCTCGGGCCTGGTGGTCTTCTCGTGGAGGTTCAGCAGGCGTCCGACCTCACCTACAGGGTTTACGATTGGGGACGTGGCAGAGAGCTCCACATAGAAAAGGCTTTCAAAGTGATGAAAGAAAGGAAAGTCGAAGACTTGATAGTGGAGAACTTTGAAAACTTCGAATGTGAGTACTTCAGGATAGAAAAACTGGAAAGAGGAAAATTAGAGGGATTCTGCGCGATTGTGATTCTAGAAAACGGTGTACTGGACAACAGGCAGGTTTCCCCCTTTGAAACGTTCATCGTACCAAAAGGCGAGAAAGCAGAACTTCAAGCAACCGCTTTGGTTATGAGAATCGGAAAGTTTTTCGAACAATGGGGTGATAAAAAATAAAGAGGGTGTTCATCAGCGATCTTCACATAGGAGACGGTTCTGCGAAAGACGACTTTTTTTCGATAAGGAGCTTGTGAATTTCATCGAAGACATGTCTCAAACTGAAGATGTTGAACTCTTCGTCGTTGGTGATGGATTTGAAATACTCGAAAGTCGCACGGTGAAAGAAATTGGGCTTGTCTCTTTCGAGGAGGTTGTAGAAACACTCGATGAGACGGTGATCGACGAAATCGAGAAAAAACACTCCGAAGTCTTTGAGACTCTCAAGAAGTTTTCCAGACGACACAGAGTATATTACGTGGTGGGAAACCACGATTACCATATTCTCAAAAACAAAAAACTTCAGAATGCCTTGAAGAATCGCTTTGAAAAGTTCGAGATACTTCCGTACTACTACGATCCTCACAGCAAACTCCTTGTGCTCCATGGAAACCAGTTCGATGTTATAAACCGCTTCACCGTGGACAGGAAAACCAAAAAGGTAATACCGCCTCTTGGAGACTACATAGCCAGATACATGATGATAAATTTCGACAGTCAGGTGGTTAACTTCGCTCCTGAGGATGTCATTCGAGATTACGACAACGTGAGGCCTCTGCTCGACGTCTTTCACTGGTTCGACTACGTGACGGAAATCTACGATCTCAGCGTTGATCTGGTTGAACTGTGGCTGAAAAGTTTCCTCAGTATGTTGAAAACGAAAGAAGCCAGGAAATGGATGAGAAACAATTTTCCGAGAACGCACTGGCTTTCCAGGGTGTTTGTGAACAGGTTCGGCGGTGTGGAGCTGGGTAAAGTACTCGTAAGGAGCATATACACACTCAGAAAATTGAGAAGAGTTGACTATCTTCAGAGATGGGCGATATCCATATTGAAGGGAAACCTTCGCTGGAAGGAGTTCATGACGGGTTACCCCGGAGATTTACATGAAGTAGAAGAAGTTGATATACTTGTGATGGGGCATGTTCATCACTTCACTTACCGAATAGTTCCAACGACTCAGGGTAAAAAGCTGTACGTGAACTGTGGTAGCTGGAGACCCGTTCTCGAAAAGATCGGCCTCAGAAAGAAGCACGGCTTCCACAGGAAAGCAGAGCTTCCGAAGATCATAATGGATTTCTCAGGGAAGAACGTCGAAGTGAAGGCATCTATCACGAATGTCCTCGGGAAAATTCAGGGGGGAGATTCATGATCTCAAACCCCGTTCTTGGATACAAACTCGATCCTGGAGAACCCGGTATTCCACATTCCGCACCCGCGAGCCGCAGTATAATAAGAGTCCTTTCTCAGGAAATATCCAACTTGATCTACTTCAAAAAAGAAGCCCTCAGAGAGGGCGGGACGATCATCTACAGCAACATAGCACTCGATCTCAGAAAGAGAGGTTCATTCCTTGCGGCCGTTGCGGGAAGAACCCAGGTTTTCATCTATACACCAGGAACTAAAAGCAGCGAAAGAACTCACTCCCTCGGATCGGAACTTCAAAACAAACAGCAGGAGATCGAAAGAAAAATACTCGAGCTTGAAAGACGACTGAAAACAGAAACAGATCCGCTCGAAAGAGAAAGACTCAAAGAAGATCTGGAAAGATTGAAACTCGCCCTCAACATCCTCAAAGCGAGTCTCAGAGCACCAGAACTCCTCGTTGGTGTCTTACTCGACAGCCTCGTCTGAGAAGATTTCAAGAAAAGCTTCAACCACTTTTGGATCGAATTTTTTCCCAGCCTCTTTCTTTATGATTTCCAGTGCCTCTTCGTGTGTTTTGGTTCTCCCTTCCCATTCCGACGAAACAAAATTGGTGAGAACGTCGTAGTAATCACACACGCTTATTATTCGCGCTTCAAGTGGGATCTCTTCACCTTTGAGCCCATCGGGATATCCCGTGCCGTCCCAGTTTTCGTGGTGGTGTCTCACGATCGGAACGACATCCCACAAAACCTCTAAAGACGCGAGAAAAACAGACCCCATGATGGTGTGATCTTGGGGATATTGCTCGAAAATTCTAATCCGGGTTGGAGTGTAAAGCATGAGTTGCTCTATTCCGATCTTTCCCACATCGTGTAACATGGCGTATTCTCTCAACAGAGAGAGTTTCTCTTCCGATAAGCCCAGTTTCTTTCCCACACGTTCTGCGAGTCTTGCAACTCTCTGAGAGTGACTCCAGCCGTTTTCGTCTTCTATCTCCATGAGAACAATCATCGCCTGAAGAAGACCGCTGACCATCCTTCTCACCCAGCTTCCAGAGAGCAGCTTCTCTCCTGCGAGAGCATACGCCATCGATGTGGCTTTTTCCGGATCTTCGAATTCTACAAGTTTCTTTCCAGCTTTGTAAACGGTGTACGTTTCTTCTTTTACCACGGCTACTCCCTGAAAAGGCTTTTTTTCTTTCAAGAAAGCTATTTCTGCCTCCTCCATTGAATCAACCTTTTCGTAGAGTCGATCTATTTTTTCAACAGCTTTCTCGAATTCTTCACTCTCAAAGAAACACTTCACGCTCATCCCTCCATCAAAAGTTCGAGCTTTCTGCTCAAAACTTCGTTTCTCAGGGTTTCAACAAAGTGTTCCAGGTCCACGTCTTTTATCTCTTTTCCTGTTCTTGTTCTCACGGAGATCTTTCCGCTCTCCAGCTCTTTGTCGCCTAATATTATCATGTACGGTATTTTCTGGGTTTGAGCCTGTCTGATACGGTATCCAAGAGTTTCACGGCGGTTATCGAAGAAGACCCTGAACCCTTCCTGAGAGATCCTTTTTGCAATCTTTTCCGCACCGTCGTTGTGTTTTTCTGATATGGGAATAACTGCCACCTGGATCGGTGCCAGCCAGGTTGGAAACGCTCCAGCGAAGTGTTCTATCAGGATGCCAAAGAACCTTTCGAGCGAACCGTATATCGCCCTGTGTATCATCACGGCTCTGTGCTCTTTGTTGTCCGGACCTATGTAAGTGACGTTGAACTTCTCTGGCATCATGAAATCCAGCTGAATCGTGGCGCACTGCCACTCTCTTCCTATCGAATCTCTTATGTGGAAGTCTATTTTCGGACCGTAGAAAGCGCCTTCACCCTCGTTCACTTTGTACGAAAGACCGGCCCTTTCTAAGGCATTCTTCAAGGCAGTTGTTGCCTTCTCCCAAATCGCTTCGTCACCCATGTGATCTTCGGGCATCGTGCTGAGTTCCACTCTGTAGGTGAAGCCGAATTGGCTGTAGATGGTGTTTATGAGATCGAGAACGCCGAGTATCTCTTCTTCGATCTGACCGGGAGTGCAGAATATGTGTGCATCGTCCTGTGTGAAGGATCTCACCCTCATGAGACCGTGGAGAACTCCGCTCCTTTCGTATCTATGAACCCGGCCAAACTCGAAGAATCTCAGCGGTAGGTCCCTGTAGGAAACAGTTCTGCTCTTGTACACGAGAATGTGACCGGGACAGTTCATGGGTTTCACCGCGTACCTTTCCTCGTCTTTCTCTATGAAGTACATGTTCTCAGCGTAGTGATCCCAGTGACCGGAGATCTTCCAGAGCTGCTCGTTCATTATGAGCGGTGTGAAGATCTCCTGGTATCCTCTCTCACGATGGAGTTCTCTGGAAAATTTCATCAATTCGTTGAGCACGACGACTCCCTTTGGAAGGAAAAACGGCATACCGGGAGCGTATTCAGTGTTCAACATGAAAAGTTCGAGGTGAGGTCCCAATTTTCTGTGGTCCCTCCGCTGCGCTTCTTCAAGGAACTTCAAGTAATTGTCGAGGTCTTCCTTTTTAGCGAAGGCCGTTCCGTAAACTCTTGTGAGCATGGGATTCTTCTCACTACCTCGCCAGTACGCACCTGAAACAGAGAGGAGTTTGAAGTGCTTCACTATTCCCGTCGAAGGAAGATGTGGGCCTCTGCAGAGATCCACGAACTCTCCCTGACGGTAGATCGTTACTCTGTCACCTTCGATCTCCTCTATGAGCTCGAGTTTGTAAGGCTGATTGTTGAAAAGCTTTCTTGCCTCTTCTTTGCTGATCTCCTTTCTTTCTATAGGAAGATTTTCCTTTATTATCTTCTTCATCTCCTGTTCTATCTTTGGAAGATCTTCCTCTGTGAGTCTTCCGTTCTTTATGTCGAAGTCGTAGTAAAAACCGTTCTCTATAGTGGGGCCGATTCCCAGCTTTACGTTTTCTTTTCCATAAATTCTCATCACAGCCTGTGCGAGGATGTGTGCCATGGTGTGTCTGTAGAACTCGGGTGCCTCGGGATCCTCCAGAGTTACAAGTCGCAGTTCGCAGTCATTTTCGATGGGTCTTTTCAGGTCCCAGAGTTCACCGTTAACAACCGCTCCGATCGCCTTTTTTACGCCCAGTTCTTTTGCGATCTCCGCCGGTGTGATGCCTCTGTCGTACTCTTTTTCTTTTCCATCTGGAAGCTTCACCTTTATCTTCATCGCTTTCCCTCCTTCAACTTTTCGTTCAGGGCTCTGGCCACCTCGGGTGGAACCCATTCGGTCACATCACCGCCGTACAAGGCCACTTCTTTCACAAGACTGGAGGATATGAAAGAAAATTTTTCGCTTGCTATCAGAAACACCGTTTCCAGATCGCTGTACAATTTTTTATTTGCAAGCGCCATCTGCAACTCGTACTCGTAGTCGGTCACAGCCCTGAGTCCCCTCACCAGGACTTTTATACCATGTTTTTTCAAATAATCCACGAGTAAACCATTATGAACATCCACCTTCACTCCGTCCAGGTCGCTGAGAACTTCTTCTATCAGCTTTTTCCTTTCCTCCAGGGTGAACATACACTTTTTTCTCGGATTCTCCGTGACGAGGACCACAAGCTCGTCAAAGATAGAAAGCGCTCTTTTGATGATGTCCACATGCCCGAGAGTGATGGGATCGAAAGATCCTGGATAGACCGCTTTCACTCTACCATCTCCTGTTTGCACATTCTACCTGAAAGAATTTTCTATCTTCAACCCTAAGAGCGGTGAGTCTTCCTCCGTAGACACATCCCGTATCGATTCCAATTTTATCGCGAGAAACAAACGGCTCTTCAAAGGGAGTGTGTCCGAACACCACGATCTTTCCTGGAAGAGGATTTTCACTGTAGATGAACTCGTCCCTTATCCAGACAAGATCGAAAGGATCCTGATCCTCGAGGGAGACCCCCGGTCTCACTCCTCCATGAACGAAAACGTAGTTTTCCTTTTCATAGTGGTATACGGTGTTTTCGAAAAAAGGAAGAAATTTCCTGATCTCTTCGACTCCTCCAAAGCTTTCCACCGTGCTTCTTGCTCCGTTGAAGAACCACAGATCACAATCAGAGCCATTCTTCACACAGTTCAGAAGCATTTCTTCGTGATTTCCTCTCAAAAAAATACACCTGTGGTGTTTCGAAAGTTCTATCAAAAATTCGATCACTTCACGAGAATTCGGTCCCCTGTCAACGTAGTCCCCCATGAAGATCAGCTCGTCCTCTTCAGAGAGTGGAAGTTTTTCCAAAAGACTCTTCAGAGCGTAAAAGCACCCATGAATGTCCCCCACCGCGTAAGTCATCAGAAGATCCTCCCGTACATCATCCAGTTCCAGAGAACGGAGATCAGAACTCCAAGAACTGGACTCATCCACCACCTCACATCGGGCTTTCTGAACTTCCAAAGCCGGTATAGAAAACCAAGGGCGAGGGAAAGGAAAGCGAAGAGATCCTTACCAGCGAGGAGGAACACAAAGAAGGCCAGTCTTTCAGAAATTCCTTCGATATCGGATATCTTTGGATCTCCCGGGACGAAGTTCCTGAAGACGTACGTCACGGCAACGGATACCGCGTTCATCCCAAGCAGATAGAAAACGAACTCCGCTGTCAGGTACGATCCTTTGAAGAGATCTTTCACCGCGGCGTTCAGTACGAGAAAAATCACAAGAAGGGCGACTTCCAGAAGATCTATCAAACGCTTCTTTCCCTTCCGGTGAAGATAGACTCTCAGGAGATCTCCCGTGAGATGCACCACCACAGAGACCAAGAAGACAACCACACCAGTGGTGGACTGAAAGATGACGTCGAATGTGAATGCAAGGATGGCAAAGACCGACCAGATCATGTGCCCGATCAGCTTCCAGCCCCTGTACTCTCTTATCTTTGCGTTGTTCGTGAAACCGTGGTCTGCTACAACGTGCCCGAGAAACAGATGAAATGGAAACAAGAAGATCACCTCCAGATTCTGTCTTCGATCTTTGAGAAGAACTCTTTCAATTTTTCGAACTTGACGAATTCCTTTATCATGAGAGATGTGTTTATTTCAACAGGACCTTCTTCTATTGCTCTCGTGTATATCTCTTCAAGCCTTTGAACGAATCGATCAACGGACCATTCCTTTCTGACGAATTCTCTCCCCTTTGTTGAGAGCTCTTCTCTGAGTCGATCGTTTTCCAGAATGTGTTTTATCTCTTCGGCGAAGAGTCTTTCATTTTCTTCTTCTATGAGAACCGCTGCTTCGCAATTTTTCAAAACATCTTTAACCCCTTTCCACTTCAGAACCACCACGGGAAGACCAGAAGCCAAGGCCTCCAGGAGTACCAGTCCCTGTGTTTCCGTTTTCGAAGCAAAAACAAAGACATCTCCGAGTTTGTAATAGAGGGGAATTTCGTCATGAGGTACGAATCCTGTGATCTTCAAATCGAGTCTTTTCTCTTTCGCGAATTCCTCCACTTCTTCTCTTTCAGGACCGTCTCCTACCATAATGAAGGCGATGTCCGGTGCGTTCAAACTCTCGAAAACTCTCAGAAGAAAATCCAGATTCTTTTCTTTGGCTATTCTTCCGGCGTAGAGAACCACTTTCTTTCCCTCAGGATTCCATTTTCTTTTCAATTCTTCAGGTGCTTCTACTTCGAATTTCTCCACTTCTATACCGGTGGGTAACACTTCAATGGGTCTTTTCACGCCGTAGCTTTCGAGTTCTCTTTTTATGTCTTCTGTGGGAGCGATCACCACGTTTGTCATATTGCAGAACCACGCGCTGAAGTGTTCCACCAATCTTTTGGGAGGAGTGAAGGGTTTTGGGATGTAGTGTCTGTATTCGGGCAGGAGTGTGTGATACGTGTGAACGTGTGGCAATCCCATTTCCTCCTGAACCCTCAACGCTTTAAACCCTATGAAAAAGGGAGAGTGGCTGTGTATTATCTGGACGTTGTTTTCTCTCATGAACTCCAGAATATTTTTTGTAGAAGCGATGGAGATTCTGTGTTGCGGCTCGAAGGGAAAGGGAATGCTCCTCACAACGAATACATCCTTTTCTTCCTCGGGGGCGGAAGGAGCCACCACCACAACCTTGTGACCACGTTCCGTCAGCTTCTTTTTGTACACCCTTATCGACGTTGCCACGCCGTTTATTTGAGGAGCGTAGGTATCGCTGAACATCGCTATGTTCATCTTCCCTCACCTCATCCATGAGGAGATCTTCCATATGAAAAGGCAAAGCGCAGATGCTCTCACAAGTGAAATAAGAATCAAATTTTTCAGTTCCAGCTTCCTAAAAAGGAACAAAGAAGCGAAAAAGAGAATCAAAAGAGAAATTCGAACATCCAGAAACGCAGAAAGAAGGGGTAAGAAAACGTATGGAGAAAGTGCCCACATCATCTCTGCTGGTGCTCTGTTCGTTATCGTTTTGTAGAGCCCGGATATCGAGAGAGAATAGAGAAAAAACAAAAAGAAATCCTCGAAAATCTTCAGGAGAATCCTGAGCGAGTTGTACACCATCGCTATATCGTTCCAAAAAACGACAGTGTTCACAAAGAACACCAGAATCGGCACCAGAAAAGAGTACTTCTTCCCTGAATCGTCCAGATTTATCAGGTTCAGCATCATTTCACCTTCAAAATGAAGTACATCCCGCTGGAAAAGAAGTATTCTACACCATCTTCTGTGGTCTTGATGGACAGTCTCTCACCCGTCTCTCTTTTCACCACGTTGATCGCCTTTTCAAAGTCTGCTCTGCTCCTGAAAACAAAAGCCTTCCACTCCGGATAGTACTCGGCTTTCTCCACTTCCTTCAAAACCTCGCTCACCAGGATCGATCGGTTGAGTTCTATCTTCATCTCTTCAACGGTTTCTTTGAAGGGTGTTTCAACGACAACATCAAAGGAAGGAAGTCTCTCGATTCTCTTCCTTTCGTTCTTGAAAGATACGTCCACAATCAGTAAAGCCAGAGTTACCACAAACAGGATGAAGAGAAATCCGTTTCTCGTCATTTTATCTTCTCGAGCAGCACCTCAAGACCTTTTTTCACGAATGGATCCTTTTCTGGATCTACTTCTATCTGTTCTCTGGTTTCTGCATGGAGTTCCTCCTCAACGCTTTCTTCTACCAGGACATCGGGCTCTATTCCGATCTTGTGAATGTCCTTTCCAGATGGTGTCAGGTAGTGAGCCGTTGTGAGAAAGAGAACCCCACCATTGCTCAGTGGGAAGCCCGTCTGTACTGAGCCCTTACCGAAGGTTTTTCTCCCAACAATGGTTGCAATGCCGAGGTCTTTGAGCGCTCCCGTCAGTATCTCGGATGCCGAGGCCGATCCTTCGTTCACCAGAACTACTATCGGTACGTTCGGATAGCTGTTTCCATAGGATTCGTAGACGTCTTCTTCTCCGAATCCGTTTCTGACCTTCAGAATCACACCTTTGTCGACGAACATGCTGACGATCTTGAGAGCGACATCGAGGTATCCACCGGGGTTGTCCCTCACATCGATTATCAATCCCTTCACACCCTTTTCGAAGATCTTGTCCAGGGCGTTTTTCATGTCGGAATCTGCTTTTTCTCCGAAGCGTGTGATCCTGACGTACCCGATACTTCCTTTTTCCGTTTCTATGAAGGAGTAAAGCACCATCTTTATCTCGATCTTCTCCCTCACGATGGTGAAGGTGAGTTTTTCACCGTCTCTGAGAACCTCGATCGTGACGGAGGTTCCGGGTTCTCCTCTCAGGTTGTTCACGGCTTCCATGTAGGTCATCTTGGACACGGGTGTGCCGTCTATGGTTATGATGAGATCACCCGCTTTGAGTCCAGCCCTCCAAGCGGGAGTGCCATACATAGGAGCCACTACCTTTATAGCGCCATGTTCCGCATCGTAGGTCACTTCTATTCCAAGCCCACCGTACTCTCCCTTCATTTCTATCTGGTTTTCACGGTAGGTTTCTGGGTCCTGGTAGTAGGAAAAATCGTCTCCCGTTCCCTTCACAAGGCCGTCTATCGCGTGGTCTATGAGCTTGTTGATGTCAAGCTTGTCCGCTTCGTAGTAATAGTTCAGGATGTAAGAAAGCGAATCAAAGAACGGCTCCAATGCCTTGTTCACTTCTTCTACGGTGAGATTCGTTTTAGCAGAACCCCCGAGAAGAAGCGCAAGAACGAGTACTACTACACTGACGATAGCAAACTTTGAAATCTGGTTCAGTCTCATTCTGTTTCCTCCCTTCTGCACACTTTGGTGGCGAATATCATGTACGCAGTATGGGCAACCATTCTATCCACCGGTCTCAGTCTTTCCGGAACTGGTTTGTACGGTCTGAAAAGACTTTCCCACACTTCTATCCTTATGAACGGAAGCTCCTGGAGTTTTTTCAGGGTTTCCTGGACTTGGTTTGTCGTTGGACATACGGTTGCGAACCTACCACCGCCTTTCAGAGCTTCCCAGCACTTATCGATGTAGTTCCAAGGATCTGGAACATCCAGGAACAGAGCGTCCACATCTTTTTCATCGAAGCCTTCGGAGATGTCCCTCACCTTTATTGTAACTCTTTCTATCAACCCCCACTTCGTTAGATTACTTTCGGCGAGCTTTGCGAATTCTTCTCTCTTCTCATAAGCAAAGACCTTTCCAGAACTTCCAACGGCCCGCGCGAGCACAGCGCACATGGCACCGCTTCCCACACCTGTGTCGATGATCCTGTCTCCCTCTTTCACATCGAGCATCATCGCGATGAAAGATGAATCCTTTGGATAGACTATCTGGGTCCTTCTTTTCATGTTCATGATCTCGTCGATCAGGCTGGGTATCAAAATGTACCCCTTCTTTCCTGCGGACGTTCGTATGATTTCTCCAGGACCTTTCTCGAACACTTCGTTCAAATCGATGATACCGAGATGAGTGTGAAGCTTTTTATCTTTTTCGAGATCGACCAGAAATTCGCTCTCATCTTCGAAAGAAAGCAGTACTCTGTCTCCAGGCTTCAGCGTATCGGCCACTTTTCCCACACCTCTCTTGGAAAGCTGAATCTGATGTCCACGTGCTTCGCGAGAACATCTCGTTTCTTTCCATCTATTATGATGTACACGTTGTTCACACCCTTTACGTTCAGAAAGGTCGTGTAGAGCACCTGATGGAGGAAGTACCTCTCCGAATCAAAGTTCATTCCCTTCAATTTCTCTCCATAAAAATCGAGAATGAGGTAGTCACCTACAAAGAAGTACGCTCTCAGAACACCTTCTGGAACGAAGGTTTTCAATCCCTCGGGTGGAGAAGAAAGTGCTTCGAAGATTTCGAGAACAGGATTGTCCCTTCCCTCCGTAACTTTCACAATGGGAAGGAGATCTTCGTTCAGATAACAGATCTTCAGTTCAACGGAGAAAAGAACGGATGCCATCAAAAAAACAAGAACAAAGACGCTTTTCCTCATTCCGCCATCAACCTCTCAACGGTATTCAGAAATACGGGCATTTCGTCTTTTCCCTTCAAAAGTACGATCATCCCGATAACACCAACGGGTATATCGTACACAGGACATTCTTCGAGTTTGTAGCCCAGCTCATTTGCTATCTTTCTTGCGAGCTTCAAAGATTCTGAATATGCGGGAAGATCCAGCCCGTTCAGGTCTTTCGAAAAGCTCCTCACGATTATTCTTCCATCACCGTAACCCACGAGAAAAACGACATCCTTCTCGTACGGATCGACCCTTTCACCGAAGGGTTTCACAACGTATTTTCCTACCGATTCGGCGGACAACAGAATCCTGAACTGGCCATCACTCTCGGCCGTTCTTTCGATTCTGACATTCTCTTTTTCGTAGAGAACTTCCTCGGGCATCTTAACGACTCCTCTGAACAAGAGCCAATCTTTTGCAATGATTCTCACAGAGTTCTGAGTTTGTTCAACGTCGAAGTTCTTCTCACCTTCGAAATTCACAACGACGGTTTTTCCTATCTCTTCGATCGAGTTCACGCGACACGTTATGATCTTCACACCATCGCCGGTTTGAATGTAATCCACTCCGAAGAGTTTCAAGGTTTCCACCGGAACCCCAGGAGACGGCAGTTTGTTGTTGTCGAGTATGTAGAGGTCTTCAACGTTTGCAAGAACGTGCCCGTTGTACTCGAGGTACCTCATACTTCCCACAGTCCCAGTGGAAGGTGGGGTGACGTCAAACACCCTGGAGTGGATCTCCAGAAGCTGCAGCAGATCATCGAAATTCAAAAGAGTCGCATCGAGTGTGATTGTCTCCGCAAGCAAAGTCACAGAAAAGATAGCAAAGAGCAGTATCAACCTTCTCATCAATATTTGAAGATACTCCTTCCTATGAACTCTCTGAGGATCGATTTATCGGGAATATCTTCTATGTTCGTGATCGGAAGGAAGAAGTCCAGAAGTTTCAGAAGTCTCAGCGCTTCCGAGTACTCTGGAACATCTTCCGGAACTTGAACGAGAAGCGGTTCAGCGAATATCCTGAGCACTGGTATTTCGTAAACCAGGGCCGAGTTGAACATCACATCGGCCTCTTCCTGGAACGGGAAGATGTTTCTTTCTTCACCCTTTCTGACGTTTGGCCACATCTTCAATGTATCGTACGCGGTGTGTCCCCGGAACTTGTAGTCCCTCACGATTCTTCTGATGAGCCGCGTGTCCGTTGTTGTGACTCTGTTGTGATCGTCTATGTTCAGCTGAGTCAATGCACTCACGTATATCTTGAACTTTTGCTCTTTCGGTATTGAGGCCGTCAGACGTTCGTTCAGACCGTGTATTCCTTCGACGATGATGATGTTGTCCTTCTCCAATTTGAGCGTGGGACCTCTCATTCTCTTTCCGGTCTTGAAGTTGAACTTCGGCAGGACCACCTCTTTTCCAGCCAAAAGATCCTGAAGGTTCCTGTTGAAGAGTTCTATGTCGAGGGCCTCTATCGAGTCGAAATCGTAGTTTCCGTTTTCATCACGCGGTGTTTTTTCTCTGTCCACAAAGTAGTCGTCAAGGGAAATGGCAACCGGTTTTAGACCGTTCACTCTGAGCTGGAGTGAGAGTCTCTTGGCGAAGGTGGTCTTTCCCGAAGAGGAAGGACCCGCAATCAGAATGAGCCGTTTTCTTTTGTCTTTTGCGATTTCATCCGCTATGTCTGAGATCTTCTTTTCATGAAGTGCTTCGGAAAGAAGCATAAGGTCAGCCACGTGCCTTTCCCCACGGGCTATGATATCGTTGAGATCGGATACGTACTCGAGTTCCAGAACGTTCAGCCATCGGGCGTATTCGAGGAACACCTGGGAGAGTTTGGGCATGTGGATGACGGGAAGCTCTCTTGTTTTTGGATCCGGATGGACAAGAACGAGCCCCTGATTGTAGGGCTGAACATCGAAAACGTCAATCCTGCCGGTGCTCGGTGGAAGATATCCGTAGAAGTACGCCCAAAAACCATCGCAGTGGTAAAGCTTCACGGTTCTCTTCTTTCTGTACTTGAAGAGGTTGACCGTTTTCACAAGTCCTTCCTTCATTAATATCTCCCTTGCTTCGTCTTTGTAGAACGTTCTCTTCTCAATAGGCAGATCTTTCTCGACGAGTTCTCTCATCTTATCTTTTATGGCGAACACCTGATTCTGATCGGGAACGATTAATTCATTTCCCTTATAGATTTCGCAGTATATCCCCTTCCCGAGTGAGTGAAGGACCTTCAATCGCCATTCCGAATTCAGTTTTCTCACGGCGAGACTTGCGAGGAAGACGAGTCCTCTCTGGTATATTCTGAGTCCGTCGGGATCTGTGAGGTCTAAAAATTCGAGTTCTCCGCTTCTATCGGGTGTTCTGAAGAGTTCTATTATCCTGTTGTTCACCCTCGCAGCCAGTATTTTGTACCTGTAGTACTTCTGGTACTCTCTGGCTATATCGAAGAGATTTTGATTTTCCTCGAAAACGATCTCTCTCCCGTCCAGTTTTGAACGAAGTGTGATCTTTCGCATGCTGGCTTCCTCCCTTGAAGGAGCTTTCCTACAGTGGTAAAATTATAGCACGGAAAGGGTTGGGGCGTGGCCAAGCGGTAAGGCGGCGGACTTTGGATCCGCGATCGGTGGTTCGAATCCACCCGCCCCAGCCAAAAGAAAAGCCCCCGGTCAGGGGGCTTTGTTCTTTCAGAGTTTCTCTTTGTAGTATCTCCTCAACTCTTCGTTGAACGGCAGGTTGAAGATCTCATCGAGCACTTGCACGATCTGCTCGTAGGATTTTGTCCTTGGATCTCTGATGAGGATTTCTTCGAGCACCTTTCTGTCCCTTGAGATGTACGCTTCCAGATTCCACTCCATCCTCAGGATTCTGGGCCACAGATAGAAGATCTTGATCCTGTGAGTGAGATCCGGTTCCACTTTCTCTCTGTGTATTCCACTGCTATCCACCAAGACAGGAAGTTCCATCACGAGGTCATCGGGAAAGTCCTTGAGCGTTCCCTGGTTCTCTACGTTCAGGAAGAGTCTCACACGTTTGTTGTTCGCTATCGCGTTTATGAAAGGAATGTGCTGTTCTCCACTGAGTTTCCCTTTCGGGAAGATCTCGGGATGTTCTTCTGTGAGTTTCATGCCTGGATGGACCTCTTCTGCGAGTTTTATGAGGCGCTCTCTTGCTCTTCTGAGCTGTTCGTGGAATTTTGGCCTTTCCACTTCGTTGTCTATGCCACCGAACTTTCCAAACCACTTCTTCTTCGTCTCCAGGTTGTAATGGTATTTCCAGGTACCGTTCCTCACGGTGTCACCTATCGGAAGCATACCGTAGAATCTGTACATGTCCATCGCGGCAGGAGACATCTGTGTGTCCCACGGATTCTTCGGCTCCCACTTTGGTAGCTCTTTCTCTATCCACTCATCAAGGAGAGGATAGGCATCTTCTCCTCTGTATCTGAACCTGTTCAACCAGATACCGTGGTTCACACCTGCCACCTGCCAGTCCACTTCCTTCGGATCGAGACCGAGTCTTTCGAAGACTTCGTAGACCCCGGCAACTCCGTGGCAGAACCCCACTATGTTCGCACCGGTCCACCTTCTCACCGCCTGTGTGATCTCGAAGACGGGATTTGCCGTCTGCATCAAGTACGCTCTGGGTGCCATCTTCTTCATCTTCTCTGCGATTTCGAGGGCGAGCTTCATGTCGGGATAAGAAGAAAGAACGTAGGTGTAGGTGGAAACCATGTTCAGTTCCTGACTGTCGATGCCTCTGTAGTAGCCGTGTCTTTCACCGACATCTGTGACCTCGTCCCATCTCTGAGAGCCGCTGTCGTGGTACCTCGGATCGTAAGGATAGGCGGTGTTTATGATGAAGTCCGCCCCATCTATGGCTTCATCCAGACTGGATGTTTTCACGATCTGCACAGGAGAGTTCAGCTCTTCCACGTACTTTTTCGCGAGAGTGTAAGATGCATTCAGTCTTTTTTCGTGAACGTCCATGAGGTAGACATGGGTGTCTCCTTTTGAGAGCTCTTCGGTCTGAGCGATATCTCCCACAAGCTGAAGTGCGAACCTCACACTCCCTGCTCCGATGATGGAGATCTTCATAGTCTTGCCTCCTCGTGTTAAATTCGTTTCTGAGATGAATTAATTGCCTGAGGAAATTCTATCAATTTTTGGTGGTGATTCCAAATGTCTCATCAGATCAAATCGCCAATGAAAATTCCCGCTACAGAGAAGAAAAGAGGTTCAAAACTCGCCTTGAAGCCTTCCTCTTTCATCATCTCCACTATTTGATCGGGTCTCAGAAAATTGAGAACGGAGGTGGAGAGATACCTGTAGGCGTGAAAATCCCCGCTGAGAAGACCCCCAACGAATGGAACCCAGGTTTTCAGATAAAAAGAGTAGATCTTTCCCGTGAATCTTTTGGTGTTAGGTGGAAGGAGTTCAAGGATCACCAGTCTTCCTTCTTTTTTTAGGACTCTTCTGCACTCTCTCAAGACTTTTCTTCTGTCTGAAAAATTTCTGAAACCAAACGCCACGGTGATGGCGTCGAAACTTTCATCGTCGAAAGGAAGATCGTGAGCGTCTCCTGTGATGAACTTTCCATCTTTCACTCTCTTTTTTGCTATTTCCAGCATCTTCGATGAAGAATCCAGGCCTGTGATTTCGAGATGCGGTGCTTTTCTTTTCAGGAGCCTGGCTACATCTCCGGTTCCCGCGGCAAGATCGAGAACCTTTTCTGGATTCACCTCAAGGGTGAGTTCCGCTACTCGTTTTCTCCACTTCGTATCCATTCCGAAAGAGATGATCCTGTTCAAAAGATCGTACCTTTCCGCTATTTTGTCGAAGAGCTTCATCGCGCGTTTCTGAGTCTTTCCTCCCACTCCCTGGCTTTTCTCACATCAGAGAGTACGACCACACCGACGATCTTTTCATCTCTGTAGAAAGCCTTTGTCTCGCTGTCGATCCACTCTCCTCTGTCTGTGAGTTCTCCAACTATGGCTATGGGAAAGTCTCCGAACTTGAAATAAGAGGATCTGAAACGAAAGTCGTACTCGTCGGGTATGCCCTTCAACGTGTTTGCCAGGACTCTTGCGTGTGCCATGGCGGCTTTCGCCGTTCCGCAGATGATGCCTTCGTATTCCGCACAGTCTCCGATGGCGTATATATCAGGTTTTGATGTCCTGAACTTTTTGTCCACCAAGATGCCTCTGTTCACATCAAGCCCGCTCTCTTTTGCGAGTGACACCTCCGAGACTATTCCTATGGAGCAGAGAATCACCTTCGCCGGTATCTCTTCTTTGTCTGTGACGAGAACATCGTTTTCTATTCTCTCCACGTCCCTGCCAAGGTAAAACTCCACTTTGTGTTTTTCGAGCTCTTTTTTTATTCTCTCTGTCAGTTCTTCGTCCAGTCCCATGAGACGGGTCATCTTCTCAACCACTTTCACCTTGATTCCCTGTTTCGACAGATTCCCTGCGATTTCAAGGCCGATGAACCCTCCGCCGATGATGAGAAGATCCTTTTCTCTTTCCACCGCCTCTTTCAATCTCTTCGCATCCTCTATCGTCCTCAGAGTGTACATTCTCTCCCAGCCGGGTATTTTGAGTGTTCTCGGCTTTGCACCCGTTGCGAGAACGAGAACGTCGTATTCAAGGGTTCCTCTGTCTGTTTCGAGAATTTTCTTTTCCGAGTCTATCCTTTTTGCATTTGTACCAAGAAGGAGTCTTATACCCTTTTTTTCGTACCAGTCGGGCGGATAGGGAAAGAGACTTTTTTCCTCCGCCAGTCCTGCAACATAATGGCTGAGCATGGGTTTTGTGTAGTAGGGCACCGTTTCTCTTTCCACGATGGTGACCTCGTGTTCTTCTGAGAGCTGTTTTGCGAGTTCAACCCCGCCGGGACCGTTTCCAACGATCACTATTTTCACAATTCATCACTCCAATTCTTTTTTGAGAAGAGATATCACCTCTTCGATCTTTTTCTCATCCATACTGGCGCCTTTTATCTCCGTGAAGGAGAGAATTCTGAACTTCGTTCCTTTCAAAAGTTCTCCTGCTGTTCTTTCAACGGATGGAGCCCAGCCGTGCACTCCAAAGACGAGGACGGGTTTTTCGTAGTTCGCTTTGTCTATTATCTCAAAAAGGGTGAATCTCATGAGTGGATGCATCTCCGCCTCGTAGGTGGAAACACCGAAGATCAGTGCTTCGCTGTCTGGAATGTCTTTCAGGATCTCGCTGATCGCGGGTCTTTCCTCGTCGGAGAATCTGTACACAACCGGTATGAATCCTTTCTCTTTGAGAGAATCGATCACCTTTTTCATCACGTTCTCGACGAAGCCGTACATGGAATCGTAGATCACCGTGACTTTTCCTTTTTTCGGATCTCCCTTTGCAACACTCACGTAGTGGTTCAGTAGCCTTTGAGGATCTTTCTTCCAGATCAGTCCGTGTCCTGGAAGGAGTGCCTTTATCTCCAGACTGGAAAGCTTTTCTGCACCTTCGAGGATGTAATTCTTGTAGTGCCCTATCACCGTGACGATGTACTTTGTGACGTAGGAAAGGTACTCTTCCACAACGCTCTCGTCTGAGTCGTCCAGAGTCTCTGGGAGTTGGTATCCACCGCCCACATCACAGCCGAAGAGAACTCCGTCGAGATACGTCACCATTGTGTCTGGCCAGTGAAGCCAGGGAGTCATGATGAATTTGAATTTTTTCCCTCCGATTTCCTTTTCTTCTCCATCTTTCACAACTGTCACGTCTTTTATACCGTAGAATCCTTCAAGGAGTCTTTTTCCAAAATTCGAAGCAATTATTTCCACGTCGTGTCCGATCGCTTCGAGTGTTGCAGGGAGTGTTCCGCTGTGATCAGGCTCGGTGTGGTTCACAACGATGTGTGTGATCTCCTTGGGATCGACGATCTTGGACAGAGTATCGATGAACTCTTTCGCGTAGTTCTTCTTCCAGCCGTCTATCAGAACGTTGGCATCATTCAGCTTCACAAGGTACGCGTTGTAGCTGATCCCTTCAGGTATTTCCCAAACAGCCTCGAAGTACTTTATCTGATCGTCGTCTACTCTCAAAATGAAGATTTCCGGATCGTCGAAGATCTTTTCAGCCAAGATTTTAGGCATACAAAACACCTCCATTAAATTAGGGACTCCAAAGTGATTATAGCAGAAAATGTAAGGAAAGCGGTTTCAAAAACTGGAACAAATATGTGAATTTTTTCTTATGCAGAGATTCACAACATTATTCCGATTCCGAAAAATTCTGGTTTGTGAAAACCACAATCGTTCTGAAACTACCTTGAGATGTGTGCCATCTACCAAGAATTTCATATGGAATATTAAAGTGATCCAGAAGCTGTTTTTCTGTTTGAAAGTATTTTTTCATCGCATTGATCCAAGCTTGCCTATAAATACCTTTTTCTTCTGGATGGCCGGAGTCAAATACTAAATAGTGCGTTTTATTAAAAAGTTTCCAGCAGTAATTATGAAAACCTTGTCTGCTGTATCTATAATGCTTTCTTGATCTAAATTTTTATTATCTGATCAATCATTTTTATTTGCTTCTCAAGAGAACAATTCTTTTCGACAAATGATCTATATTTCTCTGAGTTGTAATTACTGCTGGTTACAATTCGTATCGCTTCGTCGATAAAGTTAAATACAAGATTGTCTGGCCACTGCGTTTTCGCTCCAGCGTAGTTATGTATAATAGGTTTTATTCCCCTCGCCATAGCTTCTGCAATGTTGTAGCCAAAACTTTCATGAACACTGGTTGAAAGCAAATAATTCTTGTCCTCAAGAAAAGTGTTCACGTCATCAACCCAGCCGTAGAGTTTTATGTTCTTTTCAATGCCAGCGTCTTTTATAAAGTGTTTGAAGTAATTAGCGTACCTTATTTCCTGAAAGTCTCCAGCTATGTGTAGAGTGTATCTTTCATCAATTTTTCTCAACATACCTATAATTTGAAGCCACATGGCAGGATCCTTCTTGTGGTTGATATGTGCCACAACTGCTATATTGAATCCGGGTTGTCTAACCTTGAACTTGAATCTGTTCAGATCGATCCCGTTTGGAATAATTACTATCTTATCTTTTATTTGCTTATAAGCTTCAGAATGATAATCTCGAAGGATATGTTCGATATGTTCTGCAACAAGGATCAATCTGTCAACGTTTTTCCAGTTTATTTTTTCAGGATAATTGGCCAACGATTCATAGCTGTGAAGTCGACAAAGAATTTTTTTCTCATCCTTCGGCAGTTTATTCGTTATCTCCACTGCCATTTCGTTCGCCCATTCGAGCCAGACGATATCTGCCCAATCGTACGCTTCCTTAATCTGCCTGCCATCTGTTGTAACTACGAGTTTCACATCGTAGATGTTCGACAAAATCTGAGCTATGTCTTTTATGAAGTTGTCCAGACCAGGAAGGCAAAATATGGCAAGCTTTATGTCTTTTTTGAACTGGTCTCTCAATATCTGATATTTCTCTTTCATTTCCGGTATATTGGAAAGTTCCATTGCCTTCTTATAGTAATGAAGAGCCATCGCTGGATTGTTTTGCTTCAACTGTGTGTCTCCGAGTATGTCGTAGACTTCCCACGTTTTGCTGTTGATCCTTGTCAGATACCTCCAGGATTCGAAGTACTCTTCCTTTTCAAAGAGCACCTTTGAATAGTTGAAAAGAACATCGTCGTGAATTGGATTGATATCGAGGGCTTTTTTGAAAAACATGAGCGCTTCGTCGATTTTACCTTCGTAGTAGTGTATGATTCCGAGCAAATTGTATCTTTCTACTTTATCTTCTATCTTTTCAATCGGTTCTTTTGCTTTCGAGAATTCTTTTTGTTCTATCCTTTTTCTTATCTCTTCAAAGATGTCCATAATCAGACCCTCCTGAAGGCTTCAATGAACCTGAGGTTTTTATCAACTGCTCTCACTTTAACAACGGAGAATCTCAGATTTTCCAGAGTTTTCCTCATTTGATGAGTGGTTCTCAATACTCTGAAGCCAGGATAATACCACACGGGGTTGTTTCTATCATTCATATCAGGCACAAAGAAGAAAAGAAGCACTCTTTCAGCATTTTCAACAAGTTTATTCAGGTCGAGTGTCTCTTCCACACCAGAAACAACAAGAAGGTTCTTCGAGTTTTCTTTCAACTCTATTTCCAGATCTTTCAGGACGAATTCAATCCCAGGAGCTTCTCCTTTGATTCTCAGGTCCCTTGTATCGCTCTCCAGAAGAACTTCTATTATGTGTTCTTCTTTCACTTTGAATGGAGGTTCTTTCATGATTTCCTTTTCTCTTTCTTTGTAAAGCTTCAAGGCTTCATCTGATGGATATGGAAGCGCGTAGTAGAAGTTTTCTTTTCTCTTCCACGCTCTGACAGGGTGAATCGCACCAAAACCAGAGAATCTCTCTGTTATGTTTCCCACCCAGATGATTTCATCCTCTTTTTTCATGAACGGAAATGTCTGATTCGGATAAAGCCCGTTGTATTTGTATCTTCCAAGTGCTATGTCTCCCAGATTTTCGTTTTCTTCCACTGCTTTTATGTTAAGTTCGAAGGCTTTCAATGGATTCTCTTCTTCCCAGGTTTTTGCGAGACGGTAATAGTAGAATGGAAGTTTTGAGATGTCTTTTATTCTTTCAAGAAGCGTTCTTGCTTTTTCTTTGCTTTTTTGGAACACAGCCACTGCTGAGGTGTAGATGGCGAGTGGGTGATCGGAGATGAGATACAGTTTTTCTGCGTCTTCTTTTGCGAATTCGAGGATGTTGAACGGAAACTCTCTGTAGCCGGAGAAGTATCTGTACAATTCCTCGTAGACTCCTTCTATATCCGGGTCGAGTCTTGTTTTCAGATCTTCTATCACAGGTTTTATGAAGCTTGCTATCTCCGGAGCCAGTTCCAGTGTTTTTCTGTACCTTGAGATGGCTTCCGAGAAATTCCCAAGTTTCAGATACAGATCGCCGATGAGAGCCTGGATAATGCCGTTAAGTTTTTCATCACCTTCGATCTTTGAGAGAACTCTGATGAGTCTTCCTTCTGTTTCTTTCTCTCTCAAAAGATCGAAGATGAAAAGAAGTCCGGGGATACCTGTTTTTCCCACGAAGAAGTTAATGTCACCGTCTGTCAGGTATTCGAACAGGAAATCCTTCTTTTCTACTAATCTCTTCAAAATGAATTTGGAGATTCTCCTTGAAACAGGGAGTTTGTTCAAAAGCTTTTCGGATGCTTCAATCTCGAATTCCACTATTTTCTCAACTATTTCATCGAAAAACAAGCTTTCAGAGTGTTCTGCTATTTTCTCAATTAACGTGAGTGCTTTCTGGAAATCTTCTCTGTTGTCTATTTCTGATATAATCCGAAGCGTGAGAGCAATTTTGGATTTATCTACGCCGTTTTCAATCGCTTTCAAAAGATTCGCGTAGGCTTCATCCCATTTTTTAAGTTTTATACAAGCATGACACATGAGAAGATGAGCCATTCCTGTTTCTTTGATAGTCATGATTGTAAAATCATATTTTTCTGCTTGAGATAGGGCCCTCTCTAAAACTTCGAAAAACTTTTTCCCCCACTGATAAAGATTCTCCCAGTCTTTTTTCGTTCGTAAATTACAAGCTTTGCGAAATATGGATCTGGATTTTCTGGGAAAGCCTTAATAGCGGAGTCTATGAATTCTTCTCCTTTTTCAAGGAACCCGTTCAAAATCAGTTCCATTCCGAATATATAAAAAAACTCCAGACCTATTGGAGGTATTTTTCCAACCTTCATTATTTCCTGCAGAGTTTCCCAAGCGATTTTGTTCTCCTCGTGTTTCTGACCACCTATTTTCTCTGTTTTGTAAAGCTGGACGAGGTAGTATATTTTTTCTACAGGATCTTTCACGTTCTTTAGATGTTCTCTTATTAATGTCCCTGTTCGTTCATACTTTTTCTTTTTGAGCTTTCTTGTCCAAATGTAGCCGTAATGATAAATCTTGAACGGGGCGTGCACCACCTTCGGTTTATAAATCGCTTGATTGTGAACGATGTTCTTGTAATAAACAGTCCCGTTTCTGAAGATCCTCGGGGTTGATGCTATTTCAGTTTTTTTGAAGTCCCAATCCAGATAATTTATTGTGGGAAGATACACGGTGTTCACATCTTCCGATAGGCTTTCCAGAAAACTTCTGATGTTTTGTCTGAACTCTTCTGAAGCTTCTTCGTCAGCGTCCAGAATGAGAATCCACTCGCAGGTGGGAAATTTCAAAGAAAAGTTCCTCGCTTCAGAGAAATCGTTTTTCCATTCGTGGAAGTAAAGCTTGTCTGTGTATTCTCTCACGATCTCTGGTGTTCTGTCTGTGGATCCCGTGTCGACCACCACGATTTCATCTACGACGTCTTTTATGCTTTCAAGCGCTCTTCTTATGTTGTGTTCTTCGTCTTTCACTATCATGGCTACAGAAAGCAGACATTTTCTCATCTTCTCACCTCGGTTGTATATTTCTATGTCCTGCTCTTTCTTTCCTCATATATTTTTGCACAAAAACAAAGGGGGCTTGCGCCCCCGAATTGACGGTGTTTATTTTTATCTCATCAGCTGGAGGACGTTCTGTGGAAGTGTATTGGACTGAGCGAGCATAGCCATACTGGACTGAAGCAGGATCTGTTGTTTGGTGAATTCCATCATCTCTTTTGCCATGTCTGCGTCTCTGATTCTGGATTCGGCCGCTGTGAGGTTTTCCGCTGCAACTCCGAGGTTGGAGATGGTGTGTTCGAGCCTGTTCTGGACGGCACCGAGCTGTGCTCGTGCACTACTGACTTTGTGTATCGCAGCGTCTATGACCATGATCGCTCTTTCTGCACTGTTTTGATCCGTTACCTTGAGAGAATCGGGTGTGAGACCAAGAGCAGACGATCTCATGTCGTCGAGTCCTGCTATCATGTTGTGTCCTTCGTTAGCTCCGATCTGGAAGATGAGTGAAGTGTCCTGATACCAACGTTCCTCTGCTCTCACCACACCGCTGTCGATCACTTCTTCCATTGGCAAGGCTCCACCGAAGGAGTTGATATCGTACACTCCTGTGGTCCAGGTAAAGACAATTCCTTTGAGACCGGTAAGATCAAATGCAAATTTGGAACCGTCATAGCTTATAGATCCACTGACCGTTCCGTAGAAGGCGTTACCCTGCGAGAAGTCGACAACCAGTGCTGATGCGAGTCCTGTTTCGTTGAAGTAGTTTACTCTGACATCAAGAGAACTTGTTCCAGCACCCACAAATTGGCCGACTTCTACAACGTAGGATCCTTCGTGGACATCATCGAAGGTTACCGACACCGATGTGGCAATTGAGATTTTCACAGAATCAACGACGCCTAAGGAAGCATCAGATACGACGAATTCAAATTTCAATCCACCAGCAGTAATTACACGCGTTGAACCGATAGCTTCATTAGTTACTTGAAAACTTGTTATTGTCGCTCCTCCATCAATGATTTTCACTGTACTGCCCGAAGCTGATATTGTTATATCCCCTAGTGTTACTCCATTTATAACAAGATTTACTGCCTTAGCACCGCTTATACCTTGAGCGTTACCTATTGAGAGGCCATTCAAATCTGTAGATTGCGACGCTTGGAGGTTGAAGTTACCACCTGTGACCACTTTCACATCTGCCTGAGGTCTGAAGCTCTCGATCTTTCCATCCAGCAGTTTCATTGTGTTGAACTCTGTTGTTCTTGCAATTCTGTCGATTTCTTCTCTGAGCTGATCCAGTTCTGCCTGGATCTGGTATCTGTCAACGTCCGTGTTCGTATCGGACGCAGCCTGAACTGCGAGTTCCCTCATTCTCTGAAGGATCGAGTGTACCTCTGTGAGAGCTCCTTCTGCTGTCTGGATCAGAGAGATGGCATCCTGTGCGTTCTTGATCGCCATGTTGAGACCTTTGATCTGGCCTCTCATCTTTTCGCTGATGGCAAGTCCCGCTGCGTCATCTCCTGCCCTGTTGATCCTCAGACCAGAGGAAAGTCTCTCAAGTGTCTTGCTCATGCTGTACTGGGTCTGGTTGATATTTCTCCAAGCGTTCAACGCACTGATGTTGTGATTGATCCTCATAACCTACTCACCTCCGTGTGAGTATTCTTACTTCCCTGTACCCGGCGCCGGACTTTCCATTATCTTTAATCGGAAGAGACTTTAGGGATTTTAATGTTAAATGTTTGTAACAACACGGGTGGTAAAATTTTTTCGGATAATCCGAGAGGGAGGTTAAGTTATGAGTTTTATTTCAAGCAGGGCCAAAATTGGAGAAAACGCAAAAATAGGTCGCAACGTGGTGATAGAAGATGATGTGGTTATAGGAAGGAATGTGATGATAGGACACAACGTAGTGATCAGAGAAGGAACGATCGTGGGTGACGACTGCGTTATTTTCGACGGCACAGTTCTCGGAAAACTTCCCTTCAAGTCTGCTATATCTGCCGTAACTGAGGAAAAAGAGTTTCCTCCTCTCAAAATAGGGAACGGTGTGATTATAGGTGCCAACTGTGTGATATACCGGGGAAGCATTCTGGAAGATTTCGTGTTTGTGGGAGATCTTGTAGTGATAAGGGAAGATGTAAAAATAGGGTCTTACACGGTGATAGGAAAGGGTGTCACTGTCGAGAATAGGACTACCATAGGAAGATATGTGAAAATAGAAACAAATGCTTACATAACAGCACTTTCAACTATAGAAGATTATTGCTTTGTTGCACCCGAAGTTACGTTTACAAACGATAATTTTCTTGGAAGAACAGAAAAGAGAAAGAAATTTTTCAAAGGGCCAACTCTAAAAAAGGGTGCACGAATAGGAGCGAACGCAACCATTCTGCCTGGTATTGTTGTAGGTGAAGATGCTTTAGTAGCAGCTGGCTCTGTTGTTACAAAGGATGTTCCTGATAGGAAGATCGTTATGGGTATTCCTGCAAAAGTGGTGAGAGATGTCCCTGAAGAGCAGCTTTTGGAAAATCAAAGTTACTACAAGGAGGAATCCTCTTGAACATAGCCGTACTCAATCACTACGCGAGCGTACCGGAAATGGGAAGCGCTGAAACGAGACATTTCGAACTCGCGAAAAGATTCGTAAAGGAAGGTCACAAGGTGGATATCTACATCGGTGATTTTTCGCATCTCATCGGGAAAAGATGGAGCGAAACATTCGGATGGAGTTTTTCTAAGGACGGCGTGGATTTCATCGTCGTTGAAACAAGAGAATATATCGGAAATTCCCTTTCAAGGCTTCTCTCCTCTATCGATTATTACAGAAATGGAAGAAAGAAGATCGTTCAGAGAAACTACGACGTCATCATCGCGTCTTCTCCGCACCCATTTTCTTGGAGCCTCGGTTGGTACTACGTGAAAAGAAAAGGTGGAAAGTTCTTCATCGAGATCAGAGACGTCTGGCCAGACGATCTTGTGAGGCTTGGTTCTCTGAGTTACCGTCACCCGGTTTCGAAGCTCTTCGACCACATGTGCAAAAAGTATTACCCGAAGGCGGATGGAATCATTTCCCTTGCTCCAGATCTTTCCGAGCACTTCAACAGATTGAAGGTTCGACCAAAGAATTTCATCTACATTCCCAACGGTGTTGATCTGAAAGTTTTCGAAGATCCAGAACCGTGCCCGATAGTGGATGAACTCTTTTCAAAAGTACCCGCTGATAAGATAAAGGTCGTCTACGCGGGATCCATCGTCGAACATAAGGGGATAAAAGAGTTCATAGGAACACTTTCAAAAGTGAGCAAAAGCCTGAGAGATCTTTTTGTGTTCCTCTTTGTCGGGCCGTCTCAGGTGGATTATCTCAATTCTGTGAAAGAAACGGCGAAAGATCTACAGAACGTGTTCTTCTTTGATCCCGTTCCGAAAAAGTGTGTTCCCTATCTTCTTCAGAGAGCGGACGTTCTTCTTTTCACTCTTTCTCCAACCGTGATGGATCACCCTGCCGTGAGTTCCTACAAAGTGGTAGATTACATGGCCTCTGGAAAACCAGTCCTCTGTGTCGATATCGAAAATCTTCCCTTCAAGAAAACGAAAGGAGCTGTCTTTTTCAGAGAGGGTAATCTCGAGGAAGCACTGAGAAAAATCCTCGATGAAAATCCTTCAGAACTCGGCAGAAGAAACAGAGAGTATGTGGTGAAGGAAAGAGACTGGGGTCGACTTTACGAAAAGTTAAGGAGTTTCGTACTCTCCTGAAACGAAAAGTTAGGATAGAATATCTTATGCTGCATACTTCAGAGCCGGGAGAGAAGAAGATGGAACGTTTGACGGAGAAGGACTACCGGTGGAATTTCATTGTGAATTCACTGGATTACGCGTTCTTCAGTCTTGGAATGACCCTTGGATCCATTTTCACGCTGTTTCCCGTTTTTGCCAGAAATCTCGGCGCTTCCAATCTGGAGCTGGGGCTCATCCCGGCCATTGCGAACCTGGGATGGGGTATTCCTGCCATATGGGGCGCAAAGTACGCGGAGAGATCGCCAAAGAAATTGAATCTCGTCCTCAAGGTAACTCTGGGAGAGAGGCTCCCTTACCTGTTCATGGCGCTGATCAGTTTCTACCTCGCTGTTCCTTCTCCGAGGCTGTCTCTTTACCTTTCCATTCTGATGGTTGGGATCGCTACATTCTCAATGGGCTTTCTGGGTCCTCCGTGGATGAGTATGATAGAGAAGGTGATAGATCCACGAAGAAGAGGCACTTTTTTTGCCATGGGAAACGGTCTTGGAGCGATGCTGGGAGTCGGTGGCTCTGCCATCGCCGGAGAGCTTCTCTCGAGCCACCCGTTTCCCGTGAACTTTGGTTACGTCTTTCTCACAGCGTTTGTCTTCTTCATGGTATCTTTTGTGTTTTTGGCCCTCACAAGGGAAGTGCCGGATCACACACTTCCTGACGATGAGTCCATATGGAACTACATAAAGAACATGAAGAATGTCTTTCTGGACAGACATTTCCGGAACTTTTTGATAGATAGGATCATCACGAGTTTTATGTTTGCGTCCAGCGGTTTCATCACGGTGTATTTGCTGGAGAAGTTCTCACTTCCAGATGAATCGGCAGCGGTTTTCACGGCGATCGTTCTCGTTTCTCAAGGACTGTCTTCTTTCCTGTTCGGCCCCCTCGGTGACAGAAAGGGGCACAAACTGAATCTTATTCTCAGCAAGATCTTTTATTCTGCAGCTGTCATACTGGCGTTTCTTTCCACATCACCGGTGCACGCCTATCCCGTCTTTGCTCTGATGGGCCTTGTGAACACCACGAACAACGTTGGAAACATGGCGATCACACTGGATTTCGTGTCTGGGAAGAGAAAAGAACTCTACATGGGGTCTCTGTACTTCTCAATCGCTCCTTTTTCCTTCGTTGCTCCCCTCATCGGAGGTAAAATAGCAGATCTTTCTGGATACGGTGTTCTCATGGTTCTCACGGGGTTGATCGGTGTATTCGGGATTTTCTACGTTGTGAAGTTTATCGTGGACCCGAGAGTTTCAAACAAGAACAATTGAAATTTCCCTTCTTCGATGGTAGAATTCTCAAGGTATATATCACGCACGCTCCTGGATCCCACCCTCGGTGCCTGTGAGAAGGCCGGCGTGGGTACGAAGGGAGCGGAGGATCAAAACCAAAAGAGTGGAGGTGTTGTCTGTGCCTGTTGTTACGATGAAACAGCTTCTGGAAGCGGGAGTTCACTTTGGACACAGAACGAGAAGATGGAACCCAAAGATGGCTCCCTACATCTACACGGAAAGGAAAGGCATCTACATCATCGACCTTCAGAAGACCCAGCAGTTGCTCGAAGAGGCTTACTACTTCGTGAGGGAAAAAGCCAGCGAAGGTGCAACGATTCTCTTTGTTGGGACGAAAAAGCAGGCCCAGGGAGTCATAAAGGCCGAGGCAGAAAGGTGTGGAGCCTTCTACGTGAACAACAGATGGCTTGGAGGACTTTTGACGAACTTCAAAACGATCAGATCGAGGATAGAAAAACTCATCGAACTCGAAGAAATGGAGCAGAGCGGCAAGCTCGACGAACTTCCAAAGAAAGAACAGAGCAGGATCAGAAGAATTCTCGAAAAACTCAGAAAAAACCTCGGCGGTCTCAAAGAGATGAGAAAGATTCCAGACATCATCTACATCGTTGATCCAAGGAAAGAAAGAATCGCTGTGGCAGAGGCGAACAAGCTGGGAATCCCCATTGTGGCTATTGTTGACACGAACTGCGACCCAGATCCCATTGACTACGTTATCCCTGGAAACGACGATGCGATCAGATCCATAAAGCTCATCACTTCCGTCATTGCAAATGCGTATCTCGAGGGAAGAGAGGGAGCTCCTCTCACCACGGAAGAAGTGGAAAGTTCGGAAGAAATGATCGAAGAAATGACAGAGGACTTTAATCTGGAAGAACTCGAAGAGGAAGAAGAAGTGTAATCAAGGGGCGTTCCCGCCCCTTTAAATTTTCTCCAGTTTCACCGCGGTTCCGTACGCGAGGATCTCCGCAGCACCGCTCATGATCGTGGATGAAGAATATCTGAATCCTATCACCGCGTCCGCCCCAAGTTTCTCCGCTTCTTTCATCATCCTTTCCAGTGCAATGTTTCTTGCCTCCGTGAGCATCTCCGTGTAGCCTTTGATCTCACCACCCGCGAGGGTTTTGAGGGCAGCGGCTATGTCTCTTCCCAAATGCTTTGACATCACCACGTTTCCTGAAACCAACCCCAAAATCTCTTTCACCCTGTATCCAGGCACCTGTTCCGTGGTGGTGATAATCATTCTCCACACCTCCTTCAGAAGTCTCTCGTTTTGAAACTCTTCCAAGAAAGATAAGTGAAAACAACACCGGTTAAAGTGTAGATCAGCGACGGCCAGAGAGTGAATTCACCTTTCAGAACGTAGGAGTAGGTGTTCAGAGCAGAGAGTACTCTCACGAACCCACCCAAAACGGTTGTCCCAGCAAGAAGAGCGATCGAAGCGATGAGAGGCTGCACTTGATCTGAAGAGATCACAGAGAAGAACACCGTGATGGAAAACCACAGGTAAGTCGTTATCATCTCCACAAGGAAGTATTTGAACACCAGTCCTGTATCGAGTCTTTCTCCGATGGCCCAGCTCACAGGTATTGGAACGAGCGCGAGCACAACAAGCGCTACAAAAGTGAAAACAAGAGGTGCGAAGAACTTCACGATGAAGAGCTTTTTTCTGGACAGCCTCACGAGTAAAAGTTCGATCGTTTCGTTCTCTATTTCTCTTGCAAATATGGGAAAAGCAATTATGATCGCAAGTATCGGTACAAACTGTCCGAGGTTCTTTCCGTACCACTGCGTGATGATGTAGAAATTCCACTCTGAAAGCTTCTTTATGAACTCCTCTGTGACACCGAATTTTTCAAGAAATCCTTCGGGAACGTTCTTCAACATTTCGGTGAGGGCCGGTGTGTAATCTTTCATCACCACCAGGAGCACGAACGTTCCAAGAAGGAGGAAGAACATCACAAGAAATCTCACCTTCATGTCTTTTAACTCCTTAACGATCATTTCTCTCACTCCTCACAATCGCTTCGAATATGTCTTCAAAGGTTGCTTCTTCGATCTCCACACCTTCAGGGGCTTCTTCCTTTTTCATAAGATAAACTTTTTCTCCACTTTTGAGAGTTTTCAGAAGATAGCCGTTCAGATCCTCTTTGGAAACCACAAGGCCGTAAGAGGACTTTATATCATCGAGGTTTCCTATCAGTATGATCTTTCCTTCCTTCATGATGGCAACTCTGTCTGCGATCTTTTCCACTTCTGCGAGCACATGGCTGGTGTACAGAACGGATTTGCCTTCGAAGGTGAGAGTCCTTACGTTTTCGAGCATCTCGTTTCGCACGAGGGGATCGAGTCCCCAGGTGGGTTCGTCCAGTATGTAGAGATCCACGTTCTCAGAGAAAACGAGTGAAAGGTAGAGGATCGTTCTCATACCGTGCGAGAGATTGGTTACCTTCTCGTTCAGGTCTATTCTGTACCTTTCGAGAAGTTCGAGGCAGTTTTTCTTGTTGAAGTCCTTCCCTATCTTCTCGAAGAGATCGATGATCTCTTTCACTCTGAGATACGAATAGATCTTCTTCTCCTCCGGTAGATAAGTGAACGTGCCGTTCAGTTCGATCTCTCCGGAGTCTTTCTTTCTCAAACCTGTGATGCACTTCAGAGTCGTTGTTTTACCGGCACCGTTTGGACCGAGTATGGCAAAGATCTCTCCTTTTTCCACTTCGAAACTGATGCCGTCCACGGCCGCTTTTTCCCCGTAGAACTTTCTGAGATCTTTCACCTTGAGGATCATCATTCATCACCTCTGTAGATTTCTTCTGTTATTTTCAGAATCCTCTCCAGTGGAATACCCGCTTTCTTGCAGTCTTCGATCTTCTTCTTGAGTTCTGTTTCAAGCTGTGTTCGGATCTTTTCCAAGTTTACTTTTGAGACGACGTAGCCCTCTCCTCTTCTCACTTCTAAAACTCCTTCCCGGACGAGCTCTCTGTAAGCGCGGGCGACGGTGTTCAGGTTCACACCGAGGTCTTCCGCAAGAGATCTTATGGAAGGCACGAACTCACCTTCTTTCAGTTTTCCCGACAGGATCAGAAGTTTTATCTTTTCCTTTATTTGTTCATAGATGGGTTTTGAGGAGTGAAAGTCGATCTTGAACCACAAGACCACCACCTCACTGTAATATTATACTATTACACTACTCTCAGAACCAAGTTCTGTCTTGCGTGTTTTGTTGCGTTTTGTTAAAATAGATGATGAAATCAATTAAATCAGGAGGGATGATCGTGCTTTTGAGAGAGATAAACCGATACTGCAAAGAAAAAGCCACCGGAAAGAGAATCTACGCAGTTCCAAAGCTGTGGATACCGAGTTTCTTCAAAAAGTTCGATGAAAAATCCGGCAGGTGCTTCGTCGATCCTTACGAACTCGGAGCCGAGATCACCGACTGGATTTTGAATCAGTCCAGAGAGTGGGATTATTCCCAGCCTATTTCATTTCTTAAGGGCGAGAAAACACCGGACTGGATTAAGCGTTCCGTCGTTTATGGATCCCTTCCTAGGACCACCGCGGCGTACAATCACAAGGGTTCTGGATACTACGAAGAGAACGACGTTCTTGGTTTCAGAGAAGCGGGAACGTTCTTCAAGATGATGCTGCTTCTTCCGTTCATCAAAAGTCTCGGTGCGGACGCTATCTATTTGCTTCCCGTGAGTAGAATGAGCGATCTCTTCAAGAAGGGAGACGCTCCTTCACCGTACTCCGTGAAGAACCCGATGGAACTCGATGAGAGGTACCATGATCCTCTCCTCGAACCTTTCAAGGTGGATGAAGAGTTCAAGGCTTTTGTGGAAGCGTGTCACATCCTTGGAATCAGGGTGATTCTCGATTTCATTCCGAGAACGGCCGCCAGAGACTCTGACCTCATAAGAGAACATCCGGACTGGTTCTACTGGATAAAGGTGGAGGAACTTGCAGATTACACTCCTCCAAGGGCCGAGGAACTTCCGTTCAAGGTGCCGGACGAGGACGAACTCCAGATCGTATACAGCAAAGAAAATGTGAAAAGACACCTCAAAAAGTTCACACTTCCTCCGAATCTGATCGACCCTCAAAAGTGGGAGAAAATAAAAAGAGAAGAGGGGAACATTCTGGAGTTGATTGTGAAAGAATTTGGAATCATCACTCCTCCAGGATTTTCCGATTTGATCAACGATCCACAACCTACATGGGATGATGTCACGTTTTTGAGGTTGTACTTGGATCACCCGGAGGCTTCGAAAAGATTTCTCGAGCCGAACCAGCCTCCCTACGTTCTCTACGACGTAATAAAGGCGAGCAAATTTCCTGGAAAAGAGCCGAACAGAGAGCTCTGGGAGTACCTCGCGGGCGTGATACCACATTACCAGAAAAAATACGGAATAGACGGTGCAAGACTCGATATGGGGCACGCACTTCCCAAAGAACTTCTTGACCTCATAATAAAGAACGTGAAGGAGTACGATCCCGCATTTGCGATGATCGCAGAGGAGCTGGACATGGGGAAGGACAAAGTATCGAAGGAAGCGGGATATGACGTGATCCTGGGAAGTAGCTGGTACTTTGCGGGAAGAGTGGAGGAAATAGGAAAACTCCCTGAAATCGCCGAAAAGCTCGTTCTTCCTTTCCTCGCCTCCGTTGAGACTCCCGACACACCGCGCATTGCCACAAGAAAGTACGCTTCCAAGATGAAAAAACTGGCACCGTTTGTAACCTACTTTCTACCGAACTCTATTCCCTATGTGAACACGGGACAGGAGATTGGAGAGAAACAGCCCATGAACCTGGGGCTGGACACGGATCCAAACCTGAGAAAAGTCCTCTCCCCAACCGACGAGTTTTTCGGGAAACTCGCATTTTTCGACCACTACGTTCTCCACTGGGACAGCCCGGACAGAGGAATCTTGAGCTTCATCAAAAAACTGATAAAGGTGCGCCAGCAGTTCCTCGATTTTGTCCTCAACGGAAAGTTTGAAAACCTCACAACGGAAGATCTCGTCATGTACTCTTACGAGAGAAACGGACAAAAGATCATCGTCGCCGCAAATGTTGGAAAAGAGCCAAAAGAGATCACCGGCGGAAGGGTTTGGAACGGAAAGTGGAGTGATGAAGAGAAGGTAGTCCTCAAACCCCTTGATTTTGTTCTTGTTGTACAGGAGTGATATCTTCAGGGCGTTCGAAGGAAACGCACCCTGCTTTTCCCTGAGCCACTTCTGTGAAAAAAAGCATCAAAGCTCTTTCTATATCGGGGACTCCTCCTTTTTTGAGGAGTCCTCTTTTTCTCGCAAAGTCCTCGAAGAACTCGCTGAACGATGATGCTATTCTGACATTTTGAGCGAATATCTCAAAGGCCCTTTCGAAGATCCTCTGATCTTCTATTCTCTCCACTGGTAGGCTTCCCACAAGAAGGAGCTTCGCTGCGAGGTCTTCACTGAAGATGTTCTTGTAGAGAATACCGGGTGTGTCCAGAATCTTCACGCCGTTCTCCAGGGAGAACCACTGGATACCCTTTGTAACGCCAGGCTGTGCTCCAACAGAGCTCGCCCTTTTTCCTTTCAGCTTGTTTATGATCGTTGATTTTCCCGTGTTTGGAACACCAACGATCAGAACGCGGGCAAGTCTGTCGAAGGAGAGCTTCTTCAGGAGGACCTTCCTTGGTTCATCTTTGTGAGTGGTGATCACTCTTTTTCCCTGTTTTTTGAAGAACTCCACCCACTTCTTCGTTGTTTCCTCGTCTGCTATGTCCACTTTGTCCAGAAGGATGATCGTTTCTTTCCTGGAGAAGTCCACACCGTACGCCGATGTGGCAAAGGGGGCCCGCGCGTCGCGGACCTCCACCACCGTGTTCACAAGTTTCAGAAGATCCCTTATCTGCCGTTTTGCTTTCTCTATATGACCGGGATACCAGCTCACAGTTTCAGAATCTCCTCTATTTTCTTCTCGTTCTCCCTGATCAATTCTTCTGCTTCTTCTCTCGTATCTCCCCTTACGTGGATGTAAACCTTGAGCTTCGGTTCTGTTCCCGAAGGTCTCACGAAGATTCTTGATTTTTCAAAGACAAAGGCTATGGTCTCGTTTGGAATAACGTTTCCGCAACCCTTTGAGTAGTCGATGATATCGTTGCGAGTTTTGAGGGATTCGTATATTTTGATCGCTTTTTCGACATCTTCAACTTTGAAATTGATGAGCTTTTCCATGTAGTACCCGTGCTTCTGGTAGAGTTCTTCGAGCTTCTCGTAAGGATCGTGGTTGCTGAAGGCAATTGCGGAGAGCACACTGCCCACCACACCGTCTTTGTCCCTCGCGTGGGTTCCTGCAAGGTACCCACAGCTTTCTTCGAAACCGAAGACGAAGTTCCTGTCACCCTTTCTGCTGTGTTCCTCTATCAAGTGGCCTATGAACTTGAATCCAGTCGGCGTTTCTTCCAGGAAGGCACCTTTCTCTTCGCAGATCGGTCTCACCATGTCCGTTGTAACGATCGTCTTTATCACAAGGGGATTTTCCACCTTCACATAATCCAGGAGAAAGTCCGTGAGAAGGACACCTACTTGATTTCCTGTGAGTCTCCGTCCTCTGAAGACTACTCCCACTCTATCGCAGTCCGGGTCTGTGGCGAGTCCCAGAGTGGCTCCTTTTTTGTTCAAAAGAACAAGCGCTTCATCTTCCTCGGGATTAGGTGTGGGTGCGGTTGAGAAGTTCGGATCAGGTTTCATCTGCTCTTCTACGAGTCTGACTTTGAATCCAAGCCTCTTCAGGACCTCAGGCACGTAGTTTGCTCCTGTTCCGTGAAGCGGAGAGTAGGCGATATCCAGATCGGTCTTCATCGGAAGATTTGAAACAAGCTCAAGCACAGTATTTATGTAGCTCTCTTTCACTTCAGGTGGCACGAACTTGATTTCTCCCTCTTTCACACGGGAGGTATCGACTTTTTTGTATATCTCTGTGATTTCGTCTGTGTATTCGGGTATCGCCTGTACACCGTTCCAGGTGTAGACCTTGTAGCCGTTGTATTCCGGAGGATTGTGGCTTGCGGTGACGACCACACCTCCACCCGCTTTCATGTATCTCACGGCGAAGGAAAGAACCGGTGTCGGGGTAGGTTCAGGGAAAACGTAGGCTTCCAAACCTTCACCGGCGAAAACTCTGCCGGCCAGCTCTGCGAATTCTCTGGAATTCTTTCTCGTGTCGTAAGCAATCACCACGCTTTTCTGGCCTTTCTCTTTCAGCCAGAGGGCGGTGCTCAGAGAGGCTCTTTTCACCGTTTCTTCGTCGAATTCCCCTTTCCTCATCACGCCTCGAATTCCACCCGTTCCGAACAGAATCATCCTCTCTCACCTCCGAAAAGAACGTTTTTAACTCCAAATCTAAAACATACACCGCACAGATAACACCTGTTCCATCTACAGTCGTCTGTGGTTTCTCCCTTGATTGCTTTTCTGTACTCCTCTTTCAGAAACTCCTTTGTTACTCCCATGTCTATGTGGTCCCATGGGAGGTCTTCAGAAGGATCGATCTCTCTGAGATAGTCCTTGGGATCTATTCCCGTTTCATCGAAAGCTTTTTCCCACAGATCGAATCTGAACATCTCACTCCATTCGTCGAAGAGTGCTCCCAGTTCGTGTGCCTTCACTATGAGATTCAGAAGTTTTCTGTCACCCCTTGAGAAAACTCCTTCAAGAAGACTCATTCTTGGATCGTGATAGGAAATTTCTGCGAATTTTTTTGCTCTTTTCAGTGTTCTGATCCTTTCGTGCGCTTCTTCAGGAGAGATCTGCCTCGCAAACTGAAAGGGCGTGTGCGGTTTTGGAACGAACACGGAGACGGAAGCGGAAACTTCTTTGAAGCCGAGTCTCTTCACTTTCTCTAAGAGTTCGACCATCTCTTCGAGATCTTCATTCGTCTCTCCAGGAAGTCCCATCATGAAGTAGAGTTTCACACGTCTCCAGCCGGATTTTTTCGCGGCTTCGAGCGTTGCGAAGATATCTTCTTCACTTATGTTCTTGTTGATAATGTTTCTCAACCGCTGTGTAGATGCTTCGGGTGCGAAGGTGAGGCCTGTTTTTCTCACGGAGGCAATTCTCCCGGCGATCTCCACACCGAACCTGTCCATCCTCGTGGATGGTATGGATACGGCGATCTTCTTTTCTGAGTATCTTTTCAAAAGTTCGGATACTATCTCCCCTATCTGAGTGTGATCCATCGTCGAGAGAGAAAGGAGGGATACTTCTTCATAGCCGGTGTTTTTCAGCATTTCTTCGACATTTTCGAGGATGTTCTCGAGGGATCTTTCTCTCACAGGTCTGTAATAAACGCTCGCATGGCAGAATCTGCATCCCCTCGTGCATCCTCTCGCGACCTCTATGATGGCTCTGTCGTGGACTGATTCGACGTTCGGCACGATCTTCTTCACCGGAACGGGTTGGGAGTTCAAATCTTTCACGACTCTTCTTTTTATGGTCTGAGGATATTCCGGTGAAACTGGAACTATCTTTTTCCTTTCTGCTCGTAGAACGCTGGAACGTAAACCCCTTCGATCTTGGAGAGTTCTTTCCAGATCGTTTCTCTTTCTTCTCCCTTCGTTTCTTTCAACACCTGAGCGATTTCAAGGATCGCTTCCTCACCATCACCAATGAGAATCGCATCGAAAAATCCGTAGATCGGTTCGGGATTCGAAGAGCACGGACCTCCACCGAGAACAATGGGATCTTTCCTCTTTCTCTCCCAGAAGAAGAGGGGTATTCTGGAGAGTTTCAAAACCTCTATGACGTTGGTGTACGAGAGTTCGTACTCCAGAGAGATTCCAACGGCATCCATCTGATAGAGTGGTGTGTAGGACTCCATAGTGTAAAGGGGGATATCCTTTTCTTTCATGCGCTCTATCATGTCGATCCAGGGAAGATAGCTCCGCTCCGCCCAAACGTCCGGTTGTTCGTTCAAAATGTGGTACAGTATCTCAAGACCGTGGTTTGAAGTACCTACCTCGTAAGTGTCGGGAAAAACGAGGGCTATCCGGAGGGAAACCTCCTCTGGATCTTTCACAACGCTGTTGATTTCTCTTCCTATGTATCTACTCGGTTTTCTAACCCAGGGAAGTGTTTCATTCAAGAATTTTAGAATCATCCTTTCACCTCAGTTTTGATTTTATCATTGGTTGTTATAATTAGAAGGCGAGGTGAGATCATGAACGATTTGATCAGAAAGTACGCTAAAGATCAACTGGAAATTTTGAAAAGGATCATAGAAAAGTCTGAAGGAATATCCATTCTCATAAACGGAGAAGATCTCTCGTATCCGAGAGAAGTATCCCTTGAACTTCCCGAGTACGTGGAGAAATTTCCCCCGAAGGCCTCGGATGTTCTGGAGGTAGATCCCGAGGAGGAGAACATAGGTATAGACGAAATCAGAACGATAAAGGACTTCCTGAACTACAGCCCTGAACTCTACACGAGAAAGTACGTGATAGTCCACGACTGTGAAAGAATGACCCAGCAGGCGGCGAACGCGTTCTTGAAAACCCTTGAAGAACCGCCAGAATACGCTGTGATCGTTCTGAACACCCGCCACTGGCATTATCTACTGCCGACGATAAAGAGCCGAGTGTTCAGAGTGGTTGTGAACGTTCCAAAGGAGTTCAGAGATCTCGTGAAAGAGAAAATAGGCGATTTCTGGGAGGAACTTCCGCTCCTTGAGAGAGACTTCAAAACGGCTTTCGAAGCCTACAAACTTGGTGCGGAAAAACTTTCTGGATTGATGGAAAGTCTCAAAGTTTTGGAGACGGAAAAACTCTTAAAGAAAGCCCTTTCAGAAGGACTCGAGGGTTATCTCGCGTGTAGGGAGCTTCTGGAGAGATTTTCAAAGGTGGAATCGAAGGAATTCTTTGCGCTTTTTGACCAATTAACCAACACGATAACGGGAAAAGACTCATTTCTTTTGATCCAGAGACTGACAAGAATTGTCCTTCACGAAAACACCTGGGAAAGCGTTGAAGATCAAAAAAGCGTGTCTTTCCTCGATTCAATTCTCAGGGTGAAAATAGCGAATCTGAACAACAAACTCACTCTGATGAATATTCTCGCGATACACAGAGAGAGAAAGAGAGGTGTCAACGCTTGGAGCTGAAGGCAAGGGCAGTGGGAGTGGAGATAATACCAAAGGGTAAGATAATTTACTACTCTGTACCCAACGGTGATGAGTACGAGAGAGGAGACCTCGTTCTGGTTCTGGGAGATTTCGGACTTGAAGTTGGGAAAGTACTGATACCTCCCAGGGAAGTGGTCATAGACGAGGTGGGGTACGAACTCAAGGCTGTCATCAGAAAGCTGACGGATGAAGATCTAGAACAGTACAGAAAGAATGTAGAAGATGCGTGGAATGCTTTCCAGATTTGCAGGCAGAAAATAAAAGAACACGGTCTTCCCATGAAGCTTCTCTACGCCAAGTACACCTTCGATAGAACGAGGCTCATCTTTTTCTTCAGTGCGGAAGGAAGGGTTGATTTCAGAGAGCTTGTAAGGGACCTCGCAAAGATCTTCAAAACGAGGATAGAGTTGAGACAGGTCGGTGTTAGGGATGAGATGAAGTTCTTTGGAGGCCTCGGATTGTGCGGACTTCCGACCTGCTGTTCCACATTTCTCAGGGATTTCTCCAGTGTTACATTGAAGCACGCAAAGAAGCAGCAGATGATGATCAACCCAGCGAAGATATCCGGACCATGCAGAAGGCTTCTGTGCTGTCTTACCTACGAATACGATTTCTACGAAAAGGAGCTGGAGGGAATTCCTGACGAAGGGAGCACGATCACCTACGAAGGAAAGCGCTACAAAGTCGTGAACGTGAACGTGTTTCTCAGGACGGTGACTCTCTTCTCGGAACAGGAAGGGGAAATGATCAAGTTGCCGTTCGATTATTTCAGGAAGGGGGAATGAATGGTGTTCCAGGGGATCGGGAAGTTTCTGATCCTCATGGGATTGATTCTTGTGGCCTTTGGGGTTCTTCTGATTTTGTTCGAAAGGATCCCGTTCCTGGGAAAGCTTCCCGGCGACATAGTGATAAAAAGGAAGAATTTCGTCTTTTACTTCCCGCTGATGACCAGTTTGATCATCAGTCTCTTAGTTTCCTTCATTCTCTATCTGATCTCACGTATGAGGTGATAGAATGGAGGACCAGATCAGAAGAAAGGTTTACAGCTACATAGGTTTCGCTGTTAGAGCCAGAAAGATCGTCTTTGGTAAGGAACGAATAAGGGCTTACATAAGGTCACCGAGGGAAAAAAAGCTCATAATCATAGCGGAAGATACCAGTGAAAGGATGAAGAGGGACACGATCATGAGGTGCGAGAACAAGAAAGTCCCTTATGTTATCATGTTCAGCAAAGAGGAACTGGGAAGGTTGCTCGACAAACCCGCTGTTTCGGTGATAGGTCTTGAAGAGGACAATCTGATAGATGCCATTTTGGGGATGGTAAAATAGACAGGGCGAGGTGATAGAAATGGCCAGACTGAGAGTTTACGAGTTAGCCAGAAAACTGAACATGTCACCAAAAGAACTTCTTCAGGAACTGGAAGAGCTCGGCGTGAACGTGAAGAGCCATATGAGTTATGTGGACGAAGAAATGGCGAATATCATCATAGATCTTTTGGAAGAAGATAACCGGAAAGCCAAGCAGCCTTCCAAGCCAAAGAAAGAAAAGGGAGAAGAGGAAGTAGAAAAAGAGGTCGTCGAAAAGAAAAAGAAGAAAAAGATCACTTTGAAGCCAGACGAACTCAAGCTCGATATCATCGCGGAGAAAATAGGTGTTCCACAAAACAAGATCATCCAAGACATGTTTGTCAAGAGAGGAATCGCGTTGAGACCCGGTCAGATCCTGAAGCTTGAGGAAGTAGAACAGATCCTCAAGGAGTACAAGATCGAGATAGAGATAGAGGAAGAACAGCAAACTTCAGTGGAAGAAGTTGACGAATTTGAACTTCTGGAAAAGAGATACCAGGAGCTCTACGAAAAAGAGAAGGACAAACTCGTTCCAAGGCCTCCTGTTGTAACGGTCATGGGACACGTCGATCATGGAAAGACTACGCTCCTCGACAGGATCAGATCCACAAGAGTTGCCGAAAGGGAAGAGGGAGGAATAACGCAGTCCATAGGTGCGTATCAGGTGGAGGTCAATGGGAAAAAGATCACCTTCATAGACACACCCGGCCACGAGCTCTTCACCGAGATGCGTGCAAGAGGAGCTCAGGCGACGGACATAGTGGTTCTCGTCGTGGCGGCGGACGATGGCGTGATGCCACAGACGATAGAGGCCTACAACCATGCCAAGGCCGCCAACGTGCCGATCATCGTGGCGATAAACAAGATCGACAAGCCAAACGCTAACGTGGAAAAGACGAAGCAGGAGCTCGTAGAAAAGCTGGGACTCATCCCCGAAGAGTGGGGTGGAGACACGATAGTAGTTCCCATATCAGCAAGAACCGGTCAGGGAGTCGATGAACTGCTGGAGATGATCCTTCTCGTCGCGGAGATGAACGAGATAAAGTGTTACCCCGAAGGACCCGCGAGGGCCGTGATCATAGAGTCCAAACTGGACAAGAAGATGGGACCCGTTGCGAGTGCGATCGTGAAAGATGGTGTTCTGAAGGTTGGAGACGCGGTAGTTGCTTCGAATACGTACGGAAGAGTTAGGAATCTCTTCGACGACAACATGAGACCCATCAGAGAAGCCTATCCATCTCAGCCCGTTATGATCCTCGGCTTCGAAGATGTTCCCGACGTGCACTCCAACGTCTACGTGGTTGAAAGCGCAGAAAAAGCCAAAGAGATCGTGGAAAAGAGACTGCAAAGGCTCGAAGCCCAAAAACAATCGAGGAAGCACATAAACCTCGAGGAGCTCATGAAGATGATGCAGGAGAAGGAAAAGAAGGTGCTCAATCTCATTCTGAAGGCGGACACGTACGGCTCTGTGGCTGCTTTGAAGAATGCGATAAACAAGCTCCAGTCCAAAGAAATCGAGTTGAACATAGTTCACGCTGGAGTGGGTGAGATCAGTACAAGCGACGTGATGCTCGCCGCTGCGGTGGATGGAGTCATCCTCGGTTTCAGGGTGAAGGTGAACAACCAGGCGAGAAGACTCGCGGAGCAGGAAGGCGTCGATGTCAGAACTTACTCCATCATATACAAACTCGTCGAAGATCTGAAGCTCGCACTCGAAGGTATGCTGGAGCCAGAGGAAGTTGAAGAAGTCATCGGTCATGGCGAGATAAGAAAGGTCTTCAAGATATCCAAAGTAGGAAAAGTGGCGGGAGTTCAAATGCTCGATGGTAAAGCCGACAGGAACGGTTTTGTGAGAATCTACAGAAACGGACAGCTCGTTTTCGAAGGAAAAATAGAGAGTTTGAAACACTACAAAGAGGACGTCAACGTAGTTGAAGCACCGCAGGAGTGTGGAATAAAGTTCGCGGGATTCGACGATATACAGGAAGGAGACGAATTGGAGTTCTACGTGATAAGAAAGGTGAAGAGAAAGCCGACTTTCGTGGAGGAACAGGCAGATCAAGAACAAAAATGAAGGGGCGAAAGCCCCTTCTTTATTCAATCGTTTCTACTCTCACGTTTTGACCTCCTCCCAATCCCCTGAAGGGGATGGGACTTTTGGTGGCTCTCAGGCCACCTTCCATGGAGCCAAAGATGCTCCATGGCCACAGAGGTGTGGATGAAACCTCACACCTCTGACGGGGGCCAAGCCCGCTACTACCTGGCCTGTGCCAGGATACCTTTTCCAGATGTTGATTGCTCCAACTCCGTCCCTGTGATACTCAAAACCACAGGCTTTGCAGTGGTATCTTCTTCCATTCGGCTTGTTCTTTGCACCACAGACAGGACACGTCTTGCTTGTATTCGCTTCTGAGATGAGTTTCACTTCGATTCCGAACTGCTCTGCTTTGTACCTTATCATCTCGATGAGTTTTCTGAACTGCCACTGGTGGATCTTCTGGTTCGCGTTGTCGCTGTAGTCCGCTCTTTCTCTGATCCCTGTGACGTCTCCTATCACGATGGTTCTGATTTGCTTTCTGAGGCACAGTCCGATGAAGTTACTTGTGATCTTGTGCATGATGTCGTTGATCTGGTTTCTGAGCCGTCTCAGGACTCTTTTCTTTGCACGAACAAGCTTGTTGTACCTTCTTGATCCCTTCTTGCACTCTGCTATGGCAGACTGAAAACTTGCAAGGCGTTTGTTTCGATAGCGAAGAGTGCTGCTGAGGACTCCTCCGTGGTAGCTGATGACTTCTTTTCCATCAAAGCACGTAATGGGACGGAGCACTCCAAGGTCGACCGCCATAACACCAGAGCCAGCATTCTTCTCTTCAATCTCCACCTCTATCGCAAGGTGGAGATAGTATCCATCTTCAAAGACAAGTCTTGCCTGTTTGATGCGAAGGGGAGGTTTGAGAGGTGTTTGTACAACAAATGATTCTCGTTCTTTGCCCAAAGACAGTCTTAGGGTACCGTCTGGCAGAAGTTTTACAGCGCTTTCTTTCCATATGAACGGCAGATAGCGTTTTTTCTTGTAGGGAGGTTTTGCATCTGGATTCTTTTTGGTTGCTTTGAAGTACCCTTTGAGGGCTTGAAAGTAGAGCTGAACAAATGCCTGCTTTGAGTGGACGTGGATTTTGATGTTTTCTGCCCAGCGGAGGATGTATTTGTCTGCGGCAGGCCAGGACAGCCAGAAGCCTTTCTTTCGGTGTATCTTTCGCACAATAGACATCGTTTTGTTGTAGATTCTTGCTGCAGTGCGGTTGAGTTCTTCGCATGTTTGACTCAGGTGTCCTGGTACGGCGAGTTTGTAGGTTCGTATCACACGTCTTGACATTCCTCGATGTACCTCCTGATAGTTTCTTCAGAAACATTACCGGCTGTTCCAACGTAGTAACTTCGAGCCCAAAGGCCCTCTTTGGTTCTAAGCTCTGGAAATTTCTCCAGCAGTTTCCTCGCTGAAACGCCCTTGAACAGGTTTGCTATCTCAGCCGGTGAAAATCTTGGAGGCGCCGATACAAACAAATGAACATGATCAGGCTGAATAGAGAGGGCCAGTATTTCTATTCCGTGTTGTTTTGCTGTGTTGCGGAGTATTCGTTCAAGTTCTTCAGCTATGGAGCCGACCAGGATTTTTCTGCGGTATTTAGGTATCCACACAAAATGATAGTTCAGATTATAATGACTCCACCTTGTCTTCTTGATATGCATACCTATCACCCCATTCAATTATATCATAAGATAATTAACACCACAACAAACCTATCCCCCTGAAGGGGAATAGCTTGCGTGGTTGGGGTTCTGTCACTCAATTTGAAACTACTGTTTTCCGCTATCTTCATGTCTATACTTCCTGCGAACTTGTGAAGAGATATACCGCACTCTGAGAAAATCACGTAGAAACTTTTCTTTCCATCTTCGGACAGTCTGAAGTACACTCTTCCCTCTGCAGATCCTTCTCTCTTCAGGTTACACTCAAGGATAAAGTTCGTCCACTCTCCTGGAGTGAAAACTCCACGGTCTATGATCACTTTGAGGACCTTGCCTATGGTTTTATCTGCTTGTACTCCTTCTTCAACGTGTGGAGCCTTTCCAAGTACCTTCCAGGGCCCAAACGGGGCAACCTGACCCTGGCCGTAAGCTTCAAAATCTTCAAAGAAATCCTCTGTTCCCGTTGGTTCCACTACCTTGAAACCGAGGTCCACCTTCGGCATTTCGACATCCACTTTGGGAAGAGGCACCGGCACCTGAACCCTCGATTCACAGCTGGTTCCCATCATGAGAAGCAGGGAAGCGGTCACCAGAAAAAGTAAGAAAAGTATTTTCATGTTAATCATCCCTTATTTATGTTCGATTTTATGAACTCCACCATGTGATCGTAGTGCGACCCTTTCCAGTAGATTCTTCCACACACCGGACAGCGAGCGAACTCGTTGAAGAATCCATAGACTTTTGGAGGAACTCTGTTTTTCACAGCTTCTTTTGGTACTTCTTCGAGTTCCACACCACATTCGATACATCGGGTGAAGGGTTTCATCCACTTCTTCAGATCGTATCTTTCCACCACCTCCACCAGTTGTTCCTTCGGATCCGTGTTTCTCACGTAGTAACCGAAGACGAGCTCTTTTCTTTTCAAAAGACCCGTGTCTCTGGACAGAAGGATAGCTTTCTTTTTCACCGCCATCCAGCAGAGTTTTTCGTCGCTTTCTTCACCAAAAACCGCTTCAAAACCCAGCATTCTGAGAAGCCGTGCCAATTTTCCAAGGTGTATATCGAGCACAAAACGGGGTTCACCTATGTATCTGGGAGTGACGAGCCAGTCTTCAGGAATTTCTATGTTCTGGAACTCTGGATACACAAAGAAGAGTTCTCCATCTTCCACCATATGATCGAAGCCGACCGGTTTTCCGTTCAGTGTGATGAGGCTCACTTCCACATGTGGAACTCCAAGGGCTTCTATTCTGTCCTTCACCGTCTGAAAACCCGTGAAGCGATGAGTTTTTATTCTTTCACTATTTCTGAAGAAATCGTTCAATCTACCGAAAAACCTGAAAAAGGCTATTTTTTCGTATTTCATAGATGATCCCCTTTCGTGGTAGAATTCTAATGGGTAAGTTCAGCCTAACTGGAGGTGGTTTTCATGTTGAAGTCAGGCGATAAGGCGATCGATTTTGAGCTGGTGAACACCGATTTGAAAATGGTGAAACTCTCCGATTTTTCTGGAAAGAACGTTGTGCTTGCTTTCTATCCAGGAGCGTTCACGAGTGTTTGTGAGAAAGAACTCTGCACGTTCAGGGATTCTCTCTCCAAGTTTAACAGACTCAACGCGGTGGTTCTTGGAATCAGCGTGGACAGTCCGTTCGCAAACAAGGCCTTCGCTGAGAAAAACCACATCACGTTCGATCTGCTCTCCGACTTCGGCGGAAGGGTGGCTTCACAGTACGGTGGTGTCCACGAGAACTTTCTGAATATCCCCGGCTACACCGCTGCGAAGAGGGCTGTTTACGTGGTAGACGGAGGCGGAACGATAGTTTATTCCTGGGTTTCCGAAGATCCAGGTAAGGAACCACCCTACGAAGAAATAGAAGAAGCGCTCGAGCGTCTTTCAAAATAAACATCTCGATGATTTTTCCGATAAGAAAATAGGGGTGATACCATGAGAGTAGAAGGGATCGGCTACAACCCCGTTTATCAAAGTTATGCTCAGCAGCGCACTACCCCCGTTTCAACAGCTGGTAGTTCTCCTGTCATGACAAAAGAGCAGATGGAGCAGATACTCTTCTTCTCCCTTTATCAGCAAACGGGTCTGAACGTGAAGCTCGTGAGAATTGCAGGAGAACTCTACGGAAAGATGATGGACCAGCTGGCCTGAAGGGGACCTCCCCTTCAGGTTTCAAGGGGGGAAATAGGAGATGGTGGAAGAGCTCCTCGGAAAAGCACTGGCACGAAAAAGATCCCTGAGGAAAGATGAGACGATCGATGTGTTCAATCGGGTGACTTACTTTTTCCCAAAAGATTTCGTCATCACGAACTATCCCAGAAATCCGGTGGCTGTGTTCAATCCTGGAGCGGTTCTCGTTGGCAAAGCACTTCATGTTTTTCCCCGTTTGATTTTCGATTACTACAAGTACGTTTCGTCTATTGGTCATTTTATAGTGAACATCGACGATCTGTTGAATGGAGAAGTAAAAAACCATTGGAAATGGAAGTTGTATTCTGGCCGAGAGATATTCAGGAGTTTCTGGGGTGCGAAGATCCGAGGGTGTTCTTCAGAAATTCCCGTTTCGAGCTTCTCTACACAGCGAAAGGATACAAAGACTGGTCACAGGAAGGAAAGCCCCACACCGATTTTCTTGCGTACGCCGTTCTCGATGAGGATCTGAACCTGATTGAGAAGAGATACATATCGATAAAAAGTACGCTGGGTGAGTATGTGCCGGTTTCCATGAAAGACAGTTCTTTTGTGGAGTCGAACGTTATCTTGACGAGATTGACGGTTGGTGATGCCAAGGTCTGCTGGAGAGGAAGGCTCGAAGGAAGTTACATAGATCTGTATTCGCTCGATCCCGTCTTTTTCCCGGAAGAGTGGGAGACGAAAGTTGGATGGTCAACGAACACTGTTGAAGTGAAGGAAGGTTATCTGGTGGGATGGCACGCTGTTCTCAAAGATCTCACCTACAAAAACGGTCTGGCACTCGTGGATGGCAGGGGAAGGCTCCTCGGTACCACGAATTACGTTCTCTCACCAAAAGGTGTGATTGAGGAGTACGGAGACAGAATAAGGGTGATATTCGGGTGTGGGCTCGTCGTCTATGAAGGAAGAGTGATATGGATAGGCGGTGTTTCCGATTGGGCGATAGGTGTTTTTGAGACGAGTGAAAGAGAGATCATGAATTTAATGAAAGAAGCAACATGAATTTAACAGTGCGGTGGTATCGTATCTTTGTGAGGTGAGACAATGGGTAGTTTCGTACTCTTTGAGCAAGGAATTCTCAGCGATATGATAATGTGCACTACGATCAAAAGCCGGCCCCTCGAAGGACCGGGAGTTTTCGTGTGAGCAGTGAGACTGAAATCGAGGGGCCGGCCGGATGGTCGGCCCCTTTTGTTTTATAGGGAGGTGAGGAGATGAGGATTGCTGCAGGAGCTCCTGTCCTTGCGTCGGGAAGGTTCAAGAGAGTGGGCTTGAAGAACGGATACACGCTTTTGGTGGATAGATCTGCTGTTCTCCCGGAAGAACTTTCATTGAACGGATCTCCCCTCGAAAAGAACGGAGCGATCCTCGTGGATGCTCTCAAAGAGTCTGATTTTGCTCTGGAAAGAGATGGGAAGTTCTTCCTGAAGATATCACAGCCGATCGTGGTTCATTTCTTTGAAGGCATAAGTGTTAAGATCTTCCCTGAACTCACACCGTCTGTGTGCGTCACCGGAGTATTCGCTGGTGGGAAAGGAATACTCGTTCTTGGAAAAGAGGAAGCGATATGCGACAGGGTAGTAGATTCGTTTGAAGATTCCGTGAGAAACTCCTATGACATTCCAAAGTTCTTGAAAGATGTCAGAGAAAATTCTGGAATATTGGGAATAGTTGCGATTGCGGGGAAAGTAGTGGGAACGTGGGCGAAGGGAAAACTGGACGTTCTTTGATCGAAAGGTCCGCTCCGAGGAGCGGACCAGATCAGAACTTTAGAAGAATCAAAGCCTCCGGGTTGACAACCTGGAAGGTGAACGTCTCCGTTATGAAAAGCCTCACCGCGTCTTTTTCTCTGTCTTCGTACCCTATCGAGAGATCCTGTCCGAGGATCAATTTGAAATCTCCTCCACGTTCGGAAACGACGAGGGCATCCTCGATCCTCGGTGTGGTTATGATCTTGCCACCCCTGAGGCATTCTTCCACTCTCTTCTCGAGGGGGTAATGCCCTGCCTCTTCCTTCAGGAAGTTGATCCATCTGTCCGTGTTTATGACGAGTGTGTAAGGGCCCTCTATACCATCTTTTGAGAAGATCGAAAGAGCCCTCACTATGGCTTCGAGGAGGTCTTTTGATGTGCTTCCACACTCGATTTTCCTCTCCTCGAAGGAAAGAAGGCCTTTCACACCCGATTTTTCACATCCTCTGAATATCACTTCGTCTTCAAATTCCGCAACCTTTCTCACCGTTTCTTCTAGGCTGGAAAGATCCACGTTCGGTTTTCCTCTCTCGAGGTTGTCGAGTTCCCACAGATCGAGAGTGAACGTTGCCCTCAGTTCGATGAGCGGCAGAGACTTCCTCAATCCCCACTTCACCACTTCGTTCTCGTCTGAAAGCACCTCAACTTCCCCGAGTGGATGGGCAGCGTACTCCCAGCCGTAGGGACCTTCCACATCGACGAATTTCCTTCCGTAGAGCTGTGTTTTGAAGATCTCTCTTGCTCTGTTGTCTATCTCCTGCCACTGTTTTTCTGTCAGAGGAGCAAAGGATCTTTTCAGAAATTCCATGTTCACCACCCCTTTCAGAGCTTCCTTATGCCGAGGTCTCCACCCGTGTTTTCTGATCCACCGGACGTTTCTTCTTCGATTTCTGTGATCGGCTTGTCCGTGAACAGGTAAGTTCTGAGTGCCTCATCCCAGCCGGGCATGTTCCTTCTCAGCCACTCAAGTAGCATTGCTGCGTGCTCCATCTCCTCGTCTCTGTTGTGTTCGAGTATTTTTCTCACGGTTTCGTCTTTCGTGGTGACAACCCTCTGATGGTACCAGGCGACCGCCTCTATCTCTTCTTTCAGGCTGTTCAGAGCTCTCACGAAATCCCTGTCCTTCCCCGTGAGTTCGGAAACTGGTTCGTGGTACTGATCTGCCATTTCCTTTCACCTCCGTTGAACGCTTTCTAAAATGAAACCTCCATTTAAATTGTATCACACAAAAATCCTTTAAAATTGAGATTGAAAAAATGAATATCGAAAACCTTCCCCAGGGGGAGCTCCTATTCCGGGGCTGAGAGGAGGACGGAAGTCCTCGACCCCAAGAACCTGATCCGGGTAATGCCGGCGGAGGGATCGGGGAAGGAGGAAATAAAAAACCTCCGCTCGGCGGAGGTTTTTATTTTTACTAAGGAGGTGTGTCTATGAGAGATGTGTTGATTTCCAGACTCATCGTTGAGAGGTATTTTGAAAAACTCAGAAATAGTCTGGAGCTGGATGTTGCGATCGTGGGAGCGGGACCGAGCGGTCTCACGGCAGCGTACGAGCTGGCAAAGAATGGTTTCAGAGTGGCTGTGTTCGAAGAGAGAAACACCCCGGGAGGCGGTATCTGGGGTGGAGGAATGATGTTCAACGAGATCGTGCTGGAGAAAGAACTCGAGAACTTTCTGAAGGAGGTAGAAATCGAATACGAAGTGAAAGAAGACCACATAGTGGTGGATTCCGTGCATTTCGCTTCGGGACTTCTCTACAGAGCAACGAAGGCAGGAGCCATTGTCTTCAACAACGTTTCGGTTGAAGATGTGGCGGTCCAGAACGGTAGGGTCTGTGGAGTGGTGGTGAACTGGGGTCCAACGGTGAGACTCGGGTTGCACGTCGACCCCATAACAGTGAAGGCTTCGTTCGTTGTGGATGGCACCGGTCACCCCGCGAACGTGGTTTCACTTCTTGCAAAGAGAGGTCTCGTAGAGATGAAAACAGAATTTCCTATGGACGCCGATGAAGCGGAAAAATTCGTGGTAGATAACACCGGTGAGATCTTCCCGGGGCTTCTCGTCTCAGGGATGGCGGTCTGCGCTGTTCACGGCGGACCGAGGATGGGTCCCATCTTCGGTGGAATGATTCTGTCCGGTCAGAAAGTGGCGAGAATCGTGAGTGAAAGGTTGAGGTGATATCATGACCCAGATGGAAATGGCCAGAAAGGGTGTTGTTTCCGACGAGATGAAAAAGGTGGCGGAGTACGAGGGAGTGGATGTCGAGATCGTCAGGCAAAAACTTGCGGAAGGCAGAGCGGTTCTTCCAAAGAACAAACTCCACAGGATAGAAAGGCCAATGATCGTTGGAGAAGGTTTCAGTGTGAAGGTGAACGCGAACATAGGAACCTCCCAGGGATTTTCTTCGCTCGAAGAGGAAAAGGAAAAGGCAAGAGTGGCGATAGAATACGGTGCTGACTCCCTCATGGTCCTCTCCACGTGGGGGGACCTGAGGGAGATCAGAAGGGCCATCGTGGAGATGTCGCCCGTTCCAGTTGGTTCGGTGCCCATATACGATTCCGCCGTGAGGAGTTACCAGATGAAAAAGAACGTGGTGGATTTTTCGGAGAAGGACTTCTTCGATATGGTCATAGCACACGCGGAAGATGGCATAGACTTTATGACGATCCACGTCGGTGTGACGAGAAGGGTGCTTGATAGGATAAAAAGTTCAAGGCGGGTTTTGAAGATCGTGAGTAGAGGCGGAGCGATCATCGCGGGATGGATGATAAAGAACAACAAGGAAAATCCGTTCTACGAACACTTCGATGAACTCTTGGACATCGCAAAAGACTACGATATCACTCTGAGTCTTGGCGACGGCATGAGACCCGGAGCTGTGGTGGACGCGAGCGACGCCCAGCAGTTCGAAGAGCTATTCGTGATGGGAGAACTCGTGGAGAGAGCGAGGGAAAAAGGGGTCCAGGTGATGCTGGAAGGGCCGGGGCACGTTCCTCTGAACGAGGTGGAGATGAACGTGAGGCTCATGAAAAAGATCGGAAAAGGAGCCCCCATCTTCCTTCTGGGACCTCTTCCAACGGACAGAGCCATGGGCTACGATCACATAGCCTGCGCGATAGGTGGTGCGCTGGCTGGCTACTACGGAGCCGATTTCCTCTGTTATGTGACTCCTTCAGAGCACATCTCGCTTCCGGATGTTGAAGACGTGAGAGAAGGTGTGATAGCCTCTAAGATAGCGGCTATTGTCGCGGATGTGGCGCGCGGAAACAAAAAAGCCTGGGAGCTTGAGAAAAAGATGGCCCTCGCAAGAAAGAACTTCGACTGGGAGACGATGTTCAGCCTTTCGCTGGGAAAGGACGTTGCGAAGAAGAAATACGAGGAAAGACCGTACCCCGACAAAGGCTGTTCTATGTGTGGACCATTCTGTGCGATAAAGATAGCGGAGGAGTTCTCTTGAGAAAAGGTGTATCCACGAGCATCATAAGAAGCAATCCCGATCTGCTTGAAGCACTCCCGAAAGCAGAACTTTACGAACTGGGTTTTTTCAAGGCGGAAGACCTCGAGAAGGTCCTCCGCTTTTTTCACGACAAAAATTTTGGAATCCACGCTCCTTTCATCTACAGATACAGATACCACCATCCGAATCCGACCTCTCTGAACGAGGAAGAAAGAGAGGACACCTTTTCTGTGAACAAAAAATGCGCTGAGCTTGCCAGGAAGATCGGCGCAGAATACATGATAATTCACTTCCCAAATGCCCTTCAGAAAGAAAACTGGCTTTCTGTTTACAGAGAGGTGGAGAGAGAATTCTCCGAGCTTGCGGGTGTCATCAGCGTTCGAGTGGAGAACGTTTATGGAAACGATCATTTCCACTCCGCTGAAGATTACAGGACCTTTCTTGAAAACACAGGTTGCAAGATGTGCGTTGACATCGGCCATCTTCTTCTAGACGCTGAGGTTTACGGTTTTTCTCCCATCGAATTCATAGAAAAACTCTCTGATTTTGTAGAAGAATTTCACATTTACTACGCGGATTTCGAAACCTACAAAAAATGCCATCACGCTCCCTGGGGTGAATCGAAAGAGTTTCTTGAAGTGCTGGAGTTCATAAAGGATTTCGACGCGGATTTCGTTCTGGAGCCGACACCGGAATGTGAAGAAGGTCTGGAAAAACTCTTCGAATACTGGAGGGATCTCTAATGGTTCTTGTAGTTGCGGGTTTCGATCCTTCGGGAGGTGCGGGGATAATTCAAGATGTGAAGGTTCTCTCGGCTCTCGGTGTGAAAACTCATGCGGTGATCTCAGCTCTGACCGTGCAGAACGAAAACCGGGTGTTTTCAGTGAACTTCAGAGACTGGGAAGAAATGAGAAAAGAAATAGAAGTCCTGACACCTCCGCGGGTGATAAAGGTAGGACTCTCTGCACCGGAGACGGTGAAAAGACTGAGGGAAATGTTCCCGGATTCAGCGATCGTCTGGAACGTGGTACTCGAATCGTCCTCGGGTTTCGGGTTTCAGGATCCGGAGGAAGTGAAGAAATTCGTGGAATACGCTGACTACGTGATCCTGAACAGTGAAGAAGCGAAAAAACTCGGTGAATACAATAACTTCATCGTCACTGGCGGGCACGAAAAAGGCAACACGGTGAAAGTGAAATATAGAGATTTCGTTTTTGAAATTCCCAGAGTTCCTGGAGAGTTCCATGGAACAGGTTGTGCCTTTTCCAGTGCCGTTTCGGGATTTTTAGCGATGAGCTATCCGGTGGAAGAGGCCATCAGATCCGCCATGGAACTTTTGAAAAAAATTCTTGAAAGATCCTCAGGTGTGGTGGAGACGGAAAAACTCCTTCGGGACTGGTACAGGTACGACACTCTGAACACACTCGATGAGATTCTTCCAGAGTTCCTCGAGATCGGCCATCTCACGGTGCCGGAGGTGGGGCAGAACGTTTCCTACGCTCTCCCGTGGGCGAAGAACGAATTCGAGGTGGGAAAGTTCCCCGGAAGGATAAGACTCAAAGAAGGAAAAGCGGTGGCGGTGTCCTGTGCTTCTTTCAAAGACAGATCTCACACGGCACGTATGGCTGTCACGATGATGAGGTATCATCCTCATATGAGGTGTGTGGTGAACGTTCGCTACGAAAGAGAGTACGTTGAAAGGGCAAAGAAAAGAGGGTTGAAGGTTTTCCACTACGATCGGTCGAAAGAGCCGAAGGAGGTTCAGGAGAAAGAGGGGCAGTCCATGGTGTGGATGATCGAACAGGCGATAGCGGAGTTGAAATCACCTCCAGATGTGATATATGATGAAGGTTGGTGGGGAAAAGAAGCGATGATAAGGGTGTTCGGAAGAAATCCAAAAGAGGTTCTTGAAAAATAAAACTCATGGTAAGGGAGTGATCCTATGCCGAAGGCAGAGGGAAGGATCTTCGACTTCAAAGGGCACGATGCGATAAGGACAGACTTTCTCGAAGCGATCGATTTCGATGGAAAAGACGAGTACATAAAGATAGAGACCGACGAGTTCTCCGCAGTCTGTCCCTTCTCCGGTCTTCCAGACATCGGGAGAGTGATCATAGAGTATTACCCGGACGGTGGAAAGATCGTCGAACTCAAATCTTTGAAGTACTACTTCGTCAGCTTCAGAAACGTTGGTATATACCAGGAAGAAGCAACGAAGAGAATCTACGAAGATTTGAAGAATCTTCTCAAAACCGACCGAATCAGGGTCACGGTGATCTACAACATAAGGGGTGGCATAAAGACAACCACTCAGATGGGTTCACTGGAGGGGAAAAAGAGTGGAGAAGTCGAATGAAAAGCTCATTCTCCTGACGGGAATATTCGTCTCTGCTTTGACCATATCCAACGTGATCGCAGGAAAACTGGTGAACATAGGGCCTTTCCTTGTCCCGGTGGCGGTTTTGTGTTACCCTATCACGTTCGCCGTAACGGATATCGTATCGGAAGTCTATGGGAAAAGAACAGCCCAGAAGATGGTCTGGACGGGATTCTTCACGTCTCTGATCTTGGTGATCTACTCCCAGATTGCGGTTTTCTATCCTCCCGCTTCCATCTTTGCGAACAATGAGGCCTTCGTGAAGGTTTTTGGATCAACTCCGAGGATCGTGCTCGCAAGTATTCTGGCTTACATCATTTCACAAACTCACGACGTCTGGGCCTTCCACTTTTGGAAGAAAGTCACCAGAGGATCACACCTGTGGCTCAGGAACAACCTGTCCACGATGGTCTCCCAGTTCATAGACACGCTCACCTTCATCACCGTGGCGTTCGCTGGAACGATTCCAGGGAACGTGCTTGTTCAGATGATCTTTTCCCAGTACGTGGTGAAGCTGATCATGGCACTGATCGACACACCCTTTGTGTATCTTGGGGTGAAACTGATCAGCGGCCAGTGGACAGTGAAAGAAGGGAGCTGATTTCTTTGATAGTTGCAAGGGGGCTAACCAGGAAGTTCGGGGATTTCACCGCGGTCGATCACATCGATCTTTCGGTGAGGCCGGGGGAGATATACGGCTTTTTGGGACCGAACGGTGCGGGGAAAACCACCACAATAAAGATGCTCACCGGAGTTTTGAAACCAACGGAAGGAGAAGTGGAAATCCTCGGCATGAAAATGAGCACCCACGAGATCGAGATAAAGAAGAGTATCGGTGTGATACCGGACGAGCCAAAGATCTATTCGCATCTGACGGGGAAGGAGTTTCTGGATTTCATCATCGAGATCTACGATCTGAAAGAAGAAGAGATCGATAAGAGGATAGCGGAGCTCTGCGAAGCCTTCAAAGTGGATTACCTCGGAAAAAGAGTAGGTGAGATGTCCCACGGTATGAAACAGAAGCTCATGCTGGTCAGCGTTTTCATGAGGAGGCCGAGAGTGATATTTCTCGATGAACCGACGGTAGGGCTCGATGCGAAGAGTGCAAGGATATTGAAACTCCTTTTGAGAAAGTACGCTGACGAGGGAGCCGCAATATTTCTCACCACCCACATATTGGAGATCGCAGAAAAGATGTGCGATAGGATAGGCATTATAAACAAAGGCAGACTGATAGCGGAAGGTACCATGGAAGAGCTCAGAAAGCTCGCCGGTCAGAAAGAAGCCAGTCTGGAGGATCTGTTCCTCCAGCTCACCGCGGAGGGAGAAGAGATAGAAGAGATCATGAAGGAGCTGTGAAAGTCAGCTGCCCTCCCCCTGAAGGAGGGCTTGCTCTACCTCACGAGGAGGGAGCATTAGGCCGGCTGACATCGGCCCTTAAGAGATTTTCAAGATTGACCTGCTGGTCTTTGGCAAGAACTTTTAGAGCTATGTTGATTGCACCAACTATGTCTGCGTGTTCTTCGTAGCCGCAGTTTTGACATATAAAACGCTCTCCATGGTCTGGTCTGTTTTCTTTAGAGACGTGACCACACACAGGACATGTCTGAGATGTATATGCTGGATCGACCTTCTCGGACTGAACTCCATAGTAGAGCTTTGATTTGTACTCTATCTTCTGCTGAAGACTTGCAAATGGCCATTGCTCTGACTGTCTTCTTGCTTCCTTGTCTTTACCACGGTAGGTGATTCTGTTGGCTTTGATGTAAGTAAGGTCTTCGAGAACGAACTTGGCACCAGGATGGTTTGTGATGAGCTTTTTTGCAATGATGTGCAGTACGTTCTCAGTGAACCGTTTCTCTCGCCTGCTGATCCTGGCAAGTTTTCTCTTAGCAGAGCGAGTGCCTTTTGACATGAGCTCAGAGCGCAGACGCTGATAGTGTTGTTTTCTTTGTTTGAACTCTTCAGGAAGGTCTATCAAATACCTGGTGCCTCTGGTAGAAGCAACAGCAACAATGTGTCTTTCTCCAACGTCAACACCGACGATTTCTTTCGGTGGCTGCTCCTGAACTTCAAGTGTTACGGGAACAAGCAAGAAAAAGGTTTTGGATGATTTGTCGTAAGTCAGTATCGGATCGCCGATCTTGCCAGACTCGAGGTACTCAAAGTGTTTGGACCAGCCTTTCATCGGGATCCATTTGATTCGTCCTTGAAGCGTGGACAAAGAAGCATGCCACTCTCCGTTGACTTTTTTGAAGCTTGCAGTTCGGTTGTATGTGTATTTGACGATCAGGCTCTTTCGCTTCGGTGGTTTATCCCAGAATTTCTTGACTGCTTTCGAATCGGGTTTTCGACGCTTGAGTTCTTTGAACTGAGCCCAGAGAGTTTTGTACATTGCAGAAACGTCTCTGTTCACATTGATGGCTATTTGAGCTGGAAGGCTGAACTTTTCACGAATTGTGCTGTAGTAAAGTCTATGGAGCTTTTTAACGTTCGTCGATTTATCCTTGAAGTTTTGTTCGAGCACATAGTTGACGGCGTTTGTGTAAGCCGTCGCAATATCCAGGAACTGCTGTTTTTGGTCTTTGCTAAGTTCAAGTTTGAATCTACAGGTCAGAGTTACAGTCATTTGTTCAATCACCTCGTCTATATATTAACACTATTGAATCTGGAGGTGGTACACATGTCTGCTTCCTCCCAATCCCCTAAAGGGGATGGGTCTCCGCAGACAATTTCTATGAGAAAACTTTCTGTTTTGCTCAGATACGCTCCGGCTCGTGGGAGGAAAGGGTTGTACTCTGTTCTCATCTCCGTTTTGATGACAGGTTTTCTGTTCTACTCGCTCATGGGGAACAATTTCAAAGCGATACTCGAAGAGTTCGGAGAAGAAGCCTTCTCTGCTTCACTTTCTTTTTCGACCACCATGTTTTCTGTGATGTTTCTTCTCGGGGTGTCTTTTTATCTTTCCAATTCGTTCGTTCTGGAGGGAGAGATCGAGTTTCTGCTCACCCTTCCCATTGAAAGGAGCACGATAGTGATCTATCAGTTGTTGATATCCCTCTTCTATCAGTCCTTCATTCTCATAATGATGGTTCTTAATTTCTTCATGTATTCTCTTTTGATGAACAACTGGATGCCCTTCGTCACCGGAGTGTTTCACACCGTTTTTCTGCTCCTCGGGGGAGCCATTCTTTCAGTTCTGTTTGGAAGGCTCTTGAGAACCTCGCTGTCACGGAAGCTTTACTCGCTGATTCAACTTCTTGCCGTGTTCCTGTTTCTGATACTCGTCAACCTCCCTGATTTCTCCGTATCTTTTGGAAGATGGTTCATCTCAAACTGGAACGTTTTCGCGTACGCTGTTTTTTCAAGGGAAAATCCGATCTTTCTTCTCTATGAAATTCTGATATGTCTTGGAACTTTCCTCGTCTTTCGGGTGATTTCCACAACTGTCGTGTTCGAACCTGTTCTGCGTAAAGAAAGAATGCCCGCTGAAAAACCCACGAGGTTTCCGGGTAAGGGGTTTTTCAAGAAGGATCTCATCACGCTCCTCCGGGAAGAAAGATCGCTCTACCTTCTTTTGTACCCAATCGGTTTTGGTGTTCTCATGACGTTCGTTGGAAGTCCCGATTTTGGGTTGATCTTTGCAATTGGTATCGCGGCGCTCTACAATGCGACGATGAGCGCTATGTTGTGGAGAAAGGAAATGGAAGTGTGGCCGCTTCCGAAGGTTTTACCCGTCAAGACGAGTGAAGTGATGATTTCGAAGATACTCGTTTCATCTCTGCTGAACTCGGCTGTCGTTTCTGCTTTTGTGATCTTTTTAGCGGTTTATCAGAAGCAGGTGTTCTACATTTTCTTCGCACCGGCGGGTTTGAGTCTGTTTCTTTTCGTCTCGGCTCTTGGGCTACTTCTTTCTAAATGGGAAAAAACTGGAAACCTCACGAATCCGGCGAAGGTCTTTTCTGGTCCTGAAATACTCCTTCTACAGCTTGTGGCCATAGGCGTTGTTGGTGTGCTCGGATACGCTCTTTCAACGGGTTCTCACCTGATGTTCTTCTCGATCCTGTTAGCCACCGTGGTGGGAAGCGTCTTTGGATTCATCTGGGCATTTAAGCGGATCGTCTTCCGCACTGAACGACTCGAGGAATGAGATCCTCTCAAAGGGGGTCACATTTTCTTTTTGACCGAGAATCTGAGAGCACTTCACGGCTTCTTCGAGAATTTCTTTCTTAGACTTTCCAAGGAGAAGATGGTGCACGAAGACGATGTCGAACAGATCTCCCAGTCCGATCGAGTGAGGATAGGAAATGCCGTTTCCTGGAACGTACACTTCTCCCCATCTTGCCCCTTTCGAACCCATCTTCACAACGTCGCACCTTCTGAAAGAACACTCGCGTTCGTTTCCTATCACGAGCGCGTTCAAATCGGTGGTGGCGAATCTTGCACCTGGTCCCACGTCCAGAATCACGTTTTTGGTGTTTTCACAGATCTTTCTTATCGTTTTTTCTGAAATCTCTCCAGTCACGAAAACAAGGTCGTATTCACTCAAAGAAGGCAGTTTCATCTCTTTTCTGTTCACACCTGGGTCAACAGCGAGGGGCTTTCCATTATGGGCAATGAAGATTCCAGTTTTTCCACCTTGAATGGTGAACATGTGTGAAGTATCAAAACTTGCCTTTTTCAGGATTTCTGTTGTTTGTTTTCCTCTCCAGTCATCCCCGATGTTCGAGTAGAAGTCAACGGTGTGACCCAAAAGAAACAGGCCATAGGCCACGTTGAGGCCGGATCCTCCCGGTGATTCCTTTATGGTCGAAGAGTGTGGATTCTCACCGAAGATGAAGATATCCCAGAAAGTACCACCCACAACGGCTATCTTCAAAACGGAAACCTCCCATGGTAGAATCTTTTAAAAAACGGAGGGAAAGAGAATGGATCTCTGGAAATTATACCAGCCCGGCACACCAGCGGCGATCGTGGCGTGGGGACAGCTGGGAACACCTCATGCCAAAACCACCTACGGACTTCTAAGGCACAGCAGACTCTTCAAACCCGTTTGTGTAGTTGCGGAACACGAAGGGAAAATAGCGAGTGACTTTGTGAAGCCCATTAGATACGACGTGCCCGTGGTCTCCTCTGTTGAAAAAGCAAGGGAAATAGGAGCTGAGGTTCTGATAATTGGAGTGTCGAACCCTGGTGGATATCTGGAAGAGCGGATAGCGACACTCGTGAAAAAGGCACTCTCGCTCGGTATGGATGTCGTTTCTGGTCTTCATTTCAAAATCTCACAGCAAACAGAATTTCTGAAGATTGCCCATGAAAACGGTGCGAGAATAATAGACGTTCGCATTCCACCCCTCGAGCTCGACGTTCTCAGGGGAGGTATATACCGAAAGAAGATAAAAGTCGTCGGTGTATTCGGAACTGACTGCGTGGTGGGTAAAAGGACCACCGCTGTTCAGCTCTGGGAAAGAGCTCTGGAGAAGGGGATCAAAGCGGGTTTTCTCGCAACAGGACAGACAGGGATCCTCATAGGAGCGGATGCGGGGTACGTGATCGACGCTGTTCCCGCGGATTTCGTTTCCGGTGTGGTGGAAAAAGCTGTTCTGAAACTCGAAAAAACGGGAAAAGAGATCGTCTTCGTGGAGGGACAAGGAGCCCTGAGACATCCCGCTTACGGCCAGGTCACCCTCGGTCTTCTGTACGGTTCCAATCCTGACGTGGTTTTCTTGGTACACGATCCGAGCAGAGACCATTTTGAATCTTTCCCGGAAATTCCAAAAAAACCGGATTTTGAAGAAGAAAGAAGGTTGATAGAGACTCTCTCTAACGCGAAGGTGATAGGTGGGGTGTCTCTCAACGGAAAATTTGAAACGGATCTTCCTGTTTACGATCCGTTCAACAAAGAAGACCTCGACGAGATGCTGGAGAGGGCAATGGTATGGTAGACGTTGTAATGGCACCATGCTCACCTGTGGAGTGTAGAACGGCGGTTGTGATAGATGTTCTGAGGGCAACTAGCACCATTGTGACCGCTCTTTCGAACGGTGCTTCCGGTGTGATACCCGTGAAAACCATCGAAGAGGCTCTGGAGAAGAAAAAAGAAGGTGTTCTGATCTGTGGAGAGAGAAACGCACAAAAACCAAAAGGATTCGACCTTGGAAATTCCCCTCTAGAATACAGGAAGGAAAAGATATCAGGAAAAACCATCGTTCTCACGACCACAAACGGCACTCAGGTGATAGAGAGAATCAGAAGTGAAGAGATAATAGCGGCTTCTTTTTTGAATTTGTCAGCGGTCGTTGAGTATTTGAAAAGCAAAGAAGACATACTGCTCGTGTGTGCTGGAACGAACGGCAGATTCTCCCTGGAAGATTTTCTACTCGCTGGCGCGGTAGTGAAGAGGCTAAAGCGAAACGATCTTGGGGACGGCGCTCGCGCGGCGGAGAGGTATTTTGAGTCTGTGGAAAACACAAGGGAGGAGATCGAAAAACACTCCTCCCACGCGAAAAGGCTGATTTCTCTTGGATTCGAAAACGATATCGAATTCTGCACGACTGAGGATCTTTTCAAGACAGTACCTACCCTCGTGAACGGTGTGTTCATTCTGAAAGAATTTCCGTGAAGTGCTTTGCGTTCGCTCCCATTCTTCTACACAGGTTTTTCAAAACGGTCTTTGGACCAACTTCAATGAACTCGGTTACTCCCATTTCCTTCATGGTGTCAACCGACTGTTTCCACAGAACCGGCCCTGTGATCTGTTCGATTATGTTTCTCTTTATCTCTTCAGGATTTTCCGTTGGTTTTGCTGTCGAGTTCATAACGATGGGCCATCTCGGCTTTTTGAAGTCCACCTTCTCCACTTCTTCCTTCATTTTCTCCCTGGCGTACTCCAGAAACGGTGTGTGAAACGGGCTTGAAACCATGAGTTCCACGACGCGACGGGCCCCCTTATCTTTGAGAATCTCCATTGCCTTTTCCACCGATTCCTTCAACCCACTGATCACAACCTGATCGTGGGAGTTGTAGTTTGCTATGTAAACTCCTTCGATAGAGTTCACCACTTCCTCTATGTTTTCAATGTTGAGTCCTATGACAGCGGCCATCGTTCCTTTTCCCGGTTCCAGTGCCTTCGACATGTACTCTCCCCTTTTTCTCACAAGATAAAGCCCCGTCTCGAAATCGTAGACCCCTGCCACTGCCAGGGCGGTGTACTCTCCGAGGCTGTGTCCTGCCACAACATCGGGCAGGATACCTCTCTTTTCCAATTCGAGAAAAGCGATGTAACTCGTTATGTAGATCGAAGGCTGGGCGTTCTCTGTGAGTTTCAGTGTTTCTTCGTCACCGTTCATGATCTCCGTGATATCAAAGCCCAGTACCTTTTTCGCTCTTTCGAATATTTCTTTCGAAGACTCGTAAACGGAAAAGTCCTTCGCCATTCCAGAGTACTGCGATCCCTGTCCGGGAAAGACAAACGCTTTCACCGTTCCACCTCCAGTTTCTTGAGCCTCAGCGCTATCAAGGCAGCAACGACCAGTTTTATCAGATCGAACCAGACGAAGGGAACGAATCCCACGGAAATTGCCTTCCTGATGTCGTGAACGTAGAAGTTCAATACAAAGACACCGAGCGCATAGATGATGCAGAGCCCCGCTACTCCGGAAGCGAGATACCAGGCGAAACTTTCCTTCTTTTCAGCCAGAAGGCCGATCACGAACGCTCCGAGGATGAATCCGAAGAGGTACCCACCAGTTGGCCCCACAAGGACCTGCGCACCACCTTTGAAATTCGCAAAGACGGGAAGTCCCATGGCTCCAAGCAGAACGTACGTTGCGACTGCAAGAGTTCCGTATTTCTTTCCCAGAACGTATGCTGAAAGAAAGACGAAGAACACCTGAAGGGTAAAGGGAACAGGCCCCAGAGGGATCGAGATCCATGCCCCCACCACGATGAGAGCTGTGAAAATCCCTGCCTTTACGAGCTGTTTCATCCTCCAATGCACCCCCTCAGCTTCTCCACCGTTTCTTTGAACTCCTTCAGGATATCCTCTATGATCTGCTTCACCGGTTTTATCTCATCGATCAAACCGGCGCTCTGTCCTACCATGAAGGATCCTCTCTCCAGATCGCCTTCAACAACCGCTCTTCTGAGACTTCCCACCAGCATTTCTTCAGCCTGCATGGGGTTTTCAAACTCCATCTCCTGGATCTTCCTCGCAAAGGGAGTTCTGAGAACGCGCGCGGGGTGTCCAAGTTTGGCTCCCGTCACAACGGTGTCTCTTATGGAGGCCTTGACGATCTTTTCTTTGTAAACCGGGTGCACGTCGCTTTCTACACTCGCCACAAACCTGGTTCCCATCTGAACGGCTTCCGCTCCGAGTGCGAAGGCTGCTGCCATACCTCTTCCGTCGGCGATGCCTCCCGCTGCGATCACGGGGATGTTCACACTCCTGGAGACTTTGTTGACGAGAACGAAGGTTGTGACTTCACCTATGTGTCCACCGGACTCCATCCCTTCCGCTATCACCGCATCCGCTCCCGCTCTTTCCACCATCTTTGCCAGAGAGTCGGAAGCGACAACGGGTATCACCTTTGTTCCGTTTTCCTTGAGTTCCCTTATGTACTTCGTTGGGTTTCCCGCACCGAACGTGACGACGGGTACTTTCTCTTCTATGCACACCTTGACGAGATCGTCTGCCCACGGAGACACGAGGATTATGTTCACACCGAAAGGTTTGTCCGTCTTCTGTTTGAGCTCGGAGATCGCTTTCCTCAGGTCGTCCGGTTTCATGGCTCCGGATCCGATGATTCCAAGTCCTCCTGCTTCCGATACCGCTGCTGCGAGGGTGGGAGTTCCCGCCCAGGCCATTCCACCCATGAGGATTGGATGCTCTATTTCCAGAAGATCTGTCACTCTTGTTCTCACGGTCATTTCTTTTTCACCCCCAGCAAAAGCCTGGCTTTCGCCACGATTTTGTCATCGACCTTTGCAACTCCTTCCACCTGAACCGTGCCGAGTTTTTCACCGAGCTTTCTCACTTCGTAGATCAGCCTGTCACCCGGACGTACCTCCTTTTTGAAACGCGCTTCGTCTATTCCAAGAAACAGGGGAATTCCTTCTACACTCTTCAAAAGGAGAATTCCTGCGGTCTGAGCAAGGCCCTCTACGATGAGAACACCCGGGTATATCGGATACTCCGGGAAATGCCCCTGAAAGACGGGATCGGAAATGCTGATGTTCTTGAAGGCGACGATTCTGTCTTCTGATTCTTCTATCACGCCGTCAACGAGGAGAAATGGATACCTGTGCGGAAGGATCGACTTCACGTAATCTATGTTCATGATTCATACCTCCCCACCACGATGGACACGTTGTGCCCGCCAAAACCGAAGGAGTTCTTTATAAAGTTTTTTGATCTCCATCTGAACGGGCTCTTTACCAACAAGACCGGTTCCTTTCGCTTCGTCGATCGGATTGTCAAGGTTCGGCATGCCGTGGACGAAAGAGTTCTGCATCTGAAGGATGGCAAGAACGAGTTCGGAAGCACCGGCAGCACCAAGGAGATGTCCTATAAGGGCTTTCGAAGAGTTTATGGCGACGTTCTTTACATGTTCTCCAAGGACTTTCTTTATCGCTTTGAGTTCCGCTTCATCACCTGCTGGTGTGCTTGTGGCGTGACAGCTCACGTAGTCGATGTCTTCGACAGCCAGACCGGATTCTTTCAGGGCGAGTTTCATGGCTTCTGCTGCCCCTCTGCCCTCCGGATCTGGAGCGCTGAAGTGGTACGCGTCGTCCGTCATACCCACTCCCTTGATCTCCGCGAGAATTTTCGCTCCTCTCGATTTTGCCACTTCCTCGGCTTCGAGTATGAGAACCGCACCGCCTTCACCCATCACAAAGCCGTCTCTGTCTTTATCGAACGGACGGGAAGCACGCTTTGGATCGTCGTTCCTCCTTGAGAGTGCTCTCATGTTGGCAAACCCGGTGATGGGAAGTGGAGCAATCGTTGCCTCGGTTCCCCCGACGACTGCCACATCCGCGTACCCGTGTCTTATGAGGAGAGCACCGAGAGCCACCGCGTGGAGAGAAGAAGCACAGGCGCTCACAGAAGAGAAGTTCGGTCCTTTCAGTCCGTATTCCATTGCAACGACACCGGAAGCCATGTCGATGAGGATCATCGGAATCAAGAACGGACTGACTCTGCCTGGACCCTGACTCAGGAATTTGTTGTTCTCGCTGTCGAGCGTCAGAAATCCTCCCATGCCGGATCCTATGATGGTGGCCGTCCTGTCGGCGTACGACTCGAAGTTTATACCGGCGTCTTCCACGGCTTCTTTCGTGCTGACCAGAGCGAAGTGAACGAAGCGATCTGTTCTTTTGACTAATTTCGGATTTATGTACTCCTCCGGTTTGAAATCTCTCACCTCTGCGGCGATCTGGACGGGAAGGTTAGAAGCATCAAAAGAAGATATTCGATCTATCATTACTTTGGTTTCTCTAAGCCCTTCTAAATTTTTCTCTTTTCCAACACCAAAGGGACTCACGATCCCCATACCCGTGATAACTACCCGCTTCAAAATACCACCTCCTGACAAGAAAATCTGGCATGATTATACCATAATCTCACATCGGGTTACAATCCCGATGTGCTCTCATGTTAAGGAAATGAGAAATTTACTCTCCAGGTGATAACATATTGAGGAGAAGGAGGGAATAGGATGAAGAAATACGTGATCGTGACGGGAGGAGTCCTCAGCGGTATTGGGAAGGGAATATTCTCGGCTTCCTTAGCGAGGTTGATGAAAGAACACGGTGTCGATGTGAACGTGTTGAAAATCGATCCTTATCTCAACGTGGACGCTGGTACCATGAATCCCAACCAGCACGGAGAAGTCTTCGTCACCGAAGACGGTTACGAAGCGGATCTGGATCTCGGTCACTACGAGAGATTCCTTGGAAGAGACATGACGAGGCAGAACAACATGACGGCAGGGCAGGTGTACCTTCGCGTCATAGAGAAAGAAAGACAGGGAAAATACCTTGGGAACACCGTTCAGATCGTGCCGCATCTCACCGAGGAGATAAAAGACAGAATAAGGGCGCTCGAGGCGGAACTCCTCGTGGTTGAGATAGGAGGTACCGTTGGAGACATCGAGGGGGAAGTCTTTCTGGAGGCTGTGAGAGAACTCCAGATGGAAGAAGGAAAGGAAAACTTCCTTTTCGCTCACGTCACGTACGTTCCTTACCTTCGAACGACCAACGAGTTCAAGACGAAACCCACTCAACAATCCGTTCAACTTCTGAGAAGAATAGGGATCACACCGGATATGGTCATCGTGAGGAGCGAGTTTCCCCTTGATGTTCCCAGTATGAACAAGGTGGCCCTTTTCTCCGGTGTTCCACGCGATTTTGTGATAAACCTGCCCGATACGAAGAACGTGTATGAAGTTCCAGAAATACTGAGAGATATGGGTTTGCACGAGAAGATTGCTTCCAAATTGAACGTTGAGCTGAAAAAATCCACGTTCAACTGGTCCTATCCCAAAGCTTTCAAACCCTACAGGATAGCGCTCGTTGGAAAATATCTTGGAACAGACGACGCGTACAAGAGCATCATAGAGTCGGTCTTTCTGACAGGAATAGAAAAGCCCACCGTGGTGGACAGTCAGATGCTCGAAGACATGAACGACGAAGAAGTAAAGAAAGTGCTCGACGAATACGATGCCCTCATCATACCCGGTGGATTCGGAAGAAGAGGTGTAGAAGGCAAGATAAAAGCTATAAAGTACGCACGTGAAAACAAGAAGCCCATACTTGGAATATGTCTCGGTATGCAGCTCATGGTCATAGAGTTCGCACGCAACGTATTTGGCTACAAAGAGGCCAATTCCACCGAGTTCGATCCGAACACACCTTATCCTGTTGTGGATCTCATGGAGGAGCAGAAGAGAATATTGAAGCTCGGTGGTACGATGAGGCTTGGAGCCCAAAAGGTGAAAATTTTTCCAAAAACGAAACTCTACGAAGTTTACGGCGGAGTTGAGGAAGTTTCCGAAAGGCACAGGCACAGATACGAAGCCAATGAGGAGGCGTTTCCAGAGCTGTTCAAAAAACCGGGAGAAGAGGGGTACAAGCTCGTCGTGTCTGCGAAATCCGACTTCATAGAGGCTGTTGAGCTTGAAGATCATCCTTTCTTTGTTGGTGTTCAGTTTCATCCCGAGTACAAGAGCAAAGTGGGAGCACCGCACCCGATTTTTGTCTATTTGAGAAAAGTCCTGGAGGGATCACAATGATAGACATGCACCTTCACTCCACGTTTTCCTACGACGGAAAGGCAGAAATAGACGGCATAATCCCTCAAGTGCAGAAGCTCGGCATCGAACATTTCTGTATCACAGATCACTACGAATACGAAAACGGAGAACTCGTTCACGATTTCAACGTTGAAGAGTACTTTCTCACCATGGAGAAATACGATCTTCCGAAGGGAGCGGAGATCAGCTGGGATGGTGTGGGAGAGGCGATTTTTCCCGAGGGTTTCGACTACCTTCTTCTTGGGATACATCGGTACGATGAGAACCTTCCACCGGATGAGCTCGCAAGAGACTATCTTGAGCGAACGCTCTTTGTGATGGAAAGGGTGAAATTCCACACACTTGCACACCTGGACTATCCGGCAAGATACGCGAAGGCGGATTTCAAAGCGAACAGAGATTTGATAGAAAAGATTCTGGTGTTCCTCGTGAAAAACGAAAGGGCCCTTGAAATCAACACCGCTGGTCTTTTCAAGCACGGGAAACCCAACCCGGACTACTGGATAGTGGAGATGTATTACGACCTCGGTGGGAGAGTCGTAACGATCGGCTCGGACGCACACGAATCGCAACATATAGGTCGAGGAATAGAAGAAGTCATGAAAGAACTCAAAAAGTTCGATTTCGAGTACCTCGTCGTCGATGGGAAAAAACTCGTCACCGTGAAACCGAGGTGAAGGAATGGCTTTTCTTTTGAGTTTTCTTTTGAGTCTGTTCGGTGTCTGGTTCTTCGGAAGAATTGCGAAAAGACTGAACATTGTGGACAGGCCGGATGGTGTTCTGAAGCCCCACGGGAGAGAAACACCTTACCTGGGTGGGCTGGGAATATTTGTGGGGGTCCTTCCGTTCTTGTGGAACGACACGGTGGTTCTTCTTTCGGCATCGATCGCTCTTGCTCTGGGATTGATGGATGATCTGTTCTCTATTTCTCCCTTTTCAAGGTTGATCGCAGAATTCGGCATTTCGCTTCTGCTCGTGTGGCGATTCATCGGCCTCGACAATTTACTGGTTTCCGCTTTCTGGTTGTTCTTTGTCGTTGTTCTCATAAATTCCGTGAACATGATGGACGGTATGGATGGGCTCTGTGGAAGTCTTGTGGCTCTGTCGGCGCTCTCCTATTTCTTTCTGGTTAGAGGCGTGTTCTTCGAAAACCTATCTCTCTCCCTTCTCGGTGCATCTCTTGGCTATCTTGTTTTCAATTTTCCACCCGCGAGGATCTTCATGGGCGATGCGGGAAGTTATCTGATGGCTGTTTTGCTATCCGCGATCGTTCTTTCCCAGAATCGATTTGCCTCTTTCGATACATTCCTCACGATGATTTTTCCTCTCTGGATCTTCTTTTTGGATTTTCTGGCGAGTGTTCTGAGGAGGTACAGGAACAAAAAATCGATCTTCAGAGGAGACAGGGATCACATGTACGACAAGCTTTCCCGAAGATTCGGGGTGAAAAGAGCTCTCTTCATCATGATAGCAACGCACGCTGTGTTCTGTGGGTTCAGCTTTGGAGCTCTGGGAAATATCGTGATGAGTGTGGTGACGCTCGTTTTAGCCGTTGTGTTTTCTTTTGTTCTCATCAAAGGCCTCAGGCTTCTTCATTACGATTGAGCGGGAGGGAAAACTTATGGAGATTCTGTTTTACATCATGTACGTTGTCGTTGCCCTTTTCTCGTCCAGGAAACTCACGTACGAGTTCAGCGTTCCAAAGTACGCTTTGATCACGGTGTTTCTGAGCGTCATGTTCTTCATGATCCTGATGAAGATTCTCAGGAAGGAGAAACTGGAAATCAGATTCAACATGGCCCACGTGGCTTTTTTTGCCTTCGCTATCTCCGCTCTTTTATCTACGATAAATGTCTATCGCGATAATCCTGTCTATTTCAGATATTCTTTTGACATAGCGATCTACGTTCTTCTCATGTTTTTCACATCGATCTTCATCTCGAACTTCTTTGTCACAAAAGAAAGAATAAAAAGGTTTCTCACGGTCAGTGTGGCTCTTGCGGGATTCATAGCTTTCGACGCGCTTTTGAACTTCTACGGCGGTGTCGATGTTTTTCTTGGAAGTGTGGGGAGTCCCTTTTCGAGGGCAACCGTGAAGGCGACCATAGGAAACGTGAACTTCGTTTCGAACTTTCTCTCCCTGAACCTTCCGCTCGCTATCTATCTCATAGCGTCAGCCGATTTCAAAAGAAAAGAAGCGTCTGTGATCAAGGTGATAGCCTCAGTTTCTGCGCTTCTCATAGTTTCGGGAATACTGGTGTCTCAGACGAGATCACTGTACGTTGCGAACATCATCTCCCTCTGTATTTTCTCTGTGTTCTACATGATCTTCAGAAAAAAGAAGGTTTCGAAAGAGACAGACAGAGAAGTTCTGAGTATGAGTAAAGCTCTCACGACTTTCGTTCTGATCTCTTCGATCGTCCTCGTTGTTCTCTACAATCTTCCCACTCCTCTGAACGGTTACGGAATGGTATCTCCCGCAGGAAGAATTCAGGCGGTTGCCGAGGTGAGTTCCTGGCACGAGAGGCTTCTGTCCTGGTTCTCATCGATATACCAGTGGAGAACACACAAGATTCTCGGTACCGGAATCGGAACGTATCAGATTCTCACGATAAACTACATGGGAGATGTTATAGAAGACCACCCGATTCTGATGTACGGCTGGAACAACTTCAAGAGAACGCACAACGATTACTTTCAAGTTCTTGGAGAAATGGGAATTTTAGGATTTGCTTCTGTTGTTTTTCTCGCTATGTCGCTTGGGATACTGTTCTTCAAAATAATTCGAAGGATCACGGTGCGGGACGATCTCTTGCTCTTTCTGGCGCTTGCCAGTTCTTTCATCACGTTCATGATGCACAGCGCGTTCAGCTTTCCGGCGCATCTACTTCCAAACGGTTTTCTTGTGATGACAATTGCTTCCATAGCGGTTGGTGGGTACTTCTACGGCGGAAAGAAAGCGGAGATTCAACGAAAGAAGGCCGTTGTGTTTGGAACGATCGTTCTTCTGGTTGGCGTCGTTTCCGCTTACTTGAAATGGAACTACTTCATTTCTGAAGTTTATTTCAAATGGGGAAATTCTGCCTATCTTTCTATAAGGAAAGTGGAAGAAGACATGGCCAAACTGGACAACTACGAACAGCAGGTAAAGACAGCCATGGAAGAGCTGAGCTCTCTGAGTGGACGTTACAGTTACCTGAAACCCGACGAATTCAAGAAGTTCGTTGAAAGTCAGAACCTTTCGATGAAGCCTTCTAACCTGGAGATAGAAAGATTGAGGCTCGAGACCATTCAAAAAGAAAGGCAGAAGTTGCAGAACATGCTTCAGCAGATAGCATCTTATAGGGATCAGCTCACAAATCAAAGAGTAGAGCTTTATAATAAAGCGAAAGAGTACTTCTTGAAATCCGTTCAAGTGAACAAAACGTACGGAAGATCTTATTTCTACCTTGCATCGCTTGCAACAAGCGAGTACCGAATCGACGAATTGAAAGCGAAGCTGAAGACAAAAGAGGATTACAAAGCGTTTTTTGAACAGAACTTTGATGATTACCAGAAGGTGATCTTTCCGGATGTGAAGAAGACCGATCTGACGTTTCTTGAGAACGCGAGTCTTTCCACAATCAACGATCTGGGAGAGGACAATCTCATCACCGCTCAGGTCCTCCTCGATTCCGTTTCTCTGTACCTTTCCTCTCTGAAGTCTTTCAACGAGAGGAACACATACAGAGGCCTTGCAACAAGGTATGTGGGGCTTCACCAGATCATGAAGATTTTGTTCTCGAAAGCCCAGGACGATCTGATACAGAAAGCCTTCGCTGAGTTGACATCAAGGTATTTCGATAGTTTCACGAATTACGCGAAGCTCACGGTGAAGATTCTTCCGGGTGCGTGGAACAGATTTCCTGACTGGAAAAACTACGATCTCAGGAAAGCCGTTGCGGGGCAGGATATCTACAGATATTTCGCTACGAAAGCTGCGGAAGCTCAACCGCTCACCGTTCAGAAGAACAGAGAGTTTCTATTCTACCTTGCCGAAAAGGAAATCTGGGCAGTTGAAAGCATGAGCGAAGCGGGTGTCTGGGGAGTTCCAGATGGTGTTCTCGATTTTCTACATGCGATGCCTTTCGAATACGCCTCTTCGAACAATCGTCAGGAGGCCTTGTTCGTATCCGAAGACGTCCTGAAGATTTACAATGAGAGCTACAGAAACACAAAAGAATCCATATCGATGTACGAAAGTAGAGCAGAAAAGACATTTGAAAGCGTTCTGGAGGAACTGAAGGAATACCTCGAAAGTAATCTGGGAAAAGAGTACGCGAACCAATTCGAAAAACTCTTCAAGGACCTTTTTGAAAGCTTCAAGAATCTGAACTGGCTGTCCATCAACGTTCAGGAAATGAACAAATTCATATCAGAGAAGAACTACACGTACAAGTTGAATCCATGGGCAGAACTTCTCGTAGAAAGGATGAAAAACTTCGAAAGCTATATGAAGCAAAGAAATGTTGAAGCTTCCAGAATCAGCGAAGTGCTTTCCAGGATCTACAACGATCTGTACGAACTCAGAGATGTTCTTGTTTTCGAAAGATACATAAGGTTCCTCGAACACTACAGGCTCATTCTGAACGATGTAAAGAATTATCTGAACACTCTGAAAAGAGCCTACAGCGTGGCTTCGGACGATGAGTGGAAGATGATACTGGAAGACTGGAGTGTGAACCTCTGGAACGATGAAAAGTTCGAAACGAAAGATCAAGTGATGGAACGATTGAAGAAATCAGAAGAATTTCTGAAAACGATAGAAGAAAGCTTGTAGAGACGGGGAGAGATTCTCCCCGTTTTTTGTTTTCTGTGTGTAATTTCTAGTGATTCAAATTTGATACAGAACAGAAAAATTCAAGAAACACAATACGTGTATTATTGAGAATGGATATCAAATTAGAATCATTTTAAAAATTTACGAGGAGGTGTTTCGTATGGAAGGAAGAATTCCTCTCATAGGTGAAGAGTTCCCAAGATTGGAAGTGAAGACCACTCATGGAAAGAAGGTGCTTCCAGACGACTTCAGGGGAAAGTGGTTCGTTCTCTTCAGCCATCCGGCTGATTTCACTCCGGTGTGTACCACCGAGTTCGTTGCGTTTCAGAAGAGGTACGATGAGTTCAAAAAACTCAACACGGAACTCATAGGTCTCAGCATCGACCAGGTTTTTTCACACATCAAGTGGATCGAGTGGATCAAGGAAAAACTGGGAGTCGAAATCGAATTTCCTGTCATAGCAGATGACTTAGGAGAAGTTTCCAGAAGGCTCGGATTGATTCATCCCAACAAGGGAACAAACACAGTGAGGGCCGTTTTCATAGTCGATCCGAACGGAATCATAAGGGCCATCGTCTACTACCCGCAGGAAGTTGGAAGAAACATCGATGAAATTCTCAGAGCGGTGAGAGCCCTTCAGACGTCAGATGAAAAAGGAGTTGCCATTCCTGCCAACTGGCCAAGCAACGAGCTCATAAACGATTCTGTGATCGTTCCTCCGGCAAGCAGTGTGGAAGAAGCAAGAAAAAGACTGGAATCGAAAGATTTCGAGTGTTACGACTGGTGGTTCTGCTACAAAAAGGTATAACAGAAAGTAAAAACAAGAAAGCAGATGGCTCCTTCTGGAGCCACCTTTTCGTTTTTCCCTCCTTAAATTCTTCCATCAGTTAACGAAATGAAACTGTAACTTGACAAAGCGTGACCTATTGGTTGACAATAATTTATGAAGTTGTTTGCGGCATGCAACTAACCGATGGGAGGGACCCCTTTTGAACATTTCACCAACTCAACACAAGATTCTCAAACTTCTCATAGAAAACGAAAAGATATCGATGAGAGAGATCAGTGAAAAGCTTTCTGTGAACATGTCCACCGTGTCCAGGAATTTTCGTTCTCTGCTGGAATCGGGTTTTGCTCTGAAGGTCGAAGAAGCATCTCCTGGTTCCTCGGGAGGTAGAAAAACCGCTCTCTATACGGCAAACCCGAATAAGTTCTTCGTTCTGGGGATTGGAGTTGAGCAGAACAGGTTGATCGGTGTTGTGATCGATGCGAAGGGAAACGAGGTTGAAAAAAGTGAGATACACAGAAGCTTTCGTGGAGACGAGATCGTAAACGCTCTTGTTGATTGTGTTGAACCTTTTAAAGAAAAGTATCCAAACACAGTGGGAATTTCCATCGGTATGCCTGGAATCATAAAAGAAAACAAGGTGATCTTTTCTTCGGCCCTCGGTATTGAAGATCTCGATCTTGGAGGAATTCTCTCCAGGGAATTTGGAACAGAGATTTTCGTTCTTAACGACGCAAACGCGGCAGTTGTGGGATACGGTTTTCAAAAGAAAAATGTAGTTTATTTTCTGATCTCTGTTCCTTACTATCTGAACCAGCCGGTGGGTGTTGGAGCGGGACTCTGGCTGGAAGGAAGCCTGTACCAGGGTTCCAACGGTGCTGCAGGTGAATTTGAAATTGACATCCTGCCGCCCATTCTGTCTGAACCAGCCACACTCGATGAAGTAGATTTGAAAAACCTTTCTTCCGATTCACTCTTGAAACTTCTTTCGAAGCTTTCGGAGGTTGCTTCTTTCGTTAGCTATCTTCTAGATCCCGAAACCGTGATTTTTGGTGGGGACATAACGTTGTTTTCCCCGGAATTTCACAGCGGTCTGGCAAAGAACGTTCGGGATCACCTCGAAAAAAGACACATCTCTGACGTTGAGGTTCTCTTCGATGAAAGAGGGCTCTGGACGGTCGCCTTCGGTGCAGCAAAAGCCTTCTGGAAAAGGATTCTGGAAGACTACGAGTTCGCCGGCAAGATTCTGAAATGAAGGAGTGGTGGACGTGGATCTTGGAAAGCTGTTCTTCTGCGGTTTCAACGACTTCAACGAAGAAGTCAAGGAAATAATCAGAAAATACAGACCGGCCGGTATTTTGATCTATCCAGGAGTTCTTTCGAAAGAGTACCTTCTAATGGATTTCATGAGTTTTCTATCGAAGGAAGGAGATTTTCTCATCAGTTCCGATCACGAGGGTGGCCAGCTTGAGGTGTTGAAATACGTTCCCTCGTCTCCGGGAAATCTTGCCTTTGGGAAAAACTCACCAGATGTGACTTACAGATATTCCAAGATCGCAGGAAAGATCATGGAGATTGTGGGGTTCAACATGGTTTTTGCTCCTGTTCTGGATCTTCTTTCTGAAGAAAGCTCTTCGGTGATCGACATGAGAAGCTACGGCTCAGATCCCAAAATCGTAGCCGAGCACGGGGCAAAAGCCTGTGAAGGTTATCTGGAAGGTGGAGTTATGCCCTGCATCAAGCACTTTCCAGGTCACGGAAGAGCGAGAGAAGACTCTCACCTCACCCTTCCTGTGGTCGATGCACCCTTTGAAAAACTCTGGGAAGAGGATCTTCTGCCGTTCAGAAAGGTGCTGGAAAGGGAGAAAAAGGTCACGGTCATGACGGCCCACGTCAGATACTCTTCGATAGACAGTCTCCCGGCTACTCTTTCGGAGAAGATCATAACGGACGTTCTCAGAAAAAAGATCGGTTTCGACGGTCTTGTGATCAGTGACGCTATGGAAATGAGCGCTGTGTCGAACAATTTCTCTGTTGAAGAGATTGTGAGTCTCTTTCTGAACGCGGGAGGAAACATGATCCTTCTCGGTGATTACAGAAATCTTCCGGTTTACTATGAAACGCTGGTGAAACTCCTCGAGGATGGAAAGGTCCAGAAGGACAAAGCGGAGCGCTCCATAAGGATGGTGGAAAAATATCTTGCTTTTGCGAAGAAAAACAGCGGTGTTGGTTTCCTCGCCGATTCTTCGGCAAAGGCTGTGGAATTCCTCGGTTTTGAAAAGATAGATCATACCAGTGAAGTGACTCTTCTCGTTCCTTCCAGTGAGAATCTGAGTCAGGCAGACACCACGGGGGGCGATTACGATCAGATTCCAGAGATCGTTTCCAGATTTTTCGAAGTCGAGAATGTTGTTCGATACACCGTAGAAGACGGTCCCGAGTTCGTTGAAGGTGATTTGATCTTCGATTTTGTAGCCGACATACCGAACGAAAAGGCTTTGAAAGCCCATCTGAGCCTTCCGGCAGAAAAGACCGTTTACTTCGTTCTGAGAAATCCGTTCGATGTCAGGTATTTCGAGGGAAGAAAGATAGTCGTCACAAGATCGACGAAACCCATTTCTATCTATAAATCCTTAGAACATTTTTTAGGGAGGTGTGATTCATGAGGAAGTTTTTGGTCATTCTCATGGTAGTTCTTCTCGCAGTTCTGGCACTGTCCAAAACCAAGATAGTCTTCTGGACCATGTCGTTGAAACCGACCTTCACAGATTTCATTCAGGGAATCATCGACAGGTATGAAGAGTTGAACCCGGATGTTGAAATCGTCTGGGAAGATGTTCCATGGGACGTTCTCCAGCAGAAGCTTCTTGCGGCCTTCTCTTCTGGAAATCCACCCGATGTTGTGAACCTGAACGCTCAGTGGACCATCGAATTCGCTCAGAAGAAAGTCCTGTTCCCCTTGAACGATTTGCTACCCGAAGAAGTTATCAACCAGTACTTCGACAACATGATCAAAGGACTCACTTGGAAAGACGGAATTTATGGAATTCCCTGGTACACAGCTGTGGACGTGATATTCTACAACAAAGAGATCTTCGAAAAAGCTGGACTGGATCCGAAGTATCCACCTCGAACCTGGGATGAAATACTCCTCTACTCAGTTTTGATCAAGGAAAAAACGGGAAAATACGGTGCTCTTCCTACGATCTTCCAAGATCCCTCTGCGATCTTCAACTGGGACGGATTGAATCTCTACACGGTGGATGAAAACAACAGAATAAAAGAAGTGCTCTTCGACAGACCGGAATACGCTCACACTCTCAACAAATGGGCCACTCTCTACAAACAGAAGTACATCCCGAGTGAAATCGTCCAGGGTGGAGAATGGACGAGAGCAACAGAACTCTATCAGGCTGGAGAACTCGCCATGTTGATCACTGGTGTTCAGTTCGCGGACAGAGTGAAATGGAACGCTCCGGAAATATACGAAAAATCCGATGTTGCTCCTATTCCAGCTCCAAAACCGGGTGTGAGAATGAGTGGATGGTACTCAACTCTGAACGTAGTCAGAGGATCCAAGAATCCTAAGGAAGCCGCTAAATTCGCAGCGTTCGTTGCAAACCTCGAGAACCAGATCGCATTCTGTAAGCTCGTGACCATATTCCCGACTCTCAAAGCAGCGGTGAACGATCCGTGGTTCTCAAAAGACGATGGAACGCTCGCTGCCAAAGCCAGAATCATGGGAGCCAAGTATCTTGAGAACATCACGTTCTACAACGATGACATACCATTCAGAAAAGAAGCGTTCGACAGACTGAAGGATGCCATTATTCAGGTGTTCCTTGGACAGAAAGATCCCGAAACGGCGCTCAAAGAGACCGCGAAGTACTGGAGATATCTCATTCAGACTCAGCAATCGAAATAAAAAAGATGGGGAGGGGTGTGTCCCCCTCCCTTTCGAAAGGAGAGAGAGAATGCCAGGAAGGTACTACAAGAGTCTGAGAAAAAAACAGCTTCTTCTTGCATTCTTCTTCATAACGATCCCAACTCTCCTCATGGTGCTTTTCATATATTATCCTCTCGTGTTCGGTATCAAGATATCTTTTTACCAGTACGACATAGTGGGAGAATCTCTTTATATTGGACTGAAAAACTACGTCGATCTGCTTCGCGATCCTTTATTCTGGAACGCCTTCAAAAACAGTCTTTTGTACCTGCTTGTTGTACCTCCGCTCCAGCTCATTTCTATACTGCTTGCGGTCCTGCTCGACAGGGCCATAAGGGGTAGGAATCTTTTCAGAACTCTCATCTTTCTTCCAGTGGTTACTCCCATCACCATCGCTGCGATCACATGGCAGTGGATGTACAGAGAAAAAGGATTCATCAACTTTCTTCTCCAATCACTTCATATTATAGACGAGCCGATTGCTTTCCTCTCGGATCCCAAGATAGCTCTCTTCGCTATCATGTTTGTCACCATGTGGAAGGGCTTCGGTTACTACATGGTCATATATCTGGCGGGGCTCCAGAGCATCCCCAGGGAATTGATAGAAGCTGCCAGGGTTGACGGTGCGAAGCCTTCTCAGGTCTTCTTCAAAGTGACGATCCCCCTTCTGAAACCGTACATCCTGTTTTGCTCAACCATGTCATCTATAGCGGCTTTGAACGTCTTCGGAGAGATTTACGCCATGACAAAAGGTGGCCCGGTTCACGCAACGGAAACAATGGGAATTTTCATATACAATCGAGCTTTTGAATATCTCCAATTCGGATACTCGAACGCCGCCGCTGTTCTGTTCAGTTTCGTTGTGATTGCGTTTTCGCTTCTGAACTTCTACCTGTTCAGGGAAGGAGGTTTGAAGAGCTATTATGCCTAAAATCAGAAAGGTTTTGACTTATGTGGTTCTTGTTCTTTTTGCGATTCTCTCAGTGTGGCCGTTTTACTGGATCGCAAAGACCTCTTTCGAGGCAGGGGGCAACGTGTACAAGTATCCACCGAGTCTCATCCCGTACCCGGCAACCTTTTCAAACTACGTTGGGGCATGGAAAACTGTGAAACTTGGAAATTACTATCTGAACACGATTATAATAGCGGGTTTTGGCACACTTTTGAACGTACTCTTCTCACTGATGGTGGCCTATCCTCTCGCTAGGATAGATTTCAAAGGAAAACAGCTGGTGCTTTTTCTGATTCTTCTTCCGATGATGATACCAGTTCAGAACACCTTGATAGTCAACTACCTCACCCTCAGAAAACTCGGTCTTCTGAACACCTACACCGGGGTGATTCTCCCCCAGGCCGTTACGATCTTCGGTATCTTCATGATGAGACAGGCTTACTTGAGTATTCCAAAGAGCTTTGAAGACGCTGCGAGGATAGATGGTGCCGGAGAACTTTACATATGGTGGAGGATAATCACACCTCTGATAAAACCAGATATTGCCACTCTCGTTGTGTTTCAGGTGATCACCTGGTGGGACAATTTCCTGTGGCCTCTCATAGTTCTGTCCGATTCCAACAAGTATCCTCTCTCTGTGGCACTCGTTTATCTGAACAGCACTTTTCAGGTGAATTTCAGATACACCGCAGCCGGAATCGTTCTGGCAATACTTCCTGTTGTGGTACTGTTCATCTTCGCTCAGAGGTACATAATAAACGCTATTGCCGGTGGCGTGAAATACTGAAGGAGGGAAGATTATGAGCAAAACGCTGAAAGAGATCACAGACCAGAAAAACGAGTTGAAGGAGTTCTTTGGGAATTTTGTTCTGAATCTGGAAAAAACGGAAATATTCAGTGAAATACAGAAGAATCTGACCGATGAAGTGCTCTTTGTGGGATGTGGGAGTTCGTACAACCTCGCTCTCACCATCTCCAATTATTTTGAGAGAGTGTTAAAGATAAGAACGAAGGCGATTCCAGCAGGTGAAGTGGCTTTCCAGAAGGTTCCAGATCTCAAAGAGAAAGGACTGGCCTTTCTCTTCTCGCGGACCGGGAACACAACGGAGGTACTTCTCGCAAACGATGTTCTGAAGAGACAAAACCACAGAACGATAGGAATCACCATAGAAGAAGAATCGAGACTCGCAAAAGAGAGTGATCTTCCACTCGTGTTTCCCGTACGAGAAGAAGCGATCGTGATGACGAAGTCTTTCAGTATGATCCTGCTCTCTTTGATGTTTCTTGCGGACAAGATAGCCGGAAATTCAACGGAGAGGTTCTCAGAACTCGTTGGGTATTCGCCCGAGTTCTTCGATATCTCCTGGAAAGTGATTGAAAAGATCGATCTGAAAGAACACGATCACTTCGTGTTTCTTGGCATGTCAGAGTTTTTTGGAGTTAGCCTTGAATCGGCTTTAAAATGTGTCGAGATGTCGCTCACTTTCTCGGAGGCGTATTCAACGTTCGAATACAGACACGGTCCAAAGGCTCTGGTGAAAAAAGGCACCCTCGTTTTCATGCAAAAAGTGTCGGGAATGGATGAACAGGAGAAGCGCTTGAGAAAAGAACTCGAGTCACTCGGTGCCACCGTTCTGGAAGTGGGGGAAGGTGGAGATATCCCGGTGAGCAACGACTGGAGATCTGCCTTTTTGAGAACTGTTCCCGCTCAGATTCTCGGGTACCAGAAGGCGGTTTCCCGGGGTATCTCACCAGACAAGCCGCCCCATCTGGAAAAGACCGTTGTTCTGTGAGGTGCATTCTATGGTTGTTGAGAAAGTTCTGATCGTTGATCCCATCGATGGAGAGTTCACCGGGGACGTGGAGATGGAAGAGGGAAAAATCGTGAAGATTGAGAAGAGAGAATGCATTCCACGGGGTGTTCTCATGCCCGGGTTTGTTGATCCGCACATCCATGGTGTGATGGGTGCGGACACCATGAACTGCGACTTCTCTGAAATGGAAGAATTTCTCTACTCTCAGGGAGTCACCACGTTCCTTGCCACAACTGTTTCCACTTCGCTCGAAAAAATGAAAGAAATTCTGGCGAAGGCAGGAGAATATATCCTTGAAAACCCGTCAACGTCGCTGCTGGGTGTTCATCTGGAGGGACCGTACATCTCGAAAGAGAAGAAAGGGGCACACTCAGAGGAACACATAAGACCACCTTCGGAGAGAGAACTGAGGGAGATCGATTTTCCGACAAAGATGCTCACCTTCGCACCTGAGATAGAAAGCTCCGAACTTCTTTTGAAACTTGTGGAAAGAGACATCGTTCTCTCTGCGGGACACTCCATTGCAACTTTTGAGGAGTTCATGAAATTCTACAAAGAGGGTGTCAAGAGAATCACACATTTTCCGAACGGATTGAAACCTCTTCATCACAGGGAGATAGGAATCACGGGAGCGGGGCTTTTGCTGGACGATGTGAAGCTGGAGCTCATCTGCGACGGGGTGCATCTCTCCAGAGAGATGGTGAAGCTCGTCTACAAAGTGAAAAAAGCGAACGGAATCGTTCTGGTCACAGATTCTATATCTGCGGCGGGTCTCAAAGACGGAGCGACCACCCTGGGAGATCTTGTGGTTAAGGTGAAAAACGGTGTTCCAAGGCTGGAAGATGGTACGCTCGCGGGAAGCACGCTCCTTTTCTCGCAGGCCGTGAAGAACTTCAGAAAGTTCACGGGGTGTTCTCTTACAGAACTTGCGAAGGTTTCCTCGTACAACAGCTGTGTTGAACTGGGACTGGATGACAGAGGAAGAATAGCCGAAGGAACGAGGGCGGATCTTGTTCTCCTCGATGAAGATTTGAACGTTGTGATGACGATCAAAGAGGGTGAGGTAGTTTTTCGATCCAGATGAATGAATTATCCCAACTCTTTCACTCTCTCCCGTGTGAGGACGGCTCTCTTTTCCCACTTGCCGGAGAGGAAGAAGAGGAGCTTCAGTGTACTTCGAAAGATGATGTCTGCGATCATTCCGATCCAGGCACCGAGAAGCCCAAGCTGGAAGTACTTCACCATCACGAAGGCGACGGGAAGCCTCACGGTCCAGATGGAGATGAAGGTGATGATCATCGGTGGAAGGGTGTTTCCCGTCCCCCTGAGGGCACCGTTCATGGTTGAATCTATTGCGAGGAAAAATTGGAAGAGTCCAATTATCTTGACGGGGAGTTTTGAGATCTCTATTATCTGTGGGTCGCTGGTGAAGATGCGTATCAGTGGCTCTGGAAAAAGAAAGATTATAATACCAACCGTCACCTGAAACAGAAGACTCAGGATCCATCCCTGTCGAATGACTCCAAGAACGTGTTCCTTGTTTCCCATTCCGTTGTACCTTCCAACCAGTGTGGTGATAGCGACCGAGATTCCGAACGCGGGCATGAAAGATAGAGACTCGACGTTTATACCTATTCTGTGTCCAGCGTACGCTTCAGCTCCTGCGATGAGCAGGATGTTCGCAAACATCAAAACACCTGTGGAAAAAACGAAGTTCTCTATGGCAGTTGGAAATCCAACACGGAGAATTTCTTTTTGACTGGACCACTTGGGAGGAACAAACCCTTTTCTGAGCTGGAACTCCTCTCTTTTGAATATCACGTACGTGAGGATCGCTGCTCCCACGAATCTTGATAGGATCGTCGCAACTGCTGCTCCTCTGACCCCCATCTCCGGGAATCCGAACTTTCCAAAGATCATGGCGTAATCGAGGAAGATGTTCAAAAAGTTTGTGAGGCCGGTGACGATCATCGGCGTTTTTGTGTCACCAGCACCCCTGAGTATCGCAGAGAACACGGCCATGATGGAAAAGCCCATGGAACCGGAAAGGATGACTTTCAGATACTCCTTCGCGGATGATTCTATTTCTCCTTCCAGATTCGGAAAGATGTTTATCAACACATCGGAGAGCGGTGTGAGGGCGGTGAGAATAACACCCGTGAATATGGCGAGAAAGACACTGTTCCAGGCAAGGGACCTCACAGCTTTCCTGTTGCCCGCTCCGATGGCGTTCGCTATCGTGACGGTGGCTCCCATACTGGCGGCGATCAGAACGACCTGAACCACCCAGAATACCTGGTTGGAGAGTCCCACACCGCTCATCGCTTTCCATGAGTAATGTCCCAAAAAGGCGGTGTCTGCCATTCCAAAGAGCATCTGGAGCACGTTTTCTCCCATGGCAGGAAGTGCCAATTTTATGAGTTCCTTTCTGATCTCCGGTACTTCTTCCTTTGGAAGGTAACTCTTCAAGAGTGAATATTTCATCTTCATCACCGGTATCTATTTTACACCTGATGGTTCGGAAAGTGAACTATTTGGTGAGATGATCAGATAGTTGAAGGACTCTCTGAAGATACACAGAGAGTCTCACGTTTTCTGGAACAAGTGGTGGGTGAAATGACAGCTGGATTTCACTTCAGGAAGATGATGAAATGGATGAAAAGAAACAAATATGAAGAAACTCTACATTCATTTATTCAATGAGAGTTTCAACCCTTACATTGTCGTAGAAAGCTGTATCCTCAGCTCTTGCAAACCCAATTCCTCCAGGGAATACATCCGGATCTTGAACATCTATAATTTTCTTTCCATCCAGATACACCTTTATGTTCTGTCCGTTGACCACCAACTTTAGGTAGTGCCACACGTCCTCACTGGCTTTAACACTTGTGTTCTCAGCAATCTTCATATCGATACTCCCCGCAAATTTGTGCAGTGAAGCACCAAAGAGATTGATGTTAACATAGAACCCCTTTTTTGCATCATCGGATAACCTGAATAGAACTATCCCGTCTGCAAGAATTCCGTTGAGCCTCAGGTTACACTCGAGGATAAAATTTGTCCACTCCCCAGGTGTGAAGATTCCCTGATTTCCCTCCACTCTCAATATCTTTCCGATAGTTTTATCAGGTTGGACTCCTTCTTCAACGTGAGGACTTTCTTCCAAGACTTTCCAGGGACCGAACGGAGCAACCTGGCCCTGACCATAGGATTCGAAATCTTCAAAGAAATCCTCTGTTCCGGTTGGTTTCACCACTTTGAATCCAAGATCCACCTTAGGTGTTTCCACCTTCACCTCCGGGAAAGGCACAGGTACTTGAACCCTCGATTCACAGCTGGTTCCCATAGTGAAAAGCAGGATTGCGGCTATCGAAAGAGACAAGAAAATTTTCTTCATCTTAATCCCCCCTTTTGAAAGATGTTCTCTTGGAATTATACCAAAAGTTCAATTAGTGCGCAAGTTTATGAAAGAATTTACAAATCTTGCAAAAATCTTTGTCTTAACTAATTAACATCCAAAAACGAGTCCTTTCCCTTTGTTGATTTTGGAAACGAACCATTTGGTAAAATAATTGAACTGTTCTATAATTGAACTGTCAAAAAATGGGAGGTGAAGACATGGATGCTCTGGAGATATTCAAAACACTCTTTTCGCTGGTGATGAGGTTTTCCAGTTATCTTCCATCGAACGAAGAGATCTCTGACATGAAAACAACGGAGCTCTACGCGTTCCTCTACGTGGCTCTCTTCGGCCCAAAAAAGATGAAAGAGATAGCGGAGTTTCTCTCCACAACGAAGAGCAACGTAACGAACGTGGTGGATTCTTTGGAGAAAAGAGGCCTGGTCGTCAGAGAGATGGACCCCGTTGATAGAAGGACGTACCGGGTGGTCTTGACCGAAAAGGGAAAGGAAATCTTCGGAGAGATTCTTTCGAACTTCGAAAGTCTTTTGAAAAGTGTTCTTGAGAAATTTTCCGAGGAAGACTTCAAAGTGGTGAGCGAAGGATTCAATCGAATGGTGGAAGCTCTGTCGAGGGAGGGAAGGTAGCATGAGAAGGTACCTTTTCACCACAACATACGTGGTGCTGGTTTTTCTTTCGTTTCTTGTTGTTTTCTCCCTTGGAAAGATAGAGACCGGCCCTGAGGTGTTCCTTCCAGGTTACAATGGAGATCCCGAAAAGACTACGAACGAAAACGTGAAAAACCTCTTTCGTGTAAACAAGGAGTTCGGCGGTAGTTCTTCGATTGTGATCGTTGTCGAAAGCGATAAGAACTTCTTCGAAGACGCAAGGACTCTGTACGAACTCCACAGAGCTCTGGAGGAAAGAGAAGACATCTCGAGTGTTATGAGTCCCGTGAACCTTCCAAAGCTTTCTGGTTTCAGAATGGACTATTACTTCAAAGATGAGAAGATTTCAAAAGACGTATTGAACGACCCGAATGCGAAGAGTTTCATCACAGAAGATGGGAAGTACGCGCTTCTGAACGTGATATTCAAAGAAGGTGTCAATGCAAGGGACAAAATACCCGAGATAAAAAGGCTCGTGTCCAGCTACTTCGAGAAAAATTACCTCTTTGGTGAACCGGTGATAGACAGCGCTCTTTTCAAAGAACTGGTGAAGCAGACTTTTGTTTATCCTGTCTTCATGTTTCTTGTGATTTTTCTTCTCTTCTATTATCAGTTGAGATCCTTCAGAGCAGCGCTCTTTTCTTTGATAGTTCCTGTGCTGTCCACGTTTTTCGTATTCGCTGTGTTTTTCGCTATGGGAAAGAGCCTCAACACCATGACCGTGATGACCATCACCTTCCTCCTCATCATCGGCTCTGCGTACGGGCTTCACTTCTACAACGCGCTGTTCAGGTTCAGTGATAAAAGAGAGGCGGTAAAGCACATCTTCAAACCCATACTCTTTTCGATGCTCACCACTGCAGCGGGATTCATGTCTTTCGTCTTCATCGATATAAGGGCGTTCAGAGAACTCGGAATTCTGGTTTCTTCCGGACTCGCTGTTGTGGTGCTTGTGATATTCACATCAGGTGTGGAGATCTTCAGAAACTACACTCCAAAGAGAACTCCAAGGAGCTTTGGAATGAAGTACGTGGGAAGAAAGATCGCTTTGATCGTCCTCGTTGTTTTCCTGGTGATGGCGGCTCTTTCACCGTTTCTGCTCAAAAGAGTACAGGTGGGTTCAGATATGGTGTCCTATTTTGAGAGGGATTCCGAACTCAGAAAGGCTTACGACCTCATCGTGAAAAAGTTCAACACGAGAGAGCCGATCTATCTGGTGCTGGAAAAAAATGTTCCGTTCGTTGGAACAGATTCCAAAATTTTGAAAGAGCTGATCGAAAAGATAGAAAAGAGCGAGTACGTCTCCAGTGTGGTGTTTCCTGTGGACATTCCCGTTCCGATAATGTACACGCTCTCCAGAACGAACCCGTTTCTCAAAACTTTCGTTGGAGACAGAAACAGGATAAGGTTGATCGTCAACCTCACTCCGGAAGGATACGAGCATGTGAAGAAAGTGGTAGATCTGATCAACGAAGTAGTCAGCGAAACGGGATGGTCACACTACGTGGCGGGATCCGTTCTGATCTGGAACGATATCAACGAAAGCATCATGAAATCACAGATACAGAGCATCGTTCTTGCGTCCATCCTGATCTTTGTTATGGTCTTCATCATATTCCGAAGACCGCTCACTACACTGAGTGTGATGATACCAATCGCTTTCACAACGGTGTTCAACTTCCTGTTCATGGCCCTCTTTGGCATCAGTCTGGATGTTTCCACGTCGATCACTTCCGGTATCCTCATGGGTCTTGTGATAGACTATTCCATTCACATTGCTTCAGAAGAGAGGAGACTGAGAGATCCGTACCTTGTGGTCAAGAACGTGGGACCATCTGTTCTCACAAACGCGCTGGGTTTGATCTCGGGATTCGCTGTTCTTCTCTTCTCTGAACTCGCACTCTTTAAAAACATATCTCTGCTTATGATGCTCGGAATAGGTGTTGGGGCCGTTTTCACGCTGATCGTTCAGCCGATGATACTGGAAAAGAAGAAAAACTCTTGACGCTCATGGAAGAAGATGTTAAACTATCTGAACGGAGAGGAGTGCCGAGGTGGCGGAACTGGCAGACGCGCATGACTCAGGATCATGTGGGGGTTTCCCCGTGCGGGTTCAAGTCCCGCCCTCGGCACCAGCAGAAAGCGGAGGTCTTCCCTCCGCTTTTTTTTGGAGGAAAACGGGGTGAAAGAGATCGAACTTTTCGGAACGAAAGTTCTATCGGGGACAAGGCGGGAATTCCTGAACGCGATCGAGGAGAGGATAGAGAAAGACATTAAAACCTTCGTTGTCACCATGAACGCTTCGATTCTTTTGAAAGCCATAGAAGATGCAGGATATAGAGCTATCGTGAACTCTGCGGACCTCGTTGTACCCGATGGTTTCGGTGTTGTCTGGGCTATGAAAACTCTCACAGGGGAGACGACTGAAAGGTTGCCTGGAATAGAGATCATGAAACACCTCTGTGAAAGATCGAAAGAAAAAGGCTGGAAGGTGTATCTTCTCGGAACGAAAAGGGAAATCGTTGAGAAGGCAAAACAAGTACTGGAGAGATCGGGTGTGAGAGTTGTGGGCTGTCACGACGGTTTCTTCTCCGAAAAAGAATCACCGAAAATCGTTGAAGATATAAACAGAAGTTCAACCGATCTTCTCTTTGTCGGGATGGGTGTTCCCCGTCAGGAGGAGTGGATATATAGGAACTTTCCACAGCTGAACGTGAAGCTCGCCATGGGTGTTGGAGGATCCATAGACGTCGTATCGGGCAAAAAGAAACGCGCACCGGAATGGGTTCAGAGGATGAACCTGGAGTGGCTTTACAGGTTTTTCCAGTCTCCTTTGAGTAAAAGAAAGGTACCGGTGCAGGTTTCAAAGTTCGTCTTTTTCGTTTTGAGAGAAAAATTGAAAAACAGAAACTGAAGGCTCTTTGATTCAAAGAGCCTTTATTTTTAAATGTCAGGAGGTGTTCCCATGGAGTTCGAAGGAGCGGTTACCAAGGTCAGTGGATGGAGATGGTTCCTGCTGGCACTTCAGCACTTCGTTGCCATGTTCGGTGCCACCGTTCTGGTCCCTCTCATCACGGGGCTCGATCCTCTTGTAGCGCTTCTCACCGCGGGAATCGGCACGCTCATCTTCCATTTTGTAACAGGCGGGATTGTACCAGTCTTTCTTGGGTCGAGCTTTGCCTTCATCGCTCCGATTCTGGCAGTGAAAGAGATCTATGGAGATCTCGCCTACGCGACGGGCGGAATATTCGTGGCGGGTCTGTTCTATGTTTTGTACGCTTTGATAGTGAAGGCAGTTGGTCCGGAAAAGGTGAAAAAGATTCTCCCTCCCGTTGTCACCGGAAGTATGATCATGGTGATAGGGCTCACGCTCAGCCCCGTTGCCATCCAGATGGCATCGAGTGATTGGCCGCTTGCCCTCATCGTCATAGCCACTGTCGTTTTCGTTTCAACCATGACGAGAGGCTTCTTCAGCATGGTCCCAGTGATCACAGGAGTCGTTGTTGGATACGTAGCAGGACTCTTCATGGGAAAGATCGATACCAGTGTGATAGTGAGCACACCTCTCTTCAGCGTACCAAAAGTAATGCTTCCGAAGTTCGACTACGGAGCGATATTCATGATCGTCCCGGTGACCCTCGCTACCTTCATGGAGCATCTTGGAGACATCACCACCAACGGGGCGGTTGTCGGTAAGAATTTCTTCGACAAGCCCGGTCTTCACAGAACACTCCTCGGTGATGGACTCGCAACGGCTGTGGCCGGTCTTCTTGGAGGTCCTGCGAACACCACTTACAGTGAAAACACGGGAGTGCTGGCCCTCACGAGGGTGTACGATCCTTCCGTTCTCAGAGGAGCAGCCCTTGTGGCCATATTCGCCGCCTTTGTGTCGAAGTTCGGGGCTATCCTCCAGACAATCCCTCAGGCGGTGATGGGAGGAGTGAGTCTCATCCTCTTCGGTATGATCACCTCCGTCGGTGTGAGAACCATGGTGAACGCAGAGGTGGATTTCTCTAAGCCAAGAAACCTCATGATCACCGCTTTGATGCTCACTGTTGGTATCGGTGGAGCTGTTTTGAAAGTAGGAAGGGTGGAGCTGAAAGGAATAGGGCTTGCCGCCCTCGTCGGTATCTTCCTGAATCTGATCCTTCCAGATAGAGATTGAGCCATCATGATACAATCGAAATGAGGAGGTGGTAATCGATGAAGAACTTCGTCTTCCACAATCCCACGAAGATCGTCTTTGGAAGAGGAACGATTCCAAAAATAGGAGAAGAGATAAAGAACGCGGGAATCAGAAAGATGCTGTTCCTATACGGTGGTGGATCGATAAAGAAAAATGGCGTTTATGATCAGGTTGTCGATTCACTGAAAAAGCACGGAATAGAGTGGGTAGAAGTATCTGGTGTCAAGCCGAATCCAGTCCTTTCCAAGGTCCACGAAGCCGTCGAGGTGGCGAAAAAAGAAAAGGTGGAGGCTGTTCTTGGTGTTGGTGGAGGAAGCGTTGTGGATTCTGCAAAAGCAGTAGCGGCTGGTGCCCTATACGAGGGCGACATATGGGATGCTTTTATCGGTAAATACCAGATCGAGAAAGCCCTTCCTATTTTCGATGTGCTAACAATTTCGGCTACGGGAACGGAGATGAACGGTAACGCTGTTATAACGAACGAGAAAACGAAGGAAAAATATGGAGTGAGTTCGAAGGCTCTCTATCCAAAAGTATCCATAATCGATCCTTCTGTTCAATTCACTCTTCCAAAAGAACAAACAGTTTATGGAGCGGTGGATGCGATCTCACACATCCTCGAGTACTATTTCGATGGGAGCAGTCCTGAGATCTCCAACGAAATAGCGGAAGGTACTATCAGAACGATCATGAAAATGACAGAAAGGTTGATAGAAAAACCGGATGACTACGAAGCAAGGGCAAATCTCGCGTGGTCTGCAACGATCGCTCTCAATGGAACGATGGCGGTTGGAAGAAGGGGCGGAGAGTGGGCTTGTCACAGGATCGAGCACTCCCTCAGCGCTCTCTACGACATCGCACACGGAGCAGGCCTCGCCATTGTGTTTCCAGCTTGGATGAAGTACGTGTACAGAAATAATCCTAAGCAGTTCGAAAGGTTCGCAAAAAGGATCTTTGGACTTGAAGGTGAAGGCGAGGAACTGATCCTGAAAGGGATAGAGGCTTTCAAAAACTGGCTGAAGAAGGTAGGAGCTCCTGTGTCCCTCAAAGATGCGGGAATCCCAGAAGAAGACATAGACAAGATCGTGGACAACGTCATGCTTCTTGTGGAAAAGAATCTGAAACCTAAAGGAGCGAGTTTGGGAAGAATAAAAGTGCTCGAGAGAGAAGACGTTTGTGAAATATTGAAATTAGCGGCGAAATGAAATAAAATATGAAAATGGTAAGGACGCGGAGGCGTGTCCGAACTGGCTAAGGAGCCGGTCTCGAAAACCGGTGGGCCGTGAGGCCCTTGTGGGTTCGAGTCCCACCGCCTCCGCCATTTTTTTGTATAACAGAACAGGGGGTACGAGAGATGGAGATAAAAGCCGTCGAAATGGAAGCCATCGAGAAATTATCGAAGATATCGAACGTTCAGGAGCTGGAAAGTTTCAGGATAGAGTTTCTCGGAAAGAAAGGCAAGATCACTGGCTTGATGAAAAACCTCAAAAATCTCCCACCTGAAGAAAGGCCTGCCTATGGTAAAAGAGTGAACGAACTCAGAGAGAAGATAGAAAAACTCTTCGAAGAAAAGAGACAGCAAATCCAAAGGATACTCGAACAGGAAAAGATGGAAAAAATGAGAATAGACGTCACAGTACCGGGGGCAAGGAGGAAACTTGGACATTCTCACCCTGTTCTGAAGGTTATGGAAGAGATAGAGAGAATCTTTGTATCGATGGGATTCGATGTGGTGGAAGGGCCGGAGATCGAAACAACCTGGCACAACTTCGACGCACTTAACACACCGGAATGGCATCCAGCCAGGGACGAACACGATTCTTTCTACATAACGGATGATCTCCTTCTCAGAACCCACACTTCTCCCGTCCAGATCAGAACGATGCTCGAGAGAAAACCTCCCATTGCGATCATATCACCCGGAAAAGTTTACAGAAGAGACTACGATGCAACGCACCTTCCCATGTTTCACCAGGTGGAAGGGTTGCACGTAGATAGAGATCTCAGCGTGGCTCATTTGAAATTCACCCTCGAAGAGTTCGCTCGAAGAATGTTCGGCGAGGGTGCGAAGGTGCGTTTGAGGCCGAGCTTTTTCCCGTTCACGGAACCGAGTTTTGAGGTGGATGTCTATCTTTCCGGGTACGGATGGTTGGAGATTCTGGGAGCGGGCATGGTCGATCCGAACGTCTTTTTGAACGTAGGATACGATCCGGAAGAATGGACGGGTTACGCTTTTGGAATGGGAGTGGAAAGAATCGCCATGCTGAAGTACGGCATAACAGACATAAGAGAGTTCGTCAGAAACGACGTGAGATTTCTCAGTAGCTACTGATGGGGGTGTGATGAGGTGAGAGTTCCCGAGTCTTGGCTCAGAGAATTCGTAGATCTCGACTGGGACATCGAGCAAATAGCGGAAAGACTCACTTTTTCTGGCACGAGTGTGGAGGATATTCTGAGACCTTTCAACGTTTCCGGAGAGATAATCACAGCGAGGGTGATAGAAAGGTTTGATCATCCCGCCTCAGAAAAGCTCATCGTGTGTAGAGTAGACACCGGGAAAAGGATCTACACGGTCGTCACAGCCGATAAAACCGTGAACGAAGGAGACTACGTCATACTGGCTCTCGAAGGAGCAACCCTGAACAATGGTTTCAAGATAGAGCCTCGTGAGTTCAAAGGGGTTATCTCGGAGGGTATGCTTTGCTCACTTGAAGAATTGGGACTTGAGGAAAAATCCGACAGAGTTTATCGTTTCCCTGAACCTGTGGAACTCGGTGTGAACGTGGTAGAGAAATATGGACTCAACGAAAGAGTCCTGGACATAGAGATAACTCCAAACAGGCCTGATTGTCTTTCGATTATTGGTGTTGCGAGGGAGCTTTCTGCCCTCAGCGGAAGGCCTTTGAAGAAGCCTCAACCCATTGTCTCTTTTGTGGATGAAGATGTTCAGTTCGATGTGAAGATAGAAGACGTGGAAGGTTGTCCCAGATACTCTGCTCGAATAATGAAAGGTGTCACCGTGAAAGATTCACCGCTCTGGATGAAGGCGAGACTCGTAGCGGCTGGAGTTCGTTCTCTGAACAACGTGGTCGATGCCACGAACTACGTGATGATCGAGCTGGGACATCCCGTTCACGCGTTCGACCTGAACAGGCTCAAAAACAAAAGAATCGTTGTGAAATCCGCAAAGGGTGGGGAAAGAGTCCTGTTGCTCGATGAAAAGGAGTACGAGCTGAAGGGCGGAGAGGTCTTGATAACGGACGGTGAGAACGTCCTCGCACTTGGCGGAATCATGGGAGGAATGGAATCTGGTGTGTACGATGACACCAGAGATCTGGTGCTGGAAGTGGCTTACTTCGATCCTGTGAGGATAAGAAAGGCAGCCAAAGCACTTGGAATCGACTCTGAGTCTTCTTACAGGTTCGAACGTGGTGTGGATCCAAACGATGTGGAGCTCGTATCTTTGAGACTCGCTGAATTGATTCAAAAGCTGGCCGGCGGTTATGTTCTCAGGAAATTCTGGGATGTTTATCCTCGAAAGATAGAGCCCAAAAAGGTGATGCTCAGAAAAGCCAGGATCGAAAAGATACTGGGAACGAAAGTAGAAAAGCCGGGCGATATTCTCAGACGACTTGAATTCCAGGTAGAGGACAGAGGAGACAGTTACGAAGTCCTTGTTCCCACCTTCAGGCCGGACGTTGAAAGGGAGATAGACCTAATAGAAGAGATAGGAAGGATTTACGGGTACGAGAAAGTCGAGTCGAAAGTGATAAGCGTTCCCGCGATAAACCGCGGTTGGAGCGAGAAACAGCTCTTCAGAAGGGAAATTTCTCAGTTCATGAAAGGAATGGGATTCGATGAAGTGGTGACCTTCTCCTTTGTGGACTCCCTGAAGGTTAAAAAGTGGCCTCTGGTGGACAGAGAACCCATAGCTCTCTCCAACCCAATCGCTTCAGATATGGACGTAATGAGGACGTCACAATTTTACAGCCTGATACAGGTGCTCGCTGAAAATTTCAAGAGGCAGAACAGAGATCTGAAGCTCTTCGAGATTGGAAAGGTTTACTTCAAGGAGAATGGAAACTTCAGGGAGATAGAGACACTCTCTGCCATGAGCTGTGGACTGGAAAATCCGGGAGACTACACCGATAAAAGAAGCGTGTCCTTCTACACGATCAAGGGAGTTCTCGATGAGCTCTTTTTCAGGCTCGGTGTGAACATCGAATACAGAGCCGCGGAGATACCTGGATTGTTTCCGACCAGATCCGCTCGTATCTACGTGGAAAACAGGGAGATCGGTTTCATTGGAATGGTCGATCCAAAGCTCCTCGATGAGTACGATGTGAAAGAGGATACCTACTTCTTCGAGATAGATATGGAACTTCTGAGAAAATACGCATCGAAGAGACCCGCTTACAGGCCCACACCGAGATTTCCCGCTGTGAGAAGAGATATCTCCTTCCTGCTCCCGAAAGGATTCGAGTCTGTGAAGATCATCGAACTTTTCAAAAAGAGCGGAGGAGATCTGGTGGAGGAAGTGGGAGTGTTCGACATCTATGAGGGTAAAGGGATCCCGGAAAATATGGTGAGTGTTACCTTCTATGTGGTGTTCAGACATTCAGAAAGAACCTTGACCGACGAAGAGGTGAACAAAATCTTCGAAGAGATGGTGCAGAAAGCAGAACGAGAGTTTGGAATAAAGAGAAGATTTTGAAATTAAAAGAAGAGGGGCTAACGCCCCTCTTCTGTTTTCACCTTGAGCAGTCCTCTGAGTATCATTTCCTGGATGTTTTGAAGCAGTCTCTTATCCTTTGGAACGTCTCCGAACGAGTTGACTATCAGTTCCGCAGCGGCTCGGGAGTCGAGATCTTTGTAAACGTAGTTTTGTTTCTTCCCTTCTTCTATGAGTTCTTCGACTCGCTTTATGAAGCTTTCATAACGTTCTCTGAGTTTCGACCATTTTTCTTCTTCGAATCTGACGGTCGATTTTTCTTTCTCGATGATTTCATTCAAAACGGTTTTATTCAGGACAAAATCAACGTAGGACTTCAGAAACTTCTTTATCTTCGCAAAGTAAGAATTCGTCTCTTCGGTGACGGCGAAAAGATGGCTCTCCAGCTCCTCGAGTGCTTCTCTCCAGACCTCTTCGAAGAGTTTGTCTTTGCTCGGAAAATAGTAGTAGATGAGGGCCTTCTTCACACCGGCCTCACGTGCGATTTCTTCCATACTTACTCCATCGTAGCCGTATTTTGAGAATGCCTTCCTCGCCGCTTCGAGGATTTTCCTTCTTGTTTCGGAGCTCAATTCGATCCCTCCACATCAGTCCCTGTAGCGTTTATCCACTGCGAGGAGTTTTTCTTTGTCTGCGTACCTCCTCATTCTCACTTCGTAGCTGTAAACTCCCCTGTTGGCTGGATAGATCTCGGAGTAACCTTCTTCGTACCAGAGTTTGTCAGCGTATTTCTTCCACTCGGCTGCGAGTTTGTCCAGCTCGGGCGCGAGATCTGTGATGACCCTTTCGGATCCCTCATGCTGTGGTTTTGCGTTGAAGGCTCTCACCATGGCTCTGAAGACTTTCGGGTTGTCAATTATCGGACACGGTCTGAAGAGATTGTCGCTGTAGGGGATCATCCTCTTGTAGGCTTCGAAGAACGGTGATCTCAAGATGTCGATGAGTTTTTTCTCGCGAATGCTGTCCACCGCGAACTGCTGGAAGACACAGGGTTCCACGTAACCCTTCGCGTTTATGTGGAGGTACTTGGCACCTGCTGCGAGACAGCCATTGGTGAGGAACCCGTGGTTCCAGAAGTCGGCAACGAAAGCGAATCTTCCGCTGAGTCTGAGCTGTTCGAGTTTGTGGAATCTTTCGTATCTCTGCTGTGGTGTGGGAACGAGGTCCATCGTTGGATTCATTCCCACGGGCATGAACTGGTAAACCCACACGTAAGAAACTCCCTGTTCTTCGAGGAAGTCCCAGAATTCATCTTTCATTATGGTATCGTGGTTCATTCGTGTTGCCGTCACAGAAGCTCCGAAGATCACACCATGTCTTCTGAGTCTTTCCCAGGCTTCGAGGACTCTCTTGAATATTCCCCTTCCTCTTCTCCAGTCTGTGTCGGTTTCAAATCCCTCAACAGATATGGAGACCGTCACATTTCCAAGTTCTGCGAGTTTCTTAGCGGTTTCTTCTTTTATCAGAGTTCCGTTGCTGTAAACGAGGAAGTAGCTGTCTTTGAACTCTTCGAATATGTCCATCAGGTGAGGCCAGAAGAAGGGTTCACCGCCGGTGATGATGAAGAAGTATATTCCCAGGTCGTTGGCTTGTTTCAATATGTCTCTGACTTCATCGTGAGAGAGTTCGTATTTTCTACCGTAAAGTCCCGCGTAGCACCCAACACAGTTCAGATTACAGGCGTATGTGGGGCTCAAAACGAGGAGTTTTGGGAGCACCGTTTTGTACTCGTGCATCTTTTCCTGCCTGATGGGTTCTCCGAGGGCGAACTCGTTGATGATCAGGTTGTTTATAACCCCTTCAACACATTTTGGACTTGCTTTTTTGAAAACGTTCACCCATGACATCACCATAGGATGTCTTTCTTTGGCGAGGTCAGCCAGTTTTCGAAGGCCACTCTTCGCGGGCTCCTTCGTGAACATGCTCAAAGTACCGAAGATCTTTCCAAGAGTTTCCACTTCAGCGTTTTTAACGAATGAACCGACGAGTTTTCCCGCCTGACGATAGATCATTCCTTTGATTCCACCTACTGCCATCCAACCACCTCCATATTTTTTACTTACCAGTCGGTAAAAATATTCTATGCACACGCGGTGACAATCGGGTTTCATTTAAGTTACTTTATGTTGTACCGCTCTTTGTTCAGGGAACAGATAGCCTCGTCTTTTTCGTGCCCTCTCAGTAAGTAGTAAGCCTTGCAGCCACCACCGCATTCGTTCAGGATAGGACACTGCTGGCAGGAAGCCGGAGAAGGAATGGGAGTGTATTCGTGCCAGATTTCCGAGAATTTCTTTTCTCTCACGTTCCCCATGTAGAATTCCTTTCTGTACCTGAAGTGCCCGCAGGGAACAACCGTGCCATCAACCAGAACCGACGCGTGTGTGATGCCGGCAGTGCATGGCCTTCCCAATATAGACTCTTCCACGTAGAATGTCAGACGGTCTTTGTAGTTTTCTATCACTCCAAGAACGTGTTTTATAGCTACTTTCCACTCCTCGGGATTCATATCCAGTTCTCTTGCGTGGATCAAACCCCTTCCGACCGGTATGAACCTATCCACATACAGAGCGTCAACTCCCAGTTCCAGTGAGAGTTTTACCATATCTTCGAACTTTCTCCAGTTTCTCCTGTTTATCACGTTCAAAATGGTGACCTGAAAACCTTCATCCACGAAGTTTTTGATGCCCTGAACAGCTCTTTCGAAGTTTCCGATTCCTCTCACAAAATCGTTGGTCTCGGGCTCTGGGCCTTCAAGAGAAACACCAACAAGCACGTCGGGATTGGCCTTTTTTATTTTCTGTACCATTTCCTTGGTGGCAAGCGATCCGTTGGTGTTGATCATGAGACGCTGTCCAACTTCTTTTCCAAAAGCGAGAATATCCAGTATTTGAGGATGAAGAATAGGTTCACCACCTATGATATCGAGAGCCCAGGTGCCCAGTTCTTTCATGTCAAGTATCAGTTCCTTTATTTCTTCGAAGCTCAACTCTTCAGGATGGGGCTTTCCAGCCTTGCAGTAGCAGTGTTTGCACCTGAAGTTACATCGCAGTGTCAGTTCGTATTCCACGATGAAAGGTGGATTTCGCATTCAATCACCTCCAGGATAGATTTTAACCCTGGAGACGTTTTATTACATTTTCTGGGTTCTAATTGTAATGATCCATACAAGTCCAATTAAAGGTTTGGGGTTAGAATCAAAAACGAGGTGATGCCTCTTGGAGAAAAAAGTATCCAGAAATCCCCGTGTTTTGTCGCAGATAGATCTGCTCAAATTGATGACCGATGGAGATGAAAGTGCTCTCAGGGAAATAAAGAGACGTTTGGGTCTTGACGAGAAGAGAGAAAGAGATAACGATGAAAAGCGAAAAGTTTCCGATAAGGTTTGAAAATTTTTCCATATCTGTGGATGGTAAAAGTGTACTTGAGAATATAACCGTTTCCTTTGTTGAAGGAATGAACGTCCTTTATGGCCCAAGAGGATCCGGAAAATCTTTTCTCCTCAGATCTATCGTCAAATTGAACGTTGAAATATTCAACGAGATTTCCAGAAGTGGTTCCGTCTATTTGTTCGATCAAAATGTGCAGGATCTTGACGACATCTATCTCAGGAAAAACGCTCTGTACCTTGATACCAGTTTCATCGATGCGATGAATCGCTACACATTCGATGAGTTTCTTAAGCTTGCCCTGAAAAGGAAAATTTCTCTGGAGGATTTTTCCGAGAAACTCGATGATCTTGGAATACTGAGGATGCTTATTCGCGGTCGAAAAACACCCCTTTCTGTGTTCTCTCCAGCCGAAAAGATTTCCCTCCTTCTTTTCATTCTCGAACAGAAAAAACCTCGTATCATTTTGATGGACTGTCTGCTGGATCACCTCGACGATGAAAACCTAGAGAAGATAATGGACATGTTCCTCAAGATGAAGGAAGAACGAACTTTTGTCATATCCACTCGTATCCTTCAAAGGTTTCTCTACATCGCCGATTTGTTGGTTATACTGAATAATGGTAAAATCAATTATGTTGGGAGTCCCAAGGATTTCGTTTTAAAAATGTGATTCCCCACTTCTGATTTCGAGGTGATTGTATGGTCCTGACGGTGACCCTCAATCCTGCTTTAGACAGGGAAATTTTCATAGAAGATTTTCAGGTGAACCGGCTGTACAGAATAAGAGATCTTTCTAAAACTCAAATGTCTCCGGGTGGGAAGGGTATAAACGTTTCTATAGCCCTTTCCAGACTGGGGGTGCCGTCAGTCGCCACCGGATTCGTGGGTGGGTACATGGGGAAGATTCTTGTGGAGGAATTGAGAAAAATTTCAAAGCTGATCACGACGAATTTTGTTTACGTGGAGGGAGAAACGAGAGAAAACATAGAGATAATCGACGAAAAGAATAAAACAATAACTGCTATAAATTTTCCCGGTCCAAATGTTACAGAGATGGATGTGGAACACTTTCTGAGAAGATACAAGATGACGCTTTCGAAAGTCGATTGCGTTGTCATATCGGGGAGTATTCCACCAGGAGTGAACGAAGAAATATGCAACGAATTGGTGAGGCTTGCACGTGAAAGGGGAATCTTTGTTTTTGTCGAACAGACTCCCAGATTGCTTGAGAGAATCTATGAAGGACCAGAGTATCCTAACGTTGTGAAACCGGATTTGAGAGGTAATCACGCTTCTTTTCTTGGTGTTGAATTGAAAACCTTTGATGATTATGTGAAGCTTGCCGAAAAACTCGCCGAAAAATCGCAGATCTCCGTGGTGTCTTACGAGGTGAAGAACGATATTGTTGCAACAAGAGAAGGAGTCTGGCTTATAAAATCCAAAGAAGAAATAGACACATCACATCTTCTGGGTGCGGGGGACGCGTACGTGGCTGGTATGGTCTATTACTTCATCAAGCACGGAGCCAACTTCCTCGAAATGGCAAAGTTTGGTTTTGCCTCCGCACTGGCTGCCACTCGAAGAAAAGAGAAGTACATGCCCGACCTCGAGGTTATAAAGAAGGAGTACGATCACTTCACCGTAGAGAGGGTGAAGTAAATGAAAGTAAAGGATGCCGTCATCTATGATATTTCCGCTGTTTTTGAAGATGAGACGGTTGAAACAGTGATAAAGCTTCTTTCCAGACAGAACCTCTCAGGAGTTCCTGTTGTCGACCATGATATGAGAGTAGTGGGTTTTGTCAGCGAGAGCGATCTCATAAAGGCCCTTGTGCCCAGTTATTTCTCGCTTTTGAGATCCGCTTCTTTCATTCCAGATACCAACCAGCTGATAAGAAACGTAGTCAAAATAAAAGACAGACCCGTGTCTGATTTTATGAACAAGCCTCCTGTCGTTGTGAAAGAAGACGATCCACTCATCGTAGCAGCGGATTATCTCATAAGACACGGCTTTAAATCGCTTCCTGTTGTCGATGAAGCCATGCAGCTCGTTGGCATAGTGAGAAGAATAGACATTCTGAGGGTAGTTTCGGAGGGAAAGCTGGAAATATGAAAACTGTCAGGATAGAGACTTTCGGCTGTAAGGTGAATCAGTACGAAAGTGAATACATGGCTGAACAGTTAGAAAAAGCCGGGTACGTGGTTTTACCCGACGGGGATGTTTCTTACTATATAGTGAACTCGTGTGCCGTTACCAAGGAAGTTGAGAAGAAAGTGAAGAGATTGATAAAGAGCATCAGAAACAGGAACAGGAACGCAAAAATCATCCTCACCGGTTGTTTTGCCCAGCTTTCTCCGGATGAGGCAAGGAATCTTTCGGTGGACATGGTTCTGGGAATCGATGAGAAAAAACACATAGTGGATCATATTAACTCTCTGAACGGAAAACAACAGGTTATTGTATCTGAACCCGGCCGGCCCGTTTACGAGAAAGTAAAGGGGAGTTTTGAAGACAGAACCCGTTCTTACATAAAGGTTGAAGACGGGTGTGACAACACCTGTACCTACTGTGCTATCAGGTTGGCCCGTGGCAGTAAGATCAGAAGTAAACCGCTCGAAATATTCAAAGATGAATTTGTCGAAATGGTGGCAAAGGGTTACAAAGAGATCGTAATAACCGGTGTCAACCTTGGAAAATATGGAAAGGACATGGGTTCTTCTCTTGCTGAACTTCTGAAGGTCATCGAGAAAGTTCCTGGGGATTATCGAGTGCGTCTCAGCTCCATAAATGTGGAAGATGTGAACGACGAAATTGTGGAGGCTTTCAAGAGAAATCCCAGATTGTGTCCGCATCTTCACATTTCAGTTCAGAGCGGATCCGATGATGTGTTGAAAAGAATGGGAAGAAAATACAAAATCTCTGATTTCATGCGTGTTGTTGACAAATTGAGAAGTATCGATCCAGATTTTTCAATAACAACGGACATAATCGTTGGTTTTCCAGGAGAAACGGACGACGATTTCCAGAAAACTCTTGATCTGGTTGAAAAAGTGGGGTTCAGTAGAGTGCATATCTTCAGATTTTCACCGCGCCCCGGAACTCCAGCGAGCAGAATGGAAGGCGGTGTTCCCGAATCGAAGAAGAAAGAGCGTCTGGATGTTTTAAAAGAGAAAGCGAAAGATGTTTCTATCAGGTACAGGAAGAGAATCATTGGGAAAGAAAGGAAAGTACTTGCTGAGTGGTACGTTATGAAGGGTATCCTTTCTGGTTATGACGAATATTACGTGAAGCATGAGTTTGTGGGAGATCGAGTGGGGGAATTCCATAATGTAAGGGTGAAATCCCTTTCGGAAGAGGGAGTGGTTTCCTGTCGTGCTGATATGGTGGAGGGGAAAATTCCAGTGCGCGGATGAAATTTCACTGGATTTCTCTCTGTTTGAAAAGTCGCTTCAGGGGGCAGTGTATGAAACTCTGAGAACTTACAATGGAATCCCGTTTGCAGCTTACAAACATTACTCCAGATTGAAGAGATCCGTTGATTTCTTTAAAATCCCCTTTTCTTTGAGTTTTGATGAGTTTTCAAAAGTGCTGAAGACTGGTGCTCAAGAATTCAAACAGGAAGTCAGAATCAAGGTCTATCTTTTTCCTGATTCCGGGGAGATCTTTTTTGTGTTCTCACCCTTCAATGTGCCGGATGTGGAGTCAGGAGTTGATGTGAAAATATCGAGCGTTCGAAGAATACCTGATCTCTCCACTCCACCAACTCTCAAAATAACTGGACGCACCGACATAGTGCTTGCAAGAAGGGAAATAGTGGACTGCTACGATGTGATTCTGCTCGGTTTGAACGGGCAGGTCTGTGAGGGAAGTTTCAGCAATGTGTTTTTGGTGAAAGAAGGCAAATTGATTACACCATCGCTTGACAGCGGTATTCTGGACGGCATCACGCGGGAGAATGTGATAAAACTTGCAAAAAGTCTTGAAATACCTGTTGAAGAAAGAGTGGTTTGGGTTTGGGAGCTGTTCGAATCGGATGAAATGTTTCTCACACACACAAGCGTTGGAGTGGTTCCTGTTAGAAGGTTGAACGAGCACTTATTCTTTGAGGAAGAACCAGGACCTGTGACAGCGACTTTGATGGAAAACTTTGAGCCTTTTGTCTTAAATCTGGAGGAAAACTGGGTGGGAATATGATCCTTTTCAGACAGCTGTTCGAAGAGCTTTCCACCAAACAACCTCTTTTTTTTGAACTGAAGATAAAGATGCTCCTTTCTGAATGGGACAAGATAGTTGGACCTGTGATAGCGAGGCACACGAAGGTGGAAAAAGTGGAGAACGGGACAGTTTACATTGTTTGCGATGATTCGCTGTGGATGACGGAACTCACCATGCAGAAAGATCGCTTGCTCAAAATTCTGAATGAAAGATCGGGCAAAGAACTGTTCAGAGATATAAAGTTCAGGAGGGGAAAAGTAGATGGAAAAGTACTCCGCTGAAAGTATAAAGGTTTTAAAAGGACTGGAACCTGTCCGAATGCGACCCGGAATGTACATAGGATCCACGGGCAAACGTGGATTGCATCACCTCGTGTACGAAGTGGTTGACAACAGTGTTGATGAGGCACTCGCTGGATACTGCGACTGGATACGTGTGACTCTCCATGAAGATGGAAGTGTGGAAGTCGAGGACAACGGAAGGGGAATCCCCGTTGATACGCACCCCGAGGAAGGAAGAAGCGCTCTGGAAGTGGTTTTCACGGTTCTTCATGCGGGAGGAAAGTTTTCCAAGGACTCTTACAAGATAAGCGGTGGCCTGCACGGTGTTGGTGTATCGGTGGTGAACGCTCTTTCGGAGTGGCTGGAAGTGCGGGTACATCGTGACGGGAAGATCTACAGACAAAGATACGAAAGGGGTAAACCGGTCACACCTGTGGAAGTGATAGGAGAAACCGATAAGCACGGCACGATCGTTCGATTCAAGCCCGATCCTCTCATATTCTCAGAAACGGAATTCGATCCTGACGTACTGGAACACAGGTTGAGAGAGATAGCTTTCCTGGTACCGGGGCTCAAAATAGAGTTCGAAGACAGAATAAATGGAGAGAAGAAAACCTTCAAATTCGACGGAGGCATAGTGGAGTATGTGAAGTATCTGAACCGGGGAAAGAAGGTTTTTCATGATGTGATATATATGAAAAGAACCGAAAAAGTGCAAACGAAAAACGGAGAAGATGAAGTGATAGTGGAAATTGCCTTTCAGTACACTGATTCGTATTCTGAAGATATCGTGTCTTTTGCAAACACCATAAAAACTGTCGATGGTGGAACTCATGTTACAGCCTTTAAGAGCACCCTCACAAGACTCATGAACGAGTATGGGAAAAAACATAATTTTCTCAAGAAAGACGATTCCTTCCAGGGTGAGGATGTTAGAGAAGGCCTCACGGCGGTTATCAGTGTTTACGTGAAGAACCCCGAATTCGAAGGGCAAACAAAGTCAAAACTCGGCAACGAAGAAGTCAAGGAAGCGGTAACCAAGGCTATGAGAGAAGAGCTGAAAAAAATATTCGACGCGAATCCCGAGCTCGTGAAAACAATTCTTTCAAAGATCATGAGCACCAAACAGGCAAGAGAAGCGGCAAAGAGAGCTCGAGAGATGGTGAGAAGGAAAAACGTTCTTCAAAACACAACACTTCCCGGAAAACTGGCGGATTGCAGTTCCACACATAGAGAGAAAACGGAGCTTTTCATCGTGGAAGGTGACTCTGCCGGGGGATCGGCAAAACAGGCCAGAGACAGAGAATTTCAGGCTGTTCTTCCCATAAGAGGAAAGATTTTGAACGTGGAAAAGTCATCTCTCGACAAATTGCTGAAAAACGAGCAGATCAGTGACATAATAGTAGCGGTGGGAACAGGCATAGGAGATGATTTCGATGAGGGTAAACTCAGATACGGCAGGATCATCATCATGACCGATGCCGATATAGATGGTGCACACATAAGAACTCTCCTTCTGACACTCTTCTACAGATACATGAGACCCCTCATCGAACAGGGAAGGGTATACATAGCGCTTCCACCTCTGTACAGAATAAAAGCTGGAAAAGAAGAATTCTACGTTTACAGTGATCTTGAACTGATGGAATACAAAGAAAAACTCCAGGGAAAGAGAATCGAAATTCAGAGATACAAGGGACTCGGAGAGATGAATCCTGAGCAGCTCTGGGAAACAACGATGAATCCAGAAACGAGAAAAATCATAAGGGTAACTATAGAAGATGCCGAAGAAGCGGATAGACTCTTTGAAATTCTCATGGGTAACGATCCATCCAGTAGAAGGGAGTTCATAGAAAGGCACGCTCTGAAAGTGAAAGAACTGGATATCTAGTCATGAGATCCCTGAGAGTTCTTCTCATCACAATGATTGTTCTTTACATTCTGTTCTTTGTGAATTCTTTTTTTCAAAGTCGTAGAGAACACGTGAGGGTTCCAGAAAAAGTGTATTCATATTTGATAGAAAATTTTAACATTTCTCCAAAAAGTATTATAATAGATTCGAAAAAGGCTATAGGGATAGTTTTCTATGAAGGGAATTATTATTTGTGCGCTGAAGATGGGAGTTTGGTAGCTTCGTTATCGAAAAAGGACCTATTCAAATTCTACCCAGTGTTTCTGGAAGTTAATCTTGAAGGGCTACGACTTTCAAAGAGCGACAGGGAAATTCTGGAGATGTTGATTCCGATTCTGAAAAGTTCTGTAGTGTCCGCTGTTTTTTTTGAGTCAAAGGAAGTTGTTCTGCTGAAGGGATCCAGAATCATGTTTGAAGAATGGAAAGATCTCGTTGAAAATTTTCAAGTGATAATGGAGCAATCTGAGAAAATGAAAGCGAAGGAAAGGTATTTCCTGACGGATGATGGAAGATTGATGTGGATAAGGGGTGATTGACTTGTCAAAAACTGTCTTTTATACCTCGATTGATATAGGTTCACGATATATAAAAGGACTCGTTCTCGGAAAACGTGATCAAGAATGGGAAGCACTGGCCTTTTCAAGTGTGAAATCGAGAGGATTGGATGAAGGTGAAATAAAAGACGCCATCGCTTTCAAAGAATCTGTGAACACACTGCTTAAAGAACTCGAAGAACAGCTGCAAAAGTCTCTGAGAAGTGATTTTGTCATTTCTTTCAGCAGCGTGAGTTTTGAAAGAGAAGACACCGTGATCGAAAGGGACTTCGGTGAAGAGAAACGATCTATCACCCTGGACATCTTGAGTGAGATGCAATCGGAAGCTCTTGAGAAATTGAAAGAGAACGGGAAAACTCCTCTTCACATATTTTCGAAAAGATATCTCCTGGACGACGAAAGGATCGTTTTCAATCCTCTCGATATGAAGGCTTCGAAGATAGCCATCGAGTACACATCCATTGTTGTGCCTTTGAAAGTTTATGAGATGTTCTACAATTTCTTGCAGGATACTGTTAAAATCCCGTTTCAGTTGAAGTCTTCTCTCGTTTCGACTGCCGAGGGAGTTCTTACCACGCCTGAGAAAGACCGAGGTGTGGTGGTTGTGAATCTGGGATACAATTTCACCGGGTTGATAGCGTACAAGAACGGTGTTCCCATAAAGATATCCTACGTCCCTGTGGGGATGAAGCACGTTATAAAAGATGTTTCTGCAGTTCTCGACACCTCCTTCGAAGAAGCGGAAAGACTCATTATAACTCATGGAAGTGCCGTTTATAACGATCTGAAAGAGGACGAAGTACAGTACAGAGGACTCGACGGAAACACCATAAAGACGACCACTGCGAAGAAACTTTCCGTCATTATACACGCACGCCTCAGAGAGATAATGAGCAAATCCAAGAAATTCTTCAGGGAAGTTGAAGCGAAGATAGTAGAAGAAGGGGAAATAGGGATACCTGGTGGTGTGGTTCTCACCGGGGGAGGGGCCAAGATTCCAAGAATAAACGAACTGGCCACGGAGGTGTTTAAATCTCCGGTGAGAACGGGTTGTTACGCGAATTCCGACAGACCATCCATCATCAATGCGGATGAAGTTGCCAATGACCCTTCCTTCGCTGCTGCGTTTGGAAATGTTTTCGCCGTTTCGGAAAATCCCTACGAGGAAACCCCGGTGAGAAACGAAAACCCATTGAGGAAAATCTTCAGACTCTTCAAAGAATTGATGGAGTGAGCGGGAGGTTAAAAATATGGGATTTGACCTTGATGTTGAGAAGAAAAAGGAAAATAGAAACATCCCTCAGGCGAACAATTTGAAGATAAAAGTCATAGGTGTAGGCGGTGCCGGAAACAATGCCATAAACAGAATGATAGAAATAGGAATACACGGTGTTGAATTTGTCGCGGTGAACACCGATCTTCAGGTACTGGAGGCTTCTAACGCTGACGTGAAGATTCAGATCGGTGAGAACATCACACGAGGCCTTGGTGCAGGGGGACGTCCCGAGATAGGAGAACAAGCTGCTCTTGAGAGCGAGGAAAAAATCAGAGAAGTGCTCCAGGATACCCACATGGTCTTCATAACTGCAGGGTTCGGAGGAGGGACGGGAACAGGTGCTTCCCCTGTCATAGCAAAGATAGCCAAAGAAATGGGAATCCTGACTGTAGCCATAGTGACGACTCCCTTCTATTTCGAAGGCCCGGAGAGACTCAAAAAAGCGATAGAGGGGCTCAAAAAACTTCGAAAACATGTGGATACCCTCATAAAGATATCCAACAACAAACTCATGGAAGAACTCCCGAGGGATGTCAAGATAAAGGATGCTTTTCTGAAGGCTGACGAGACTCTTCACCAGGGAGTGAAAGGAATTTCGGAACTGATAACGAAGAGGGGTTACATAAATCTCGACTTTGCAGACATAGAGTCGGTAATGAAGGACGCCGGTGCTGCGATCCTTGGCATAGGTGTTGGAAAGGGAGAACACAGAGCGAGAGAAGCTGCTAAGAAGGCTATGGAAAGCAAGTTGATAGAGCATCCTGTAGAAAATGCGAGTTCGATTGTGTTCAATATAACTGCTCCCAGCAATATAAGAATGGAGGAAGTGCACGAAGCAGCTATGATCATAAGGCAGAACAGCAGTGAGGACGCGGACGTCAAATTCGGTCTCATCTTCGATGATGAAGTACCCGATGACGAAATACGTGTGATCTTCATAGCTACAAGATTCCCAGATGAAGACAAGATTCTATTCCCGGAAGGTGACATACCGGCCATTTACAGATACGGTCTGGAGGGGCTTCTTTAATGCTGAGAAGATACAGAAAATTGGGTGAAATTCTTCTGGAAAAAGGATTCATAACCAGAGAAGAGTTGGATAAGGCTCTTGAAATTCAAAAAGAGGAAAGGAAACCGCTCGGAGAAGTTCTAATTGAGACAGGGTATATCACGGAGGATCAGCTGCTGGAGGCTTTGAGTGAACAATACGGAGTCCCAATCCTGAAGGAACTACCAAAAAACATACCACTCAACGTGGTGGGTTCTATTCCAAAGAACATCATCGAATCTCTGCACGTCATTCCTGTAGAAAAGAAGGAAGACGGAACTCTCGTGGTGGTGACGGATAACGGAACGAACATTCCAAGGATCAAACAGGAGATACGTTTTCTCACGGGGAAGAATCCGGAGATTTATCTGGTGACGAGCAGAGATTTTTCTGTTTTGTATCAAACGTATGTTCTTGGTGTTCCTCTCGAACTTTTCGAGGAGCCTTACGTTGCTATAGAAGAAACACCAGAACAGGTTGAGGAAGAAGAGGAAGAAGAAAGGGAAGTAGAAGAAGCTCCCATTGTACGGCTTGTCAACAATATCATAAACCGCGCCATAGAGATGGGGGCGAGTGATATTCATATAGAACCGATGAAGAGAACCGTGAGGGTGAGGTTCAGAATAGATGGTATTTTGAGAAAAGTTCTTGAGTATCAAAAGCCACAGCACAACTCAGTTGTGGCACGAATTAAAATTATGAGTGGTCTCGATGTGTCGGAAAGGAGGCTTCCGCAGGACGGGAAGTTTTACACAATAAAAAGCGGTGAGCAGTACGATTTTCGCGTGTCAACCATGCCTTCCACTTTCGGAGAAAAAGTCGTGATGAGAATACTGAAGGTGTCCGATGCAAACAAACGCCTCGAGGAACTTGGATACAGTGAATACAATCTGAAACGAATTCTATCACTGTTAGAAAAACCCTACGGTATCATCCTGGTCACCGGACCAACGGGAAGCGGAAAATCCACCACACTTGTCGCTATGATAAATTATTTGAAGAGTGAAAGTGTAAACATAGTAACAGCGGAAGACCCTGTGGAATACACCATCGAAGGGGTTACCCAATGTCGGGTTTTCCCAGAAATAGGTCTCACGTTTGCACGGTACTTGAGAGCTTTCCTCAGGCAGGACCCTGACATCATCATGGTGGGTGAGATCAGAGACAGAGAAACCGCACAGCTTGCGGTGGAAGCTTCCCTCACGGGACACTTAGTTCTGAGTACACTTCACACCAACACCGCTGCTGGTGCTGTTTCAAGGCTCATAGAAATGGGAATAGATCCTCACCTTCTCGGAGCCTCCCTTATCGGAATCATAGGTCAGAGGCTGGTGAGAAAGCTCTGTGATGAGTGTAAAATGCCTGGAGAGGTTCGAGATGAACAGGTAAAATCTTATTTCGAACAATTCTTTGGAAAGGTACCAGATCAGATTTACTATCCTTCAGAAGAAGGATGTCCTGCCTGCAAGGGGATGAGATACAGAGGGAGAATGGCTATAGGGGAAGTTTTGATTGTGGATGAAGAGTTGAGAGAATTGATCTCTTCCAAAGCAAGTGAAACAGAGATTGCAAAGCTCGCAGTGAAAAAAGGTATGCGCACCATGTTCCAGGATGCCCTCGAAAAGGTTCTTCTTGGGCAGACGAGCATCGAAGAGGTTTTCAGGGTGACCACACCGCTATGAAGTACTTTTCTAAAAGCCCTGAAGAATGGCAGAAGAGAGACGAAGAAAAGGAAAAAGAGTTCAGAAACAGAAAAAATAGAATTCGCCGCAGGGCGAATTTTATTCTTGTCGTGAATCTTGTAATAGTGGTTTTCCTGGTGTTTTTCACGAAAGCGTTTTTTTCCAACAAACCGGAAGGTGTGATTGGACCCTTCCAGCTGGTGATAGAAACAAAAGAGTCCTACCTTCCAAACGATCCCCTCGATGTGCGTGTAAAAGTGTTCAACAGAGAGAAGAAAAAAGAAAATCTTGTGCTGGAAGATTTCGTATTTTCCATCAAAAGGGAGAATGACACGGTGTACGAGTTTCACTTTCCACAGCGTGTGGAAAAAGAGATGGAAGCTTTCGAAAGCGTCCTGGTTTTTGATCTTTTGAGGGAGGAAGAGCTGTCAAATTTGCCTGGAGGGAATTACACGATCACAGTCTCTGTCAAGTTGAACGGCCAGAGGGTGGTTATCAGTAAGGTCGTTTCGGTGATTGAAAAGTGGCAAGTCGAAGTTGAAGACCTGAAAGATTTTTATTTCCCTTACGAAGATGTGCATTTTTCTGTCTATCTGGAAAATATAAGCTCAAAGAGTCGGAAAATTCGTGTGGAGTCGATCGGCCTTATTATCCTTAAAGGGAATGAGGCTGTCTTTGAAAGAGATATTCCTATAGAAAAAGACTTCGTGATAAATCCGATGATGGTCGAACAGATCCACGAAGTGAGTTTTTCCGCCCCGAAAGAATCGGGAGATTACATCATCAAATTGAAATTGAAGACAGAAAGCAGTCTGATAGAAAAATCAATTCCCCTTTTCGTCACGCGAGAGTATCAAAAAGATTTGAAGGGACTCTCCCTTATCATCGAAGGGAAGAAGTTTGTAGCATCCGGTGAAAGATACGATTTCTCTGTGAAGCTTTTGAACGAAGAAAAGAAACGAAAGTACATAGTTTTGAAAAACATCATGATCGTTTTGACGCACAAGGAACCGGTGTTCTCGTATGCTTATTCTGAAGAATACAGGATGACGATCGAAGGATATTCCTCAAGAGAAATTTTTAAGACGACCAGTTACGATATCATAAAACTCGAGGATCCCGGGACTTACAAACTCATCGTTGTGATAGAAAGTGAAGAAGACAGGTTGATGAAGGAGATGGAGATAGTCGTTTCAGAGTGAGGTGGGACCATACCACACGAGAACAAAAGAATAGACTGGATCATTGTTGTTCTTGTGTCCATCTTGATGTTGTTTGGACTTGCAACTTTGAGAAGCGCAACTTACGGAGAAAACGAACAGCTTTTCACGAGGCAGATTGTGTGGGATATAGCCGGTTTTTCGTTGATGTTTCTGGTTTTGTTCATCAAGGACAGAACGATAAGGAATTTTTCGATCATTCTCTACGTTTTCTCTGTTGTTTTACTGGCAGTCCTTCTTGTGAAAGGAACACCCATCGGTGGTTCAAAGAGATGGTTCAGAGTGATGGGATTCAGTTTCCAGCCCTCAGACTTTGCAAAGCTTTCGCTCATCGTTCTGCTCCCTTATCTTCTGGAGAAGAAGTGGTTTTGGAGAAGTTTTTTCTTCACAGTCGTCCCCGCTGTTCTCATATTTCTGGAACCCGATCTTGGCACCACGCTTTCTGTGGGATTGATCTGGTTGTTTGCGGTTCTGGCTTCGAATGTGAATAAGAAGCCCCTTGTGATTCTGTTGATATTTGCCCTTGTGTTTCTTCCTGTCTTCTTTTTCTTTGGGCTTAAAGAGTATCAAAGAGCGAGGATACTTTCTTTTCTCAATCCGGAAAAGTACGGCGAGAGTTACTCCTACAACGTTCTGCAGTCGATTCACGCAATCGGAGCCGGTGGACTCTTTGGAGCAGGATACATGAAAGGAAAAGCGAACCTTATGGGATACGTTCCTGTTTCATACACTGATTTCATCGTATCGGTGATCGGTGAGGAATTCGGATTCATCGGAATAGTCTTTTTGCTTTCGCTTTTCGGTCTTCTGTTCTTCGAGGTTTCCAGGTGGATCCTGAACGTGAAAGACGAATACTGGGAAATACTGATGGTTTCTGCGTGTGGGCTGATATGGTTCCACGTCTTCGAAAACGTCTCGATGAACCTGGGACTCCTTCCAGTCACTGGTGTTCCTCTTCCATTCATCAGCTATGGAGGAACCTCCACACTTGTGTTTTCCACTCTCATCGGACTCATTCTCAAAGGGATTGCACTGGCAAGAGTGGAAAAGAAATTTTGAGAACTCTCTTCTTTACTTGAAAGTCTTAGATTTGAGGGGGTGAAGAAAATGAAGAGATTTTTTCCCTTTCTGGGGTTGATTCTTCTGATTTTGACAGCTTGTCTGCCACCACTTGAGGAAAGACACGAGTTCATCGTCGAAGTGGTTGGGAATGAGTACCTTGATGATGTGATGGATTGGTATCAACCATCCTATGGTGATTATCTTGTTCAGGAACACCCTGTGATTGTACTCTACTATCCGGATGGAAGTTATGCTTACAGTGAAAGGGCGGCATTCTATGAGCAAAACAACGACTTCGTCGCGGCTGCGGGGGAGATCGTTGATACGGCAGATCTTAAAGATGACTTGAACCAGATCTGGAGCAGTTACTATCCAATTTACGACGTGGATGTGTGGTGGCAGGCAGATCAGGGAGAATGGCAGGCAAGGGTGAAAGATTTGACGAAAGATGTTAAAATCACGAAGTTTTTTGTGGTAACTTTCAAAAAAGTCGGTAATTACTGTGAAGTAGTAGATGTAAAAGATGAAGATGAAGATGAAAGCGAAATATACTGTGATGATAAAGGAGTTTATCACCTTGGTCCTTTAAGCGGTGTTGATGGTTTTGTCGCTTTCGTTCAGGAAGCTCCTTCTAATCGAACTCTTGTGCCTGTATCAAACACAAAGATCCTCGGTGCGGAAGTCAGATGGATAAAATAACAAGGAGGTGTGACCCATGAGGAGATATGTGTTTCTTCTTCTGATTCTTGTCTCGATGGTGGCTTTCTCTTTCGACGCAAAGAGCATCATCATAGTACCCGAGAGACCCTACTTCACGGTGGATGTGTGGCTCAACAAACCGGAAGGATCCGTCTATGAAGTGGGAGAGAGGATGGAGATCTTCGTCAAATCTTCCAGAGACGCGTACATACTCGTCTACGACATCAACGCACAGGGTAAGGTGACTCTCATTTTCCCGAACAAATACGAAAGCGACAATTTCGTCAGGGCAAATGAGATAAAAAAGATTCCTTCGAAATCCACCTACTCTCTCAGAGTTTCACCACCGTATGGAAAAGAGTACATTCAGGTGATCGCAAGCACCAGACCGATACCGATTTTCAACCAGCTGAAAGAACTCGGAACCGCTCAAGCCTTTCCAACGCTGTCTGACAACGTCGAAGAATACGTTCAAAATAAATTGAAACCCTATCTCACGGGTGAATGGGTCTCCGATCTCACTTATTTCTACGTGGGAAGAGCCCCCGCGTTCGGAACGCTGATCGTTGACTCGACACCTCCAGGAATGACTGTCTATATTGATGGTTCTTACAAAGGAAAGACACCGGTCACGGTATCAGTGGACGAAGGAACACACTACGTGACGGTGTATTTTGAAAACTACACGTTCTACAAGGAAGTCTATGTGGGAAGAGATCAGACGGTGAAGGTGATAGCCACTTTGCCTCTCGCTCAACTCTCTCTCAGTTCAAGCCCGAGCGGTGCGAGCGTCTATCTGAACGGAGTCTATCAAGGAAAGACTCCTCTGACGTTGAACCTTTCTCCTGGAAATTACACTGTCACGTTCAGAAAAGAAGGGTACCGCGAGGAGACCCGAAACATAACACTCAGCGCGGGAGAAACCAGATCCGTGTATGTCACGCTGAAACCAGCACAGTCTTCTTTGAAACTGAGAACAGATCCTTCTGGTGTCGACGTCTATATCGACGGAAGATACGTGGGAACGACCGATCAGAACGGTTTGAATCTCATTCTTGATCCTGGAACGTACGAGATAAAACTGGAAAAAGAAGGGTACGAAACAGATCGCTTCACGGTGAATTTCGGACCAGGAGAAGAAAAGGAGATTTTCAGAAAACTGGAGAAGAGAGTGGTCTTTTCAGAGGTTAGAATAGAGACCGATCCATCGAGAGCTACGATATACCTAAACGGGTACTACCACGGTGAAACACCCATCACTCTATACATCCAGGCAGGAACCTACGAGATCACGATCGTGAAACCCGGTTACAGAACGATCGTGAAAACCATCACTTTTGACGATGAAGAAGAATACTTCAAGTTCATCATGAACAGGATAGAGTGATCGATGTTAAAATTAATGGTAATAAGGAGGAGTTCACGGTGACTCCAACGGTTATGGTAGTGGATGAATCCAGAATCACCTTCCTTGCCGTCAAAAATGCCCTTGGAAAAGACGGTTTCAATGTGATTTGGGCAAAAAACGAGCAGGAAGCGTTCACGCTCCTTCGCCGCGAAAAGATCGATCTCGTGTTCGTAGATGTGTTCGAAGGTGAAGAGAGCCTGAATTTGATAAGAAGAATACGTGAAGAGTTTCCCGACACGAAGGTCGCGGTTCTGAGCGCCTACGTTGACAAAGATCTAATTATTAATTCGGTGAGAGCGGGTGCGATTGACTACATTCTCAAACCCTTCAAGCTCGATTATCTCTTGGAAAGAGTCAAAAAAATCATTTCTTCCGCACCCAGGCTCACCGTTTCTCTCAAGAAAAATATCGAGGATCTTGAGATCACCCTCAAGTTCGAAGATATCGTGAGAAAAGAAATAAAGCGTTCCAACAGGACAGGTTCTCGTTTCTGCGTCATGTACGTTAAGTTCGAAGATATCATGAGAGACTACGAGACTATCAAGAAATTCTTCAGGGAAACAGATTACATCCTACCCATCTCTGCCAGCGAATACCTGTTTGTACTGACACTGACGGGAAAACACGGAATAGAGGCCGTTACAAAGAGGATGAAAGAGAAACTTTCCGAACGTTTCAGCTACACGTACGTGTGTTACCCGGACGATGGTAAAACCTATGAGGAAATCATTTTAACTCTGAAAGATAGAATGTCCAAACCAAGGGGGAATGAGAGTTGAAACTGATAGAATCGGTACCAAACTTCAGTGAAGGGAGAAGAAAGGAAGTAGTTGAAAAGATCGTCGCGGAAGCGAAAAAATACGACAGGGTATGGGTACTCGACTGGTCAATGGATGCGGACCACAACAGATCGGTGGTAACGCTCGTGGGAGAACCGGAGAACCTCATAAACGCTCTCTTCGATATGACGAAAAAGGCGGCCGAACTCATCGATTTGAGAAATCACACAGGCCAGCATCCCAGAATGGGTGCAGCGGACGTCATACCACTTGTGCCCCTCTACAACACGACCATGGAAGAGTGTGTGGAGTATTCGAAAATACTCGGACGCAGGATAGGAGAGGAACTGGGTATTCCCGTGTATCTTTATGAAAAATCTGCCACACGACCTGAAAGACAAAATCTTGCAGATATCAGAAGGGGAGAGTTCGAAGGCTTTTTCGAGAAAATAAAAGATCCCCTGTGGAAGCCCGACTTCGGCCCCGACCGCGTACATCCCACAGCGGGTGTGACGGCGGTTGGTGCGCGTGAATTTCTCATAGCTTTCAACGTGAACCTTGGAACGCGGGATGTGAAGATAGCCGAAAAAATAGCCAGGGCAATCAGATTCTCCAGCGGAGGGCTCAGATACGTCAAAGCGATAGGTGTTGATTTGAAAGGAAAGGGAGTTGTCCAGGTTTCTATCAACATAACAGATCACAAAAGAACACCTCTCTATCGAGTTTTTGAACTCATAAAGATGGAAGCCGAACGATACGGGGTACCGGTTCTGGGATCGGAGATAGTGGGACTTTTCCCGCTTGAATCTCTGCTGAAGACGGTTTCTTACTACCTGAGAACGGACCTCAACGCTAAAAAGGTCATAGAATCCAGTCTTCTGGAAATACTCGTTAGAGAGAGTGAGAAATGAGAGTAAGAATAGCGGTGGTTGGGAAACTGGACGGTTTTATCAAAGAAGGTATAAAGCACTACGAAAAGTTCTTGAGACGATTTTGTAAGCTTGAAGTTCTCGAAATAAAGCGAGTTCACAGAGGAAGCATCGAAGAAATCGTCAGGAAGGAAACAGAGGATCTGGCAAACAGGATTCTCCTCGGAAGTTTTGTTATGGTCATGGATAGGAGAGGGGAGGAAGTTTCTTCAGAGGAGTTTGCCGACTTTCTCAAAGATCTGGAAATGAAGGGAAAGGATATAACGATCCTGATAGGTGGGCCCCATGGGTTGAATGAGGAGATCTTCGCGAAGGCCCACCGTGTTTTTTCATTATCGAAGATGACCTTTACACATGGAATGACCGTTTTGATAGTGCTGGAGCAGATATTCAGAGCGTTTAAAATAATCCATGGGGAAAACTATCACTATTGATGGAGGTGGAACAGAAGTGGAAGATCCTGTCAGTAGTGCTTTGACTCTTGGACTGGAGTCACTGCTGCTGGTCATCTTGATTTACCTGTCGAACTTTTTCTCTTCTTCGGAGACTGCGCTCACCCTCATGAGCAAGGTCAAGATCAAAGAGTTTCTGGAGGAAAAAGAGGAAAACTCTGAAAAAGCAAGTTACATACACCTGTTCAACAAGTATCTCACTACGATTCTCATAAGTAACAACCTCGTCAATCTCCTTGCATCCTCTATCTCCACTCTTATCTTCTTGAATCTGCTCAGAAACATGAGCGAAGAGTTCGTGGCGGTTGTGTCTACTCTCTTCATCACCACCATCCTTCTCATCTTCGGTGAGATCACCCCAAAGGTCCTGGCACGATCAGATCCAGAACGCGTGTTCCGCAGATCGATAGGAACCATCAGATTCCTCACCCGTGTTCTGGATCCCATAGGAAGGTTACTCGTGAAAATAGCAGACGGCATCATTTCCCTGAGACATGGAAAAAAGGTCTCCGAAGATCTGTTCATAACCGAGGAGGATATCGTTTCCATTGTTCAGGTCGGAGGGGAAATGGGTGTCATAGAGGAAGAAGAAGAAAGGATCATCAAGCGCGCTTTCGAGATGAAACAGATAGCCGTGAAAGAAATCATGACACCGCGGGTTGACATAGTGGCGATAGAGGAGAATCAAACGGTGAAAGACCTTATCGAACTGGTTGAAGACGAAGGGTACTCCAGAATACCCGTTTATAAAGAAACCATAGACAACATCGTGGGTATCTGCTACGCTAAGGACGTGCTTTCGATTCTGGCTGCAAAAGATTGCGAAGAAGTGAAAAGTATGAAGGTGAAGGATATTATGAGAGAAGCCCTGTACGTTCCCGAGACGATGAACATAGATGAACTCCTTAAGATCCTCAAAGCCAGGAAGATTCATATAGCGATCGTTGTGGATGAGTACGGAGGAACGGCCGGTATCGTAACACTTGAAGACATCATCGAAGAACTCTTTGGAAACATAATGGACGAGTACGACTACGATGAGATCTCTGGTATAAGAAAGATCGATGAGAGGACTTACATAGTGGATGGTGCCACACCGATAAACGACATCGAAATGGAGTTGCGCGTTCAATTTCCAGAGACAGAGTACGAAACGATAGCGGGATATCTGCTCGAGCACTTCAAAAGGATACCGAATGTTGGAGAAGAAGCGGTGATCGGAAATCTGTACTTCAAAATACTCGCTGTCGGAAAAAACAGAATAGAGAAAGTCATGATAAAGATACTTGGGAGGGAAGAGATCAATGGTGGATCCGGAGAAACTGGTGAAAATGGCTCTGGAAGCCAGGAAAAAGGCGTACGCTAAGTACTCAGGTTTCAGAGTCGGTGCCGCTTTGCTCACAAAGAGCGGAAAGATATACACGGGGGTGAATGTGGAGAATTCTTCTTATGGTCTTACGATCTGCGCTGAAAGGGTAGCCGTTTTCAAGGCCGTTTCTGAAGGAGAAAGAGAATTCGCTGCAATAGCGATAGCGTCGGATTCTCCAGACAAGACTGTTCCCTGCGGTGCTTGCAGGCAGGTTCTCTACGAATTTTCCGACGATCTGGATGTGATAATTGCGGATAGAGACGGAAATTTTGAAGTTGTGAAATTGAAAGATCTTCTACCAAGAGGGTTCAGGTTGGGAGGTGGTGAGCATTAAATCGGGTTTTGTCGCTCTGGCAGGAAAGCCGAATGTGGGGAAATCGACCTTCATAAATGTTGTTATGGGAAGAAAAGTAGTGATCGTTTCAGACAAACCTCAAACTACTAGGAACAGGATAAACTGCATCTACACGGACAAAGATAGTCAGATCATATTTGTGGACACTCCCGGTATCCACAAGCCTCTTCACAGGCTTGGAGAGTACATGGTGAAGGCTGCTGTTCAGGCTCTCAAAGGGGTGGATCTCATACTATTCATGCTGGATGCGGCGGATGGATTTACGAAGACAGACGAACACGTTGCGGAGATCGTGAACGAGTCTGGAACCAAAACTATCATTGCTGTGAACAAGATCGACGTGGCGGGTGAAGAGAAGGCGAAAGCGGTGGGACAACTCGCAAAAAGTATGGTGGAGAACGTTGTGTCTGTCCATTACATATCCGCTCTGAAAGGTGAGGGTGTCTTCGAAGTTCTGGAGAAAATAAAAGAAGAACTACCGGAAGGGCCACAGTATTACCCCGAGGACATGGTAACAGATCGCCCTCTCTCTTTCATGGCCGCTGAAATCATAAGGGAGAAGATCTTTCATCTCACGAGACAGGAGGTACCTCATTCTACGGCCGTGGTGATCGAGGAAATAAAGGATAGACCAAATGGTGTCCTCTACATACGGGCGAACATATACGTGGAACGCGACTCTCAGAAGGGAATTCTCATAGGAAAGAACGGCAGCATGATAAAGAAAATTGGAACGCTCGCCCGTGAAGAACTGGAGTTTCTCGTGGGAAGAAAGGTTTATCTCGACTTGAACGTCAAAGTAAAAGAAAAGTGGAGAGAAAAGGACTTCATCATACTTCAAGAAATAGGCTTGAAAGACGACATAAAATGAGGTGAGGATCGATGAAATGTCCTGGATGTGGAGCAGCCATTCAGTTCGATGACCCGAAAAAACCGGGGTACATCCCGCGTGAGGTCTACGAAAGAAGGCTCGAAGAAGGAAAGGAGATACTCTGTCAGAGATGCTTCCGAATGAAACATTACGGCAAACTGGAACCAGTTGAATTCGATTGGGATTTCAAAAACCAGTTGAAGTCGTACCTTGGAGGATTCGATGTGGTGGTCTGGGTGATCGATATTTTCGATTTCGAAGGAACCTACAGGGAGGATATAGTAGAAATTCTGGAAGGAAAAAGGGTTGTCTACGCCATAAACAAGATCGATCTTCTGCCAAAGGCTATTACGGTGAAGGAAATCAAAGAGTGGGTGAAGAAGAGGATAAAAGTGAAAAACACAGATGATATAAGGATCGTCAGCGCTGAAAAGAATTTCGGTCTGAATTCGCTTGTGAAGTATCTTTCACGGTTGACCGACAAAGCACTGGTGGTGGGAGTAACGAACGTAGGAAAATCTTCTCTACTAAACAAGATCTGCACCCATGAGAACACCATAAGTCCCTTTCCAGGGACAACTCTAGGTATTCTCAGAAGAAAGGTAAAAGAAGCGAATCTGTATCTCTACGATACCCCAGGTATCATGACAAGCGATAGGATTCTCGATCTTTTGGATCCTGAGTGTCAAAAAAGAGTTCTACCAAAGGAAGAACTCTCCAGGAAAACCTTCAAACCGGATAATGGAAGAACCATCTTCATGGGGGGACTGTGCCGATTCGATATCCATTTTGAAACAGAAAAGAAACCGATCTTTCTGCTTTTCTCCTCTAAAGAAGTAACCTTCCATGAAACGAGGAGGGAAAGAGCAGATGAGCTCATGAGAAACAGACTGGGAGATCTGCTAATTCCTCCATGCTCTAAAACAAAATTTGAAAATTTTAAGTGGAAGAGAGAAACCTTTACGTTGAAAGAAGGAGAAGAACTGGCGGTGGCGGGACTGGGATGGATGAGTGTCCGAAGAGGACCTTTCACCGTCGAAGTCACGGTCCCGGATAGCGTGAAGCTCGTTGTAAGAGAAGCACTCGTCAATCCCAAACGCTAACCGATCGTGACTCCGCGTTTTTTCGCCAGTTCTTCGAGGACTTTTCTTTCCTCTCTGGAGAGACTCTTTGGTATCTCAACGTGCACGTTCACGATGAGATCTCCGCGCCTTCCATACCTGTTTGGAAGGCCTTTTCCCTTCAACCTGAAGACGGTTTCCGGCTGAGTTCCCGGAGGAATCTTCAACATCGTCGTACCGCCTTCTGGAAGAGGAACTTCAACGGTTGTTCCCAAGATAGCCTGAAGGTAGTCTATTGTGACATCGTACACGAGATCTGAACCGGATTTTTTGAATCTAGGATCTGGTTTCACGCGGACGATGACTATCAGATCACCGTAAGGTCCGCCGTAATATCCAGCATTTCCACCGCCAGTGATTCTAAGCTGGGTTCCATCTTCCACATTTGGCGGTATTTTCACCGTTTTCCTGACCTTTCTGAGAACTCTGCCGCTTCCACCACACTCGTGGCAGTATTCCCGTGGAATCTTCCCTGTGCCGCCACATCTCTCACAAGTTCTCTCACTGACGAAGTAACCAAAGAACGATCTTCGTTCTTCTCTGATCCTTCCCGTTCCACCACAACTTGGACAGTTTATGTATCCGGCATTGGGTTCCACGCCTGTTCCGCCACACCTTGGACAGGTTTCGTACCTTTCGTATTCCACGGGTATCTCCGCTCCGTTGATCAAATCGGAGAGAGTTACTTCTATTTCGTACCTTATATCTTCGCCTCTTCGGGCGTATTCTCTTCTTTCTTCCTGGTGCGGTCTTTCCCCAAAGAAAACGTCGAATATGTCTCTGTTGAAGATGTTTTCAAACTCTCTGAATATATCATCGAAGAAGCCACCAGATTCTGTTTCCTGATACGTGGGCTGTTCTCCTACGTACCCGAAACGATCGTACATGGCCCTCTTCTGTGGATCGCTGAGGACCTCGTAGGCCTCCTGAATTTCCTTAAAACGTTGTTCGGCTTCCTTTCTGTTTTCCGGATGCCGGTCTGGATGCCACTCTTTTACGAGTCTCTTGTAAGCCCTTTTTATTTCTTCCTGTGTGGCGTCTCTGGGAACACCGAGAATTTCGTAGTAGTCCTTTTTTTCACGTTTCATGAACCATCACTCCTTCTCGTCAGAAGGTTTTTCAACCTTCTCTGCTTCCTTCTTTCGTGGTTTCACTGCAACCTTCACTTTTGCGGGTTTCAAGACTTTCCCGTGGAATTTGTAACCACTCTCTACTACCTCAAGGACAGTGTATTCTTCCACGTCTTCTGTTTCTACTCTTTCAACTGCTTCGTGTTCAAAAGGATCGAATTTCTCTCCCACGTGGATCTTTGTAAGCCCCTCTTTTTCCAAGACGTTCAGGAGTTTTTTGTATATCATTTTCACGCCTTCATAGAAGGCGTCTCCCTTTTCTCCCTGATTCAATGCCCTTTCGAAATCATCGAGAACGGGAATGAGTTTCGATATGAGGTATTCATTCGCATTCTTTATCAATTCTCTTTTTTCACGGGCGACTTCCTCACGATAGTTTTCGTATTCAGCTTTCAGCCTTTTTGCATACTCTTCCAGTTCTTTGTATTTTTCTTTCAGTTCTTCACATTCTTGTGTGAGCTCCTTTTTCTCTTTTTCGCTCATCTTTTCACCTCCTGGAAGTTGAAGTGAAATACTCTGAAAGACGGTTCAGAATGTATTCAAACACCCTGTGATTTCTATCGTACTTCGTAACCTTCGACGTGAAGAAGTACACACTACCGATAGGAGATTCTCCTTTGAAGTATCTTCCTGAAAAAACAGCGAATTTCTCCAGATTTTTTCTGCCAATTTCCCTTCCTATCATGACGCTTATGCCTTCTCCAACTAAGCTCTCAAGAAATTTCTGATCTTTCACTTCTTCGAGAAGGTTTCTGATGTCCTCCAGAGTGAGAGTTTCATCCTTTAGAAGATTTTCAAGCCCCGCATCCAGATATCTTTCGACAGTCTCACCTATCAGAGATTCTATCAATCTGAGAAAGCCACTTCCTTTCAGGCTTTCTATTTTACCCATCAACACTTCTCCTATTGTCCTGCCTCTGAGGAGGAAGTTGAGCTGTCTTTCAATTTCTTCCCAGTTCAGTCGTTCCTGAGTTTTGATGGGGGTAACTCTGGAAACGCCGAACTCTGTCAGTATGGAAAAGATGAGGTAGTCCTCCGAAACAGGAATGAGCATCACTCTGAGTATTTTCAAATCTCTTGTGTTTGGTCTTTCTATGAGGACGTAACCCTGCGTCAATCGGGCTAGAAGATTTCCTGCGAGGAAGAGAATTTTTTCCGGATCGGCAAGAGGCACCGATTTGAAAGTCTCCACAGCGAGATCCGCTTCTGATGTCTCCTTTGAAATCTTCAGCATCTCTTCGTAGTAAAATCTCAGCCCCTTGTCAGTTGGAATCCTTCCAGCCGATTTGTGGGGCTGGTATATGTATCCAAGATACTCCAATTTTTTCATATCGTTTCTTATAGTGGCACTGCTGAACTCTATATTGCTCACTTCCAGAACTCTCTGTGAGCTCACAGGTTTTCTATTTTCTATGTACTCTCTCACGATGCAGTAGAGCACTTTTCTTTGACGATCGTTCAATTTTTTCGAAGCATCACTGTTCTTCCTGTTGAGTCTCCTCACGATTTAGCACTCCCTTCTTTTGAGTGCTAATTATAGTTTAGCACACATTTTAAAAGAATTCAAGAAGAAAGCGAAATTCTCTGATCTTGACTTTAAAAAGAAGAAACTGGTACTATATATATTGGAGGGCCGAGGTGGCGGAATGGCAGACGCGGCTGACTCAAAATCAGCTGGGGGATGACCCCGTGCGGGTTCAAGTCCCGCCCTCGGCACCACAAGGGGCTCCGAAGGGCCCCTTTATTTTGTATCATATCAGGAGGGAAAACCTGTGACCAAAGTGTTAAAGGTGGATCCCCTCTTCCCCAACGAGAAAGTTCTGAAAGAAGCAGTCGAACTTCTTCAAAACGGAGAAGTGATCATTTTCCCTACCGAAACCGTTTACGGAATAGGAGCGGACGCGTACAACGAAGAAGCCTGCAAGAAGATCTTCGAGCTGAAAGGAAGACCCGCTGACAATCCTCTCATTGTTCATATACATTCCTTAGAACAGCTGGAGGAAATCGCGGAAGGTTATGAACCTCATCTGGATTTTTTGAAAAAGTTCTGGCCGGGGCCGTTGACGGTTATTCTTCGAAAAAAATCCGAAAAGATACCTCCCGTGGTGACCGCTGGTCTTCCGACGGTGGCTGTGAGGATGCCAGCACATCCGGTGGCCCTGAAGTTGATAGAACTCTTTGGAAATCCTATAGCCGCTCCAAGCGCAAATATTTCGGGAAGACCCAGCGCTACGAACGTGAAACACGTCGTAGAAGACTTCATGGGCAAAGTTAAGCTGATAATCGACGCAGGGGATACCCCCTTCGGCTTGGAGTCCACCATTGTTGATCTCACAAAGGAAAAGCCTGTTCTTCTGAGGCCAGGGCCAGTGGAAGTTGAACGACTGAAAGAGCTCTTTCCGGGACTCGTTGTGCCCGATTTTGTACGAAAAGGAAATTTTGAAGGCAGACCGCTTGCACCGGGAATGAAATACCGACACTACGCTCCTTTAAAGCCTCTGATACTCGTAGAAGATTTGACGAAGATGGAGGAAGTATTGAAAAAGTATCCGGATCATGTGGTCATCTGTGTTCAAGAGAGAAAGGAACTGTACGACGACAGAATCGTTGTAGGATCTTTGAAAAAACCCTACAGTATCGCACAAAACATTTTTTTCTGCTCTGCGTGAGGCTGAAAAAATGGGGAAAGAGTATATAATTGTTGAGGGATTTGAAGAAAGGGGAATTCTATTTGCGGTGATGAATCGATTGAGAAAAGCGGCAACAGAAATTGTGAGGTGACTTTTCTTTGGAGGAAACAAAAGAAATAAAAGAACAAAACAACCGTCTGTTTTTACTCCTTTCAATAATGATAATGGAGTTTTCCAATGCGAAAACGGAAAACGATATTCTTCAGGGTCTTTTGAACCTGGTGAAAAAAGTTGTTGATATCAAAGAGGTGGTTCTCGTCGATGAAAACAAGAGAAAAATCTGGGGAAGAGACATCGATATAAAAAGATTCGAAGAGTTCATTGACTGGTCCATCAGACAATCCAACCCTGTCTTTGTGGAGGATGAATTCGGTTATGTTGGAATAGTCCCTGTTGTGAAACAGGACAGGATGTTTGGAAGCTTAATTGTGCTACTGAATCACCAGCCATCAATGGAAGAAACAGAGATTTTCAAAGTTCTTTCGTTTCTTTCGGCGATCGTTCTGGAAAACATAAAGTTGTACAGGGAGTTAGAAGAAACGTACAACTACGTGAACGTCATTCTTAACGGTCTTCCAGAGGGGATCTTCGTTTATTCGAATGGGGAAATAAAATTTCAGAATGAGAAGTTCAAAGAGGAGAATTTTCCAGATGAAGTTTTGAAGAAGGCCATTTCTCTGTCAGAAGAGGCAATATCTTTGCGAACACAAAGAGTGGGTGAAGTGATATCAGGGGAAGAATTCTTTTCCATCACCTCGATACCTCTTGCCCTCGGCAGTGAAATTCAGGCGCTGACGATCGTTGAAAACGTGACAGAATCAAAAGAACTCGAAAGACTGAAGCGAATAGACAGGATGAAAACGGAGTTCATAGCGAACATCTCGCACGAGCTCAGAACACCTTTAACGGCCATAAAAGCCTATGCGGAAACAGTTTACAACAGTCTGGAGGAACTGGATCTCAGCACCCTCAAGGAGTTCCTCGAGGTGATAATAGATCAAAGCAACCACCTCGAAAATCTCCTGAATGAGTTACTGGACTTTTCCAGGCTTGAAAGGAAATCCCTTCAAATAAACAGAGAAAAAGTTGATCTCTGTGATCTCGTAGAAAGTGCGGTGAACGCGATCAAAGAATTTGCTTCATCTCACAACGTGAATGTTCTCTTTGAGAGTAATGTTTCCTGCCCTGTGGAAGCTCATGTTGATCCAACAAGGATCAAGCAGGTGCTTTTGAATCTTCTCAACAACGGGGTGAAGTACTCAAAGAAAGATGCTCCTGATAAGTACGTGAAGGTGATCTTGGATGAGAAAGATGGCGGTGTTCTCATAATTGTAGAGGACAACGGTATAGGAATACCGGATCACGCAAAGGATAGGATATTCGAACAGTTTTACAGGGTGGATTCTTCGTTGACCTACGAAGTGCCTGGAACGGGACTCGGCCTTGCCATAACAAAAGAGATCGTGGAGCTTCACGGCGGCAGGATATGGGTGGAAAGTGAGGTGGGTAAGGGATCCAGATTCTTTGTGTGGATCCCAAAAGACCGTGCCGGCGAAGATAATAGACAAGATAATTGAAGAAATAGACAAGTTACCTTCACCAAACGTTGTTGTTCAAAGGATAATCGCCGTTTGTTCAAAGCCAGATGCGTCTTCTACTGAAGTGGCGAACACTCTCATGATGGACGCAAGCTTGAGTGCTAGGGTGTTGAAACTGGCCAACTCAGCCTATTATGGCGTTCCAAGAAAGATAACCACGTTGAGCGAAGCGGTCATGATCCTTGGCTTCAAAACGGTGAGAAATCTCGCCCTCAGTGTTTTCACTTACGATATGGTTTTCAAAAACAGTTCCTCTGGAATCGATCGTGAAAAGCTCTGGGAGCATTTCATAGCGAGTGCTATCGCTTCAGAAACCGTTGCAGAAACAATGGGCTATCCTCTCAAGGAAGAGATCTTCATAGCAGGACTCCTTCATGATCTGGGCAAGGTAGTTTATGATCTACTGTTCTCCGATATACTTGAAACGGAAGCCAAAATTGCTCAAAAGACGAAGAAAAACCTCATAGACATAGAAGAGGAGCTTGGAATTCCACCGCACTCCGAAGTGGGCGCAAAGTTGCTCAGGAAGTGGAATTTTCCAGATCTTCTCGTTTTGTCTGCGGAATTTCACCACAACGTCGCGGGCAACCCGAACGAACTCTTCGTCAACCAGGTTTCCATGGTCCACATTGGAGATGTGATAGCGAATCTCATGATGAAAGGGGCATCTCTTTCGTGGGGAGATCCAGAACTTTCTCCGTTTGCTCTGAATGTGCTGAAAGTGAAACCAAAAACTTTCTTGAGAATACTGGATAAATCCAAGGAGAAGTACAGCAAGGCTCAGGAATTCTTGCAGATAGATTAGGAGGTGGAAAGAATGAATCCAGCCTATAGAAAGGCCATGCTCGAATCGGAGATTCAAAAACTTTTGATGGAAGCACTTCAACAGCTGAGAGATCCCCGCTTGAAGAAAGATTTTGTCACTTTTTCCAGAGTGGAGTTATCAAAGGACAAAAGGTACGCAGACGTCTATGTCAGTTTTCTCGGAACACCGGAAGAACGAAAGGAAACGGTTGAAATATTGAACAGGGCGAAGGGTTTTTTCAGAACCTTTATCTCCAAAAATCTGAGGCTCTACGTTGCTCCGGAAATCCGCTTTTACGAGGACAAAGGCATAGAAGCGAGTGTAAAAGTTCACCAGCTGCTGGTTCAACTTGGATACGATCCTCTGAAGGACAAAGAAAAGAAAGAGGAGGATAAGGAAGAAGAGTGAAGCACGGAATCCTTGTAGCCTACAAACCTAAAGGACCCACATCGCACGATGTTGTGGACGAAGTGAGAAAAAAATTGAAGACGAGGAAAGTCGGACACGGTGGAACTCTCGATCCGTTCGCCTGTGGTGTTCTCATAATCGGTGTCAACCAAGGTACGAGAATTCTTGGGTTCTACAAAGATTTGAAAAAGGTGTACTGGGTAAGGATGAGGCTCGGTTTGATAACTGAGACCTTCGATATAACAGGCGAAGTTGTTGAGGAACGAGAATGCAATGCCACCGAAGAAGAAATAAGAGAAGCAATCTTTTCCTTTGTGGGAGAATACGACCAGGTTCCGCCCGCTTATTCTGCCAAGAAACACAAAGGCGAACGTCTCTACAAACTGGCGAGAGAGGGAAAGATCATAAATCTTCCTCCAAAGCGAGTGAAGATCTTCAAGATATGGGATGTGAATGTTGAGGGGAGAGACGTCTCTTTCAGAGCGGAAGTGTCTCCCGGCACCTACATAAGATCTCTCTGTATGGATATAGGTTACAAGCTCGGCTGTGGTGCCACCGCCGTTGAGCTCGTACGAGAGAGCGTGGGATCTTATACAATTGAGGAAAGTTTGAACGTATTCGAAGCCGCTCCTGAAGAGATTGAAAACAGGATCATACCACTCGAAAAATGCCTTGAGTGGCTGCCGCGTGTTGTCGTTCATCAGGAATCAACGAAAACGATTCTCAACGGTTCTCAAATACACCTTGAGATGCTCAAAGAATGGGACGGTTTCAAAAAGGGGGAAGTTGTCAGAGTATTCAACGAAGAGGGACAGTTACTTGCTCTGGCTGAAGCGGAAAGAAATTCTTCTTTTCTGGAAACCTTGAGAAAGCACGAAAGAAACGAGCGAGTTTTGACTCTCAGAAAGGTCTTTAACACGAGGTGAAAGGAATGGTTGTCAGCATCGGAGTTTTCGATGGAGTTCACATCGGGCATCAGGAGGTCTTGAGGACCATGAAGGAAATATCATTCTTCAAGAAGGACGATAGCCTGATCTACACCATATCCTATCCTCCCGAATATTTCTCGCCGAATTTTCCCGGTCTTCTCATGACGGTAGAAAGCAGGGTGGAGATGCTCTCTCGCTACGCCAGAACCGTTGTTCTGGATTTTTTCAGAATAAAGGATCTCACTCCAGAAAAGTTTGTCGAAAGGTATCTATCTGGAGTATCGGCTGTTGTTGTTGGAAGGGATTTCAGATTTGGCAAGAACGCGAGTGGAGACACGTCTTTTCTCAGAAAGAAAGGTGTGGAAGTCTATGAAATTGAAGATATCGTTGTTCAGGGAATAAGAGTGAGCAGTTCTCTGATCAGAGATCTCGTTCAGAAGGGAAGAGCAGAGGAAATACCTGTGTATCTTGGCAGATATTTCGAGATCGAAGGAATCGTCCACAGAGACAGGGAGTTTGGAAGAAAGTTGGGATTTCCAACCGCTAACATCGATAGAGGAAATGAAAAACTTGTAGATTTGAAAAGAGGAGTTTATCTGGTGAGAGTTCATTTTCCAGATGGAAAGAAAAAATTTGGTGTCATGAACGTGGGTTTCAGGCCCACCGTGGGTGATGCAAGAAACGTGAAGTACGAGGTGTACATCCTGGATTTCGAAGGCGATCTTTACGGAAAGAAGCTGAAACTGGAAGTGTTGAAATTCATGAGGGAAGAGAAGAAATTTGATTCAATCGAAGAGCTGAAGGCTGCTATTGACCAGGATGTGAAAAACGCCAGGAACATAATAGATGATATAATCAATTCGAAGTTCGAAAAAGAGGGGTGATATGCAGATGCGGAAGCTGACCTACACTGCCATGTGGCTCGCTGTTGGTGTAGCTCTTGCCTATCTTTTTCACCTGGTGAACCTCGGGAGAATGTTCTTGCCTCTTCACCTGGTAGCTATGCTCGCTGGAGCGACCTCTGGAGCCTTTGTGGGAGGAGTAACAGGTGCGGTACTTCCTATTCTTTCGTTTTTAACGATGGGAATGCCTCCATTTCCAATGTTTCTCTTTATGATACCTGAGGTGTTCACGTACGGTTTCGTTATGGGGGTTATGAAGAAAAACATATTCGTTAGAATCCTCATCGCTGTGGTTCTTGGAAGACTCGTTTACTCGGTTTCTTACTACGTTCTTGGGGCTCTCATTGGTATCAAGCTTCAGCCGTTAACCTCCATTTTGTTGAGTTTCACCACGGGTATTCCCGGTATCGTTCTTCAATTCATTTTGGTTCCACTGGTTTACAGACGGCTTCAATTGATATTTGAGAAGGGAGGAAAGGAGAATGCCTGAGATCATCTACGCAGCAGCTCCAGGTGCTTCGAACGGTACCACCACAACCACAACAGGTGGTGGCTGGGGAAGTCTCCTCTTCATGCTGATATTCTTCATAGCCATTTTTTACTTCATGATCATCCTTCCCCAGAGGAGAAGAGAAAAACAGTTCCAGCAGATGATAAGTCAGATGAAACGAGGAGACACGGTCGTCACAATCGGAGGAATTGTCGGGAAAGTCATCGATATCAAAAAAGACACCGTCAAGATCAAAACAGCAAATTCCACGGAACTCGAGATAACAAAAAGAGCTATTTCCACGGTTATAAAGGAGAGGTCACAGGAAAATCAGGAGGGATGATGAATGAGGGGAGACAGAGTAAGACTCGTAGTGGTTCTACTGGTACTGGCTGGCGCTCTGCTCGCCATCTTTTGGCCCAGTAAAGGAGGATGGACGTCCAATATTCGTCTTGGTTTGGATATAAAAGGTGGTGCAAGGATCGAATACATGGTTGAAGTTCTTCAGGAAACGGAAAATCCTTCCGATGTTGTGGATGACGTATGGACCGTGCTGAGAAACAGGCTCGATGCGGCTGGTTACACAGAAGCAGCTGTGAATAAAGTACTCCGGGATAACAAATACTACATAGTAGTGGAGATACCCGGGGCGACCGACACGGTCCAGGCGGAAAAGTTGATCGGATCGACGGGTGTCCTTTACTTTGCTCAGGTTCTCGATGAGTACCTCGGTGAAGATCCCAGCAAAGTACCTGAACTTTCCCTTGAAGCCAGAAGAGAGAACGCAGTATGGCTCAAAGGAAGAGATGGAAAGTGGTACCTCGTGAAAAAAGAGATAATGGGAAGGAAAGACCTGGTTCTTGAAGCTCCAAGAATCGTGTATGCAAGACCGGAAGTGGAGACAAGAACTGGAAGATACGGCTACAAGGTCTCTTTTGAGCTTTCAAAAGAGTATGTTGATGTGTTCAAGAGGATCACACAGGCGCTGTACGTTCCCGAGGGAACTTATGATCCAAAGAAGAGACTCGCTATAGTGCTCGACGATGTTGTTCAATTCGTTGGTCAAGTGGTTGCAATCATAACTGATGGGAAGGCAGAGATAACAGGTAATTTCTCACTGGAAGAAGCGAAACAGCTCGCTGCCATTCTAAGGAGTGGCGCGCTTCCCGCAAGGCTCGTAAAAACCTCTTCGGGATGGGTTGCACCGCTCCTCGGGCGTGATGTGATCGATGCTTCCTTGAAAGCAGGAATAATCGGACTAATACTCGTTCTCGTTTACATGATCATCTACTACAGAGCGATGGGAATAGTCGCCGATCTTGCACTCATTTACAACACCGTACTACTTCTTGGTGTGATGGCAGCCGGCAAATTCATTCTCACCCTCCCTGGAATAGCGGGTATCATCCTCACTATAGGAACGACCGTCGATGGAAACGTGATCATATATGAGAGGATAAAAGAAGAGATGAGGCTGGGTAAACCTGTTAAAACTTCCATAGCGGCTGGTTTCGACAGATCGCTTTCGACGATACTCGACGCGAACATCACGACGATACTCACAGGTCTCATTCTCTACTATTTTGGCACAGGAACCATCAAAGGCTTTGCCATCACTCTGATCATCGGTGTACTTGGAAGTATCTTTGTGAATCTGGTATTCAGCCGTCTGCTTCTCGATGCACTTGCGCGCTTCATCAAGCCGCTCAGAGTCAATGAGGTGCAGGGAGGGACCGGGCAATGAGAAAAGAAATTGATTTCATGGGAAAGTCGAAGATCTTCATTACGATCTCGCTGATACTGATAGCGGTATCCATCGTTTCCATATTTACAAGAGGATTCAACTTCGGAGTGGAATTCACCGGTGGTTCCGAAATCATAGTGAGATTTGAAGACAAACAGGTCACGGAAAGCGACATAAGGGCCGCTATTTCTCAAATCTCTGAGGAATTTGCAAACGCGAGAATAGTAGAAGTTCGTTCCGCGGGAGATCCTTCAAACGTTCAGAAGTACTCCATTATCGTTCCGAAAACTTACGAACCGGATGAAAAGCAGAAAATTCAGGAAGAGATGGAAAAGCTCCTTTCTGGCAAGGTGGTGTCCTTCAATGAGATCAGTGGAACGGCAGCCGAAGAGATCAGAAGGGGAACGTGGACAGCGATTCTGGTGGCTCTTGTTGCGCTTCTCATCTACATAACTATCAGGTTCAGATTCATCTTTGGAGTCGCCGCTGTTGTGGCTCTGATACACGATGTGCTCATCACCATGGGATTCTTCTCGCTGTTCGGCTACGAGATAAACGTCGCGGCGGTGGCAGCGTTTCTCACACTACTCGGTTACTCTCTCAACGACACGATCGTTCTTTCAGACAGGATCAGGGAGAACATGAGAAGATATCGCGGAAGGAACATGGTGAACATCGTGAACATGAGTATAAATCAGGTGCTCGCCAGAACGATAAACACCTCTCTCACCACGTTCTTCGTCGTTTTTGTTCTTCTTCTGTTTGCTGGAAACGCCGTCAAACCCTTCGCTTTCGGAATGACGGTGGGTACGATTGTGGGAACGTATTCCTCGCTTTACATTGCCTCGCCTATCATCGTGAAATGGACAAAACAATAAGAGGGGCTCAAAGCCCCTCTTTTTTAAAGCTCCACCCGACTCATGTCCCCTAAGATGAGATTCAAACTCGCGGGTCTCTTCTGCGATCCTTTCACAGAAACTCCCTTTCCCAATATGGAAGAGTCTATTCTTTTTTCCACACCTGTTATAGAGCATTCATCCATCACGATGCTGTTTTCCACTTCACAATCTTCGAGTATCACTCTGTTTCCTATTGAGGAATAGGGCCCTACGTAGGAGTTCTTTATGAAACAATTCTCTCCTATAACCGCGGGACCTCTGATCACAGAATTGACGATTTTCGACGCTTTTCCTATTCTCACGGGCCCCTGTATGGAGGACTTGTCATCCATTTCCCCGAGAAGTTCTTCGGTTGTCTCCATCAGGATCTTCCTGTTCGCCTCTAACAGATCTTCTGGCTTTCCAGTGTCTTTCCACCAACCGTAGACGATGTAACCCCGAACCTTTTCGCCCTTTTCAATGAGATATTCGATAGCATCCGTTATCTCGAGCTCTCCCCTCCAGGAAGGTTTTATGTTCTTTATCCCTTCGAAGATCTTACTTTTGAAGAGATAGAGCCCCACGATGGCGAGATTGCTGGGTGGGATTTTGGGTTTTTCCACAACCTTTATCACTCTGTCACCTTCCATCACAGCTACACCGAAACGAGTTGGATCCTTGACCGGTGATAACAGGATCGAAGCAGCACAGTCCGAATTTTCAAAATCTTTCACGAATTTTCCCAGATCTTCGAGAATGAGGTTGTCTCCCAGGTACATCATGAAATCCTCGTCTCCGAGAAACTCACGTGAAACCCAGACGGCGTGTGCAAGGCCTTTAGGTTCTTCCTGAATGATGTAAGAGATCCTGAGGCCGAAGTTTTCGCCTGTACCAACTATGTTTTTGAACTCTTCGGCGTTGTGAGGGCTCACAACGATTCCCACTTCTTCGATACCGGCCCGTGCAATGTTTTCCAGGCTGTAGAAGAGAATGGGCTTGTTAGCAATAGGGATAAGGTGTTTGGCAGTTGTGAATGTGAGCGGTCTGAGTCTTGTCCCTTTTCCAGCACACAGAACGATTGCTTTCTTCACACTTTACACCTCCTCTTTTCAAGATTATATCAATCAAGCATGATAGAATAGATAAGGAAAAATTTTCAGGAGGTGATTTGTTTTGAAGGTGATACTTCTCAGGGACGTTCCAAAGATCGGGAAAAAGGGTGAGATCAAAGAAGTTTCGGATGGGTACGCGAGGAACTACCTCATACCCCGTGGTTTTGCAAGAGAATACACGGAAGGGCTTGAAAGGGCGATAAAACACGAAAAGGAAATAGAGAAAAGAAAAAAGAGCGAGAAAGAGAAGAGAGTGAAAAGATCCTCAAGGAATTGAAGAAAAGAACTCACGTTGTGAAGGTCAAAGCGGGTGAAGGCGGAAAGATATTCGGAGCTGTCACAGCCGCAACACTCGCAGAAGAGATCTCAAAAACCACCGGTTTGAAGCTCGATAAAAGGTGGTTTAAACTGGACAAACCCATAAAAGAACTGGGTGAGTACTCTCTGGAGGTTAGTCTGCCAGGGGGTGTGAAGGACACTATAAAGATCAAGGTGGAGAGAGAAGAATGAACATCATAGGGTTTTCGAAGGCGCTGTTTTCCACCTGGATCTATTATTCGCCGGAGCGCATACTTTTCGATGCGGGAGAAGGAGTCTCCATGATTCTCGGAAGTAAGGTGTACGCCTTCAAATACGTCTTTCTCACTCATGGGCACGTGGATCACATAGCGGGATTGTGGGGAGTTGTGAACATAAGGAACAACGGTATGGGAGACAGAGAAAAGCCACTCGACGTTTTTTATCCAAGGGGAAACAGAGCCGTGGAGGAGTACACCGAATTCATAAAGAGAGCAAACCCCGATCTCAGATTCTCTTTCAACGTTCACCCTTTGAAGGAAGGTGAGAAGGTTTTTCTGAGGGACGCAGGGGGATTCAAAAGGTATGTTCAGCCGTTCAGAACGAAACACGTTTCCTCCGAAGTGAGCTTTGGTTATCACATATTCGAAGTTAGAAGAAAATTGAAGAAAGAATTCCAAGGATTGGACAGCAAAGAAATCTCACGTCTTGTAAAAGAAAAAGGCAGAGACTTCGTCACTGAAGAATACCACAAAAAGGTTCTCACTATCAGCGGGGACTCGCTGGCGCTCGATCCTGAGGAGATTCGTGGAACGGAATTGCTCATCCACGAGTGTACTTTCCTGGACGCACGCGACCGAAGGTACAAGAACCACGCTGCCATAGACGAAGTGATGGAGTCTGTGAAAGCAGCGGGTGTCAAAAAAGTCATTCTCTACCACATTTCCACCCGTTACATAAGACAGCTCAAGTCGGTCATAAAAAAATACAAGGAGGAAATGCCTGATGTAGAGATCCTTTACATGGATCCAAGAAAGGTGTTTGAAATGTGAGGGGGCGAAAATATGGAAGCCTGGGTGTTCTGGCTCGTTCTCGGTGTGATCCTTATGGTTGCGGAAATTCTCACACCTACATTCTTCATATTCTGGTTTGGAGTGGGCGCCCTTGCCGCTTCTCTGGTATCACTCTATCTTGGGGTGTACGTTCAAATCATAGTTTTTGCAGCTGTATCTATAGTACTCGTCTTCCTCACGAGAAGGTTGGTTCAGAACTGGGAATCTCCGAGAAAGATCCATGTTGAAGAGATCGCTGGAAAGGTGGCTCTCGTCATTGAGACAATAGACAACAGAAAGGGAACTGGCCTTGTGAAGATCGATGGAGATGTGTGGAGGGCGTACGCGGAAGACGACGATGAGGTCATAGAGAAAGGAGAACACGTGAAGATAATGAAGGTGGAAGGTGCCCATGTGGTTGTAAAAAGAGTATGAGGGAGGTGTTTCTATGTTGATAGCTCTTGTTGTTCTGGTTTTCTTCCTGATCGTACTGGCTGCGAGTTCTATAAGGATCGTGCGTCCGTACGAACGAGGTCTCGTAGAAAGGCTTGGGAAATTCAAAAGAGAAGTCGGGTCAGGAGTACATTTCATAATTCCTTTCTTCGAACGAATGATAAAGGTGGATATGAGAGAAAAAGTCATCGATGTTCCTCCACAGGAGGTTATAACAAGAGATAACGTGGTTGTGACGGTAGATGCCGTGATCTACTACGAGATCACCGACGCGTACAGGGTGGTTTACAACGTGAGCAACTTCGAGATGGCCACCATAAAGCTCGCTCAGACGAATCTGAGAAACGTCATAGGTGAACTGGAGCTCGATCAAACGCTCACATCCAGGGAAAGAATAAACATGAAGCTTCGAACTGTTCTCGACGAAGCAACGGACAAGTGGGGTGTGAGAATCACACGGGTTGAGATCAAAAAGATAGATCCACCTCAGGATGTCACCGATGCTATGAGTAAGCAGATGAAGGCGGAGAGAACGAAAAGAGCTGCCATACTGGAGGCGGAGGGTTACAAGCAGGCGGAGATATTGAAAGCAGAGGGTCAGAAAAACGCGGCCATTTTGAGAGCAGAAGGTGAAGCGGAAGCCATAAAGAGAGTTGCGGAAGCGAACATGCAAAAACTCATTCTCGAAGCCCGTGGACAGGCTGAGGCGATAAAACTCGTTTTCAACGCGATACACGAAGGAAATCCGACCAAAGATCTTCTCACCGTCAGGTACCTTGAGACGCTGAAGGAAATAGCCAACGGTCAGGCGACAAAGATATTCCTCCCGTTTGAGGCGAGTTCCATACTCGCAAGCCTGGGAGCCATATCTGAAATTTTCAAAAAGGAAGAAAACAAGAGGGATGAGAAATGATCTGGCTCCTTGAAGGGCTGTCCTTTTCTGTTGTTGGATTCTTTGTATCTGTCTTCTTTTCATATCTCTATCTGAAAAGAAGAGAAAAAATTGATCTGAGTGCCCTCAAAATATTCAACGAGTTCACCACGCTGGGTCTCATTTACCTATTCTCCTGGATGTTGAATTCTCTCTTTTTCTATCTTATGGTTGTCGTTCTTGCAGTGTTTTTCTTTCTTGGAGAATCTGTTCATTTTCTGATGAGTATAAATGAACAGTACCGCGTTATGTTTCTCTCCTTTGGATACAATGACAGAGAATTCAGCCTTTATCAGATCAGAAAAAAGCTCTTCAAATCCTTTGTAAAACCTGCCCTGAAGTTTTTTGGTCTGTACATTGTCTTTTCGAATGCAGATCTAAAGAATCCTTTCGTGATTTCAATCTTGCTTGTTCTTGGTGTAACAATAGGTTTACTAAACGGAGTAGACAAGTTCGACTAATTTGGTAGAATTATATTGGAGGTGAAAAAATGGGTATCTTGTCGGACAAGGACATTGCTTATCTCAAGGATCTCTTTGGGAAAGAACTCAAAAGAAAGGTAAAGATCGTCTTTTTCAAGACGAAAGACAAAACGCGCTGTCAGTACTGCGAAATCACAGAACAGGTCCTGGAGGAACTCGTCTCTGTCGATCCAAAGCTCGAACTTGAAATTCACGATTTCGACAGCGACAAAGAAGCGGTGGAAAAGTACCAGGTGGAAATGGTCCCTGCTACAATTCTTCTGCCCGAGGATGGTAAGGATTACGGTATTAGATTCTACGGAGTCCCTTCAGGACACGAATTTGGAACACTCATTCAAGATATCATCACCGTCTCTGAAGGAAAACCGCAGCTTTCCGAGGAGAGCATTCAGAAACTCCAGAGTCTCGAGGAACCGATAAGGATCAGTGTGTTTGTTACACCAACGTGTCCCTACTGCCCCAGGGCGGTTCTCATGGCTCACAACATGGCCATGGCCAGCGACAAGATAATAGGAGAAATGATAGAAGCGAACGAATACTGGGAGCTGAGTGAGGAATTCGGAGTCTCTTCTGTTCCCCATATCGTTGTGAACAGAGATCCATCGAAATTCTTCGTAGGGGCTTATCCCGAGAAAGAGTTCATAAACGAGGTGTTGAGACTCGCAAAGGGGTGATGAGAAATGGTTTTCTTTGATACTGGATCCATAAAAAAGAAGGAGATAAAGGACAAATACGACATAGTCGTTGTGGGTGGAGGACCTGCGGGTCTCACATCTGCTATTTACGCCAGGAGAGCAGGACTTTCTGTTCTGGTCGTTGAAAAGGCGATCGAAGGAGGATACGTGAACCTTACTCATCTGGTTGAGAATTACCCGGGTTTCCCGGCCATCTCCGGAGAAGAACTCGCTTCGAAATTCAAAGAACACGCTGAAAAATTCGGTGCAGACATATACAACGCCGAAGTCGTTAAGCTGGAAGTCCTGGGAGACAAAAAAGTAGTTGAACTCGATGATGGTAAAAGAATAGAGGCTCCCGTAGTGATCGTTGCAACCGGTGCGAATCCGAAGAGGTTGAACGTACCCGGTGAGAGGGAGTTCTTTGGAAAAGGCGTGTCGTACTGCGCAACCTGCGACGGATATCTCTTCGCGGGAAAGGACATAATCGTAGTGGGCGGAGGAGACAGCGCGTGCGACGAATCGATTTTCCTTGCCAACATAGTGAACAAGATCACCATGATCCAGCTTCTTGAAACGCTCACGGCTGCGAAAGTTCTTCAGGAAAGGGTCTTGAGCAATCCAAAGATAGACGTCATTTATAACTCCACCGTGAAGGAGATCAGAGGAAAAGACAAGGTTGAAGAAGTTGTTATAGAGAACGTGAAAACGGGAGAAACGAAAGTGCTGAAAGCAGATGGAGTGTTCATCTTCATAGGACTCGATCCAAACTCGAAACTGCTTGAAGGTCTGGTGGAACTGGATCCCTACGGTTACATCATAACGGATGAAAACATGGAAACTTCCGTGAAAGGGATCTACGCGGTCGGTGATGTGAGAAAGAAGAATTTGAGACAGATAGTCACAGCTGTTGCAGACGGGGCCATTGCTGTTGAACACGCCGCAAAACATTACTTCTGATCGCTCAAAAACAGAATCACAGGTCCTTCAAGAGGATGATTGGGTGGGGGTGTTTGTTCAGACACCTTCCACCCTTTTCCTTTTATCTCCACGTCCTTCACTCCGAGGGATTCCAGAACGAGCAAAGCGTCTCTAATTGGAAGTCCTGTTAGATCCGGCATCAAACCTTCTACAACCCTTATTCTTCCGTCTTCTTTCTCCGTGAGAACCTCTACGATCTCTCTGAACACTGGAGCGGCGACCTCTCCTCCGTAGAAAGCCTCTGAAGGACTGTCCAGATGAACCAGTATCGTGTACTTCGGATCTTCAGCGGGGAAAAAACCCACAAAAAGTGAGTGATAGAGATTCCTGTATTCTCCACCGACCGCCTTCTGCGCGGTTCCCGTTTTACCAGCAATCGTCATTCCCTTCACCTGAGCGAATTTCCCTGTTCCTTCTTCCACGACCCGGACCATCGCCTGTCTTATCATGTCCGCTGTTTCTTTTGAAAAGACCTTCCTTTTTTCCACTGGAGAGTCTTTCAAAATGGTAGGTTTCACCCAGTATCCATCGTTCGCAAAGATGTTGAGAGACGCAATCAGTTGTACAGGAGTGACACCGATACCCTGGCCAATCGAGATCTCAGCCGGATCTATGAGGGACCATTTTTTCGCTTCTCTCAGAACACCAGCGATTTCCCCTTCCATTTCGATACCGGTTTTTTCCCCAAAACCTACCTTCTGAAGCCACTCATAGAATCCTTCAACACCGATTTTCTCTGTGATAAGCTCTCCTACCTTAACACTCATCACATTGCACGATTTTACGATTCCCATGGAGAAATCCACCAGACCGTGCTTTTCTATATCTCTTATGATCACAGGGAGTTGCTCTACTGGTTTTATTGAACCTTCGCACTCAACGGTGAAATCTGGAGAAGCAGAATGTGTCTCGAGAGCGATCGCGTACACCAGGGGTTTTATCGTCGAACCTGGCTCTATGTATCCGCCGATCAAATCGTTCCAGTTTCTAGTGGTCACCATTGAGAGTATCCTGCCGGTTTTTGATTCCATCACAATCACATGACCCGCTTCCGCAGAGTGTCCTTCCACGGCTTTCGAGATGATGTCGTAGACGCGCCTTTGAAGGTCAAGATCCAGTGACAGCCATACATCTTTTCCGTTTTCAGGTGGGGAGTAATTCACAAGGGTAGGAGAGAGGCGGGCTCCTCTGTAGCGAAGTTCTAAAAAACCATTTCTTTTCCCTCGTAACTGATCGTCAAAAAACCCTCTATTCCTCCCTTTCCCGTTCCATCTATCACCGTTCCAAGCAGAACTCCTGCTGTGTAATCCTGAATTTTTTTCTGGTGTATACCAGTTCTATGTTGACAAAGGGCAGCAACTCTGATTCTATCTTCTTCAACACGTCAACTCTATCTTCTTCCTCTGTGAGTTTGAAAAACTTGTACTTCATCACTTCTTCCAATGACTCTGTGATACCGCAGTTTTGCAGGGTCTTCTCGAGTGCTTTTATATCCCCATTTTGTCTTTTAAAAAAGTCGACATCGAGATAAGCGGCGTATTTCGGCAAATCGTAAACTAATTTCCTTCCCTTGATGTCCAAAATACTTCCTCTCTGGGGAGGGATAGAAATGAACCAGTTTGTTCTTTCTGTTAAAGGAAAGAAGAACAAATTCACTAAGGAGACCATCAAAAATAACGCAAAGATTGCGAGCAACAGCCACAACCTTTTTTCCATCTATCACTCTCACTCCGAGGGATTCAGGAGATCGAAATAGGATGAGATGTGGTAGAACTCTTCTTCGAGTGCCTGATAAGTTCTCTCCAGTTCTTTGATCTCGATTTCGAGTTTTTTATTGTTTTGCGTGAGGTAGAAGGCCAGAACTCCCACTCTTAAGGCGGTTACCCCCACGAACAATAACACAGCAACGAGCACAATGGTGAAAATAAGTTGATGCGAAAGAACGAGTACTCTCGTCCTCTGGTTTACCTTCGCTGGCAGATCAATCTCCTCCTTTCTCTATCCGCTCCGCTGCACGCAAACGTCCGCTCCTGGCTCTTGGATTCTCTCTTATCTCTTCTTCTGAAGGACGAACCGGTTTTTCCGTCAATATTCGTAACTTTTTGGAATTTCTGAACGTTTCTTTGACGATCCTATCCTCCAGAGAATGAAAGGAGATGACCACTATTCTACCACCCGGGTTCAGAAGATCCTCCGCTTTTCTCAGAAATTCCTTCAGATTTTCAAGTTCTCTGTTGACATAGATTCTTATAGCCTGGAACGTCTTTGTTGCAAAATGCCTCTTGCGACGTCTGATTTCGTAAGATGGAAGCGCTTCTCTCACGGCTTTAACGAGGTCAAGAGTAGTGTTGAGCGGACGATTTTCAACGATTTTCCGAGCGATTCTCCTTGCGAATTTCTTCTCTTCACCGTACTCAAAAATTATCCTCGCTAACTCCTCTTCCGGTAACTCATTCAATACTTTTTGAGCCGTTACTTCGCTTTCCAGATCCATACGCATATCCAGTGGTTCTTCTCTCTCGAACGTGAATCCCCGATTCTCTCCTTTGAGCTGATAAGTAGAAACCCCAAGATCCATTAATATCCCATCTACTTTTTCTACTCCTAAAGTTTTAAGAAGAAAATCTGCTTCTCTGTAGGAGATTTTGAACAAACTCGCACGATCTGAAAATTCTTTCAATTTCTCTTCTGCGATCCGCAAAACTTCTGAATCAACGTCTATTCCTATGATTCTGCATCCCGGACAGTGTTCTAAAATCGCCTTGGAGTGTCCTCCTTCACCTACCGTGCAATCGAGGATGATTTTCTCATCCTCCGGTTTCAGAAACTCGATAACTTCTCTAACCATTACAGGAATATGTCGCTGCGAATATTTCCGCATCTTATCACGCCTTCTGATCCTCGTGTGGAAACATTATAACGTATTCTTCCGTAAAAATCAAAAAAACGGTAAACAAACGACAGTCCTCTTAAAATGCAGAATTGAAGGGATTTTTGGTTGATTCATTTTTTATATACAAGTGTGTACTAATTGAGCTGGAAAAGAAGATATTCTGTTGTTTCAATAAATATTTACTTTTTGTTTTATCAAACGTAATATTTGAGTGCTAACATAATGAACTGGAGGTGAGAATTATGAGAAACCTGAACGACAAGATGAAGGATATTTTCGAAAGGAGTGTGGAGGATATCAAAGAAAGAAATCAGAACCTGCTCAGACCAGAACACATTCTCCTTCAGATTCTTTACGATGAAAACGAGGCCACGAAGGTACTGAAAGATCTCAATGTAAACGTGGAAGAAGTGATTACTGAGCTGGAGGACTACATCGATTCCCAGTACGGGATATACTACGGATTCTCCGATCAGGTCTATGTATCGAAAGAGCTTTCTTACATCCTGGAGCTGGCGAGAAAGGAAGCCAGACTCTTCAAGCAGAGGGATGTAGGTCCTCTTCACTTCCTTCTAGGACTGTTGAGAGACGGTTCCACGCACGCTGCCCGTGTCCTGAAAAAGTACGGCGTTGACTACGAAAAAGTGCTTCAGAAGATTAGGGAGCACGAAGAAGAGTACGCGACCGAACAGTCACCGCTCACGGCTTTTGCAACCGATCTCACAAAATTGGCAAAAGAGGGGAAAGTAGGCCCTATCATAGGAAGGGACAAAGAAATCGAGCGCGTGATTGAAATTCTCATGAGAAAAACCAAGAACAACCCAATTCTAATCGGTGATCCAGGTGTTGGAAAAACCGCTATTGTGGAAGGTCTCACACAGAGAATCGTTGAGGGGAAAGTCCCTGATCCTCTAAAAGATGTGCGCATACTGATGGTGGATCTCGGAAGGATGATAGCGGGAACCAAGTACAGGGGAGAGTTTGAAGAAAGGCTGAAATCGTTCCTCGATGAAGTGATGAAACAGAAAGAAAAAACGATTCTCTTCATCGATGAAATACACACCCTGGTTGGTGCTGGCGCAGCCGAGGGAGCGATGGACGCTGCCAACATGTTGAAGCCGGCCCTTGCTCGCGGTGAAATACGCGTCATAGGTGCGACCACGCTGGATGAGTACAGAAAACACATAGAAAAAGACAAAGCGCTCGCGAGAAGATTCCAGCCGGTGATGGTGAGAGAACCGAGTGTGGAGGAGACCATAGAGATCTTGAAAGGGTTGAAGAAAGTCTACGAGGAGCACCACAAAGTGAAGATAGAAGACGAAGCGATAGAGGCAGCTGCCAAGCTCTCAGCGAGGTACATAACAGACAGATTCTTGCCGGACAAGGCGATTGACCTGTTGGATGAAGCGGCAGCAAGAGTGAGACTCAGCGCTACAAAACAGGAAAAGGATGAAACGAAGCTTCGCGAGCTCGAAGAAAAAATAAAAGAGCTTGAAGCAAAAATCGACGAGCTCACTATAAGATCTCAGTACAAAGAAGCGGCCGATCTCAAGAAAGAACTCTTCAAACTCAGGAACGAGTACGAAGCTTTGAAGAGTGGGAAACCGGTTGTCACAGCGGAGAAAATAGCAGAAGTGGTTGAATCCTGGTCTGGTGTACCAGTTTCCAGAATCGTTGAGTCTGAAAAGGAAAAGCTTCTGAAGCTCGAAGAGATAATCCACCAGAGACTCGTGGACCAGGAGGAAGCGGTCAAGGTAGTGGCCGATGCCATCAGGAAGGCAAGGGCTGGAATAAAAGATCCTAACAGGCCAGTTGGTACCTTCCTCTTCCTTGGACCAACGGGTGTTGGTAAGACTGAGCTCGCAAAGACACTCGCTGAAGTGCTCTTTGGAAGCGAAAACGCACTGATACGAATCGACATGACCGAATACATGGAAAAGCACGCTGTCTCCAAGCTGATAGGAGCACCTCCGGGATACGTCGGTTACGAGGAAGGAGGTCAGCTGACCGAAGCCGTAAGAAGAAGACCGTACAGTGTCGTACTGCTTGATGAGATTGAAAAGGCGCATCCGGATGTGTTCAACGTACTGCTTCAGATAATGGACGACGGAAGACTCACAGACAGCAAAGGAAACGTTGTGGATTTCAAGAACACGATCATCATCATGACGAGTAACATAGCAAGCGATCTGATACTGAACTACGTTAAAGAAGGAAAGAGCTTCGATGAGATTGAAGAAAGAGTCAGAGAAGAGCTGAAACACTACTTCAGACCCGAGTTCATAAACAGGATAGACCACGTTGTTGTCTTCAAACCGCTTACAAAAGAACACATGAAACAGATCGTGGAAATAATGATTAGAAGACTCGAAGCGCGGTTGAAGGACAAGAACATAAAACTCACGATCACCGAATCGGCGAAAGAATACCTCGCAGAAGAAGGATACGATCCAACGTTCGGTGCAAGACCGCTGAGGCGGCTGATAGAAAGGGAAATAGAAACACCACTCGCAAGGATGATCATAGCAGGTGAAGTGCAGGAAGGTCAGACGGTGAGAGTGGATTACAACGGTGAAAAATTGATCCTCGAAGTTGCCAGAGAACTCGAGAAGGTTCAGTAAGGGGCGTTAGCCCCTTTTCTTTTTTTCCCAGTTCAATTCCGCTATGGATTTCTGAAGATACAAAGGTTCGATTTCGTAGTAGTGGATGGTCTTTTTCTCTTTGAAAAGCCTCTCGCTCTCTTCAACCAGCACAGCAGGTGAGATGAGAATGTCGTCCTTCAGGACTATTTTTGGAGAAAACTCTTTTGTGATCTCTTTCAGTTCTTCGTCAGAGACCACACTCGGCTCTTTCAGCAGATTGAGATTTTCGTCTTTCAGATAAACCGCACAGTAGTGGTAACCTTTCCTCGCTCTTCTGACCACGAGTACAACACCGCTGACTGGACAACTTTTTGCAGCCATTTCGAAGGAGTTCAGAGGAGCCACAGGTATATCGTATGGAGACACAAGTCCTATCACAGTGGCGATTCCCACCCTGAGACCTGTCAATCCTCCAGGACCAATACCAACTCCCACGACATCAAGATCCATCACTTTGAAATCTAGTTCGTCCAGCAGCTTCTTCACAACAACAGGAAGAATCTCTGCGTGTTTTTTCTCACCTGTGTAGGAAATTTCAAAAAGATCTTCTCCTTTTCTCAACCCAATTCTTATTCTCTGGGAAGTGTCGAGTGCCAGAACGTTCATCCTCTCACCTCAGAACAGATTGTCTATTTCTTGGACAGAAAACGTGTACTCTCCAGGATTCCATCCTTTCGATTCAAAAAAGTACTTCATGAACTCTTCCACTAACTCGTTCCTGTTTTTCTTCTTCACTGAAGAATATGGAACGTAAATTTTGTACCAGTTCTTCTCTGATAGTATTCTCATGCCACCATAAGAATCGAGGTAGTCGATTTCCTCAACAAAGACGTTTTTCAAGTCTGTCCAGTCTCCGAGCGGGAGATCGACAGCGTTTTCTTTCGGTGTGAGAGCTTTTATGGCGAAACTTGGTACTTCTTCTCCTTCTTCCAGGACGCTGATCTTGAGAAAAATTCTTCCAATCAGTTCAGAATTCACCGGCTCGAGGCTCACACCCGTTTCGTTGAAAATCTCTTTCATTTTCTTCTCGAGAATACCAAATTCTTTTCCTTTTTTGTAGTAGAGTATTTCAAGGATGTCCATCAATCTCATTTTTTCTCTCCTTTCTTCAGGCCAAATCCTTCTTCTTCCACGTTCCCAAGTGGCTCAACGTGTATGGTTACGTCTTCTATATCGTCTCTTCTTTTCAACATTTCTTTCCTTATTTTCACGGTCAATTCGTGCGCATCTTTCACAGACATCTTTCCATCTACTTCGATATCCATTTCTATGAAGTGCCTTGTTCCCACCTTCCTTATTCTCACCCTGTGGGGATTATGCACGTTTGGAAAACGTTCGAGGACGGCAAATATATCATCGTACATGTCTAACTCGGTTCTTTTCATGCCATCCATGAGTTCGTAAGCCGCTTCGTAGAATACGGAAAATGAGGTTCTCAGGATCATAATGGAAACGAAAATCGCGAGCAGACTGTCCAGCCACCACCATCCGAAGGTTTTCATCGCAACCATGCCGGCCAGAACAGTTCCTGAGATCATTATGTCGTTTCTCATGTTCAGTGCATCACTGATTGTAGCCGAACTTTTCAAACGTTTCCCAAGAGACAGTTTGTATAAAAAAAGAAAAGTTTTGCCTGCAACGGAAATCCCAACAACAATAAAGGCTGTCAGAGTGAGTTCCAGGGAAAACTCCTGTTTCACGAGCCTTTTGACTGATTCAACAAGAAGAGAGGCTCCTGCGTAAAACATAACGAAGGAGATTATCTTTGAGGCGATCGTTTCTGCCCTTTCATGGCCGTATGGATGCGTCTCGTCGGGTGGTTTTCCTGAAATTCTGGATGAGAGGAGTATGACAAAAGATGTGAATATGTCGGTGGACGTGTCTATTCCGTCTGCGAGTATCGCATAGCTTCCCGTGAGAAGTCCCACCAAAATCTTCAAGACAGCAAGCACGGTGTTTCCAAGTATTCCAATCCATGCTCCTTTTTTTATCTCTTCATGCCTTTCCAATCTGAAATCACCTCAACAAAATGAAGGCCCACCAAGGTGGGCCTTCGGTGTTATCTCTTTATAGAGTAGAAAGATTTCAAACCTCTGAATTCTGCCACTTTTCCGAGTTCTTCCTCGATTCTCAAAAGCTGGTTGTACTTGGCTATCCTTTCGCTCCTGGAGAGGGAACCTGTCTTGATGAAACCAGCGTTCGTTGCCACGGCAAGGTCTGCGATGAACGTGTCTTCACTCTCTCCGGATCTGTGGGAAATGATGGCTGTCATGTTGTTCTTCTGTGCCATCTCCACCGCGTCGAGAGTTTCCGTGACGGTGCCTATCTGATTGAGTTTGATGAGTATGGAGTTGGTCGCTTTGAGTTCTATTCCTTTGGAAAGTCTTTTCACGTTGGTCACGTAAAGGTCATCTCCAACGATCTGAACCTTGTTTCCTACTCTCTTTGTGAATTCCACAAATGCATCCCAGTCTTCCTCCGCGAACGGATCTTCGATGGATATGATGGGGTACTTCGCCACCAGTTCTTCGTAGTATCCCATGAGAACTTCGCTGGATTTTTCTTCACCATCGACGTAGTAAACTCCCTTTTCCTCATCGTAGAAGGAAGATGCTGCGCAATCAAGAGCTATGAAGACTTCTTCTCCGGGCTTGTAGCCAGCTTTCTCTATGGCTTCAATCAGAACCTTTATGGCTTCTTCGTTGGAAGACAGATTGGGTGCGAATCCACCCTCGTCTCCTACTGCTGTCACGTGACCGGCTTCGTGGAGTATCTTTTTCAACGTGTGGAATATTTCCGCTCCTGCCCTCAAAGCTTCTCTGAAGCTGTCAAATCCGGCGGGAACGATCATGAATTCCTGAAGGTCAAGATTGTTGTCTGCGTGCTGTCCACCGTTGATCACGTTCATCAAAGGTACTGGCAGAACCTTTGCGTTGACTCCTCCAAGGTATTTGTAGAGGGGCAATCCGAGGTAATTCGCCGCCGCTCTGGCAACTGCCATAGAAACGGCGAGTATAGCGTTGGCACCCAGTTTAGATTTGTTCTCTGTGCCATCCAGTTCTATCAGTGTCTTGTCAACGAGTGGCTGGTCGAATGCGTTCATTCCAATCAGCGCGGGAGCTATGGTTTCGTTCACGTTCTCTACGGCCTTCAGAACACCCTTCCCGAGGTATCTCTTCTTGTCTTTGTCTCTGATTTCCAGGGCTTCGAATTTTCCAGTGGAGGCACCAGAGGGCACGATGGCTCTTCCCATTGTTCCGTCTTCAAGCACGACTTCCGCTTCAACGGTGGGATTTCCTCTCGAATCCAGGACCTCTCTTGCTCTTACATCCACGATTTCCACGTACACAGTTTCCACCTCCTTGGTTTTTTGATCCACCAAGATTCAATTCTACTCCTTTATGTTAAATCTCTATTTGAGTTTCGGTTATAACATCCAGAATCTCTTCAGGTTTTATGAGTTCTCCGTTCACTTTGTTTATAGTTCTTATGACTTTCGATCTTCTGTCTATGGAACTTATGAGTTCTTTCGCGTACTGCCCCAGATTCATCTCGGCTATCACTATGGTGTTCACTTTTTCTGCCAATTTTCTGAAACGTGATACGGGAGCCGGCCAGATTGTGATGGGCTTGAACAATCCCACCTTGATTCTGTCGCGTCTTGCGATCTTCACTGCTTTCATAGCGCTTCTTGCGACTATTCCATAGGCCACCACCAGAATTTCTGCGTCTTCCGTCTCGTACTCCTCGTAGAAAGCTATTTCATCCGCATGGAGTCTGATTTTGTTCGTAAGCCTTCTTATCAATTTTTCTGCCACATCAGGAGAAGTTAGAGGGAAACCCGATTCGTCATGGACGAGACCGGAGACATGAAACCTCGTTTTTCCCATCTCAGCCATGGGGAATGGTGTGGGTTCTGCGTACTCACTTTCAGAAAAGGGTACGAAAAGATCTTCTTCTCCAAAAGAAGTGTCTTTCAGTCTCTCTATGATGAACAGTTCCTCATCTTTCAGTGGATAGAAACTTTCCCTCATGTGACCAAGTGTCGCGTCCATGAGAAACACAACGGGGGTCCTGTATTCTTCAGCTAAGTTGAACGCAGTGATTATATAACGATAAACTTCCGCGACAGATGATGGATAGAGAGCGATTATGGCGTGGTCTCCGTGTGTTCCCCATCTTGTCTGCATGATGTCTCCCTGCGCGGGTTTCGTTGGAAGTCCAGTGGAAGGGCCGAGTCTCATGACGTTGACAAAGACACACGGTGTTTCCGTCATGATCGCGTAGCCTATAACCTCCTGCATGAGGCTGAATCCGGGTCCACTTGTGGCGGTCATCGATTTCACTCCGGCGAGGGACGCTCCAACAACAGCCGCAGCACTGGCTATTTCGTCTTCCATTTGAACGAAAACTCCCCCCACTTTTGGCAGTTCTCTTGCCATCACCTCCGCTATCTCTGTGGAGGGAGTGATCGGATAGCCTGCGAAAAACCTGCATCCTGCTTTTATCGCGCCCAGAGCACACGCTTCGTTCCCCTGAAGAAACATCATCTCAGGCATTCTCATCACTCACAATTTCTATGGCCATATCCGGACATATTTTCTCACATTTTAAGCATCCGATACATTTGCCCTCGTTCGTCACGGGCTTTCCTGTTTCATCACTCGTTATAGCTCCAGTCGGACAGATCCACGCGCACAGTTTACACGCTTTACACCAGTCGTAATTCACCACGATTTTGTAACCCATATTCTTCCCTCTCAGCTGAGAAACATCAAAAATACTCCTGCCACAGTGGCTGAGCCTATGACCCCCGCCACGTTGGGTCCCATTGCGTGCATGAGTATGTGATTCCTTGGATCTTCTTCCTGAGCGAGTTTCTGTGCAACTCTGGCAGAATCCGGTACAGCAGAAACGCCAGCCGCTCCTATGAGCGGGTTTATTTTGTCCTTCAAAAACAGGTTCATGAATTTCGCAAACAGAATCCCAGAACTCATTGACACAATGAAAGCGACTGCTCCGAGAAAGAATATCATCAGACTCTGGGGGGTCAAGAAAGCATCGGCTCTTGCAGAAGCACCAACTGACAGCATGAGAAGGATCGTCACCGTGTCGAGTATGTACCTGCTGGCGGCTTCAACGAGTCTTTTCACAATCCCCGCTTCTCTGAGGAGGTTTCCAAACATGAGAGATCCAACCAGAGGGAGTGATTTTGGAATCAGAAGAGCGGTTGCTATTGTTATCACTATCGGGAATGAAAGTCTCTCGAATCTGCTGACTTTTCTGGGTGGTTTCATCCTGATTTTTCGTTCTTCTTTGCTGACCAAAATTCTGGAAACGACGGGTTGGAGGATGGGAATGAGAGCGATGTAGGAATAAGCAGATATGGCTATTGGGGCGATCAATTCTGGAGATAGTGTGTTCGTTATGTAAATGGCGGTTGGTCCATCTGCTCCGCCTATGATGGAGATGGAAGCCGCCTGTTTCAGAGAAAATCCAAGGATCTTTGCCACAAAGAAGGTGAAAAATATTCCCATCTGTGCAGCCGCACCGAGAAAGATGGTGATCGGGTACGAGAGCATGAAGGAAAAATCTGTGAGGGCGCCTATTCCGAGGAAGATGAGAGGAGGATAGATTCCCAGGTCAAGGCCCTTCTTTATATAGAAGAGAAAACCACCTTCGTTCAGTATTCCTGTAGTTTCAACGGGTATGTTCGCAAGAATGATTCCGAAGGCTATGGGAATCAAAAGAAGCGGTTCCGAGTGTTTCACTATGGCTACGTAGAGCAGGGCAATGGCCACTGCGAACATGGCTATGTTTCCAAATGTGAGATGTGGGAACGCTGTTTGGGCGAAGAAATTTGCCAGGGCTGATAAAATCGACAATTTTCCCACTCCTTCTGTGTTCAGAATCACAACTATTATTCTAACATGGAAAAAGAAGAACCCCGAAAGGGGTTCTTCAGTGGATGTCTTCCAGTCTGTAAGGTGTTTTCTGGTAGATACAGTAATTCAACCAGTTGCTAAAGAAGAGGTGAGCGTGACTCCACCAGGTGAGAATGGGAGTTTTTGTGGGATCGTCGTTTGGAAAGTAATTAGCAGGAATCGGCACCTTCAGATTTCGACCTATATCTCGATAATATTCGTCTCGCAGTGTGTATCTGTCGTACTCGGGATGTCCTGTGACGAATATCTGTCTTTCGCTTTTGTTTGCAACCACGTAAACACCAGCTTCGTCCGACTCTGCGAGGATCTCGAGCTCTGGTACTTTGTCTATGTCTTCCTTCTTCACTTCGGTGTACCGCGAGTGCGGCGCCCAGAAGAAGTCGTCGTGTCCCCTGAAGAGGACCGAATCTTTTGCGACTCTGTGCTTGTAAACGCCTGAGAGCTTCTGTGGAAGTTCGTACTTCGGTATTCCGTAGAAATAGTACAGTCCCGCCTGAGCCGCCCAGCAGATGAACATGGTTGAGTACACGTTGTGGCGGCTCCATTCCATGATTTCTGTGAGTTCTTCCCAGTAATCCACTTCTTCGAACGGAAGGAGTTCCACGGGAGCGCCCGTGATGATGAATCCATCGAATTTTCTATCTTTAACAGCGGAAAAAGTTGTGTAGAACTTTAGAATGTGTTCAATGGGAGTGTGTTTCGGTTTGTGAGTTTCGGTGTAGAGTAAGGTCACATTCACCTGAAGAGGAGTGTTTCCAAGGAGTCTGAGAAGTTGAATCTCCGTTTTTATTTTGTCTGGCATCAGGTTCAGAATGAGAATTTCAAGAGGGCGGATGTCCTGGTGGATCGCCCTCTTTTCCGTCATAACGAAAATGCCCTCTTTTGCCAAGACTTTCACAGCAGGAAGACCGCTTGGAACGTTTATTGGCAACTTTTCATCCCTCCTGAGATTTTCTGAGAGCCTGATCCAGATCGGCTATGATATCTTCCACATCTTCTATTCCAACAGACAATCTTATCATATCCGGAGTAACACCCGTTTTCAACTGCTCTTCTTCCGTGAGCTGCTGATGGGTTGTCGAAGCGGGATGAATAGCCAGAGTTCTTGCATCACCAATGTTGGCGAGGTGGGAAATGAGTGTGAGACTGTCTATGAACTTCTTTCCCGCCTCTTTTCTGCCTTTCACACCGAACGTTACAATCGCACCGTATCCTTCTTTGAGGTATTTCAGTGCGTTTTCTCTGGTTTTATTGCCTTCGGCTATCGGATAGTTGACCCAGCTCACGGCGGGATGCGATTTCAGAAATTCAACGATCTTCAGTGCGTTTTCACAGTGTTTCTTCATCCTCAAGCTGAGGGTTTCAAGTCCGAGGATGAACAGAAACGCGTTGAACGGGCTCATACAGCTTCCCAGGTCCCTCAAAAGCTGGGTTCTACATTTTGCTATGTAGGCTGCTTCTTTGAACGTCTCCACATAACTCACACCGTGGTAGCTGGGATCTGGTTCCACGAGTTCTGGAAACTTTCCGTTCGTCCAGTCGAATTTTCCGCTGTCTACGATGAGACCGCCTATCGATGTTCCGTGTCCTCCGATGAATTTCGTGGCCGAATAAACAACGATGTCGGCACCGTGTTCGAAGGGCCTGAATATGTACGGAGCTACCGTATTGTCCACTATCAAAGGAACACCGTGTCTGTGAGCGATCTCCGCTATCGCTTCAAAGTCCGGCACTGTGAGACCGGGATTCCCGATAGTTTCAAGGTACACCGCCTTTGTTTTCTCGGTGATGGCCTCTTCTATGTTCTTTGGATCCGTCTCATCCACAAACTTCACGATGATACCAGATTTTTTATAGAGAGTGTGCTTGAACAGATTGTACGTTCCCCCGTACAGCGCGCTCCCGCTGACGATCTCATCTCCTGGACCTGCAATGTTCAAAATGGCATAAGTTATAGCGGCTTGTCCACTGGCAACTGCTAAGGCTCCCACCCCTTCTTCCAGAGCGGCTATTCTTTCTTCAAGGACCGAAACGGTAGGATTTCCAATCCTTGTGTAGATGAACCCAGGCTCTTCAAGGGCAAAGAGTCTCGCTGCGTGATCAGAATTTCTGAAAACGTAAGAGGTCGTTTGATATATAGGGACCGCTCTCGATCCTGTGGTCTGCTCGGGTGGTTCATAACCTGCGTGAAGAGCCCTTGTGTTGTAACCGTATTTTTTCCAGTCCATCCTCTCCACCTCCCGTGATAAAATTTTCTGATGTCATCTTTTGGATTTAGTATTACCTTACTACATCTTCGTGTCAAATGTTTCAGAGGTGTGTAAGAAATATTTTACACCATCTCAAATGCGGAGGTGATACTTTTGTACCTCCTAGTGGATGTGGGCAACACGCATTCTGTCTTCTCTATCACCGAAGATGGTAAAACTTTCAGAAGGTGGAGGCTGTCCACCGGTGTGTTTCAGACGGAAGACGAACTCTTTTCACATCTTCATCCGCTTCTGGGTGATACCATGCGTGAGATAAAGGGTATAGGAGTGGCCTCCGTCGTTCCCACTCAGAACACAGTCATAGAGCGTTTTTCTCAAAAGTATTTCCACATATCACCGATATGGGTGAAGGCGAAAGACGGATGTGTGAAATGGAACGTGAAGAATCCCTCGGAAGTGGGGGCTGATAGGGTGGCCAATGTTGTCGCTTTTGTCAAGGAATACGGTAAAAACGGAATCATCATCGACATGGGAACGGCAACCACCGTGGATCTTGTTGTGAACGGATCTTACGAAGGAGGAGCCATTTTACCTGGACTCTTCATGATGGTTCATTCGCTCTTTCGGGGGACGGCAAAACTTCCGCTCGTTGAGGTAAAACCAGCGGATTTTGTTGTAGGAAAGGATACGGAAGAAAACATCAGGTTGGGTGTAGTGAACGGAAGTGTCTACGCTCTTGAGGGGATAATAGGACGAATGAAGGAAGTTTACGGTGATTTACCGGTGGTTCTCACGGGAGGTCAGTCGAAGATCGTGAAAGATATGATAAAACACGAGATCTTCGATGAGGACCTCACGATCAAGGGGGTGTACCATTTCTGCTTCGGAGATTGAAGGTACTTCTCGTTAATCCGTGGATTCACGATTTTGCGGCGTACGATTTCTGGTTGAAGCCCATCGGCCTTCTTTACGTTGCTCGCGCAATGGAGTGGATGGGTTACGAGGTCCATCTCGTGGATCTTCTCAACAGACACGATCCCGATCTTCCGAGATTTGCGAGAGTGCCAAAAGACAAAAGATACGGCACAGGAAAGTTTCCAAGTCAGGTTATAGAGAAACCAGAGATGTTGAAATCTGTTCCAAGAAGATATAAGAGGTACGGAGCACCTCCAGAGTTTCTGGAGTGGAAATTGAGAGAAATCGGAAACGTTGATCTCATAATGGTCACGTCCACGTTGAGTTACTGGTATCCCGGAGTGTGTGAAACGATTCGCTTTCTGAAGAGTCGCTACGACGTACCGATCTTTCTGGGAGGTGTCTACCCGCGGCTCTTTCCGGAACACGCGAAGAAGAGCGGAGCGATAGTCTATGAAAAGGGCGATCTCGTGTTTCTTCCCAGCTTCTTAGAGTCTCTGGGATTTCCATCGAAGGAAATCCCCGCTGACTGGTTCGAAGTCTTCGATCCCATGTACGAACTCTACAACAGAGTTGGTTATCTCGTGTTCATCACCACACTTGGATGTCCTTTCAGGTGTTCTTACTGCGCTGTTCACCGACTCTGGAACGGTTTGAGAGTAAGAACACCGGAGAGAGTGGTTGAAACCATAGAGAAGTACCTGAACATTTTCAAAGTTGAAGATGTGGTCTTTTTCGATGATGCTATTCTGGCCTCGGGAAGGTTCAAAGATCTTCTCAAACTGATCGTAGAGAAGAGGTGGCCTGTACGGTTTCATCTCCCGAACGGGATACATGCACGTCTTCTCGATGAAGAAACGGCCTTCCTTTTGAAAGAAGCGAACTTCAGGACGATAAAACTGGGCTATGAAACTTCTGGAAGGCTCCAGAGGGAAACAGGCGGTAAGGTTTACGATGAGGACCTCGTTCGCGCAGCCAGGATCTTGAGGAAAGCTGGTTTCACCGAAAAAGAAGTTTCAGCGTACATCATGGTGAACATGCCGGGGCAGACGAAAGAGGATGTGCTGAACGCCGTCAAGGTGTGTTTAAGTGAAGGAATAGGTATTTCCATAAACGAATACACTCCCATTCCGGGAACAAAAGACTGGCAGAAACTCATCGAAGAAGGGAAGTTGGACCCGGATATCGATCCCGTTCTTTTGAACAACACGGTTCTTCCCTTCTGGTGGAAGCACGGTATGAGTTACGAAGAGATCCAGGAGATAAAAAACTTCGCTCAGAAACTCAAGAAATCAGAGGTTTACAGAGAATTTCCGTGATCTTTAGATCGAAAAGATTTGGAGAGTTCGCTGGCTTGACAACGATTGCCGAGTCGAGACCGCTCTCTGTTCCACCGCAGGCAACAACCAGTTCAGACGTTTTAACAAGTCCTGCGTCAGCAGCCATGAGCGTTATCTCCACACCCACCTTCACACCTTCACTGAACATTCTCAGCGTGTTCGCTATTATCTCAAGAGGATAGATTCCACCAAATTTTCTTCTCAGAGACCTTTCACCCGCGGAGAGGGCATGCGTTGCTGTGAGAACATCGTGACCCTTTTCTTTCAGCAGTTTTCTCAATTCTTCGTCGAATTCCTGGGTGTCAGGTTCTTCAAAGCCCGCGTGGTGCGTCACCACAACGAGTTTCATGTCTTCCGGAATCATCTCGAGGGCCATTCTGGCACTGTAACCCGTAGCGGAAGCGATCAACAGCTTTTTTGAAGAAAGCTCAGAAGCTTTTTGAATTGCTATTTCGAGGGTTTTTCTTGTGTTCTCCTTTCCTGGTTTTTCGAACAGGACCATCGCTCAACCTCCTTCCATCAAAAACTTTTTCCAGATTTCAAGGGACAGTATCGGATCCACGCTGTTCAATTTTGAGAGGAATTCAATCTGATGATTGTAGTCCATGAGCTGTAGAATTTTGACCAGAACGCTTACAGGAAGTTTTGACCCATTGACCAGTTCAACCAGTCTCGCGTAGTCCAGATATTCTATTGTTCTATCGTCAATAAGAGAAATTCCCGGTTTGTCTAGTCTTTTGTATCGAAGATCTCCCTCGAACTTCTCCCAGCTGCTCGCTATTTCTTTCCACACTGGAGCGCAATCTCTTCCACCAAGAAGGTTTTCCCCGTCCTTCACCACCGCGAAGATGTAATCATCATCTCCTCCAATGAACCAGGCGTTCTTTTCTGCCGTTCCTGTTTTTCCCGCGATTTCTTTTCCCGGAATCTTTGCCCGAACACCGGTGCCTCTCTCAACCACTTCCTTTAAAATACCCTTCAATATTTCACTCGCTTCCTGAGGGGATCTCACGAAAGACGGAACGACGGACAGGACTTTTGGGTATCCTCTGTAGACGATCTTTCCGTTTCTGTCTTCTATTCTGTCGATGATGTACGGTTCCAGAACCACTCCTCCGTTGAAGATGGCTGAATAAACCTTCACAACTTCTTCCGGGGCGGTTTCCACGGTACCGAGGGAAGCGGTGAGGTCGTCTGGATATCTGGCTCTCAGCTTCAATACTTCCGTTATAAAATTTCTCACACTCTCTGGTTGCAAATACGAGTAAAGTAACACAGAAGGAATGTTCCTCGAGTCGACGAGCGCTTCCTTCAAACTGACTGATCCTTTGAAAGTTTTATCGAAGTTTTCTGGTTCCCACTCTCCGATCTTCAGGGGAAGATCTAAAAGAAGATCGGAAGGGTTTCTTCCCTTGAGAACGGCATAGTAATAATACAGGGGCTTTATGGCTGATCCTATCTGTCTCCATCCGGTTCCGTATTGAAGGCCGACTCCTCGATAAGCCACTATCTCTCCTGTTTTCACCTTCACACCAACAAAAGCTGTCTTATCATCTTCGACCGTGTTGTACACCTTTTTCTGAAGTTCTTTATCCAATGTGAGATAAACCCTGTAGCCGTACCTGAGTTCGTTCAGCGAAAATCCAAGGTCCTGGGCTTCTCTCACGACCCTCCAGAAGAGTTCCTCGTCCACGTTCATCTGCTGCGTGTGAAACTCGAGTTTTGAAAGTTCCGCAGAGTAATTCTCGTATTCCTGAGTGCTGATTTTTTTCTCCGTCAGTAATCTGTCCAGGACGATCTTCGCCCTCTTTCGGGAGGTCTCGGGATCTTTTAAAGGATTGAAATTCTCGGGGGATTTGATCAGAGCCACGAGAACACACATCTCCGGTACCGAAAGATCAGAGAGGTCCTTTCCAAAGTAGAGTTGAGAGGCCGTTTGGAATCCGTATATTCCGTTCCCCATATAGACGGAGTTTATGTACATCTCGAGGATTTCATCTTTGGTTCTTATGCGTTCAAGCCAGAAGGATATGAAGATTTCCTTCAATTTCCTGACGATGGATTTGTCCATCGAAAGATAAAGCGTCCTGGCGAGTTGCTGTGTGATGGTGCTTCCGCCCTGTGAGAAACTCAGTGTCTTTATATCAATGATCAACGCCCTCAGAAATCCCATGAGGTCGAATCCTGGATGTTTGTAGAATTCCTCGTCCTCGGAGGTGAGGAGTATCTCAACGAATTTCTCTGGAACGTCGGAGAGATCTATCCAGATGTTCCTGGAGACAAGCAGTGGAGTTCCGTCACTGTAAAACAGTCTGATGGTCGGCACAAGTTTCTCCTCGGGAGGAGGAAGGTCTTTTGTGAAGAAGAAATAAAGACCCCACAGTAAGAAAAAAGTCAAAAGTGAAGCTATGAGGAGGGATAAAAGGAATTTCTTCATTTCCTGGCTCTCTCCAGATCGATCAGGTATTTCTTCCATTCCAAGCCTGCGCTGAAACCACCGAGTCCTTTCTTAGAAACCACCCTGTGGCACGGTATATAGAGAGGAAGAGGGTTTTTCGAAAGAGCCTGTCCCACTGCTCTGGGGGACGTTCCGAGTTTTTTTGCTATCTCGCTGTAAGTTTTCGTCTCACCGTACGGGATTTTTCGAACTTCTTCCCAGACTCTTTTCTGAAAGGGTGTGCCTCTGATCTCTACCTGGAATGAAAAGCTTTTTCTTTGACCTGAAAGGTATTCTTCTATTTCGCGGAGAATCTCCTCCGGACCTTCTGTTTCGTTCGATCCCAAGATAATTTTCACTACCTTTCCATTCTCCGTCTGAACAGAAATGTTTCCCGGCACTCTCATCGAAAACACCGCCTCCTGATAGAATTATATCAGGGCCTTGAACGAGAAGGAGGAGTAGAAATCCATGGTGTGTATTTTTGCAAACGGTTCCTACGAAGAGTTCGTGGATGTTTCCCGTTGTGAAAAAATTGTGGCGGTGGACGGAGGAGCGAACTACCTGAGAACAAGAAACATTGTACCAGATCTTTTCATAGGTGATGCCGATTCGGCGAAAGAGGAAACCATGGAGTGGTTGAAACAACACGGGGTAACGCTGAAGATATTTCCAAGAGAGAAGGACGAAATAGACCTTGAACTTGCACTTCGAGAGTTTGAAGAGGAAGAAAAGGTTGTCTTCGGATGGAAGGGAGAACGCCTCGACATGGTGCTCGCTCTTTTCTACCTGTTAAAACGCTTCAAAAACACAACCCTTGAATCATCTTCTCTTACGGTTGGTTACGTGGAAGGAGCAAAAACTCTTTCCGCTGTTCCTGGGGAAAAGTGGTCCATACTACCGCTCGGTGGCGACGCAGAAGGTGTGACTCTCAAAGGCTTCAAATACACCCTTGAGGATGCCGTTATGCCCATCACAAAACCCTACGGTGTGAGCAACGAAGCTGTGAGGGATAGAGTCACAATAGAAGTGAAGAAGGGAGGTTTGATCTACTTCAGATGGAAGAAAGAACCCTCGTGATACTGGGTGCCACTGGATCCATAGGGACTCAGACGCTCGATGTGTTGAAAAAAGTGAAGGGAATTCGATTGATAGGCATCTCGTTTCACAGCAATCTGGAGCTGGCCTTCAAGATCGTGAAGGAATTCAACGTGAAAAACGTGGCGGTCACGGGTGATGTGGAGTTCGAAGACAGTTCGATCAACGTCTGGAAAGGTCCTCATTCCATAGAAGAGATGCTGGAAGCGCTGAAGCCTGACATCACAATGGTAGCAGTTTCGGGATTCAGTGGATTGAGGGCGGTGCTTTCGTCTCTGGAGCACTCGAAAAGGGTGTGCCTTGCAAACAAAGAATCTCTCGTGTGCGGCGGATTTCTGGTGAAGAAAAAACTCAAAGAGAAAAGAACTGAACTCATTCCGGTCGATAGTGAACACAGTGCCATCTTTCAGGTGATAGAACCAGAAGTGGAAAAGGTGGTTTTGACAGCTTCTGGAGGTGCTTTGAGAGACTGGGAGATTTCCAAGATCGATAGAGCAAGACCTGAAGACGTGCTCAGGCATCCCGTGTGGAATATGGGAGCCCGTATAACGGTAGATTCTGCAACAATGGTGAACAAGGCGTTCGAAGTTCTGGAAGCCATGGAGCTCTTCGAGCTGCCCTTCGAGAAGATAGAAGTGAAGATACACAGAGAGGGGCTGGTTCACGGAGCGGTGGTTTTGCCCGATGGAAACGTCAAAATGGTGGTATCACCACCGGATATGAGAATACCGATAAGTTATGCTCTTTTCTATCCGAGACGCGTCGCTCTTGAACCGTTTTTTCTGAGGACCATCAGCCTTTCTTTTGAAGATCCCGATCCCGAAAAATACCCTGCGTTCTTTCTTCTGAAAGAGATAAAGGATTCTTACGCTCTGAGAACAGCTTTCAACGCGGCAGATGAAGTGGCAGTCGAAGCCTTTTTGAAGGGGAGAATAAGGTTCGGTGGTATCCACAGAGTGATAGAGAAAACTCTCGAAGAGTTTCAAGGATATCCACAGCCACGAACGCTGGATGATGTGGAGCGAATTCATTTCGAAGCGATAAAAAAAGCGGAGAGGGTGACAGAATGGTTATCGTCTACTTCATATTGATATTGACGGGTGTCATAATGGTCCACGAACTCGGCCACTATCTTTTTGCGAGGCTCTTTAAAGTGAAGGTTCTGGAGTTCGCGATTGGATTTGGACCAAAGATTTTTTCTGTGAAGGGAAGGGAAACTACCTTCAGACTAAACGTCTTTCCCATAGGTGGATACGTGAGAATGCTCGGCGAAGAAGGAGAAGAGATAGCAGACGAGGAAGAGAAAGAAAAGAGTTTCTACGCGAAACCCGCTTGGCAGAGATTTCTGATCACCCTTGCGGGTCCTCTCTTTTCAATACTCGCGGGTTATCTCCTCTTTCTCCCTATCACTCTTAACTGGGGAATCGCGCTTCCCGGGATAGATGAAGTTGTGCCGGGAAGTCCCGCAGAAGAAGCTGAACTGAGGCGAGGAGATGTCGTCTATTCCATAAACGGAAAGATCGCTTTCGACACGTCGATCATCTCGAACGAGATTCAGAAAGGACTGCCTGTTGAACTGGTTATCATCAGGAATGGTGAGAAGAAATCTCTCAGGTTAATCCCCAGAATGTATCCCGAAACGTACGAGTTCGTTCTCGAAAGTGCAGAAGGAACTCCTTCGGGAAAACTCGTCTCAGTTAACGGAAACAGAGACACATCTGTTCTCAAAGAATTTGTGAACGAATACGTGGTTCTTGAGTTCGAAGGAGGAACGGTAAAGGGAATTCTGAAGCAGTTCAACGAAATTCCGGCCCGATATATGATCGGAATATCCTTCTCCGGGCTCGCTCCTGTGTTCAAAAAGGACATTTATTTTAAAGAAGGGCTTTTCGTCTTTAAAAAGGGAGATCGTATAGTCCGGGTGGAAGATCAGGAGATAGAAGGATGGCAGGATCTGGTGGTGCTTTATCAGAGGCTGACACTGGGAAAAGACGCCATGATGGTGAGTTTGCAGGGAAATGATCTCGAATGGTGGAGAGGACTTTCAGGCAGCGTCAGAGTAGTGATAAAAAGGGGTGACAGCACGATAGAGAAAAACGTGGAGGCCTCATTTTTGAAGAACATCCTCGAAACGCCCGATCTCTTGGAGATGGGTGTTCCCCGTTATAAACCGAAGAATCCTCTGGAAGCGGTGAATCTTTCTGTGAAGGCGTGCAACTATGTGTTACTGACGACTGCCTCTTCTCTGAAGAACTTCTTCAGGAATGTTCAGACAGGACAGATAGTGGGAGTGGTGGGACTGGCGGGCGTGATCAGCGCGGCATCCAAAACGGGTCTGGAGGCAGTCCTCACAGTTGTGGCCGTGATAACAATCAGTCTGGGTGTTTTGAATCTTCTGCCACTTCCGGCGCTCGATGGTGGTCGCATTATCTTCTCGCTTGTGGAAATGATCACTCGAAAAAGACTCAATCCCCAGGTCGAAAACATCATTCATTTTCTTGGGTTCATCTTTCTCATGATACTCTTCCTTTACATCACGTTCCTCGACATAGGAAGGATGATGGGAATATGAGAAAGAGTGTGAAAGTCGGGAACGTGGTGATCGGAGGAGGCGCCCCCGTGAGTGTTCAGTCTATGACCACGACGAAGACGGCCGACGTGGAAAAAACCATCTCCCAAATAAAACGCCTTGAAAGGGCTGGTTGTGAGATCATTCGGGTGGCCGTTCAAGATGAAGAAGATGCGAAAGCAATCAGACGAATAAAGGAACAGATAGAGATTCCCCTTGTTGCGGATATTCAGTTCGATTACAGGCTTGCTATTCTTTCGATTGATAATGGAGCAGACAAAATAAGGATCAATCCAGGTAATATGAGTAGGGATCGGCTGAAGGATGTCGTCGCGGCTGCGAAAGGAAAAGGCATTCCCATTCGTGTTGGAGCGAACGTGGGATCCATAAAGAGAAGAACCTCAGAAAGGTGGAAAGATCTGGCAGAATCCGCTCTCGAGGAAGTCAGACTACTCGAGAAGGAAGGGTTCTATGATATCGTCGTCTCGGTGAAGAGCTCAGATATACTCGAAACGATAAAGGCGAACGAGTACATTGCTGAAAAGATCGAATATCCCATCCATCTTGGGGTGACCGAGGCGGGAGTTTCGGAAACGGCCGTTGTTAAATCCTCCATTGCTATAGGTCATCTCCTTCTGAAAAACATAGGTGACACCATAAGGGTATCCATATCTGGAGATCCAGTGAGGGAGGTTATCGTCGGAAAGAAAATCCTCATAGCCCTCGGTCTCAGGGAAGGTGTGGAGGTGATAGCCTGCCCCACTTGTGGCAGAGCAGAAATAGATGTCGAAAACATGGCGAAGATGATCGAAGAGAATTTCTTTCACGTTCAAAAGAGATTGAAAATAGCTGTTATGGGATGTGTTGTGAACGGTATTGGAGAAGGAAAAGATGCCGATCTGGGAGTGGCCGGTCTCAGGGATGGAGCTGTTATATTCGTGAAGGGAGAGATAAAAGAACGTGTTTCAAAAGAGTTCGTTCTGGAACGTCTCAAACACTATCTGAATGAACTACTCGAGGAGGTGGAACGATGAAAGTCAAAAAAATGGGTCACCCAGGACTTCCCGATGGTTGAAGAATCGTCTACAGTGAGAGAATGTCTGCACAGGATGAGGCAGTACCAGACGAACGAATGTATTGTCACAGATCGGGAGGGTTATTTCAGAGGAGTGGTGAACAAAGAGGATTTGCTGGATCTGGATCTCGATTCTTCTGTATTCAATAAAGTTTCTCTTCCAGACTTTTTCGTCCACGAAGAAGACAACATCACCCACGCTCTTCTCCTGTTTCTGGAGCACCAGGAGCCTTACCTTCCGGTGGTTGATGAAGAGATGCGCCTCAAGGGTGCTGTGAGTCTTCACGATTTTCTCGAAGCGCTCATAGAGGCCCTGGCGATGGACGTTCCTGGTATCCGTTTTTCTGTCCTTCTCGAGGACAAACCTGGAGAGTTGAGGAAGGTTGTAGATGCCTTAGCGCTCAGTAACATAAACATCTTATCCGTTATCACAACAAGGTCACAAGATGGCAAGAGAGAGGTTCTCATCAAAGTGGACGCGGTAGATGAAGGAACACTCATCAAGCTTTTTGAAAGTCTTGGGATAAAAATAGAATCCATCGAAAAGGAAGAGGGGTTCTGACGTGGATCTGCTGCTCGGAATAATACAGGGGTTGACTGAGTTTCTTCCCGTTTCCAGTTCCGGACACCTGACTCTTCTGTCGCATCTGTTAAAGACGGATCTGAACGCTTACCAGACGGCTGTTCTGCATCTTGGGACGCTGGTATCCGTTGTTCTTTTTGCGTTCGATGGTATAAGAAGGAGCCTGAGAAGCTGGAGAATCATCCTGAATCTGATTGTTTCAACCATTCCGGCTGGCGTTTTTGGAGTTCTCTTCGAAAAACAAATCGATCAACTGTTTTCTTCGCCACGCTTCCTCCCTCTGTTTTTCTCTGTAACCGCTTTGATCCTGATGTTTACCAGGTATTCTTCGTCTGGTGAAAAGAGAATGGAAAACATGAGTTTCCTCGATGCCCTTCTTGTTGGGATTGCCCAGCTTTTTGCTCTCTTTCCGGGTATCTCGAGAAGTGGAATCACAGTGTCTTCTCTTTTGTTCATGAAGTACAGAGGTGAAGATGCTCTTCAATACTCTTTTCTGATGTCCATACCCGTCGTTCTGGGTGCAGGAATCCTCGGCTTAGAAAAGGGAAATATAACCATTCTGGCACCGATTTTTGCTTTTCTTTCTGGCCTTTTCGCTCTTTACGTGCTTTCAAGATCTGTGAGATCTGGAAAGATATGGCAGTTTTCTTACTACTGTTTGTTCGTGGCGATTTTGAGTTACCTTGTGGGGTGATACCGAGTGGAATTGAAAATCCTCGTAACGGGAGGAAGCGTTTTCGTTCCAGGAAGGTTGAACGCTCACTTTTCCACAGTCGTTTATCTGGAACACAAGGACAGAAGAATCATCATCGACCCCGGTAACCTCTCTTCTATGGACGAACTGGAAGAAAAGTTCTCTGAGCTGGGAATCTCCCCGGATGATATAACGGACGTTCTCTTCACGCATGTGCATCTCGATCATATCTTCAACTCTGTCCTCTTCGAGAATGCTACTTTCTATGTTCATGAAGCTTACAAAACGAAGAACTATCTTTCTTTTGGTACGATCGTGGGAAGAATCTATTCAAAAGTGATCTCTTCGTGGAAGAATGTGGTGCTTCTGAAGGGAGAAGAGTCGCTGTTCGATGAAAAAGTAAAGGTGTTTCACACCCCATGGCACGCCAGAGAGCACCTTTCTTTTCTTCTCGATACGGAGAATGCGGGAAGAGTGCTGATCACGGGGGATATAACACCTAACAGGCTTAGCTACTATGATATAATCAAAGGGTACGGAAGTGTTCAGGTTAAGAACTTCCTTGACAGAGTTGGAAGGATCGATCTTTTAGTTTTTCCACACGACGCACCGCTGAAACTGGAGGTGAAAAAATGAAGGTAGTATTCGTTTCTTACGAGGTTTTTCCGTTCGCAAAAGTAGGAGGACTGGCGGACGTTGCTGGAACTCTTCCAAAGTATTTGAAGAAACACGGGGTGGATGTCACGATAGTTATGCCGAAACACAGAATCGTTGAAAAAAATGCAGAGAAATTTGGGTATGAGATCAAGAAAGTAGCCGAAGGTCTCTCTGTTTCTCATGTCAAAACCGATCAAAAGTTCGATATATACGAATCCGTTCTTCCCGGTAGCGATGTGAAAACGTATTTCGTTGCCAACGATTACTATTTCTCCGCGGAAGATGTCTATGCGGGGCCAGATCTTGGTGAACAGGCGATTTTCTTCTGCGCAGCTACTCTGGATCTGGTAAAACATCTTGATTTGAAGCCCGATATCGTCCATGTGAACGACTGGCAAACCGCTCTGATTCCTGTCTATTTGAAAACCGTTTACAGGGACGATCCTTACTTTTCCAGAACGGCCACGGTTTTGACGATACACAACCTTGGATATCAGGGCGTGTTCGATCCGAAGTACCTCTCTTTTGCAGGCCTTCCCGATTATGTTTTCACTATCGACGGCCTTGAGTTCTACAGACAGCTGAATTTCCTCAAGGGTGGAATAGTGTTCAGCGATGTGATAAACACGGTTAGCCCCACTTACGCCGAGGAAATTCAGACGGAAGAGTACGGCGAGAAACTCGAGGGTGTACTGAGAATGCGTTCGAAAGATCTCTACGGTATATTGAACGGAATAGATTACGAGCTTTATAACCCAGCTACGGACAGATACATTTACGTCAACTACGATGTGAATCGTCTTGAACTCAAGTGGGAAAACAAGGTGAAACTCCAGGAAGAACTGGGACTTCCCGTTAACAAGGAAACGGCTGTAGCCGGGTTGATAAGCAGACTCGTCCCTCAAAAAGGTCTGGACCTTCTGGTTGATGTGATGGATTATCTGATGCTCTTCGATCTTCAGATCGTTGTTCTTGGAACGGGAGACGAACAGTACGAAAACGCCTTCAGAAAGTTCCAGGAGAGGTATCCAGACAAAGTATCAGCGAACATAAAATTCGATGTCGAGCTGGCGCAGAAGATATACGCTGGTGCGGACATATTCCTCATGCCGAGCAGATACGAACCGTGCGGTTTGGGACAGATGTTCAGCATGAGATATGGAACAATCCCCGTTGTGAGATACACGGGAGGCCTGGCAGATACTGTGAAAGAATACGATCCACAATCGATGGAAGGAACGGGTTTTGGATTCAAGAAGTACGATTCTGCTCATCTGTTGAAGGCTGTTTCGAAGGCTTTGCACTTTTACTACAGGGAAAAAGATCACTGGAGAAGAATCATGACAAACGCCATGAACACGGATCTGTCCTGGGACAGGTCTGCCAAAGAGTACGTTGATCTTTACAAAAAAGCCCTTGCAAAGGTTGGAAGGTGAAAGCATGCCCGAATTCAGGAAGGATCCCATTATAAAAAGGTGGGTTATCATAGCCACCGAGAGAGCGAAAAGGCCCCACGATTTTGCAAGAACGAAAGTAGAAGAAGTACGGGAGGGCTTCTGTCCCTTCGATTACGGTAATGAACACACCACACCACCGGAGATTTTCGCCTTCAGGCCTGCCGACACAGAACCCAACACACCCGGCTGGTGGGTGCGTGTTGTTCCAAACAAGTTCCCAGCGGTTGATCCCGACGTGCCTTTGAGAAAATACGGAAGAGGTATGTACGATGCAGCGATGGGGTTTGGTTACCACGATGTGGTCGTTGAAACTCCCGATCACAATTCTCACCTTGCCGTTATGGATTACAAAAACGTGGAAGAAGTCATCTGGGCTTACAAGATCAGATACGAGCAGCTCATGAAGGATGAGAGAATAAAATACATACTGATTTTCAAGAACCACGGAAAGGACGCAGGAGCTTCTCTCAGCCACCCTCACAGCCAGATAATCGCACTCCCCATCATGCCAAAGAGGGTTCAGGAAGAACTCGACGGTTCCAAGGAATATTACGAGTACAAGGAAAGATGTCCTTTCTGCGATATCATAGACGAGGAGAAGAAAGAGAGGGAGAGAATCGTTGAGGAAAACGATCACTTCATAGCTCTGGAACCCTTCGCTGCCAGATTTCCGTTCGAAACGTGGATTCTTCCAAAAAGACACATGAACAGCTTTCACCTGATATCTGAGGATGAAGTTGGGTCTCTTGCAAAGATCCTGAAGAACGTTCTCTACAGGATATACGCCGCTTTAGATAATCCGCCCTACAACCTTTTGATCCACACCGCTCCTACGAGTCTTGAAGGCAAGGATTATTACCACTGGCACATAGAGATATTCCCGAGATTGACAAAAGTAGCGGGCTTCGAATGGGGAACGGGATTTTACATAAACATAGTGCCACCAGAAGATGCTGCTAGATACCTGAGAGAAGTCAGTTTGGAACAAGTTTGAAATCTCCAATTCTTTTATGATAAAATGCAGATTAGAAACCCGTGAGTAAGGAGGAATGGTAGGATGGAAATCCTGAAGGTCAGTTCGAACTCGAACCCCAACAAGGTAGCCGGTGCGATAGCGGGTTCCCTTACCAAGAGTGAAAAGGTGGAGATTCAGGCTATCGGTGCTGGTGCAGTGAACCAGGCAGTAAAGGCTCTGGCAGTTGCAAGAAGATTTCTGGAAGAATCCGGAAAGGATCTCTTCGTTGTACCGGGTTTCATTGAAATCAAAATAGGGGATGATGTGAGAACAGGTATTTCTTTCAAAGTCTTTCTGGAAAATAACAAAAATGAGTGATGAAGCCGGAAATACGAGAAATAGTTAAAGTAATGGAGGAAGATTCGAGAATCAAAGTAATAGTCACTCAAATTCTCAAGATGTCTGCCGAGGAAAGGGAGCAATTTAAAAAGAAGGTGATGTACTACTTTATGGACCGAAATTCCGAAGTGGATACGGAAGCCTTCAAGTTTTTCAAAATAGTGCTTGAAAACGTCGAAGAACTTTCAAAGCTCATTGAACAGAGATGAAAACGTGCTTCTTTTCTCCGTTGATTTCTAATTCAAAAACGACGAGATTCTTAGAAGGACCTTTATCGATCTCAACGAGAAGATCAGAAGAAAACAAGCTGATTTTTCCAGCAGGAACATTTTTGTAATAACCGACAAATTTGATCCTGTCAATCTTTCTATCTTTCAGACTATTCAGGAGCACTTTCAGTGCTCCTTCTATTTTTTTCTGTCGACGAGCACCTCTCTTTTTACTCTCATTCTCCACAAGATTGGAATGTCGGTATTTGAGAAAACATCCATCTCTTCAGACGGGATCGTTTTCGCATCTACTATGAAATGAACGTTTTCGCTGTGGAACGATACGTCCGAGAGTTCAGGGTTAAAAAGGTGAATTCCGGAGATTAGAATTTCTGGAGTTCCTGTTTTACATCGTATTTCATTCTCAAGGGAACATTCTTTTATAGAGATCTGTTGCTGGTTTGTTGTACCCTCGTGAACCGTTGTTTCTTCTTTTAGAGAGAAAACGTTCACCTTGTTCTGGAAAGGCTGTTCTCTTACGTCTGGAAGTTGAAAAGAAGTATCTGCTTCTTCAACAGAAGGCCCTTTCAATTCAAGAAGAAAACCCTCTATCCATTTCTTTATCAGCACAACTATTTTTCCGAACATAGATACTCCAGCGCCCTTTCCAGCCTCTGAAACGGTTCCATAACATCGAAGGTCTCCAGAAGATCAGCGAGTTTTTTCATGTCTTCATCGGATACTTTTCCCACAATTTTCACTGAGGATCCTTTGAACGGCAGAAGAACTTCCTCTTCAGACACACGGGTGGGGGTTTCTAATTTTTCAGTTCTTTCTGCGATCAGAAGAAGCCTGTCGTCCACTTCCAGCAACTCCGGATCGTGTACAAAAACGAAATCCGGTTTTTTCTCCATTTTCTTCAGCAGCGTTTTGGCAATCAGTTCTCCCTTCAAATAAGTGTCGATTGAACTGCCGTAGAGAATTTTCTGGAGTTCGTTTGGAACCACTGGATCTGTGTACTTGAACTCCACAGGGATTCCTCTTTCATCGACTGAAAGGAGCCCACCTATGAACTTTCCCTCTATCTTTCTTGAATCGAGATATGCTATTGTCATGTTCTCACGTCCATGAACAACCCCTTGTTTTCTTCTTTTATTGACGTTTTTTTCTTTTTCAGCGAAGAGTGTGTTTTAGCCTGCGAGAAACCCCTTTGCCTTCCTTCTGTGGAAGTTCTCACTTCCGCTCTTTCAGTTGTGTTGCTCTCTTTAACTGAACTCTGTTCTCTTTGAATCTGATGTAATAGATGTTGGGAAAGAGCCTGCTGAACCAGTGTTTGCTGGTTCAACGATTGAGAGACATTTTGAACAGACTCCACACCCTTCACGACAAATCCCTGGAAGTCAACCGGCCTGATCATCGCCCATCACTTCTTTCTTTATTTTCAGAAGGGACTTACTTATAATCTGAGAAACACGGGATTCAGAAACATCCAGTACTTTCGCTATCTCTTTCAAAGATAGATCCTTTTCGAATCTGAGAGACAGAACCAGCTTTTCTTTGTCCGAGAGTTTTTCTATTGCCTTCTTCATCTCCTCCACCAGAAGTTCACGGTACGCGTTTTCGTCTGGCCCCTCTGTTTTCAGAACGATTTCGTCTTCCATCGCATCTATCATGAGAAGTTGCTTCCTCATCATCTCGTTTCTTGCACGAACGACTTCCTTCAATTCAAGACCGGTTTTTCTGGCTATCTCTTCATCGGATGGAAACTCCTCGCTTTCGTATATCGCTCTTTCGATCATCTTCACGTTTTTTCTCAGATTCCTCGGCATCCAGTCTATTTTTCTCAAATAGTCGTACATGGCACCTTTCACTCTTTTCATTATGAACGTTGTGAAACTCGCTTTTGATGGATCGTATCTTTCCAGAGAAGACAGGGCTGCGACGATTCCTTCCTGAATCAGATCATCTACCTCCACGTTTGGAGGTAGGGTCTGTGCCAAATCCTCAGCTGTTCTCTTTATAAACGGAAGCAAGCTTCTTATCATACTTTCCTTGTCCCACACTAAATTTCTTTTATTTCTAATTGTTCACCACCACCTACTTTTCTCACGAGAAGCTTTCCAGTTTCAATATTGTATTCAACGCTCCTTGCTCTGTTGCCCCCCCGTGTCCTCCGCCAGTAGTTTGATTCCAAAATCCTTCAGATGTTTTTTCACAGCCTCTACGTTCCTCGCTCCTATGTTCATCCCCGTAGATTCAAACATGCTGGCTCCGCCCGCTATTTTTGCTTCCAGTCTTTCCACCTTTGCTCCCATTTTCTTCAACTCTTCCACCAGCGTTTTTACAGCCGTGTCCGCGTATTTGCCGGGTTTGTCCGTTTTTCCGCCGCTGTCTGGAAGCATAACGTGTGCCATGGCTCCGACTTTTGCCACAGGATCTCTCATACATACAGCAACGCAGGATCCCAACCCAATGGTCACAATCACTCCAGGATTCTTCATAACCGCGTATTCTCCTATTCCGATGACTTTTTTCATTCCTGAATCCCCATCCTTTCGAAGATCTTGGCCAGATATCCCGGCTTTGGTATCATCATCATGTAGGATGTCAAAGGCTCTTCCTCTTCCACCTTCAGAAGCGTTTCTACAAACACTATCTGATCTTCCGAGTTATCTTCCAGCTCTTCTATGGAAGCTTCTGCGAATATGGCAGATATCATGTCGATGACAAGCTGTGGGGGAAGTGTGTCGATCTTGAAACCAAGAAAATCCGCGAGAGCTGAAACGTAAGTACCGCACATTATGTTCCCTATCTCCTGAAGCGCCGAAGCGGAAAACTCATCGAGATCCAACAGATTGTCGGGAGCCAGGCCTGTCAGAATTTCGAGTATTTTCTTCACAACAGTAGTTCCCATTATGAGAAGTACACTTCCTTCTATTTCTCCAGTTACAGGCATTTTCACACCGACGACTATTTCTTCAGGATTTTTCGCTACGAATATGACATCACTGATAGGTACAATTTCTACATTTGGAACGGAGATTTCGACCTTCTTATTTATCATGTAAGAAATCGCCGTGGCAGCGTTTCCGGCTCCTATGTTTCCTATTTCTTTCAAAAGATCTTTCTGTCTTTCTGAGATCTTCATTCGCTTTCACTCCTTTCCTTGTTTCTCATCTCTATTTCTTTCTTGAAGACAAAGCTAACCAGTTTTCTCTCCAAAGCCGGGGAAACGTTCAAAAATTCTACGCCGTACATTCTCTCTCCCGTTTCGAGGATGCCCGCTTCTCTCACGATTCTCGCTGGGTGATCCTTGAGTTTTAGATCTTCGTCCAGTTCGAGTGTAACGTATATGATCTGTTCAGGCGTCAGGATATCTTCAGCTACCATAAGCATACCACCGGCACTGAAATCCTTCGTCACAAATCTTTTCGGTGGTTCATCTCTCGAAGCGACCCTGTACGTTCCTTCGAGAAATATCTTTATTCTCTTGAATCTCCTTCTTTGAATTTTCCTCAATCTTTCGGGAAACGGTACTTTTGTCACCGGAAAGCCGTCTTCGTCTCTACCACTTTCAAGCACACTCGTCCTGAAAACATAGATCGCAGAGCTGTCCAGTATCATCACAGTACACCTGGTTCCGCGAGGAAGTGGGACCAATCTTCCTTTAAAACTCGGCATCGAAAGAGTGAGGATTCCCCTTTCAAAGTCCACGTCGTGCACACTGCTCTTGTATTGACCTTCCAGATCCTCCGGCGCAGAAACCTCTACGATCACATTTTGACCTGGTTTTATCACGTCCTTTGCATTTACGAGCTCTGTGTAGTACTCCATTCTTTCTCACCCTATTCCCAGCATCTGTCTTATCTTGCTCAGAAAACCTTTCTTTTGAACGGGTTCCTTCAAGATCTTTTCTCTCAGACCGTAGATGGCAAGGGATGGCTGTGAATGACTGTGAAACTGTACAAACGGCTCCTGTGAAGACACACTCTTCTGTACGACCTGATCTTCTTTTATCACAAAGTAGTTTTTTATCGTAAAACCAACGAACCTTTCGACCACCCTTTTCAATCTGTCGGCTGCCATTCTTCCTTCTTTCATATTCCTAGCCATGTTCATCACCAGAAATATCTCTTCGGGTGTTATTCCTTTTACCGAAAGAAGCTTTATCAGAGTATAGGTGTTTATGATCGAGGTTGGTTCTGGGGTGGTAACGAGAATGGGGAAGTCTGATTGAATGTAAAACTCATCCAGGTTTTCGTTGTACCCCGGTGGAAAATCTATCACGAGGTAATCGTATTTCTTGAGAAGTCTGGCAAACTCGTCGAAGAAGCGCAGGCGATCGCTCAAATTGAAAAGAATGAGATCTTCTATGTCTATTCCTGAACTGAGAACATCCACACCGTATTTTGTTTCAAAAACGATGTCTTCTATCCTCACATTTGACTTGAAGAAATCTTTCAGGGTCTTGGGGGCCATGAAACCGAGAAGGATCTCGACACTTCCAAATCCCACGTCGGCATCGAACAGAAGTACTCTCAACCCTTTCTCTTTAAGAGCAAGGGAAAGGTTGACAGCTATCACGGACTTTCCAACACCGCCCTTACCGCTGAGAACACTTATTATATTCGGTTCAGTCTTTCTCAGATGTTCCGCTTGATCTGGCATAATTCAACACCTCACCGGCGACAATCCTGGCAAGCTCCATAGGGTTCGCTTCGAATATATCATCGGGGACCCTCTGTCCGTTTGTAACGAACGCAATGGGAAGTCCCGTGATTTCCGATATGTTCACGAATGTTCCGTAAACCGATGTTTCATCCATTTTGGTGAGAATGATGTGAGTTGGTTTCACGGTGGAGAATCTTTCAACGATTCTTTTCACGTCATCGAGTTTGTAGTTCATAGAAATTACCAGAAAAGTGATGTTTGGTTTTACAGCTTCCGAAAGTGCTCTGAGTTCGCTCATCTGAAGATCGTTTTGATGGCTTCTCCCGGCTGTATCCACAAGAACGATATCGTAATCTTTCAGAGCCATCATTTCGTATTCCGCTTCTTTTGGAGTGTAGGCGATCTTCATGGGAATATCCATGATATCCGCATATATCTTCAACTGCTCTGCCGCTGCTATCCGGTACGTGTCAAGCGTCAGTATAGCGACGCGTTTTTTCTCGTCTATCTTGAAACGGGCTGCAAGTTTGGCGAGTGAAGTTGTTTTCCCCACACCTGTTGTTCCCACAAAGAGTACTTTCGCGTTTTTGAAATCTGGTGCATTTGTCTTCACAAGGTTTGCGAATTGCTCCGACAGAATCTTGAAAGTCTCGTTCGAATTCGGATCCAGATCTCCAAACTTCATTCTCAGAAAATCTATCAGCTTGTATCTGATCTCTGGGAGAATTTCCTGTTTCTCCATACCGTAAAGAATTTTTGAAAGCCCTTCTGGTAGAGTCTGCCTCTTTTCAGTTACAAGCATCTGCTTTATCTCGTTTATCGTCCTTTTTATCTCATCGAACTCCCCTTTGATATTATCGTTCGAACTCTGTCGATTCTTTACGAGTATTTCCTGGAGTCTGTAACTCGTGTTTTCCTCTCTCTTTCTCTCTTCCTCAACCGCAGCTGTCACTTCGAAGTACGTTTTTCCACCTATTCCAAAGAATCCCCCCTTTTTTATTCTTCGAGAACTCAAAATAACGGCGTTTTCCCCCAGTTCTCTTCTTATCATGATCATCGCTTCTCTGATGCTCTCAGCAACGTATTTTTTTATCTTCATAATTTCACCACACCTTCAATTTGAAGGGTGTAGTCATCGGGTATTTCATCGTAAGAGATCACAGAAACACCCGGGATAGTTCGCATTACGTATCTGGAGAAGTAAGGTCTGACCCTTGCCGAACACACAATCACAGGTTGATAGCCTTTTTTCATCAGATTTCCCAGTTCGTTTGAAATCTTGTTCATCAGTTCTCTTGAGACTTCAGGGTTGAGAAGGAGCTCCCTTTCTTCTCCTATTTCTTTCAGCGACTCCAGGAGTTTCTGTTCGAGGTCCCTCTCCAGAACGATCGCGTGTATCTTCCCGTCTTCGGAGCGGACCATCGAAGCTATTTGACGTTTCAGTGCCTTTCTCACACTTTCCACAAGGTAGTCTATATCTTTACTTTTCTCAGCACTCTCAAGTAGAATTTCAAAGATCGTTGGAAGGTTTCGAATGGACACCCCTTCCTTCAGAAGTCTCTGAAGCACTTTCTTGACTTCAGCGGGTTTCAAAACATCTGATATGAGATCTTCCACCAGCTTGGGAAACTTCTCTTTCAGTCCTTCTATAAGAAGTTCGAGCTCTTTGAAGCCGAGGAGCTCATCGGCGTGTCTCCTCAGAACTTCAGAAAGGTGCGTGGCGAACACAGTTGGTGGATCCACGACCGTGTAACCTTTTTGCTGGGCTTCTTCCTTTCTCCACTCTTCTATCCAGTATGCTTCCAGATTGAACGCTGGTTCTCTGGTTGGAATACCGGGAATCTTTTCCTTAGCAGTCCCTGGATTTATGGCGAGGAGCCTGTTGGGTACGAGCTCGTACCTCGCAACTTCACTTCCACGGATCTTTATGGAATATTCATTGGGTTTTAAAAGAACGCTGTCCCTCACCCTGATGGGGGAAACGACGAGTCCCAGCTCGAACGCGAGCTGTTTTCTGATGGAAGTGATTCTATCGAGGAGGTCTCCTCCCTGTGATGGATCGGCGAGCGGTATCAGTCCATAGCCGATCTCCACCTCAACGGTATCGCTCTGTATGATCTCAGAAACCTCTTCAGGTGTAGATAGAACAGGCCCACCGGGTCTTTCTGCAGGAGCAGGTCCCACCAGCTCTTCTTGAGGAACGGCTCTGGAGGTGTACATCGCAAGAAAGATCAGCGCTCCACCAAGAATGGCGCTGAAGAACGGTATAGGAGTGAAGATTCCCAGAAAAATCAGCACTCCACCGGTGAGAAGAAGTACTTTTGTTTCTCTCGAAAGTTCCGTGACAAGATCTTTCCCGAGATTTTCCTTGGATGCGGCCCTGGATACGATTATACCGGTGGCGGTTGAAACGAGAAGAGCCGGGATCTGTGCCGCAAGGCCATCTCCTACGGTGAGAATCACGTACTCCTGCGCAGCCTCTGCAAGGCTCATCCCATGTCTGAGCATGCCTATCAGAAGTCCACCGATTATGTTTATAAAAACGATTATGATGCTCGCTATGGCATCCCCTCTCACAAATTTACTCGCACCGTCCATGGCTCCATAGAAGTCCGCTTCTCTTCTGATGTCTTCTCTCCTTTTCCTCGCTTCTTCTTCGGTTATCAATCCGCTGTTCAGGTCGGCATCCACACTCATCTGTTTTCCGGGCATAGCGTCGAGAGTGAATCTTGCAGCTACCTCCGCTATTCTCTCCGCACCCCTGGTGATGACGATGAACTGGATAATGACGAGGATGAAAAAGACGATGAGACCAACGACGTAATCTCCTTTCACAACAAAATCCCCGAAGGTTCTTATAACCCGTCCCTGGAACTTTGGACCCTCAAGGAGTATGAGCCTTGTTGAGGCTACGTTGAGGCCGAGTCTGAACAGGGTCACCACAAGAAGTAGTGTTGGAAATGAAGAGAGTTCAAGGGCGTTTCTTATGTACATGGTGGAAAACAGTATGATCATGGAAAGAGTTATATTCAGGATCTGGAAGAAATCCAGCATCCTGTCCGGTACAGGAAGCACCATCAAAAGAACGATAGCGACTATCATCAGAGAAACGATTATATCCACATTCTTCAAATTCTCACGCCCTTTTTCGTGTAAACGTAAACGAGTACCTCCGCCACTATCCTGTAAAATTCTACCGGAATTTCTTCACCTATCTCCGTCTTATAGTATAGAGCCCTCGCAAGAGACGGATTTCTCAAAACGGGTACATCGTTCTCCTTTGCGATTTCTATTATTTTCAGTGCCAGATGATCCACACCTTTCGCTACCACAACTGGTGCGTTCATCGTATCTGGATCGTACTTCAAAGCAACAGCGAAGTGAGTGGGGTTGGTGATCACGACATCCGCCTTCGGGACCTCTTCCATCATTCTTCTTCGTAGGATATCATACATCATCTGTCTTTGTCTTCGCTTTATCTCGGGATTTCCTTCCATTTCTTTCAGTTCATCCTTCACTTCCTGCTTCGTCATGCGGATGCTCTTTTCGAATTCCCATCTCTGGTAGAAGTAGTCGAAAACGGCAAGAGCGAGAAGGACCATTCCGCTTTTCAACGTGATCTCGGATGCGATGTCCCAGAAATTAGCAAAGGCGTCGTTCACGTTCATTTCTGTTAAGAGAATCATTTCGTCCCATCTGTTTTTCAAGACCTGGTAGACCACGATCCCCACGATGGCGATTTTAAGGACAGACTTCAAAAGTTCCACGAGTGATCTGAGTGAGAACAATCTCTTAAAACCTTCTATCGGGTTGATTCTGTTGAGGTCCGGTTTCAACGCTTTCGGAGCAAACAAAAATCTCGTTTGAAGGGCCCCAATCATAACACCTGCGACCATGGAGAAGACCACAAAGGCTCCTATGATCAAAAGCACGTCTTTAAAAGTGTTTACTGCATTCACGAGTAAATCCTCTGTTTCTTCAAACGAGAGAAAGGCCTGAACGTCTTCTGTGATCCTCTCTACACCCTGATATCCAAAGATCTTCAGCGCTAAAGCGAACACGAGAAAGGTGACGGCCATGTTGAGCTCCCTGGATACGGGAGCTCTACCTTCTTCTCTTACTCTCCTTCTTTTTCTGGGAGTGGCGCGCTCTGTTCTCTCTGCTTCGGCAAAGAGCAGGAGCTCTATTTCCCAAGAAGTTCCTGAATAGCGTTCCAGCTGAGCGCTGAAATCTTCTGAGCCACTTCCGCCCATATCGGTAACATCCCCAGAATCAATATAACCCCAATGATCACTTTCAGGGGCAATCCAACCATGAAAACGTTCATCTGTGGGATGAGCCTCGAAACGATACCGAGAACGATGCTTATGATGAGCATGAAAGCGATAACTGGTGCTCCTATCTTCAGGATCAGCACAAAGAAGTCACTCGATCTTTCCACGACGTAGGAGAAGAACCCGTCCGCAACACCTGTGAGATTCACGGGGAAGACATCGATTGAATCCTTCAAGCCCTCGAACACGAGAACAGGTCCCTTTATCAGCACAAAAACAGTGAGGGCTATAAAATAAACCAATTCTCCCGTGGGGTTTGTTTCTTCTTCACCGAAAGCCAGCACTTCTTCCATTCCGAATCCGATTTGAAAACCAAAGATGTATCCCGCCCCGTTGAACGCCTGAAGAAAAAGATAAACGATAAAACCGATTCCGAACCCAACGAGAAAGTTGAAAAACAGATTCAAAGTGAAACTCAAAACAGGTGTGTTCAAGGGTATGGATACATCAACTGTGAAAAGCATCAACCAGCTCGTGAACAGTCCCAGAAACACTCTCACCTCAACAGGGAACGCTCTCTCGGAAAAGAAAGGAGCGATCAAAAAAATCCCGTAAACCTCGTGAAAATACACATCCACGCAAGGAATTTTTCCTCGAGAAAACTGAATATGGTCTCCAAAAATCACACCCCGAGTATCTTCTTTATGTTCTCTTCGAAAGGAGGTCTGATCACACCTTTTTCCGTGATTATTGCCGTTATGAGGGTATTTTCTGTGACATCGAAAGCGGGGTTCAGAACTTTTACTCCCTCCGGAGCTATTCTGTTCCCACCACAGTGAGTTACCTCCTCCGGTCTTCTTTCCTCTATGGGTATTTCTTCCCCGCTCTTTATAGTTGGGTCTATCGTCGAGACGGGAGCTGCAACGTAGAACGGTATGTTGTTTCTCTTAGCAAGAACGGCCAGAGAATAAGTTCCTATCTTGTTCGCTGTGTCACCGTTCAGAGCGATTCTGTCCGCTCCAACCACAACGGCATCGATCAACCCTTTCTTCATCAGCCATCCGGCCATGTTGTCGGTGATGACATAGACTTCTATACCGTCTTTCATGAGTTCCCAGGCGGTGAGCCGCGCTCCCTGAAGGTACGGTCTTGTCTCATCTGCGAACACCCTGATTCTTTTTCCTGATTCCATTGCTGCTCTTATCACTCCAAGGGCAGTACCGTAGTCTACAGTTGCAAGGGCCCCCGCGTTGCAGTGAGTGAGGATGGTCGATCCATCTTTTATGAGCTGAGCACCGTTCTTTCCGATCGCTTTGTTGACTTCTATATCTTCATACGCCATCTTCAACGTTTCGTTTTCTAAGATTTCGAAGAGATTCTCTCTGTCAACGTTCTCGAAAAACACCTTTTCCATCCTGTTCAGTGCCCAGAACAGGTTCACAGCCGTGGGTCTTGTTCTGGCCAAAGTCTCTTTCACCTGTTTCATCCAGTCCGTCAAACTTCCCGTTTTGTAATCTCTGAGTCCCAGGACGTATCCGAACGCTGCAGTGACTCCTATGGCAGGAGCTCCTCTGACGATCATCTCCTTTATGGCGTGTGCAACCTCCTCGTGTGTTTTACACTCCACGTATTCTTCAATGAATGGAAGCTTTCTCTGATCGAGGAGTTTTAGAGAATCTCCCGACCACTCCATCGTTTTCGTCTTGAGTTTCATCCCTGACTCCCTCCAAGTTTTATCTCTATTTGGCTGTTCTTCTTGAATTCCTCGAACACCTTATTGAACCAGTCGTTCCACAGCTGATTCTTCTTATCCGCGAGCAATTTATCCATGATCTCCTGTTTAACCTCTTCGAACTTTTTGTAGGAAGAAGATCTCTTCTCTACGACTTTGTAGAGCACGAATTTACCTTCAGACTCGAAAGGACCAAGAATAGCTCCCTCCGGAGCGTCAAAGATCACGCTCTCGATGTCTTTTTCCAACTTTCCTTCTTCAATCCAGCCAAGATCCCCACCAGTTGCCACCTGAGTTGCAACTTCAAGGAAGTCTTCTCCTTTTCTGATCTTTGAGAGTGCCTCATCCATTTTACTCTTATCCTCAGTGGTAATTCTGTAGAGGTGAACAGCGGCAGGTATCCTGTAGGTTTCCTTGTTTTGATTGTAGTAGTTCTGCGCTTCTTCAAGTGTGACGGTTGCGTTCTGAGTGATTTTCTCCTGGAGTCGTTGGAGTGAAAGCTGTGTTTTCATATGCCAGTGCAATCTCTTTTTGAAAGATTCGAGATCACCGTATCCAGCTCTCTGAAGGAACTTGTCAAGGTCTTCCAGAGTTATTCCCATGGTTTCAACTGTTTCTTTTAGCCTTGCCTCAACTTCTTTCTTTACCTCTTCGTCGCTTACTCCGACCCCTTCTTTCTCCGCAAGTTGCTGAACAAGAAGATCGTCTATTAAAGAGTTGAGAACTTCTTGCTTGTATTTCAACAGCAATTTCAGACCTTCTTCGGTGCCTGTAAGAACGTTGAAAAATCTCAAATCGATCTGTGCAATGCTTCTCAGGATTCCGTCTATATCCGCTTCGAGTTCGAGCAAATCAGAGGTGATGGGGTTCCCGTTGACAATAGCAACGACTGTGCTGGATGTGGTTGTCGCCTGACCGAAGAGGCTGATTCCCAGTACTACCAGAATCACGAAGATCAACTTTCTCATTCTTCATCTCCTCCCTTCGCCTTTTCCCAGTATTCATCTAACTTTTCAATAGGAAGCTCTTCAAGAACCAGACCGTCCTTCTCTATTAATTCCTCCATCCTCTTGAATCTTTCGACGAATTTTCTTGTGGCCTTTCTCAGAGCCGATTCGGGGTCAACGTTCAGAAACCTCGAGAGATTGACTATCGAAAACAGCAGGTCACCGAATTCTTCTTCCAGTTCTCCGGGATCTTTTGCCTCCTTCAGCTCTTTCAACTCTTCCTCTATCTTCTCGTAGACTCCTTCCGGATCTTTCCAGTCAAACCCCACTTGTGAAGCGTTCTCCTGAATTCTTCTTGCCATCGAGAGAGCGGGAACGAGCGGGTTTATTTCACCAATCCTCGAGGATTTCTTTTTTCCTTTTTCCTGGGCTTTTATATCTTCCCATTGTTTGTACGAGTACCCCGGACTGTCTCCGAAAACGTGTGGGTGTCGTCTGATCAATTTTTCGTTGAGAGTTCGTATCACATCCTCAATGGTGAAAGCACCTCTTTCTCGGGCTATCTGTGCGTGGAACACCACCTGGAGCAACACATCACCAAGTTCTTCTTTCATCATATCGTCGTTTTTTCGTCTATCGCCTCGATCAACTCGTAGCATTCTTCGATGAGATACGGTTTCAAGCTCTCGTGGGTTTGCTTTCTGTCCCATTCACATCCTTCAGCAGACCGGAGCTTTTCCATGATGGAAACGAGTTCTTCGAAGAGAAACTCCGCTTCTTTCACTTCAGAACCTCCTTTTCAGAAGAATGATTTCTGCTCTATCAGATACGTCCTCCGTTCTGTCGGCTATGTCCCCTATACTCCTTATCAACTCTTTCAACTCGAGTTTTACACAACTTTCGATGTCCATCTCGAAAAGCTTCCTGAGAGCTGTTCGCTCCACATTATCTTCTTCGTGTTCGTATTTCTCCACGGCAAGAACGAACTCTTCAACTCTCTCGAGATCTTCGAACAAAAATCTGAGAGCACTTTTCAGGGATTCGTAGGCCTTCAGAGAGTATTCCATCTGCATCAGAATGAGATCCTTCAATTGGTGGGGAACTTCTGGTTTTTGAAGAACAATCAAATCCGCCACGTATTCGGCTTTGTTCGCCACCTTGTCTACGGATTCAATCAAACCAAGAAGGTCTCCTCTAAAATTCGGCAGGAACGCTCCACTGTACATTTCCATCTCTGTTTTTCGGCGTAATCGATCGGCTTCGCCTTCAAGCCTTTGTGCCCGAAGATAAAGAGACTCGATATCGTCAGCATCTTCAAGATACTTTTTTAAGAGTTTGAAGACGCATTCCAGAGTTTCTTCGACTTTGTCGATGTGTTTAAAAAAGAGGGAGATTATGGTCTGTTCTTTCTTTCCGGAAAACCACACTCTTTTTCGCCTCCAGAAGATTCTTTATATGTTCGAATCGATTTTCGGAGATGAGGCCTTTTTCGAAGAACTCCCTCAGCAAATCGTCGGTCAGAAGTTCTAAAACAGGTTCAAAACTCATCCGGTGGATGGGCAAAACTCCATTCTTTCTGATTTCGTTCAGGTGTTCTTTTGTTGCGTAACCTTTGTGTTTGTGGAAGGAAAACTGGGGATACATCTTGTGAAACTCGCTCATCAATCTATCTCTGAAGACCTTCGCAACAATGGAAGCTGCTCCTATCAATTTGCTTTTCTGGTCTCCCTTCACTAAGCATGTACCGGGAACTCTCAACTCGATTCCTTTCCCGTCAACGAGTACAAATGATGGTCCCACGGACAGATTCTCCAGTGCTCGATTCATAGCGAGTTTTGTGGCGTTGAATATGTTGTGAAGATCTATTTCCTCTGGAGAGGCAATTCCTATACCAACAGCTGCTTTCCCCATTATTTCATCGAAAAGTCTTTCCCTCTTCGCAGGGGAAAGCTGTTTTGAATCGTTTATTCCTTCTATTTCTTTTTCCAGAACGACAGCGGCCGCCACAACAGGGCCTGCGAGGCACCCTCTTCCCGCCTCATCCACACCTGCTACGATTCCAAACTCTTTTTTGTAGAGCTCATCTATTCCCATTACCCATCTCCTTTCTATTGTAGTAGGGAGCCGGTATGTAGTTCACCGACGGCCTCTTAGGTTCAGCCTGTTTGTAAAGATCCATGAGATCATATATTTCCTGAGGCATGTCCGTTTTCACCTGTATGCCCATCTCTATCAATTTTTCGTAGTTCAACGGATAATCGTGTGTCCAGTATCCACTGCAGAGTTTATCGGCAATTTCTTCAGCTTTTTCCTTTGGCACTTTGTCTGAAAGAATTTCCACCACGAACTCTTTCACCTGTCTGATCGCTTTTTCCGCTATGTCTGCCAGTATCAGCGTTTGGTCGTCCACTTCGTTCACATCTTTCTTTTTCACGGCGGCGAGAATGGAGGGAGCGGGCATGTTTCCTATCTGGGGATCGAGAGGCCCCAGAACAGCGTTCTCATCCATGATGATCTCGTCGGCAGCGAGAGCTATCAATGTTCCGCCGGACATGGCATAGTGTGGAACAAAAACCGTTACTTTTCCTTTGTGCATTTTCAAAGCTCTGGCAATCTGTTCCGCCGCTAAAACGAGTCCGCCTGGTGTGTGTAGTATGAGATCTATGGGCATATCGGGAGGAGTTAGCTTAATAGCTCTCAGAATTTCTTCGGAATCTTCGATGTCTATGTATCTGCGCACTGGAAAGCCGAGGAAACTGATGGATTCCGTCCTGTGAATCAGTGTGATCACACGGCTGTTTCTCTTTTTTTCAATTTCTCTTATCAAAGCTTCTCTGGCTGATTTGAGGGCAGAATTCTTGAGAAAAGGCGTAATGAGTGAAAAAATGAAGATCATCCAGAAAATTTGAAAGATCAAGGTGCCAATATCTACCATGAGTATCCCTCCTTAATATGATATTTGCTGTGTAAATTCTATCACATCGGGCCACATTTGGCGGGGTTTTTATACAAAAAAATGCGGGCTCTTTCGAGCCCGCCAAGGCCGTGGGGGGTGTATCTCAAGGGGGATAGGGGGGTCAACTTTCGTTCTCCATGGTACATTTTAAATGTAACAGGTTAAGAGAAGATTCTAATTTCTTTCCTAAATGGGTACCTTATTTTTAAGATTATATGAAGTTCTGTTGGGTTTTCCTAGTCTTCATTGTTTGAGACAGATGTATCATGAAAAGGGTTCAAAGTGATACAATAGAAAACACACCACAGGAGGGGTCGTAGTGTTTGTACTCCTTTTGCCTTCTCTCTTTCTGGGCTGGTCGCTGGGCGCCAACGATGCGGCGAACGTTTTCGGTCCTTTCGTGGGATCTGGGCTCATTCCTTACAGAAAGGCCACCATAGTGGCGAGCATTTTCGTGATTCTGGGTTCTGTTCTTGGAGGAGCGAGGGGACTTCAGAATATCAGTTCTCTGAGCACTTCCGATTTACTTCTCTCCAGTATCGCTGTTCTTTCGGGTGCCCTCACAGTCACGATCATGACAAAACTTGGAATACCCGTTTCCACATCTCAAGCTGTGGTCGGAGGTATAATAGGAGCCAATGTCACGGTAATGGGCATTGGTGGAATCGATTTTTCTGCACTCACGAAAATACTTACTGTGTGGTTTTTAACACCAGTTGGAGCGTTTTTCTTGAGCCTCATCTTCTATCCAGCTCTTTCGTTTCTCTTCAGGAGAATTCCCAGCATTCAAATTCAAGACAGAGTAATAAAAACTTCCGCGTGAATCATAGGTGCTTACGGTGCGTTTTCCTTGGGAGCGAACAACGTCGCAAACGTAACAGGAGTGTTCGCCGGAAAGATCCTGACGATCGAGCAAGCAGCCTTTCTGGGAGGAATCAGTATAGCCATCGGAATTCTCACCTACAGTAAAAACGTAATGCTGACGGTGGGGGAAAATCTAATAGAATTAGATCACTTTACTTCTCTTATAGCGGTTTTATCACAGGCAATGGTTGTGTGGATTTTCAGCTTGATAGGAATCCCAGTTTCTTCATCTCAGGCCATTGTGGGAGCCGTTCTGGGAGCTGGTTACTCAAAGGGTATGAATCTGGGAAATAAGAAAGTTTTAATAAGGATTTTGAGTGGGTGGTTTTTAACCCCCGCAGTTTCCGGTACCCTTTCTTTTTTGTTGACATCTCTGATAAAATAAAAGTTGATAACATCGAAACCGGGAGGGTGAAGCCATGACACTTCGTGCGAAGGTTTTCCTTGTTATACTGGTTGTTCTGGCAGGACTCCTTGTTAGTTTTTATCTCATTTATCAGAGCGTTTCCAGTGCGGTTGTTGAAACTGTCAAAAAGAATGCGACAGTTCAGATTCAGGTTCTTTCGAATTATTTTGCCGAAAAATTGAACAAGTACGTAGAAAGGGCAGTTGCTCTGACCCAGTCCATGGAAGCACAGCTCCTCGATACCTATTCCATGGCTTCCAATATGGTCAAACTGGTGAAAGAAGCTTCCGATACACTCGTTGCTGGGGTTACACTCGAGGAGATGACGGGTTCTGGCTACATTGCTAAAGCTGATGGATTGGAGCAGATTGATTCTTCTTCGACCATCTATCAAAAATATATGGATCTTGTTAAGAATTCGCAAAATCCATATTTAGTTACCTCGGATGTCTTTGAAGGTAAACCCGCCCTCGTTGTTTTAGCTCCGCTAGGTGTGTTCGGTGCGGGTACGCTCGGTGCGGTGGGCTATGTGATAGATCTTTCTCAAAACAAGAATTTCTGGCGCACGGTGGCAGAAGGAGGAAAACTGGGAGAGAGCGGCTACGGGCTTCTTGTCACAAGCGACGGAAAGGTACTGATTCACAAAGACATGGGAAACTTCATGAAAGACGTGAAGGAACTAGGTGGCTTTGAGAAAGCATTCGAGGAAGCAAAGAGTGGTGGAGAGAAATACGTAGAGTACGAATACAACGGAGAGAAGAAATACACCGTATGGGAGAAAGTGCCCGGATACGACTTCTACATCTTCTCGACGGGGTACCTGGATGAACTTCTTGCAGAAGGAAGGAAAGCGACCCTTGGGACGATAGTGACGTATGTAGTGTTTGGCGGAGTGATCTTTGCGGTGCTGTTTGTTTCGATGATGCCGGTAGTGAAGAGAATGAGGCAGCAGGTAGAGAAAGTGAAGAGATTCGGAGAAGGGGACCTGACAGTAGAGTTCGAAGCGAAAGGGAAAGATGAACTGACCCAGATAGAAGAGAGCCTGAAAGAAGCGGTACTATCACTCAAAGAGATGATAGTGAGCATCATAGAAGCTTCGAAAGAGCTGAGCGGAGCATCAGAAGAGATAAAAGTTCTCTCAGAAGAGAGCCACAAGATGTCAGAGAACCTGCACGAAGAAGCCAAGAAGATACTGGACGAGGCGAACAACATGAGCAGTGCTCTGACAGAAGTGACGAGTGGGGTAGAAGAAGTGGCAGCGAGTGCGCAGAACATCTCAAAGATCACCCAGGAGCTGACAGAAAGATCAGAAGCGGTGACGAAAGCGGCAAGAGAAGGAACAGAGAGAGTAGAAGCGGTGGGAGGAGTCATAAACAAACTCAAAGGGTCAGCAGAAAGACAGAGGGACTACCTGAGAGAACTCGTTGACTCAGCCNAGACGATAGGAGAGATAGTGGACACGATCAGCTCGATAGCAGAGCAGACGAACCTACTTGCCTTGAACGCAGCGATAGAAGCAGCTCGAGCTGGGGAAGCGGGAAGGGGCTTTGCGGTTGTGGCAGACGAGATAAGGAAACTTGCAGAAGAGAGCCAGAGGGCGACAGAAGACATAGCGAAGATGTTGAGCAGTTTGAGGGCAACGATAGAACACGTGGAGAACGGCTCGAAAGAGATGTTCGAAGGAGTGGACGAGATAGCAGTGATGGGAGAAGAAGTCACAAAGAGATTCAGGGAGATCCTTGGAAGGATAGAAGAGATCAACAGCATGATAGAGAACACAGCTGCCACTGCGCAGGAGCAGGGAGCGGCTGCAGAAGAAATGGCAAGCGCTATGGACAACGTCACAAAGATAGTCGAAGGAGTTGTGGAAAGTCTAAACAGAATGGAGTCTCTCATAGAAGATCAGACCGAATCTGCCGCAAAGGTCTCTCAGGCCGCTGAAAGACTGTCTGAGCTTTCTGAACAGCTCTCAACGCTCGTTCAGAAGTTCAAAGTGTGAGGTGAGAAAATGCAGGCGCGCTGGATAGGGAACATGATGTTTCATGTAAAAACGGACTCTAATCATGACGTTCTCATGGATGCAAAAGAAGAGGTTGGGGGAAAAGACGCTGCCCCCCGACCTCTTGAGCTCGTCCTCACCGGGCTCATGGGATGTACTGGAATGGATGTGGTCTCAATTTTGAGAAAAATGAAAGTGATTGATCAGATGAAAGACTTCAGGATAGAGATCGAATACGAACGCGCGGAAGAACATCCCCGCATATTTACCAAAGTTCATCTGAAGTACATTTTCAGGTTCGATGGAGAGCCACCGAAGGACAAAGTTGAGAAAGCCGTTCAGCTTTCTCAGGAAAAATATTGCAGTGTTTCTGCCATTTTGAAGTGTTCTTCGAAGGTGACTTACGAGATCGTTTACGAGAATTGAGGTGGAATTCGTGTGGGAATTCTATATGCCCACGGATGTCTTTTTTGGGGAAAGAATTCTCGAGAAAAGGGGAGGAATAGTAGATCTTCTTGGGAAAAGAACTTTGGTAGTAACCGGCAAATCTTCTTCGAAAAAGAACGGATCTCTCGATGATCTGAAAAAGCTCCTCGACGAAACAGGAATATCCTACGAGATCTTCGATGAAGTCGAGGAGAATCCGTCCTTTGACAACGTTATGAAGGCTGTTGAGAGATACAGAAACGATTCTTTCGATTTTGTCGTGGGACTCGGTGGAGGAAGCCCCATGGATTTCGCCAAGGCAGTGGCCGTACTTTTGAAAGAGAAAGATCTTTCCATCGAAGATCTGTACGATAGAGAAAAAGTGAGGCACTGGCTTCCAGTCGTGGAGATACCAACCACCGCTGGGACGGGTAGTGAGGTCACTCCGTATTCCATACTCACCGATCCAGAGGGAAACAAAAGAGGTTGTACACTCATGTTCCCGGTGTACGCGTTTCTCGACCCCAGATACACCTACTCCATGTCAGATGAACTGACTTTGTCGACTGGAGTCGACGCGCTTTCCCATGCGGTCGAAGGATACCTTTCCAGAAAGAGTACGCCGCCTTCTGATGCCCTCGCGATCGAAGCCATGAAGATAATATACAGAAATTTACCGAAGGCCATTGAAGGAAACAGAGAAGCCAGAAAAAAGATGTTCGTGGCCTCCTGCCTTGCTGGAATGGTGATTGCACAGACCGGAACTACACTGGCGCACGCTCTGGGTTATCCTTTAACAACGGAGAAGGGAATAAAACACGGGAAAGCGACAGGTATGGTACTACCATTCGTAATGGAGGTAATGAAAGAAGAAATTCCAGAAAAGGTGAATACAGTGAACCACATATTCGGCGGCAGTCTTTTGAAATTTCTGAAAGAATTCGGACTTTACGAAAAAGTGGAAGTCTCCTCTGAAGAACTGGGGAAGTGGGTCGAAAAGGGTTCCAGGGCGAAACATTTGACCAACACGCCGGGTACCTTCACTCCCGAGAAGATCAGAGACATATACAGGGAGGCACTCGGGGTGTGAGGAGTTTTTTCCTGTGCTTTCTGCTTGTTCTTGTGTTTATAGCGAATCTCTACAGATTGTTCCCAGATGATTATTACGATTTCATATCCAAAAATTCCGATGATCTCGATCCTCTTCTCATTCAAAGTATCATATGGGTGGAGAGCAGTTTTGACAGAAACGCGGTTTCTTCGCTGGGAGCCCTTGGTCTCATGCAGATCATGCCTTCAACGGCTGTCTGGTTGAAAAAGAAGTTTTCTCTGGAAGAGGATTTCAAAAGTCCAGAGGGAAACATAATCTATGGAATCGTTTATCTGAAATTTTTGAAAGATCTGTACGGTGATCTCGACAAAGCCATCATGGCTTACAACGTAGGACCGGCTGCTTTGAACGAAGGAAGAAATCTGGACAGTGCGAAAAGATACTTGAAAAAAGTGAAGAGGACCTATCTCATATACCGTTTCCTCTACAGTGAGAGGTGATGAGGGTGAGAGTAGCAACCGCCCAGGAGATGAAAGAGATCGATGAATTGACGATAAAAGAATACGGTGTGGACTCGAGAATCCTCATGGAACGGGCAGGGATTTCCGTTGTTCTCGCAATGGAGGAGGAACTTGGAAATCTTTCTGATTACAGATTCCTGGTTCTCTGCGGGGGAGGAAACAACGGAGGAGACGGCTTTGTCGTGGCCAGAAACCTCCTCGGTGTGGCAAAAGATGTCTTGGTTGTCTTTCTTGGAAAGAAAAAAACTCCCGATTGTGAGTACAACTACGGTCTTTACAAAAAGTTTGGAGGAAAAGGGGTGGAACAATTCAAACCCTCTATTCTGAACGAATTCGATGTGGTGGTTGACGCCATTTTTGGAACGGGCCTGAGAGGAGAAATCACGGGAGAGTACGCTGAGATAATAAATCTCGTGAATAAATCGGGAAAAATAGTTGTTTCCGTTGACGTTCCATCGGGAATAGATTCGAACACGGGGAAGGTTCTTGGAACAGCGGTGAAAGCGGATCTCACGGTTACCTTTGGAGTTCCCAAAATAGGTCACATCCTCTTTCCAGGAAGAGATCTCACAGGAAAGCTCAAAGTCGCCAACATAGGTCATCCTGTTCATCTGATCGATTCGATCAATCGATACGTGATAACACGGGAAATGGTTCGTTCCCTTCTGCCGGAAAGACCCAGAGATTCCCACAAGGGAACCTACGGAAAAGTGCTGATAATAGCAGGGTCCAGACTGTACTCTGGAGCTCCCGTTCTCTCTGGAATGGGATCCTTGAAAGTGGGAACGGGTCTTGTGAAGCTCGCAGTTCCTTTTCCACAGAGTTTGATCGCTACTTCGAGATTTCCAGAACTCATTTCCGTTCCCATAGATACAGAAAAAGGCTTCTTCAGCCTGCAGAATCTTCAGGAATGTCTGGAGCTATCAAAAGACGTGGATGTGGTAGCCATCGGGCCGGGTCTTGGAAACAATGAACACGTGAGGGAGTTTGTCAACGAGTTTTTGAAAACACTCGAAAAACCGGCTGTCATCGATGCCGATGCCATCAACGTTCTGGATATCTCTGTTCTGAAGGAGAGAAAATCCCCTGCGGTACTAACCCCACATCCTGGGGAGATGGCAAGACTCGTGAAAAAAACTGTTGGGGACGTCAAGTACAACTACGAACTGGCAGAGGAGTTTGCAAAAGAAAACGACTGCGTGCTGGTTTTGAAATCTGCCACCACCATCGTAACAGATGGTGGGAGAACTCTGTTCAATATAACGGGAAACACAGGACTTTCAAAGGGAGGAAGCGGAGATGTTCTGACAGGAATGATAGCCGGCTTTATGGCACAGGGACTTTCCCCTCTCGAAGCTTCCGCGGTTTCTGTGTATCTACACGGTTTTGCCGCGGAGCTTTTTGAACAGGATGAAAGAGGACTCACCGCTTCCGAGTTACTGCGCCTCATACCTGAGGCTATAAGGAGGTTGAAAGAATGAACATTCTGGAAAAAATCGTGAGGGATCTCATCAGTGAGAAAAGAATCACCGAGGCGAGAAATCTGCTTTCTCTCTTTCCAGAAGAGTTTCCTCATCTTGAACTGGAAGTGGAGTACGCTGCCAGGAACTGGAAGGCTGTGAAAAGGCTCTATGAAAACTTGCCGGATGAACTCAAGGAGAAATACAGAGAATATTACGAGTACGCGACAAACCAGCTGAATATAGACTATTCGAAAGAAACAGAAGAAGCCCTCAAAGAAATAGAACGAAAGAATTTTCAGGGAGCTGCCTCCATACTCGAATCGATCGTCAAGGATTACCCCGAACTCGTGGAAGTAATAGCTCTGAGATACAAACTCGCCCTCCAGAGAAACGAGAAGAGAGCGATTGAAAAGTATCGAAAGCTTCTTTTAAGCCTTGACAGAACGCACCCTGCTCTGATCGAAACCAGAGTTTCCTCTCGAAAGATAGGTGTTTTCGAAGTGTTCACACTTTCTCTTTTGGTTGCACTTCTTGTCACAACAATACTCGCTTTTTACACCCTTCCCTCCCGCATCGAGGTAAACGTGCCATCTTCTGAAAGCACGGTAAATATTAAACCCATCGAACAGCGTATCGAAGATGTCTTGTCGAACATCTTTGCCATCACGGAAAATCTGGGAAGGATAAACGATTCCCTTGATAAGAATTTCACTGACTTGCAGGAGAATATGAGTCCCATTTCTGAGAATATTGAATCTCTTAAAGAGGCTCTCACGAACCTGGAATCCAGACTCTCCAAGATTGAATCCGCTATAGCAAAGACTTCGAACAAAGAACCTTCAGTGTCCGTTGTTTACGTTCCCGAACGGGAAGATCGAATAGAGAGGGCAAAGAGTCTGTGGTTTCTGGGATACATGTTCTACCTGAGAAGGGACTACGATGAAGCCATAAACAGGTTTGAAATCGCCATAAAGGAAATTGGAGAAGACAACGTCTATTTCAAAGATGACGTTTACTATTACAGGGCTTTGTGTTACTACTACAAAGGCGATACATCGACTGCTCGTTCGCTCTTCGAGGAGTTCATAAAATTCTTCCCAGATAGTGAGTACGCGGACGACGCCGAGTACTTTTTGAAGAGGCTGTGAAGAGTGAACTTTTCTACAAGAAGCTTGAAAGGTGTGACCTCTGCCCCAGAAATTGTGGAGTGAACAGACTCAAAGGGGAGAAAGGGGCCTGCGGGGTAGCAAACTCTCCCGTCGTTTCTTCCTGGGGGTCTCACTTTGGAGAGGAAAGAATACTCGTTGGCCGCGGTGGAAGCGGAACCGTCTTTTTCACCTATTGCAATCTCAAATGTGTCTACTGTCAGAACTATGAAATCAGTCAGCTTGGTATAGGAAAAGAAATCACTGTTGAAGATCTTCTGAGGATATTCACGGAACTTCAGGACATGGGTGTGGAAAATCTCAACCTGGTGACTCCCACTCACCAGATACCTTTCATTGTCGATGCCTTCGAGAGAATGGAGAAAGAAATTCCTGTTGTTTACAACTGTGGAGGATACGAATCTGTCGATACCATAATTTCTCTTGAAGGGTTTGTCGATATCTATATGCCAGACTTCAAGTACAGCGATCCCGAACTTGGAGAAAAGCTCTCTGGTGTGAAAGATTATCCAAGATTCGCCCTGGAAGCTCTGAAGGTTATGATCGATCAGATGGGAGAACCGGTGATAAGAAATGGTGTTATGAAAAAAGGAGTTCTTGTGAGACACCTCGTTCTTCCCGGTTTCCTTGAAGACAGTTTCGGTGTGATCGATCTGCTTTCAACGCTGGAGCCGAAACCACTTGTGAACATCATGGCGCAGTTCTACCCAGCGTACAGAGCGAAAGAATATGGACTCGATAGGTTTGTCACCAGAGACGAATATCTAAAAGTTGTGGAATACGCGAAGAAGAAAAAACTGAATCTCATAGAAGTGGAGAGGTGGCTGAGGTGGTTGTAACAGAATACGAACTGAAGCCTCAAAACTTTCCCAGATTTCCTCTCGACTGGTCTGAGATATTCGGCAGAAAGGCAAAGATAGTGGTTGAGATTGGTTTTGGAAACGGGGAATTTCTGGCAGAACTTGCAAGAAGACATCCGGAGAAAGACTTCGTTGGTTTTGAGGTGTCCATCACGTCCTTCGTGAAAGCACAGAAAAAGTTCAAAAGGTACAACTTGAAAAATGTTCGACTCGTGAAGGTAGATGCCAGATTCGGTCTGAAGGAGTTGTTTCCCGACAACAGCGTGGAGAAGGTTTACATCAACTTTCCATGTCCATGGCCGAAAAAGAGGCACGAAGACCGAAGAATCACAAGTTATGATTTTCTGCAAACGCTCTCTGCCGTCCTGGAAATGGATGGCACGGTGGAGTTTGCAACCGATGAAGAGTGGTACGCACGGGAAGTTTTGGATACTTTCGAAAGCTCAGAGTATTTTGTCGTAGATGTGTTCGAAGAGAACTTCAAAAGAGATGTAGAAACTCGCTACGAAAGAAAGTGGAAATCTCAAGGAAAAAAGACCTTTTTGATCGTTGCAAGAAAAGTAAAAAATGGAACTGTAAAAAGATTGATGGAGGGTGAAAACACCATGGCTCACAGTGTGTTCGAAGGCAATGTCACCTGGGAAAAACTTAAAGAGCTGGAAGGAAAGGTGTTCAAAGATAAAAACAAGATTTTCGTCGTGAAGAAGGTGTACAGGGATGGTGATTATCTTCTGAAGGTGATCTCCACGGACGAAGGCGGTTTCCAGCAAGTATACTATCTCAACCTTTCCGGAAGAGACGGCAAGTGGGTTTTGAAGCTGGACGAGGGTTCTGATCCCTACAGAACACCCGCTCTGAAATGGTCCCTCAGGAGAATTCCCGAGGAGTTAACCCCTCAGGGCTCTCCTTGAGATTTCTCCTATCACTTCATCGATCAAGGCCTTCAGTTGTTTGTTCCCTTTGAGGAGGGAATCTTTGACTTTTTTGACACTGTCCACAACGACGGGGTGCGACCTGTTGAATTTTTCCGCTATCGTTCTCAGAGAACTCTTCAGATAGTTCTTGGCCACGTACATGCCGATTCGTCTGGCAGTGAGGGCTTTAACGTTTCTACTGTTGGAAAGGATCTCTTCACGTGAAGCACCAGTTACTTTCGCGACGATCTCTATGAGTTCATCTATTGGATCCATGGCTTTTACCCTGTTTGACTTTATGAAATCCTTCAGAAGCAGGATGGCTTCCTTCAGATCGACCTCTTTTCCCGTTGTCTCCTTGTAAACCAGAAGCTTTATGATGGCTCCTCTGAGTCTTCGCAGGTTGTCGTCCACGTTCTCTGCGACAAAATTCAGAACTTCCTCAGGAAGTTCACCGTGTTCAATTTCAAGCATCTTTCTTGCTATGCTTTTCCTCGTTTCTTCATCGGGGGGTTCTAACTTTGCCACGAGTCCCATTTGAAATCTGGAAACCAGCCTATCCTGGAATTCACTCAATTTTTGCGGTTCTCTGTCCGAACAGATAACGATCTGTTTTCCAGAGTCATGCAGTTCGTTGAATGTGTGAAACAGTTCCGTCTGAACACCTGTCTTTCCTATGAGAAACTGAACATCGTCTATGAGAAGAATATCAACCTTTTTTCTGTATTTCTCCCTGAACTCGTTCAATTTTCCTTCTTTCATGCTGTCAACAAGATCGTTCAGGAATTTCTCGCTGGTGATGTACATCACCCTCAGGTCCGGTTCGTTCTGAACGACGTAGTTTCCTATCGATTGAAGAAGATGCGTCTTTCCAAGTCCCACACCGCCGTATATGAAGAGCGGATTGTACCTGCCCGGGTGTTTTGCCACCTCGAGAGCGGCATGATAAGCGAACGAATTTCCCGGACCAACGACGAAGTTTTCGAAAGTGTAATCGGGATTCAGCGGTGTGAGAAGCACCGCTCTTTTCTTCACGAGCGGTTCACTGTAGGAGGAGTGAGGTTCGAAGGCTTCGTAGGTGATTTCAAAAGTGGCATCGTTCCCGAGCACAACCTTCACAGCTTTTGATAGTACAGAATAATACTTCTTCTCCAGCCATTCTTTTATGAAAAGATTACCGACCGAGAAGACGACTTTGTTACCCTCTATCGACTTCACATCAAAAGAACTGAACCAGAGCTCCCAGCTTTTTCTATTTACTCTGGTCTTTATCTCCTGGAGTATTCTCTCTTTCATAATGGAGGACCCCCAAACGAGGAGTGACTGGATTAATTATCCAACAGATACACTCAAAA